>UCLR01000006.1 GCA_900473415.1 Hyphomicrobiales bacterium
CGGCCGCCGCGAGCCGGCCGGCATCGAAGCCCGCTTCGGCCGGCGTCAGGCTCTGCCAGTCGGCGCCGTGGGCTTCGGGGACATAGGTATGGTTCGGGCCGGACACGGACAGATCCTTTCAGGCAGAGCAGGCGAGAATAATCGCGTTTCGCCGAAAGGCGGGCAGGGCGCAAGCCGCGATCGATCCGTCCGTCGTTCGAGCGGGACGGCCATGATCACGGCGCGCATTGAGATAGATGCAGAGGCAATTATTGTCTTTGCATGAAAGGAGTCAGCATGGACCCCGGCACGGCAAAGGAGATGATCGGGCGCACTGTCGCGCGCGCTGCGCGCCTCTGGCGCAGGGCGGTCGATGTCAGGCTTCAGGCCTACGGCCTGACCGAGGCGACCTGGTTGCCGCTGCTTCATCTGTCGCGGGCCGAGGCTGCCATGCGACAGAAGGATCTCGCTACCTCGCTCGCCCTCGACGGTTCGACGGTCGCGCGCCTGCTCGACAGCCTGCAGGCCGCCGCCTTGATCGAGCGTCGCGAGGATGAGGAGGATCGCCGCGCCAAGACGATCCGCCTGACCCCTGAGGGAGTGGCGCTGGTCGCGCGCGTCGAGACGATTTCCCGCGAGGTGCGGCTCGCGGCGATCCGCGACATCCCTGAAGAAGACCTCGTGCGGATCGCTGCAAGTCTTGACCGGATCTGCGACGCGCTCGCCGCGCTGCCGGTAGAGGGGCCCGCATGACCGCCGCCCAGCCTGTTCCCGATCGGTCCGTTCGGCCCGCGCCGCTCTGGCTGCTCGCGCTGATCACCTTCAGCGGCACGCTGGCGATGCACGTCTTCGTGCCCGCCCTGCCGCTGGCGGCGCTCGATCTCGGCGCCAGCGCTGGCTCGCTGCAACTGACCATCAGCTTCTACATTCTCGGTCTGGCGTTCGGGCAACTCGTCTACGGCCCGCTTTCCGATCGTTTCGGCCGACGTCCGGTCCTCGTCGTCGGGCTGACGATCTACACGCTTGCCAGCATCGCCGCCGCTCTCGCTCAGGGGGCCGGAGCGCTGATCGCGATCAGGCTGTTGCAGGCGCTCGGCGGCTGCGCGGGACTGGTTCTGGGTCGGGCAATCGTGCGGGACGGCTCGGGCCTCGCCGATGCGACGCGCCGGCTCGCGACGATGAACCTGATCGTCATTCTCGGCCCCGGCGTCGCGCCGCTGATCGGCACCGCGGTGTCGGAGGTCCTCGGTTGGCGGGCGATCTTCTATGGCCTCGCCGCGATGGGTGTGGCGAACCTGTTGTTGACCTGGCGCGTCCTGCCCGAAACCGCTCGGCCCGACGCCGGCAAGAATGTCGCGACGGTGTTGCGCGGGTACGGCCGGCTGCTCAGGGCCCCGGTCTTCCTCGGCTATGCGCTCGGCGGCAGTCTGGCGACGACGCCGATGTATGCCTTCGTCAGCGCTGCACCCTTCATCTTCGGGCATGAGCTGGATCGCCCTCCCCATGAGATCGGCACCTATCTCGCTCTGATCGTCACCGGCGTCTGGTTCGGCAACCTGTGCTGCAGCCGGCTGGTCGGCCGCACGAAGGTGGCCGGGTTGCTGATCGGCGGCAGCGCGATCAGCCTGGCGGGGGCGCTCCTCCTGCTGGCGGTAACGCTCTCCGGCCATCTCACCGTCGTTGTCGCGCTCTCGGGCGCGATGCTCTTCACTTTCGGCGCCGGCATTGCGAGCGCGCCGGCCCTGGCCGAGGCTCTGAGCGTCGAGCCTCAGCTGGCGGGTTCGGCGTCGGGCTTCTACGGCTTCATCCAGATGGTGGTGGGGGCGCTGGCCACCTCGCTGGCGGGCCTGGCGGTGCGGCCCTCGCTGGGCGCAGGCCTCGTGCTGGCCGGTGCCGCGCTGGGCGCGCTGCTCTGCTTCGCGCTGGCGTTGCGTGCGAGCCGTCTTGCTGCTGTCCGGAAGCTCGCGGCGTCGCTGGTCGAATAGCTGTCGACACCGCCGCCCTCGCGCTTGCGCAGCTCCCGACTCGCGCCTAGACAGTCTGCTTCAAATGACATCGACAGCACCGCTCTATCCGCACCGCCATCTCCTCGGGATCGAGGGGTTGTCCCATCTGGACATCGAGGCGCTGTTGGACAGTGCCGAGGACTACGTCGCGCTCTCCCGGCAGGTCGAGAAGAAGACGGCCACTTTGCGCGGCCGCACCCAGATCAACCTCTTTTTCGAACCCTCGACACGCACGCAGGCCTCCTTCGAGCTCGCGGGCAAGCGGCTGGGCGCCGACGTCATGAACATGTCGGTCGCCTCCTCCTCCGTGAAGAAGGGCGAGACGCTGATCGACACGGCTGCGACGCTCAACGCCATGCGCCCCGACATCATCGTCGTGCGCCATCACGCGGCGGGCGCGGTCAACCTGCTCGCCCGCAAGGTCGGCTGCTCGGTGGTCAATGCCGGCGACGGCGCCCATGAGCACCCGACGCAGGCGCTGCTCGATGCGCTGACCATCCGCCGCAACAAGGGCCGCATCCAGGGGCTGACGGTCGCGATCTGCGGCGACATCCTGCATTCGCGCGTCGCCCGCTCGAATATCATCCTGCTCAATGCGCTCGGGGCGAAGGTCCGCCTGATCGCGCCCTCGACGCTGATGCCGCCCGGCATCGAACGCATGGGCGTCGAGCTCTTCACCGACATGAACAAGGGGCTCGAAGGCGCTGACATCGTGATGATGCTGCGCCTGCAACTCGAGCGCATGCACGGCGCCTTCGTGCCTTCTTCCAAGGAATATTTCCGCTATTACGGGCTCGATCGCGAGAAGCTGGAGCGCGCCGCGCCCGACGCTCTGGTGATGCACCCCGGCCCGATGAACCGCGGCGTCGAGATCTCCTCGGAGGTCGCCGACGGCGCGCAGTCACTGATCCGCGAGCAGGTCGAGATGGGCGTCGCGGTCCGCATGGCGGTGCTCGACGCGCTGGCGCAGCACCTGCCGAACGCCTGACGGGATGGAACCGAGCATGACTGATCCGCAGGACCTCGCGATCGTCGACGCCCGGCTGGTCGATCCGGCCAGCGGGCGCGAGGGCAGGGGCTCCATCCTGCTGCGCGACGGCGCGATCGCCTCGATCGAATGGGGCGCGGCGCCGGCGACGCCAGAGGGCGTGCGCCTCATCGATGCGAAGGGCCTCGTGCTGACGCCGGGCCTTGTCGATCTGCGCGCGTTCCTCGGCGAGCCGGGCGCCGAATTCCGCGAGACGCTCGGCACGGGCTCGCAGGCGGCCGCCGCCGGCGGCGTCACCACCATCGTCTGCCGGCCGGACACTGACCCGCCGATCGATGATCCCGCGATCATCGACTTCCTGAAGCGCCGCGCCCGCGACAAGGCGATCGTCAACGTCCTGCCCAGCGCCGCCCTGACCAAGGGGCTGGAGGGCAGGGAGATCACCGAGTTCGGCCTGCTGCTCGAAGCGGGTGCGGTTGCCTTCAGCGACGGGGCCAAGGGGCTGCGCAATCCGCAGGTGATGCGCCGGGCGATGATCTATGCCCGCAACTTCGATGCCCTCATCATGAACCATGTCGAGGATCCCGAGTTGCGCGGCTCCGGCGTCATGAATGAGGGCGAATTCGCCAGCCGCAAGGGCCTGCCCGGCATCCCGCTCGAGGCCGAGACGGTGATGCTCGAGCGCGACCTGCGCCTCGCCCGGGCCACCGGTGCCCGCTACCACGCGGCGATGATCTCCTGCGCCGAATCGGCCGAGCTGGTGCGCCGCGCCAAGCAGGACGGCGTCCGCGTCACCTGCGGCGTCTCGATCAACAGCCTTACCCTCAACGAGAACGACGTCGGCGACTACCGTACCTTCTGCAAGGTCTCGCCGCCGCTGCGCTCCGAGGATGAGCGCCTCGCCATGGTCGCGGCGCTGGCCGAGGGCGTGATCGACGTCGTCGTCTCCGACCACGACCCGCAGGATGTCGAGACCAAACGCCAGCCCTTCGCCGAGGCCGCGGACGGCGCGCTCGGCATCGAGACCATGCTGTCGGCCGCGCTGCGCATGGTGCAGGCCGGACAGACGGACCTGCCGCGACTGCTCGCTGCACTCTCGGCGCGCCCGGCCGCGCTGCTTGGGCTGGGCAGCGCGCGGCTCGAGCGTGGCGCGCCGGCCGATCTCATCCTGCTCGACGCCGAAGCTCCCTACGTCGTCGACAAGCGCAAGCTGAAGTCCCGGGCCAAGAACTCGCCCTTCGACGAGGCGCGGCTGGAAGGCATCGTGCAGGCGACCATCGTCGGCGGACGGGTGGTCTATGAGGCCGAGCCGGGCTAGGCTGCGGCGGAAGCGGGAGTGAGGGGCTAAATGGCTGAAGCGCTGAACTGGAGCCTTTCCGGGCCCGTGACGCTGGTTGCGCTTGTCGTCGGCTATCTCTTCGGCTCGATCCCCTTCGGCATCATCCTGACGAAGCTCGCCGGTGGCCCCGACCTGCGCAGCATCGGCTCGGGCAATATCGGCGCGACCAATGTGCTGCGCACCGGTAACAAGAAGCTGGCTGCCGCCACCCTCCTCGGCGACATGCTGAAGGGCACGGCCGCCGTCCTCGTCGGCGCGCATCTCATCGGCGGGCCGCAGGCTGCGCTGGCGGCGGGCGTCGGCGCCTTCCTCGGCCATCTCTTTCCTGTCTGGCTGGGCTTCAGGGGCGGCAAAGGCGTCGCCACCTATATCGGCGTGCTGATCGGCGTGAAGGCCGTGGTGGCGCTTGCCTTCTGTGCGATCTGGCTCGGGCTCGCCTGGCTCTTCCGCTATTCCTCGCTGTCGGCGCTGGTTGCGAGCCTGCTGACGCCGCCGCTGCTCTGGTTCTGGGCCGGGATGCCGCAGGCCGCTGTCGTGATGGGCGTTCTGACCGTGCTGCTCTGGATCATGCACCGCGAGAACATCGCCCGGCTGCTGGCCGGACGCGAAGGCAAGATCGGCCAGAAGGGCTGACCCGAGGTGGCTGGGATCGCTCTCTCCGATCGCCAGCGCCTCGATTGGCTCAGCCTGATCCGCAGCGAGAGTATCGGCCCGCGAAGCTTCCGCTCGCTGATGAACCGCTTCGGCGGCGCCGAAGCCGCGCTCGACGCCCTGCCGGAGCTCGCCCGCCAAGCCGGCCGCTCGATCCGCATCTGCTCGCTGGCGGAGGCCGAGAGGGAGATGGCTGCGCTCGCCCGCCTCGGCGGCCGATTCATCGCGTTGGGCGAGGCTGAGTATCCGCTACCCTTGCAGGCGATCGACTCGGCGCCGCCGCTCGTCGCCGTGCTCGGACAGATTGAGGCCCTGCAGCGGTCCGCCGTTGCGCTGGTCGGCTCGCGCAACGCTTCGGCGGCTGGGTTGAAATTCACTGGCCGGCTTGCGCGCGAATTGGGCGAAGCCGATTTCGCCATCGTCTCGGGACTGGCGCGGGGTATCGACACCGCGGCCCACGAAGCCAGCATCGAGACCGGCACCGTCGCCGTGCTGGCAGGCGGGCTGGACGAGATCTATCCGCCCCAGAACATCCCGTTGGCCCAGCGGCTCATCGAGCGCGGGGCACTGGTCAGTGAGATGCCGCTCGGCTGGGTTGCGCGAGCGCGCGATTTTCCCCGCCGCAACCGGCTCGTCTCGGGCCTTTCGCTGGCGACCGTCGTGGTCGAGGCGGCACGCCGCTCCGGCTCGCTCATCACCGCCCGCTTCGCCAATGAGCAGGGCAGGCTCGTCTTCGCCGTGCCCGGCTCGCCGCTCGATCCACGCGCCGAAGGGGGAAATCACCTGATCCGGGAAGGCGCGACGCTCTGCGCCGAGGCAGCCCATGTCATCGAGGCGCTGGCGCCGCTCCGGCAAGGAAATCTCCCGCTCTGGCCGGAACAACGCCGCGCGCTGCGCGAGACCTCACGCGAGCCGGCGAGCGAGGTAATGTGGGATGAACTCGACCTGCCCGAGGTGGCGCCGCCGCCAAATTTCGTTCGCGACGAGGACGGCTTCGCGCCGCAGCCCAGCGTTGAAGCGACCCGCCCGCTCGATCTCGGCCGCATTGTGCTCGACCTGCTCGGCCTGACGCCGGTCGCCCTCGACGACCTGGTTCGGGCCAGCGGCCAGCCAGCGCGCGAGATCAACCGCGTCCTGGTGGAGCTCGAACTGGAAGGCGCCGCGCGACGCCATCCCGGCGGGACCGTATCCCGGACCAGTTAACCGGGCTGGGAAAGCCTAGCTCGCCCGCTCGCTCGTCTTCGCGAGGCGCACGATCTCGGCCGAGGCCTCGACCCTGACCATCTCGAGGAAATAGGAAAGCGCGTTCAGCTTCGCGTCGCGGGTCATGAGCCGCATTTCGGCAGCCATGCTTTTGACGAAGGACGCGATTTCGAGCGGGGTGAGGGGGCGTTGGGAGACGTCGTCGCCATCAGGATCGCCGACGGGCGGCACCGGGTCGGGAGCCTTTTGCGTCATGGCGGATCGATTCCCTCGCGTGCTCAAGGCCAGCCTGCCCGGAAGGCGCGATTCCTTTCCGTCAATACAATCATAAATTGTATAATGTCGAAAATTTCAAGCAGGAGTCGTCAATAGAAACACGGCCGCCGGCAGCGTCGCCAGGGCGAGCAGGGTCTGGAGCGTGGTGATCTCCGCCATCAGCGGCGCGTCGCCGCCGAGGTCCCTTGCGAGGAAATAGGCCGCGGTCGCGGTGGGCACGGAGCCAGCGACCACCGTCATCGCCAGCGCCGGGCCGGTGACGCCGAGCCAGCCGGCATAGAGCCACGCCAAAAGCGGCATCGCCACGAGCTTCAGTACGACCGCGACGCCATGGGCCAGCCGCGGCCGCGCCAGCCGGTTGAGGTCGAGCGCCGAGCCCACCACCAGCAGGCCGACGCCCAGCGAGGCCCGGCCGAGCGCGTCGAGATAGCCGATGAAGGCGGTCGGCAGCGCCCATTGGACCTGGTTGAGCACCAGGCCGACGGCCGACGACCAGATGAAGGGGTTGACGAGGATCGAGCGGATGGTCGCATCGGCGCTCATCTGCTTGCCGTTGGCGTAGCGGGCGAGCACGATCACGCACATCACATTCAGCAGCGGGATCATCGCGGCGATGGCGATCGCCATCAGGGTGGTTCCGGTGCGGCCCTGCAGCCCGGCCGCGACCGCCAGTCCGACGAAGGTGTTCCAGCGCACGGAGCCCTGGAAGATCGAGGTGAAGGCGGGGCCATCGATGCCGACCTTCGCAAGAGCCGGGCGCGCCAGCAGCAGGAGGGCGGCGACGCTGAGGATCGCGAAGACGAGGCTCAACCCCATGGCGAGCACGGGCACGTTGCGCAGGTCGGCGATCGCCAGCGTATGGATCACCACAGCTGGAAACAGCAGCTGGTAGGTCAGTCGCTCGACCCCGACCCAATGGGTCTGAGACACGATGTTGCGGTTCTTCAGGAACCAGCCCGTCGCAATGACGAGGAAGACGGCGATCAGGCTGTTGAGCATGTCCGGAAACTGGCCGGGCGGGCGGGGTGCAGGAACAACGGAGCCCGGAATCCGTTGATGCATTAACTGCCTAGCCGGCCTGTCTCATGCCGTGTGGCGGCCGGCAAGGGCGCAAGCGGCAACCCGCTCTGTTCCTGCCGCAATGCCGCCGCGATTGGTTCAGGCGCCGTTCAATTGGATCTTGCGACCATCTCGGCATGGTTCGGGGGATCCCGAGAAAGGAGATGCCGTCATGTCTCTGAAGAGGAAAGTCGCTGTTGCTCTGACCGCCGCCAGCGTCGCGGTTGGCAGCGTCGCCGTGCCGGCGATGGCGCGGGAACAGCGCAGCTTCGATCCGGCCCGCCTCGACAAGGCGCAGGCCGAGTACAGCCAGTACCGCCGCTATTACCGCGGCGGCTATTATCGCGGCGGCTATTACCGCGGCAACGGTGCGGCGATCGCTGGTGCTGTCGGCCTCGGCATCCTTGGCGCAGCCGCCATCGCAGCGAACAGACGGGCCTATTCTGACCCGTATTACTACGACGACGGCTATTATGCGCCGGCGCCTGTCTATGCACCGCGGCCCTACTATCGTGGCTATTATGCGCCCTACGGTGCTTACGATTTCCGCTACGATCGCTGATCGCTAGCGAAACCGAGTAACTATCGTCAGGCCCGCGCCCCTCGCGCGGGCCTGATCGTTTTTCGGACCCGTCAGCCCTCGTCCTCTTCATCCGCCATAGGCGTCAGCCGGCCGAGACGGTCGAGAGCGCCTTGCAGGATGTAGGCGGCGGCCATCTTGTCGACCACGGCGGCGCGCTTGGCGCGCGAGGCATCGGCGTCGAGCAATGTGCGCGTCACGGCCAGCGTCGACATCCGCTCGTCCCAGAACACGATGGGCAGCGCGGTGAGCGGCGCGAGATTGCGGACGAAGGCGCGGGTCGACTGGACGCGCGGCCCCTCCGTCCCGTCCATGTTGAGCGGCAGGCCGATCACCAACCCGGCGACCTGATGTTTCTCCGCGATCTTCAACAACGCTGCCGCGTCGAGCCCGAACTTGACGCGCTGGATGGTCTCCAGCGGTGTCGCGATCTGCCGTTCGAGGTCCGACAGCGCAAGCCCGATCGTCTTGGTGCCGAGGTCGAGCCCGAGCAGCCGCGCGTGCGGCGGCAGGTCGAGAAAGGCTTCGAGTGGTACGATCTGGCTCCCCATGCGTTCGCGGTAGCATGCATGGGCCGCGGTTGCGAGCGGCGCTTGTCCTGCACCCGGCGAATGGCGGCCGCCCGAAGGTTGTGGCGCGAGGGCCATCGCCAATGTCGGGCGATCAGGCTATATGCGCCCGCTTAATGCGGCGAAGCCGCCCTCAGGAACTTTCCGCCGTGACGGCGCGCCCCTCGCCATGACCGACATCGCTGCTTCCCGCAAGGCGGGCCCGATGGGCTCGCTCGGCCGGCTCCTGCCCGGTATCCTGCTCTCCGCCGTCGTCGCGGTCGCTTCCGCGCAACTGGAGCCCGTGCTCAAGGCCGCCACCGGCGGCCGCGTCGGCATACCGGCGATCGTGATCGCGCTCATCATCGGTATGGCGCTGCACCCGCTCGCCAATAACGAGCGCTTTGCGCCTGGCATGACCTTCTGCGTGAAGAAGCTGCTGCGCTGGGCGATCGCGCTGCTCGGCCTGCGCATCGCGCTTGGCGACATCGTCGCGCTCGGCGTCTCGACGGCGCTGCTCGTCGTAGGCTCGATGGCCGTCACCGTCATCGTCGGCTTCGTGCTGGCGCGCCAGCTCGGCCGAGAGGCCGGGATGGGCGCGCTGGGCGCGCTGGCGGGCGTTGCCACGGCGGTTTGCGGTGCTTCCGCCGCGCTCGCCACCGCGACCGTCGTGCCGGACTATCGCAACAAGGCCGCCGACGTCGCCTTCACCGTCATCGCGATGAACGTCTTCGCGACCGCCGCCATGCTCCTCTACCCGCTGATCTGCGTCTGGCTCGGCTTCTCGCCGCAGCAGACAGGCATCATGCTCGGCGGCACGATCCACGATGTCGCCCAGGTCGTCGGCGCCGGCCAATCGATCTCGGACGACGTCGCCAACGCGGCGGTGATCGTGAAGCTCTTCCGCGTCTTCCTGCTGCTTCCCGCCGTGCTGATCGTCGGCTGGTGGCTGGTTCGCGATGGCGATGGGCTCGCCAAGGCCAAGGTGCCGGTGCCGGTCTTCGCCATCGTCTTCCTGGGGCTTTGCGTGCTGAACAGCCTGCTCGCGCTCACGCCCTCGGTTCAGCCGCTCTACGTGCCGGTGCGCGATGGACTGCTCGAAGCCTCGCGCTGGGGCCTGCTCGTCGCCATCGCGGCGCTCGGGCTCGGCACCTCGATGGCGGTCATGGCGCGGCTTGGCTGGCGGCATCTGGCGCTGGTCGCGGGCACGAGCCTTACCATCCTCGTCATTGTCACCGGCGGCCTCGTCGTCATCGGCTGAGCGGGCGGCAAGCATCATGACCGATATCGTCATCACCGAGTTCATGGACGAGGCTGCCGTCGCGAGCCTCAAGGCGCGCTACAGCGTCCATCACGATCCGGATCTCTACGCCAAGCCGGACGAACTCGCCCGGCTCCTTGCCGATGCCCCGGCGCTGATCGTGCGCAACCAGACGCAGGTTCGCGGGCCCGTGCTGGAGGCTGCGAAGGTGCTGAAGGTGATCGGCCGGCTCGGCGTCGGCCTCGACAATCTAGACATGGAGGTCTGCGCCGCCCGTGGCATCCAGGTCTTCCCGGCGACCGGCGCCAACAGTCTCTCGGTCGTCGAATACGTCATCGGCACGACGATGACGCTGATGCGCAGCGCCTATTTCGCCAATGCGGCGATGCTGGCCGGCGAATTTCCCAAGACGAAGCTGATCGGCCGCGAGATCGCCGGCAAGCTGATGGGGCTCGTCGGCTTCGGCGGCATCGCGCGTGGCGTCGCCGATCATGCCCGCGCGCTCGGCATGGAGGTCGCGGCCTTCCATCCCCGGCTGCCTGCTGACGATCCGGCCTGGAAGGGTGTGCGCCGGCTCGGGTTCGACGAACTGCTCGCCGAGGCGGACGTGATCAGCCTGCACGTGCCGCTGACGGCCGAAACGCGCGGGCTGATCGACGCGCGCGCCTTCGCGCGCATGAAGCCCGATGCGATCCTAATCAACACCGCCCGCGGCGGCGTGATGGATGAGGCGGCGCTGGTCGAAGCGCTCAAGGCCGGCCGGCTCGGCGGCGCGGCGATCGACGTCTACGAGCAGGAGCCGCTGCGCAAGGATGCGGCCAAGGTCTTCGCCGGCACCCCGAACCTGATCCTGACCCCGCATATCGCGGGCAATACGGTGGAATCGAACGGGCGCGTTTCCGGCCTCGTCGCCGAGCGGGTCATGGCGGCGCTGGACGGCCTCATCCAGGCCGGGAGCCGATAACGACCCCTCACGGCTGCCGGCGGCGGCTTGGCGGCGCGACTGAGATATTGCCTTCATACATCTGCAGACAGACAAGCAGATCGACATAGCTCGGTGGCCCGATCAGCTGAGCTTTCGTGGTACAGGTTTCGCGATGGTTCGCGGCCGCGCCGCTCCAGATTGTCTGAAGCTGACGCTCAGCGTCCGCCTCGTCCCGAATGCAGCTTTGGATGGGGTCCCGATCCTCGGGCGTCAGCGCCAGGGCTGCCTTGCAGCCGGCGGCAATGTCGAAACGAGGAACCTGCTGCGCGGAAGCCGAATAGCTCCCAAAGACCACAAACGACAGGGCACAAGCCAGCGTGCACGCCTTCATGCGAGCCTCCTATTCGATCAGGATCAGGTGCTTGAGATTGTAAGCCGAGATTCGATTGAATGCCTGTTTGAGATGTTCGACCTGGGTGTTTCGCGAATGGCCAATTGCGAGTTGAGCGGCCGATCGGACAGGTCGAGCCGAGATTCGGGCGCGGCGAGGCCGTGGCGGGGTAAAGCTGTGCGATTGGGCATCAATCTTCGGGGCGATCTTGCGAAGCTTAGCGACCGCGAACTATCCGAGCGTTTGGAGACCTTTATCGCCCATCGCGATTGGCTCGCTTCGGTAACGGCAAGAGCGCCCAATCGATGGGCTTACCGGCTTGGGATCGCAATGCCATTTGGCCGAGGTCCACTCCACGCCCGCTTCTTCTACCGGTTGATAGCTCGCTTGAATGTAGGCGCAGTGAACGGGCAGTCGCTCGGCGACCTCTACGTCGTCGAGTGCGAAATCAAAGACCTGATGGATGAGCTACGCGGCCGTGTGGGCAAGCGCCGATAAGTGTAGGAGCGGAGGCTCCAACCGCAGCTTCCCGCCCGTTACAGGCGCCCAGGTGATAAATTCACGATCTAGCGCGTCGCCATAGACTCACACGAAGTCGAACCGATCCACATCGACCAGCCCCTTGTCGGTGATCTTGAGATGCGGGATCACCGGCAAGGTCAGGAAGGCGACCTGGAGGAAGGGTTCGGCCAGCACGACGCCGAGCGCCTTCGCCGCGGCGCGCAACTGCTCCAGGTCGTGCCGCACCGTCTCGAAGGATTCTTCGCTCATCAGCCCGGCGACGGGTAGCGCGAGCTCCGCCGTCACCCTCTCGCCCTCGGCGACAGTGAAGCCGCCGCCGATCTCGATCAGCCGGTTAGCGGCGGCTGCCATCGCCGCGTCGTCCACACCGACGACGCAGAGATTATGGCTGTCATGACCGACCGATGAGGCGATGGCGCCGCGCTTCATGCCGAAGCCATGGACGAAGCCGGTGGCGATGCCGCCGTTCTTGCCGTGTCGTTCGATCACTGTGACCTTGACCGCATCCTGTTCGAGATCGGGCAAAGCGAGGCCGTCCCGCGAGGGCAGGGGCATCGAAAGCCGCTCGGTGATGATCCGCCCCGGCACCACGCCGATCACCGGCGTCTCGCCCTCACGCGCCTTTGCCTGGAAGGCATCCAGCGTGACGGGTCGGCACTTTACGCTGCCATGGCCGACCGCCGGCACGGCAGTGCGATCCGCGAACAGCGCTTCCTCGACCAGCCGGCCGCCAGTGAAGACCTGCTTCACCGAGCAGGCGGCGAGGCTTTCCACCAGAACGATGTCGGCGCGCTTGCCCGGCCCGATGAAGCCGCGGTCGAACAGGCCGAAATTCCGCGCAGCCGAGTGCGAGGCGATGCGATAGGTCGCGAGCACATCCGCACCGTTCGCGATGGCCGTGCGGATCATGTAGTCGAGATGGCCTTCCTCGCCGATATCGAGCGGGTTGCGGTCGTCTGTGCAGAAGGCGAGGAAGGGAGAGGCATCGCGCGAGATCAGCGGGATCAACGCATGCAGGTCCTTCGAGACCGAGCCCTCGCGGATCAGGATCGCCATGCCTTTGGCGAGCTTCTCGCGAGCTTCTTCGGCCGTGGTCGTCTCATGGTCGGTGCGGATGCCGGCGGCAAGATAGGCGTTGAGGTCGAGCCCGCGCACCAGCGGTGCATGGCCGTCGATATGGCGGTGGGAGAACGCCTCCAGCTTGGCGAGACAGCCCGGATCGCGATGGATCACGCCAGGAAAGTTCATGAACTCGGCGAGCCCGATGACCTTCGGATGGTCCATCAGCGGCGTCAGGTCGCCCGCTTCCAGTCGGGCGCCAGCCGTTTCCAGATGCGTCGCCGGCACACAGCTCGATAGGTTGACGCGCAAATCCATCCGCATCGCTTCGGCTGAGGCCAGGAAGTAGCGGATGCCCTCGGCGCCGAGCACATTTGAGATCTCATGCGGGTCGCAGATCGCGGTGGTGACGCCATGCGGCAGCACGCAGCGCTCGAATTCGAGCGGCGTCACCAGCGAGGATTCGATGTGGAGATGCGTGTCGATGAAGCCTGGCACGGCGATCAGGCCGCGGGCATCGATGACGCGCCGGCCCTCATAGCTTCCATAGGTGCCGACGATCGTGTCGCCGCAGATGGCGATGTCGCTTTCGACTAGCGCGCCGGTGACGAAATCGAGGAGCCTGGCGCCTTTGATGACGAGGTCGGCCGGCTCATCGCCATGCCCCTGGGCGATCCGGCGGGCAAGTGTGGCGGCGTCGGTCATGGGGCGATTCCGTAGGTTGGGCGTGGGGGCAGCCTGCACGGCCGCCACAGGATTGTCGACTTGGTCGGCCGCGCGGATCGGCCTAGAAGAGGGCGGCACTTCGAACGCCTGGAGCTCTCGCATGAAACTCACCTGGTACGGCCATGCGGCCTTCCGCCTCGAGATCGAGGGCGCCACCGTCCTGATCGACCCCTTCTTCACCGGCAATCCGGCCTTCGAAGGCGATGTCGCGGCCATCTCCAAGGGCGTCAGCCATATCGTCGTCACCCACGGCCATGGCGACCATGTGGGCGACACGCTCGCCATCGCCGAATCGACCGGCGCGACGGTGGTCACCAACTATGACCTCGCCATGCACCTGGCTTCGCAAGGGCTGAAGAGCTTCCAGCCGATGAACACCGGCGGCACTGTCGATCTCGGCCCGTTCAGCGTGACGCTGGTCCGTGCCGACCACTCGGCCGGCATGGGCGAGGGCGGCGTCAACGTCCCGGTCGGCAGCGCCAACGGCGTGATCATCAAGGCCAAGGGCGAAAAGACGCTCTGGCACATGGGCGACACCGACATCTTCTCGGATATGGAACTCCTTTCGGAGATCCACGGCGTCGAGGCCTGCATCTGCCCGATCGGTGACCGCTTCACCATGGGCGGCAAGGTCGCCGCGCTCGCCATGACCCGCTTCGTCAAGCCGAAGGTCGCGATCCCGAGCCACTACGCCACCTTCGCGCTGCTCGACCAGAACGCCGACACCTTCGTCGCCGGGCTCAAGGGCAGCAGCGTCGAGGCGGTGGTGCCGAAGAAGGGCGAGGCCTTCACGGTCTGAGCCGGGGCCTCACGCGCCGGACAAGACAGGAGTTCGAGCGCCCATGTTGCGGGCGCTCGATCCTCCGCTTATAGCCCTGACAGCAATTGGGTGCGCTGCACCGCCAGTCTTTCAGGAGTCCGCCATGTCGGTCGATCTCGCCACCGTGAAACGCGTCGCGCATCTGGCGCGCATCGCTGTGCCGGAGGCCGATCTGCCCAAGCTGCAAGACGAGCTCAACGCCATCCTCGGCTTCGTCGAGCAGCTCAACGAGGTGAATGTCGAGGGTGTCGAGCCGATGACCTCGGTGACGCCGATGGCGATGAAGCAGCGCGAGGACGTGGTCAACGACGGCGAGATCGCCGACGAGATCGTCGCCAACGCCCCGGTTTCCGAGGACGATTATTTCATGGTGCCGAAGGTGATCGAATAGGCGCGAGGCGCGCCTATTCGATCACCCCGGACGCGCGTAGCGCGATCCGGGGTCTCTTTGACCAGATAACTCCGGAATATCCCCGTGACCGATCTCACCCGCCTGACGCTGACCGAGGCCCGCGACGGCCTGAAGGCCAAGACCTTCTCCGCCACCGAGCTCACGAAGGCCCATATCGCCGCCGTCGAGAAGGGCCGGACGCTGAACGCCTATGTGCTCGAAACGCCGGACCATGCGCTGAAGCAGGCCGCCGCCTCCGACGAGAAGCTGGCGAAGGGCGAGGCGGGCCCGCTCGAAGGCCTGCCGCTCGGCATCAAGGATCTTTTCGCCACCCAGGGTGTGCGCACCACCGCGTGCTCGAAGATCCTCGGCAATTTCGTGCCGCCCTATGAATCGACCGTCACGAGCCAGCTCTGGCGCGACGGCGCCGTGATGCTCGGCAAGCTCAACAATGACGAGTTCGCCATGGGTTCGTCGAACGAGACCTCGGCCTTCGGAAACGTCGTCAATCCGTGGCGCCGGAAGGGCTCCAATGTCGGTGCCGGGCAGGGCGGCGCCGTCGAGGGCAACCATCTTGTGCCGGGCGGCTCGTCGGGTGGTTCGGCCTCGGCCGTCGCCGCCGATCTCTGCCTTGCCGCCACCGCGACCGATACCGGCGGCTCGATCCGCCAGCCGGCCGCCTTCACCGGCACGGTCGGCATCAAGCCGACCTATGGCCGCTGCTCGCGCTGGGGCACGGTCGCTTTCGCTTCCTCGCTCGACCAGGCCGGGCCGATCGCCAAGACCGTGCGCGACGCCGCCGTGATGCTGCGCTCGATGTCCGGCCACGATCCGAAGGATACAACCTCGGTCGACATGGCCGTGCCGGATTACGAGGCGGCCGTCGGTCGTTCGGTGAAAGGCATGAAGATCGGCATTCCCCGGGAGTACCGGCTGGACGGCCTCAACGCCGAGATCGACGCGCTCTGGCAGCAGGGCATCGCCTGGCTCAAGGCCGCCGGAGCCGAGATCGTAGAGATCTCGCTGCCGCACACCAAATACGCCCTGCCGGCCTACTACATCGTCGCGCCGGCCGAGGCTTCGTCGAACCTCGCCCGCTATGACGGAGTCCGCTACGGCCTGCGCGAGCAGGGCAAGGATATCGTCGAGATGTACGAGAAGACCCGCGCCGCCGGCTTCGGGGCCGAGGTCAAGCGCCGCATCATGATCGGCACCTATGTGCTCTCGGCCGGCTATTACGACGCCTATTACCTGCGCGCCCAGAAGGTCCGCACCCTGATCAAGCGTGACTTCGAGACCGTTTATGCGCAGGGCATGGACGCGGTGCTCACGCCTGCGACGCCGTCGGCCGCCTTCGGCATCGGCGAGAAGGGCTCGGCCGATCCGGTCGAGATGTACCTGAACGACATCTTCACCGTGACGGTGAACATGGCCGGTCTGCCGGGCATCGCCGTGCCGGCCGGGCTCGACGGCCAGGGCCTGCCGCTCGGCCTCCAGCTGATTGGCCGGCCCTTCGACGAGGAGACGCTGTTCTCGCTCGGCGAGGTGATCGAGCAGGCTGCCGGCCGCTTCCCGGTTTCCGAGCGCTGGTGGGGCTGAGCCAACCAGGCCGTCATGCTCGGGCTTGATCCGAGCATCTCTCGCCGGACAAGGCCCCCGCGTCTTCTGGTCCTGAGATTCTTGGGTCGCCGCATCGCGCCGCCCGAGAATGACGGCGGCGGTGCCGAATAAAAAAGGGCCGCGTCAGCGGCCCTTTTTCGTTTGAGTGGTCCGGAGCGCTCAGTGCGCCCCGGTCGGCTCCTGAGCAGCCAGAGCCTTGCGTCGGTTGCCGCGCAGATCCGCCAGCCAGCGCACCATCACATAGAACACCGGCGTGAAGATCAGGCCGAAGAAGGTCACGCCCAGCATGCCGGAGAACACCGCGATGCCCATGGCCTGGCGCATCTCGGCGCCGGCGCCGACCGAGACGGTCAGCGGCAGCACGCCGAGAATGAAGGCCATCGAGGTCATCAGGATCGGCCGCAGACGGGTGCGGGCGGCAGCGATGGCCGCGTCGCGGCGGTGCATGCCTTCCTCCTCCGCCTGCTTGGCGAACTCGACGATCAGGATCGCGTTCTTCGCCGCTAGGCCGACGAGCACCACCAGGCCGATATCGACCAGGATGTTGCGGTCGAGCCCGGCGTAGTTCACGCCGAACATGGCGGCGAGGATACACATCGGCACGATCAGGATGACCGAGAGCGGCAGCAGCCAGCTCTCATAGAGCGCCGCCAGCAGCAGGAAGACGAACACCACCGCGAGCCCGAAGGCGATGACCGCGGTGTTGCCGGCGAGCTTCTCCTGCAACGCGATCTCGGTCCATTCGAAGCCGAAGCCGGCCGGCAGGCGCTGCTGTGCGATCTGCTCGACCGCCGCGATGCCCTGGCCGGTCGAGAAGCCATGCGCCATCGAGAGCTGCACCTCCGCCGCCGGGTAGAGGTTGTAGCGCGGCACGCGATAGGCGCCGGTCGTGTCGTGGAACGACGCGACCGAGCCGATCGGCACCATCTCGCCATCCGCATTGCGGGTCTTGAGATTGGCGACGTCGCGTGTGCTCAGGCGGAACGGATTGTCGGCCTGGGCCGTGACGCGGAAGGTGCGGCCGAGCAGGTTGAAGTCGTTGATATAGGCCGAGCCCATATAGACCGACAGCGTCTCGAAGATGCGCGTGATTGGCACGCCGAGCATCTCCGCCTTGGTGCGGTCGATATCGGCGTAGATCTGCGGTGTCTTGGTCGAGAACAGGGTGAAGGGCTGCTGGATGCCCTGCACCTGCCCGGCCGAGCCGGCGACGATCCAGGCCGCGCCTTCCAGCGCCGCCAGGCCACGCCCGCCGCGATCCTGCACATAGCCCTTCAGGCCGCCGCCGGTGCCGATGCCCGGAATGGCCGGCGGCTCGATCAGCAGAGTGAAGGCTTCGGAAATTCCGAACATCTGCTGACGCAGATCGTTCAGGATGCCTTGCGTGGTCAGGCCCTGCTTCTCGCGCTCCTTGAACGGTGCGAGCGTGACGAAGGCCACGCCGGCATTCGGCGCGATGGTGAAGGTCGCGCCGTCCAGGCCGGCGAAGGCGACGGTATGCGCGACGCCGGGACGGGACAGCAGGATCTGGTTGGCCTTGTGGAGCACTGCGTCGGTGCGCTGCAGCGAGGAACCGGGCGGCAACTGGAGTACGGCGATGAAATAGCCGCGGTCGAGCTGCGGCACGAGACCGGTCGGCGTCTTGCGGATGTCGTAGACGGTCGCCGCGATCAGGCCGGAATAGATGATCAGCAGGATCACCGCGATCCGGATGAGCCGCGAGGTGACGCGCCCATAGGTGCGCGACAGCCAGTCGAAGCCGGCGTTGAAGTAGTGGAAGAACCCGCGGACCGGCGCTCCCAGCTTGTAGAAGAAGCCGTGCTGCTCATGCTCGTCGTGCTTCTTGTGCGCCTTGAGGAGCACAGCCGACATGGCCGGCGACAGTGTCAGCGAGACGAAGCAGGAGATCGCCGTCGAAGCTGCGATGGTGACCGCGAACTGCTGGTAGAAGGTGCCCTGCAGGCCGCTGATGAAGGCCGTCGGGATGAACACCGCGCAGAGCACGAGCGCGATCGCCAGCAGCGCGCCGCCGACTTCGTCCATCGTCTTGTGCGCGGCCTCCCTGGGCGTCATGCCCTCCGCCAGATAGCGTTCGACGTTCTCCACCACCACGATCGCGTCGTCGACGACGATGCCGATGGCCAGGACGAGGGCCAGCAGCGAGATCGTGTTGAACGAGATGCCGACCGCGCTCATCACCAGGAAGGTGCCGACCAGCGAGACCGGGATCGCGACGATCGGGATGATCGCGGCGCGCCAGGTCTGCAGGAACAGGATCACGACGACGACGACGAGCGCGATGGCCTCGAGCAGCGTGTGAACGACCGCGTCGACCGATTCCCCGATGAATTCGGTCGGGTTGTAGATGATGCGGTGCTCGAGCCCGGCAGGGAACTGCTTGGCCATCGTGTTCATCGTCGAGATCAGCAAGTCGGAGGTCGCGAGCGCGTTGGAGCCCGGTCGCTGGAAGACGCCGATGGCGACGGTGTTCTTGTCATCGAGATATGCGTTGGTGGTGTAGTCCTGCGAACCGAGCTCGACGCGCGCGATGTCGCGGATACGGATCGTGCCGCCATCGGCATCGGAGCGCACGACGACGTTCTCGAACTCGGTCACGTCAGTCAGGCGGCCGAGCGTGTTGACCGAGAGCTGGAAGGCGCCGTCCGACTTCGCCGGCGGCTGGTTGAGCGCGCCGGCCGCGACCTGGACGTTCGCTGCCCTGAGCGCGGCGACCACGTCACCGGCCGTCAGGTTGCGCGCGGAAATCTTGGCCGGATCGAGCCAGATGCGCATCGAGAAGTCGCGCGCGCCGAAGACCTGCACGTCGCCGACGCCGTCGACGCGGGTCAGCACGTCCTTCACATAGAGCGAGGCGTAGTTCGAGATGTATTGCGCGTCGCGCGACCCGTCCGGCGAGATCATGTTGATGACCATCAGGAAGTCGGGCGAGGCCTTGCGGACCTGGATGCCGAGCGCGCGCACGTCCTGCGGCAGGCGGGCTTCGGCCTGCGAGACGCGGTTCTGCACCAGCACCTGCGCCTGGTCGATGTCGACGCCGGCCTTGAACACGACGTTGATCGTCACCACGCCGTCGCCGGTCGACTGCGAGGAGATGTAGAGCATGTCGTCGACGCCGTTGACCTCCTGCTCGATCGGCGTCGCCACCGTAGCAGCGACGACCTCGGCCGAGGCGCCCGGATAGGTCGCGCGGATCGACACCGTCGGCGGCGCGATTTCGGGGTATTCGGAGATCGGCAGCGAGCGCTGCGCGATGGCGCCGGCGATGGTCAGCAGCACCGAGAGCACGGTGGCGAAGATCGGCCGATCGATGAAGAAATGGGCGAAGCGGAACATGGAGAGGTCCTGTCCGGAAAAGGCGGGCGGGCGCCATCAGGGGCGCCCGTGTTTCGGCAGCGGTGTCGAGCCGCTCAGTTCGTCGTCGCGACCTTGATCTCGCCGGGCTGAGGTGTGACCACCACGCCCGGCCGGACCATCGGATTGGCGTTGCCGCCGACGATGACCTTGTCCTCCGCCGTCAGGCCGGAGCGGATCACGCGCAGCCCCTCGCTGATCGGCCCGAGCACAACCGGCTTCGGCACCACCTTGTTCTCGGGGCCAATGGTCAGCACGATCTTGTTGGCCTGGTCCGAGGCGATGACGGTGTCGGGCACCAGCAGCGCGTCGCCCTCGCCGGCGAAGAGGCGCAGGCGGCCGAAGACGCCCGGCGTCAGGAACTGGTCCTTGTTCGTGAACACGGCGCGGCCGCGGATCGTGGCCGAGCGTGCGTTCAGGGCGTTGTCGATGAAGTTCACTTTGCCGCGACGGCCCCACTTGGCTTCGTCGGAGAGGCGGACCTCGACCGGCGTGCCGGCTTCATGCGTCGAGTTCTCGCGCAGATCCGCCATGCGGGTGTAGCGCAGGAAGTCGGCTTCCGAGACGTCGAAGGTGAAGTAGATCGGATCGACCGCCACGATCGTGGTCAGGAGCGTCGCGCCGGACTGTCCGCCGGCGATCAGGTTGCCCTGGTCGACGCGGCGGTTCGAGATGCGGCCGGAGAGCGGAGCGCGCACCTCGGTCCATTCGAGGTTGAGCTCGGCGTTCTTCAGATTCGCTTCGGCGCCCTGCTGGCTGCCGACGGCGCTGTTCAAATTGGCGCGGCGCTGGTCGACGTCCCGCGCCGTGATGGTGCGGTTCTGGGTCAGGCCCTCGGCGCGATCGACCTCGTTGCGGGCGAGCTCCACCTGGGCCTTGGCGCGGACGACCTCGGCGCGCGCCACATCGACGGCGAGCTGGTAGGGCCGCTGGTCGATGGTGAAGAGCAGGTCGCCCTTCTGGACGAGCGAGCCGTCCTGGAAGTGCACGCTCTCGATGAAGCCCGAGACGCGGGCGCGGACCTCGACCTGCTCGCTGGCTTCGAAGCGGCCGGTATATTCGTCCCAGTTCGTGATACGCTTGGTCAGCGGGGTCGCGACCTGGACCGGCGGGGCCGGCGGCGCGCCCTGGGCGGCGGCATCGAAAGCGGTAAGGCCGGTCGACGCGAAAACGGCGGTGAGCACCACGCCGACAAAACGGCTGCGTGACATGACGGAACTCCGAGTGAACGGGCCGGGCGCCAAAGATGACGACTTTGCGGCCTCGGGCGCAAGCAAGAAGGGTTGGTGAGTGACGAATGTCAAGAACTATCAGCCGTCAAAATATGCGATCCGGCATCGAATAAGGCATCGTATCGTCATAGGGTTGCAGGAGCGCAACGCAACTGCGGCAAAAAGGGCCTCGGTCATTGTGCGCTGCGGCGAGCGACTGCGCCAGCGATGACCGCGCCCCTTGCCGCCCGCCCGCTGACATCGTAACGCGTACCAGACCATCGCAGCCGGAAGACCACAGATGAACGCGCATGCCCGCCCCGCCGACCCGAAGAAGCTGATCAAGGGCGCGACCGGAGACTGGGAAGTGGTGATCGGCATGGAGATCCATGCCCAGGTCACCTCCAACGCCAAGCTGTTCTCGGGCGCCTCGACGGGCTTCGGCGCCGAGCCGAACGAGCATGTCAGCCTCGTCGACGCTGCCATGCCCGGCATGTTGCCGGTCATCAACGCCGAATGCGTCCGCCAGGCGGTGCGCACGGGCTTGGGCCTCAATGCGCAGATCAACAATCGTTCGGTCTTCGACCGCAAGAACTATTTCTATCCCGATCTGCCCCAGGGCTACCAGATCAGCCAGTACAAGAGCCCGATCGTGGGCGAGGGCGAGATCGTGGTCGATCTGTCGCCGACCGAGCAGATCACCGTCGGCATCGAGCGCCTCCATCTGGAGCAGGACGCCGGCAAGTCGATTCACGACCAGCATCCGACGATGAGCTTCGTCGACCTGAACCGCTCCGGCGTCGCGCTGATGGAGATCGTCTCCAAGCCCGACCTGCGCTCGGCCGACGAGGCGAAGGCCTATGTCTCGAAGCTGCGCACCATCCTGCGCTATCTCGGCACCTGCGACGGCGACATGGAGAAGGGCAATCTGCGAGCCGACGTGAACGTCTCGGTGCGCAAGCCCGGCGACGCCCTTGGCACGCGCTGCGAGATCAAGAACGTCAACTCGATCCGCTTCATCGGCCAGGCGGTCGAGACCGAGGCGCGCCGCCAGATCGGCATCATCGAGGACGGCGGCACCATTGACCAGGAAACCCGCCTCTACGACCCCGGCAAGGGCGAGACGCGCTCGATGCGCTCCAAGGAAGAGGCGCATGACTACCGCTACTTCCCCGATCCCGACCTGCTGCCGCTCGAATTCGACGATGCCTTCGTCGAGAGCCTGAAGGGCGCGCTGCCGGAGCTGCCGGACGCCAAGAAGGCCCGCTTCATCGCCGAATACGGGCTCTCGCCCTATGACGCCTCGGTGCTCGTCGCCGAGCGCGAGCAGGCCGATTATTTCGAGCAGGTCGCCAAGGGCCGTGACGGCAAGGCCGCCGCCAACTGGGTCATCAACGAACTCTTCGGCCGCCTCAACAAGGAAGGCCAGGACGTCACGACCTCGCCCGTCTCCGCTGCCCAGCTCGGCGGGCTGGTCGACCTGATCGGCGAGGGCGTCATCTCCGGCAAGATCGCCAAGGACCTCTTCGAGATCCTCTGGACCGAAGGCGGCGACCCGCGCGAGATCGTCGAGGCCCGCGGCATGAAGCAGGTCACAGACACCGGCGCCATCGAGAAGGCCGTCGACGAGATCATCGCGGCGAACCCCGACAAGGTCGAGCAGGTCAAGGCCAAGCCCACCATGCTCGGCTGGTTCGTCGGGCAGGCGATGAAGGCCTCGGGCGGCAAGGCCAATCCTCAGGCCCTCAACGAAATCCTGAAGAAGAAACTCGGCATCGAGTGAGCATGTGACCCCGGCCGATCTCGTCATCCGCGACGCCGAAGCCGCCGATGTGCCGGCGGTCAGGGCTTTGCTGGTCGAGACCTGGCACGATGCCTATGACGGCATCTACGGCTGGCAGCGCGTCGCCGAGATCACCAATGCCTGGCACTCGCCGGAGAATCTGCGCAGCCAGCTTGGTCGCGACGAGGGCGTCTTCCTCGTCGCCGAGATCGGCAAGGAAATCGTTGCCACGGCTTCCGCCCGGCCGGAGCGCGACGGCGCTGCCCTGCTGACGCGGCTCTATGTCCTGCCGGCCTGGCAGGGCGTCGGCATCGGCCGCACCCTGTTGCAGGTGGCGCTGGCCTGCTTCCCGAAGGCGCCGGTGGCCCGGCTCGAGGTCGAGAGCCAGAACGAGCTCGCCATCGCCTTTTACGAGCGCATGGGCTTCTTCTTGCAGCGTCAGGCCCGCTTCGACGGGCGCGACGACACGCCCAACACGCTGCTCATGGCGAAGCGCCTCTTCGTCGAATGAGCCTGCCCGAGCCGAAGGCCCAGACCATGACCCGCAAAGCCGTTGCCCCCGCCGAGATCGCGATCCGCCGCGCCCGTGCCGAGGATGTCGCGCGCATCGCCGAACTCATCATGCTGGGCGCCGCGACGCAGACCATGACGCCTAAGGAGATCAACGCCGAGGCGCAGCATCCAGGCTACGCCGAGGCCTTCGCCGCGATCGATGGGAGCCCTGCCAATGCGCTCTTCGTCGCCGAGCGGGCAGGCGCGGTCGTCGGCACCTTCCAGGTCACGCTGATCCCGGGCCTCGCTGCGCGCGGGCGCAAGCGCGCCAAGATCGAAAGTGTCCATGTCGCGCCGGAGTGCCGCAGCCTCGGCATCGGCGGGCTGATGATCAGGTACGCGCTCGCCTTCGCGGATAGGGAGGGTGTCGGCCTGGTCGAGCTCACCTCGAACAAGAGCCGCGTGGACGCACACCGCTTCTATCGCAATCTCGGCTTCGACCAGAGCCACGAGGGCTTCAAGAAGGCGCTCGACGGCTGAGGCGCGTGCGCGGCAGCGGCATGGCGCGGCCTCGCCTGAGACAGGGCGCAGCCCTTCCGGCGACGTGGATCGCCCTTTAAGTCTGTGGCGAACCGCCAATCCGCGAGGAGAACGCAATGTCCCAGGTGCCCGCCAAGCCGATCGACCTCTACTACTGGCCGACGCCGAACGGCTTCAAGATCACCATCATGCTCGAGGAATGCGGGCTGCCTTACACCATCGTGCCGGTGAACATCGGCAAGGGCGACCAGTTCAAGCCGGAATTCCTCGCCATCTCGCCGAACAACCGCATGCCGGCGATCGTCGATCCCGACGGTCCGGACGGCAAGCCGATCTCGGTCTTCGAATCCGGCGCGATCCTGCAATATCTCGGCAGGAAGACCGGCAAGTTCTATCCTCAGGACGAGCGCGGCCGCGTCGAAGTTGACGAATGGCTGTTCTGGCAGATGGGTGGCTTCGGCCCGATGCTCGGCCAGACCCATCACTTCCGCATCTATGCGCCCGAGCCGGTGCCCTATGCCATCGAGCGCTACACCAACGAGGCCAACCGCCTCTACGGCGTGCTGAACAAGCGCCTCGAAGGCCGCGACTACATCTGCGGCGACTACTCCATCGCCGACATGGCCTGCATCGGCTGGGCTCGCGGCTGGGAGCGGCAGGGGCAGGACATCGCGCAATTCCCGCATGTCGGCCGCTGGCTTCAGACCATGTTGGCCCGTCCGGCCGTCCAGCGCGGTATCAAGGTTGGCGAGGAGCTGCGTAACCCTGCCGGCATCAGCACGCCCGAGGAGAAGGCGATCCTGTTCGGCCAGAAGGCGCGCTGATCGCCGGGCGGTTGGCCGTCATTCTCGGGCGGTGCGATGCGGCGACCCGAGAATCTCGTGCAGTATCGAGCGGCGAGCCCTTCCGGCCCGAGATGCTCGGGGCAGGCCCGAGCATGACGCCCTATGACCGGCGGCTCAGTTCGTCCGCGCCCACGTCACAGAGCGGCAGATCAGCCCGCCCAAGATGCAGCCCGCGGTCGTCAGTGTATCGCCGGAGAGCGTCATCGTGCCGGAATAGGTCTTGCCGTCCTCCGGGTTGAAGGCGCTGCCGCTCCACTTGTTCGCGCCGTTGGGCTTCATGTCGTAAAATATGCGCTGGCCGAGCTTGGCGGGGCCGTTTGGGTCCCGGAGCCAGGAGATCGTGCCGCACAGCGCCTCGCCGCATTTGGCGAAGCGGACGCGTGAGGCACCTGTGTCGCGCTGCCAGGTCCCGGTCACTTCCTGCGCGTCCGCCGTCGCGATGCCGGCCAGCATGGCCAGCGCGGCCAGGCTCGCAGAGCCTGATCCGTTTCCGTAGCGCATCCGATCCTCCCTTGTCTCGACCAGCTATGCTGCATGGTTCAGATGTGAACCATATCGGCGTTCGGAGGCCCTTCCAAGCCGTCCCGAGGAAAGGAGGTTTTGCGCGTTCCGCTGGGTAAGGTGAATCCAGTGTCAATGCAAAGTCTTGGTAACCCTGTTCACTGCCTTGAAATCGCTCGATATTCGGCGATTTCGAGATGAACGATTCGTTGTCTTAATCATCTAATCATGTCTCGTTGAGACTCGATTCATCGCGAATTTTAGCGACGCCTTCAGTCGCGGACGCCCAGTCTCGCCCCATCAGGCCGGCCTTGGAATGGCTGGCCGCACAGGACAGACGCAGGGGGATTTCAAGATGGCACGCATGGAGATGAGCGCGGTTCCGGCTTCGCTGGTGGTTCCGATGGAGGCTTCGGCCGAGGCCTATTATGAGCTGGGCCTGATGCACGCTTCGGGACGTGCCGGGACGGTCGATCTGGTCGCCGCGCAGAAGTGGTTCAATGTCGCTCAGGCCCGCGGCTGCGCCCGGGCGGCGGCGCATCGGCAGGAGCTGGCGCTGGAGATGAGCCGCGACCAGATCGCCGAGGCTCTGCGCGAGGCCCGCACCTTCCTGACCCGGCACTGAAAGCTCGTTATCCGGCTTCGTTTTTCCCGAAAACGCGGTCGACTTTTCGGGCTGAAGCGTTGGCCCCGAGCCTTGTGGGGCGGGGAGGTGGCCGCTATAAGCGCGCCACCTTTCCTGACCGAACCCTATCAAGGATCATTCGATGGCTGTTCAGCGCACCTTCTCCATCCTCAAGCCCGACGCGACGAAGCGCAACCTCACCGGTGCGGTCAACGCGGTCATCGAGAAGGCTGGCCTGCGCATCGTCGCGCAGAAGCGCATCCAGATGACCAAGGGCCAGGCCGAGACCTTCTATGCCGTTCACTCGGCGCGCCCCTTCTTCGGCGAGCTCGTCGAGTTCATGACCTCCGGCCCCGTGGTCGTGCAGGTGCTCGAGGGCGAGGACGCCATCGCCAAGTATCGTGAGGCGATGGGCGCCACCAACCCGGCCAATGCCGCCGAGGGCACCATCCGCAAGCTCTTCGCCCTCTCGGTCGGCGAGAACACCGTGCACGGCTCGGACGCGCCGGAGACCGCGGTGGTCGAGATCGCCCAGTTCTTCGCGGGCAACGAGATCGTCGGCTGATTTCAGCCGCAGGCTCTGCTGAAAAGCAGAAGGGCGGACCGGTTCCCGGTCCGCCCTTTTCTTTTGGGCCGGCTGCGGCCGAGCCGAGCCCGGCTGCGACCTGTCCGTTTCTCAGAGACCGAAGGAGTAGTTCGTCCCGGTATCGAAGGAGTAGCTGGCCGACAGGCCGATCGTGAAGGAGTCGCGCGAGCCGAACGGCCGGACGATCGGAGAGCGCGTAGCGTCGCCGACAAGGTGCTTGTACTCGACATAGGCCGTCGTCTTGAGGTTGTCCGACCAGTTATAGGTGATCTGCGCCAGCGCGCCGACGGTGTGCACGCCGGCATTGAAGCGCTGCAGCAGGCCGCCCGTGCCCGGCATCGCGCCATAGGTGCCGAAATAGGTCCGCACATAGTCGGCGGAGGCGATCCGCATGCGCGGGCCGACGCCGAGGGTCCATGGGCCGAGATTGGTGAAGGCGTCGAGCTTGAAGTCTCCGACGACGCCGTCATGGGCGACGATGCCGCGGCGCACGTCCACACGACCGCGCATCCAGGACGTCGGGTAGAACTCGACGAAGCCGCCGGCCTCGGCGCCAAACTTGGTTTCCGGCACCGCGATGAGCGCCTGATTGACCTTGGCGCTGCGCTTCCAGAGCAGGTCGCCGGAGAAGCCGATGCGCCAGCCCTTGCCGGAGAAGACGCCGATGCTCAGCATCGCATCGTCCTCGGCGCTCCACCAGGTGCTCTTCAGGCCCTTGCCGAGCGAGATGATCGGCCGGGCGCGGAAGACGTAGTCGTCCGAGCCGGTGTAATCCGGCTGATAGCGCACGCCGGCGCCTAGCGTCAGGTACCAGTTCTGGGCCGGCTGAGGCGAGGTTAGGGTCGAATAGTCGCCCGACTGGGCGTGGGCGCGGCCGGTCAGCGACAGGGCGAGGCAGATCGCGAGACCCGCCAGATACGCAACGAAACGCATAGTCCAGAACTCCGGCGCGACGGCGCCCGCGAGGAAGGAAACGCGGGCAATCTGGGGCAGGGATATTAAGGTCCGGTTAGCGTTGACGATGCGTTGCGCAAAGCCGCTCCGAGCGATTGTTACAGAGCGGGCACTGTCCATGAAAACAGCGCCGCCCTGCGCCGGCGGCTCTTGACGTTGGTGCAGCGCACGGTCCATGCGGGGGGCAGGCGCTGCACGATCGTCTCCGCTGCGCCGTTCTCGAAGGGCAGGCGGAATCATGATGATGCGGCGCATGGGTGCGGTCGTTCTGGCCGGTGGGTTGTCAGTTCTGGCGAGCGTGTCGGCCTATGCCGCGAGCAGCTCCACCGCACTGCCGCCGCCGGACCCCACGGCGAAGAACCTGTCGCCCTACATGATCCAGCTGCGCGCCTTCGACGCATGCCTGATCACCCAGTCGCGCCTCATGAATACGACTCGCGAGGCGGTTCATTCGCCCTGCAGCTGCTACGCCAAGGGCACGGTCAATTCAATGACCAAGGACGAGATCCAGGCCTTCCGCGACACCGGCTACTTCAACGACTCGGCGCGCGAAAAGGGCCTGCGCTTCGTCGACCAGTGCAAGTTGACGCGTCCGTTCTGATCCGGCTCGACGTCATGCTCGCCCCTGTGGTTAGCATCCACGTCTTGAACGCCGCCGCGCAAAGGCGTGGATGGTCGGGACAAGCCCGACCATGACGGAGAACCGTCGCCGATCATCATTCAGCCCGTTCTCGCGCTCATTCCATCTCCAGCCTTGCTCCTGACACGCTCCTGACAGAACTTGTCAGCGCAGGGAGTCATCCTCCCGCAGGTCAGAAGGCGAGTGGGGAGACGACGCCGTGCAACGTGCCGAACGGTTGCTCGACATGATCCAGAGCCTGCGTCGCCGCAGGCGCCCGGTCACGGCCGAGACGCTGGCCTCCGAGCTCGACGTCTCCGTCCGCACCGTCTATCGCGACATCGGCGCGCTGGTGCGCCAGGGCGTGCCGGTGCGCGGCGAGGCCGGCATCGGCTATGTGCTCGATGCGGGCTTCGATCTGCCGCCGCTGATGCTCTCTCCAGACGAGATCGAGGCCGTTCTGGTCGGCATGCGCTGGCTCAGCGAGCGCGCCGACCCGACGCTCGCGCGGGCGGCCGAGGATGTGGTCAGCAAGGTCGCGGCCGTGCTGCCGCCGCATCTGAAGCCGGTCCTGCTCGACGGCGCGCTCTTCGCTGCCTCCTATCCCGGCGATCTGCCGATCGATCAGGTCGATGTCGCCGCGGTGCGCGCCGCCATCCGCAATGGCCGCAAGCTTTCAATCGAGTATAGCGACGAGAGCGGGCACGCGACGCAGCGCATGATCTGGCCGATCGGCATGACCTTCTACGAGCGCGTGCGCATCGTCATCGCCTGGTGCGAGCTGAGACAGGCCTTCCGCCATTTCCGCACCGACCGCATCACCGGCCTTCTCGCGCTGGAGGAGCGTTACCCCGCCCGTCGCGCCGATCTCTTCCGCCGCTGGCAGAAGGAAGAGGAGAAGACCCGCGAGGAATGGGAGCGCTGCAAGCGCGAGGGCGGCGAGAGCGCGGTTGCCGAAGCTCAGCCGCGGACCACTACGCCGTCTACCAGCCTCGCCCGGCCGGAAGCGACCTCGGCCAGCGCCGCCGGATAGAGCTTGTGTTCCTCGACGAGGACGCGGGCG
Organism: Hyphomicrobiales bacterium; assembly: GCA_900473415.1. GTDB lineage: Bacteria > Pseudomonadota > Alphaproteobacteria > Rhizobiales > Beijerinckiaceae > Allobosea. The sequence goes on from UCLR01000006.1 coordinate 28,936, forward strand.
GATAGCAGATCCTCGTCATCGCCGGGCAGGACCGGCACCTTCGCCTGTAGGATCACCGGCCCGGCATCGAGCTCCGGCACCACGAAATGCACCGAGCAGCCATGCTCGGCGACGCCGGCTTCGAGCGCCTGTCGATGGGTGTGCGTGCCCTTGAACAGCGGCAGCAGCGAGGGGTGGATGTTGATCATCCGCCCTTCCCAACGCTTGACGAACCAGGGTGTCAGGATGCGCATGAAGCCGGCGAGCACCAGCAGGTCGATCTGGTTCACCCGCAGCAGTTCGTCCACCGCGCGCTCGAATGCCTCGCGGTCCTTGCCGAAGGGGCGATGATCGATCGTCGCCGTGGCGATGCCGAAGCCGCGCGCCCGGTCGAGCCCGGCGACATCGGGGATATTGGATATGACCAGCGCGATCTCAGCCGGGTAATCCGGCCCGCGGGCGGCCTCCGCGAGCGAGACCATGTTGGAACCGCGCCCGGAGATCAGCACTCCGACGCGCTTGCGGGCGGCGGCCGTGCTCACAGCGCGAGCTTGCCGCGATAGCTGACCGGCTCTTCGCCCTCGGCGACCGGCACGACCTCACCAAGCTTCACCGGCGCTTCGCCCGCGGCCTTCAATGCGGCGAGGACATCGTCGGCCTTGGCCGCATCGGCGGCGACGATCATGCCGATGCCGCAGTTGAAGGTGCGCAGCATCTCGCGCTCCGCCACGCCGCCGGTCTTGGCGAGCCAGCCGAAGACAGGCGGGACCGGGATCGCGGGCAGGTCGAGGGCGACGCCGAGCCCTTCCGGCAGCACGCGCGGGATGTTGTCGGGGAAGCCGCCACCAGTGATATGCGCCAGTGCCTTGATGCCGTCGGTGGCCTTGAGCGCCTGGAGCAGCGGCTTCACATAGATCCGGGTCGGCTCCAGCAGCGCCTCAGCCAGGCTCTTGCCCTGAGCGAACGGGGCGGGGGCTTCCCAGCCGAGCCCGCTCATCTGAACGATGCGGCGCACCAGCGAATAGCCGTTGGAATGCACGCCGGAGGAGGGCAGGCCGAACACCACGTCGCCGGGCTTGAGGTCCTCGCGCGGCAAGAGCGTGCCGCGCTCGGCAGCGCCGACCGCGAAGCCGGCGAGGTCGTAATCCTTCTCGGCATACATGCCGGGCATCTCGGCGGTCTCGCCACCGATTAGCGCGCAGCCGGCCTGCCGGCAGCCATCGGCGATGCCGCGCACGATCTCGACGCCGACCTTGGGGTCGAGCTTGCCGGTGGCGTAATAGTCGAGGAAGAGCAGTGGCTCGGCACCCTGCACGATCAGGTCGTTGACGCACATGGCGACGAGGTCGATGCCGATCGTCGAATGCAGCCCGCTCTCGATCGCGATCTTCACCTTGGTGCCGACGCCGTCATTGGCGGCGACGAGGATCGGGTCGTTGAAGCCGGCTGCCTTGAGGTCGAACAGCCCGCCGAAGCCGCCAATCTCGGCATCGGCTCCTGGCCGGCGCGTCGCGCGCACCAGCGGCTTGATCTGATCGACCATGGCGTTGCCTGCGTCGATGTCGACGCCTGCCTGCGCATAGGTCAGTCCGTTCGCGCCGGGCTTGCTCATAGCGTTTCCGCCTTCCTTCCTGCTTTCGGCGAGCGATAGGCAAGCGCGCCGCGGCTGGCAAGGCGTATCGGTATTTTCGCTCTCGTCGATCCACTGCCGACGACCCCGGAACCCGATCGGATCCGTCGCATTGCAATCCGGTCGGCGCGTGCTCTAGCCTCGCCGAATGTCGCGATCCGTCCGGGCGTTTTGAATGACGATCCCCAACCTGATCACCATAGGGCGGCTGTTCCTGGTGCCGCTGGTGATCGTCATGATCGTCAATGCCCGCTGGGACGCGGCCTTCATTATCTTCGTCGTCGCCGGGGTCTCGGACGCCATCGACGGTTTCCTTGCCCGCCGTTGCGGCATGGCGAGCGAACTCGGAGCCTATCTCGATCCCGTCGCCGACAAATCGCTGATCGTCTCGATCTATATCACGCTCGCGTTGGTCGGCGCGGTGCCGGTCTGGCTCGTCATCCTCGTGGTCGCCCGCGACCTCATGATCGTGGCAGCGGTGATCCTGTCCTGGCTGCTCGCCAAGCCGGTGACCATAGCCCCTTTTCTTGTCAGCAAGCTCAACACCGCGGCGCAGATCGCTTTCGCCGCGCTGGCGCTTGGGACGCGCGCTTTCGGGGTCGATCTGGGCTCCGGTTTCATTGTCGGAGAGATCATCGTCGCGCTGTTGACGCTCGCCTCGATGACGGCCTATCTCGCTTTCTGGCTGCGCCACATGGCGGGCTGAAGGCCGCCGGACGCAAAAGAGGCTGATCGATGACCTTGCAGCGCCAGATCGGTTTTTGGCTCGGCTCCCTGCTCGTCTTCGTGCTGCTGCTCGTCGTGTTGCGCGATGTGCTGCTCCCCTTCATCGCGGCGCTCGCACTCGCCTATCTGCTCGATCCGCTGGCCGACCGGCTGGAGCGCATGGGCATGGACCGGCTGGCGGCGACGATCGTCATCCTCGTCGTCTTCCTGCTGCTGTTCGTGCTGGTGCTGGTGCTGCTCGTGCCTCTGCTCGGCCAGCAGCTCGCCGGCCTCGTCGCCCGGCTACCGTCTGATGCTGCCAAGCTGCAGGCGATCGTGCTGGAGAGGGGCGCGCCCTGGATCGAGCGCTTTGGCGGCGAGAAGCTGACGCAGGAGGCGCAGAATTCCCTCGGCAACCTCGTCGGCGAGGCGACGAAATGGGTTGGCGGCCTGCTGCAGTCGCTCTGGAGCGGCGGCACCGCGATCATCGGCGTGTTCTCACTGCTGGTGCTGACGCCGGTCATCGCCTTCTATCTGCTGGCCGACTGGGACCGGATGGTCGAAACGGTCGATGGCTGGCTGCCGCTCGATCACCGCGACACCATCCGCGGCCTGCTGCATGAGATGGACCTCGCCATCGCCGGCTTCCTGCGTGGCCAGGCGCTGGTCTGCCTGCTGCTAGGCACCTTCTACGCCATCGGGTTGAGTCTGGTCGGCGTCAATTTCGGTGCGCTGATCGGCATCATCTCCGGCTTCCTCTCCTTCATCCCCTATGTCGGCTCGCTGACCGGGCTCGTGCTTTCGGTCGGCGTCGCGATCGTGCAGTTCTGGCCGGACTGGACCTGGCCTCTGGCGACGCTCGGCGTTTTCCTCGCCGGCCAGTTCCTGGAAGGGAACATCTTCCAGCCGAAATTCGTCGGCGATTCGATCGGCGTCCATCCCGTCTGGCTGATGTTCGCCCTGCTTGCGTTCGGCTCGCTCTTTGGTTTCGTCGGGTTGCTCCTGGCCGTGCCGCTTGCAGCGGTCATCGGCGTGCTTTGCCGTTTCGCGCTACGGCAATATCTGGCGAGCCGCCTTTATTACGGCAGCGACGCTGCCCGCGCGGCCGAGGCCAAGGCACGCCGCGACGCCAAGCCCTGAAACACGAAGTCAAACGCTGCAAAGTCCCGAACCGCTTATGCCCGACGTTCCGCAACGCCCACGCCAGCTCGCCTTCGACCTGCCGATCGACAGCCGTCACGGCATCGAGGACTTTCTGGTCGGCGCCTCGAACGAGGCGGCCTATGGGTTGATCGAGCGCTGGCCGGCCTGGCCCGAGGCTTGGCTGCGGCTGACCGGCCCGGAGGGGGCGGGCAAGACGCACCTGGCCGCCATCTGGGCCAGAGCCGCTCATGCCTGGACGCTGTCGGCCTCCGAGTTGACCGAGGAGAAGGTGCCGCATCTGGTTTCCGGCGGCGCGCTGGTGATCGAGGATTGCGATGCCGGCACGCTCGACGAGCCGGCGCTGTTCCATCTGATGAATGCGATCAAGGCGCGCGGCGGCTATCTGCTGCTGACGGCGCGCCGGCCGCCTGATCTCTGGGGGCTCTCCGTGCCGGACCTGCTGTCGCGGCTGCGGCTGGCGCCCAGCGCCACCATCGAGCCGCCCGACGACGCGCTGCTGCGCGCCGTCCTCGTCAAGCTCTTCATCGATCGGCAGCTTGTGGTCGATACCGCCGTGATCGACGCGCTGGCCTTGCGGATGGAGCGTTCCTTCGCCGCCGCTCGGCAGGTCGTCGACAGGCTCGACAAGGTCGCGCTGGAACGCGGCCGCCGCGTCACGCGGCCGCTGGTGCAGGAGGTGCTGGCGGAATTGTTCCCGGACGAGCCGGGCTGAGCCGGCTGCGAAACGCAGGAGGAAGATAGAATGGACGGGCCGTCCGCGGATGTCTGGCTTTTCTCCTATGGCACGCTGCGCCAGAGGAACGTCCAGCTCGCCACCTTCGGCCGGGAGCTCGAAGGCCGCGATGATGTGCTCGTTGGCTTCGCCAGGCGTATGATCGCGATCGGCGACCCAGCAATTGTCGCGACCAGCGGCGAGAGCCATCACCCCATCGTGACGCGGACTGACGATCCTGGCGACGAGGTGCCCGGCACGGTGTTCCGCATCAGCGCGGAAGAACTCGCGGCCGCTGACAGCTATGAGGTTTCGGACTATCGGCGGGTTGCGGTGCAGCTGAAGTCGGGCCTGGAGGCCTATGTCTATGTCGCGGCCGCCGGGATCTGACTCACGCGGCCCGCGTTGAATAATGTCGACCGTTATCGAGTCGTCACGCTAGAGTGGATTTAACTGCCGGGCATGAGTACCACGACGATCAGGACGCGGAAGAAGCGCATGAACCTCGACACCGTGACCGACGTCCCGGACAAGGTTTCCGAGGAGAGCGAGGCGCCGGCGTTGCGCCAGAGCCCCGAGCGCTTCGTGAACCGCGAGCTCTCCTGGCTGCAGTTCAACCGGCGAGTGATGGAGGAGGCCTCCAACCGCCACCACCCGCTGCTCGAGCAACTGCGTTTCCTCTCGATCTCGGCCAACAATCTCGATGAGTTCTTCATGGTCCGCGTCTCGGGCCTGCGTGAGCAGCTCAAGGCGGGCGTGGTCACGCAGAGCCAGGATGGGCTGACCCCAGCTGAGCAACTCGTCGCCATCGGCCAGACGGTCGCCGCCCTGACCGACGACCAGCAGGCGCGCTGGGCAGAGTTGAGCCACGACCTGCACGAGAACCGCATCCACCTGCTCCAGCCCGCCGACATCGGCCCCCAGGACCGGATCTGGCTGGAGGACTATTTCCTCAACTACATTTTCCCGGTGCTGACGCCGCTGGCGATCGACCCGGCCCATCCTTTCCCCTTCATCCCCAATCTCGGCTTCACCGTCGCGCTTGCCCTGGAGCGCAAGAGCGACGCGCGCCAGCTCGATGCGCTGATCCGCGTGCCGACCAAGATGGACCGCTTCATCGAGCTCCCCGATCTTGCCCGCGAGGGGCTGCATCGTTTCATCACGCTCGACGACGCCGTTTCGATCTTCATCGCCAAGCTTTTCCCCGGATATGAGGTGAAGGGGGCGGGCTCCTTCCGCGTCATCCGCGACTCCGATCTCGATATCGAGGAGGAGGCGGAGGATCTCGTCCGCGTCTTCGAGACCATGCTGAAGCAGCGCCGGCTCGGCGTCGTCATCCGTCTCGAAGTCTCGAACGGCATGCCGGATCATCTGCGCCGGCTGATCGTGCGGGAGCTCAAGGTCGACCTCGACGAGGTCGTCGAAGTCGATGGCATGATCGGCCTCAACGAACTCTCCCAACTCGTCGGCGTCGATCGGCCGGACCTGAAGTTCAAGCCCTACAATGCCCGCTTCCCGGAGCGCATCCGCGAGCACGGCGGCGACTGCTTGGCCGCGATCCGCCAGAAGGACCTGCTCGTCCACCACCCCTATGAGAGCTTCGACGTCGTCGTGCAGTTCCTGCAGCAGGCGGCGCGCGATCCCAACGTGGTCGCGATCAAGCAGACGCTCTACCGCACGTCGGCGAATTCGCCGATCGTCAAGGCGCTGACCGAGGCCGCCGAGGCCGGCAAGTCGGTCACCGCGCTGGTCGAGCTGAAGGCGCGCTTCGACGAGGAAGCGAATATCCGCTGGGCCAAGGAGATGGAGCGCGCCGGCGTCCAGGTCGTCTACGGCTTCATCGAGCTCAAGACCCACGCCAAGCTCTCTCTGGTCGTGCGGCGCGAGGCTGGCCAGCTCGTAAGCTATTGCCATATCGCGACCGGCAACTATCACCCGATCACGGCGCGCATCTATACCGACGTCTCCTTCTTCACCGCCGATCCGGTGATCGCGCAGGACGTGGCGCGCATCTTCAACTTCATCACGGGTTATGCCGAGCCGGCCGAGCTCGAATGCATGTCGGTCTCGCCGACCGGGCTGAAGCAGCGCCTGCTCGCCGACATCGCCGGCGAGGTCGCCCACGCCAAGGCCGGCCGCAAGGGCGCGATCTGGGGCAAGTGCAACGCGCTCGTCGACCCCGAGATCATCGACGCGCTCTATGATGCCAGCCAGGCCGGGGTCGAGATCGACTTCATCGTGCGCGGCATCTGCTGCCTGAAGCCGGGCGTGCCCGGCCTGTCGGAGAACATCCGCGTCAAGTCGATCATCGGCCGTTTCCTTGAGCACACGCGCGTCTATGCCTTCGGGGCGGGGCACGGCCTGCCCTCGGCCAAGGCCAAGGTCTACATCTCCTCGGCCGATCTCATGCCGCGCAATCTAGACCGCCGTGTCGAGGCGCTCACTCCCATCCTGAATCCGACGGTGCATCAGCAGCTGCTGGATCAGATCATGCTCGCCAATCTTCTCGACAACGAGCAGAGCTGGACGATATTGCCCGACGGCGGCTCGCGCCGCATTGTGCCCGCGCCGAATGACGAGCCGTTCAACGCGCATAATTACTTCATGACAAACCCGAGCCTGTCCGGTCGTGGAAAATCGCTCTCCAACTCCAGTCCCCGTTCTCTCTCGCGCCGGGGAGGGCGTAAGGCCTGAACTCCGGCACGCGCCGGGGCGGCTTGCGCTCTCCGACACCATTGCGATCATCGACATCGGCTCGAACTCCGTTCGTCTCGTCGTCTACGAGATGCTGACGCGCGCGACCTCGCAGGTCTTCAACGAGAAGGAGATGGCCGGTCTCGGCCGGCAGGTCGCCTCGACCGGCCGCCTCGCCGAGGATGCCATCGAGACGGCGATCGCCGCGCTGGTGCGCTTCCGCCTTCTGTGCGAGGCCATGCAGGTCGGCGAGATTCGCGTGATCGCCACCGCCGCGGCGCGCTATGCCAAGAACGGGCCCGCCTTCATCGCCCGTGCGGAGCAGGCCATCGGCCAGCCCATTGAGCTGATCTCGGGCGGTCGCGAGGCGGAGCTTTCCGGCCTCGGGGTGATCTCCGGTTTCGACAATCCCAATGGCGTGGTTGGCGACCTCGGCGGCGGCAGCCTCGAGCTGATCTCGGTCAAGAACGGCACAGTCGGGGAGGGCGCCAGCGTCCCGCTCGGCGGCTTGGCTCTGCTCGACCGCTCGAAGGGCTCGCTCAAGGCGGCCGAGAAGATCGTCCGGGACGAACTCGACAAGCTCCCGCAGCTTGCCGCCATGCGCGGCCGCGACTTCTTCGCCGTCGGCGGTACCTGGCGCGCGCTGGCGACGCTGCACCAGCGCCGGGCGAACTACCCGCTCAACGTCATGCACGGCTATGCGCTGCCCACCAAGGACGTTGCCGATTTCGTCAAGCTGGTCGAGCGGGCCGACGCGACCGTGCTCGACGCGATCGAGGCGGTTTCTTCCGCCCGCCGGCCGCTCCTTGCCTATGGCGCGCTGGTGCTGGACGAGGTGATCAAGCGAGGCAAGCCGCGCAGCATCATCATCTCGGCTCAGGGCGTGCGGGAAGGCCTGTTGCACGAGCAACTGCCGGCCGAGCAGCGCCAGGCCGATCCGCTGCTGCAGTCGGCGCGCGATTACAACCTGCTGCGCGCCCGCGACCCGCGCCACGCCGCCGATCTGATCGAATGGACCTGCGGCATCATCGAGACGGCCGGCCTCGCTCAGGACGAGCCGCATGGCCGGCTGGTTGAGGCGGTCTGTCTGCTCTCCGACATCGGCTGGCGCGCGCATCCGGACTATCGCGGCGAGCAGAGCATGAACGTCATCGCTCATGCCTATTTCACCGGCGTCGACCATGTCGGTCGCGCCTTCCTGGCCCTCACCATCTTCCTGCGTTACGCGGGGCTGAAGGCAAGTTCGCCTGCGGCGGCGGGCTTGAGGACGCTGCTTTCGCCTTCGCTCTTCGCCCGCGCGACGCTGATCGCGGCGATCTTCCGCGTCGCCTATCTGCTCTCGGCCGGTATGGCGGGTATCCTGCCGCGCATCCAGGCCACCTGCGTCGACGGCCGCTTGGTGCTGCGCTTCCCGGGTGACCTGGCGCCGCTGGCGAGCGAGCGCGTCGAGGGCCGGCTCAAGCAACTCGCCAGGCTGCTCGACCGGGAATTCGAGATCGGGCGGATCTGAGGGTTTGGCCCACCGTCATTCCGGGCTCAGGCCTTCGGCCTGCCCCGGAAACGGTCGGGCTCAGCTCGCCGCCCGCAGCCGGGCGAAACCGGCGTCGAGATCGGCCTTCAGGTCCTCGAGGTTTTCCAGGCCGATATGGATGCGTACGGTTGGACCCTTGAAGTTCGGCGTCGTCACCGTGCGATAGGCCCGGCAGTCGAAGGGCAGGACGAGGCTCTCATAGCCGCCCCATGACGCCCCGATGCCGAACAGGGTCAGCCCGTCCAGCATCGCGCCGACAGCCTTCATCGACACGGGCTTGAGTTCAATGGTGAAGAGCGAGGAGGCGCCGGTGAAATCGCGCTTCCAGATGTCGTGGCCAGGGCTGCCGGGCAGGGCGGGATGCAGCACGCGCGCGACTTCCGGGCGCTCGCGCAGCCACTCCGCCATGGCGAGGCCGGCCGGCATCTGTTCCTTGAGCCGGATCGCCATCGTCCGCATGCCGCGCAGCGTCAAGAAAGCGTCCTCCGGCGCGACCATCATTCCGAGCTGGTGCCAGGCGGCGTTGAGCTGCTTGTAGAGCTCGGGCGTGCGCGCCGAGATCGTGCCGATCAGCACGTCTGAATGGGCGGCATAGTACTTCGTGCCGGCCTGGACCGAGAGGTCGACCCCGAAACGATGGCTGTCGAAGAAGAGGGGCGTCGCCCAGGTGTTGTCCATCGCGACCAGGACGCCGTGCTCGTGCGCGGCTTCGACGATGGCCGGGATATCCTGCATCTCGAAGGTCTGCGAACCGGGCGCCTCGGTCCAGACCAGCTTCGTGTTCGGCTTGAACAGCTTCGCGATGTCGCTGCCTACGAGGGGGTCGTAATAGGTCACCTCGACGCCCATCCGCCGCAGGAAGGTGTCGCAGAAGTTTCGCGTCGGACGGTAGACGCTGTCCGTCACCAGAACGTGATCCCCGGAGGACGCGGCGGCGAGCAGGGCCAGTGTGCAGGCCAGCAGACCAGACGGGGTCACCACGACGCCGGCACCCTTCTCGATCGAGTTGGCCGCCGCGACCAGCGCGTCCAGAGTCGGGCTGCCGTCGGTGCCATAGGTGTAGCGCGCCTTGCGGACGAGGAAGTCCTCCGTGTTCGGATAGACGACCGTCGAGCCTCGTACGATAGGCGGATTGACAAAGCCGTAGCTGTCTTCGGGGTCGCGGCCGGCAAGGACGAGGCGCGTGCGCTCGTCGAGGCGCGCGAATTCAGACGAAGACAGCTTTTTCATGGAGACGGCACGGCTGAGGAGGGGAGAAGGAGCGGTCGTGCTTGACCGCACCCCACAAAGTCGCATGTGATGTATGCGGTGGACAAGGGGCTGCCAGGGCGCATGGCCATTGCTTGACGCTCATGGGTCCCTCTGGCAATCGACTTGAGGTACGGGGGCGCCGCGCATTTGCGGGTATGATTTGCGCAAAGGTGAACCGAGCGGTGAAAAACGCCGCCGGCGGCGAGACCAGGATGGCTCTTCGGCATCAGCCGGAAACGTGGTTTCAATGGGAGAGTACCGATGAAGAAAGTTGTAGCAGCCGCCCTTGCAGCAGGGCTCGGTCTGGCGATCTCCGCAACCGCGGCTTCCGCCCAGGCGACTTTGACGCAGGTGAAGCAGCGCGGTGTCCTTAACTGCGGCTCGAACACCGGCCTCGCCGGCTTCGGCGTGCCGGATGCGCAGGGTAACTGGAAGGGCCTCGACGTCGATTATTGCCGCGCCATCGCGGCGACGATCTTCAACGACGCCAACAAGGTGAAGTTCATTCCGCTCTCGGCCAAGGACCGCTTCACGGCGCTCCAGTCGGGCGAGGTGGACGTGCTGGTCCGCAACTCGACCTGGACGATGACCCGCGACGCCTCGCTCGGCCTCAGCTTCACTGGCATCAACTACTATGACGGCCAGGGCTTCATGGTCCGCAAGAAGCTCGGCGTGAACTCGGCGCTGCAGCTCTCGGGCGCCTCGGTCTGCACCCAGCAGGGCACCACCACCGAACTCAACCTCGCCGACTTCTTCCGCGCCAACAACCTGAAGTACGAGGTCGTGGCCTTCGCGACCTCCGACGAGACGGTCAAGGCCTATGACGCCGGCCGTTGCGACGCCTTCACCACGGACGCCTCGGGCCTCTATGCCGAGCGCCTGAAGCTGACGAACCCGGACGAGCACATCGTTCTGCCGGAGATCATCTCCAAGGAGCCGCTCGGCCCGTCCGTGCGCAACAACGACCCGCAGTGGTACAACCTCGTGAAGTGGGTCGGCTTCGCCATGCTGAACGCCGAGGAGCTCGGCGTCACCCAGGGCAACGTCGATCAGCAGCTCAAGTCGGACAACCCGGAGATCAAGCGCCTGCTCGGAACCGAGGGCAAGTTCGGCGAGCAGATCGGCCTGACCCCCGACTGGGTCGTGCGCATCGTCAAGCTCGTCGGCAACTACGGCGAATCCTTCGAGCGCAATGTCGGCCAGGGCTCGCTGCTCAAGATCGCGCGCGGCCAGAACGCGCTCTGGACCAAGGGCGGCCTGCAATACGCCCCGCCGGTTCGCTGATACGCGAAAAGGGCGCCGGCTTTGCCGGCGCCCGCTTTCTGCCTGTTGCCGATGCAACCGCACAAGGCGGCGGCGGAGTCCCGAGATTCAGGAGCGCCTTGCCGGCTCACCAAGGTCGGTGCCGGCGGCATCCAGAGTCTTCGGGAGGCAGGTGAAAGCAGGCGGGCTGCTTGGCCCGAGACTTGCTGACAGCCCTACGGGGCATCCGCGAATTGACCGCCCCGAAGGGGCAGCCAAACAAGACAGCGCCCCGCAGGGGCAGCCAAGAAGGCGGAACGGACAACGAAACGACCACGGCGTAACCGCACCGCCGCTGGATCGCCGGCCGCGAGAAGCGCAGCAAGAGGGCGTAACAGGTGACGAGTATTCCGAGCGAAACGGTATCACCGGGCAAGGCGTCGTTATTCTACGATCCGAAGATCCGGGGCTATGCCTATCAGATCCTTCTGCTGGCGGTCGTCGGCTTCCTGATCTGGTCGGCCGCCTCCAATGCGATTGAGAACCTGCGTGCGCAGAAGATCGCCTCCGGCTTCGGTTTCTGGCACAACGCCGCCGGCTTCGACGTCAACCAGAAGCTGATCCCGTTCTCCGCCTCCGGCGGCTCGACCTATGGCCAGGCCTTCTTCGTCGGCCTCCTGAACACGCTGCTCGTCGCGGCGATCGGCATCGTGCTGGCGACCATCATCGGCTTCACCGTCGGCGTGGCGCGGCTGTCGAACAACTGGATCGTCGCAAAGCTGGCGATGGTCTATGTCGAGGTCATCCGCAACATCCCGCTGCTGCTCCAGCTCTTCTTCTGGTACAACGCGGTGCTGAAACCTCTGCCGGATGCCCGCAACTCGATTGCGCTGCCCGGCAGCATCTACCTCAACAATCGCGGCATCATCCTGCCGAGCCCGAATTTCGGGCCGGCCTTCGAGGCTGTTGTCGTTGCCTTCATCGTCGGTATCGCTGCAGCGATCGCGTTCTTCATCTGGTCGCGGCGCCAACAGATGCAGACGGGAAAGCAGTATCATAACGGCTGGATCGCACTCGCGCTCATCGTCGGGCTGCCGCTTCTCGTGTTCTTCATCACGGGCCGGCCGCTTACCTTCGATTATCCGCAGCAGGGCCGCTTCAACCTGACCGGCGGCATGCAGATCTATCCGGAATTCGTGGCGCTGCTGATCGGCCTGTCGACCTATACCGGCGGATTCATCGCCGAGGTCGTGCGTGCCGGCATCCTGGCGGTGTCCAAAGGGCAGAGTGAGGCTGCCAATGCGCTCGGCCTGCGCTCCGGCCCGACATTGAAGCTCGTCGTCATCCCGCAGGCGATGCGTGTCATCATCCCGCCGCTGACTTCGCAATACCTCAACCTCGTCAAGAACTCATCGCTGGCGGTGGCGATCGGCTATCCCGATCTCGTCCAGGTTTTCATGGGCACGGTGCTGAACCAGACCGGGCAGGCGGTCGAGATGGTGTCGATCACCATGGCCGTTTATTTGACCATCTCGCTGGTGACGTCGTTCTTCATGAATATCTACAACAAGCGCATGGCGCTGGTTGAACGGTGAGGGCCGATCGGTGACCGACGCAACGCTCGAAAACGCGCCCTACGCGTTCGTCCGCAAGGAGACGCTGCAGCAGGAACCTGCGCCGCTTTCCGTGGCCGGACCCTGGGCCTGGATCAGAATTCACCTGTTCTCCAGCCCGCTCAACGCGATACTGACCCTGCTCTGCCTCTATCTGGTGATCGATGCGGTGCCGGGATTGATCCGGTTCTATTTTCTCGATGCGGTCTGGACCGGCACCAACCGCGACGCCTGCCTTGCCGACAAGGTCGGTCGGCCGGTCGGCGCCTGCTGGGCCTATGTCGGCGACCGCCTCCAGTACTTCATCTACGGGTCCTATCCGGTCGCGGAGCGCTGGCGGGTCGACATCGTCTTCGCGATGTTTGCCCTCGGCATCGTTTGGCTGCTCTGGAACAAGGCGCCGCTGAAGAAGATCGGCTTCTTCTTCTTCTTCGTCATCCTGCCGCTGAGCGCCTTCATCCTGTTGCTCGGCGGTGACCGGGCCGAAGGCCTGCTGCGCTTCCTGATCCTGGTCAACTTCGCGCTGGCCGTGCTCTACCTCGTCCTCTCCTTCGCGCCCTCGCTGGTGAAGTTCTGGATCGGGGAGGGGCAGCTCGCCGTCGAGGAGGCGATGCCGCCCTGGCAGCGGTTCTACAGGCCGAAACGGCTGATCCTGATCAGCCTCGTCGTTTTCGGCCTGCTCGCTCTGCTCGCAGACAAGGTCGGGCTGCCGCGAGTCGATACCGGCCTCTGGGGCGGCATGATGGTGACCTTCCTGGTCTCGGCGGTCGGCATCGTCTTCTCGCTGCCGCTCGGCGTGCTGCTGGCGCTCGGCCGGCGCTCGAAGCTGCCGGCGATCCAGCTGCTCTCGGTGATCTTCATCGAGTTCGTGCGCGGCGTGCCGCTGATCACGGTGCTGTTCATGGCCAACACCATGCTGCCGCTCTTCGTGCCGCAGGAATGGTCGCCGGACCGGCTGCTGAGGCCGCTGATCGGCGTCGCGCTCTTCGCTGCCGCCTATATGGCGGAGGTGGTGCGCGGCGGCCTGCAGGCGATCCCGAAGGGGCAGTATGAGGGCGCGATGTCGCTCGGCCTGGGCTACTGGCAGATGATGCGCCTCATCATTCTGCCCCAGGCGCTGCGGATCGTGATCCCGGGCATCGTCAACACCTTTATCGGGCTGTTCAAGGATACGACGCTGGTCACCATCGTCGGCATCTTCGACTTCCTGCGCACCATCGAGGCGACGCTGGTCGACCCGACATGGGCGACGCCGACCACGCGGACGACAGGCTACGCCTTCGCCGCTATCTTCTATTTCCTGTGCTGCTGGGGCATGTCGCGCTATTCGGTTGCGGTCGAGAAGCGCCTAGCCGCCGGCCAGAAACGCTGAGAGGGACCAAGACCATGGCACTGGCAGAAACCAAGACGACCGACTCCCGCCCGGCGGCGCTGAAGCAGACCTCGCTGAACACGGCGACGGCGGTCGAGATGATCGGCGTGAACAAGTGGTACGGCGAGTTCCACGTGCTGCGCGACATCAACCTGAAGGTCTCGCGCGGCGAGAAGCTGGTCATCTGCGGCCCGTCGGGCTCGGGCAAGTCGACGATGATCCGCTGCATCAACCGGCTGGAAGAGCACCAGAAGGGCCAGATCATCGTCGACGGCACGGAGCTCACCAACGATCTGAAGAAGATCGACGAGATCCGCCGCGACGTCGGCATGGTGTTCCAGCACTTCAACCTGTTCCCGCATCTGACGATCCTGGAGAACCTGACGCTGGCGCCGATCTGGGTGCGGAAGATGCCCAAGAAGGACGCCGAGGAGATCGCGATGCATTACCTGAAGCGCGTCAAGATCCCCGAGCAGGCGGCGAAGTATCCGGGCCAGCTCTCGGGCGGCCAGCAGCAGCGCGTTGCGATCGCCCGCTCGCTCTGCATGAGCCCGAAGATCATGCTGTTCGACGAGCCGACCTCGGCGCTCGACCCCGAGATGGTCAAGGAGGTGCTCGACACCATGGTCTCGCTGGCGGAGGAGGGCATGACCATGCTCTGCGTCACGCACGAGATGGGCTTCGCCCGCCAGGTCGCCGACCGCGTCATCTTCATGGACGCCGGCCAGATCGTCGAGATGAACACCCCCGACGAGTTCTTCAAGAACCCGCAGCACGAGCGGACCAAGCTCTTCCTCAGCCAGATACTGCACTGAACGGGGCCTGATTGTAGAACTATGGAAGCGCGCCGGCCATGCCGGCGCGTTTTTCGTTGTGCGGGACGGTTCTGAAGAATCGCAAAGCATCTCCGCAAAGGCTGAACAGGTCTGCGGAACGGATCCTTACCCTGTGCGTTGATGGCGCAAACGGAGGACCCGTCATGAAGCGTTATGTGCCTGTTATAGCTATCGCTCTTCTGGCGAGCGGCGGCGCTTATGCCCAGTCGATCAATATCGGCCCTGGCGGCGTGAGCGTCGATCCCCGCACGCCGCATGAGCGGTCGATGGACCGTCAGGAGCGCTACGAGCGTATGCGTGAGCGTGAATGGCGCCGTGCCAATTATCGCGGCGATGATTGCCGCACCGTCACGACCGAGCGTGAGACGCCGCGCGGCGTGGTCCGACGCACGACCCGCGTCTGCGACTGACCCAGCCGAACTGCTGTCGGCATGAAAAGGCCCGTGACGCGCTTGCGTCGCGGGCCTTCCTTTTTCCCGACCGCGGCTTATTGCGCGTTGCGCGCCTTCACGGCCTGGTCGGGGAAGTCCGAGAACAACCCGTCGATGCCGAGCGCGAGGTACGCCTTGTATTCCGCGGCCGCGTCGCCCTTGTAGTCCGAGGCTAGGCGCTTCGGCTCGCTGCGGAAGGTCCAGGCATGGACGATGAGCCCGGCCGCATGGGCGTCCTTCACCACGTTGCTCGGCGCGATCACGGTCCGGTCGCGCTCGTCGATCGCACCATCGCCATTGAGGTCGCGCGGCTTGCCATCAGTGCCGATCGTCTGCCTGGAGCCGATCAGATAGGGCTTCCAGGGGCCGACGCCGTCGGCATAGGTCGCGATCTCCTTCAGCCCCTCTGGCGTCAGCATGTCAGGGAAGGTGCGCTTGTCGCCGAGCACCGCGAAATCGTAGGGCCGGTCGAAGGGCGCGGCCAGCGAGACCTTGCCGTCCTTGTCGACATCGTCGCCGTCGACGAGCTGGACGAGGCGCAGCTGGGTCTTCTTGCGCAGATATTTGAGGTTCCCGGTCTCGAAGCTCTGGATGAAGACCGGTGATGTCTTTTCCGTCCAGCCGGCGGCCTTGAGCATGTCGAGGAGCTTGTCCTCGAAGGCGAGGCCGAGCGCGGCGTGATAGGTCGGGTGCTTGGTCTCGGGATAGATGCCGATGGTGCGGCCGGTGCGGGTGCTTTCCGCCTTGGCGAGGTCGATCACCTCCTGGAAGGTCGGGATCGCGTATTTGCCGTTGTGCGACTGGTCGCGGTCGGCAAATGCCTGCTTCGCCTTGAGCATCTTGATTTCGGCGAGCGTGAAGTCGTTGGCGAACCAGTCGGTGGTGTCGATGCCGTCGACTTTGCGCATGGTCTTGCGGTTGGCGAATTCCGGCCGCTGGGCGACGTCGGTCGTGCCGCTGAGCATCGGCTCGTGGCGCACGACCAGCACGCCGTCCTTGGTCGAGACGAGGTCGGGCTCGATGAAGTCGGCGCGCTGTTCGATCGCGAGCTTGTAGCCCTCGATCGTATGCTCCGGCATGTAGCCGCTGGCGCCCCGATGCCCGACAATGAGGGGCTTCTGGCCCGAAAGGGTCGGCGCCGGCTGGGCGATGGCCGCGACAGGCTGCAGGGCCAAGGCGGCGAAAAGCGATGTCGAGAGAAGGAACGATCTTGTCATGGTTTTACCTCGGCTCGCAGGAAGGAGGCGAACTTAGGTCGGGCCTTATGACATCGCCATGAAGACGGCCGCAGGAAGGCGCTTCACGGAGGTTCCGCACGAAAAACGCCCGCACGAGGCGGGCGTCGGGCAGGTCGCGGGGACCGTTCGAGCCGGGAGGCGGAAGCCGCCGGCGAGCTGTTCTCGCGCAAGCCGTCCGAGCGTCTCGGAACGAGCCTGCGCCGGCGCCTCAGCGGCGATTCTCGAGCGTGGTCTTGGCGTCCAGGCGCTTCGACGGCGGCGGCGTGAGATCCTCCTGGGCCTGGGTCGCGCAGGCAGCGAGACCGAAGGCGAAGAGGCACAGAAGGGCGATGCGGCTGGCGCTTTTCATAGATGGGTACCCCGGTGGCCGCGACATGCGGTTGCATCGTCTTGCAGCTTGTGAAACGACCGCGTCAAGGCCATGACGCAGTGGGCCCCATGTCCCTGCGTCATGTTCGAACACGCCGAAGACACAATTCATCCAGCCGTGAGGCGCCGGGTCCGCAGGCCCGGCAGGAATCGAACTCCATGACCCCAGCCGCCCGGATCAGCGCCGCCATCGAGGTGCTGCAGGACATCATCGAGCGCCGCCGGCCGGCTGCCGATTCGCTGAAGGATTGGGGGCTGTCGCGGCGCTTCGCCGGCTCCAAGGATCGAGCCGCCATCGCCTCGCTCGTCTATGACGCCCTGCGGCGCAAGGCCTCCTCCGCTCATGCCATGGCCTCCGAGACGCCGCGCGCACTCGTGCTGGGCATGCTGGCGGGGCTGCGCGGCCTGCCCCTGTCCGAGATCGCGGCGCTCTGCTCCGGCGAGAATCATGCGCCCCACCCGCTGAGCGAGGACGAGACCGCGCTTCTCACCGCCTTCACCGCCGAGGATGCGTCCGACCACGTCCGGGCCGACGTTCCCGAATGGCTCTGGCCATCATTTCAGGCAGGCTTCGGCGAAGCCGCCGTGGCCGAGGGCGAGGCGCTCGCCGCACGCGCGCCGGTCGACCTGCGCGTCAACCGCCTGAAAGCCGACCGCGACGCCGTGCTCAAGGACCTCGCGCATCTCCAGCCGGAGCCCGGTGCCTGGTCGCCCGACGCCCTGCGTTTCCAGCCCGGCCATGACGGGCGCGGCCCCTCGCTGCAGACAGAGCCCGGCTTCTTCGCCGGCGCCTTCGAGATCCAGGACGAAGGCTCGCAGCTCGTGACGCTGCTGGCCGGTGCGAAGCCGGGCGAGACGGTGATCGACCTTTGCGCCGGGGCTGGGGGTAAGACGCTGGCGCTTGCCGCGCTCATGGCCAATCGTGGCAGCCTCTACGCCACCGATCTCGACAGCCGGCGCCTGGCGCCGCTGCACGACCGGGTGGCGCGCTCCGGCGCGAGCATCGTCGAGGTCCGCATCCCGCGCTCGCGCGGCCATGAGCCGCTCTCCGATATCGCAGGGCAGGCCGATCTGGTGCTGGTCGATGCGCCCTGCACCGGCTCCGGCACCTGGCGGCGCAACCCGGATGCGAAATGGCGCGTGCGCCCCGGTGCGCTGGCCGAACGGGTCAAGGACCAGGCCGAGGTGCTGGCGCGGGCCGGCAAGCTGGTGCGCCCCGGCGGCCGCATTGCCTATATCACCTGCTCAATGCTGCCGGATGAGAATGACGAGGCCATCCGCGCCTTCCTCGGCCGTCATCCGGGCTTTGCTTCCGTGGCGCCGATCGACGTGCTGAAGGGAGGCGAGAGCGACTTCTCCCTGCTCGCCCGCTTCGCCACCGAATACGGTCTCCAGCTCTCGCCGCGGCGCACCGGCACGGACGGGTTCTATCTGGCTTGCATCCGGCGCGCGGATTGAGGTGGCGGCGGCCGTTGCGCGCGCCTGCATGATCCATTAACGGAACGCGATGACGAGCGCTCAGCCCCATCACGACTCCATCCTGATCATCGATTTCGGCTCGCAGGTGACGCAGCTCATCGCGCGCCGCATCCGCGAGATCGGCGTCTATTGCGAGATCGCGCCGTTCCAGTCGGCCTCCGAGGCGTTCCGGCGGATGAAGCCCAGGGGCGTCATCTTCTCCGGCGGCCCGGCCTCGGTGCCGGACGAGAACTCGCCACGAGCCCCGCAGGAGGTCTTCTCGACCGGGCTGCCCATCCTGGGCATCTGCTACGGCCAGCAGACCATGGCCGAGCAGCTCGGCGGCAAGGTCGAGAGCGGCCACGCCGCGGAGTTCGGCCGCGCCGATGTCGAGATCGTCACGCCCTCGGCGCTGTTCGAGGGCGTCTGGGAGGAGGGCGGTCGCTACCCGGTCTGGATGAGCCATGGCGACCGCGTCACGCAGCTCCCGGCCGGCTTCACCGTCAAGGCCACCTCCGAGAACGCCCCCTACGCGGTGGCGAGCGACGAGGAGCGGCGCTTCTATTCGACCATGTTCCACCCCGAGGTGGTGCATACGCCGGATGGCGGCAAGCTGCTGCGCAACTTCGTCGTCAATATCTGCGGCTGCCAGCCGGATTGGAGCATGTCGGCCTATCGCGCCGAGATGCAGAAGAAGATCAAGGAGCAGGTCGGCACCGGCCGCGTCATCTGCGGCCTTTCCGGCGGCGTCGACTCGGCCGTTGCGGCGGTGCTGATCCATGAAGCGATCGGCGACCAGCTCACCTGTGTCTTCGTCGACCACGGCCTGATGCGGCTGGGCGAGGCAGAGCAGGTGGTGACGCTATTCCGCGACCACTACAACATCCCGCTCGTCCATGTTGATGCCGAGGAGCTTTTCCTCTCCGAGCTCGCCAAATGCGGCCCCGATCCGGAAGCCAAGCGCAAGACCATCGGCCGGCTCTTCATCGACGTCTTCGATGCCGAGGCCGCGAAGCTCGGCGGCGCCGATTTCCTGGCGCAGGGCACGCTCTATCCGGACGTGATCGAGAGCGTCTCCTTCTCCGGCGGCCCCTCGGTCACCATCAAGAGTCACCACAATGTCGGCGGCCTGCCAGAGCGCATGAAGATGAAGCTCGTCGAGCCGCTGCGCGAGCTCTTCAAGGACGAGGTGCGCGTGCTCGGCCGCGAGCTCGGCCTGCCCGAGGCTTTCGTCGGCCGTCACCCCTTCCCGGGGCCGGGCCTCGCCATCCGCTGCCCGGGCGAGATCACCAAGGAAAAGCTCGACATCCTGCGCAAGGCGGATGCGATCTATCTCGACGAGATCCGCAAGGCGGGCCTCTATGGCGTGATCTGGCAGGCCTTTGCCGTGCTGCTGCCGGTCCGCACTGTCGGTGTGATGGGCGACTACCGCACCTACGACCATGTCTGCGCGCTGCGCGCCGTGACTTCGGTCGATGGCATGACGGCGGATTTCTACCCGTTCGACATGAACTTCCTCGGCCGCGCCGCGACCCGGATCATCAACGAGGTCAAGGGCATCAACCGCGTCGTCTACGACGTGACGAGCAAGCCCCCCGGCACGATCGAGTGGGAGTGAGGCCGCGACCGGAGGCCGGCAGGCCGCCGGTCACACCGCCTTTACGGCAATGGTCCGGCTCTGCTGCTCAGCTACGCTTTTCGGCAGCCTGACGGTCAGCACGCCTTTGGCGAAGCCGGCCTCGATCTTCTCGGCATCGACATCCGGGACAACGAAGGACCGGGTGAAGGAGCCGTAGCGGCGTTCGGACAGATAGTAGTCCTTGCGCTTCTCGTCCTTCCCTTGCCTCTTCTCGCCCCGGATGGTCAGCACGCCGTCGGCGAGCCTGATCTCGATGTCCTTCCTGTCGAGCCCCGGCAACTCCGCCGTGATCTCGTATTCGGCCTCCGTTTCGGCGACGTCGACCGCAGGAGCGAGGCTCCAGCCCGCCTCACGCGCCGAGGACGGTTCGAGGTCGAAGGCGCCGCGCCCAAGCGGACGCCAGGGGTCGCCGAAGGTTTCGCGAATTTGGTCGATCTCGCGTCGCAGCGTGTCGATGGGCGCCCAACCTGCCTGAGTCGGCACGTTCGCCCCGATCGGAAGCTTGGGCTCTGCTCCAGCCATTGTGGCGACTCCTGACCGCTCCAGACATCCGCATTCTACGATCTGCGCGGAGCCGCTCATTGATGCTGATCAAGCAAAACAGTTGCTATGTTCCCTGTTTGTTCTAATCTGAGGCTATGCAGCTCCCGTTCGACAACGCGGCTGGACGTGCGGATTGGGACAGGGCGGCGCGCCCTGATCGCTACTTCTTCGCGCTCCTGCCCGATCCGGAAACGGCGCGTCGGATCGACGCCCGCGCGCATGAGCTACGTCAGCGCTTGAAACCACCAGCCAGGCTCCTGAACCCCCGCAAATACCATCTCTCCCTCTGGTCCCTGCATGCGCCGGACGGGCCGGAAAGCCAGGAGGTCGCCTTGGCCCGCCGCGCTGCGGCGCTCATTCAGCAGCGGCCCTTCTCGGTGGGCTTCGATCAGGTCGCGAGTTTCGGCTCCATCGAGCAGCCAACGCTGGTTCTGATGTCGACCGAAGAGATGCCGGCGGCCAGACGGCTGCATCTGGCGATCGGCGAAACTTTGCGGCGGGCCGGGATCAAGGCCGGTGCACGGCCTTTCGCGCCGCACGTTTCCCTGCTTTACGACAGGCGTCGGCTCGGGCCTTTCAGCGTGCCGAAGTTCGTCTGGAACGTTCGTGAATTCGCCCTCGTCAGAAGCGCGGACAGGGAGCCATACGACGTTCTCGGGAGCTGGACGCTCCGCGGCTGAGCGTGCGGTTTTGCAAGCCGGGCTTGCGATGGCGGGAGGCGCGGGCCGTTGCTTTGAGCGCGCCTGGCTCTATCGTCCTGCTCCGAAGTTTGCCCGATTCAACCGGAGCACCCCATGGCCGATCTCTCCGCTTTCCCGATCACCAAGCGCTGGCCCGCCAGCCATCCCGACCGCATCCAGCTCTATTCGCTGCCGACACCGAACGGCGTGAAGGTCTCGATCGCGCTGGAGGAGCTGGAGCTGCCTTACGAGCCGCATCTCATCGACATCGGCAAGAACGAGACCTGGGTGCCCGAATATCTCTCGCTCAACCCGAACGGCAAGATTCCGGCGATCATCGATCCGAACGGGCCGGGCGGAAAGCCCTTCGGCCTGTGGGAATCGGGCGCGATCCTGCTCTACCTCGCCGAGAAGACCGGCAAGCTGCTGCCGCAGGATCCGGCGCTCCGTTACGAGACGATCCAGTGGGTCTTCTTCCAGATGGCGGCGGTCGGCCCGATGTTCGGCCAGCTCGGCTTCTTCCATAAGTTCGCCGGCAGCCAGTACGAGGACAAGCGTCCGCGCGACCGCTACGCCAATGAGACCAAGCGCCTGCTCGGCGTACTGGAGGGCAGGCTGGCGACCCACACCTGGGTCATGGGCGATGAATACACCATCGCCGATATCTCCATGCTCGGCTGGGTGCGCAATCTCGTCGGCTTCTACGGCGCGGGTGAGCTCGTCGACTATGCGAGCCTGACCCATGTGCCGATCTGGCTCGAGCGTGCGTTGGCGAGGCCGGCCGTCCAGCGCGGCCTCGACAGCCCGAAGCGCCCCTGAGCGCAGGAGTCCGGTCAGGTCCTGTCGGCGGCGGGCGGCGCGGGCTGCACCGGCGCCAGCCGTTCCAGGGCGTGCATGGCGATACCGCTCTGGGCGAGCCGCTCGCGGCCGCCCAGCCCATCGAGTTCGAAGATGAAGAGCGCCTGCGCGCAACGGGCGCCCAACCGGCGCAGCAGCTGCGCCGTCGCCAGCGCCGTGCCACCGGAGATCAGGCAGTCGTCGACGATCGTGACACGGCGCCCGGCAAGAGGATGGCCTTTCGATAGGGCGACGCCGTTGCCGAGCTCGTAATTGGCAGTGAGGTTGCGGACGACATCGGGGCGGATCGAGTTGACCTTGCGGATGTCGATGAAGCCGAGGCTGTTGCGCAGCGCCAGCGCGCCGGCGAAGCCGATGCCGCCGATGTCGATCCCGGCGACAAGATCGGTTTCCCTGTCAAGCGCGGTCGCGAGAGCGTCGCAGGCCAGCTGCATCCAGCCGCTGTCGCATGTGAAGGTCGTGGTGTCGGGAAAATCGATGCCGGCGATCGGATAATCTTTCCAGCGACGAAGCGGAAAGCCGGATGGTGCTGTCTTTTTCTGCGCAGAGGCTGAAGGCGTATCCATGTTGTCCACCGCCTCTGTTTGACGAATCCGTTCGTCATGACATGCCTGTTTGCATTGTCGGTGACAAATCTACATGACAGGGGGCGGCAAATGCCACTGTCTTCCAGGCCGCTCCGGATGAAAGCATGATGGTTACGATCTACGGCATCAAGAACTGCGACACGATGAAGAAGGCACGCGCCTGGCTCGACAGCCACGGCGTCGATCACGCCTTCCACGACTACAAGGCGAGCGGCATCGACAAGGCCTCGCTGGAGCGTTGGGTGAAGGAGCATGGCTGGGAGACGGTGCTGAACCGCGCCGGCACGACCTTCCGTGCGCTCCCCGATGAGCGCAAGCAGGGGCTCGACGCCGGCAAAGCGACCGCGCTGATGCTGGAGCAACCCTCGATGATCAAGCGGCCAGTGCTCGACGTAGGCAAGGGCAAGACGTTGGTCGGCTTCAAGCCCGAGATGTACGAGGCGGCGTTCAACCGAACGGGCTCACGCTGAAGCACAGTTTCAACGCGATGTTGACCGAGTTTTTCAATCTTTGGTTGAGTTGTCGCGTGTACGCTGCGCGACATGGCAGATTCCCATTCTCCGGCGCGCATTGCGTTGCCGTCGGTTTCCTATAGCCCGTATCGTCAGATCGGAGCGCTGCCCTGGCTTATGGTGGCCGCGACGATGCGCGTGGTCGCCTTCTTCGGCGGATTCATCGCCCTGCCGGCGATCGTCATCGCCAATATCGCCCTGCTGTTGGCGTTCGTGGTCGTGACGTGGCGCATGGTCGAGTTCAGCCATGGGCGCACGAGCCTCGGAGCTCTGGGAGTCTCGCAGCAGATCAAGATGGCGCGGAGCGTGCTGCTTCCCATCTTCGGTTTGCTGATCGCGGCGAGTGTCGTGGCCACGAGTTCTGGCCTTATCGAACAGCCGAGCGAGTTCATGCTGGGATTCGACGGTATCGCCTTCGATCAGACGACTAATCATGGCCGCCTGTGGAGCGCCTTCGTGGCCGCGCTGGTGTTGCTGATGGTTCTGCAGGTCGACGAGACCTCGAAGCCCAGCCTGTTCAGGGCGATCCGGCAATTCGGGGAGCGGGCTGGATGGCTCCTGCCGGGTGCGCTCCTGGTTGCCGCGGTGTCGATCCTGTTCCATCCGGTCCAGAGCTGGTTCCGGCTGCTGATCCGCGACGTCTGGCTCGACCAGGGGGTGTCCACGGATATCAAGGTGCTGCTGTCCTTCAGCTATGTCCTCATCTTTGCGACGATAAGACTCTGGCTGACGGTCGCGATCCTGGTGTTCGCGCTACGCCAGTCGTACCGCAGCCAAATCGACGACTGACGAGCACCGAATTCGACCATGACCGGAAAGATGGCCTTTCGCGCGAACGCGTCCTGCGCTAGCTCGCAGGTCATGACCGTTCAGCCACTCACGGCGCCATCTGCGGCGACCGAATTCTCCTTCCATCTCGCCGCCAGCGACGGCGCTGCCCGCACCGGCGAGATCAGGATGCCGCGCGGCGTCATCCGCACGCCGGCTTTCATGCCGGTCGGCACCGCCGCCACCGTCAAGGGCATGTATCCCGAACAGGTCAGGGCGCTCGGCGCCGATGTCGTGCTGGGCAACACCTATCACCTGATGCTGCGCCCCGGCGCCGAGCGGGTCGCGAAGCTCGGCGGGCTCCACAAGTTCATGAACTGGCCGCACCCGATCCTGACCGATTCCGGCGGCTTCCAGGTAATGTCGCTGTCGCAGCTCAGGAAGCTGACGGAGGAGGGCGTCACCTTCCAGTCGCATATCGACGGCTCGAAGCATGTGCTCACCCCCGAGCGCTCGGTCGAGATCCAGAACCTGCTGGGCTCGGACATCGTCATGCAGCTCGACGAGTGCGTCTCGTTGCCCTGCGAGGACAAGGTGGCGGAGAAGGCGATGCGCCTTTCGCTGCGCTGGGCCGAGCGCTGCAAGGCGGCCTTCGGCGACCATCCTGGCCGGGCGCTGTTTGGCATCGTGCAGGGCGGGGCGGTGCCGCATCTGCGCATCGAGAGCGCTCGCGAGCTCGCCGCCATGGACCTCAAGGGCTACGCCGTCGGCGGGCTTGCGGTCGGCGAACCGCAGGACGTGATGCTGGCGATGATCGAGGCGGTCGAGCCGCATCTGCCGCAGGAGAAGCCACGCTATCTCATGGGCGTCGGTACGCCCGACGACATCGTCCAGGCGGTATCGCGCGGCATCGACATGTTCGATTGCGTGATGCCGACCCGCGCCGGCCGCCACGGCCAGATCTTCACCCGCTTCGGCCGGATGAACCTGAAGAACGCCAAGCACGCCGAGGACCCGCGGCCGGTCGACGAGCAATCCTCCTGCCCCGCGGCAAACAGCTGGTCGCGGGCCTATCTGCACCACCTCGTCAAGGCCGAGGAGATGCTCGGCAAGATGCTGCTGACCTGGGTCAACCTCGCCTATTATCAGGATCTGATGGCGGGCCTGCGCGCCGCCATCGCAGCCGGACGCCTCGCCGATTTCATCGCCGAGACGAAGGAAGGCTGGGAGAGGGGCGAGCCCGCAGCCACGCCGTGACCGAATCCTGGCTCTTCCTGCTGGTCGCCAAGATGGCGATCGCTGCCGGCATCGTCGTCAGCTGCTCGCTGATCGCCGAACGCAGCGGCCCCCTCATCGCGGCGCTGATCGCGACGCTGCCGATCTCGCTCGGCCCGGTCTATGTCTTCCTGGCGCTCGATCACGATGCCGCCTTCATGGCGGATGCGGCGCTGGGCAGCATGGCGTCGACCGTTGCCAACGGCTGCCTCTTCCTGGTCTATGTGCGGCGCGCGCAAAGGCACGCGACGCTGGCGAGCCTGGGGCCGGCGCTGCTGGTGTGGCTGGCCGCCATCCTTGCCCTGCATTGGCTGGTCCCGTCCTTCTGGACCCTGCTGGGCCTGATGCTCTTTGTGTTCATAGGCGCCCATCTCGCAGTGAGGCCTTATCTCGCCGCGCGCCCGGCGGCGGCTGCGGAGCGACCTTGGTTCGCAATCCCTCTGCGCGCGATCGGCGTCGCCACGCTCGCGGGCACGGCGACGACGGCGAGCGCCTATGTGGGCGGCGTCTGGTCCGGCGTGCTGGCAGGCCTCCCGATCGTGATGTCGAGCCTGGTGCTCATCCTGCAGCCGCGCATCGGTGGCCCGGCAGCGGCGGCTGTCATCGCCAACAGTGTCATCGCGCTGCTTGGCTTTGGCCTCGCCATTGCGGTCGTGCATCTCGTCGCCGTACCGCTCGGCTCGTGGACGGCGCTCGGCATCGGCCTGCTGATCTGCGTCGTCTGGAACCTAGGCCTGATGGCTCTTGCGCGCCGGTCTGCGCCATGAGGCCACGAACAGCCCGCCGATGATCAGCACGATCCCGGCGAGCTGGAGCGAGGACGGCACCTCGCCGAGGATCGGGATCGCGAGCAGCGTGCCGGTGACCGGGATCAGCGGTGGGAAGCGGCCGACGATGGACGGCCCCAGCACATGCGCGGCCCAGCCCCAGATCCACAAGCCGATGATGACGTTGAAAACGCCCTGATAGACGGCATGGAACGCCAGTACCCACCAGGGCGCGATATCGAGGCCGCGGAAGAAGAACAGGAAATAGATGGGCAGCCAGGCCAGCGAGAGGACCGAGACGGTCGCCGAGGCGCGCAGACCGTCGATCTTCCAGAGCTGGATCATCACCGGATAGAAGCCCCAGAGCAGGCCGACGCAGAGGAACATCAGATCGCCGGTCAGCGTACTGTTGTGCCCGCTGGTCGAGCCGGCGATGGCGAGACAACCGAGCCCGCCCAAGACGCCGAGGACGCCGATCACCAGATGGCGCGTGAGCACCGCGCCGAACAGCCAGACCGAGGCGGCAATGCCGATGACCGTCACGGTGCCAGGCCCGATGGTGGCGCCATGCGCCGCCGGCGCGAAGCCGAGCGCCGTCAGCATCAGGAAGGACATCGGCAACCCGCCCGACAGAAAGAGCAGGAGGCCCCGCTTCCAGCCGACGCCGCCGCAACTGCGCAGGCCCGGCCGCAGGAAGAACGGCAGCAGCAGGAGGCCCGCCGTCCCGAAGCGCAGCGCCAGGAGGTCGTTGGCGGTGACGCCGTGCAGCACTGCATGGCGGCTGATCGCGAAGTTCGAGCCGAAGATCAGCACGCTGAACAGCATGCCGATGACGGCCAGCCGTTGCCGCAGCCGCCGCTTCGCATCGGCCAGCTCGACGGCGGTTTTGTGCGGTGCGGGAGCGCGCTGATCCATCGCCCCGGTCTAGCGTCAACCGGCTGGCGCCGTTACGGGCGGACGCGCATGGCGCCCGCGCGTTGCAGTGCAGCATGCCGGCTACGGCATCGGACCGAAAAGCCGAAAGCCGCTTCCGGTCAGGCCGATACTCAGGCGGCTCAGGCCAGAGCCTTCAGCGCGCCGCGGCCCGCATAGACGGCCTGCGTGCCCAGCTCCTCTTCGATGCGCAGCAGCTGGTTGTATTTCGCCGTCCGGTCGGAGCGGGCGAGCGAGCCGGTCTTGATCTGCCCGCAATTGGTCGCGACGGCGAGGTCGGCGATGGTGGAATCCTCGGTCTCGCCCGAGCGATGCGACATCACAGCGGTGTAGCCGGCGCGCTGCGCCATCTCGACGGCGGCGAGCGTCTCGGTCAGCGAGCCGATCTGGTTGACCTTGACCAGGATGGAGTTCGCCGTCTTGCCCTTGATGCCCTGCGAGAGGCGCTTGACGTTCGTGACGAAGAGATCGTCGCCGACGAGCTGGCACTTGCTGCCAACGAGGTCGGTCAGCGCCTTCCAGCCCTCCCAGTCATCCTCGGCCATGCCGTCCTCGATCGAGACGATCGGGTAATTGCCGACGAGCTTGGCGAGATACTTGGCCTGCGCTTTGGGATCGCGGGTCTTGCGCTCGCCTTCATAGACGTAGGAGCCGTCCTTGAAGAACTCGGTCGCGGCGCAGTCGAGCGCCAGCGCCACGTCCTCGCCCGGCCGGTAGCCGGCGGCCTCGATCGCCTGCATGACGAAGTCCAGCGCCGCCTCGGCCGACTTGATGTTCGGCGCGAAGCCGCCCTCGTCGCCGACATTGGTGTTGTGGCCGGCGTCGTGCAGCTTCTTCTTCAGCGTGTGGAAGATCTCCGAGCCCATGCGCAACCCTTCCGCGAAGGAGGGGGCGCCGACCGGCATGATCATGAATTCCTGGAAGTCGATCGGGTTGTCGGCATGGGCGCCGCCATTGACGATGTTCATCATCGGCACGGGCAGGACGCGGGCCGAGGTGCCACCGACATAGCGGTAGAGAGGCAGGCCGGCGGCCTCGGCGGCGGCCTTGGCGACGGCGAGCGAGACGCCGAGGATGGCGTTGGCGCCGAGCTTGGCCTTATTGGGCGTGCCGTCGAGCTCGATCATCGTCTGGTCGATGGCGGTCTGGTCCTCGGCGTCCATGGCGACGATCGCCTCGGCGATGGCGACGTTCACGGCTTCGACCGCCTTCAGGACGCCCTTGCCGAGATAGCGGCTCTTGTCGCCGTCGCGCAGTTCCACCGCCTCATGTGCGCCGGTCGAGGCGCCGGAGGGAACCGCGGCGCGGCCCATCGAGCCGTCCTCGAGCACGACATCGACCTCCACCGTCGGATTGCCACGGGAATCGAGGATCTGGCGTCCGATGATGTCGATGATCGCGGTCATGGCAGGCTCCGGAGAGGCGGGAGGGATCGAAGGCTTCTAGAGCATCGGACCGAAAAGTGGAATCCACTTCTCGGATCAATCCGATGCAACAACAAAGAGATAGATCGCCACTATGCGTCCCATACGACGCACGGCGATCTAGCCAACGGGCCGGCGAGGGGAAAGCCTCAATCGCCATCCCCACGCGAGGTTGCGTCTCGTGCGGCGGCTTTCGCTGCGGCGTTCCGGCGCCGCTGGCCTGCGGCTTGCGGCCTTTCCGGTGGATCCAGGCTCATCGCCCCACCGGGAAACAACCATGTTGCAGAATATGTCCGTCCGCCGTCGACCGTCCCGCACCGCCGTTCTGTTCTGGATCATTCTGGCCCTGGCGTGGTGGGCGGGCCTGTGCCTTTTCGCCGGACGCCCCGTCTGGTTCTGGTGATCAACCGTCATCCGCTGGAAGGCCCAGATAACCGCCGAGCACGAAGCCGCTCTGCAACGCGAACATGTAGCCGATCCAGATGAACAGGCTGAAGACGTCAAGCTCGCCATGGATCAGCCAGATCGAAAAGACCGCAGCCGTCACCACCGCGCTCGCCAGAAGGATCGCCGGATAGCCGCCTGATAGGCCAATCAGCATGCCAGCCAGGAACAGGATTCCCGCAATGATCATCGAACGTTCCCGGGCGCCGGTTCATAGTTGAAGCAGGCAAGACGATGCCGGGTGGTTGGACAAGGAAGCGTGCAGAACATCGATAGATATTGAAATGAATTGTGGCGGTATTTTATCGGAGCGCTGTGCCGATACTTGAGGCCGGGCAGGGTAGGAGGGCCGCGGCGCAGGGTACGGTTCCCAAGCCGGGCGGATTTGCTCTAGAAGCCGGGCAAACAGGAGTATCTCCCATGGCCATCGATGCCTCGACCCTGCAGCTCGGCCAGAGCAGCGCCTTGCCTGCCTCGCCGGAGGAAGCCCGGCTCGACCGTGTGCCCAATCCCCATGCCGGCACCAGCTATCTCGCCCGCTTCACCTGCCCCGAGTTCACCTCGATCTGTCCCGTCACCGGCCAGCCGGATTTCGGCATCCTGGTGATCGACTACCTGCCGGGCTCCTGGCTGGTGGAATCCAAGTCGCTCAAGCTATATCTCGGCTCCTTCCGCAACCACGGTGCCTTCCATGAGGACTGCACGGTCGGGATCGGCAAGAGGCTGGTCGAGCTGCTGGAGCCGGAATGGTTTCGCATCGGCGGCTACTGGTATCCGCGCGGCGGCATCCCGATCGACGTCTTCTGGCAAACGGGCGAGCCGCCCAAGGGGCTCTGGCTGCCCGACCAGGGCGTCGCGCCCTACCGGGGACGCTGAAGCATCGGCCCCAAAAGCGGGAACCGGTTTTCGGGCCGATGCGACGAACGCCTCAGGTCTTTGAGCCGAGCGGCGGCAGCAGTCGCGGCGTGAGCAGGCCGAGCACGCCGATGGCGACGCCGACGATGACGAGGGCGCTCTTCGTTCCGAGTATGTGCAGCAACGAGCCCGTCACCAGCGGTCCCGTCGCATGGCCCATGAAAAAGAAGCCGGCAAATAATGCCATGGCAGAGCCGCGCGCCGTTGGCGCGAGCTCTGTCGCCTGCGCCTGAAAGGTGCCGTGCAGCAGGAAGAAGCCGAAGCCTGTCAGCAGGAATAGGCCGAAGGCCGACCACCACGGCGCAGGAAAGGCGAAGGCGACATAGCCGAGCCCCATGGCGATCCCGCCATAGCGCATCATCTGCCGTGGCCCGACGCGCTGCACCAGGATCCGCGTCAGCATGCCGTAGACGAGCCCGCCGAATCCCATTGCGCCGATCACAAGCCCGGCCTCCGAGGCACCGACGCCGGAGCGTTCGTGCAGGATGGCGGCGACGAAAGGCGGCAGGCCGAAGACAAGCGCGCCTTCCACCAGCACGAGCAGATAGAGCAGCTTGCTGCGCGGATTGGCGAAGACGGCCTTGTAGCTCGCGATGGCGCCGCCCAGGCTGAGCGGCGGGCGCTTCGCATCCGGCCGCGGCTTCAGCACCAGCCTGACGAGGAGCGCGCTGCCGCCGGCAAGCGCGGCGGCGACGCCGAGCACGGCGCGCCAGCCGATATGGTCGGCGACGACGCCGGAGAAGGCCGCGCCGCTCATCTGCCCCACGATCATGATGACGAGGAAGCGACCGAGCATGATCTGCCGCTCGGCCATCGGGGCGCGATCGCCGATTGCCGCCATCGCCGCCGGGATGATGCCGCCCGCCAGCACGCCGGCCGCGGCGCGCAGGCCCAACAGCATCCAGAAGTCGGTCGCGAAGACCGAGAGCGCCGACATCAGGCAAAGCCCGGTGAGGCAGGTCGCGATGCTGCGCAGCTTGCCGACCGAGTCGGCGATGGGCCCGAGAAAGGGCTGGCCGAGCGCGTAGCAGCCCGAGAAGGCCGTCACCAGGAAGGCGATCTGGTGGACGCTCTGGCCAAACTCGTTCGCCAGCGTTGGCACCAGCGGGTCGACCAGCCGCATGGTGAAGGTCGAGGCGAAGCCGCAGAGGCCGAGGATGCCGATCAGCAGCGAGAGGTTGTCGCCGGCTGGCTTTGGCTCGGCCTCCGGTTCAGCCATGGGTGGTGCGGCTCTTGGCGAGGCGGTCGAAGCCCTGCAGCTCGGCAATGAGATCCTTGAACTGCGACAGCGGCACCATGTTCGGCCCGTCGGAGGGCGCGTTGTCCGGGTCGGGATGGGTCTCGATGAAGAGCCCGGCGACACCGACCGCGACTGCCGCACGCGCCAGCACGGGCACGAATTCGCGCTGCCCGCCGGTGGAGGAGCCCTTGCCACCCGGCTGCTGCACCGAATGGGTGGCGTCGAAGATCACCGGCGCCCCGATCTCGGCCATGATCGGCAGGCTGCGCATGTCGGTGACGAGCGTGTTGTAGCCGAAGGAGGCGCCGCGCTCGGTCAGCATCACATTGTCGTTGCCGCTCTCCGTCACCTTGGCTGCGACGTTGACCATGTCCCAGGGCGCCAGGAACTGGCCCTTCTTGACGTTGACGACGCGGCCGGTCTGCGCCGCCGCGACCAGCAGGTCCGTCTGCCGGCAGAGGAAGGCTGGGATCTGCAGCACGTCGACCACCTCGGCGACGGGCGCGCATTGGCCCGCGTCATGCACGTCGGTCAGGACCGGCATGCCGGTGCGCTCGCGGATCTCGGCGAAGACCGGCAGCGCGGCCGCAAGCCCCATGCCACGCTGGCCCTTCACGCTGGTGCGGTTGGCCTTGTCGAAGGAGGTCTTGAAGACGAGCCCGATGTCGAGAGCAGTCGCGATTTCCTTGAGCGCGAGCGCGCATTCGAGCGCGTGGTCGCGGCTTTCCATCTGGCAGGGGCCGGCGATCAGGGAAAGCGGGAGCGCGTTCCCGAAGCGCACCGGCCGGGCGAGATCCGCCCCGATGGTGACGACAGCCTTGGGGGTCATGGCAGGTTCCTTGTCCAGATGTCGCGGCTTATGTCCGCCCCGGCACGGATGGGTCAAGCCGCGAGCGTCAAGGAGCGGCCATGCCGGAAAGGCACAGGCCGTCCGAAGGCCCAACGCTTGCCATAAAATCGCGCGGCCCGCGTCGAAGAGTCGGTGCGCACGCTTTGAACGGGCTGGCGGAGCGGGGGCGAGGTCTGTAAATTCGAGAGTGAAGCACTATCTCGGTTGGGAACGCAGGATCGGGTGGATCGGTTTTCAGTGGTGACGGCGT
Organism: Hyphomicrobiales bacterium; assembly: GCA_900473415.1. Lineage (GTDB taxonomy): Bacteria > Pseudomonadota > Alphaproteobacteria > Rhizobiales > Beijerinckiaceae > Allobosea. The sequence goes on from UCLR01000006.1 coordinate 60,846, forward strand.
GGGCGGGAAAGATGCAGGCAGGCGAAGGCACAGCAATGCAGGCCGTTTCCGTGCTGCTCCTCGGGGCGGGCGCGGCAGAGGTCGCCATGGCTGATCGCCCTCGACGCGCCGGTCCGCCGGCCGATGGCGGGCGCGAGGGCACCGGCACGGCAGTGCTGACCCGCACCCGCACGCGCAAGCCGAACCTCTATCGCGTCCTGCTGCTCAACGACGACTACACCCCGATGGAGTTCGTCGTTCATGTCCTGGAGCGGTTCTTCAACAAGGATCGCGCCGAAGCCACCCGGATCATGATGCATGTGCATCAGAACGGCGTCGGCGAATGCGGCGTCTTCACCTATGAGGTCGCCGAGACCAAGGTCACCCTCGTCATGGATCTTGCACGCAAGCACATGCACCCGCTGCAATGCGTGATGGAGAAGAAGTAGCTTTGGGCCAGACCGCACATTTTGGAACCAGATAGGAGCGCTACCCTTGCCGAGCTTCTCGCGCAGTCTCGAACAGGCGCTTCACCGGGCTCTTGCCCTCGCCAATGAGCGCCGTCACGAATACGCCACCCTCGAGCACCTCCTGCTCGCCCTGGTCGACGACCAGGACGCGGCCGCCGTCATGCGCGCCTGCAGCGTCGATCTCGACCTGCTGCGGCGCAACCTCGTCGACTACATCGACGCCGAGCTGACTAACCTCGTCACCGACGGGCGCGATGATTCCAAGCCGACCGCCGGCTTCCAGCGGGTGATCCAGCGCGCGGTCATCCACGTCCAGTCCTCGGGTCGCGAGGAAGTGACCGGCGCCAACGTGCTCGTCGCCATGTTCGCGGAGCGCGAGAGCCACGCCGCCTATTTCCTGCAGGAGCAGGACATGACCCGTTACGACGCGGTCAACTACATCAGCCACGGCATCGCCAAGCGCCCCGGCGCGAGCGAGAGCCGGCCCGTCCGCGGCTCCGAGGAGGAGGGCGAGCCGCAGCGCGAGCAGCGCTCGGAGCAGGCGAACGATCCGGAGAAGGACAAGAAGAAGAAGGAAAGCGCGCTTGATGCTTACTGCGTCAACCTCAACCGCAAGGCGAGGGACGGGCGCATCGATCCGCTGATCGGCCGCGAGGCTGAGGTGCACCGCACGATCCAGATCCTTTGCCGCCGGCAGAAGAACAACCCGCTGCTGGTCGGCGACCCCGGCGTCGGCAAGACCGCCATCGCCGAGGGCCTCGCGCTCAAGATCACGCGCGGCGAGGTGCCGGAGGTCCTGCGCGACGCCACTGTCTTCTCGCTCGACATGGGCACGCTGCTCGCCGGCACCCGCTATCGCGGTGACTTCGAGGAGCGCCTCAAGCAGGTGATGAAGGAGATCGAGCAGCACCCCAAGGCGATCATGTTCATCGACGAGATCCACACGGTGATCGGCGCCGGTGCGACATCGGGCGGTGCGATGGACGCCTCGAACCTGCTGAAGCCGGCGCTCGCGTCCGGCACGCTGCGCTGCATCGGCTCGACGACCTACAAGGAATACCGCCAGTATTTCGAGAAGGACCGGGCGCTGGTGCGTCGCTTCCAGAAGATCGACGTCAACGAGCCGTCGATCCCGGACACGATCGAGATCCTCAAGGGGCTCAAGCCCTATTTCGAGGAGTTCCACAAGCTGCGCTACACCAACGACGCCATCAAGGCGGCGGTGGAACTCTCGGCGCGCTACATCCATGACCGCAAGCTACCGGACAAGGCGATCGACGTCATCGACGAGACCGGCGCCTCGCAGATGCTGCTGCCCGAGAGCAAGCGCAAGAAAACCATTGGTGTGAAGGAGGTCGAGGTCGCGGTCTCGACCATGGCGCGCATCCCGGCCAAGACCGTCTCCAAGGACGATGCCGAGGTGCTCCGCAACCTCGAGCAGACGCTCAAGCGCACCGTCTACGGCCAGGAGAAGGCGATCGAGGCGCTGTCCTCCTCGATCAAGCTCGCCCGCGCCGGCCTGCGCGACGGCGAGAAGCCGATCGGCTGCTACCTCTTCGCCGGCCCGACGGGCGTCGGCAAGACGGAGGTCGCACGTCAGCTCGCCTCCTCGCTCGGCGTCGAGCTGATCCGCTTCGACATGTCGGAATATATGGAGCGCCACACCGTCTCGCGGCTGATCGGCGCACCTCCCGGCTATGTCGGTTTCGACCAGGGCGGCCTGCTGACCGACCAGATCGACCAGCATCCGCACAGCGTGCTGCTGCTCGACGAGATCGAGAAGGCCCATCCCGACCTGTTCAACATCCTCCTGCAGGTGATGGACCACGGCAAGCTGACCGACAACAACGGTAAGCAAGTCGATTTCAGGAACGTCATCCTGATCATGACCACCAATGCGGGAGCCGCCGACATGGCGCGCAACGCCTATGGCTTCACCCGCCAGAAGCGCGAGGGTGACGATACGGAGGCAATCAACAAGCTCTTCGCGCCGGAGTTCCGCAACCGGCTCGACGCCACGATCTCCTTCGGCCATCTGCCGAAGACCGTGGTCGCCCGCGTGGTCGACAAGTTCGTCCTGCAGCTCGAGGCACAGCTCGCCGACCGCAATGTCACTATCGAGCTCTCCGAAGAGGCGCGCGAGTGGCTGGTCGACAACGGCTATGACGAGGCGATGGGCGCCCGGCCCATGGCCCGCCTGATCCAGCAGACGATCAAGACGCCGCTCGCCGACGAGGTGCTGTTCGGGCGCCTGAAGAACGGCGGCGCGGTCAAGGTCGTGGTCGTCCAGTCCGAGAGCGGCATCAAGGTGCTCGGCCTCGAATTCCCGGATGGGCCGGTGAAGCCGAAGCCGGAGAAGGATGTCGCGGCCGCCGCCGCCAAGCGCCAGACCAAGACGCGGGCCAAGGCTGCGGGCGCGAGCAAGACGGCGAAGGCGCCGCGACGCGGCCCGAAGGGCGGGCGCGAGGGGCCGGAGGGCGGCCCCGGGGAGCCGCCGAAGCTCGGCGGCCGTCCGGTGCGCACGGTTCCGAAGGTTCCGCTGACGAAGGCTTGAGACCGTGCTGTTCAAACGGAAATCCGCACCTGTTGCGGCGCAGGCCGGAGAGGCTGCGCCGCAGGCTGAGGCTCCCGCCCGGCCGCGCAAGGAGAAGCTCGGCTGGTTCGAGAAGCGCGACCGCAGGCGTCGACGCCGCAAGATCTTCGAGGAGGTGCTGGGCTGGATCCTGGTGCCGGCCTTCGTCTACCTGATCTATCTCGGCATCCAGGCGGTCGGCGGTATTCCGAAGGAGCTGATCGATTTCGGCAGCGAGCTCTTCGCCATGGCGATGAAGGGCGGCAAGGGCTGAACGGCTTTCCGATCGCGCTGCCCTACGGGGCGCGGCGAAACCATAACCCGAAATCCATGAACCCGGCGCTGATTCAGCTGCCGCGGCCTGAGTTCTGCGGGTCGGCGGACCTTCACTGTGTCCGTTCGGGCTCGGCGCCGGATTTTTAACGGATCAGACGAACACTGTCACCAATGGCCTGCGCCGGTTCCGCGGGCCATTTTCAGCTGGGCATTGACGAATACAACGCAATCCATGCCGAAGCCCAAGGCAGCAACGATCGTGCGGCGAACCGTGTAAGGGCCGTGTTTGACAAATGAAACCGTTCGCGAAAACAGCCAAGCCCACGGTACCCATCCGAAGCGGGCACGGGGCAACAGCTGCTTCAATTTTTCCGGCAGCCACTGCGGGGATTTGGCGCTCTCGTCAAGTTCATTGAGAACTTGCTGGTAGCGTCCTTGCCGGTGAAGATCGATAAAATGGGCGAAAAGAGCGGCATTTATGGCGCTGCCGATGACGATCCGGGTCTGATGCTTGATGAGCGCGGATATTTTCCGCTCGGACGGATAGATATGTTTCACGTTTGGCGACTGGTCTATCAGGCTCTCGTTCACTGCTTTGCTGAACAAAGAAGTTATAATGGAATGACGAACAAACCCGTCTTCGACCGGTAAGCCGATAGGAATTTTAATCCCGCGCGCTATTTCGGCTCTCAGTGCATAAAGTTGTCCGCAAATCGCAGTCCGGAGATTATCGCTGCCGCTGCCTCCTCCAGCAGCTATCAATCTCTCAATATAATGCAGTTTTTGAGGATAATACTCGATATCTTTGACAGGTAGGCTGGACGTCGCGCATATATCTTTTCGATCTAGTAGAAAATCTACAAGCGTTTCGATCGTGGAGGCATCCGGAAAATTTATATCTGCGTCAAGAAATACCAGAATATCGGCTTCTCGACGCGAAAGATCATGGACAAAGCGGTTCCAGGTTCGGGATTTTCCGCCATCTTTCAGATCGTGTATCGTAACGGCATCGGCTTGGGGGAAGTCCGGTAAAGACCTGTGCGTCGTGCCAACCGTGTTGTCAGAGCACCCGTTTGCTAGAACGAGCAAGCGGGCCGAAAAGATATTCTTATAAAAGATAGTTTGTTTCGAGAGATCGGATAATGTTGCTGAGATCCTGTTTTGTTCGTTATGAGCAAATATCGCCAAGTCGATATTGGTCATCACTTTTCCTCGAAAGCGAAAAGCAACCTGATCACAGTTGTTCACCAAGCGTTGTTTTGCAAATGCTTGATCCGAGGTGTCGGTCTGTAGGGCACGCGCTTGCTCTTGACGATACGCGACCGGCGGCGCATTGCCAAGGAACTTCAAGCCGGGCCATCGCGGAATGGCCGCTTTCGTAAGCCTTTGTCGGGCGGCTCGGGCACTCCGCCGCTCGACGACAGCCGCCAGATTTTTACGGTGGCTGCACCGGCGGCGGGCTCGTGGCTCCGGTGCGCCGGCCGCGTCTCATCCCTTGCAGCAACCGCAGGGCAGGCCGGCTTGCCGAGATCTATGCAAGCGTCGGGGGCATGAACGATAGAGGTGGTGGCCTCGGATGCGCCGGAGCCGGAACCCCGCCACCCCTTCCCGCCGATGACCGCATGAGCGTATCCGCCGACTGGAGCTGGCAGCGCGTCGCGCTGGCGGGAGCGCGCGATGCGCTGACCCTGCCAGCCTGGATCGTAGGCTTCGGCCTGATCGGCATAGGCTCGCTGGCGCGCGATGTCGGCTATCCCGTCGATGTCGCCGTGCTCTCGACCATCCTGGTCTGGGCTGGCCCCTCGCAGGTTCTGTTCTTCGCCTCGATCGCCGCCGGCGCCGCCTGGGGCGCGATCGCCATCGCGGTCGGCTTCGCCTCGCTGCGCTTCCTGCCGATGACGATGGCGATCCTGCCGCTGCTGCGCCGCCCTGGCCAGAGCGTCTGGCAGCAGATGTGGCTCGCCCATTACGTCGCCGTCACCGCCTGGACGGAAGGGCTGCGGCGGCTGCCGGGCATCCCGCCGCACCAGCGCGTCGTCTATTTCCTCGGCTTCGCCAACGCCTGCATGGTGGTGAGCTCGATCGGCACCTTCAGCGGCTACTACCTGCTCGGCGCCCTGCCGACGCCCTTCGCAGCAGGCCTGCTCTGCCTCACCCCTATCTTCTTCCTCGTCTCGCTGACGGCCGGCTTACGCCATATCGCCGATGTCGTGGCGATGATGCTCGGGCTTGCGCTCGCTCCGCTCTGCGAGCGCTTCATCGGCGGCGGCTTCGATCTCATCGTCTCGGGGCTCATCGCCGGCAGCATCGCCTTCCTGATCGGCCGCAGACGCAAGGCGGCCGCGTGACCCAGCCCATTGCCCTGCTCGATGGGCCGTTCTGGCCCTATATCGCTCTGATTCTCTTCGCCGTGCTGCCGACGGAGATCTGGCGCTGGCTCGCGGTCGGTCTGGCGCGCGGGCTCGATCCCGACTCGCCTCTGCTCGAATGGGTGAGGATGGTCGCCACCGCGCTGCTCGCGGGCATCGTCGCCAAGCTCATCGTCTCGCCGCCGGGCGCGCTTGCCGCCGCGCCGCTGCTCGTCCGCGTCGCGGGAGTGGCGACCTCTGCGGCCGTGATGGCGCTCACGCGCCGCCGGATGATGCTCGCGGTCGCCAGCGGCGAAGTGGTGCTGATCGGCGGCGTCTGGCTCTTCGGCACCTAGGCTTCGCAGCGCTCGGAAAGCCGCCACCGCACGTCGCGCAGCTTGTCCGGGTTGCGGATGACGTAGATCGCCTGGATCTGCCCGTCGCGAATGTCGAAGGCCGTCGCCTGCGCCGTCTCGCCGCGTTCCAGGCTGATATAGCCCGGCAGCCCGCCGATCAGGACTGGTTGGTAGCGCAGCGTGGCAAGACCCTGCTGCTCCACCTTGCGCGCGATGCCGGCGAAGAAGCGGCCGATCTTCTCGGCTCCGAAAATCGGGTTCATGGTTGCGGTCACCTTGCCGCCGCCATCGGTGTGCAGGATCGCATCGCCAGCTAGGAGCTGCTTCAGCGCCGTTGGATCGGTGTTGTGCAGGGCTTGGAAGAAGGCGGTGGCGAGCCGCTTGGCCTCGTCGGGCGGCACCGGATGGCGCGCGCCGTCCTCGCGTACATGCCGGCGCGCCCGCGAGACGAGCTGCCGGCAGGCCGCCTCGCTGCGCCCGAGCGTGTCTGCCACCTCCAGGAAGGGCAGGTCGAAGACGTCGTGCAGCAGGAAGGCGGCCCGCTCCAGCGGCGAAAGCCTTTCGAGAGCGAGCATCAGCGCGTAGGGCACGTCGAGCCCGTCCTCGCTGTCGGCAGCCCCGATTTCCTCGATCAGTGGCTCCGGCAGCCAGGCGCCGACATAGGTCTCGCGCCGACGGCGCGCCGATTTCATCAGGTCGAGGCAAAGCCGCGTCACCACGCGTCCTAGCCAGGCGCGCGGATTCGCGATCGTGTCGCGGGCGGAGTCGTGCCAACGCAGCCATGCGTCCTGCACCACATCCTCGGCATCGCTGAGCGAGCCGAGCATGCGGTAGGCGAGGCGAGTCAAATAGGGCCGGTGCGCCTCGAAGCCGGCGGTGGTGGCGTTCGTCATGCAATCCCGTGAGGGCGGATCCTATGCGGCCGCGACCTTGGGCGCCCTGTCATTCGGATGGTGCGAGCGGAAGCCGACCGCGATCCGGTTCCAGGTATTGATCGTGCCGATGAGGAGCGTGAGCTTGACCATCTCCTCCCCGCTGAAATGGCGCAAGGCCTCTTCGTAATCCGCGTCGGGCGCGTGGGTCTGCGGCAGCAGCGTCAACGCCTCGGTCCAGGCCAGCGCGGCGCGCTCGCGCGGGGTATAGAGTTCGGATTCGTGCCAGGCGCTCAGCAGATAGAGCCGCGCCTCGCTCTCACCCGCTTTGCGAGCGTCGGCCGAGTGCATGTGCAGGCAATAGGCGCAGCCATTGATCTGCGAGGCACGCATCTTGACCAGCTCGATCAGACTGTGTTCGAGGCCGGAATCCTTGATCGCCGCTTCGAGCGCGATCAACGGCTTCATCATCTCGGGGGCCGTCGTATAGGGGTTGAGACGTTTGCTCATCGTCATCCTCGCGTTTTGAAGAGAAGCGGGACCGAGCAGGAGCCTGCCCGGTCCGGACGCGCGCTTGTTCAGGCAGCTTCCGTCTTGCGGACCCGGTCGGCAGGGTGGCGCGTGCGGAAACCGGCATTGATCCGGTTCCAGGCGTTGATCGTCCCAATCGCCAGCGAAAGGTCGACGCATTCCTTCTCGTTGAACTGCTCGCGCAGCGCCGCGAAAGCCTCGTCGCTCGGGGGGCCTTCCGAGAGGCGCGTCAGCGCCTCGGTCCAGCCGAACGCAGCCTTTTCGCGCGGGCTGTAGAGATCGGATTCGTGCCAGGCGTCGAGCAGGTAGAGCCGCGCCTCGCTCTCGCCGGCCTTGCGAGCGTCGGCCGCGTGCATGTGCAGGCAATAGGCGCAGCCATTGATCTGCGAGGCGCGCATCTTCACGAGTTCCATCAGGCTGTGCTCCAGCCCACTCTCGTTGACGTAATTCTGGGACTTCAGCAGCGCGTCGATCGCGCCGGGGGAGGCCTGAAAGGCATTGAGGCGTTGGCTCATGACTGTCTCCATCGGTTGACGAGGACAAGACGAGGCAGCCTAAGCGCCTGTGACATGCCCCGTCAGATTTTTTTCAGCGCCTCGCGAATCTTCTCGGCGTTGTTGGTCAGCACCTCGGGCTTCTCCATCGTGCCGCTATGGGGGCGCAGGGCCACGCCGTCGAAGCGCGGCATGACATGGACGTGCATGTGGAACACGATCTGTCCGCCGGCGGGCTCGTTGAACTGCTGGATGGTGACGCCCTCGGCGGCGAAGGCGGCCCTCACCGCGCGCGCCAGCTTCTGCGTGGTCAGCGCCACGGCCTTCAGCGCGTCGGCCGGTGCGTCGAAGACATTGCGGCAGGCGGCCTTCGGGATCACCAGGACATGACCGTCGGCGCGGGGCATGATGTCCATGATCGCGATTGTCTCGGCGTCCTCATAGACGGTGTGGGAGGGCATCTCGCCGCGCAGGATCTTGGCGAAGACGTTGGACGGGTCATAGGTGGTCATGGCGGTTCCGGCTCTGGCTGGGAACGGGATGCGCAAACTGTGGCCCGCTCGCCGGGGCGTCAAGGCCGGTTGGTCTGGCAACCGAGCGGAAGCACGGCCTCGATATGCCCGTCGAGCACGAGATCGTCGCAGGCTCCCATGAGCTGAAGCTGTGTTGCCGCCAGACTCAACAACGGCTGGTTCCACCAGCGCGATACGATGCCGGCAAGCGCCGCGGTCTCGCCGGCGTCGAGATCGTCCTTGAGGTTGTAGAGCCCGACGAGCCAGAGGTCGCCCGCCGGCCGGCCGAAAGCTGCCTGCACGGCCTGGAGCATGTTCACGCCGCCGCGCTTTTCCGGATAGACGGCGAGGTAGAGGCGTCCGCGATTGACGTTGCCCGAGAACAGCCCGCGCAACTCGACGGCGAAAGGCTCGATGAGGCTGAGCGCTTTGCGCGTCTCCTGCGAGATGGACGTCGGCTCGCCGAGGCCGAGCGATCCGCAGACAGTCGCATGCAGCCGGTCGCGCCGCTTCGGCAGGATCTCCCAGGCGATCTTGGCGGCGAAGGGCGCGGCCTTGAGCTCCTCTTCCAGCGCGAGGAAGGCAGGTGAGGCCCGCAAGGCCGCATCTTCGACCGGCAGCACAAGCGAGAACACGCGCGCATGCCGCCCCATCTCGTAGAAGCCGTCCTCGCGCCGCGCGATCACGCGGGGATGTTCCGGCGCGACCAACGGCAGATGGGCTGTTCGGTAGCTGTCGTCGAGCAGAAACGGCGCAGAGAAATCAGTGAGGCTGCGCCGATAGCCCAGCTCGGAATCCTCGCAGAAGGTCGTCATGTCGGACTTGGGCCGGTCATGCATCAGCGTCATTTCCCTTGCGGAACGGCCCTTCCGCCTCGAGCACGGCCTGTGCCTCCACGATGCGGTCGCGCTCCTGCGCGAGATAGGCGGCGACCGGCCGGCGGAGCCCCGGATCGGCGATATCGTGCAGCGAGCATGTGATGACGGGCCTGTAGCCGCGCGCCAGCTTGTGCTCGCCCTGCGCGCCCGCCTCGACCCGAGAAAGACCATGGGCGATCGCATAGTCGATGGCCTGATGGTAGCAGAGCTCGAAATGCAGGAAGGGGTGGTCCTCGATGCAGCCCCAGTTGCGGCCATAGAGCGTGTTGGCGCCGCGGAAATTGATCGCGCCCGCGATATAGCGCCCGGCACGCTTCGCCATCATCAGCACGACGCGCTCGCCCATCGCCGCGCCGACGCGCGAGAAGAATTCGCGGTTGAGATAGGGCCGGCCCCATTTGCGTGAGCCGGTGTCCTGATAGAAGGCGAAGAAGTCGTCCCAGACAGCCTCGGTGAGGTCACGGCCGGACAAGGCCTCGATGGTGATGCCGGCAGCAACGGCCTCGCGTCGCTCGCGCTTCAACGCCTTGCGCTTGCGCGAAGCCAGCGTGCCGAGGAAGTCGTCATAGGAACCGAAGCCTTCGTTGCGCCAGTGGAACTGCAGGTCGTTGCGCAAAAGATAGCCGGCTTCCTTCAGCCCCGCGATGTCCGGCTCCTGCGCGAAGGTGACGTGGACAGAGGAGGATTGCGTCTGCGCGCGCAGCGCTTCCAAGCCCGCGATCAGGGCCTGCCGGGCTTCACCGGCGCGCGGCCCGTCCGCGACCAGCAGGCGCGGGCCGGTCGCCGGGGTGAAGGGGGCCGAGACCTGGATCTTGGGGTAGTAGCGCCCGCCGGCGCGCTCATAGGCATCGGCCCAGCTGTGGTCGAAGATGTATTCGCCTTGGCTGTGGCTCTTGAGGAAGCTGGGCGTTGCGGCGAGAAGCCGGCCCGCGCCGTCCTCGACGACGAGATGGGCCGGAGACCAGCCGGTGCGGCCGCCGGTGCAGCGACTCTCTTCCAGCGCGGTCAGGAATTCATGGGAAACGAAGGGGTTGTCGCGATCGATTCCGACATCGATGGAACTGGCGCAGGACTCCGAGACGGCCTCCGCCAGAGCGTAGGGGTTGGCGCAGGCGTTCCAAGCGCCTGCGGGGACGGCCTTGAGCGAGGTCGCGACGCGGACGGTGAGATCGCCGCTGTCCGCTTCGCTCAAGGGCGGAAGCCCTCGAAGACCATCTGGTCGGCGAGCTGCGCCGCCTTCTGCCGCTCTTCAGGCGTCCGCACGGTCCAGCTCATCAGCGGCAGGCCGACGGCGTTGCGGCAGAGATAGGGCGCCGCGCTGTCGAGGTCCGTGACCTTCCAGGAGATGAAGTCCGGCCGGCTTTCGGTGAAGTGCAGCAGATTGGCCAGCGCATGCTTCCGCTCCGGAGGGAGACGCTCGTAATCGCCATATTCATAGGCGTTCATCGCGACGATTCCGCGAGGAATCTCCGGGGCGAGTTCGCGCAGCGCCGTCACGATCTCGGGATCGAACGACTTGATGACGATCGGATGGCCCTTGTAGCCGGCCAGGACCTCGACCGTCCGCTTCGTCAGCGCGAGATTGCCGTCGAAGCGGCTCTTGATCTCGATGACGAGCGGCACGCGCCCGCCGATCAGGTCGAGGAAGGCCGGCAGCGTCGGGATACGGTCGCTGCTGCCTTTCAGCGTGATTCCGGTGAGTTCCGCGGCCTTGCGCTCGACGATTGCGCCCGTCTCTTCGGTCAGCCGGTCGAGCACGAAGTCGTGGAACACCACGGCCTGCCCATCGGCGGTGAGCTGCACGTCGCATTCGATGCCGAAACCGCCGGCGATAGCGGCTTGCGCCGCCGAGGGGCTGTTCTCGATGACGCCCGCGGCGAGGTCATGCAGGCCGCGATGCGCGATCGGCCGTGCGATGAGCCAGCCAAGGTCAGGCTTGCCCGTCATCAGGCGATCTCGAACATGGCTTCGACCTCGACGGCAGCATCAGCCGGGAGCTCCGCGACGCCGACCGTCGAACGGGCATGCCGGCCCTTGTCGCCGAGCACCTCGACCATCAGGTCGGAGGCGCCGTTCATGATCGCCGGCAGTGCCGCGAAATGCGGGGAGGCATTGATGAAGCCGCCGAGCCGCACGCAGCGCTTGATGCGGCCGAGATCACCGCCGAGCGCGGCCTTGGCTTGGGCGAGCACGTTGATGGCGCAGAGCCGCGCCGCTTCCAGGCCGGCCTCATTGAAGATCTCGGCCCCGAGCTTGCCTTTGTGCGAATCCGAGAGCTTGCCGTCGAGGCCGAAGCAGATCTGGCCGGAGATGACCAGCAGGTTGCCGGTGATGACATAGGGCACATAATTGGCGACCGGGGCGGCCGGGCTCGGCAGGGTGATGCCGAGTTCCTTCAATCTGGCTTCGACAGCGTTCATGGCTTTGGCTCCGCACGGGGCGAGGGGGCATTCCGTGCCTTTCATGGCCGATGCCCCGGCGCGCCGCAAGCGAGGCGGCATGCCTCAGCGGCAGGGCCGATGCGACGCGGCACCGGCCTGCCGCCATGTTTGCGCCATTGCCGCAATGCACCTAGATTTCAGTCGAGGGTGCAACGGACATTACGGCACATGCAGGAAACAGGATCGCTGCTCGCCAAGCGGGCGGGTCGGCTCGGCACGATGGCGGCGCTGCTGCTGGCCGCGGGCTGGTCTGAAGGAGCTCTCGCGCAGGGCGCTGGCGCGCGGGTGGTCCTCGCCCCGCACCGCGCCGTCTATGACCTCGTCCTCGACAACGGCAAGCCCTCCGGCAACATCGAGACGGCGCGCGGGCGCATCGCCTTCGAGTTCACCGGCGATGCCTGCGAGGGTTATGCGCTATCCTTCCGGCAGGTGACGCAGCTCGGCACTGAGGCCGGCCCACGCGTGATCGACGCTCGCACCACCAGCTTCGAGGCTGGTGACGGCGCAAGCTACCGCTTCAAGACCGAGAGTTCCGCCGGCGGCGCCAGCCCCGATACCGTCGACGGCACGGCCGAGAAGAGCGGCGCCGGCTACGAGGTGAAGCTGCGCCAGCCCAAGCCCGAGACCCATCGCGAGGCCATCGACGCGCTCTTTCCCAATGCGCAGATGAAGGCGGTGATCCAGGCCGCCCGGGCCGGCAAGCCGACGCTCAGCGTGCGCCTTTATGACGGTGCCAGCAACGGCAAGGAGGTCTACGATACGCTGTCCGTGATCGGAAAGCGCATCGAGAGCGAGCCTTCCGAGAAGCCGCTGCAGCGCCCGGAATTCGGGAAGATGGCCCGCTGGCCAGTGACGATCTCCTATTTCAAGGTCGGCTCGGGCGAATCGACGCCGACCTACACCATCTCCTTCGAACTCTATGAGAACGGCGTCACCGGCGCGATTCGGCTCGACTACGGCAATTTCGCGCTGCGCGGGACGCTCACGCGTCTGGATCTTCTTCCTCAGGAGCCTTGCGCGAAGTAGCGGGCTCTGGCGAGCGGCGCTGCGGCAGCCTGAGACTCAGGCCCTTGCCGATCGCCTCGTCTCCGAAGCGGGCGCGCAATTTGTCTAGCGCGCCCTCCATCGCCTTGAGCTTCGGCGTCGCCGTGTCGGCGAGGTCGCCATGGTCGGCTTCGGCCGGCGCGCTGAAGTCGCTCATGCCGATGCCGATCAGCCGGTAACGCTGCCCGTTGCATTCGCGCTTCAGCAGGTCGCGCCCGGCGGCGAAGAGCCGTGCGGCGAGCTGCGTCGGCTCCGGCAGCCGCGTCGCGCGGGTGATGCTGTGGAAATCGGCGGTCTTGAGCTTCAGCGTCACGGTCCGTCCGGCGAGCTCGGCCGCCTTCAGGCGTTTCGAGGTCTTCTCGCAGAGCCGCCACAGGATCGGCTCAAGCTCCTCGAAGCGCGCGAGGTCGACATCGAGTGTCGTCTCTGTGGAGACGCTCTTGGTCTCGCGCTCCGGCGTGACTTGGCGCGGATCGATGCCGTTGGCGAGGTTTTTCAGTCGCGGACCGTCCTTGCCGGCGAGGCGGAAGAGTTTCTCGACCGGTGCCTCGCGCAAATCGCCGATCAGCTTGAAGCCGGCCTCTGCCAGCTTGGCGACGCTGGCTGGCCCCATGCCGGGAATGAGCCCGACCGGCTTGTCCTCGAGGAAGCTGACGGCCTCGTTGCGGCCGATGATCGAGAAGCCGCGCGGCTTGTCGAGATCGGAGGCGACCTTCGCCAGGAACTTGGCATAGGAGAGCCCGATCGACACGGTGATGCCGAGCTCGCCCTCGACGCGCTTGGCGAAGCGGGCCAGCGTCAGCGCCGGGCTCGCATGGTGCAGGCGTTCGGTTCCCGAGAGGTCGAGGAAGGCCTCGTCGATCGAGAGCGGCTCGACCAGCGGGGTGAGCTCCCGCATCATCTGCCGGACTTCGCGACCGACCACGACGTATTTCTGCATGTTCGGCTTGACGACTACGGCCTCCGGGCAGGCCTTCAGCGCCTTGAACATCGGCATCGCCGAGCGCACGCCATAGGTGCGGGCGATGTAGCAGCAGGTCGAGACGACGCCGCGCTTGCCGCCGCCGACGATCACCGGCTTGTCCTGCAGGCTCGGATCGTCGCGCTTCTCGATCGTGGCGTAGAAAGCGTCGCAGTCGATATGGGCAAGGCTCAGCGTGTCGAGCTCGACATGGCTGATCAGCCGCGGCGAGCCGCAGGCCGGGCAGCGCCGCAGCGCTCCGGCCGCCTCATGCTCTGTCAGGCAATCGCGGCAGAGGCAGCGCGATGCCGGGGAGAGCGCGGTCACGGGAAATCGTCCGGCTCCGGCCCGGCGAGCAGTTGCCGCGCCTGCGCGACGATTTCGGGATTTAGCCTTAAATTTTCGGCAAATTCGAGCAGAAGCGAATCGCTCCCCGCGATATGATCGAGCACGGCCGCGAGAAAGCCGGGTTCACCTGCCGCAGAGCGCAGATTCGCCGGCCCGAGTCCGGTCGCGGCCAGGAAAGGCTCGATCCGTTCCGGCTCGGCAGCGAGGAACCCTAAGGCCCTGAGGGCCAGTGTTTCGGCTTCTTCGGAGGTCAGTCGTGGCGCCATGGCTGCGTGATCTGAGTATCCGGTTTGCGTTTCGTCAACGGCTTTCGTGCTACTGCAATCATCCAACGACGCCACCATTTTGGGAATGGCCGCCGGCTTCCGGTTGGCATCTCCGGCGCGAATGAAGGGCGGCCCATGAAGACGGTTCTGATCGTCGAGGACAACGAGCTGAACATGAAGCTCTTCAACGATCTTCTGGAGGCGCATGGCTATGCGACCCTGAAGACCTCGGACGGTATCGAAGCCATCGAGCTGGCGCGGACGCATCATCCGGCGCTGATCCTGATGGACATCCAGCTTCCCGAGGTCTCGGGCCTCGAAGTGACCAAGTGGATCAAGGAAGACGACGACCTTAAGGCGATTCCGGTCGTCGCGGTCACGGCCTTCGCGATGAAGGGCGACGAGGAGCGGATTCGCGAGGGCGGCTGCGAGGCCTATCTCTCGAAGCCCATCTCCGTCGCGAAATTCCTGGAGACCGTCCGGGCCTATGCCGGCGCGGCCTGAGCCGCATGAAAGCGACCTGAAAGCCACCCATGACCGCCCGCGTTCTCGTCGTCGACGACATCGCCGCCAATGTGAAGCTTCTCGAAGCGAAGCTATCGGCGGAGTATTTCGACGTGGTGACCGCGCAGAGCGGGCCTGAGGCCCTCGCGATCTGCGAGCGCGGCGAGGCCGACATCGTCCTGCTCGACGTGATGATGCCCGGCATGAACGGCTTCGAAGTCTGCCGCCGGCTGAAGAGTACGCCCTCCACCGCCCATATTCCGGTCGTCATGGTCACCGCGCTCGACCAGCCGCGGGACAGGCTGCAGGGCCTCGATGCCGGTGCGGACGATTTTCTGACCAAGCCGCTCGACGACGCCGCGCTCTTCGCCCGCGTGCGCAGTCTCTCGCGGCTGAAGACGATGACGGACGAACTGCGCGGCCGCGCCATCGCATCGGCGAGGCTCGGCATCGCCGATCCGCTGGCTGCCGCAGCCGCCGAGACGGGCCTCAACGGCCGCATCCTGCTGGTCGAGGATCGTCCGACCGTTGTCGAGCGGCTGCAGGCCGTCCTTTCCGCCTTCCATCAGGTCGAGGTCGAGCGTGACGCCCAGCAGGCGCTGCTGCGCGCCGGCGAGGGCGATTTCGACGGCGTCATCGTCAGCCTGAACCTCCAAGGCCAGGATGGGCTGCGCCTGTGCAGCCAGCTCCGTTCCCTGCAGAGCACCCGCGACATTCCCGTCCTGCTGATGGGCGAGGTGGATGACCGTTCCCGCATCCTGCGTGGGCTCGAGATCGGCGCCCATGACTTCCTGATGCGGCCGATCGATCGCAACGAGCTTCTCGCCCGCGTCCGCACCCAGGTGCGCCGCAAGCGCTTCACCGAAAGGCTGCGCGACAGCGTCCAGTCCTCGATGGAGATGGCGGTGATGGACCAGCTCACCGGGCTGCATAACCGCCGCTTCATGGACAATCGTTTCGCTGCGATGTTCGACGAGTCGGCCTTGCGCGCGCGTTCCCTCTCGATCCTCGTGCTGGATGTCGATCACTTCAAGACTGTCAACGACAGCTGGGGCCATGATGCCGGCGACGAGGTGCTGCGCGAATTCGCCGATCGCGTGCGTGCCTGCACCCGCGGCATCGACCTGGTCGCCCGCATGGGCGGGGAGGAGATCGTGGTGGTGCTGCCCGATACAGGCCGCGACGCCGCCTATCAGGTCGCCGAGCGCATCCGCGAGCGGGTCGAGCGCGAGCCCTTCGCGATCCGGAACCGCAGCCGCGACATCAAGGTGACGGTCTCGGTAGGCGTCGCGCACCGCCGCGCCGGCGACGTCTCCTCTGCCGACATGATGAAGCGCGCCGACGACGCGCTCTATCAGGCCAAGGCTGGCGGCCGTAACCGCGTCATCGTCGCTAGCGCCGCCTAGCAGGCAAACTCCGAAACACGCCATTTGCTGGAAGCGGGCGCAGTCTGACATAGCGTCGGCCGGAGCTGTCTCGCTCTTTGGCGGCCAATTTCCGGCTCGACCTAGCGTCCGAGAGGCCGCCGGCCGCCTTAAGCATAAGGGGTAGGGTTAACGATCGATGAACGCGAGTGGATCGGTCGGAATCGGTCGGATTCGATTGATTCGAATCCGCTAAATTGTAAGGGTTTTTGCAACGCAGCGATCCACCGGATCGCTCCCCCGAAGCCCATCGGGTGCTCAGGTCCGCCGCATCTCCTGGGAAACCGAAGGGCCGGCCGGTCGGTGATGGAATCTGGCCTCCTCAGAACCGTCGCCGGCCGGCCACCTCATTTTCCGAGATAGCCCGTGACCGCCGTCGGCAGCCAGTATCCCGCCGCTGCGAAGGCGCCGAGCAGGATCAGCAGGCCCGCCGCTGCGCCGAGCCTGGTGGTCAGGAAGCGGGAGGAATCGACTTCCACCAGCAATTTCAGCAGCCATCGCGTCATGATCGGTTCGGCCTCGGTCCGGACCTTGCGAAAGGCGGCATCACGCCTTCGCTTTCGTTGCGGAGTCAACCATCCATACGTGTGAAGACACCCGACGGCAGGAGAGGGTTCCCATCCCGCAAAAAAGAAAAAGCCGCCCGGAGGGGCGGCTCTTCGGCGTCAGGCAGGGCGCCAGCGCAGGTGCGCCGGCGGCGCGCCTCACTTGATCTTGGTTTCCTTGAACTCGACGTGCTTGCGCGCGACCGGGTCGTACTTCTTCTTCGACATCTTCTCGGTCATCGTGCGCGAGTTCTTCTTCGTCACGTAGAAGAAGCCGGTGTCGGCGGTCGAAAGCAGCTTGATCTTGATCGTCACGGCCTTGGCCATGGGTCTATCCTCGAACCATGCGGGCCGGCGGCCCTCGGAAAAGAAAATGGCCGGGCAGGGCCCGGCGAAACCATTGCGGCCGGAGATGCCGCAATGGGCCGCGGAAGTCAAGGATGAATAACGATCCCGTGACAGTCCGGCCAATGCCGGAGCCGGTGCGATCCGGGGTCAGAGCTCCTCCCGCACGAAGTGACCGCGCTTCTCCCAGTAGAACGGCACCGGCAGATATGCCCCGAAGCCGGCGGCGATGCGCGCCTCGACCTCCTGGATGATCACCTTGGTGATGGTCGGCAGGTCGAGCTCCTTGGCCTCGTCGAAATCGACCCAGACCAGGTCGACGAGCTCCGAATCGGGGCCGACGACGCCTTCGATCTTTCCGGCAATGGCTGTCGAATCGATGGTGAAGAAGCGGGTGTCGAAGCGCTTGGGCCGGCGCGGCGGCGTGATCGCGCGCGCGACGAAGCTGATCGCTGAGAGGTCCGGGAAGACGCCCTGCGCCGCGAAGTCCCGCCAGGTGCCTTCAGGCGGGCTCTCGGGCGCGCCGAACTCGGCCGAGCCGAAGAGCAGGCCCGTCTCTTCGAAGGTCTCGCGGATGGCAGTGAGCGCCAGCGCCCGCGCCTTGCCAGCGCTCGGACGCAGGCAGCGCTTGCCGAGCCTGTCCTCGCAGATCTGCGGCAGCGCGCCGGTCGCCACCATGCGCCGGTCGCCGGCATCGATGCGCCCGCCCGGGAAGACGTATTTGCCGGGCATGAACTTGTGGCCGGGATGGCGCTTGCCCATCAGCACCTTCGGGCGCGCGCCACTGCGATCCAGGATCAGCATGGTCGCGGCGTCCTTCGGCCGCAGATTGAACGCGGTGCGGGCGCGCTCGGCCTGGGTCAGGGTGACGGTGTGATCGGTCATCGGCGTGGTCCAGTCAGGAACGCGGTCTGGGTGAGGGCAGGGGCTGGCGTTCGGGCCGGTCCGGCTCGCCGCCGAAACCGTGCATGCGCATGGCCCATTGCAGGCCGATCACCCCGCCCTTGACCGGCTGCATCAGCAGGAAGGAGAGGACCAACGTCAGCGCAGGCCACAGCACCATGTGCAAGCCCATCGACCAGTCGGCGTACTTCTCGGCAAGCAGGATACCGCCGACGACGATATGGCCGACGATGGTAATGACGATATAGGGCGGCAGGTCGTCGGCGCGCTGATAATGCAGTTCCTCGCCGCAGCTCTCGCAGAGATCGACCGGCTTCAGGAAAGCGCGGAACAGCTTGCCGCGGCCGCAATGCGGGCAGCGGCCCTTGACGCCGCGCGTGATCGCCTGGCGCCAGTCGCGGGTCTCCGCAGGCCCCGCAATCCCGTTGAACTGTATGCCCATTAACGCCTCTTGCCCGGGCCAGCGCGCTTGGCCTTGCCCTTCCTGTCGAACGCGGCAGGCCGGCTCGCGCCGAAGGGCGGACCACGGCGCTTGCTCGCGCGACCGGTCGCCACTTTCCGTCCGGCCGAGAGCAGCTCGAAGCGCAGGGCGCCGGCGACGGGGGCAGCCTCGACCAGCTTCACATGCACCTTGTCGCCGAGCCGCCAGCTCTCACCGGTGCGCTCGCCGATCAGCGCATGGGCCGCCTCGTCATAGCGGTAGTAGTCGCCGCCGAGCGTCGAGGCCGGGATGAAACCGTCCGCTCCGGTGTCGTCGAGCTTCACGAAGAGGCCGGCGCGATTCACCCCGCCGATGCGCCCGTCGAAGCTCGCGCCGATCTGGTCGGCGAGGAAATGCGCGATCAGTCGGTCGGTGGTCTCGCGCTCGGCCGCCATGGCGCGCCGCTCCGCCGCCGAGATGCGCGTGGAGACCTCGCGGAGCGTTTCGAGCGTCGTGTTCTTCGGCAGCCCGTCCTCGCCGAGCTTCTGCGCTGCGATCAGCGCGCGATGCACGATAAGGTCGGCATAGCGACGGATCGGCGAGGTGAAATGGGCGTACCGACGCAGGTTGAGGCCGAAATGCCCGTAGTTCTCAGCGACATATTCGGCCTGTGCCTGGGTGCGCAGCACCACCTCGTTGATCAGCGTCTCGTTTTCCGAGCCTTTGATCATCGCCAGGATGCGGTTGAACAGCACCGGCCGCAGCACCCCGTCCTTCGGCAGCTTGATGCCGATTGAGGCCAGCACCTCGCCGAGCGCGCGCATCTTCTCCAGCGAAGGCTCGTCATGGCAGCGATAGATCAGGAGGCTGCCGGCCTTCTCCAGCGTCTCGGCCGCGGCGACATTGGCGAGGATCATGAACTCCTCGATCAGCCGGTGCGCCGCCAGCCGCTCCGGCACCATCACGCGCTCAACCGCCCCGTCGGGCTTCAGGATGAGCTTGCGCTCGGGCAGGTCGAGCTCGAGCGGCTGGCGCTGGTCGCGGGCGCGGGCTGCGATGCCATAGGCCGCCCAGAGCGGCATCAGGATGCTCTCGCGGATCGGCCCGGTCTTTTCGTCCGGCTTGCCGTCGATCGCGCTTTGGGCCTGCTGATACGAGAGCTTGGCGGCCGAGCGCATCAGCACCCGGTGGAAGGAATGGCCCTTCTTCGAGCCATCCGCCTTGAGCACGATCCGGACCGCCATGGCCGGCCGGTCCTCGCCCTCGCGGAGCGAGCAGAGGTCATTCGAGATCCGCTCCGGCAGCATCGGCACGACGCGGTCGGGGAAATAGACGGAGTTGCCGCGCTCCAGAGCCTCGCGGTCGAGCGCTGAGCCGGGCTGGACATAGGCCGCGACATCGGCGATAGCGACGGTGACGACGAAGCCGCCTGCATTGGCCGGGTCTTCGTCCGGCGCGGCATGCACCGCGTCGTCATGGTCCTTGGCGTCGGCCGGGTCGATGGTGATGAGCGGGAGCGCGCGCCAGTCCTCGCGGCCCTTCAGGCTGGCGAGCGGCGCATCCTGTGCCTCTTTCAGCGCGGCCGGCGGGAACTCGTGCGGGATACCATGAGCATGAATCGCGATCAGGCTGACGGCGCGCTCCGACTTGATTGAGCCGAGCCGCTCGCGCACATGCGCTTCCGGCGGGCCGAAGCGGCTTTCGCGGCGCAAGGAGACCGAGACGAGATCGCCATCCTGCGCCTCGGCCGTGCGACCCTTCGGGATCAGCGCCTCGCGCCCCTGTGCTTTCTTGTCAATCGGCACGAGCCGCCCGGAACCGTCGGGCAGGGCGCGAAAGATGCCGAGCACGGCGGCCTTGGCCTTGCCCATCACCTTGAGCACGCGGCCGGAATAGGAGAAGCCCTCGACGCCGCGCAGCCGCGTCAGCTTCAGCAGCACCTGGTCGCCGACACCGGGCGCCGGCGCGGGTGCCATCTTGCGCGAGCGAATGGCACGCTGCCTCTCGATCAGGATCTGCGGCGGGGTCCCACCCTCGGCCTCGTCCCATTCGAGTGGCTGGGCGATCAGGTCGCCCTCGCGGTCGCGCCGCTTGATCTCGGACAGCAGGACCGGTGGCAGGGCGTTGCGCGGGTGGATCGGCCGCACGGTGCCGTCGCTGCCCGTCTCGCCTTCCGCCTCCAGCTCGCGCAGCAGGCGCTTCAGCCAGATCTTGCCGCCCTGGTCGAGGCCGAAGGCCCTGGCGATCTCGCGGCGCCCGACCTCGCGGCCGGCGGCACGCTCTTCCTCGATGAAGCCGAGGATGGCTTCCCGGCTCGGCTCAGGAAAGGACACGGCCGGCACTCATCGGGCAAAGGTCAGGACAACAGGGCACTGGCCCTGTCTGCCACGGCTTGCGCGCCGGCGCCAGCATTCAAGAGCTCTAACGAAGAAGGGCCGCCCTCGCGGGCAGCCCTTCCATTGTCGAACCGCGACCCAGCGAACCGGGTCAAAGGTGCGAAAACTCACGCGGAACGCGAACCCCAGCAAGAGGAAGTCCAGGTCCGCCCGCCTTGCACCAGCGGTTGATGACAATGAGACACTGGATCACCTCCTTTCAGTTGTTGCCGACGAAGAAGAGGCTACGGCGATTCTCTGGAAGCCGTAAACGTCAAAAAAAGCGCTGTCCCAAACCTTCGTAAGCCTTGTGTTGCTGGCAAAAAAATCAGCGATTGACGCGCTGCACAAAACTTGAGCGTGAAATCTGATTAAATTGCAGGCAATTCACGCCCGCTCGCTCGAATGATTGCGTGCTCGCGCCCGACATTCGCAAAAAATGCCGGCATCAACGCGCTCGCCGCAGAGATTTGCGTGCCGCGGACGGCTGCACAGCGCCTTGGCACGCGGCTTGCGAAAGATGCCGCTGGGTCAGGCAAGGCCCGCCGGCGTCGAGGGGCGCCGCGCAACAAACATTCCTTCGGGAGATGTCCGTGAACAGCAATCGTCGCGAATTCCTCGGCACCGCTCTGGCTGGCGCCGCTTTCCTCGGATCCTCCTATCTGCCGGCGGCTGCGCAGCAGGAGACCATCAAGGTCGGCATCCTTCACTCGCTCTCGGGAACGATGGCAATCTCCGAGACGACGCTGAAGAACGTCATGCTCATGCTCATCGAGGAGCAGAACAAGAAGGGCGGCCTCCTCGGCAAGAAGCTCGAAGCCGTCGTGGTCGATCCGGCCTCGAACTGGCCGCTCTTCGCCGAAAAGGCGCGCGAGCTGATTACCAAAGACAAGGTCGCGGCCACCTTCGGCTGCTGGACCTCGGTGTCGCGCAAGTCCGTGCTGCCGGTCTTCAAGGAGCTCAACAACATCCTGTTCTACCCCGTCCAGTACGAGGGCGAGGAGAGCGAGCGCAACGTGTTCTACACCGGCGCCGCCCCGAACCAGCAGGCCATTCCGGCGGTCGACTATCTCGCCAAGGAGGAGAAGGTCCAGCGCTGGGTGCTCGCCGGCACGGACTACGTCTATCCGCGCACGACCAACAAGATCCTCGAGGCCTACCTCAAGTCCAAGGGCGTCAAGGCCGAGGACATCATGATCAACTACACACCGTTCGGTCATTCCGATTGGCAGACCATCGTCTCCGACATCAAGAAGTTCGGTTCGGCCGGCAAGAAGACCGCCGTGGTCTCGACCATCAACGGCGACGCCAACGTGCCGTTCTACAAGGAGCTCGGCAACCAGGGCATCAAGGCGACCGACATCCCGGTCGTGGCTTTCTCGGTCGGTGAGGAGGAGCTCGCCGGCATCGACACCAAGCCGCTGCTCGGCCATCTCGCCGCCTGGAACTACTTCCAGTCGATCAAGACGCCCGAGAACGACGCCTTCATCAAGCAGTGGCAGGCCTTCACCAAGAACCCGAAGCGCGTCACCAACGACCCGATGGAAGCCCATGTCGTCGGCTTCGCCATGTGGGTGAAGGCGGTCGAGAAGGTGAAGTCGACCGACCCGGACAAGGTCATCGACGCGCTGCCGGGCATCGAGGCGCCGAACCTGACCGGCGGCATCTCGAAGATGCTCCCGAACCACCACATCACCAAGCCGGTCTTCATCGGCGAGATCAAGGACGACGGCCAGTTCGACGTGGTCTGGAAGACCTCCGGCCTCGTCCCGGGCGACGCCTGGTCGAAGGAGCTCGAGGGCTCCAAGGATCTGGTCGGTGACTGGGTCGAGAAGAAGTGCGGCAACTTCAACGTCAAGACCGGCAAGTGCGGCAGCGCGTGAGATCATGAGGGGGAGGGGCGGCACGGGACATAATCCCGGCCGCCCCTCATTTTTCGCCCGCTATGCCGGGCGCATAGCCGAACCGAGAAGGCGCGGAGAACCCCTCTCCCNNGGGAGAGGGGTTCTCCGCGCTTCCTTTTCTCAGGCCGTGCTTCACGATGAAAAGCGAGCCGATGTCCTTGTTCTATCGCCTGCTGCACGCTGTGGTGATCGTCGTCGCGCTCGTCGCGGCCTCGGTTGCTTCCTTCGCGCAGAATGCCGACGACGCTTTCGCCCGGCTCGCCGCCGACGGCTATTCGGATACCTCCCGCGCCATCGAGATCCTCGTCTCGAGCGCCCATCCCAACGCTGCGCTGATCGTCGAGGCGCTGGGCGAGGGGCGGCTGCTGGCCGGGCCGTCCGGCGTGGTAGTGAAGACGGCCGCCGGCGGCTTCGTCGATGCGCGCACGGGACAGGCGCTGCCGGCCGCGCCGGAAGGGCTCAAGCCGGTGCGTCAGAACAACGCCGTCCGCCGCGCCGTGCAGGCTGCGCTCGGCGGCCTGAGCCTGCTCAATCCTGATCCGGGTAAGCGCGTCGCGGCCGCGGAGGCCGTGTTCAAGTCGCGCGATGTCAGTCTCCTGCCTATCGTCGAGGCGGCGATCGGTAAGGAGACCGATCCGCGCGCGCTCGCCGCGCTGCGGCAGGCCCAGGCGGCGATTCTGATCGCCAAGCCCGACGCCCAGCCACTTGACCGGGTTGCCGCCGTCGAGGTCCTGCGCGAACGAGGCGACCAGGACGCACTGGCGACGCTGCGTGGGCTCTCTGGCGAGATCACACCGACGCTGCGCGATGCCCAGGCCAGGGCGATCGCCGCCATCGAGGGCAAGCTCGCGCTATGGCGCGTCGCGCAGAATCTCTGGTACGGGCTCTCGCTCGGCTCGGTGCTGCTGCTTGCCGCGATCGGCCTCGCCATCACCTTCGGCGTCATGGGCGTCATCAACATGGCCCATGGCGAGATGGTGATGCTCGGCGCCTACACGACCTTCGTGGTGCAGGAACTGATCCGCACCAACGCGCCATGGCTCTTCGACTGGTCGCTGGCGATCGCGTTGCCGGCCGCCTTCATCGTTGCCGGCGCGGTCGGCATCGCCATCGAGCGCGGTGTCATCCGCTTCCTCTATGGCCGTCCGCTGGAGACGCTCCTCGCCACCTGGGGCATCAGCCTGATCCTTCAGCAAGCGGTCCGCACAGCCTTCGGGCCGACGAACCGCGAGGTCGGCGCGCCGGCCTTCATGTCCGGCGCCTTTGAACTTGGTGGTTTAGCGATCACCTATAACCGACTCTGGATCATCGTCTTTGCGGCGCTGGTCTTCGCCGCGCTGCTCGCCATCCTGAAGCTGACGCCGATGGGCCTGCAGATGCGCGCCGTCACCCAGAACCGCCGCATGGCCTCGGCGATGGGCATCCGCACCGGCCGCATCGATGCGCTGACCTTCGGGCTGGGTTCGGGCGTCGCGGGGCTTGCCGGCGTCGCGCTCTCACAGATCGACAATGTCAGCCCGAACCTCGGCCAGAGCTACATCATCGATAGCTTCATGGTCGTGGTCTTCGGCGGCGTCGGTAATCTCTGGGGCACGCTGGTCGGCGCGATGACGCTCGGGGTCGCCAACAAGCTGCTCGAACCCTATGCCGGCGCCGTGCTCGGCAAGATCGCGCTGCTGGTGTGCATCATCCTGTTCATTCAAAAGCGCCCGCGCGGCCTGTTCGCGCTCAAGGGCCGGGCGGTGGAAGCATGATCACCCGCTTCCTCCTCCAGAACATGGACAGGCGCGCCGGCGTCTTCCTGGCCATCGTGCTGGGGCTCGCCCTGCTCGTGCCGCTCTCGAACCTGCTGCTGCCAGCGGGCTCCTTCCTCCATGTCCCGACCTCGACCATGTCGCTCTGGGGCAAATATCTCTGCTACGCGCTGCTGGCGATCTCGCTCGA
Organism: Hyphomicrobiales bacterium; assembly: GCA_900473415.1. Lineage (GTDB taxonomy): Bacteria > Pseudomonadota > Alphaproteobacteria > Rhizobiales > Beijerinckiaceae > Allobosea. The sequence goes on from UCLR01000006.1 coordinate 85,559, forward strand.
TCTCGTCTGGGGCTATTGCGGCATCCTGAGCCTCGGCCACGGCGCCTTCTTCGCGCTCGGCGGCTACGCCATGGGCATGTATCTGATGCGCCAGATCGGCTCGCGCGGGGTCTATGGCAACCCGATCCTGCCGGACTTTATGGTCTTCCTGAACTGGCAGGAACTGCCCTGGTACTGGTGGGGCTTCTCCTCCTTTCCCTTCGCCATGCTGATGGTGCTGCTCGTTCCCGGGCTGCTCGCCTTCGTCTTCGGCTGGTTCGCCTTCCGCTCGCGCGTCACCGGCGTCTATCTCTCGATCATCACGCAGGCGTTGACCTATGCGCTGCTGCTCGCCTTCTTCCGCAACGATATGGGCTTCGGCGGCAATAACGGCCTGACCGATTTCAAGGACATCCTCGGCTTCAACGTCCAGGCGCAAGGGACGCGCGCGGCTCTGTTTTCCATGACCTGTGTGATGCTCGCGGCCGGCTTCCTGATCGCGCGCGGCATCGTCGTCTCGAAGCTCGGCAAGGTGGTGATCGCGATCCGCGACGCCGAGTCCCGCACGCGGTTCCTCGGCTACCGGGTCGACCGTTTCAAGCTCTTCGTCTTCACCGTCTCGGCCTGCATGGCGGGTGTGGCCGGCGCCCTCTACGTGCCGCAGGTCGGCATCATTAACCCGAGCGAGTTCGCCCCGGCCAATTCGATCGAGACCGTGATCTGGGTCGCGGTCGGCGGTCGCGGCACGCTGGTCGGGGCGGCGCTCGGCGCCGTGGTTGTCAACTGGGCCAAGACCGTCTTCACCTCGGGCTTCATGGCGCCCTACTGGCTCTTCGCGCTGGGCGGGCTCTTCGTGGTCGTCACGCTCTTCCTGCCCAAGGGCATCCTCGGCACGGCCGAGGCGCTCTGGGCGCGGCGCCGCAAGCCTGAAGTCGCGCCGGCCGCCGAGCCGGCCCCGGCGGAGTGACAGTGATGAACGCTCCTGTGCCTGGCGCACTCACCTCATCGCTGCTCTATCTCGACGGCGTCAGCGTCTCCTTCGACGGCTTCAAGGCCATACGCGGCCTGTCGCTCACCATCGCGCCCGGAGAGATGCGCGCCATCATCGGCCCCAACGGCGCCGGCAAGACCACGATGATGGACATCATCACCGGCAAGACGAAGCCGGATGTCGGGACGGTGATGTTCGGCGGCACCGTCGATCTGACGAAGCTCGACGAGGCCGCGATCGCCAATCTCGGCATCGGCCGCAAGTTCCAGAAGCCGACCGTCTTCGATTTCCACACGATCGAGGACAACATCCTGCTGGCGCTGAAATCGAAGCGGACAGTCGGCAAAACGCTGTTCTGGAAGACGGAGGGGCCGCAGCAGAAGCGGATCGACGACATCCTCGGCATCGTGAAACTTGCCGACAAGCGCGACCGGCTGGCGGGTTCGCTCTCGCACGGCCAGAAGCAGTGGCTGGAAATCGGCATGCTGCTCGCACAGGACCCCAAGCTCCTCCTCGTAGACGAGCCCGCCGCCGGCATGACCGACGGCGAGACGGCGCAGACGGCGGTTCTGCTCAAGGAGATCGCGCAGGATCATTCGGTGATCGTGGTCGAGCACGACATGGGCTTCATCCGCGAACTCGGCGTGAAGGTCACGGTGCTGCATGAAGGCTCGGTGCTGGCCGAAGGCCCGCTCGACCAGGTCAGCGCGAATGAGCGCGTCGTTGAAGTGTATTTGGGGCGGTGAGCATGATCCGGAAAAGTGGGAACCGGTTTTCCGATCGGATCATGCGGTGGAAGAAAGTCGCATGCTGACCGTCGACGCCATCGACCTCCACTACGGCGCGGCCCAGGCGCTGCGTCGCGTTTCTGTCGCAGCCGAGACCGGCAAGGTCACCTGCGTGATGGGGCGCAACGGCGTGGGCAAAACCTCGCTGATGCGCGCCATCGTCGGCCACCAGCCGATCTCCGCCGGCCATATCCGCTTCGATGGGCACGACATCTCGGCCCTCCGCAGCGAGGATCGCGCGCGCGCCGGCATCGCTTATGTGCCCCAGGGCAGGGAGATCTTCCCGCTCCTGACGGTGAAGGAGAATCTGGAGACCGGCTATGCGCCGCTGAAGCGCAAGGACCGCTACGTCCCGGATGAACTCTTCGACCTATTCCCCGTGCTGAAGTCCATGCTGGGCCGGCGCGGCGGAGACCTCTCGGGTGGCCAGCAGCAGCAGCTCGCGATCGCGCGGGCGCTGGTGACCCGACCCAGGCTGCTGGTACTGGACGAGCCGACCGAGGGCATCCAGCCCTCGATCATCAAGGATATCGGCCGCGCCATCGACTACCTCCGCCAGAAGGGCGGCATGGCGATCGTGCTGGTCGAGCAGTATTTTGACTTCGCCCGCGAGCTCGCTGACACGATGTTCGTGATGGACCGCGGCGAGGTTGTGCTCTCCGGCCCGATGAGCGAGCTCGACGCCAGCCAGGTGCAGCGGCTGATCCAGGTGTGATGGCAAGACCCGCTGACCAGGAGTCAGCGGGTCCGGATGAGCCTCGTCTCAAGCGGCCATGTCGCGCGCGGCGAAAACCTCCTTCGCCGCGAACAGCCCGTTGATCGCGGCCGGAAAGCCGGCATAGACCGCCATCTGCATCAGGATCTCGGTGATCTCCTGCCGTGAGAGCCCGACATTCAGCCCGGCCTCGATATGCACCTTGAGCTGCGGTGCGGCATTGCCCATCGCCGCCAGCGCGGCGATTGTCGCGACCTCACGAGCCCGCAGGTCGAGACCGGGGCGCGAGTAGATGTCGCCGAACGAAAATTCGAACACGTAGTCCGCAAAGTCCGGCGCGATGTCGGCGAGCGCGGCAATCACCTTGTGGCCGGCCTCGCCGTCGATCTCAGCGAGGGCGCGCTTGCCGCGCTCGAGACGACTGTTGGCGGTGTTGGAAGAGCTCTGCGTCATAATCATCGATCCTCTTATCGGAGTCGGCATAGCCGTCGATTTTGGTGTCGAGGACGAGAAGGCAGGCGTTGAGCTCGGCCACCCGGGCACGGACCTGTTCGCGGTGCCGTTCCAGCAGGGCGCGACGCTGGGGCCCCGTTCCGGAGCCGAGTTCCCGCAAGGCGGCGTAACGCAACATCTCGCGGATCGGCATGCCCGTGGTCTTGAGCTTGCCGAGGAACTCGATCCAGACCAGGATCGAAACGTCGTAGTCGCGCTGGCTGGAGCGGTCTCTGTCGGCATAGGGCAGGAGCCCGATCCGCTCATAATAGCGGATCGTATGGGCCGTCAGTCCCGAACGCCTGGCCAGCTCACCGATCTTCATGGGCGCCTTCTTCTCATCACGACGCCCGGGAAGCTACGAGTTCGAGCGCGCTCTAAGTCAAGCGCTCATCCGTGGACGAATATTGGCCGGGGGGCAAAAGCTGTGGCGAGCCTGCTTCGTCCCCGATCGAAATCTCAGCCGTGCAGCTTCAGCCCCTTGACGATCTTGTCGATCTCCTTGCGCTCGGCATGGAGCGCGAGGCCCACGAGATCGAGATCTGCCGTCGCGACGGCAGCCACGGCGGCTCGGTTGTCGACGTCGTTGCCGGTGACGAATAGCTCGTTGGTGTAGAGGTGAGGGCGCACGCCGCGCCCCTGGGCGCGCTGCAGCACCTGCTTCAACTCCTCGCCGGCAGCGGCGAAGATCAGCACCGGCTGGCGGATCAGCGGGCCGTAGAAACGGCTGGAAGCGTCGCGATAGGGCTCGCCCGCCAGCTCGGGCGAGGAGCCGACCAGCCCGCCGGCCAGGAAGCTCGCGACGTTGAGTTTCTGCCAGGTCGCGAGATTCTCACGCACCACGATGGCGATCTTGGTATCGTAACGCATGGATGGAGCGTTAGCCGAGGCTGGAAAGGCGCGTCTTGAACGATCGTGCAGATCGGGCGCCGAGGATTGGGTGCGGCTGGGCACCGGCGCGGCCGGTATCGAGCGGATCGAGGCCTTCTTCCGCGGCTATGCCTATGACGCGCACCGTCATGACACCTACGCCTTCGGGCTGACGCTCTCGGGCGTGCAGTCCTTCGACTACCGCGGCGAGCGGCGTGACAGCCTCGGCGGACACGCCATTGCCTTGCATCCGGATGAACTCCACAACGGCCGCTCCGGTATTGCGGAGGGCTTCCGCTATCGGATGATCTATGTCGAGCCGCGGCTGATCCGCGAAGCGATGGGCGACGGAGGCCGCAGCCTGCCTTTCGTGCCCGCGGCGGTCTCGCAGGATGCGCGACTGGTCTCAGCCGTCGCAGGGGCGCTGCGCGATCTCGATGCACCGCTCGAAGCGCTCAAGCTGGACGACATCGTCGTGCCGCTGACCGATGCGCTGTTGGCCCTCGATCCCGCCGTTGCACGCCCACGCCGTCAGTGGCTCGATCGCCCGGCGCTGGAGCGGGCGCGGGACTACCTCGATGCCCATCCGGAAGTGGCTGTCGCGTCGGAGACGCTGGAAAAACTGACCGGGCTCGACCGCTTCACACTGGCGCGGCAATTTCGCGCTGCCTTCGGCACAAGCCCTTACAATTATCTCATCATGCGGCGTCTCGGCCGGGCGCGGCAATTGCTCGCGCTCGGCACCGGTCTGGCGGAGGTCGCGGCTGCTTGCGGCTTCGCCGACCAGAGCCATCTCACTCGCCAGTTCCATCGCGCCTATGGCGTCACACCGGGCCGCTGGCGGAACTTGCAGAATCGCGTCGTCACAGCGCGCTGAGCCGCCTCCCGCTTGCTCCCGCCGCCGCCTCCATGCTTCAAGCGGGCGCAAGGCCGGCTTCTCGGCAGGAGAGTTTCAGATGCAGCTTGGAGTGATCGGCCTCGGCCGTATGGGGGGCAATATCGTGCGCCGGCTGATGCGGGCCGGGCATGAATGCGTCGTCTACGACCGCGATCCCAAGCCCGGCCAGGCGCTCGCCGCCGATGGCGCGAAACTCGCCTCCAATCTCAAGGACATGGTCGCCAAGCTCAAGGCGCCGCGCGCGATCTGGGTGATGCTGCCGGCCGGCAAGATCACTGAGGCCACGCTCGCCGAGCTCGCGAGCCTCGTCGAACCCGGCGACACGCTGATCGATGGCGGCAACGCCTTCTGGAAGGATGATGTCCGCCGCGGCAAGGAGTTGGGCGCGCAGGGTATCCACTACATGGACATCGGCACCTCCGGCGGCGTCCACGGCCTGGAGCGCGGCTATTGCCTGATGGTCGGCGGCGACAAGGAGGCCTTCGACCGGCTGGAGCCGATCCTGAAGGTGCTCGCGCCCGGCAAGGGCGACATCGAACCGACGAAGCATCGCGACGGCCGTAACCCCACGTCCGAGCAGGGTTACCTCCATTGCGGGCCGACCGGTGCCGGTCACTTCGTCAAGATGATCCACAACGGGATCGAATACGGCATGATGCAGGCCTTCGCCGAGGGCTTCGACCTGCTGCGCAACGCGTCTGCCAAGGAGGGCCTGCCCGCCGAGTACGGCTTCGATTTCGACGTGGCCGAGATCGCCGAGGTCTGGCGGCGCGGTTCGGTCGTCACCTCCTGGCTGCTCGACCTGACGGCCGAGGCGCTTGCCGCCGACGAGGAGCTCTCCTCCTACACCGGCAATGTCTCGGATTCGGGAGAGGGCCGCTGGACGGTCGACGCCGCCGTCGAGACAGCGACGCCGGCCGAGGTGCTGACCTCGGCGCTCTTCGCCCGCTTCCGCTCGCGCGTCGACCACACCTTCGGCGAGAAGATCCTCTCCGCCATGCGCGCCGGCTTCGGCGGCCATGTCGAACCGAAGAAGCAGGGCTGAAGCCGTGGCGCAGGAGAAGAAGGGCGGCCGCCCGGCCGTCGTCGTCGTCATGGGCGTGGCCAGTTCCGGCAAGACCTCGCTGGGCGAGCGGCTTGCCGCACGCCTCGGCTGGCCTTTCCGGGATGCCGATTCCTTCCACCCGCCCGAGAACGTCGCCAAGATGGCCGGCGGCACGCCGCTCAACGATGACGATCGCAAGCCCTGGCTGGCCGCCATCGCGGCCTGGATCGACGATCTCAGGACGAAGGGCGAGCACGGTATCGTCACCTGCTCGGCGCTGAAGCGGGCCTATCGTGAGGTGATCGTGGGCGACCGGCCGGATGTGGCGCTGGTCTATCTCCGCGGTTCGCGCGAGCTGATCGGCCGACGCATGGCTGCTCGCCAGCATCACTTCATGCCGCCGGCCCTGCTCGACAGCCAGTTCGCCGCGTTGGAAGAGCCCGGCCCCGACGAGCGGCCGCTGGTCGTCTCCGTCGAGGAGACCAAGGACGCGATCGTCCAGGAGGTGGTGGCGCGGCTGGGGCTCTAGGCCCCCGCGCTCACAGGACCTCGAACCAGGTCCACATCCCCAGATCGAACCGCTCCAGCACTGTTGAGGAAATCAGCCAGCGGCCGGAATTGTCGGCGATGAAGGCGATGTGGAGCTTCTTCCGCTCGGGGATCTGCACGGTATCGAGGAAATAGGCCTCCCAGCCGTCGTCGAGCGGATGCAGCAGCCGGAAGCTGTGGCCGTGGACATGGAAGGGCTGGATGAAGCTGGTGCGGTTGTCGATCGCGATGACGATCGGTGTACCGCGCTTCACGCTGAAGAGCGGCTTCCCATCGAGGCTGCCTACGCCACCATTGACCCGCCAGGGCCGGGCGAGGTCTACGCCGGTGAAATCGAGCTTCTCCTCCGCGAGCTTCGCGCCGCCCTCGACCACGATCTCTGCGCGGGTCGCGTCCTGCATCCTGACCGCCGCGGGCAGGGTCGGATTGGGCCGAGGCGCGGGCGGGGCCGAAGGCGGCGCCTGCTTCGGGCCCTCGGTAACGATCCTGACCAGCGGCAGGCCGCCTCCGATCAGGGCCGTAACGCTGGCCGAGGCACCAGCTTCCTCCGGCAGGTCGAGGATCACGTCGTAGCGCGTGCCCGGCGCGAAAGGCAGCTGTGCGCGCACCGGCTCGAAGGTCTCGGTCGGCTGGCTGTCGACCGCGATCACGACCGCCTTCCCGCCATCGAAGCGCAGCCGCATGATCCGGGCGTTGCAGGCGTTGGCGAGCCGGAGCCTGATGCGCGCGCCAGGCCGCGCCGTGATCGTCTGCGGCGGTGACCGACCATTGACCGTCAGCCAACTGCCCAGCCGCCCGGCCGAGGCGGAGGCATTGCTCTGTAGCACGAAAGGCTGGATGGACTGGTCGTCCCCGATGAGCCAGTCGCTCACCAGCACCGGCAGGTCGAGATCGACCGGAGGCAGCTCCTTCTCCTCGACGATGACGAGGCCCGAAAGGCCCCGGCCGGAAGGCTCCGACGAGGCGCCGAGTACCAGCGGGCGATAGAGCAGCGTGCCGGAATCGGGCGGCATCAGCCGAATCTCGGCGCTCTCGCCCGGGGCGATCGGCGGCTGGCTGAAGCCGCCGACGCCGTCACGCACCGCTTCGCCGCGCAGGCCGTAGAGGTGCAACCCGAGCGGTGCGGCCGTCTTGTTCTCCAGCTTGAAGCGCAGCGTCCCGCCCTGCTTGATTCGAAGTGTGGGCGCCGGCGTGGTGCCGTCGAAGGCCCAGATTTCGGTTTCCGCCGCTGGCGCAGGGCGCAGCCGGGTCTTTGCAGGGGCGGCCGTAACGGTTCGCAGCGGCGGTTCGGCCGGCTGCTGCTGCGCGAAGCCTGAAAGCGGTGTCAGCAGCGCCGTACCGCCGATTCCGGCGAGCAGGCGGCGGCGGGTCGTGAGCGCGAGGCGGGCGGGCAGCTGCTTCGTCATCTCCAATCGCATAATCCGGCCGGCGCGCGCTGGCGAGAGGGAGCCCAGAGCATCGTTCGTGCCACGCCCGAAGACGGCCGACCCGGCTTCTTTGCAGAACCGTCATTTTTTTGCTGCATGGCGCCGCCGAAATGCGTATAGCCCTGCGGCTTGACGATGGCCGCGCTGCGTTTGCTCGCGCGCAGCGCTATCGGGGCCGGCGGGCGTGGCGGAATTGGTAGACGCACTGGATTTAGGTTCCAGCGGCGAAAGTCGTGGGGGTTCGAGTCCCTCCGCCCGCACCACCGGCCGGAGGTTTTTTCGCGAGCGCGACGGCGGTCGGAACCGGCGTCGCGCTTTGGACATTGAGACGTAAAAGAGCTGTTGGCGGATCATAAAATGAACGTGACCGAAACCCTGTCCCAGGGCCTCAAGCGCGAATTCCAGGTGGTGCTGAACGCCGCCGATCTGAAGACCAGGCTCGACGACAGCCTTCAGGATCTCCAGGGCAAGGCCCGGATCAACGGCTTCCGTCCCGGCAAGGTGCCGGTCGCGCATCTGCGCCGCCTCTATGGCCGCTCGGTCATGTCCGACGTGCTGCAGAACGCCGTCAATGAGGCGAACCAGAAGATCGTCGCCGACAACAACCTGAAGCTCGCCTTCGAGCCGCAGATCCGCTTCCCCGAGAACAAGGAAGAGATCGAGGCCGCGATGGAGGCCAAGGGTGATCTCTCCTTCACCGTCGCGCTGGAAGTGCTGCCGAAGATCGAGCTTGCTGATCTCTCGGACGTCGCGCTGGTCCGTCCCGTCGCCGAGGTTCCGGATGCCGATGTCGATGCCGCGCTCGAGCGCATGGCCGCCGGCAACCGCACCTATTCCGCCAAGGGCGCCAAGGCCAAGGCCGAGAAGGGCGACCGCCTGATCATCTCCTTCGTCGGCACGCTCGACGGCGAGAAGTTCGACGGTGGCACGGGCGAGGGCATCCCGCTCGATCTCGGCGCCGGCCAGTTCATTCCGGGCTTCGAGGAACAGCTCGAGGGCGTGAAGGCGGGCGACACCCGCACCGTCAAGGTGACCTTCCCGGAGAACTATACCGCGACCCATCTCGCCGGGAAGCCGGCCGAGTTCGAGGTCACCGTCACCGAGGTGCAGGGCCCCGACGCCGTCAAGATCGACGACGAACTGGCCAAGGCCTTCGGCATGGAGTCGCTCGACGCGCTGAAGACCGCGATCCGCGAGCAGCTCGGCCGTGAATCCGCTGAGCAGTCGCGCCGCAAGGTCAAGAAGAGCCTGCTCGACGCCCTGGACACGAAGTATGGCTTCGAGCTGCCGCCGACGCTGGTCGAGCAGGAGTTCTCGGCTGTCTGGAACCAGGTCGAGGCCGACATGAAGCAGGCCAACAAGACCTTCGCCGACGAGGACACCACCGAGGAAGCCGCCCGCGCCGACTACCGCAAGATCGCCGAGCGCCGCGTGCGCCTTGGCCTCGTGCTGGCCGAGATCGGCGAGCAGGCCAAGGTCCAGATCTCGGATGACGAGGTGACGAAGGCTCTGATCGAGCGCGCCCGCCAGTTCCCGGGCCAGGAGAAGCAGGTCTGGGAGTTCTATCAGAAGAACCCGCAGGCTCTCGCCGAGATCCGCGCCCCGATCTTCGAGGAGAAGGTCGTCGACCATCTGCTCGGCCAGGTGAAGGTCGAGGACCAGACGGTCTCCCGCGAGGCGCTCTACGCCGATGACGACGTCGAGGAGGCGGCCGAGGCCAAGCCGAAGAAGGCAGCGGCGAAGAAGAGCAAGAAGGCCGCCGAGAGCGCCGACGACGCCTCGGCTTGAGCAGCTCGGAAACCTTAAACTGAAACAATCGCGCCGCCGGCCTTATCGACCGGCGGCGTTTCCCTTTTCAGCCGCGATTCCCGTGCTTATGTGGGTGTCTTCCTGAACACCGACGATTCGACATTCCGCCGCTCGCCGGCGCTCACACCCGAGGACTGATCCATGCTTCGCGATCCGATCGAGACCTACAACAATCTCGTGCCGATGGTGGTCGAGCAGTCGAGCCGCGGCGAGCGAGCCTTCGACATCTACTCCCGCCTCCTGCGCGAGCGCATCATCTTCCTGACTGGCCCGGTCGAGGACGTCTCGGCCTCGCTGGTCGTGGCCCAGCTCCTTTTCCTCGAGGCCGAGAACCCGAAGAAGGAAATCTCCTTCTACATTAACTCGCCCGGCGGCGTGGTGACTTCGGGCCTGTCGATCTACGACACGATGCAGTTCATCCGCTGCCCGGTCACGACATTGTGCGTCGGCCAGGCCGCCTCGATGGGCTCGCTGCTGCTGACGGCCGGCGCCAAGGACATGCGCTTCGCGCTGCCGAACGCGCGCATCATGGTCCACCAGCCCTCCGGCGGTTTCCAGGGCCAGGTCACCGACATCCTGATCCACGCCAAGGAAGTCGAGAGCCTCAAGAAGCGGCTGAACGAGATCTACGTGAAGCACACCGGCCGCAGCTACGACGACATCCACTCGGCCCTGGAGCGCGACAATTTCATGACCGCCGAGCAGGCCAAGGAATTCGGCCTGATCGACAAGGTCCTCGACAAGCGTCCCGAGGAGGCGGCGTAAGCTGCCCGGCGGATCAGCCTGTGGGTTGGTTCGATAGTGGGTTTGCCTGGAAGCAGCGCACACCCATATTGAAAGGAAGCCGGCCCCGTGTTTGCATGGGGTCGGGGGTGAGCGGACCTGCGCTCCATTGTGATCCGGTTTGGAACGACCCTGCCTGGCTATGCGTATCGGAACGGGTCGTTAACCAGATCATCGTGATCTGAGCGCTTATTTATGACGGAGACACGACGGCTTCGCCCGCCTCGGCAGGCGCGGTCCCGGGTTCCGGAACTGGAGATGGACAATGGCTAACAAGCCCAGCGGCGACTCCAAGAGCACGCTGTACTGCTCATTCTGCGGGAAGAGCCAACACGAGGTCCGCAAGCTGATTGCGGGCCCGACGGTGTTCATCTGCGATGAATGCGTCGAGCTCTGCATGGATATCATTCGCGAGGAATCGAAATCCGCGCTGGTGAAGTCCAAGGACGGCGTGCCGACCCCGAAGGAGATCCGCAAGGTTCTGGACGACTATGTCATCGGCCAGGAGCATGCCAAGAAGGTGCTCTCGGTCGCGGTCCACAACCACTACAAGCGCCTTTCGCACGCGACGAAGCACAACGACGTCGAGCTGGCGAAGTCGAACATCCTGCTGATCGGGCCGACCGGCTCGGGCAAGACGCTGCTCGCGCAGACGCTCGCCCGCATCCTCGACGTGCCCTTCACCATGGCCGATGCGACGACGCTGACCGAGGCCGGCTATGTCGGCGAGGATGTCGAGAACATCATCCTCAAGCTGCTCCAGGCCTCCGACTACAATGTCGAGCGGGCGCAGCGCGGCATCGTCTACATCGACGAGATCGACAAGATCAGCCGCAAGTCGGACAACCCCTCGATCACCCGCGATGTCTCGGGTGAGGGCGTCCAGCAGGCGCTGCTCAAGATCATGGAGGGGACGGTCGCTTCGGTTCCGCCGCAGGGCGGGCGCAAGCATCCGCAGCAGGAGTTCCTGCAGGTGGACACGACCAACATCCTCTTCATCTGCGGCGGCGCCTTCGCCGGCCTCGACAAGATCATCTCGAGCCGCGGCAAGGGCACCTCGATCGGCTTCGGCGCGAGCGTGCAGGCCCCGGACGAGCGCCGCACCGGCGCGATCTTCCGCGAGGTCGAGCCTGAGGACCTGCTCAAGTTCGGCCTGATCCCGGAGTTCGTCGGCCGTCTGCCGGTGCTGGCGACGCTGGAGGACCTCGACGAGCCGGCGCTGAAGACCATCCTGACCGAGCCGAAGAACGCGCTGGTCAAGCAGTATCAGCGCCTGTTCGAGATGGAGGACACCCAGCTCACCTTCACCGACGAGGCCGTCAGCCTGATCGCCCGCAAGGCGATCGAGCGGAAGACCGGCGCGCGCGGCCTGCGCTCGATCATGGAGAGCATCCTGCTCGAGACCATGTACGAGCTGCCCGGGCTCGAAGGCGTTGAGCAGGTGGTGATCGGGCCGGAAGCCGTGGAGAACAAGGCTCGTCCGCTCTTCATCTACGCGGAGCGCGAGGACGAGAAGTCGGCCTCCGCTTGAGCTGCCTTCAACAACGTTGTGACGACAGGACGCGCGCCGTTGGCGCGCGTTTTGCGTTCCGCCAGGAAGGCTTCGACGTGGCCCAGGCCCACGCCGAGCCTGTGCGGGATGGAATTTGCCGGCGGCGCGATCTCCGCCCTTCCTCCACTGCAGAGCAGCGGTGCATGGCGCGGAAGCCTCGCTTGAAAGCCGGCGAGGAAGTCTCCACTTTAGGTGCACTTGCGAGAGTCGCATGCCTGTCGAGGGTGCGGCGCGCGAGGGCGGAGGAGCGATGGTCGCTCCGGCCGCTTACGTCCGATCGCTCCGCCCATCTTGGGGGTCCGCCGGGCGCAACTGCAAAGGAACTGCCATGACTGGCTCGACGCCCCGCGCTCCCTTCGTCACCGGCGAAACCGGCACCTACCCGGTTCTGCCTTTGCGCGACATCGTCGTTTTCCCGCATATGATCGTCCCGCTCTTCGTCGGCCGCGAGAAGTCCATCCGCGCGCTCGAGGAGGTGGTGAAGACGGACGGGCTCATCCTACTGGCGACCCAGAAGAACGCCGGTGACGATGACCCGCAGACCACGGATATCTACGAAATCGGTACGCTCGCCCGCGTGCTGCAGCTGCTGAAGCTGCCCGACTCCACCGTCAAGGTGCTGGTCGAGGGCGTTGGCCGTGCCAAGGCGCTCGCCTATTCCGCGACCGAGTCATTCTATGAGGCGCAGGCGACCGGCCTGGCCGAGGAAGAGGGCAAGAAGGTCGAGGTCGAGGCGCTGGCCCGCTCGGTCGTCTCTGAGTTCGAGAGCTATGTGAAGCTCAACAAGAAGATCTCCGGTGAGATCGTCGCCGCCGTCTCGCAGATCGACGAGCCCACCAAGCTCGCCGACACGGTGGCCTCGCATCTGGCCGTCAAGATCGCCGACCGCCAGGGCGTGCTGGAGATCACCAACGTCGCGCACCGGCTGGAGAAGGTGCTCTCGCTGATGGAAAGCGAGATGTCCGTGCTCCAGGTCGAGAAGCGCATCCGCTCGCGCGTCAAGCGCCAGATGGAGAAGACCCAGCGCGAGTACTACCTCAACGAGCAGATGAAGGCGATCCAGAAGGAGCTGGGCGACGGCGAGGAAGGCCGTGACGAGCTGGCCGAGCTGGAGGAGCGCATCGCTCGCACGAAGCTCACCAAGGAAGCCCGCGACAAGGCGACGGCGGAGCTGAAGAAGCTGCGCCAGATGTCTCCGATGTCGGCGGAAGCGACCGTGGTGCGCAACTATCTCGACTGGATGCTCGGCATCCCGTGGGGCAAGCGCTCGAAGATCAAGAAGGACCTCAACGCCGCCCAGGCGATCCTGGACGATGATCACTTCGGCCTGGACAAGGTCAAGGACCGCATCGTCGAGTATCTCGCCGTGCAGCAGCGGGCCAACAAGCTCGCCGGCCCGATCCTGTGCCTCGTCGGCCCTCCCGGCGTCGGCAAGACCTCGCTCGGCAAGTCGATCGCCAGGGCGACGGGCCGCGAGTTCGTTCGCATGTCGCTCGGCGGCGTGCGTGACGAGGCCGAGATCCGCGGTCACCGTCGCACCTATATCGGCTCGATGCCCGGCAAGATCATCCAGTCGATGAAGAAGGCCAAGACCTCGAACCCGCTCATCCTGCTCGACGAGATCGACAAGATGGGCCAGGACTTCCGCGGCGATCCGTCGGCGGCCCTGCTCGAGGTGCTGGATCCGGAGCAGAACGCGACCTTCAACGACCATTACCTCGAGGTCGATTACGACCTGTCGAACGTGATGTTCGTGACGACCGCGAACACGCTGAACATCCCGCCGGCCCTTCTGGACCGCATGGAGGTGATCCGCATCGCCGGCTACACCGAGGAAGAGAAGACCGAGATCTCCCGCAAGCACCTGATCCCGAACGCGGTCAAGAAGCACGGGCTGACCGGCAAGGAGTGGTCGATCAACGACGAGGCCCTGCAGACCCTGGTGCGGCGCTATACCCGCGAAGCCGGTGTCCGTAACCTCGAGCGCGAGCTCTCCAACACGGTCCGCAAGGGCGTGAAGGACATCGTGCTCGGCAAGAAGGCCAAGGTCGTCGTCGACGAGCCGCTGCTGGAAGAGTATCTCGGCCCGCCGCGCTATCGCTACGGCATGGCGGAGACGGAGGATCAGGTCGGTGTCGTCACCGGTCTGGCCTGGACCGAGGTCGGCGGCGAGCTGCTGACGATCGAGGGCGTCATGGTGCCCGGCAAGGGCCGCATGACCGTCACCGGCAACCTGAAGGACGTGATGAAGGAATCGATCTCGGCGGCGGCGTCCTATGTCCGCTCGCGGGCCGTTGATTTCGGCATCGAGCCGCCGCTCTTCGACCGGCGCGACATCCACGTCCACGTTCCGGAAGGGGCGACCCCGAAGGACGGGCCGTCGGCAGGCATCGCGATGGCGACCACCATCGTCTCGATCCTGACGGGCATCCCGACCAACCGTGACGTTGCCATGACCGGCGAGGTCACGCTGCGGGGCAGGGTGCTGCCAATCGGCGGGCTCAAGGAGAAGCTCCTGGCGGCGCTGCGGGGCGGCATCAAGAAGGTGCTGATCCCGGAGGAGAACGCCAAGGATCTGATCGACCTGCCGAAGTCGGTTCGTGAAGGCCTTGAGATCGTCCCGGTCTCGCGCATGGAGCAGGTGCTCCAGCACGCGCTGACCCGCCAGCCGGTTCCGATCGTCTGGGAGGAGGATCTGAACGCTCCTCCGCCCAAGGCGGATGACGACGCGGCTGGTGTCGTCGCCCACTAAGGCCTTCGGCCAAAGGAATGAAAACCGCCGGCGCGCAAGCGCCGGCGGTTTTCGTTTGGGCGCCAGCCGCATCCGTTCGAGCGGATGCGGTGAGTCGGATCGCCGTGTCTGAGAAAATCTGGCGCGGGCGACGGGGCTCGAACCCGCGACCTCCGGCGTGACAGGCCGGCACTCTAACCGACTGAGCTACGCCCGCGCTTTGCCGTGGCGCAGTGGCCGCCAGCAATCTGGACTATGGCGATAGTGGTGGGCAGTGACGGGCTCGAACCGCCGACATCCTCGGTGTAAACGAGGCGCTCTACCAACTGAGCTAACCGCCCTTGGCGGTCGCGTTTAAGGCCTTGCCCGCCGCATCGCAAGCGGTGTCGAGACAAAGCCGGGCAAAACCCGGGTGGGCAGCGGAATTTCGCCATCTTCCTTACCACCCATGCGCGGCATGATGCCGCTCTCCTTCTCCCGCTCCCGCCCCGGACGCGGTGCTCTCGCCGCCGCCTCCCTCGTCCTCGCAGCGGGGGCAGGGGGCGTCCTGGCGCAGTCGATCATGCCCGATGCCTTCTTCGACGGCCGCCCCGCCTTCTCTCGCCCCGAGCAGCCGGGCCGCCCGGCGAGCTGCGAGGATGTGGCCACGCAGCTGCCCGATTCGGTGCCGCGCGACACGCGAGTCGACATGGCGATTGCCGGGCCCGTGAGCCTGATCCAGACCGATGGCGCGCTCTGGTATGTCGCGGTCTGTCCGGAGCCCGGCGTGCGCGTGCTCTGCGTGACCTATGGGGCCGCCGATCTGAAACTCGGCGACAGGGCCGTCCTGCGCGGCGGCTACAATCGGCAGGGGCCTCGCCACATCATGCTCGACCCGTGTCTGGCCGCGCCGGAGAAGGCCGGGGAGCCGGAGGATCCGTGAGCCTTCCCACGATATTTTTCCACGGATGTGATTTTGCCGGCCTCACCTGCTTGACACTTCCGGCTGGGGGCCATAATCCACACCCCGCTGACGGCCACCGCGTCGCAGCCGCCCTGCGCGGGCGTAGCTCAGTTGGTTAGAGTGCCGGCCTGTCACGCCGGAGGTCGCGGGTTCGAGCCCCGTCGCCCGCGCCAGATTTTCCTAAAATTACCAAAGCGATATGGCCCTTTCCCCTTCGGGGGATCGCGCCAATTCGGTATGCGCAACCGGACATTTCGGAATTGTGAGCCGCGCTTGTTTGCGGCCGGGTTCTTCGACTCCTCCGTCGCG
This sequence comes from Hyphomicrobiales bacterium, assembly GCA_900473415.1. Taxonomy (GTDB): domain Bacteria; phylum Pseudomonadota; class Alphaproteobacteria; order Rhizobiales; family Beijerinckiaceae; genus Allobosea. Next base: position 101,440 of record UCLR01000006.1, read on the forward strand.
CTTCCGGGACCTTAGCTCTGTCGCGATCTGTGCTGGCGCATAGGTGCGCTGCTCGGAATTCGAGCTGCCCGCGCGCACGCCTGCATAGGGCGGTTTGCCCGTGACCGGACATTGAGAACCCGCCTGGAAGCGGACATTCCGCGCGGTGCGCGCCAAGGCCGCGTTGACATCATTATCAATAATGATATCGATATTGGCACCGACGACCTTGTCCAGCAGGCGTTCGCCTTGATCCCAAAGCTCAGTCGCCCCTCCGATCTGGTCTATGGCATCGTCAAGCGGCGGATCATCCTGAACGAGTTGACCCCGGAGACGGTTCTGACCGAGCTCGGGCTCGCCCATGAGATCGGCTGCAGCCAGGGGCCGATCCGCGAGGCATTGCTGCGCCTTCAGGAGGATGGCCTGGTTGTGCGTACCGGACGGCGCACGGTCGTGACGCGTCTCGACGCCGAGGAGGCCGAGGAGATGCTGGCGCTGCGCCGCCGCATTGAGACGCGCGGCGCACTCAAGGCCGCTCGTCACGCAAGCAGCGTGGTCCTCGACGAGTTGCGCCGCATCCTTGGAGCGATGAAGGAAGCGGCCGTCGATGGCGATGAGTACCGCGTCATCGAGGCCGACAAGGATTTTCACCTCGCCCTGTTCCGTCTGTCGGGCCTCGATGCGCTCGCGCAAATCCTCGTTCGCTGCATCATGCACTCCAACCGCTACAAGCTCTGGGCGCCGGAACACCGTCGTCCTTTGATCGAGACGGCACGACGGCACGACATTCTCTTCGAGCGCCTTGCCGCCGGCGATGGCCCGGGGCTCGCCGCAGCGCTTGGCACCCATATCGACACGATCGTGCTCGAAGGCGACGATGAGGTTGCGGCGTGAGCGTCTTTGTCGATCCGCAGATGGCCCGGATCCTCGCCGATATGGCGGCGGCGCCAAGCGTCGATTTCAAGACCCTGCCGATTGCAGAGGCCCGCGCCTCCGCCGACGCTGCCTCGATCGCCTGGAACGAGGGCGCGCCTGCCATGCCGGCGCGCGATATCGCGGTGACGGCCGTAGGGGTTTCGCTGCGCGGGCGGCTCTATCATCCAAAGCCCGGAGCCATTTGCCCGGTCATCGTCTATGTCCATGGTGGTGGTTGGACCTTCGGTTCGGTCGATACCCATGACGGCACGATGCGGAACCTCGCTGCAGCGTCCGGCTGCGCCGTCTTCGGCTTCGACTACCGCCTCGCGCCAGAACATCCCTTCCCGGTCCCCCTGGAGGATACCCTCGCCGCCATCGCCTTCGTGCTGAAAGGCGAGCTAGGCCCCGAGGTCGATGTGAGGCGCTGGGCACTTGCCGGAGACTCCGCCGGCGCGACGCTCGCCCTCGCGGCCATGATCCATCGCCGCGATGCTGGGCTCAGCCTGCCGGCCACAGCGGCCTTGTTCTATGGCTGCTATGCTCCCGATTTCGAAACCGGCAGCCATGCGAGGTTCGGCGAAGGCTACCTTCTGACCACGGTCAACATGCGGTGGTACTGGCGCAACTATCTCGGCCCGGCCTTCGCCGCGCCCCCGCGCCTCGCCGCACCGCTGCATGCTGACCTTGCCGGGTTGCCGCCGCTTTATCTCACCGCCGGTGGGCTCGACCCGCTCGCCGACGATACCATCCGCCTGGCTGAGCGCCTCGCAGCGGCAGGCGGCGCCTTCCGCCACGACCATGTGCCGGGCGTCGTCCATGGCTGCCTGCGGATGAGCGGAAAGCTCGCTCCGGCGCGCGGCATGATTGCCGCCGCCGCTGCCTACATCACCGAACGACTACAAGAAACGTCAGGGGAGAGAATGCCATGGAACGCAGGACTTTCATGAAGCTCGCGGGAGCGGCCGCGCTCTCCTTCGAAGCCGCCAGGCCGGCAATCGCCCAGGGCAAGACGACGGTGCGCTGGTGGTACCATTACGACAATCCCCAGAACACGCCGGCCAGCCTCGTCACGAAGTTCGAGGCGGAAAATCCCGACATCAAGATTCAGGCCGAGCCGATTCCGTGGGGGGGCGGCACCGACTACATCAACCGTATCTTCTCGGGCCTAGTGGCCGGCAACCAGCCCGATTGCGCCATGGTGCGCCTGTCCTATCTCTCGCGCTTCGGGCAGATGAAGGCTCTGGAACCGCTGGACGGCTTCCTCGCCAACTGGAAGGGCCGCGGCGACATCGCCGACGACGTCTGGAAGATCAACCGGTCGCCGGACGGCAAGCAATACTACATGCCGCTGCACTACGTGGTGATCTATCTCTACTACCGCCAGGACTTGCTGCAGCAGGCTGGGCTCCAGCCGCCGAAGACCTTCGATGACTTCCTCACCGCCGCGAAGGCCCTGACCAAGGACGGCGTCTACGGCTACGGGATGCGCGGCGGTGCCGGCTGCCACGACAACTGGGGGCCCTTCGTCCTCGGCGGCGGCGCCAGCTTCGACAAGGGCGGCATGGTCGCGGACAAGGCGCTCGCCGCCAATCGCTGGTTCGTGGACCTCGCCGTGAAGCACAAGGTCGTGCCGCCCTCGGCGCCGACCGATGCCTTCCGCCAGATCGTCGACGCCTTCAAGGCCGGCCGGACCGGCATGGCGATCCATCACATCGGCTCGGCCGCGGAGGTCGTCGGCGCCCTCGGCGACAAGGTCTCGGCCGTGCCGGTGCCGCGCGGGCCGGATGGCGGCGGCTGGACCTATTTCGGCGACGAATCCAACGCCATCTTCGCAGGCAGCAAGAACAAGGAGGCCGCCTTCCGCTGGATCAGCTTCCTCTCAAGCGCCGAGAACAATGCGGAGCAGGCCAAGCTCAGCGGCCAGCTGCCGATCACCATCTCGGACGCGAAGAACTGGACTGTGCATCCCAAGCGCTTCGTCGAGGCGAGCGACGCCTCCCTGCCGATCGCCAGGCCATTGCCCGACCATGTGAAGACGCCGGATTTCGTCGGTCGCGTCCTGCCCACCAACCTGCAACGGGCTCTGACGGGTGGGATGAATCCCGATGACCTCATGAAGGCGGTCGAGCAGACCTTCCACGGCTGAGGCCGGATCGCATCGCGCAGCGCCGGCTCGGCCTACGCCATCGATCTTCAGGGACGACGCCATGAACAAGGCAACGGCGAGCGGCGCGATATTTCGCGCGGCGACCCCATATGGATTCCTGCTGCCGGCATTGCTGGTGACGGCGCTTGTGATCCTGTTTCCGGTCCTGCAGACGGCCTGGTTCAGTCTGCACGACTACACCCTCTACGACCCGGAGAATGCGCGCTTCATCGGCTTGAAGAACTTTGCGGCTGCACTCGCCGACGAGGTCTTCTGGATTGCGCTGCTGAACTCGGCGATCTGGGTTACGGGCATTGTGTCCCTGCAGCTCCTGCTCGGCCTCGGCGCGGCGCTGTTGCTCAACCAGAGCTTCTGGTGGCGCGGCTTGGCACGGGCCCTCGTCATCATCCCCTGGGCCCTCCCGAGCGTGATCATCGGCCTGATGTGGACGTGGATCTATGACTTCAATCTCGGCGTCCTCAACGACATCCTGCTGCGCATCGGCCTGATCTCGGCCCCGCACGCCTGGCTCGCCCAGCCGTCCACGGCACTCGCCTGCATCATGCTGGCGCTGGTCTGGCAGGGCTTCCCGTTCTTCACGGTCACCATCCTGGCGGGGCTGCAGACCGTGCCAGCGGAGCTCTACGAAGCGGCCGAGATCGACGGCGCCAGCTCCTGGCGCCAGTTCGTCCACGTCACCTTGCCCTCTATTGCCGGCATCGTCGCCACCGCCGTGCTGCTGCGCATCATCTGGGTGGCCAATTCACTCGACGTCATCCTGGTCATGACCGGCGGCGGGCCGGGATATGCCACACACACCCTGCCGCTCTACGCCTTCCTGCGCGCCTATACCGGCATGGAGTTCGGCTATGCCGCCTCGCTCTCGCTGATGCTGACGGCGATCCTGCTGGGGATCGTCTGGCTCTATGTCCGCCGGCAGGCCGGGGAGCTGGAGAGATGATCTGGCACCGTTCCTTCACCCGCAATCTGATCCAGGTCGAGATCCCGGTCCTGCTGGTGCTCGCCTTCGCGCTTGCGCCCTTCCTGTGGATGCTGCTGACCTCGATCAAGCCGAATGCGGACCTCTCCCAGTTCCCGCTCCGCTACCTGCCGAGCAGCACCACCTTCGAGCACTACAGAACGCTGATCCAGCGTACGAGTTTCCCGATCAACCTGCTGAACAGCCTCCTCATCGCCAGCGGGGCCGTCCTGCTCGGGCTGGCGACCAGCGTGCCGGCCGCCTATTCCTTCTCGCGCTTCCGCTTTCGCGGCCGGCGCACGCTGATGACCAGCTTCCTCGTCATCAACATGTTTCCGATCGTATTGCTGATCATTCCGCTCTTCGTGCTGATGCGGGCGCTGGGGCTGATCGACACCTTCATCGGCGTCATCATCGGCCATTCGACCTTTTCTATCCCGTTCTCGATCTGGATGCTGGTCAGCTATTTCAACGCGATCCCGCGGGATCTCGACGAGGCTGCGATGATCGATGGCGCGTCACGATTGCAGACGATCCGGCTGGTGGTGCTGCCGCTGGTGATGCCGGGTATCGTCACCACAGCGATCTACGTCTTCATCACCTCGTGGAACGAATATCTGTTCGCGATGATGCTCTCGGGCGAGACGGTGCGGCCGGTGACCGTCGCCCTGCAACTGTTCATCGGCGAATTCACGGTGCAGTGGGGCATCCTGACCGCGGGCGGAACGATCATCGCGCTGCCCGTCACCATCCTTTTCCTTTTTGTGCAGAAGCGGCTCGTCGGCGGACTGACGGCAGGAGCAGTTAAATCATGACCAATGCGATCGGGGTCATCTCGATGTTCTACGCGCGCCCCTTCGGGCGCGAGCACTTCCCGACCTTCCGGCGCATGAAGCAGGCCGGAGCAGATGTGGTCGAGTTGCTCGTGCCAGAGCCGGGCGAGCTCGATCTCGCCGAAACCAAGGGCGCCGCAGCCGATGCCGGCCTCTCGATCGTGCTGGCCGCGCGGGTCAACCTGGCCCGTGATCTCGCCAGCCCCGATCCGGCCGCGCATCAGGCCGGAATCGCCTATCTCGAGCAATGCGTCGACATCGCCGCAGCGCTGGGGGCGGGAATCGTCGGCGGCCCGCTCTATGGCGCACCGCTCGTCTTCGCCGGCCGGGCGCCGCATCCGGTCGAGCCGGCCGAGCGCCGCCGCCGGGTCGAGGCCGTCGTGCGCGGCCTGAAACAGGTTGGGCGCCGCGCCGCCGATAAGGGTGTCGTCCTCGGCGTCGAACCCCTAAACCGCTTCGAGACCGACATGTGCAACACCTGCCGCCATGCGCTCGACTATGTCGAGGCCGTCGGCTCACCGGCCGTCGGGGTGATGCTCGATACCTTCCATATGAACATGGAGGAATATGATCTCGCCGCCTCCATCCGGCTGGCAGGGTCGCGGCTCGTGCATTTCCAGGCAAACGAGAACAATCGAGGCTTCGTCGGCTCAGGCCATATCGATTGGCCTGCTGTCGCGCGCGCGCTCGCGGCCTCGGGCTATGCCGGCCCGATCGTGCTTGAGCCGTTCCGGCGCGATGACGAGGCGGCGGGCGTGACGCTGGCGCAGTGGCGCGCGCCCTCCCGGAACGAGGATGCGGAGCTGAAGGCCAGCATCGACTATCTCAAGGCGACGCTTGCCTTCGCCGACCGGCTCGCGACGACGGAGGGAATAGCCTGATGAGCGCCCCCTTGCGCCTCGGCTGGATCGGCTGCGGCACGCATGCCAACGAGATGCTGTTGCCGCAAGTCACGCGGCACGACGTCGTCCTGCAGGCGATCTGCGACATCTCGCAGGACAGCCTCGCGTCCACCGGTCGGCGCTATGGCGTCGCGCCCGAGAACCGGATGAGCGACTGGCGCGCGCTGCTCGCCCGCACGGATATCGACGCCGTCGGTCTCGCCATGGGGCCTCAGCAGCACCATGAGGTCGGTCTTGCCGCCATCGCGCGCGACTTGCCGCTCTTCATCGAGAAGCCGCCGGCCGCGACATCGCGGCAAGCGCAGGAACTGGCGGATGCCGCAAAGGCGCGGGGCGTTCCGGTCGTCGTCGGTTTCATGAAACGATACTCCACCGCCAATCGGATCGCGGCCAACGTCATCCACGGGCCGGAGTTCGGAGCGACGGCGAGCTTCCTCGGCCAGTACATGACCGCGCCGACATACTTCGCCAAGGACGTCGACTACACCGGCTTCTATCTGCATCACTGCGTGCACTATTTCGACCTGATCCCCCATCTGATGGGAGAGGTCGCAACGGTCAGCGCGCGCCGTCACGAATTGGAGCCCGGCAAGCTTCTCCTTCATGTCGACTTCCGCTTCCGCAATGGCGGTCTCGGCACGCTCGTCATGGGTACGCATCAGTCGCGCGGCACGCCGATGGAATGGTGGCAGGTGATGGGCGACCATCGCCGCGTCGAGGTCCGGAACCTGCACGAGGTGCGTTATTTCCGCAGCCCGCCTTTCAAGGTTTCGCGGGGCGACGCCACCCTGGCCGACGGAGAGGACACGCTGGTCTGGGAGCCCAATTTCACGGTCGCCGCCAATGAGGACCACAAGGGATACCATGCGATCCTGGGTGATTTCGTACGCGCGGCGCGCGGCGAGAAGCTCGACCTTCCGGATGCAGCCGCAGGGGCGAGAGCTCTCGCACTTCTCGAACAGGCCATCGCTTCAGCTGAAGCTGATCGGCCGCGGTGACACGATGGTGGATGAAGGCGCTGGTCTGGAACAAGTCGACTCGGTGTCGTGGTCGGAAACGATCGTATCCGGATGGCCGCGCAAACGGATGCTGCTCTTACGTCTGTCGATGTCAGAGTCCGGAAAGCCCGGCGCCGCATGGGGCGCCGGGGTCATCGCGGTTTCAGCGGTTTTTCGAGACGTTCCAGTAGACTGGGACGCCGGGTGAGAGCAGCCCGTTGAGACTCGCCTGCTGGCCGCGCACGAGCCAGAACTGGCCGACGGGGACGTAAGGAACCGTCTCGACGGCGCGCTCCTGGATCTTCCGCGCGATCGCCTTGCGGCCCTCGAGGTCGGGCGTCATCGTGAACTCGGCGCGCAGCTTCTCGATCGCCTCGTCGCAAGGCCAACCGAACCACGAGTTCTCACAGTTTGAGCGCAGCGCCAGATGCCCGACCGGCTCGGTCATGTCCGGCGCAGCCGGCCCTGAGGCAAAGGTCGACCAGCCGCCTTGCTCGATCGGGTTCTTGCTGGTGCGCCGGCTCGAGAGCGTGCCCCAGTCCATCGCCTGGTAGTCGACATTGAGGCCGGCATCGCGCATCAGCTGCGAGACGACGAGCGTCTGCGGGCTGAGCGCGGTCTCGGTCGCATCGAGCACGACGATCTTCTCGCCCTTGTAGCCGCTCTCCGCGATCAGCTTCTTGGCCGCAGCCACATCCGCTTTCGGCCAGGCCGCATCGGTGAAATAGGGCGAGTCACACATGTAGAAAGAGGGGCAGACGGTGTAGAGCGCCTTGTCGTCGACATAGGCGCGCACCGCCTGCTCCTGGTCGACGAGGCGCAGGATCGCCTGGCGGAGCTTGAGGTTGTTGAAGGGCGGCTGCGACTGGTTCATCCGGAAGACGCCCTGCAGCGCGGAGAGCTTCGACACGGTGATCTTGCTGTTGCCCTTTACCAGCGAGATCATGTCCGGCGGCATCTCCTCGAAGATGTCGATCTCGCCGGCCTGCAGCGCGTTCAGCGCCGTCTGGGCGTCGGGCATGATCAGCCATTCGACGCGGTCGACATTCGCGAGCTTGCCGCCGGCGAGGCCGTCCGGCGCTTCCTTGCGAGGCTGATAGGTCGGGGCCTTGGCGTAGACGATCTTCGAACCCGGCGACCACTGCTCCTTGACCAGCATGAAGGGGCCGGAGCCGGTCGCGTCGGTAATGTTCTGGTTCGAGGGCGTGGCGGCAATGCGCGCCGGCATGATGACCGGCAGCATCGAGCTCGGCTTGCCGAGCGCGTCGAGCACGAGGCCCCAGCGGTCCTTCAGCACCAGCGTGACCGTCTTGGGGTCGGTCGCGGTCAGCGAGGCGGTATGCGCCGCGAGTTGCTGGCCGAGACCGTCACGCTCGCCCCAGCGCTTCACCGAGGCGACGACGTCGGTGCTCGTCACCGGTGTGTTGTCATGGAACTTCAGCCCGTCCCGGAGCACGAAGGTCCAGGTCAGGCCGTCCGGCGAAGTGGTGAAGCTTTCCACCATCTGCGGCTTGATCAGGCCCTTCGCATCCTGCGCGAAGAGCGTGTCGTAGACCATATAGGCGTGGTTGCGGACCATGTAGTCCGAGGTCGTCATCGGGTCGAGCGTGCGCAGGTCGCCGAAGGGGCGCACCTTCAACACCGTCTGCGCGGCGGCGGGCAGCGCCGCCAGCGACAGGGCGAAGCCCGCGGCCAGCGCCATTCGTCTCGTCAGTTTTCTCATTCTTCCCTCCCTGTGGACTGCCTTGCGGTTCTTGTTGTCGGCCCTAGACCCTGAGCTTGCGGGCGAGGCGGGGATCGATGGCGTCGCGCAACGCGTCGCCGAGCACGTTGACGGTCAGCACGAGCAACGCCAGCGCCACGCCGGGGAAGGCGATCATCCAGGGCGCGCGCTGCATGAAGGGCCGCGCCTCGGCCAGCATGTTGCCCCAGCTCGGGATCGTGGGCGGCGTTCCGGCGCCCAGGAAGGACAGGATCGACTCCACGATCATCGCCGAGGCGAAGACATAGGTCGCCTGCACGATCACGGGCGCGGCCGCATTGGGCAGGATGTGGCGCAGCAGCATCCGTGCGAGCCCCGTGCCGTTGGTGATTGCCGCCTCGACATAGGTCTGCTCGCGCAGCACCAGCACCGAGGAGCGCACGACACGCGCCATGCGCGGGATCTCGGCGATGGAGATCGCGATGACGACGTTCTGCACGCTCGATCCGAACAGCGACATCAGCGCGATGGCGAGCAGGATACCGGGGATCGCCATGAGCCCGTCCATCACCCGCATCACCGTGCCGTCGAGCCAGCGCACATAGCCGGCGACGAGGCCGATCAGCAGGCCGAACGAGACGGTCAGGACGGTGACGAGCGCGCCGATCGTCAGCGAGATGCGCGTGCCGTTCAGCGTGCGCGACAGGGTGGAGCGGCCGAGCTGGTCGGTGCCGAACCAGTGCTCGCCGCCTGGCGGGCGCAGGCGCTGGATCGGGTTCACGCGCACCGGATCGGGCAGGATATAGGGCGCGATCAGGGCGATCAGGGTGAAGGCCGCCAGAACGGCGAGCCCGGTCAGGATCGTGGGATTGCTGCGGAGGAAGCGGCGCAGGCTCTGGAAGAGGCCGGGCGTCTTCCGCGCGACGGAGCCGGTCACGGTCATCGTCACGGCGCCCTCAATAGCGGATGCGCGGATCGAACAGCACGTAGCTGAGATCGACCAGCAGGTTGACGGTGACGTAGACAAGCGAGAATAGAAGGATGAGCCCCTGCACCACTGGATAATCTCGCCGCAGGATGGCGTCGGTCGTCAGTCGGCCGAGTCCGGGGATGTTGAACACGGTCTCGGTCACCACCACGCCCCCGAGCAGGGCGGCGATGCCGACGCCGACGACGGTCACGACCGGGATCGCGCAGTTCTTGAGGGCGTGGCGCAGCACGACACGGCCGGGCTTCATGCCCTTGGCGTGGGCGGTGCGGACATAGTCCTCCGACAGCACCTCCAGCAGGCTCGCTCGCGTGACGCGCGCGAGCAGCGCCGCGTAGAGCATGGCGAGAGCAAGCCCCGGCAGGATGAGGCTGTTCAGGCAGGGCAGCAGCCCCTGCGAGACCGGCACATAGCCCTGCGTCGGAAACCAGCCGAGCGACAGCGCGAAGACATAGACCAGCAGGAAGGCGACGACGAAGACCGGGGAGGAAAAGCCGACCATGGCGAAGGCCATCACGGCCCGGTCCGTCCTGCTGCCGGCCTTAAGCGCGCTCAGCGTGCCGAGCGGGAGCGCGATGGCGAGCGCCATCAGGATCGCGACGAGCGCCAGCATCGCGGTTGGCTCGATCCGCATCCCGATCAGCCGCGTCACCTCCATGTCCGAGAAGACCGAGCGGCCGAGATCCCCCTGCGCGAGCTGGCCCGCCCAGGCGACGAGCTGCTCGACCAGCGGCCTGTCGAGGCCGAGCTGGGCCCGGATCGAGGCGATCTGCGCCGTCGTGGCCTGGTCGCCGGCAATCAGGATCGCCGGGTCGCCCGGTGTCAGTCGCAGCAGGAAGAAGACGAAAAGACCAACGAAGCCCAGAACGGGAACCGTCGCCGCCAGCCGGCGCAGGACATAGGAGATCATGGGTGCGCGCAGAGGTTCGCGGCGAAAAGATGCGCGCCCATCGTCTCGTCTCCTTGCCCAAGTTTTGTAACGTTTCAATCAGGCTCTCACAGGCCGAATAAAGTGGCAAGTGACTTTATGGCAGCTTGCGGAATGCGATTTGATCCGCAAAGATGGCAGCAGTTTTGAACCGTTTCACAGAGAGAATGGATGACGACGATTCGGGATGTGGCGCGTCTGGCCAATGTGTCGGTGGCGACCGTGTCGAACGTGCTCAACAGTGCCGATCGCGTCAGTCCCGAGCTCGCGGCGCGGGTTCGCGCCGCGATGGAGAAGCTGAGCTATACGCCTCATGCCGGGGCGCGCTCGCTGCGCAAACGGTCGAGCGGGTTGATCGGGCTCGTCGTCGGCGACATCACCAACCCGTTTTTCTCCGACCTGTTCGAGGCGGTGGAAGACGCAGCTGCGGCCTGCGGCTATCTCGTGCTGCTGTGCAATTCGAACGAGCGCAGCGAACGGGAGGAGGCGCATCTGCGCATGCTGCGCACGCAGCGCATCGACGGGCTCATCCTGGCGCCGACCGGCGCGATCTCGATGAACCGGGCCTCGCTCCTCGCCCAGCTCGAAGTGCCGGTCGTCCTCGTCGACCGAGCGATGGAGGGGCTCGGCTATGATGCCGTCGTTCTCGACAATCGGCGGGCAGGCTTCGAGGCGACGCAGCATCTGATCGTCTGCGGCCACCAGCGGATCGGCCTCGTCAACGGGCCCGAGGTGCTGCGCACGGCGGCAGAGCGTCTCGCCGGCTATCGTGAGGCACTGCTGGCGGCAGGACTTGGCTTTGATCCTGCGCTCGTTCGCGATGCGGGCTTCCGCCAGCAACCGGCCGAGCAGGCGATGGCGGAGCTCCTGGCCTTGTCGGAGCCGCCCAGCGCGATCTTTGCCACCAACAACCTGATGACGATCGGTGTAGCGAAGGCGCTGGCGGATCGCGGCCTTGCCTGCCCGCAGGACATCTCCCTGATCGGCATCGACGACCTGCCCTGGGCCGCGGCGGTCTCGCCCCAGCTCAGCGCCGTCGCGCAGCCCGTCCGCGCCATGGGCGAGGCCGCGTTCGATCTTCTGAGCCGGCGTCTCGCCGGAACGCTGAGCGGCCCCGGAACGACCACCGTGATGGCGCCACGCCTGGTCATTCGCCGCTCCTGCGGCGCGCCTGCACCCGGAAAACCTGCCCATGTCGACTGAACTCACCACGCTCGGCGCGCTCGCCGTGCGCGATCTCCTCGTCGCCGGCGAGGTTACCTCGGTCGAGCTGGTCGAGGCTGCCGCGGCGCGCCTGGCCATCATCGAGCCGCAGCTCAACGCTGTGCCCACGCTCTGCCTGGACCGCGCGCGGGAGCAGGCCCGCGCGGCCGATGCGGCGAGAAGGGCAGGGCGTTCGACCCTGCTCGGCGGACTGCCGATCGTCGTCAAGGACAACAACGACGTCGCAGGCGTGCGCAATACCGGCGGCACCTCGATCTTCCGAGACCGCATCTCGACCGAGTCCGACCGGACCGTGGCGCTGATGGAGGCGAATGGCGCGATCACGCTTGGCAAGTCGAACCTGTCTGAGCTCGGCGGCGCGCAGACCACCAACAGTGTCCACGGTGCGACGCGAAACCCGTACGACCGGCGGCTGACCTGCGGCGGCTCCTCCGGCGGGGCGGCCGTGGCACTCGCGACGGGCGAAGCCTGGCTCGCCCATGGCAACGACTATGGCGGCAGCCTGCGCATCCCGGCGGCGTTCTGCAACGTCACCGGCCTGCGACCGACACCGGGCCGAGTGCCGCGCAAGAGGCTCGCCGATCCCTTCGACACCATCGCCGTCGAGGGGCCGATGGCGCGCGACGTCGCCGATCTCGCCCTCTTCTTCGATGCGATGACCGGCTATGACCCAGGCGACATCCTGACCGCGCCGAGCGGCGAACCACCCTTCCTCGAAGCTGCGCAGGCGCCGCTGAAGCCGGCACGCGTCGCCATCTCGTCGGATCTCGGTCTGCTGCCGATCGAGGAGCCGATTCGGCTCGCGCTCGACGACCTCGCGGCGATTCTGGGCAAGGCCGGGGTGGCGGTCACGCATGGGGCGCCGGACGTCACCGGCGCGATGGATGCTTTCCGCGTGCTGCGCGGGGAAGGCTTCTACGCGACTTTCGCGCCGCTCTTCGACACGCATCGCGCGCTGTTCCCGGCACCTGTTCTCGTCGACTTGCTGCGCGGCCGCGACCAGCCGGGCAGCGCCATCGTCGCCGCCAATCGCCAGCGCAACGAGCTTTACCGCCGCGCCGTCGACTTCCTCGACGAGCACGACTTCCTGATCTGCCCGGCGACGCAGGCGATGCCCTTTTCCGTCGAGACGCTGTTCCCGACGGCCATCGAAAGCCAGCCGATGCAGGACTATCTCGACTGGATCTCGATCACCGCGATCTGGTCGATCACGGGCCTGCCCGCCATCGCCATCCCGATCGGCTTCTCACGAGAGGGCCTGCCGATCGGCGTGCAGATCCTCTCCCATGCCCGCCGCGAGGTCGATCTCTTCCGGCTGGCGGCCTGGATCGAGCGGGAGCTCGCGTTGCCGAAGGCGCCGATCGACCCGCGGTAGGGCGAGCGGGCGGCGTCCTCTGGAACACGCTCTTCACCACCTGAAGCGGATGGCGCCCTTTCCGTAGGCTGCGGCTATTCTGGCGAACTCGCCCCATCAGATCGTATCGACCGGTCCAAGCTCCTGCGCCGCGACGGCCCGGACCGCCTCGGTAAGCTGGTCGAGCAGGCGCGTCGCCAATCGCGTGCGCTGCCAGTAGAGCGTGACGCCGATCCGCCGTTGCGGCGGCAGCTCGATCAGCCTGCCTGCAGCGATCATGGGCGTCGCGAGGGGCACCGGCGCCATTGACCAGCCCAGCCCTGCAAGCGTCATGTCCAGCATCCCCTGTGTCGAGGGAGTCCAGTGCGTGGGGGGTGCGATCACCGTGCCCCATGCTTCGCTCGCCCATCGCGCCTGCAGCGCGTCGCGACGGTCGAAACGCATCATCGGTACCCGCTGCAGGCTTTGCGCGTCGACGCCGCCAGGGAAATGCCGGTTGATGAAGGCCGGGCTCGCCACGGCTACATATCCGATGGTCCCGAGCGGATGAATCCTGCAGCCGACGACGGGTGCGGGGTCCGCCGTTACCGCTGCCAGAACGTCGCCCGTGCGAAGCCGCTCGACCGTATGGGCCTCGTCTTCGAGAGCGAGGTCGAGCAGGCCGCCGGTCTCGGCTGCGAATCGCGCCGCGGCCTGCGGAAACCAGGTGCTGACGCTATCGGCGTTGACAGCGACCCGTATCGAGGAGGGGCCGGCCTCGCGGGCAGTCAGGCCCGGCAGATCGGCGATGACCTCGCCCTCCAGCAGCCGGACCTGCTCGACATGGGTGCAGAGCTTGGCGCCGATCTCCGTCGGGCGGCAGGGGGAGCCTCGCGTCAGCAGGATCGCCCCCAGCCGCTCCTCGAGCCCCTTGACCCGCTGCGAGACAGCCGAAGGCGTGACGCCCAGCGCCGCCGCGGCCTTCTCGAAGCTGCCCTCCCGGGCAACGGCGGCGATCGCGGCGAGGGACAGATAGTCCAGCATTAGTTGACCTAAACCGAGATAAGATAATTTAGTTAGACTACACCTGCGCTCTTGCGCATCAAGCGCGTCATGACCAGCGCTCTCCTGCCTGCCTTCGCCAAGGGCTTTGTCCTCTCCGCCGGCCTCATCATCGCGATCGGCGCCCAGAACATGTTCGTTCTTCGGCAGGGCCTGAAGCGCGAGCATGTCTGGCCCATCGTCCTCTTCTGTGCGGCGGCGGACGCGTTCCTGATCGTCGCGGGCGTGAGCGGCCTTGGCAGTGCGCTCGCCGTCGTTCCGGGGCTGTCATTGGCGCTCGGCCTGGGCGGGGCGGCCTTCCTCGCCTGGTATGGCGTCTCGGCGCTGCTCCGGGCAGCAAGCCCGTCGGTGTTGGTCGTCGAGCAGCAGGCCGCAATCAGCCTTGGAGCAGCGCTGGCCGGCACCGCCGCCTTCACCTTCCTGAATCCCCACGTCTATATCGACACGGTCATGCTGATGGGCGCCGTCGGAGCCAGCTTGCCGCCAGCGGATCGCCCCCTGTTTATCGCCGGTGGGGTGAGCGCCAGTGTCATCTGGTTCACGTCACTGGGGTTCGGTGCTCGCTTCCTCGCCCCGCTCTTCTCCAGGCCGGCCGCCTGGCGCATCCTCGATCTCGCGATCGGCGTGATGATGCTGGCACTGTCGGCGAGTCTGCTGCGCGGGGCGCTGGCGAGTTGACGGCCGGGACATTTGTCGCGTCATTCAGGCGGAGCGCCGCGATGCTGACCCGGGGCGAGCGGAGAGTAGCATGAGCGCATCCTCGATCTTTAGCGGCCTCTCAGCCTTTCCGCTGACCCCGGCCAGCGCCGACGGTATCGTCGACACCGAAGCCTTTGCCCGCATGCTGGACCGCCTAGTCGAGGCCGGCGTCGATTCGATCGGCGTGCTCGGCAGCACCGGCACCTATGCCTATCTGGATCGGAACGAGCGATCGCGCGCTTTGGCCGCCGCCGTCGAGACCGTTGCCGGCCGCGTTCCACTGATCGCCGGCATCGGCGCCATGCGGACCTCCTGGGTGCTGGAGCTCGCGCGGGATGCCGAGCGCAAGGGCGTCGATGGACTGCTGCTCGCGCCCGTCTCCTACACGCCGCTGACCCAGGACGAGGTTTTCGCCCATTTCGAAGCGGTCTCGACCGCCTGCGGTCTGCCGATCAGCATCTACAACAACCCCGCCACGACGCATTTCACCTTCTCGCCCGAACTGATCGCTCGCCTGTCCCGGCTCGCGAACATTGCCTCGATCAAGATGCCACTGCCGGCCAATGGTGATTTCGAAGGCGAGATCGGCGCGCTGCGCTCGGCCTGCCGGAGCGGGATGGGTGTTGGATACAGCGGCGATTGGGGGGCGGCACCCGCGCTCCTGGCGGGCGCCGATGCCTGGTACAGCGTGGTCGCCGGCCTTCTGCCCGCTCCCGCCCTGCGTCTGACCCGCGCGGCCATGGCGGGCGACGAAGACGGCGCGCGAGCTGCCGACGCCGCTTTCCAGCCGATGTGGTCGCTGTTTCGCACCCATGGCAGCCTGCGGGTGATGTACATGATCGCGGATCAGCTCGGGCTTCGGCCGGGCGGGCCGCCCCTCCCGATCCAGCCGCTATCCGGCGCCGTCGGCACGGCCGTCGAGGAGACCCTTCGGTCGCTCGGCGAAACCGTGACGGCTGGGAGCTGAGCGGGCAGGCCATCGCCTCAGCGCAGGCCCGGCCGCCCTCGCGTGACGCTCGGGCGGCCGGGCCGGAACCTCAGTACACCTCCGGAACGTACATCTCCGGCGGCACCGGATGGCGCAGGTAGTCAGGATGCCGGACGCGCTCGGGCAGGACGATCTCAGGTCGCGGCACGTCCTCGTACGGAATCTGCGCCAGCAGATGCGCGATGAAGTTCAGCCGCGCCCGCTTCTTGTCGACGGCCTGAACCACCCACCAGGGCGCGTACGAGGTATGCGTGCGCTCCAGCATGTCTTCCTTGGCGCGGGTGTAGTCTTCCCAGTGCACCCGGCTCTCCAGATCCATGGGGGAGAGCTTCCACTGCTTCAGCGGGTCCTCGATGCGCATGCGGAAGCGGAACTCTTGCTCCTCGTCGGTGATTGAGAACCAGTACTTGATCAGGATGATGCCGGAGCGCACGAGCATGTGCTCGAACTCGGGCACGGAGCGGAAGAATTCCTCCAGCTCGTCCGGGGTGCAGAAGCCCATGACCCGCTCGACGCCAGCGCGGTTGTACCAGGAGCGGTCGAACAGCACCATTTCACCGGCACTCGGCAGGTGCGGAACGTAGCGCTGGAAATACCACTGGTTGCGTTCGCGCTCGGTTGGCGCCGGCAGCGCCACGACGCGGCAGATGCGCGGGTTGAGCCGCTGGGTGACGCGCTTGATCGCGCCGCCCTTGCCGGCGGAGTCGCGCCCCTCGAACAGCACCACGACCTTGAGCTTCTTGTGCTGGACCCAGTCCTGCAGCCGGACGAGCTCATGTTGTAGTCGGAAGAGCTCGCGGAAATAGACCTTGCGGTCGAGCATCTGGTCGTCCTGACCGGCCATGCCCTCCGCGACCAGCTCGTCGAGGCGATCCTCCTCGAGCTGCAGTTCCAGCTCCTCGTCGAAGCTGTCGGTGATCTCGGCCTTGATCCGGTCCATCGTGCTGTTGGGCATGGGGCGTCTCTGTGCTGGGGTTCAGGCTTGGGCGAGGTCGCGAAGCTGCATGTCGGTTCGCTGGCGATCGCGGGGGTGATCGGCTCTGGAGCGAAGACGAAGCTTGGCCGAAGCAACTGCGGCGGAGTGGGACGGCGTCCGGGCGCATCGGCCTGCTGCCGACATCAGAGTCCACCTCGAATGACGGTACGGTTTCCTCACGCCGGCATTCGGGGCCCTTCGATCTCCGATTGTCATGCTGTCGCGACGCTAGCGCCCGATTGCGAAACTACTTTGACAACTCAAGAACGTTCCGGCGCTCCGTGTTCCGTGTCGCGGCCATCGAAATAGTGCCCCTAAGCTCACAGGCCCGCCTCCGCCGCGTCCGATCACCCCGCGGCCGGTTCCGCGAGCCAGGCTCGCACCATTTCGACGAAGTCCAGCGCGAGCGCTGATCGGATCCCGCCGGTTGCCCAGGTTGCAGCAGCCTTCCAGGGGATCCCGGGCCGGACCGGCTTCACCACGATGCCGCGGCCAAATGCGCTCCAGCCCGACGACCTGCCGTCCGAACCCGCGTTAGAGCGACATGGCCGCGTCGGTTCGAACCAATGGCGCGTGGCGCTTGACGAGGAGCTTCAGACGCGGCGCGTATTGCAGGTCGTGAATCAGCCGTGCCACCGCCGGCTGGATCCGGAAAGGGCTGACCATGACCACACGCGGCAACCGGAGCGAGGGCGACGTCGTCGTCATCGGCGGCGGGGTGGTCGGTGGCGCCATCGCGCTGGGCCTCGCCCGATCGGGCGCGCGCATTATCATCCTCGACGAGGGCGACGTCGCCTTCCGTGCCTCGCGCGGCAATTTCGCGCTGGTCTGGGTGCAGTCCAAGGGCTTCGGCATGCCCGAATATGCGCTCTGGTCGCGCCGTTCGGCCGATGACTGGCATGGGCTCGCGGCGATCCTGCGGGAGGAGGGCGGTATCGACGTCGCCCACAGCCAGCCCGGCGGCTTCATGCTCTGCTTGTCCGAGGCCGAACTCGACAAGCGGGTCGAGATGATGCGCCGGCTGCACAACAGCCAGCCGCTCACCGATTTCCCCTATGAGGTGCTCGACCATGCCGAGACGAAGCAGCGCCTGCCGGCGATCGGCAAGGACGTGGTCGGCGCGCTGTACTCCCCGCTCGACGGTCATGTGAATTCGCTGAAGCTCTTTCGGGCGCTGCGTGAGACCTGCCAGCGCCGCGGCGTCGACTATCGGCCGGAAAGCCCGGTCGAGAGCATCGTTCCGCGCGACGGCGAATTCTCCATCTCCGGCTCCTGGGGGGAGGTCCGCGCTGGCAAGGTCGTACTCTGTGCCGGCCTCGGCAATTCCCGCCTTGCGCCGATGGTGGGGCTGGACGCGCCGGTCAAGCCGAGCAAGGGCCAGATCATCGTCACCGAAAAGACCGAGCCCTTCCTGCACAACCCGATGGTTACCCTCCGCCAGACCGACGAGGGCGGCGTGATGATCGGCGACAGCCACGAGGATCGCGGCTTCGACACCGTCGTCGGCCGGCCGATCATCTCGACCATGGCTGACCGCGCCATCCGGATGTTCCCGCGGCTCGCCGGGCTGAACGTTGTCCGCACCTGGTCGGCACTGCGGGTGATGAGCCCGGACGGCTTCCCGATCTATGGCCAGTCCGAGAGCCATCCCGGCGCCTTCCTCGTCACCTGCCATTCCGGCGTGACGCTCGCCGCCAGCCACGCTTTGACGCTTGCCCCCGCAATCCTCGCCGGCGAATTGCCGGCAGCGGTCGCGCGTTTCACCGCACGGAGGTTCCATGTTCCGGCCCATGCGTGATTTGGCTCCGGCCGTCGCGCTGAACTTCACTTTCGACGGCAAGGCGCTGAAAGGTCGCGCGGGGGACACGGTCGCGGCGGCGCTGCTGGCCAACGGCATCGTCGCCTGCCGCGAGACGCCGGTCTCGGGCGCCCCACGCGCACCCTATTGCCTGATGGGCATCTGCTTCGACTGTCTCGTCGTCATCGACGGCATCGGCAACCGCCAGGGCTGCCTCGTGCCTCTGGCCGAGGGCATGGCGGTCGAGACGCAGCATGGTCGCCGTCATGTCGAGGAGGTTTGAGCCGTGACCCCGCTCACCGACATCGGCCAGCTCGCCGAGCACTATGACCTCGTCGTGGTCGGCGCCGGCCCCGCTGGCCTCTCCGCCGCAGCCCGCGCGGCCGAGCTGGGCCTCATCGTCTTGCTCGTCGACGAGAATCCGACTCCCGGCGGCCAGATCTATCGCGCCATCACCACGACCCCGGTCAAGGATCGCGCCGTTCTCGGCGAGGATTACTGGCGCGGCTCGAGCATCGTCGGCCGCTTCGAACGCGCCAAGGCCGCCTACGCGCCGGGCTGCACCGTCTGGTCGCTCGGCCCCGACGAGGGCGAGCCGGGAACCTTCGAGATCGGCCTTTCGCTCGGCGGCAAGGCGCGGATGATCGCGGCGTCGCAGGCCATCCTCACCACCGGCGCACAGGAGCGGCCCTTCCCGATCCCCGGCTGGACGCTGCCCGGCGTGATGACGGCGGGCGCGGCGCAGATCGCGCTGAAAGGGGCCGGCATCGTCCCGGTCGGTCGCACCGTCATCGCCGGCTGCGGGCCGCTGCTCTATCTGCTGGCGAGCCAGCTCGCCGCAGCGGGCGCCGAGATCGTCGCGGTGCTCGACACCACGCCGAAACGCAACTGGACCAAGGCGCTTGCTGCCTTCCCGGACTTCCTGCGCTCGCCCTATCTCGCCAAGGGCTTGCAGCTGATGGCTCAGACCCGGCGCAGGCTCCACTTTGTCTCCAATGTCACCGGGCTCGCTGCCGCGGGTGAGGGGCGTCTCGCTTCCGTCACGGTCGAGCGCAAGGGCGCGGCCGAGACCATCGTCTGCGATACGCTGCTGCTGCATCAGGGCGTCATCCCCGGCGTCAACCTCACGAACGCGGCCGGCTGTGAACACTTCTTCGACAATGAGCAGCATTGTTGGGTGCCGAAGCTGGACAGGTGGTTCGCCTCCTCCGTGCCGGGCATCGCCATTGCGGGCGACGGCGCCGGCATCGGTGGGGCCGAAAGCGCGGCTCTGCGCGGCGAGATCGCGGCCTTCGACGCCGCACGCCGCCTCGGGCGCCTGACGAAGCCTGAGCGCGACCGGAAGGCCGCGCCGGTTCGCGCCGAGCTGGAGCGCCGCCTGCGCGGCCGCCGCTTCCTCGATCTGCTCTACAAGCCCGCACCGCAATTCCTCGCGCCGAAGGACGAGACCATCGTCTGCCGCTGCGAGGAGGTCACGGCCGGCCAGATCCGCGATGCGGCGCGGCGCCTCGGCGTCACCGGTCCGAACCAGATGAAGGCCTTCCTGCGCTGTGGCATGGGTCCCTGCCAGGGCCGGCTCTGTGGCCCGACGGTGGTCGAGCTGATCGCGGAAGTTCGCGGGAGGACCCCGGCCGAGATCGGCTATTACCGTCTGCGTCCGCCGGTGAAGCCGGTGACGCTGGCCGAGCTCGCCGCCCTGCCGCAGACGGAAGCTTCGGTAGAGGCGGTGGTGCGCTGACCACCTGGCTCGCCAATGCCTCAATGACGGCCAGGCACCAGATTGAGGAACTCGTCGATGATGATTGCGGCTTCACCAGCGACGGGCAGGTGATGGTTGCGGAGAACGAGACGGATGGTCGTTTCGGCCACGAAGGAGTAGCAGTTAAGGCTCAAGCCCGAGGAGGACGAGCCGTGTCGCGCCGATTGATCCTGGGATTCTCGCTTGCATTGGCCTGCCTGGCTGCCTGGCCCGCGGCCGCTCAGATCGGTACGCCCGGTACCGGGCCGCTCGTGCCCGGCGGCCCTCGGCAGGGCCTCGGCCCGCCCTCGCTCAGCGACAGCGTCCCCGATATCCGGCTGCATGCGCCGGGCGGCGGCATTCCGGGAGCGGGGCCGGCGATCGATGCCGGGTCGTCCTGGCGCGGCACCCCGTCCAACCGTCCCACCGCCCAGCGCTATATCGCGCGGGAGGAGGGGCGCCATTGCCGGACGTCGCGGCGGGTCTGCGTTCTCGCCGAACCGGCAGCGGTCGGCTCCGGCTGCTCCTGCCGGTCGTCGGGCGGTGGGCGGGTCCGGGGTCGCGTCGCGCGCTAGTACCGCGCGTTTCCCCGGAAACGATTCGGGAGGTGAACGGATTCCTGCCGTTCGCCGGATCGGGTCGAAACGGTGCCCTTTGCGCTCAATTTCGGCTCCCGGCCTTGGCGGCGCTGTCACAGCGCCGTCGAAATCGGCCGCACTGCGCCCAGTTCAACCCATTCCGGCGATTGTGCGGCGCGGTGGAGTCTTGCTTCATTCTAATCCAGGGTCTAAGCGACTGGGCAGCGAGCCGTCCTGCGGCCGTCCGAAGTGAGTCCGACCATGCAAGCTCTCCAGGCGTCATCCATTCTGAGCGATTATCTGCCGCTGGTGCTGTTTATCGGCGTCTCGGCGGTGATCGGCCTGGCCCTGCTGATCGCGCCCTTCGCGATCGCCTATTCGAAGCCCGACGCAGAGAAGCTCTCGGCTTATGAGTGCGGCTTCAACGCTTTCGACGACGCTCGCATGAAGTTCGATGTCCGGTTCTATCTGGTCTCGATCCTTTTCATCATCTTCGACCTCGAGGTCGCCTTCCTCTTCCCCTGGGCCGTCGCCTTCGGCAGCCTCGGCTGGTATGGTTTCTGGTCGATGATGATCTTTCTCGGTGTGCTGACCGTGGGCTTTGTCTACGAGTGGCGCAAGGGCGCACTGGAGTGGGACTAGGGCCGTCGGATCACCACGCGCTTCACGGCGTTCCGTCCGACAGCCACCAGCTTCACGAGGATTAGAGCATGGCAATCACAGCGATCGATCGCGGCGACCCGCTCGTCGCGCCGGCACCGAAGGGCCTGCTTGGGCCCGACGGCAGGCCGGTCGGCACGCGTGATCCCTTCTTCGTCGAGATCAACAACGAGCTCGCCGACAAGGGCTTCCTCGTCACCGCTACCGACGACCTGATCAACTGGGCCCGCACCGGCTCGCTGATGTGGATGACGTTCGGCCTGGCCTGCTGCGCCGTCGAGATGATGCAGCTCTCGATGCCGCGTTACGACGTCGAGCGCTTCGGCTTCGCGCCGCGCGCCTCGCCACGCCAGTCCGACGTGATGATCGTCGCCGGCACGCTGACCAACAAGATGGCGCCCGCGCTGCGCAAGGTCTACGACCAGATGCCGGAGCCGCGCTACGTCATCTCGATGGGCTCCTGCGCCAATGGCGGCGGCTACTACCACTACAGCTACTCGGTGGTGCGCGGCTGCGACCGCATCGTCCCGATCGACATCTACGTTCCGGGCTGCCCGCCGACGGCGGAGGCTCTGCTCTACGGCGTGCTGCTGCTGCAGAAGAAGATCCGGCGGACCGGCACGATCGAACGATAGGACACAGGCGTCATGCCTGGGCTCAGGGCTCGGGGGGCTCCTGGCGGAGCGGCGTCGGACAAGGGTTGGGTTCAATCCTGCCAAGGAGTGCTCGGGGCAAGCCTCGGGCATGGCGCGGGGGAGAAGGTGAAGCGATGAGCGAAGTGCTCGAAAAGCTCGGCGAAGACATCAAGGCCGCGCTGCCTGGCGCGGTGACCGAGGCGGTCGTCGCCTTCGAGGAGCTGACGATCCATGCCGAGGCGGCTGCGATCGTTCAGGTCCTGAAGACCCTCTATGAGGATCCGCGCTTCCGCTTCGTGAATTTCACCGACATCGCCGGCGCCGATTATCCGGGCCGCGAGAAGCGCTTCGACGTCGTCTACCATCTGCTCGCGCCGCACCATAACCGGCGCATCCGGGTGAAGGTGCAGACCGACGAGGCGACCCCGGTGCCGTCCGTCATTGAGGTCTTTCCCGCCGCCAACTGGTTTGAGCGTGAAGCCTACGATTTCTATGGCATCCTGTTTTCCGGCCATCCGGACCTGCGCCGCATCCTCACCGACTACGGCTTCGAGGGCTATCCGCTGCGCAAGGACTTCCCGCTGACGGGCTTCGTCGAGGTCCGCTACGACGACGAGCAGAAGCGCGTCGTCTACGAGCCGGTGAAGCTCAACCAGGAATTCCGCAACTTCGATTTCCTCTCGCCCTGGGAAGGCACGGACTACGTGCTGCCCGGCGACGAAAAAGCCAAGACGGCGTAAGCGGAGCCGGCGATGACCGAACACAACATCCGCAACTTCTCGATCAATTTCGGGCCGCAGCACCCGGCAGCGCACGGCGTTCTGCGCCTCGTGCTGGAGCTGGACGGCGAGGTCGTCGAGCGCGTCGATCCGCATATCGGCCTGCTGCATCGCGGCACCGAGAAGCTGATCGAGGCCAAGACCTATCTCCAGGCTGTGCCCTATTTCGACCGGCTCGACTATGTCGCGCCGATGAATCAGGAGCATGCCTTCGCGCTCGCGGTCGAGCGCCTCGCCGGCGTGACCGTGCCGCGCCGCGGCCAGCTCATCCGCGTGCTCTATTCCGAGATCGGCCGCATCCTCTCGCATCTCCTCAACGTAACCACGCAGGCGATGGACGTCGGCGCCCTCACGCCCCCGCTCTGGGGCTTCGAGGAGCGCGAGAAGCTGATGATCTTCTACGAGCGGGCCTCGGGCGCGCGCATGCATGCGGCCTATGTTCGTCCCGGCGGCGTGCATCAGGACATTCCGGTCTCGCTGATCCACGACATCGCCGAATGGTGCGATCCCTTCCTGAAGGTCTGCGACGACCTCGAAGGGCTGCTGACCGACAACCGCATCTTCAAGCAGCGCAACGTCGATATCGGCGTGGTCGATCTCGAGACCTGCTGGAAATGGGGCTTCTCGGGCGTGATGGTGCGCGGTTCCGGCGCGCCCTGGGACCTGCGCAAGTCGCAGCCCTATGAGTGCTACGAGGAGATGGAATTCGACATCCCCGTCGGCAAGAACGGCGACTGCTACGACCGCTACTGCATCCGCATGGAAGAGATGCGCCAGTCGGTCCGTATCATGAAGCAGTGCTGCGAGAAGCTGCTGGCGGCCGATGGCGGCGGTCCGGTCTCCTCGCTCGACGGCAAGATGGTTCCGCCCAAGCGCGGCGAAATGAAGCGCTCGATGGAAGCGCTGATCCACCACTTCAAGCTGTATACCGAGGGCTACAAGGTGCCGGCCGGCGAGGTCTATGCCGCGGTCGAGGCGCCGAAGGGCGAGTTCGGCGTCTATCTGGTCTCCGACGGCACCAACAAGCCTTATCGCTGCAAGATCAAGGCCCCGGGCTTCGCCCATCTCCAGGCCATGGATTTCATGTGCCGCAAGCACATGCTCGCCGACGTCTCCGCGATCCTCGGCTCCCTTGATATCGTGTTTGGTGAAGTGGACCGCTGATGTCCGTCCGTCGTCTCGCCCCCGATCCGGTCCAGCCGGCCTCCTTCGCCTTCACCCCGGCGAACGAGAACTGGATCGACCAGCAGATCGCCAAGTATCCGGAAGGCCGCCAGGCTTCCGCCGTCATTCCGCTGCTGTGGAAGGCGCAGGAGCAGGAGGGCTGGGTCTCGCGCGCCGTGATCGAGACCGTCGCCAAGCGCCTCGGCATGGCGCCGATGCGGGTGATGGAGGTCGCGACCTTCTACACCATGTTCAACCTGCAGCCGGTGGGCGAGTATTTTGTCCAGCTTTGCGGCACGACGCCCTGCGCCTTGCGCGGCGCCGAGGCGCTGAAGAAGGTCTGCCAGGACGTCATCGGCCCGCAATCGACGGTCACCGCCGACGGCAAGCTCTCCTGGCTCGAAGTCGAATGCCTCGGCGCCTGCTGCAACGCCCCGATGGCGCAGATCAATGTCGACTACTACGAGGACCTGACGCCGGGGAACTTCCGTCAGCTCCTCGACGACCTGCGCCATGGCCGGCCGACCAAGCCCGGCCCGCAGAACGGCCGCACCGGCTCCGAGCCCGAGGGCGGTGGCGAGACGCTGAAGGACAAGGCGCTCTATGACGGCTCGATGATCGGCGCCGGCGACTGGCAGAAGCGCGTCGTCGAGCAGCGCAAGGCCGCTGCTGAGGCCGCCGCAGCCAAGGCAGCAGCCGAAGCCGAGGCCAAGAAGGCCGCCGAGGCCGAGGCGAAAAAGGCCGAGGCTACTCCGGCCGCCGTCGCCGAGAAGCCCGCGAGCGAGACGGCTGCCGCTGCTCGCCCGAAGCCCTCCGCGCCGGCCCAGCCGACCAGCGCCGCGCAGGACACGCCGGCCGCCGAGGGCAAGCCCAAGGCGACCCGTTCGCGCGCAAAGACCGCCAAGAGCGGCGACAAGCCGACGGAGTGAGGACGAGACCATGCTCGCAGATCGCGATCGTATCTTCACCAATCTCTACGGCCTGCATGACCGCACCCTGAAGGGCGCGATCCAGCGCGGCCATTGGGACGGCACCAAGTTCATCCTGGAGCAGGGCCGGGACTGGATCATCGACGAGATGAAGAAGTCCGGCCTGCGCGGACGCGGCGGCGCCGGCTTCCCGACGGGGCTGAAGTGGTCCTTCATGCCCAAGCAGAGCGACGGGCGTCCGCACTATCTCGTCGTCAACGCCGACGAGTCGGAGCCGGGCACCTGCAAGGACCGCGAGATCATGCGCAACGACCCGCATACGCTGGTCGAGGGCTGCCTGATCGCCTCCTTCGCGATGGGCGCCCATGCGGCCTATATCTACATCCGCGGCGAGTACGTCCGCGAGCGCGAGGCGCTGCAGCGCGCGGTCGACGAAGCCTATGAGGCCAAGCTCATCGGCAAGGACAACGTCCACGGCTATCCGTTTGATCTCTATGTGCATCACGGCGCCGGCGCCTATATCTGCGGCGAGGAGACGGCGCTGCTCGAGAGCCTCGAGGGCAAGAAGGGCATGCCGCGGCTGAAGCCGCCGTTCCCGGCCAATATGGGCCTCTATGGCTGCCCGACCACGGTGAACAACGTCGAGTCGATCGCGGTCGCACCGACCATCCTGCGCCGCGGCGCCGCCTGGTTCTCCTCGATCGGCAACCCGAACAATGTCGGCACCAAGCTCTTCTGCGTCTCGGGCCATGTGAACAAGCCCTGCAACGTCGAAGAGGCGATGGGCATCCCCTTCCGCGAGCTGATCGACAAGCATTGCGGCGGCATCCGCGGCGGCTGGGACAATCTGAAGGCCGTCATCCCCGGCGGCTCCTCGGTCCGCATGGTCCCGGCCGAGCAGATCATCGACACGCCGATGGATTTCGACTCGCTCTCGAAGCTGCGCTCGGGCCTCGGCACAGCGGCGGTGATCGTGATGGACAAGTCGACCGACATCGTCCGCGCCATCGCCCGCATCAGCCACTTCTACAAGCATGAGAGCTGCGGCCAGTGCACGCCCTGCCGCGAGGGCACGGGCTGGATGTGGCGTGTCATGGAGCGCATGGCCGAGGGCCGCGCCCAGAAGCGCGAGATCGACATGCTGCTCGACGTCACCAAGCAGATCGAGGGCCACACGATCTGCGCGCTCGGCGACGCCGCCGCCTGGCCGATCCAGGGCCTGATCGCGCATTTCCGTCACGAGATCGAGCAGCGCATCGACGACTATGCCGCCAACCCGCACAGCGAGCCTGTGCGCCTGATGGCGGCGGAGTGAGACCATGACCAAACTCGTCATCGACGGCATCGAAGTCGACGTCCCGGCCGAATACACGGTCCTGCAGGCCTGCGAGGCTGCCGGAGCCGAGGTGCCGCGCTTCTGCTTCCATGAGCGGCTTTCCATCGCCGGCAACTGCCGCATGTGCCTCGTCGAGGTGAAGGGCGGGCCGCCGAAGCCGCAGGCCTCCTGCGCCATCGGCGTGCGCGATCTGCGGCCCGGCCCGAACGGCGAGCCCCCGGTCGTCCTGACCAAGTCGCCGATGGTCAAGAAGGCCCGCGAAGGGGTGATGGAGTTCCTGCTCATCAACCACCCGCTGGATTGCCCGATCTGCGACCAGGGCGGCGAGTGCGACCTGCAGGACCAGGCCATGGCCTATGGCGTGGACACCTCCCGCTACGCCGAGAACAAGCGCGCGGTCGAGGACAAGTATATCGGCCCGCTGGTCAAGACCTCGATGACGCGCTGCATCCAGTGCACGCGCTGCGTCCGCTTCACCACCGAGGTTGCCGGCGCCTCCGACCTCGGCGCCATCGGCCGCGGTGAGGACATGGAGATCACGACCTATCTCGAGCAGGCGATGTCGTCGGAGCTGCAGGGCAATGTCGTCGACCTCTGCCCGGTCGGCGCGCTGACCTCGAGGCCCTACCAGAACAAGGCCCGGCCCTGGGAGCTCTCCAAGACCGAGAGCATCGACGTGATGGACGCGGTCGGCTCCGCGATCCGCGTCGATTCCCGCGGCAAGGAAGTGATGCGCATCCTGCCCCGCCTCAACGAGGCGGTGAACGAGGAATGGATCTCGGACAAGACCCGCCACGTCGCCGACGGCCTGCGCACGCAGCGTCTCGACCGGCCCTATATCCGCGAGAACGGCCGGCTGCGTCCCGCGAGCTGGAACGAGGCCTTCGCCGCCATCGCCGCCAAGGTGAAGGGCGCCAAGGCGGAGAAGATCGGTGCCATCGCCGGCGACCTCGCCGCGGTCGAGGAGATGTTCGCGCTCAAGAGCCTGATCGCATCGCTCGGCAGCGCCAATCTCGACGCCCGCCAGGACGGCACCAAGCTGCATCCGAAGGCCGGCCGCGCTTCCTATGTCCTCAACGCCGGTATCGCCGGCATCGAGGAAGCGACCTCGCTGCTGATCATCGGCTCCAACCCGCGCCGCGAGGCGCCGATCCTGAACGCCCGCATCCGCAAGCGCTGGCTGCGCGGCGACTTCAAGGTCAGCGTCATCGGCGAGCAGGTCGACCTGACCTACACGTATGACTATCTCGGCGCTGGCCCGGAGACGCTGGCCGATGTCGTGAAGTCGGCTCAGGCCGCTGGCGGCAAGCCGATGGTTCTGGTGGGGCAGGGGGCTCTCGCCCGCGAGGATGGCGAGGCCGTGCTCTCGCTCGCCGCCAAGGCGGCGCAGGCGCTTGGCGCCGTCGCCGAGGGCTGGAACGGCTTCGGCGTGATCCACACCGCCGCCTCGCGCGTCGGCGCGCTCGATCTCGGCTTCGTGCCAGGCGAGGGCGGTCTGGACGTCGCCGGTATGTTGCAGCCCGGCGCGCTCGACGTGCTCTTCCTGCTCGGCGCCGACGAAATCGAGGTGCCGCAGGGTGCCTTCGTCGTCTACCAGGGCACGCATGGCGACCGCGGCGCGCATCGCGCCGACGTCATCCTGCCGGGCGCCGCCTACACCGAGAAGTCCGGCACCTATGTGAACACCGAAGGCCGCGTCCAGATGGCCGACCGCGCCACCTTCCCGCCGGGCGATGCCCGCGAGGATTGGGCGATCCTGCGCGCGCTCTCGGCCGCGCTCGGCAAGACGCTGCCCTTCGACTCGCTGTCGGGGCTCCGCAAGGCTCTGTACGCCGCTCACCCGCACCTCGCGGCGCTCGACATCCTCGGCGAGAACGACGCGGCCGTGCTCGGCAAGCTCGCCGGCCTCGGTGGCAAGACGGGCAAGGCGGGCTTCGCCTCGACGGTGAGCGACTTCTATCAGACCAACCCGATCGCGCGGGCCTCCGCCGTGATGGCGGAATGCTCGGCGCTGGCCTCCGGCCGGCACCAGCAGGCGGCGGAGTAAGCGGCATGAACTGGGACCTCGTCCTCGATCTCGCGATCATCCTCGGCAAGAGCCTGCTGCTGCTGGTCTGCCTGCTGGTCTTCATCGCTTATATCCTGCTCGCCGACCGCAAGATCTGGGCGGCCGTGCAGCTTCGCCGCGGCCCGAACGTCGTCGGTCCCTGGGGCCTGTTCCAGAGCTTCGCCGACCTGATGAAGTTCGCCTTCAAGGAGCCGATCATCCCGGCGAGCTCCAACAAGGGCATCTTCCTGCTGGCGCCGTTCATCTCCTGCCTGCTGGCGCTCGGCGCCTGGGCGGTGATCCCGGTGGCGGAAGGCTGGGCGATCGCCGACATCAATGTCGGCGTGCTCTATATCCTCGCGATCTCCTCGCTCGGCGTCTACGGCATCATCATGGCGGGTTGGGCTTCGAACTCGAAGTACCCGTTCATGAGCGCGCTGCGCTCGGCGGCGCAGATGGTGTCCTACGAGGTCTCGATCGGCTTCGTCATCATCACCGTGCTGCTCTGCGTCGGCTCGCTCAACCTCTCAGCGGTTGTCGAGGCGCAGCAGACCCGCGGCCTGGCGCATGCGCTGGGCGTGCCGTGGCTCAGCTTCCTGAACTGGTACTTCCTGCCGCTCTTTCCGATGTTCATCGTCTTCTTCGTTTCGGCGCTGGCAGAGACGAACCGGCCGCCCTTCGACCTGGCCGAGGCTGAATCGGAGCTCGTGGCGGGCTTCATGGTCGAGTATTCTTCGACGCCGTACCTGCTCTTCATGCTCGGCGAATACGTGGCGATCATGACGATGTGCTCGCTGACCACGATCCTGTTCCTCGGTGGCTGGGCGCCCCCGATCGCGCTGCCGCCCTTCACCTGGCTGCCGGGCGTGTTCTGGTTCGCGCTCAAGGTCTGCCTGGTGTTCTTCATGTTCGCGCTGGTGAAGGCCTTCGTGCCGCGCTACCGCTACGACCAGCTGATGCGGCTGGGCTGGAAGGTCTTCCTGCCGCTCTCGATCGCCTGCGTGGTGATCGTGGCGCTGGTGCTGCAGGTCACGGGCTGGGCGCCTGTGAACGGATGAGTTGGGCAGGCCCGCTCGGCGCCCTGATCGGCTTCGGGCTCGGCCTCCTGGAATACCGGCTGATGTCGGCCGTGGTGATCGGGGCGCTGAGGCGCACGGATCGCTCGGAGACGGAGGCCGATAAAATGGATTACGAACGCCGCACCCGTATCTTGCGGCGGGCGTTGATGGTGATGACGATCGGCTTCATGCCGGTCTTGGGTTTCGTGATCGGCCGGGCCTTGTTCGGCTGAGGATGGAAGGACGAAGGCGATGTCACTCGCGCAAGCCGCAAGGGGCCTGCTGCTGAAGGAGTTCGTCGGGGCCATCGGCCTCTCGATGCGCTACTTCTTCAAGCCGAAGGCCACGCTGAACTACCCCTTCGAGAAGGGGCAGCTCTCGCCGCGCTTCCGTGGCGAGCACGCGCTGCGCCGTTACCCGAACGGCGAGGAGCGTTGCATCGCCTGCAAGCTCTGCGAGGCGATCTGCCCGGCGCAGGCCATCACCATCGAGGCGGGCCCGCGCCGCAACGACGGGACGCGCCGCACCACCCGTTACGACATCGACATGACGAAGTGCATCTACTGCGGCTTCTGCCAGGAGGCCTGCCCGGTCGATGCGATCGTCGAGGGGCCGAATTTCGAGTTCGCGACCGAGACCCGCGAGGAGCTGTTCTTCGACAAGGACAAGCTGCTTGCGAACGGCGCGCGCTGGGAACGCGAAATCGCGCGCAACATCGCGATGGACGCGCCGTATCGGTGACTTCCACCCCTCCGACGTCATCCCGGACAAGCCGCGAAGCGGCGCGGACGCGGGATCGATCGGAGGGAACTGCGCTCTAGGATGGATCCCGGGTCTGCGCTTCGCTTGCCCGGCATGACGTTGAAGGGCGCGGCTGAATGCACAGACCCGCCGTGCGGTTGTTCCGTCCGGCGGGCCTGATTATAGACGCTCCAAATTGCCCCGGCTCTTGAGTCCGGAGCACGAACCAAACAAGGACCGCCCGATGTGAAGGGCGGGAAGGGCTGGCCGAGATGAATGCCGCAGCGGCTTTCTTCTATCTCTTCGCAGGCATCACCGTGGCTTCCGCCTTCATGGTGGTGAGCTCGCGCAACCCTGTCCATTCGGTGCTCTACCTGATCCTGGCCTTCGTCAACGCGGCCGGGCTCTTCCTGCTGCTGGGCGCCGAGTTCCTCGCGATGCTGCTGGTCGTCGTCTATGTCGGCGCGGTCGCGGTGCTCTTCCTCTTCGTGGTGATGATGCTCGACGTCGATTTCGCCGAGTTCCGCCAGGGCTTCCTGAACTATCTGCCGATCGGCGCTCTGGTCGGCTTCATCTTCGCGGTCGAGCTCATGCTCGTCGTCGGCGCCTGGGTCATCGACCCGCAGATCGTCAAGGCGCCGGTCGCGGCCATTCCGGGCAACCTCACCAACACCGAGGCGCTCGGGCGCGTGCTCTACACGCAGTATGTCTACTACTTCCAGGCGGCAGGCCTCGTGCTGCTGGTCGCCATGATCGGCGCGATCGTGCTGACGTTGCGCGAGCGGCCCGGCATCAAGCGCCAGCATGTCCCGACCCAGAACGCCCGCACCAAGGACGCGGCGATGGAGGTCAAGCAGGTGCCCTCGCGGGCCGGCGTTCCCGAGGAGATGGCGTGATGACGATCGGATTGGGCCACTTTCTCTCCGTTAGCGCCATCCTGTTCACGCTCGGCGTGCTCGGCATCTTCATCAACCGCAAGAACGTCATCGTCATCCTGATGTCGGTCGAGCTCATCCTGCTGTCGGTGAACATCAACTTCGTCGCTTTCTCGAGCTTCCTGAACGACATCGTCGGCCAGGTCTTCGCTCTCCTGGTGCTGACGGTGGCGGCGGCCGAGGCCGCCATCGGCCTCGCGATCCTCGTCGTCTACTTCCGCAACCGCGGTTCGATCGCGGTCGAAGACATCAACATGATGAAAGGCTGAGCGCTAACCACGCGCCTGGACCTCACGCCCATGTATCACGCGATCGTCTTCCTCCCCCTGATCGGCTTCCTGATCGCCGGCCTCTTCGGCCGGCTGATCGGCGCGCGCGGCTCCGAGATCGTCACGACCTCGCTGCTCTTCGTCTCTGCCGCCCTGTCCTGGGTGGCCTTCACCCAGGTCGGCTTTGGCCACGGCACGACACGCGTCCAGGTCGCGAGCTGGATCGCCTCGGGCGAGCTGCAGGTCGACTGGGCCTTCCGGATCGACACGCTGACGGCGGTGATGCTGGTCGTCGTCAACACCGTCTCGTCGCTCGTGCACCTCTACTCGATCGGCTACATGCACGAGGATCCGCACCGGCCGCGCTTCTTCGCCTATCTCTCGCTCTTCACCTTCGCGATGCTGATGCTGGTGACGTCGGACAACCTCGTCCAGATGTTCTTCGGCTGGGAGGGCGTCGGCCTCGCCTCGTACCTGCTGATCGGCTTCTGGTATCAGAAGCCCTCGGCCAACGCCGCGGCGATGAAGGCCTTCATCGTCAACCGCGTCGGCGATTTCGGCTTTTCGCTCGGCATCTTCCTGGTCTTCGTGCTGTTCGGCTCGGTCACCTACGACGGGATCTTCCCGCGCGCCGGCGAGCTGGTGAGCCAGAGCTTCCATTTCCTCGGCCATGACTGGAATGCGCTGACGCTGACCTGCCTGCTGCTGTTCATGGGCGCCATGGGCAAGTCGGCGCAGTTCCTGCTGCACACCTGGCTGCCGGACGCGATGGAAGGCCCGACCCCGGTCTCGGCCCTCATCCATGCCGCGACCATGGTCACCGCCGGCGTCTTCATGGTGGCGCGCCTCTCGCCGATCTTCGAATACGCGCCCGCCGCGCTCACCGTCGTCGTCGTCATCGGCGCCACCACCGCCTTCTTCGCGGCGACGGTCGGCCTCGTCCAGAACGACATCAAGCGCGTCATCGCCTATTCGACCTGCTCGCAGCTCGGCTACATGTTCGTCGCGCTCGGCGTCGGCAACTATGGCGCCGGCATCTTCCACCTCTTCACCCATGCCTTTTTCAAGGCGCTGCTGTTCCTCGGTGCCGGCTCGGTCATCCACGCGATGCATCACGAGCAGGACATGCGGAACATGGGTGGCCTGCGTAAGCACATCCCGCTGACCGCTGCGGCCATGACGATCGGCACGCTGGCTCTGACCGGCTTCCCGGGCTTCGCGGGCTACTTCTCGAAGGACGCGATCATCGAGAGCGCCTACGCATCGGTCGAGCATGGCGGCTTCGCCAGCTCCTACGCCTTCGTGTTGCTGGTTCTCGCCGCCTGCATGACCTCGTTCTACTCGTGGCGGCTGTACTTCATGACCTTCGAGGGCGCGCCGCGCTGGGGCCACGGCCACGGTCATGACACCCACGGTCACGACGACCACGCCCATGCGGCCCATGGTCATGACGACCATGCCCATGACGATCACGGACATGGCCATGGCCATGACCACACGCCGCATGAGAGCCCCTGGGTGATGCTGCTCCCGCTCGCCGTGCTCTCGCTCGGCGCGGTCGCTGCCGGCTACGTGTTCAAGGAATATTTCATCGGCCACGACTTCGAGCACTTCTGGAAGTCGGCGCTGTTCATGGGCAAGGAGAACCACATCCTCCACACCATGCACGAGGTGCCGGCCTGGGTCATGGCGTCGCCCTTCGTGGCGATGGTGATCGGCTTCCTGCTCGCATACTGGATGTATGTCAGCCGGCCGGACATCCCCGGCAGGCTCGCTGCGGCGAACCCGGCGCTGTACCAGTTCCTGCTCAACAAGTGGTACTTCGACGAGATCTACGACTTCCTGTTCGTGCGTCCCGCGAAGTGGCTCGGCCGCTTCCTCTGGAAGAAGGGCGACGGCTTCGTCATCGACGGCTTCGGGCCGGATGGCGTCTCGGCCCGGGTGGTCGACGTGACCAACCGGGTGGTCCGGCTCCAGACCGGCTATCTCTATCACTATGCCTTCGCGATGCTGATCGGCGTCGCAGGGCTGGTGACCTGGTATCTTGTGACCCGCGGGTGAGATGATGTTCGGCTTCGGTATTCTCACCGGTCTTCTGATCCTGCCGCTGGTTGGCGCGGCCCTGATCCTCGTCCAGCGCGGCGATCAGTCGGCTGTCGATTCTAACGCCCGTTGGATCGCCCTGTTCACGACGGTGCTGACCTTCGTGCTCGCCTGCTTCGCCTGGGGCCGCTTTGACACCGCCAATCCCGGCTTCCAGCTCGTCGAGACCCATGCCTGGGTCTCCGATGCGATCAAGTTCAAGCTCGGCGTCGACGGCTTCTCCTTCCCCTTCATCGTGCTGACGGCCTTCCTGATGCCGTTCTGCATCGGCGCATCCTGGACCTCGGTCGAGAAGCGCGTGCCGGAGTACATGGTCGCGTTCCTGGTGCTGGAGACGCTGATGATCGGCGTCTTCGCCTCGCTCGACCTCGTGCTGTTCTACCTGTTCTTCGAGGCCGGCCTGATCCCGATGTTCCTGATCATCGGCATCTGGGGCGGCAAGCGGCGCGTCTACGCCTCCTACAAGTTCTTCCTCTACACGCTCCTCGGCTCGGTGCTGATGCTGCTGGCGGTGATGGCGATGTACTGGAACGCCGGCACCACCGACATTCCGACGCTGCTGACGCACAAGTTCCCGTCCGAGATGCAGAAGTGGCTCTGGATCGCGTTCTTCGCCTCCTTCGCGGTGAAGATGCCGATGTGGCCGGTCCATACCTGGCTGCCCGACGCCCACGTCGAGGCGCCGACGGCCGGCTCCGTGATCCTGGCGGCGATCCTGCTGAAGATGGGCGGCTACGGCTTCATCCGCTTCTCGATCCCGATGTTCCCCGAAGCCTCGGCCTATTTCGCGCCGCTGGTCTTCGCGCTCTCCGTCATCGCCATCGTCTACACCTCGCTGGTGGCGCTGATGCAGGAGGACATCAAGAAGCTGATCGCCTATTCCTCGGTCGCCCATATGGGCTTCGTCACCATGGGCCTCTTCACTCTGACGCCGCAGGGCGTGCAGGGCGCGATGTTCCAGATGATGAGCCACGGCCTCGTTTCCGGCGCGCTCTTCCTCTGCGTCGGCGTGATCTACGACCGCATGCACACCCGCGAGATCGCTGCCTATGGCGGCCTGGTGAGCCGCATGCCGATCTACGCCACGGTCTTCATGGTCTTCACCATGGCCAATGTCGGCCTGCCGGGCACAGCCGGGTTCGTCGGCGAGTTCCTGACGCTGCTCGGCGCCTTCCGCGCCAACACCTGGGTCGCCTTCATCGCGACCTCCGGCGTCATCCTCTCGGCCGCCTATGCGCTCTGGCTTTATCGCCGGGTCATCTTCGGTGAACTGGTCAAGCCCGAGCTCAAGGACATCCAGGACCTGAACGGCCGCGAGATGCTCATCCTCGTGCCGCTCGTCCTGCTGACGATCTGGTACGGCGTGCAGCCGCACACGATCCTCGACGCCTTCGCGGCGCCGACGGAAGCGCTCATCAAGAACTACCAGGCCGCGCTCACCGCCGCGAAGACGGCGGTGGCGGCCGTGCAGTAAGGTTTCGTCATGGCTCTGCCCGCTCTCGGCCCGGCCCTGCCGGAAATCATCCTGGCGCTCGGCGCCATCGCCATGGTGCTGATCGGCGCCGTGCAGCGCGAGCGTTCGACCCGCCTGCTGGAGGGGATCGCGATCGTGCTTCTCGCGGTCGCGCTCGTGCTTTGCGTCTCGGCGAGCGGGACGCAGACGACCTTCAACAACAGCTTCATCGCCGACGGCTTCGCCCGGTTCATGAAGGTGCTGACGCTGATCGGCGCCGCTGCCGCGATCCTGCTCTCGGCCGATACGCTGCGGCGCGACGGCTCGATGCGCTTCGAGTTCCCGATCCTTGTCGTGCTGGCGACGGTCGGCATGATGATGATGATCTCGGCCAACGACCTCATCAGCCTCTATGTCGGCCTGGAACTGCAGTCGCTGGCGCTCTATGTCGTCGCCGCCTTCGACCGCGACAACGCGAAGTCCACGGAAGCCGGTCTGAAGTATTTCGTGCTCGGAGCGCTCTCCTCCGGCATGCTGCTCTATGGCGCCTCGCTGGTCTATGGCTTCACCGGCACCGTCACCTTCCCGGGCATCGCTGCTGCGACGCAGGGCGGCCATATCGGCATCGGGCTGATCTTCGGCATTGTCTTCATCGCCGCCGGCGTGGCCTTCAAGATCTCGGCCGTGCCGTTCCACATGTGGACGCCGGATGTCTATGAGGGCGCGCCGACGCCGGTCGCCGCCTTCTTCGCCTCCGCCCCCAAGATGGCGGCGATGGCGATGGTGGTCCGCGTCTTCATCGGCGCCTTCCCGGGCGCGATCCAAGAGTGGCGCCAGATCATCGTCTTCATCTCGATCGCCTCGATGGCGCTCGGCGCCTTCGCCGCGATCGGCCAGCGCAACGTCAAGCGACTGCTCGCCTATTCCTCGATCGCGAATATGGGCTACGCGCTGATCGGCCTCGCGGCTGGCACCCCCGACGGCGTGCAGGGCGTGATGACCTATATGGCGATCTATCTCGCCACGACCCTCGCCGCCTTCGCCTGCGTTCTGATGATGCGCCGCGACGGCAAGCTGGTCGAGGACATCAACGAGCTCGCCGGCCTGTCCAGGACCAATGGCTGGATGGCATTTGCGATGTCGATGATGATGTTCTCGCTCGCCGGCATCCCGCCGCTCGCCGGCTTCTGGGCGAAGTGGTACGTCTTCCTGGCCGCGATCCACGCGCAGCTCTATGTGCTCGCCGTCATCGGCGTGCTCACCAGCGTCGTCGGCGCCTATTACTATCTGCGCCTCGTCAAGGTCATGTATTTCGACGACGCGAAGCCGGCCTTCGAGACCGCCGACCTCGGCGTGCGCACGGTCCTGCTGGTCTCGACGATCTTCGTCGTGGCGCTCTCCTTCCTGCCGGCACCGCTCTTCGACTCGGCGGCAGCTGCGGCGAAGTCGCTCTTCTGAGCTGACGGCGCGTGCTCGGTGAAGCCGCCCGCGCTGCGGGCTATCGGCTGATCATCCGCGACGCGGTCGGGTCCACCATGGAGGAGGCCCGCCGCGCGCTCGACCAAGGCGAACCGGGCAAGCTCTGGATCGTTGCGCGCAGCCAGAATGCGGGCAGGGGGCGCCATGGCAGGCAATGGGGCTCGCCCCCCGGCAATCTCTACGCCAGCCTCCTGCTGACCGATCCTTGCGAGCCTGGGCTCGCGCCGCAACTCGGCTTCGTCGTCGGCCTCGCATTGCATGATGCGGCGTCGCGGCTCCTGGGCGCATCCGCTTCCGCGCTCCGATTGAAATGGCCGAACGACCTGCTGCTCGACAGGGCCAAGACCTCGGGGCTGCTGCTCGAAGGCGAGAGCCGGGCAGGGCGGCTCAATGTCATCATCGGCTGCGGCGTCAACATCGCCTCCTGTCCCTCGGACACGCCTTATCCGGCGACCTTCCTCAAGGCGGCCGCGCCGCAGGCCAGCGTCGAGGCCATGCTGGAAGCGCTGAGTGACGCCTGGGCGAAGCGCTTCGCGATCTGGTCGCAGCCCGGCGGCTTCGGCCCGACGCGAGCCGCATGGCTCGAGCGCGCCGCCTTCCTTGGCGAAACGATCACCATCCGCCTGCCGGAGGGACCCGCGAGCGGCCGTTTCGCCGGGCTCGACCCGACTGGGCGCCTCGAGCTGGAGACGGAAGCCGGGCGGCGGCTGATCGACGCCGGCGACCTGTTCTTTGGGGCTGCCTGACGCGGCGCGGTCGCGCTGGCTTGCTGCGCCGAGACCGTGCTAAGGGAAAATTCCCGGTTCAACGCCGGTCATCCCGGGCGGCCAAGGTCATCTGCGACTTCGCCTTGTCCAGGATGACGCGCGTTTCCGACACTTCTTCCAGGACGCTACGACGGGGCTGCGATGAAGCGCGTCGCCGGCAGGGTCCATGTCTTCAGGATGCCCCGTGACCCGCTCCAGCGACCAGCTCGTCTTCGTTCCTCTCGGCGGCCTCGGCGAGATCGGCATGAATGCCGCTCTCTACGGTTTCGGGCCCGAGGGGCGGCGAAAATGGATCCTGGTCGATTGCGGCATCTCCTTCGCCGGGCCGGAGGCGCCGGGCATCGACATCGTGCTGCCGGACCTGCGCTACATCGTCGAGGAGCGGGCGAACCTCATCGGCATCGTCATCACCCACGCCCATGAGGACCATATCGGCGCGCTCGCCGCGCTCTGGCCGAGCCTGCGCGCGCCGGTCTACTGCACGCGTTTCGCCGCCGGCCTCCTCGCCACGCGCCGCCTTCCCGAGCCCGGCGCGCCCAATGTCGAGATCAACGTCGTGCCTCAGGGCGGGCGTATCACGCTCGGTCCCTTCGACATCGAGTTCGTGCCGGTCGCGCATTCGATCCCCGAGTCCAACGCGCTCGCCATCCGGACGCCCGCCGGCCTCGTCGTTCATACCGGCGACTGGAAGATCGACCCGACGCCGCGCGTCGGCTTGCCGACCGACGAGAAGCGCCTGCGCGAGCTCGGCGACGAGGGAGTGCTGGCAATCGTCTGCGATTCGACCAACGTCATGCGCGACGGCACCAGCCCGAGCGAGGCTGATGTCGCCGCCAAGCTGAAGGAGCTGGTCGCATCGGCGCCCGGCCGCGTCGCCGTGACCACCTTCGCGTCGAATGTTGCGCGGCTGCGCGCCGTGGCCGAGGCCGCTATGGCCAATGACCGCGACGTCGTCGTCGTCGGCCGCGCCATGGACCGCGTCATCGATGTCGCGCGCGAATGCGGCTATCTCGACGGCATCCCCGCCTTCCGCCCGGTCGATGCCTATGGCTACCTGCCGCGCGACAAGGTCGTGGCGCTGC
The DNA here is from genome assembly GCA_900473415.1 of Hyphomicrobiales bacterium. Lineage (GTDB taxonomy): Bacteria > Pseudomonadota > Alphaproteobacteria > Rhizobiales > Beijerinckiaceae > Allobosea. The sequence goes on from UCLR01000006.1 coordinate 139,646, forward strand.
TCACCGGCAGCCAGGGCGAGCCGCGCGCGGCGCTCTCGCGCATCGCGGCCGACGACCACCCCGAGATCGCGCTCTCGCCCGGCGACCGCGTGATCTTCTCGTCGCGCACCATCCCCGGCAACGAGAAGTCGGTCGGCAACATCCTCAACAAGCTGGCGAGGGACAAGATCGAGATCATCACGGACCGCACCCATCTGGTCCACGTTTCGGGCCATCCGCGTCGCGAGGAGCTGGCGCGGCTCTATGGCTGGCTGAAGCCGCAGATCGCGATTCCCGCCCATGGCGAGGACCTGCATCTGGCTGAGCATGAGAGCTTCGCCCGCAGCCTCGGCGTCAAGCATGTGCTGCGCGCCGGCAATGGCGATGTCGTCGCGATCGGGGCAGCGGGAGCGTCGAAGATCGACGAGGCGCCGCATGGCCGGCTCTATCAGGACGGCTCGCTGCTGGTGAACGCGCTCGAGAAGACGGTGCAGGAGCGCCGCCGGCTCTCCTTCGCCGGTATCGTCTCGATCGCTGTCGCGATCGACGACAAGGGCGGCATCGCCGGCGAGCCGGAGGTCGCCGTGCTCGGCCTGCCGCCGCGCACCCGCGAGGGCACGGATTTCGACGAATACGTCGCCGACATCGTCGCCGACCTGCTCGACAATATTCCGAAGGCCCGCCGCCGCGATCCGGAGGCCTTGCGCAATGCTCTGGAGCGCGGCGTGCGCAGCGCCGTCAACGAGGAGTGGGGCAAGAAGCCGCTAGTGCATGCGCTGGTGGTCGAGGTGTAGAACGGACGCAGCGCCGCCGGGCTGGAGAAGATGCAGATGATCGGACGCCTCAACCATGTCGCCATCGCCGTGAAGGATCTCGCGGCGTCCACGGCGCTTTATCGCGATACGCTGGGCGCACGTGTCTCGCAGTCGCTGCCGCAGCCGGAGCACGGCGTCACCGTCGTCTTCGTCGAGCTGCCCAACACCAAGATCGAGCTGCTGGAGCCGCTCGGCGCCGATTCGCCGATCGCAAAGTTCTTGGAACGCAACGCCGATGGCGGCATTCACCACATCTGCTACGAGGTCGATGACATCCTTGCCGCGCGCGATCGGCTGAAGGCCCAAGGCGCTCGCGTGCTGGGTTCGGGCGAGCCGCGCGTCGGCGCCCATGGCAAGCCGGTGCTCTTCCTGCACCCCAAGGATTTCCTCGGAACGCTCGTCGAGCTGGAACAGGCATGAACCTCGTCGGCGCCCTCGCGCTCTATTTCGTGATCTGGTGGATCACGCTCTTCGCCGTGCTGCCTTTCGGCATCCGCAGCCAGCACGAGACCGGCGACGTGACCGCCGGCACGGAGCCGGGAGCCCCCGTTCTGCCGGGGCTGCTCAGGAAAGCGGCAATCACCTCGGTCATCGCGGCGGTGATCTTCGCCGGCGTCTATTATGTCTGGGTGGCTTACGACATCTGAGGGCGGGCCGGCCTCACGGGATCTGGGAACGAGGCCTGGCAAGTTGCTGCCGGCAAAGGATTTCGCCCAAGAAAAAAGGCAAGGCCGACGCCTTGCCTTTGGATAGTCTGTTTTTTACCGCTGCATCGGCACCCAGTTCAAAGCGGGCAGCTCGCATGCAAGGCGGGCGTTTGTTCCTCCCAAGACCTGGTCCGCAGCGCCTTGTCTGGCAAGGCGCTCCCAGCACGGAAAGGCTTAGCTGATTGTGACGGGGCTGTCATCAGTTTAGGCATGTGCAGCCTCGAATTTTTGCAAGTTTCATCTCCTTTGCTCTTGTGCAGCGCAGCAAGATGCGATTCGGCCGATATTCGCGCCTTGTTCCGGTCAAAGGATACGGCTATCGACCGGCGATCCGCCGGGCTCGCCGGCGGCCCATGGAGATCTTCATGCTGCGCAGCCCGCTTGCCGCCCTTGCCCTCCTCGCCACGCTTGGATTCGCCCAGGCCCAGGCTCCGAAGCCCGATCCCGAGAACACTGTCGTGCTGGAGACCAAGGACGGGCCGGTCACCATCCGGCTCCGGCCGGATCTCGCGCCCAAGCACGTCGCGCAGATCAAGACGCTGGTGAAGCGCGGCTTCTATGACGGCATCGTCTTCCACCGCGTCATCGACGGCTTCATGGCCCAGACCGGTGACCCGACCGGGACCGGCATGGGCAAGTCCGACCTGCCGAACCTCCCCGCCGAATTCAGCCAGACGCCCTACAAGGTCGGTTCGGTCGGCATGGCGCGTTCGCAGTCGCCGGATTCAGCCAATTCCCAGTTCTTCATCTGCTTCGAGGGCTGCGGCTCGCTGACGGGCCAGTACACGCTCTTCGGCGAGGTCGTCTCCGGCATGGATGCGGTGCGCAAGATCAAGAAGGGCGCAGCCAATAACAACGGCCAAGTCAGCACCCCGGACAAGATCGTCCGCATGCGGATGCAGGCCGACGCGAAGTAGGCCGAGGCATGAGGCACGGCCGCGGAGGGCCAAGGCGATGAAGCGGGCAACCTTTCTGAGCCTTTTGGCCCTTGCGGTGGCCGCGCTGCCGGCCTTTGCCCAGGACACGCGGGATCTCGGCCTGCCGCCGCCCTCCGGCTCGCAGAATCCGGTTCTGCCCCCGCCCTCGGGCTCGCAGAACCCGATCCTGCCGCCGGAAAGCGGCCAGCGCTACAACCCCGGCATCGGCGGGCCGTTTGGTGGCCGCGAGGACATCCCCGGCTTCGAGCAGCGTCGGATCAATCCGCCGCAGTTCAGCCGGCGCAGCGGCGATATCGGCCTCATCGGCTCCGTCTCGCCCGAGACGACGCCCGAGGGAGGCGGCGAGGCCGTGGACAAGCTGGTCGATATCGCGCCGGCCCTGCGGCGTTGCTGGACCCCGCCGGCACTCCCGGGCGATCTCACCGGCGCCATGGTCTCGATCCGTTTCAGCCTGCGCCGCGACGGCAGCCTCTTCGGTCAGCCGCGCGTGACCTGGGAGACGCGCCGCGGCGACGCCGAGTTCCAGAAACGCTTCAGTGATTCCGCCGTCGAGGCTGTTCGCGCCTGCACACCGATGCGGTTGTCGGCGGGCCTCGGAGCGAGTATCGCGGGGCGACCCTTCATCATCCGCTTCCACGGCCGTGCGCCGACCGACGAAAGGCAAATCTGATGTCCCTCGATCCTGAGAACACCATCGTCATGGAGACGACCAAGGGCCCCGTGGTGATCAAGCTGCGTCCCGACCTCGCGCCGAACCATGTCGAGCGCATCAAGACGCTGGCCCGCGAGGGCTTCTATGACGGCATCGTCTTCCACCGCGTCATCGACGGCTTCATGGCCCAGGTCGGCTGCCCGCACGGCACCGGCACCGGCGGTTCGGACTATCCGGACCTGGCGCAGGAGTTCAACGCCGAGCCGCATGTCCGCGGCATCTGCTCGATGGCTCGCGCCCAGAATCCGAACTCGGCCAACAGCCAGTTCTTCATCGTCTTCGACGACGCCCGCTTCCTCGACAAGCAGTACACCGTCTGGGGTCAGGTCGTTGAAGGCATGGACAATGTCGACAAGATCAAGCGCGGCGAGCCCGTGCGCGATCCCGACTCCATCGTCTCGATGAAGGTGATGGCCGACGCGGCCTGATCGCGCCGGAACGACGCTGTCATCCCGGGCTCGACCCGGGATCCATCGTAGGGCTTTGCGCTCTACGATGGATCCCGGATCGAAGCGGCTTCGCCGCTTGTCCGGGATGAAGTGCGGCGCCGTGTGAAATCAACTCCCGTTTGGAAGAGATTGCCGGTCGATGGACGTTGGCCTCTTCGACTTCGACCTGCCCGAAGACCGCATCGCGCTGAGGCCCGCAAGCCCGCGCGATGCGGCGCGCCTGCTGGTCGTCAGGCCGGATGCGCCCGAGCCCTTCGAGGACCGCAGCGTCCGAGATCTCGTCTCGCTGCTGCGGCCAGGCGACGCGCTCGTGCTGAACGACACGCGCGTCATTCCCTCGCGGCTGCGCGGCCGGCGCTATCGTGGTGCGGATTCCGCCCGCGTCGAGATCATGCTGCACAAGCGTGAGAGCGAGGATCGCTGGCTCGCCTTCGCCCGCCCGGCCAAGAAGCTTAGTGTCGGCGAGACGGTGATCTTCGATGCCGAGGGCGCCAGCAACGCCTGCGAGCTCGGCCGGCTGCATGCGGAGGTGTTGGCCAAGGGCGATGGCGGCGAGGTCGAGCTGCAGTTCAGCCTGACCAGCGCTTATCTCGATGAGGCGATCGCACGGCTCGGTGAATTGCCACTGCCGCCCTATATCGCGGGAAAACGCCCGGCAGACAGCGCCGACACGACCGATTACCAGACCGCCTATGCCCGCGAGGATGGGGCGGTCGCCGCACCGACCGCAGGGCTGCACTTCACACCCGAGCTCTTCGCCGCGCTGCAGGCTCATGGCGTCTCACGCCATTTCGTCACGCTCCATGTCGGCGCCGGCACCTTCCTTCCCGTCAAGGCGGACGACACCGACGAACACCGCATGCACGCCGAGTGGGGCACGGTCTCGGCCGAGACAGCCGCAGCGCTCAACGCCGTTAAGGCGAGAGGCGGGCGGATCGTCTGCGTCGGCACCACCTCGCTGCGCCTGATCGAGAGCGCGGCCGCGGAGGACGGCACAATCCGTCCCTTCTCGGGCGATACCGCGATCTTCATCACGCCAGGCTATCGCTTCCGTGCCGTCGACGTGCTGATGACAAATTTCCACCTGCCGCGCTCGACGCTGTTCATGCTGGTCTCAGCCTTCTGCGGGCTCGACGTGATGAAACGCGCCTATGCTCATGCGATCGCAGCGGAATACCGCTTCTACTCCTATGGCGACGGCAGCCTACTCTTCCGGGCAGGCCGATCGTAAGGTCTGCTGGGTTGCGGCTGCACAATGCTGTCATTCCGGGGCTTCTCGTCAGCGAAGGACCCGGAACCCACGACTGGGNNCCAGTCGTGGGTTCCGGGTTCGATCCTGACGGATCGCCCCGGAATGACAGCAGGCGCCTAAAGCGAGCTCACTTCGCCGGCAGCGGCGGCACGCCCTTCTGCCAGTCGGCCCAGTTGGCGGCGATGTGATCGACCACCCGCGAGCCGACGGCCTCGACATTGGCGACGGTCTCGGCAAAGCCGCCGGCGGTCTGGCCGGGCGCCGGGTCGAGATGCTGCAGCGTTGTCTCGTTCGGATTGCCCTGGTCGAAATTGACCGCGCCGCGCAGGCTCAGGATCCGGTCCGTGCCGAACTGCCGCTTGATCACGAGCGTGATCGCGGCGTTCTCCATCTCGGTGATGACATAGTCGTCGGCGCCGTAGAGCTTGGCCATGTACTGCGCCTCCTTCGACAGGCCCGGCCCGTGGAAGAAGGTGTCGCCGGTCATATGCGTGCCGACCGTCACCGCCGGCGCCGCCTGCGCCCGCTTGTCGGGGTAGCGCATGCGGTACTGCCTGGCCGAATCTGAATCCTGCAGGTTGGTGCCGGAGCCGAGCTTCACCGCCCAGCCGACCAGCGTCGGGTTCAGCTGGAAGACGCGATAGCCCTCATACCCCTTGCGCGGCATGAAGACGGGCTCGCCCGGCTTGCCCTCCTCAGGGGCCCAGCGATGGCCGAGATCGTAATCGACCAGCCAGCTGCCCCAGGAGACGTCGCCGATGGTGCCACGCGAGGGCGGCGTGCCGGCGACGCCGCTGAGCACGAAATAGGCCTGCGAGAAGTCATAGGCCGGGTCGAGCAGGATCGCCTGCATCGAAGAGGACGAATTGACCTTGCCCATGCCGAGCACGGCGCCGCAGACGCCATCCTCATTGCAGTAGACGGGCTTCAGCGCGCCCTTCACGGTGTGGGGCTGGCTCGCCTTCCAGTAACGCTCGTACCAGTGCTGGAACTCGCCCGCCCGGTCGCCGGTGTTCTCGCCGATCTCGAACATCGCGCCGACGAAGACCTTGACCTTGATCGGCTGGGTCTGCGCCGCGGCGGGCAGCGCGAGCGTGCCGAAGGCAAGGGTAGCAAAGGTGAGGGCGGCGAGGCCGCGCCATCTGGCGATCGTCTGATTCATGGTTTTCTCCACGGCCGAAGACTGAAGGGGCCGTCCGGGTCGGGCGGAGCAAGTGCTATGCCGTTTTGCCATGGTGCGAGCAGGGGCGTCCATCGCGGCTTTGTCATGGACGCGATGATCCGTTTCGCTGAACCGGCTCGCCTTCCCGGTCCGAAAATGCTACCGGGCTCCCAACAGGGATTTTGACAATCAAATGGCCGATATTTTTCGCGAGATCGATGAGGAAGTCCGCCGCGACAAGGCAGCGGAGCTCTGGAAGAAATATGGCTGGGTCATCACCGGCCTCGCCGTGCTCCTGGTGCTGGGCGTCGCCGGCTGGCAGTTCTGGCTTCACCGCGAGAACCAGGCCTCGCAGGCCGTGGGCGCTCGGCTGGAAGCCGCTCTGAAGTCCTCTCGCGATGGCGACGGCACCCAGGCCGAGGCGATCCTTCAGGAGCTCGCCACGACTGCGCCGGCCGGCTATCGCCAGATCGCCCGCTTCCGCCTCGCCGCAGAGACCGGCAAGCGCGATGCCGCCGCCGGCGTTGCAGCCTTCGATGCGCTCGCCGCGGACACCTCGCTCGAACAGGTCTATCGCGACCTCGCCAAGCTGCGCGCCGGCATCCTGCGCGTCGATCTTTCGCCGTTCCCGGAGGTCAAAGCGACGCTCGAGCCGCTGGCCACGCCCCAGGGCGTCTGGCGCCACAGCGCGCGGGAATTCCTCGGCGTCGCGGCGCTCAAGGCCAATCTCTTCGACGAGGCCGGGCGCTGGTTCGACGCCGCCATCACCGATCCGCAGGTGCCGCAGGCGCTGCGCCAGCGTGTGGACCTCTATCTCGCTCTGGTCCGCGGCGGCCCCGTCACGGTGAAGAACTGAGCGAGCCGTCACTCCGGGGCTGGCCAAGGGCCTGAACCCGAAACCAACCGATGAACACCATGCGCGCCGGGAAACCGGCGCAAATGGTGTTTCCTTTTTCCGTCGACCTGTGTTCATGGATTCCGGGCTCGCCGCTGCGCGAGGCCCGGAATGACGCTGCTGGGATTCGATCAAGACCATGACAGCCATTGTCGCCCTCATCGGCCGTCCCAACGTCGGCAAATCGACGCTGTTCAACCGGCTGGTCGGCAAGAAGCTCGCGCTGGTCGACGACCGGCCGGGCGTGACGCGCGACCGCCGCGAAGGCGACGCCACGCTCGGCCATCTGCGCTTCAAGGTCATCGATACGGCCGGTCTCGAGGAGGCGGACAAGGATTCGCTCGCCGGCCGCATGCGCGCCCAAACCGAGACAGCCATCGCCCAGGCCGATGTCGTGGTGTTCATGATCGACGCCCGCCTCGGCCTCACCCCGATGGACCAGCCCTTCGCCGATCTGGTGCGCCGTTCCGGCAAGCCGGTGATCCTGCTCGCCAACAAGGCCGAGGGGAAGAAGGGCGACGAAGGCATCATGGAGGCCTATTCGCTCGGCCTCGGCGACCCCGTGCCCTTTTCGGCCGAGCATGGCGAAGGCACGGCCGACCTGCTCGAAGCGCTCGTGCCCTTCATCGCAGATGAACCCGACGAAGACGACGAAGAGCAGGCCGGCTGGGAGACCGTCCAAGGCGAGGATGCCGAGGAGGATCTGGATCCCGACCGCCCGCTGCGCGTCACCATCATCGGCCGCCCCAACGCCGGCAAATCCACGCTGGTCAACCGCATCATCGGTGAGGAGCGGATGCTGACCGGCCCGGAGGCCGGCATCACCCGCGACACCATCTCGGTCGATTGGGAATGGCGCGGCCGCAAGGTCAAGCTCTTCGATACCGCCGGCATGCGCAAGCGCGCCCGCATCGAGGAGAAGCTAGAGAAGCTCTCCGTCGCGGATTCACTACGCGCCATCCGCTTCGCCGAGGTTGTGGTCGTGCTGCTCGACGCGACGATCCCCTTCGAGAAGCAGGATTTGACGCTGGTCGACCTGACCGAGCGCGAGGGCCGGGCCGTCGTCATCGGCCTCAACAAATGGGATCTCGTCGCGGACAAGCAGGGCCTGCTCGCCGAGCTCAAGGAGAAGGCGCATTACCTGCTGGCGCAGGTGCGCGGCGTGCAGATCGTGCCGCTCTCCGGCCTTGCCGGCGAGGGCATCGACCGGCTGATGCAGGCCGTGTTCGGCGCCTATGAGGTCTGGAACCGCCGCGTCTCGACAGCGCGGATCAACCGCTGGCTGGAAGGCGCGCTTTCCGCTCATCCGCCCCCGGCCGTCGCCGGCCGCCGCATCAAGATCCGCTACATGACGCAGGCCAAGGCCCGCCCGCCGACCTTCGCCCTGTTCGGCAACCAGCTCGACCATCTGCCGGTGTCCTATACCCGCTATCTGGTCAACAGCCTGCGCGAGGCTTTCGAGCTGCCGGGAACGCCGATCCGCTTGCACCGGCGCGGCGGCACCAATCCTTTCGACAAGAGCAAGGGCTGACGAACAGCCCTGCTTCGGGCCGTGCCCATGCGAGGCAGGGCGCTTCCGCAGCCGGCCTACGGCTTTGATCGAGGCGGGGGGGACAACGCCCGCACCTGGGCCTCATCCGCCCGCGCGCCCGCTTCATCACCCGCGGCACGTCGGGCCGTCGAGCGGAAGCCGTAATTCGCGCTCGAATCAGGCGCGAGGCGGATCGCTTCGTCGAAGTCGCTGATCGCGCGAGCGACATTGCCGTTGTCGAAATGGGTCAGGCCGCGAACCGACCAGGCTTTCTCCAAGCTCGGAGACAGAGCGATGGCACGATCGAGATCGGCGAGCGCCTTCTCCGGCTCACCCATCAGGACTTGTATCGAGGCGCGCGTGACGAAGAAGTCCGCCTGCGTGGGGTCGAGGCGGATCGCCTTGTCGAGGTCGCCAAGGGCGCCCGGAACATCCCTCACGTAAAGCAGTTGCGCTTGCCCGCGCTTCCAGAAGGCAGTGGCCGCCTTCGGTGCGAGGGCGATGGCGCGATCATAATCGGCGAGGGCGCGCTTGTAGGCTCGGCCCCTCCCGGGAGCGAGAAGACCCGCCCGATCGAGAAGGGCGGCTGCGAGTTCCTCGCCTGAGAGGCCGCCGCTGTTGACCAGCCTGTTGCAGGCCGCAAGAGCACGCTTATGACGTGCGATCATCTCCTCGGGCGTGCTCTGCTGTTGCATAAGCGACAGCTCCTGGTCCGAACGGCAGGCTTGGCGCAGTCCCGCCGCCGACAGCGACCCCACAGGCTCGTCATCTGCAACGGCTTGCCCCGGCAGGAGCAGCGCTACGGCCAAAGCGACTGCCGCAAGGGCCAACGATTGGCGCCTGGCGCTTGCGGACAGGGCCGTTCGGGCCGGTTTCACGCGGGCATCTGGGGGCTGAGCACCTTGCCCTGCGGGAAATCGAAGATCTTGCCGCTCTCTCTCCAGGCCGGCGAGGCGATCTCGACCAGATGTGGCGCCAACTCTTCCGGCGTCCGCAGCGTCTGCGGATCCTCGCCAGGCATCGCCTCGGCCCGCATCTTGGTCCGCAGTGGCCCCGGATTGACCAGCATCACCTTCACCGGCGTCGTCGCCGTCTCGGCCGCATAGGTCCGCCCCAGCGCTTCCACGGCGGCCTTGGAGATCGAGTAGGGGCCCCAATAGGCGGAGCACTTATGCGCCGCGCCGGAGGAGAGCAGCATCACGCGGCCGGATTCCGAGGCGCGCAGCGCCGGGTCGAGCGACTTGATCAGCCGCCAGTTCGCAGTGACGTTGATGTCGAAGACCTGCGCCCATTCTTTCTCGGAGGCGTGGCCGAGCGGCGTCAGCGGGCCGAGCACGCCGGCATTCGCCAGCAGGATGTCGAGCCGGCCCCACCGCTCCATCAGTGCCGGCCCGAGCTTCTCCAGCCCGCCGCCATCTGCGAGATCGAGCGGGACGAGCGTCGCCGTGCCACCGAGCGCCCGGATTTCGTCATCGAGCTCCTCGAGGGCGCCGGTGGTGCGGGCGAGCGCCACGACATGGGCGCCGGCCTGCGCGAAAGCCAGCGCCGCCGCGCGCCCGATGCCGCGCGAAGCGCCGGTGACGAGCGCGACGCGCCCCGCGAGAGATGTCGTCATGGGTGAAGCGACCCCGGTTCGACCGGGCGCTCGTCATCCCGGACAAGCCGCGCAGCGGCGCCGATCCGGGATCCATGCCGGAGCGCTTCCAGCAGAGGTTCAGGCATGGACCCCGGGTCTGCGCTTCGCTTCGCCCGGGATGACGGTGAGCTTTGCAATCAGTTCAACCGGCTTCGGCCAGCAGCGAGATCTGCTGCTTGGCGCTTTCGCCGATGACGTCGGTCAGCGAGGTCGGGTAGTCGCCGGTGAAGCAGTGGTCGGTGAATTGCGGCCGCATGGGGTCGCGGCGCTCATGGCCCATGGCCCGGTAGAGGCCGTCGACCGAGATGAAGGCGAGCGAGTCGGCGCCGACGAACTGGCGCATCTCTTCCAGCGAATGGGTCGCGGCGAGCAGCTTCTCGCGGTCCGGCGTGTCGATACCGTAATAGTCGGGGTGGGTGATCGGCGGCGAGGAGATGCGGAAATGCACCTCGCGGGCGCCGGCCTCGCGCATCATCTTCACGATCTTGAAGGAGGTCGTGCCGCGCACGATCGAATCATCGACCAGCACGATGCTCTTGCCCTCGACCACCGAGCGGTTGGCCGAATGCTTCAGCTTGACCCCCAGCTCGCGAACCTTCTGCGTCGGCTCGATGAAGGTGCGCCCGACATAGTGGTTGCGGATGATGCCGAGCTCGAAGGGGATGCCGCTTGCCTGCGCATAGCCGAGCGCGGCCGGAACGCCGGAATCCGGCACCGGCACGACGACATCGGCATTGGCCGGCGCTTCCTGCGCCAGCACGGCGCCCATCGCCTTGCGGCGCTCGTAGATGCTGCGGCCCTTCACGATCGAGTCGGGGCGGGCGAAGTAGATGTATTCGAAGATGCAGGGCCGCTCCGGCATGGGCGGGAAGGGCTTGTGGCTCTCGATGCCGTCCTCGGAGATGATGACGACCTCGCCGTTCTCGACCTCGCGGACGAACTTGGCGCCGATGATGTCGAGCGCGCAGGTCTCCGAGGTCAGGATCGGGCAGCCGTCGAGATCGCCCAGCACCAGCGGGCGGATGCCGAGGGGATCGCGCGCGCCGATCAGCTTCTTGTTGGTCATGCCGACGAATGCATAGGCGCCCTCGATCTGGCGGATGCCTTCGACAAAGCGCTCGACGAACTGCTGCTTGCGGCTGCGAGCCACAAGGTGAAGCAGCACTTCGGTATCGGAGGTCGACTGGTAGATCGCGCCGTCGCGGACGAGATCGCGCCGCAGCGTCAGCCCGTTGGTGAGGTTGCCGTTATGCGCCAGGGCGAAGCCACCGCCATGCAGCTCCGCGAAGAGCGGCTGGACGTTGCGCAGGATGGTCTCGCCGGTCGTCGAATAACGGACATGGCCGATGGCCTGCCTGCCCTGGAGCTTGTCGATGACGCTGGCTTCGGAGAAGGCGTCGCCGACGAGGCCGAGCCGGCGCTCGGAGTGGAAGCGCTTGCCGTCGAAGGAGACGATACCCGTCGCCTCCTGGCCGCGATGCTGCAATGCGTGGAGGCCGAGCGCGGTCAGCGCCGCGGCATCGGCATGGCCGAAGATGCCGAACACGCCGCATTCCTCCCGCAGCCGGTCGGCATTGGGGTCGAACGCGGTCTCAGTCTCGGTCTGCGAGATCATGGCGGGCTCCAACGCGCTGGGATGAGCTCTCATACGCGTCAATTAGGGACGGGCTGGGGCAGGCGCAATGGGTGCGGGTGACCCGGGCGTGCGCGGTTCTTCCGCCGGCGCCTCGGTCGATTCCTCCGGCTTGGTCTTCTTGAGCAGGTTCTTGATGAAGTCGGCGTTGACGTCCTGCGGCAGCATCGCGATCAGCGAGCGACCGGTCTCCTCCAGCATCGGCTTGGACTTGGCGTCCTTGGCCCAGACCGGCATCTTCTCGCCGCCGACAAGCGCGGTGAAGAAGAGGTAGCCGATCACGGCGAGCAGCAGGCCGCGCGCGGCGCCGAAGACGAAGCCGAGCGTGCGGTCCAGCGCGCCGATGCGCGAATCGAGCACGAAGTCCGAAATCCGCGCCGTCAGGATCGAGACGACGATCAGCGTGCCGAGGAACAGCGCCGCGATCGAGGCGACGAGCGCGATCGTATCCTGCGCCGAGCTCGCCGGGATATATTGCTGGATATAGGGCTTGAGCTGCAGGTGGAACACCCAGGCGACCGCCGCAGCTGCGACCCAGGAGGCGATCGCCAGCACCTCGCGGGTGAAGCCCCGGACGGCGGCGAGCAAAGCCGAGATCAGAACCACGCCGATGACGACGAGATCGAGAATGGTGACAGGCATGAAGGAGCCGCTTCGCTGAAGTCTGGGGCCGGCCGCTGGAGATAGGAGGCCGGTTCGGTTTTGCTATACGCGTTTCGGCCCTCTGCGTCACCCTTTCGGGCTTGTCATTTCACATCTCTGCGAGGCGCTCGAGCTGCGATATCGGCAACGAGTTCCGTGACATGGCCGAAACGGCTGAGCCTGAGCCCGCCGCCGTCTCCGTGGTCGGCGCCGCCGGACGGCATCAGCGCAGCCTCGAAGCCGAGCTTGGCCGCTTCCCTGAGGCGCGCCGGCGTGACCGAGACGGGCCGGATCGCGCCCGAAAGCGCGATCTCGCCGAAATACACCGCCTCTGGCGGCAGGATCGCGCCGGTGAGCGAGGAGACGAGTGCCGCCGCGACTGCGATATCGGCCGCCGGCTCGTTGACGCGCAGGCCGCCGGCGACGTTGAGATAGACGTCGTGCTGGCCGAGCCTCAGGCCGCCATGCGTCTCGAGCACGGCGAGCACCATGGCGAGCCGGCTGTTCTCCCAGCCCACCACCGCGCGGCGCGGCGTGCCGAGCGCGGTCGGCGCGACCAGCGCCTGGATCTCGACGAGGACCGGCCGCGTGCCCTCGATGCCGGCGAAGACGGCCGCCCCCGGCGCGGCCTGGTCGCGGCCAGCGAGAAAGAGCGCGGAGGGGTTCGTGACTTCGGACAGCCCCTTGCCGGTCATCTCGAAGACGCCGATCTCGTCGGTGGGGCCGAAGCGGTTCTTCTGGCCGCGCAGAACGCGGAAGGCGTGCGCCCCTTCGCCTTCGAAGGACAGCACGGCGTCGACCATGTGCTCGACGACGCGCGGGCCGGCGATCTGCCCGTCCTTGGTGACGTGGCCGACAAGGATCAGGCAGACGCCGCTGGTCTTGGCGTAGCGGATCAGCGCCTGCGCCGATCCGCGAACCTGCGTGACCGTGCCGGGCGCGCTCTCGACCTCGCCGGACCACATGGTCTGGATCGAATCGATGACGACGAGGGCCGGGCGCTGCCCCTGGCCGAGCGTCGCGACGATGTCCTCGACATTGGTCTCGGCCGCGAGATCGACAGGCGCCTCCGCCAGCCCCATGCGTTCGGCCCTGAGCCGCACCTGGCCGGTCGATTCCTCGCCCGAGACGTAGACGACGCGCCGCCCGCCATTCGCCAGCGCGGCGCAGGCCTGCATCAGGAGCGTCGACTTGCCGATGCCGGGATCGCCGCCGATCAGCAGCACCGAGCCCGGCACGAAGCCGCCGCCGGTGACGCGGTCGAGCTCGCCGATACCGGAGACGATGCGCGGCGCGTCCTGGGTTTCGCCCTTCAGCGTCTCCAGCGCGAAGACACGGCCTCGCGCCCGCCCGCTGCCGGAGGCGCGCCCGCCGCCCGGAACGGGGGCTGCCTGTGCCTCCTCGACCAGCGAGGACCAGGTCCCGCAAGCGTCGCATTTGCCCTGCCAGCGGTGATAGACCGCCCCGCAGGCCTGGCAGTGATAGGTAGGGCCGCGCTTGGCCATCGCTACACTGTCATTCCGGGGCACGGCGCAGCCGTGAACCCGGATTCCACGACGGGACGCGACCCTTGCCGCGCGCTCGCCCGGTCGTGGGTTCCGGGTTCTTCGCTGGCGCGAAGCCCCGGAATGACAGTGGGGATGCTCACGTCACAAGCCCACATACCGGCGCGCATGGCGCCGGCCGAGGCTGGTCAGGATCTCGTAGCCGATGGTCTTGGCCCCGGCGCCGACCGTCTCCAGATCGAGCGCGCCACCGATCAGCGTCACGCTCGCGCCACGCCTGGCGGAGCCGGCCGGGGCATCGGTTACGTCGATGATGATCAGGTCCATCGAGACCGTGCCCGCGAAGGGACAGGGCACGCCCTCCACCAGCGCGGTGCCGCCGGTCGTCGTATCGGTCCAACTGCCGTTGCGCGGATAGCCGTCAGCGTAGCCCATGCAGATCGTCGCGAGCTTGCGTCGCCCACGCGCCGTCCAGCGACCGTTATAGCCGACCTGCGTGCCGTCCTCGACCTCGCGCACCTGCAGGATGCGCGCCTCGAGCCCTACAACGGGCTTCATCGGGTTCGGCTTGCCCGGTGTGGGATTGCCCCCATAGAGCGCGTAGCCCGGCCGGGTGAGCTGGTAGGACGGGCAGTCCTTGAGGAAATGGCCCGAGGAATTCTTGAGCGAGGCCGGAAGCTCGGGCAGCGCCGCGGCGATCTCGGCGAAGGCCGCAATCTGGCGGGCATTGGCCGGATCGGCCTCGTCCTCGGAGGAGGCGAAATGGCTCATCAGCAGCCCGATCCCGGCCGCCGCGACGGTCCCGCCGCGTTCCCGCGCAAGGTTGAGCCCTTCGCCCGGCCAGAGTCCCAGTCGGTTCATTGCGGTATCGACATGCAGCGCTGCCGGCCGGACCTTGGCGCCCGTCTGCCGGAAGGACGCCCATTCCAGCAGCTCCTCATGCGAGCCCAGCACCGGCGAGAGCCCATGCTCGGCATAGGCGCCGGATTGGCCGGGCAGCAGCCCGTTCAGCACATAGATCGTCGCTTCCGGCGCGACCTTGCGGGCGCGGATCCCTTCGGAGACATGCGCAACGAAGAAGCTCTTACAGCCGGCCTTCGCCAGCGCAGTCGCGGCCGGCTCGATGCCGATGCCGTAGGCGTCCGCCTTGACGACCGCCGCGGCCTCCGTGCCAGCGCGCGCGCCCAGTGACCGCCAGTTCGCGACCAGCGCGTCGAGGTCGATGGTCAGTGCCGCGCCATCGGCGCTGGAGTCGAGCTGGTCTGCAGACATCATTCGCGGTCCGGGAGACGGAGTTCGTCGGCGCGGTCGGAGAAGCGCGTCACATCGGCATCGAACTGCAGGGCCACGGCGCCGGTCGGACCGTGACGCTGCTTGCCGATGATCAGCTCGGCGACGCCGTGCGCAGCCTCCATCTCGATCTGCCACTTGTTGTGCTCTTCGGTGCCGGGACGCGGCTCCTTGCCCTTGAGGTAGTATTCCTCGCGGTAGACGAACATCACCACGTCGGCGTCCTGCTCGATCGAGCCGGATTCGCGCAGGTCGGATAGCTGCGGGCGCTTGTCGTCTCGGCTCTCGACCTGGCGCGAGAGCTGGGAGAGCGCGATGATCGGGACGTTGAGCTCCTTGGCCAGCGCCTTCAGGCTGGTGGTGATCTCGGTCAGCTCCTGCACGCGGTTCTGGCCGCTGCTCTTGGCGGAGCCTGAGAGGAGCTGGAGATAGTCGATGAACAGGACATCGAGCCCCTTCTGGCGCTTGAGACGCCGGGCGCGTGCCATCAGCTGCGCGATCGAGATGCCGCCGGTCTGGTCGATATAGAGCGGCAGCTTTTCGATCTGGGCCGCGACATCGGTCAGGCGGGCGAAGTCGCCCTCGGTGATGCGGCCCTGCCTGATCTTGTAGGAGGAGATACTGGACTGCTCGGCGACGATACGGGTCGCGAGCTGGTCGGCCGACATTTCGAGCGAGAAGAAGCCGACGATGCCGCCATCGACGCTCTTGATCGAGCCATCCTCCTGGCGCTCCCCGCGCCAGGCCTTGGCGATGTTGAAGGCGATGTTGGTGGCGAGCGAGGTCTTGCCCATGGCGGGGCGGCCGGCGAGCACCAACAGGTCCGAGCGCTGCAGGCCGCCCATGCGCTGGTCGACGTCGCGCAGGCCGGTCGAGATGCCGGAGAGGCCGCCGGCGCGCTGATAGGCGCTTGCCGCCATGTCGATGGCGAGCCTGAGCGCACCGTCGAACTTCTGGAAGCCGCCCTCGTAGCGGCCCTTTTCCGCCAGCTCGTAGAGCTTGCGCTCGGCCTCCTCGATCTGCTCGCGCGGCGCCATCTCGACCGGCGCGTCATAGGCGACGTTGACGAGGTCCTCGCCGACGCCGATGAGCTGCCGGCGCACGGCGAGGTCGTAGATCGTGCGGCCGTAGTCGCCCGCGTTGATGACGGTCGTCGCCTCGGCTGCGAGGCGCGCGAGATACTGGCTCGGCGTGATCTCGCCGAGGTCGAGGTCGTTGACGAAGGTCTTGAGCGTGATCGGCGTGGCGATCTTGCCGGCCCGGATCATGCTGCTCACCAGCTCGAAGAAGCGCTGGTGGATCGGCTCGAAGAAGTGGTCCGGCAGCAGGAAGTCCGAGACGCGGTAGAAGGCGTCGTTGTTGACCAGGATCGCGCCCAGCAGCGCCTGCTCAGCCTCGATGTTGTGAGGCTGGACGCGGAATTCTTCCTCGCGTTTGTCGAGGCGGGCGACGAGAGCTGTAGCGGTGGCCATGACCTTCGTTACGGCAGAATCGCAAGCGGGTGGAACGTGAACAGATCGAGAACAGTACAAATAGCGCCAGCTGTTACCGATGTCCACAATCCAGACGTGAAAAAGGGCGCCGTGTTGCCACGGCGCCCTTGACTCAGTTTGCGAGCGATAAGGCTCAGCGTTCGTCGTCGCCGGCCTCGGCCAGCGCCGCGCCGACCTCGAGGCCGAGATCGTCGAGATCGAACTCCTCGCGGGCCGTGACGTTCTCGCCGGCGGCCTGGCGGTCGGCTTCTTCGGCCGAACGGGCGACGTTGGCGGTCACCGTGACGGCGACTTCCGGATGCAGCACGACCGGGACGGTGTGCAGGCCGAGCGTCTTGATCGGGGTGTTCAGCGTCACCTGGTTGCGGGCGACCTTGAAGCCCTCGGCGGAGAGCGCCTCGGCGATGTCACGGGTCGAGACCGAGCCGTAGAGCACGCCCGACTCGCCCGACTGGCGCAGGATCACGACGGTCTGGCCGTTGAGGCGCTCGGCGATCGCGTCGGCCTCGGACTTGAGCTCGAGGTTGCGGGTCTCGAGCTCGAGCTTCTGGCTCTCGAAGCGCTTCTTGTTCTCCTCGGTGGCGCGCAGCGCCTTGCCGCGGGCGAGCAGGTAGTTGCGGCCGAAGCCGTCGCGCACCTTCACGATTTCGCCCATCTGGCCGAGCTTGGCGACGCGTTCGAGCAGGATCACTTCCATGGTTCTTCTCCTTGAGAGTCTTGTATGCGGGTTTCAGGATTGGGTAGGCGGAGGCGGCAGCGCAGCCCGCTTGCGCAGGCCGAGAGCTGTGTCGATCAGGCCGACGAGCGCGAGCAGCGGCGTCAGCACGGCCTGCATCACGACGAGCGCGACATAGACCGAGATCAGCATCGGCAGCCGCCAGGGGCGGCCGCGCGACAGGTCGTGCAGCAGGCAGAGCCCACTGAACATGAAGGCGGCGAACAGGGCGCCGACGAACGCCATCGCGGCGAGGCCGACGAAGCCGCCGACGACCGCGATCACGCCGGCGGCGACGAGCAGCAGCAGCGCCCGGCGCGGCAGGGTGGTCGAGGGAATGAACGGCCAGGGCCGCGGCAGCCGGTCTGAGAGCTTCACGGCGCGCGCCGCGAGCCAGAGATTGGCAGTGATGGTGGTGACGAAGGAGGCGCCGATGCCGAGTGGCACGGCCGGCGCCAGGTCCTGCGCGAACTCCTTGAGATCGACCCCCGCCGGCAGCGCGATCAGCCTTGCGCGTACCATCTCGTTCAGCAGGTTCTCGATCATCCGCGAGATCACCATGCGATAGGCGTCGTAGTCGGTGGTCATCACCAGCGCGCTGCCGACGGTGGCGAGCGCTGCGGTGGCGGCGATCCAGAGCAGGAGATTGCCGAGCGGATACCACTCCACCGCGCCATTGCCGTCGCCGCGCGCGAGCAGGGCGAGATAGGCGATCCACCAGGCCGGCAGGCCGATGATCAGCGCAAAGGCGATGCCGCCCGAGGGCGAGAGCGCGAACGCGACGGCGAGCGCCCCGGCGATGGTGGCGACGAGCCCGGAACGGTGGTTCCAGCCGAGGGAAGCGATGAAGATCGGGAGGGGGGCGGCCGAATACAGCAGCGCAGCCAGCGATGATCCAGTGATCACCACCGCAAAGAGAAGGGCCGAAACGAGGCCCGCGCCGATGCCGACAATCGGAATCATGGTCCGTCCTGCTGTCCCGCTGCTCGCTGGCTGGCTGGCCCGGCAGGGTGAGAGGCTCTTCGCCTCAACGAACCCGGAGGAATCTCACCGCCGGGCGACTAATGGTTCAACTTGAAAACGAAGCCGGAGGTGCCTGAGGCACCTCCGGAAACAGACTCACCCACTCAGCGGATGACGTAGGGCAGCAGGCCGAGGAAGCGGGCGCGCTTGATCGCCTGGGCGAGCTCGCGCTGCTTCTTGGCGGAAACCGCCGTGATGCGGGACGGGACGATCTTGCCGCGCTCGGAGATGTAGCGCGAGAGCAGACGGACGTCCTTGTAGTCGATCTTCGGGGCGCCTTCGCCCGAGAACGGGCAGGACTTGCGGCGGCGGAAGAAGGGGCGACGGGCGCCAGCGGATGCAGTCGACATTCTCAGGCCTCCGCTTCGGCGGTTTCGGTGGCGGCTTCATCATCGCGACGCGGACGGTCGCGGCGCGGGCCACGCTCGAAACGGTCGCCACCACGCTCGGGACGATCTTCGCGATCACGCTTCTGGAGCATGGCCGACTGACCTTCCTCGAGCTCCTCGACGCGGACGGTCAGGAAGCGCAGGATGTCCTCGTTGATGCGCATCTGGCGCTCCATCTCCAGCACGGCGGCGGAGGGAGCCTCGATGTTCAGCAGCGTGTAGTGCGCCTTGCGGTTCTTCTTGATGCGGTAGCCGAGGGACTTCACGCCCCAGTACTCGACCTTGCGGATGGCGCCGCCATTCGCCTCGATCACGCCCTTGAACTGCTCGACAAGAGCTTCGACCTGCTGCGCGCTGACATCCTGCCGCGCGAGCAGCACATGCTCGTACAATGCCATGAGTGGCCTTCCTTGTTTCACCCTGCTTCGCCCGGCGCGGAGCCCTTCGAGCCCTGGATAAGGCCCGACAGGATTTCATCGAAGGCGGAGACACGGGATGACGACTCCATCGGAGTCTGCGCGACCTCCGTGAAGGCACGCGCCATCCGTTCAGCCTCCGGCCGAACAAGCAGGAGGCGGTCGTTACAGGTTTCGAGGCTCGATAGCAACCGGAATCTGGCACGAGGCACGGGGTGGCTCCGGATTCACGGCGATGTACTGCAGCTCGTGACAGAATCGCAAGATCGGTCGAGCGTGTCCTGCCTGCCTGCGTCTAGCTGGTGCCGCCACGGAGGAGGGACGATGAAGGCGGCGCTTGAAACCTATCAGGCCCGGATGCGGCGGGTGCTGGACTATATTGACCGGCACCTCGACGGTGATCTGGACCTGGAAGCGGTGAGCGGCGTTGCAGCCTTCTCGAAGTTTCATTTCCACCGGCAGTTCACGGCGACCTTCGGATTGTCCGTGCATCGCTATGTCCAGCTTGCCCGCATGAAGCGCGCTTCGCACCGGCTGGCCTACATGCGCACTCACCGCGTCACGGATATAGCGATGGATGCCGGTTACGATGCGCCGGATGCCTTCGCCCGTGCCTTTCGGCAACGGTTCGGGCAATCGCCTTCGTCGTTCCGGAAATCTCCCGACTGGGAGCCGTGGCTTGCGGCCTTCGGGCCTCTCGACAATGCGAGGAGCAAGCTCATGCAGAAGATTTTTACCGCCGAAGACGTGACGATTCGCGATGTGCCCACCACGCCGGTGGCGATCATGGAGCATCGAGGCGACCCGGCGACGCTCGGCGCCACCATCCAGCGTTTCATAGCGTGGCGCCGGGCAGCGGGCCTGCACCCAAAGACAAGTCCGACCTTCAATGTCTGGCGTTCCGAGCGGCGGCCGGCGTCGCCCGGCGATTATAGCGTGGACCTTTGTGTCGGGACCGATCGACCGATCGACGCAAATGGCGAGCGGATCAAGGCCGGCGAGATCCCCGGCGGACGCTGTGCGGTGCTGCGCGTCGTCGGTAACACCGACAATCTGGAGCCCGCCGCGCTTTACTTATATCGCGACTGGCTTCCCGCCAGCGGCGAGGAAGCGCGCGACTTCCCGATCTATTGCCAGCGGCTGAGTTTCTTCCCGGAAGTGCCGGAGCATGAGACGGTGGCGGAAGTGTTTTTGCCGCTGAAATAGCGCCCTCTGACGGCAGCCTGTCCTTTCCGATCGCCAGAAGCCGACAGGCGCCACCCGTTCGGTCTCGGTCTTTATGGCTTTGCGACCTAAGACGATGCCCCGCAGCAAATTCATCGGCATGCGGTGATGAGCGCCCACGACATGCTTGGTGAGTTTGCTGCCTAATACAGGAAAACTCCCGCACGGCGCTTGACTTGGGGGGCAAACCGTTGCGACAGCCCCGTCATATAGCATCGGTTGCAGAGAACGAGGCGTTCCGCAGATGACCACAGCCTTCATCTTTCCGGGCCAGGGCTCCCAGGCGGTCGGCATGGGCAAGAGTCTGGCCGAATCCTTCCCGGTCGCCAGGGCGGTGTTCGACGAGGTCGATGCAGCGCTTTCGCAGAAGCTCTCGAGCCTGATGTGGGACGGCCCCATCGAGGAGCTGACCCTGACCGCGAATGCGCAGCCCGCGTTGATGGCCGTCAGCCTCGCCGTGGTCCGTGTCCTGGAGAGTGAGGCCGGCCTCGACCTCAAGCGTGACGCTGCCTTCGTCGCCGGCCATTCGCTCGGCGAATATTCGGCGCTCGCCGCCGCCGGCACCTTCTCCGTCACGGACGCCGCCCGTCTGCTGCGCATCCGCGGCGACGCCATGCAGAAGGCCGTCCCGGCAGGCTTGGGTGCCATGGCAGCGCTGCTCGGCGCCGAGCTCGATCTTGCCCGCGAGATCGCGACCGCCGCCGCACAGGGCGAGGTCTGCGAGGCTGCCAACGACAATGGCGGCGGCCAGGTCGTGCTCTCCGGCGCCAAGGCTGCGATCGAGCGCGCCATCGCGCTCGCTGGCGAGCGCGGCGTCAAGCGCGCCATGCTGCTGCCGGTCTCCGCACCCTTCCATTGCGCGCTGATGCAGCCGGCCGCCGACGCGATGCGCGAGGCTCTGACCAAGGTCGCCATGAAGGCCCCAGTGGTGCCGGTCGTCGCCAATGTCGGCGCAGCCCCGCTCAGCGATCCGGATGCGATCCGCGATTCGCTCGTCGCACAGGTGACAGGTACGGTGCGCTGGCGCGAGTGCGTGCAGGCAATGGCTGCGGCCGGCGTCACGGATTTCGTCGAGGCGGGCAGCGGCAAGGTTCTCGCCGGGCTGGTCAAGCGCATCGTCGCCGGCTCGGCGCCGGTCTCGATCGGCACGGCCGACGACATCGCCGCCTATAAGGCCCGCAACGGATAAGAGCACGGTCCCAGAAGGGGCCGGACGGCAGGACGCCGAACAAAGGGAGCGAACATGTTTGATCTGACCGGCCGCAAGGCCCTGGTCACCGGCGCGACCGGTGGTCTCGGCGGAGCTATCGCACGGACCCTCCACGCCCAGGGCGCGAGCGTTGCGATCTCTGGCACCCGCGCGGAGGCGCTGGAAGCTCTCGCCGCCGAGCTCGGCGAGCGTGTCGTAGTGGCGCCCTGCAATCTCGCCGATAAGGATTCAGTGGAGGCGCTGGTGCCGACAGCCGAAGAGAAGCTCGGCGGGCTGGACATTCTCGTCAACAATGCCGGCATCACGCGCGACAACCTGTTCCTGCGCCTCAAGGACGAGGATTGGGACAATGTGCTGGCGGTCAACCTGACGGCGGCCTTCCGCCTCTCGCGCGCCGCCGTGAAGTCGATGATGCGCAGACGCTATGGCCGCATCGTCGCGATCGGCTCCGTCGTCGGCACGACGGGCAATGCCGGGCAGGGCAACTACGCCGCTGCCAAAGCCGGCCTGATCGGCATGTCGAAGGCGCTCGCGGCGGAGGTCGCCAGCCGCAACATCACGGTCAATGTCGTGGCTCCCGGCTTCATCGAGTCGCCGATGACCCAGGCGCTGAACGAGAAGCAACGCGAGGGCATTCTCGCCGATGTTCCGATGGGCCGCCTGGGCGCGGGAGCGGACATCGCTGCCGCGGTCGCCTATCTCGCCAGCGAAGAAGCCGGCTATGTCACCGGCCAAACGCTGCACATCAACGGCGGAATGGCAATGATTTAGACGTATTAACGCAGTTTCTGGAAGGTTTTTGATAAGTACGGGGCGCTCTCGCCAGCCTCGTAAGCATATGTTAACTAGCGCCGTCGCGCTGCCATGCTGCAGGCCGGGGGACTTGACGAAACCCCGGTTGTTGCGTTTGTGCAGGCTTCGAGCTTTCCGGATCGCGGACATCGACACGATGGCGTGGCGGCTCGGAATAAAAGTCCATAATGCGCGTCGCACTCTGCGATGCGTTTTCAGTTTCTAAGGAAGAGACTCATGAGCGATGTCGCCGAGCGCGTGAAGAAGATCGTGGTCGAGCACCTCGGCGTCGAGCCCGAGAAGGTCGTCGACGGCGCCAACTTCATCGAGGACCTGGGTGCGGACAGCCTCGACACCGTCGAGCTCGTGATGGCCTTCGAGGAAGAGTTCGGCGTCGAGATCCCGGATGATGCGGCCGAGACGATCGTGACGGTCGGCGATGCCGTGAAGTTCCTCTCGTCCAAGAGCGCCTGATCGGCCCCACGGGCTGATCGACGCATAAAGCGCCATGGCTTCTCGTAGTTATACGATGCGGCGTGTCGTCGTGACCGGCCTCGGCATGGTGACGCCGCTCGCTTGCGGCGTCGAGCCGACCTGGTCGCGTCTCCTTGCCGGCGCCAGCGGCGCCGGCCCCATCACCAGCTTCGACGCCAGCGATCTGCCGGCGCAGATCGCCTGCAACATCCCGCGGGGTGACGGCAGCGACGGGACCTATAATCCCGACGAGTGGATGGAGCCGAAGGAGCAGCGCAAAGTCGACGAATTCATCGTCTTCGCGATGGCTGCGGCCACGCAGGCGCTGACGGACGCCGCCTGGAAGCCGGAAAGCTATGAGGACCGGACCCGGACTGGTGTCGCCATCGGTTCGGGCATCGGCGGGCTGGGCGGCATCTACGAAGCCTCCCTCCTGCTTAAGGAGCGCGGCCCGCGCCGGCTTTCGCCGTTCTTCATCCCGGGCCGTCTCATCAATCTCGCCGCCGGCTACGTCTCGATCGAGCACGGGCTGAAGGGGCCGAACCACTCGGCCGTGACAGCCTGCTCGACCGGCGCGCATGCCATCGGCGACGCCTCGCGCATGATTGCGCTCGGCGATGCGGACGTCATGGTCGCGGGCGGCGCCGAATCGGCGATCAACCGCATCGGCATCGCCGGTTTCTGCGCCTGCCGCGCGCTCTCCACCGGTTTCAACGACACGCCCGAAAAGGCTTCGCGCCCCTATGACAAGGATCGCGACGGCTTCGTGATGGGCGAGGGCGCTGGCGTCGTCGTGCTCGAGGAGCTCGAGCACGCGCTCGCCCGCGGCGCGCACATCTATGCCGAGGTCGTCGGCTACGGCATGTCGGGCGACGCCTATCACATCACCTCGCCCTCCGAGGATGGTGACGGCGCCTATCGCTGCATGCAGGCGGCGTTGAACCGTGCCGGCATCACGGCCGCTGATCTCGACTACATCAACGCCCACGGCACCTCGACGCCGCTCGGCGACGAGATCGAGCTGCGCGCCGTCGAGCGTCTGCTAGCCAACGCGCCGAAGCGCCCATCGATGTCCTCGACCAAGTCGGCGACGGGCCATCTGCTCGGCGCGGCGGGTGCGATCGAGGCGATCTTCACCGTGCTCGCCATCCGCGACCAGGTGGCGCCGCCGACGATCAATCTCGACAATCCTTCCGTCGAGACGGACATCGACCTCGTGCCGCACAAGCCGCGCAAGCGGGAGATCGATTATGCCCTGTCGAACTCCTTCGGCTTCGGTGGCACCAACGCTTCCCTTGTCCTGAAGCGCTACCAGCCCGGCGTCTGACCGGGAAAGCGCCGTTTTGCCATAATGTTGGGTAGACTCAGGTGACCTGAGTCGGCGGGTGCGCGATTCCGCGTTCACAGTCGCGAGGAAACCGGCTCTAATGCTGGGCTACGGCCCGATGCGCCTGGTTTCTCGTCGGACCCCAGCGTCGCGGATCACCCATGCCGAGATCGTCTACCACGTGCTGCGAGCGCCTTGATCGTGAATGATACGCCCCGCGTCGCCCCGAAAAGTCCGAGCGAGGCCCTCAAGCCCGTAGCGCCCCCGGCGCCGCCGCCGAAGGTTCGCCGCCGTCGCCGGAACAGCCCCTTCCTCTCCATGCTGAGCGGCCTGTTCACCGTCGTGCTGGTGGTCGCGGGGCTGATCGGCGTCGGCTTCGCCGTCGTCTCGAATCAGAGTGAGAAGGCAGGGCCGCTCTCCAGCGACCGCGTGGTCATCATCCCCAAGGATAGCGGGCTGACCGAGATCACCGAGCTCCTGGAGCGCGAGGGCGTGATCGACCACGCCTGGACCTTCAAGACCTCGGCCTGGGTCTCCGGCAAGCGCGGCGACCTGAAGCACGGCGAGTATCTGTTCAAGGCCCATGCGAGCCAGAACGATGTCCTCGACATCATCGCCAGCGGCAAGGTCGTCGAGCACGCGGTGACCATTCCCGAAGGCCTGACGAGCGAGCAGATCGTCGCGCGTCTGCGCGACAACGACCTCCTGACGGGCGAGATCGCGCAGGCGCCGAAGGAAGGCTCGATCCTGCCCGATACCTATCGCTTCCCGCGCGGCTTCTCGCGCCAGGGCATCCTCGACCGCATGGCCCGCGACCAGCGCACCGTGCTGGCCCGGATCTGGGAGCGCCGCCCCGCGGACCTGCCGGTCAAGACGCCGCAGGAGCTGGTCATCCTCGCCTCGATCGTCGAGAAGGAAACCGGCCGCGCCGACGAGCGTCCGCGCGTCGCCGGCGTCTTCATCAACCGGCTGAACCGCAAGATGAAGCTGCAATCGGACCCGACGATCGTCTACGGCCTCGCCGGAGGCAAGGGCACGCTCGGCCGCTCGATCCAGCGCAACGAGATCACCCAGGCAACGCCCTACAACACCTATGTCATCGATGGGCTGCCGCCGGGGCCGATCGCCAATCCCGGCCGCGCCGCTATGGAGGCCGTGGTCAACCATTCCCGGACCAAGGACCTCTATTTCGTTGCCGACGGCAGCGGAGGGCACGCCTTCGCCGAGACGCTGGATCAGCACAACCGCAATGTCGGCCGCTGGCGCCAGCTTGAGACGACCCGCATCCAGCAGGGCGGCAAGCCGCCGGCGGAGTCGGTCGACAAGGTCGAGCCGCTGCCCGGGCCCGAGAACCGCACCGAGGCGCCGGCCGGGACGCCGCCTGGAGACAATGCCGTTGCGCAGCCGGCCGCGGGCGCGGGCGTCGCCGGAACGAAGGCACGCGCCTTCGATGCTTCCGAGGGCACGCCGCGCGACCCGTTGCTCAACAAGAATTTCGACCTGAACTCGCCGAAGCAGCTGCCGCAGCTCAAGGTGCCCTGAGCCGGCCGCCATCCCCATCTTTTGCCAGGCGGTGCTTGCCGCCGCGAAGGTGCCCCACTACGGTCCGGCCGCATCGCAACGGAGGCGCCAGCGGCATGGCCATCGAAAGCATGACGGGCTTTGCCCGCGCGGCCGGGACCGCCGGTATCCATGGCTGGGCCTGGGAGATCCGCAGCGTCAATGGCCGGGGGCTTGATCTGCGTGTGCGGGTTCCGCCCGGCTTCGAGGTTCTCGCCGAGGCGGCGCGCAAAGCTCTCTCGGCGGCTTTCGCTCGCGGTACCCTCCACGTCAATCTCGCCATCACCAGCGATGCCGGCCCGCCGCGCCCGCGCGTCAACGAGACCGTGCTCGCCGCGCTGCTGCAGGCGATCGAGCGCCTGCCGCCGGTCGCCGGCATCAGCCCGCCCTCCTATGACGGCCTGCTCGGCATTCGTGGTGTCGTCGAATTCGCCGACGAGGCGCAGGATGTGCTCGGGGCGGTCGAAGCGCCGGCGCTCGCCGGCCTCGAAGCCGCAGCCCTTGCGCTGAAAGAAGCCCGCTCCGCCGAAGGCCGCGCGCTCGAGGCGATTGTGCAGGGCCATCTCGAAACCATCGCCCGACTCGCGGCCGAAGCCGAAGCGCATCCGGCGCGCAGCAGCGAGGCCATCCGCGCCCGCATTGCCCAGCAGGTCGAGACCCTGCTCGGCGCCAATAGCGGCTTCGATGCGCAGAGGCTTCATCAGGAGGCGGCGCTGATCGCGGTCCGGGCTGACATCCGCGAGGAGATCGACCGGCTGCACGCCCATGTTGCTGCGCTGCGCGAATTGCTGGCCAAGGGCGGCCCCATCGGTCGCAAGCTCGATTTCCTGGCGCAGGAATTCGGCCGCGAAGCCTCGACGCTCTGTGCCAAGGCCAACGATCCGGGCCTGTCGCGCATCG
The DNA here is from genome assembly GCA_900473415.1 of Hyphomicrobiales bacterium. Taxonomy (GTDB): domain Bacteria; phylum Pseudomonadota; class Alphaproteobacteria; order Rhizobiales; family Beijerinckiaceae; genus Allobosea. Next base: position 166,315 of record UCLR01000006.1, read on the forward strand.
GGCTGGAGCTGCGCACGGTGGTCGACCAGCTGCGCGAGCAAGTTCAGAACGTGGAGTAAGGATCGATGGCCGATTCCGCCCGTCCGGCCCGCCGCGGCCTGATCATGATCATGTCCTCGCCCTCGGGTGCGGGGAAGTCGACGCTGACGCGTACGCTCTCGAAGTCGCCGACCGAGACGAATCTCGACCTTTCGGTATCGGTGACCACGCGCCCCCGGCGCCCGTCCGAGATCGATGGTGTGCACTACCATTTCATCGATCGTGACACCTTCGACCAGATGCGCCAGCACGACGACCTGCTGGAATGGGCCGAGGTGCACGGCAACGGCTACGGCACGCCGCGCAAGCCCGTCGAGGCCTCTCTGAAGGCCGGTCGCGACGTTCTCTTCGACATCGACTGGCAGGGCACGCAGCAGATTCTCGAAAAGGCACGTGAGGACGTCGTCTCGATCTTCATCCTGCCGCCGTCGATGGCGGAGCTGCGCTCGCGCCTCGTGCGCCGCGCCGAGGACGCGCCGGACGTCATCGCCAAGCGCCTCGCCAATGCCCGCGAGGAGATCGCGCGTTGGACCGTCTACGACTACGTCATCGTCAACGACGATCTCGACAAGGCCTATGAGGCGGTCCGTTCGATCCTTGCCGCCGAGCGCCTGAAGCGCAGCCGCGCCGTCGGCATGGAGGCCTTTGTCGAGAAGCTGCTGGGCGAAGAGCTGCCATAGCCTGCGGTCGTCATGCCGGGTGTGACCCCGGCATCTGAGGACAAGAAGTCACTGGTTGAGGAGGTGCTCGGGTCAAGCCCGAGCAGGACGGGGCCTCAGAGCGCCTCGCCCAGCGCGTTCGCGAGCTTGACGAAGCCCGAGACCGGGATTTCCTCGGCGCGCGCCGTCTCGGACAGGCCTGCTGCGGCGATGATCGATGCGGGATCCGGCAGTACCGCTTTCAGGCTCTGACGCAGCATCTTGCGGCGCTGGCCGAAGGCCGCGAGCGTGACCCGTTCGAGCAGGCGCCGCTCGCAGGGCTCCGGCTTTTCCCTCGGCAGGAGCTGGACGATCGAGGAGGTGATCTTCGGCGGCGGCACGAAGGCGCTGCGCGGCACGTCGAACAGGATCCGCGTCTCGCAACGCCAGTTCGACAGCACGGCGAGACGCCCGTAATCGGCGCGTTCCTCCGGCGTCGCCACGATCCGCTCCGCCACTTCGCGCTGGAACATCAGCGTCAGCGAGCTCCACCAGGACGGCCAGGGCTCGAGGCTGAGCCAGCCCACCAGCAGCGGCGTGCCGATGTTGTACGGCAGGTTTGCGACGATCTTCGCCCGCCCACCCTTCAGATAGGGCGAGAGATCGACGGCCAGCGCGTCGCCATCGATGACTTCGAGCCGGCCGGGATAATGAGCTGCGATCTCGGCCAGCGCCGGAAGGCAGCGCCGATCGCGCTCGATGGCGATGACCCGCCCTGCGCCGTTGGCGAGCAGCGCCCGCGTCAGCCCGCCGGGGCCGGGGCCGATCTCTACCACCGTCTCTCCGTCGAGCGGTCCGGCGGAGCGGGCAATCCGGCTCGTCAGGTTGAGGTCGAACAGGAAGTTCTGGCCGAGCGCCTTCTGCGCCATCAGCCCGTGGCGTTCGACCACCTCGCGTAGCGGCGGCAGATCGTCGATCTGGCTCATGAGGATGCGGCCATGCGTGCGGCGAGCTTCAAGGCGGCGCAGAGGCTGTCCGGACGCGCGATGCCCTTGCCGGCGATGTCGAAGGCCGTGCCATGGTCCGGCGAGGTGCGAATGAAGGGCAGGCCGAGCGTGACGTTGACGCCGTCGTCGAAGGCGATGGTCTTGATCGGGATCAGCGCCTGGTCGTGGTACATCGCCAGCGCGGCGTCGTAGCCGGCGCGGGCGCGGGCATGGAACATCGTGTCGGCCGGGTAGGGGCCGCGCGCATCGATGCCTTCGGCCTGCAGGGCGGCGATCGCCGGCGCGACGATCGCCTGATCCTCGTCGCCCATCGCGCCATTCTCCCCGGCATGGGGGTTGAGCCCGCTGATCGCGAGCCGCGGCGCGGCGATGCCAAAGCGCTCTTTCAATTCAAGCGCGACGATCCGGCCGGTTTCGACGATGAGTTCGGTCGTCAGGAGTTCGGGCACGCGCCGCAGCGGCTCGTGGATCGTGACCGGGACGACGGCGAGCTCCTCCGACCACAGCATCATCACCGGCCGTGGCTCGACGCCGCCCTCGGCCGCAAGATGCGCGAGATATTCGGTATGGCCGGGGTGCCGGAAGCCGGCCTGGTAGAGCACAGACTTGGCGATCGGATTGGTGACGACGGCAGCCGCCTTGCCCTGCCGGACGGCGTCGACCGCCCTGTCGATTGAGGCGATCGTGCCGGCCGCCGTGGCGGGATCGGGCCGACCCGGCTCGGCGCCGCTGGCATCCTCCAGCGGGATCACCGGCAGCGCTTCCGGGAATACCCCGGCCGCCTCGGCCCAATCGCAGTTCCGCAACGGTACCTTCCAGCCGAGCTTGTCGGCGGTACGGGCGAGATGGTCGCCGCTGCCGATATAGGCGAAGGCCGGCAACGTCCGCTCTGCGCGCTCCAGCCAGGCGCGCAAGGTCAGCTCCGGCCCGATCCCGGCCGGATCGCCCTGGGTCAACGCAAGCGGCAAGGCCGGCAAGATGACTTCCGCAGACAAGACGATCTCCGCGGATCGAAAGAGGGCCGGGCCGCGCGCCGGCCCGGTCGGGTCAATTGCTCGAGGTCACGCCGTCGCCCGTGGTCGAGCTGCCACCGAGGTTCTGCGAGTAGCTGATCTCACCCAGCGTCCGCAGTTCGAGGCGGAACATGACAGTGCGGGTGTCCTTCGTGGCGCCCGCCTGCCGGTCCGCATAGCTCTGCGAATAGCTCACGTCGAAGATCGTGCATTCGTCGGTGTAGTTGAGCCCGAACGAAGTCCCTGCGGTCTGGAACGGGCTGGTATTGGGATAGACCGGCGCCACGATCGAGGACGGGTTGGCGAGGTAGGCCGCATAGAGATCGCGGTAGCGCTCGCGATCGTATTTGTACTTGTCGAGGTCGAACAGCACGCCGCCGCGAATGCGCCAGTTTTCCGTAATGCGCAGCGACCCGTTGAGCGACAGGCCTTCACGCCTGCGGGAAATGCCGAGATCGGGCTGCGGCTCGTAGCGTCCATAGCCGACCGAGGCCGTGACCACCTGGCCCGCATAGGTCGCCGCGGCGTCAATCCGTTGCGCCTCGTAAGTCGTCGAATCGAGGCGCGCGGCGCCGGTCAGGAAGAAGCCCTTGAACGGCGAAAGCTGGGCGCGGGTGACGATGTCCGAGCTGTCCGTATCGAGCCCGGAATTCAGCCCGGTATTGACGAGGTCGCCGGTCGCAAAGGGGTTGCGGCCGCCAAGCTGGAAGGACTGGCCTATGAGCAGGTTGGCAAAGGCCTCCTTGCCGAAGCGGCCGGTATACAGCGCGCCGACATTGGCGCGTGTCCCGCCTTCGACCCGGTCGTAGCCGGAGAACTTGCTGCTCCATTCGAACAGGTTGTTCGCGTCGAAGACGAGGCTCTGCGCATCCTCGTTGGCGATGCGGAGGGCGTTCGTCTCGTTCGGGCGCGCCACGATCTGGGCGACCGGCTCGACGATATGCGTGCCCCAACCGGTCTTGGCGACGAAGGGGTAGCGGTACATCAGGCCGATGGCCGGCATCGCCCGTCCGAAGACCTCGTCGGACGTGTCGGCGATGGTCGCGACGTGGGAGTTGATCACGCCGGTTGTATCCGGGTTGATCGAGAAGATGTCGGCCCTGAGCGAGGCGTAGGGCGTCCAGACCTGGCCAAGCGGATCGATGATATTGCGCCGCCAGGACGCTTGAACCGTTGCCCGCGCGACATTGCCAGCCAGGCCGCGCACGAGACAGTGGTTCTTGTCGTAGATCGCGCAACCATCATAGAGCGAATAGCTCGGGGTGGTGATCAGATAGGTCTTCTGCTGCGGCAGTTCCGAGAAGGCCGCCATGTCGCGCGACAGGTTGGTGATGTTGGCTGTGAACTCCAGCTCACCGCCGAGCAAGGACGGCTTATGGACGCGCTTGTCGTAGTCGACCACCGGCAGCACGACAGGCTGCTGCTTCTGCCAGTCCTGGTAGTTCAGCGGCTGGAAATAATAGCCGCGCATGTCGAACCAGGCCGTCTCGCTCTGGCCGTTCAGATAGGCCGTCGAGATCGCTTCCTGCAGATAGGTGATGCTGCTGAAGCTCTCGTTGCGGATGCGATAGTTCTTGTAGAACCACCGATCCGTCGACATGGACGCATTCCAACCGAAGTTCCAGCGCGGGTTGATGTAGAACTTGCCGCTCGTCTCGATCGAGCCGCGGAAGTCCTTGTCTCCCGCTCCAAGCGGGCTCGCCAGGAAAGCGCTCGGTTCCTGCTGGAAGATGCCGGAGGCCCGGATCGAGTAGGATCCGTTCATCACTCGGTGGCGCCACTCGGCTTGGCCGAGAAAGCCCTGCCGGGTCAGATAAGTCGGCGTCAGCGTCAGGTCGTAGTTCGGCGCGAGGTTGAGGAAATAGGGCAGGCCGACGCCGAAACCGAGTGCCGAGGTGTTGATGAATTTCGGAGACAGGAATCCGGACTTCCGCTTCACCGTCGCATCCGGTCCCGACATGAACGGGACGTAGGCGATCGGGACGCCGGCGAACTCGAGCCGCGCACTTTCGTAGTAGATCGTCTGCTCGGACTTCTTGTGAATGATCCGCGCCGCGCGCACCTGCCAGAGCGGCGGGCGTTCCGGGTTGTCCTTGCAGGGTTCGCAGGCGGTGTAGATGCCCTTCTCGAAGACGAAGGTCTCGCCGTCCGTGCGCTCGGCCCTGGGTGCCGAGAAGCGGGTCTTGTCGGGATTCACGACACGCAGCGAATCGATGAAGCCATCGCGGAAATCGCTGGTCATGTTGATACGGTCGCCGGTGATGACGGTGCCGTTGCTCTCCGTGATGCGAACATTGCCAACCGCGACAACGCGCCGGTTGGCCTGATCGTAGACCACACGGTCCGACTCGATCGTGCGGCCCTGATACAGGATCTGCACGTCGCCGACGGCCGCGACCGTCTTCTTGTCGTTGTCGTAGACCAGTTCGCGCGCGTCGACGACCATCCGGTCCTGGGGCTTGGCGGGGGCCGCAGGCGCAGGCGTAGCCGCGGCCGGCCGCGCGCCGGCCGCCCGATTCTGGGCATAAGCCGGCCCGGCCAGCAGATAGGCCAGGCTGGTGGCGAGGGCAGTCGCCGCAGCAAAGCGCGCTACGCGTTTTACTCCTGGACCCATCCGCTCAACCCAAATTTAACCATAGGCACAGTATATTTCACCCGTCTTCCTGATGAAGGAGGGCGAGCGCGCCGAGCATCGTTCCCAATGCTGCGGGCAGCCACGCCGCGACGATCGGATTGACGATTCCCGACGATCCGAGTTCCTCCGACAGTTGTGTTGCCACATAGAGCACGAACCCGGCCGCGACGCCACCTATCACCAGCTTGGTGACGCCACCAAACCGGAAAAATCTTAAGGAAACGGATGCCGCGACCAGCACCATGGCAATGAGCAGCAGCGGGCGTGCCATAAGTGCTTGATAACGCAGCTCATAAGGCGTCGTGTCCAGACCGGCGCGCTGCGTCCGATCGATCACCGTGGGCATGGACCAGAAGCCCACCGCGTCGGGCGGGGTGAAACTCTGGCGCATTTGTTCCGGCTCTAGTGTCGTCGCTACCACATAGCTGGCGTAGCTCTGCGGCTCTTCCGTGGCCGAGGTGGTGCGCGCTTCGCTCAGCTCCCAGTGCCCCGGCCGCAACACCGCCTGGCGCGCGTCGATTCGCTCCCTGAAGCTGCCGTCCGGATTGAACATGAAGAAGGTCACTTGGGAGAGTCCGTCTTCGTCGGGCAGGGCGGCTGCGGCACGGATAATCGCTTGCCCGTCGACGCTGCGCTGCCTCAACCAGATGTCCTTGCTGGCGCCGGTCGCGGCGCCTGTGCGGACGAAGAGGCGGGTCTCCAGCGCCGTCGCCTTGCGCTTCAGGTCGGCGGCGAGCGGGTTGTAGACCATGATCGAGAACAGCCCGATCACGCCGGCCACCACCGCTGCAGGCTGGAGAAACTGCCAGGCCGAGACGCCGACGGAGCGCGCGACCACGAGTTCGAGCTTCCGGCTCAGCGTCAGCAAGGCGAACATGCCGCCGAACAAGGCGGCGAAGGGAAAGATCTGCTCGGCGACGGCAGGCGCCCGGTACAGCGCGAGCTGAACGATGCGGGGCGTCGTCGCAATCGGCGAGTCGCCGGCGCGCCGCATCAGCTCGACGAAATCGAGCGTGCCGATCAGGAAGAAGAAGGTGCTGAATACGCTGATGATCGCGCGGGCGAAGCGCTTGGTCAGGTAGCGTCCGAAGGTCGTGAAGAGCAGCATCAGGCGCGCCGGAAACGGGCCGCGAAGGCCATGAGCGGCAGGGTCAGGGGCGCGGCCAGGCGCCCTATGATCGGCCGCAGCCGCTCGCCGTAGAAGATGAAGGCCGTGGCCAGCACGATGGCCGCGACGGGCAGGATATAGAGCAGTGCGGCGGCAAAGGGCGAACGCACGCTCGCCGTCCAGGCGGCATAGGCTGCTATTCGCGTCGCGCCGACGATCAGGATCGCCGCCTGGAGCGCCAGCGCCCGGCCCTGGCGCGTGGTGCGCGCCTCGCCGATGGCCGCGAAGGCGATCAGCATGAAGGCGAAAGGATAGAGCGGCGCGGAGAGGCGGTTGTGCAGCTCGGCCCGGAAGCGGCCTTCCTGGAGCTTGTAGTAGCTCTCGTTCGGGTCCTGGGCGAGGAGCTGCCAGGTCGAGCGTTCACGCGGCTTGTAGATCACCTTGTCGCCGTCGCCTTCGCCTGCGCCCCCGCTCGAATCGCCCGTCAGCGCCGAGAGGTTCAGCGCGTAGCGCTCGAAGGAAATGATCGAGGTGGTGCTGGTATTTTTGGCCTCGCGCTGGATGGTGCCCTTCTCCAGCATGAGGAAGCTCTGGCCTTCAGCCTCGACCGTGCGGCCGCGCTCGGCGAGGTAGATCGAAGGCTGCGTCGGATCGCGGCGATCCTGCATGAAGATACCGACCAGCGCGTCGCCGACCTTCTCGCGGTAATGGAAGGTCACGCCCGAATCGAGCGAGACGAACTGGCCTTCCTTCACCACATTGGCGACGAAATCGGCGCGGATCAGCGTGATCAGGTCGCGGAGCATGCGGAAGCTCGCCGGCATCACCGAGATCGTCATCCAGGCGACGACGAGCGAGGTCGCGACCGTCAGCGCGAGGAAGGGGCGCGTCAGGCGATGAGGCGCCACGCCGGCGGCGTTCATCACGATCAGCTCGGAATCACCGTTGAGCTTGTTGAGCGTGTAGAGCGTCGACATGAACAGGGCGACCGGGGCGATGCCCGCGATCAGCGCCGGCAGGGAGAGCAGCGTGACGGTCAGGAAGATCATGACCGTCTGGCCCTTGCCGGTGATCAGATCGACCTCGCGCAGCGCCTGCGTGACCCAGATCACTCCCGTCAGGCCGAACAGCAGCACGATCGCGGCGCCCGCCGCGATCTTGAGAATGTATCGGTCGAGGCGGTTCAGCAGCACGCTTCACTTCCGGGTCCGGGAGACTCGCGGCCTCCCGAGGTGGTTAGTCGGACACACCCTATGGTATAGGCGCGTTCGTGGCGCAAACGGGAATCGTCCTGCGCCGGCCCTCTTCGTGTCCTTCCCTACCCAGTTCCCCAAGATTGTGAGCGGATCATGTCGCAGCGCCTGAAGCTCGAGGTCAAAGCCCTGAACGCCGTCGAAGGGCAGGATCTCGTGATCCTGGTTTCCGACAAGCTGACCTTGGCGGCCGCGGCTGAAAGCCTGGCGGGCGAGAGTGCGCAGGCGTTGCTGACCCGCGCGGCAGCTGCCGAACGCTTCAAGGGCAAGGCCTATGCCGGGCTGACGCTGCCTTCGCCCCAGGGCGCGCCCTATGAACGGCTGATCGTCGTCGGCATCGGCGCTGACGCTGACCGTGCTGATCTCGACTTCGTGAAACTCGGCGGGGCGGTCGCCGGGCGGCTCGGCGCCGGTCGCAGCGCCGAGGTCCTGCTGGCGCTGCCGAAGGGCGAGATCGCGCCCGCGCAGGCCGCCGATCTGGCGCTTGGCCTCAAGCTGCGCGCCTACGTCTTCGATCGCTACAAGACCAAGAGCAAGGAGAAGGACGAGGCCGAGCCGCTTGCGGTAACGCTGAAGGCCGCCGATCCCTCCGCCTTGAAAAAGGCACTGAAGGCCGCGGACGCGGTCGCCGCCGGCGTCGTGCTGGCCCGCAACCTCGTCAACGAGCCGCCGAACGTGCTCTACCCCGAGGAGTTCGCCGATCGCGCTGCGAAGCTGAAGAAGCTCGATGTCGAGATCGAGATCCTCGACGAGGCGGATCTGAAGAAGATCGGCATGCGCGCGCTGCTCGGCGTCGGCCAGGGGTCGCGCCGCGAGAGCCGCGTCGTCGTCATGCGCTGGAACGGCGGCAAGGCCGGCGAGCAGCCGGTCGCCTTCGTCGGCAAGGGCGTCACCTTCGACACCGGCGGCATCTCGCTCAAGCCGGGCGCGGGCATGGAGGACATGAAGGGTGACATGGCGGGCGCGGCCTGCGTCACCGGTCTGATGCATGCGTTGGCGGCGCGCAAGGCCAAGGTCAACGCTGTCGGCGTGATCGGCCTCGTCGAGAACATGCCGGACGGCAACGCCCAGCGCCCGGGCGACATCGTCACCTCGCTCTCGGGCCAGACGATCGAGATCATCAATACCGACGCCGAAGGCCGCCTCGTGCTGGCCGATGCGCTCTGGTACACGCAGGAGCGCTTCAAGCCGCGCTTCATGATCAATCTCGCGACGCTGACCGGCGCGATCCTGGTTGCGCTCGGCCAGGAGAATGCCGGCCTCTTCAGCAACAATGACGAGCTGGCCGAGAGGCTCGGTGCCGCCGGCCGCGCCACCGGCGAGACGGTCTGGCGCATGCCGCTCGGCAAGGCCTACGACAAGATGATCGATTCCAAATTCGCCGACATGAAGAACTCGGCCGGGCGCCATGCCGGCTCGATCACCGCGGCGCAGTTCCTGCAGCGCCACGTCAATGATACGCCCTGGGCCCATCTCGACATCGCCGGCACCGGCATGGCGGCGTCGAACTCGGAGATCAACCGCTCCTGGGGGCCGGGCTGGGGCGTGCGCCTGCTCGACCGGCTCGTGGCGGAACATTACGAGGGCTGATTCGGTTTCTCCGCAATCGCCGCCAAGCTGTTAGGAGACAAGGGTTTCGATGGCCGAGATCCTGTTTTTCCATCTGCAGTCCCGCCCGCTGGAGCAGGTCCTGCCGACGATCCTCGACCGCGCACTCTCGCGCGGCCAGAAGGTCGTCGTCGAGGTCTCGAGCCAGGAGCGGCTGAGCGTGGTCGACGACCACCTCTGGACCTATGCGGATGAGAGCTTCCTGCCGCATGTGACGGAGATGGAGGCCGATGCGGCCTCGAACCCGATCGTTCTGACGACACGGGCGCATAATCCGAACGCCGCCGAGGTGCGCATCTGCGCCGACGGCGTTCGCATTCCCGACGCAATGGATACGTACGAGCGCGTCGTTCTGATATTCGATGGTGACGATCCCGAGGCGCTGAATGCCGCCCGCGAGGATTGGAAGAAGGCCCGGGCCTCGGGCCATGCCGCCAGCTACTGGCAGCAGGATGAGGCCGGCCGCTGGGAGAAGAAAGCGTGAGACTGCCTATCCTGTTTTTCTGCGCCGCCGCTCTCGCGGGCTGCTCTGTCGATATGGGCGGCTTCGCCTTCCAGTCCGAGACCAAGAAGGGCGTCACCACTACCACGATGACCACGGGGAGCATCGGTGCCTCGACGCAGGAGCCGGTCCTCACGCCCGAGGGGGAATGCAGCGTCGGCGCCTCGCTCGATCCCTCGACGCGCCCGCTGCCGAAGGAGATCGCGCCTGGCATCACCGAATGCGAGCTGGTGAAGCTCAAGGCCAAGGCTCCGACCGACGTGCTGATCGGAGAGAGCGGCAAGGGCCAGCGCGAGGTCCAGGTGCTCTATGCCGAGCCCGGCGGTCGCGAACTCTACCTCTTCACCGACAATCGCCTGAGCCGCATCGTAAAGCCGGGCGGCGAGGGCTGATCGCAGCGGGCGGCCCGATGGAGAGCACGCCCGCGCTTGCCAGCCGAGCTACGTGACGGCAATCTCCGCTTAACAACATTCAGCGAGTGTATGCCGGAGCCTTCGTCTCGTCGGGCAGCAGGGTATGGAAAGTCCAATCATGATCATCGACGGTGTGAATGCCAATTCCGGCAAGCTGAACGAGATGGTGCTGCGTGGGCGGGTGGGGCTTCTCAACCGCCGGTCGTTCCTGGTCGGCTCGGCCGTCGGTCTCAGCGGGCTGGGGCTTGCTGGCTGCGCGACCGACGGCATGAGCCTCGCCGAGGCGCAGCAGGTCTACGGCCCGGTGCCCGAGGAGAAATTCCCGATCCCGGCCGTCGACGTCACCAAGGTCGATCCGAAATATTTCCGCCGGACCGTTCGCTACGAAACCAAGGAAGCCCCCGGCACGATCATCGTCGATCCCGGCAACTATTATGTCTACCGCATCGAGGAGGACGGCAACGCGACCCGCTACGGCGCCAATGTCGGCCGCGACGGCTTCCGGTGGGCCGGTGACGCCTATGTCGGGCGCAAGTCCGAATGGGCGACCTGGACACCGCCCAAGGAGATGATCAAGCGTCAGCCCGAGGCAGCCAAATACGCCCGCGGAATGCCGGGCGGCCTCGACAATCCGCTCGGCGCGCGCACGCTCCATCTCTATCAGAACGGTGCCTATACGCTCTATACGATCTATGCCTCGAGCGATCCCGAGACGATCGGCTCCGGTATCACGAGCGGCTGCGTCGGGCTGCTCAGCCAGGACATGATCCACCTGTACAACCGCACGCCGGTCAAGACGAAGGTGGTCGTCCTGCCGGCATAAGCCGCGCAGGGGAGGCCCGGACCGCGCCTTCGGTCCAGCACCGGCTTCGGAAGTGCAACGCCCTTTCTTCTCCCGGATGGGAGAAGGTGGCGCGAGCGCGGGCCGAGCGGCGCCTCAGGCGCTCTCCAGTTCCTCGCCGAGCAACAGCCATTCCTCCTCGGCCGCCGTCAGCGCCTCCTGCAGCTCGGCACGTTGGCGCGAGAGCTGCAGCGCCTTGTCCGGGTCGCGTGAGAAAGCGCCGTTGGCGAGTGCCGCGTCGACCTTCTCGATGAGGCCGGTCAGCTTGCCGATGCGGGCCTCCGCGAGGTTGAGCTTCTGGCGCAGCGGCCCCTGCGCCACGCGCTTCGACGCAGCCTCCTTCCGCTCGTCGGATTTCGGCTTGGCGGCATCCGGCGCCGGCTTGCCGCGTTTCTCGGCCTTGGCGCTGTCGAGCACGAAGGATCGGTAATCCTCCATGTCGCCGTCGAAATTCTTCACCGTGCCGTTCGCGACGAGCCAGAGCCGGTCGGCGCAGGCCTCGATCAGGAAGCGGTCGTGGCTGACCAGGATCACCGCGCCCGGATAGTCGTTGATCGCCGTCATCAGCGCTGTGCGGCTGTCGATGTCGAGGTGGTTCGTCGGTTCATCGAGGATCAGCAGATGCGGGCCGTGGAAGGTCGCGAGGCCGAGCATCAGCCGCGCCTTCTCGCCGCCCGAGAGCAGCTTCACAGGCGTATCGGCCTTCGATGCCGGAAAGCCGATCTGCGCCGCCTTCGAGCGGACTCTGGCCTCCGGTGCGTCGGGCATCAGGTCACGCAGATGGCCGACCGGCGTATCCTCGGGCCTGAGCTCGTCGAGCTGGTGCTGCGCGAAATAGGCCGTCTCCAGCTTGCTCGACTTCTTCATCTCGCCGGAAAGCGGCTCGAGCCGGCCGCCGATCAGCTTGCAGAAGGTCGATTTGCCGTTGCCGTTCGAGCCGAGCAGCGCGATCCGGTCATCCGGCGCGAGCGACAGCTTCAACCGCGACAGCACCTTGCGCTCGCCATAGCCGGCGCTGGCATCGTCGAGGACGATCATCGGCGGCGAGAGCGGCTTCTCCGGGCCGGGGAAGACGAAGGGCTGGACGTCGCGGTCGACGATCGCGGCGATGGTCTCCATCTTCTCCAGCCGCTTGACGCGGGACTGCGCCTGCCGCGCCTTGGTGGCCTTGGCCTTGAAGCGGTCGACGAAGGATTGCAGGTGCTTGCGTTCCGCATCCTGCTTCTCCTTGGCGCGGGCGAGCTGCATCTGCTTCTCGGCGCGCTGCTTCTCGAAGGACGAATAGGTGCCGCGATAGAGCGTGAGCTTCCCCTGGTCGAGATGCATGATGTGGTCGACCGAAGTGTCCAGCAATTCGCGATCGTGGCTGATGACGATCACGGTATGCGGATAGCGCTCCAGATAATCGTAGAGCCAGAGCGTGCCTTCGAGGTCGAGATAATTGGTCGGCTCGTCGAGCAGCAGCAGGTCCGGCTCCGAGAACAGCACGGCCGCGAGCGCGACGCGCATGCGCCAGCCGCCGGAGAAGTCGGAGCAGGGGCGCTGCTGTGCTTCCTCGTTGAAGCCGAGGCCGTGCAGCACCATGGCGGCGCGCGCCGGCGCCGAATGAGCGCCGATATCGGCGAGTCGCGTCTCGATCTCGGCGATGCGGTGCGGATCGGTCGCCGTCTCCGATTCCTTCATCAGTGCCGTGCGCTCGGTATCGGCGGCGAGCACGACCTCGATCAGCGTTTCGGGGCCGCCCGGCGCCTCCTGCGCCACGCCGCCGATGCGCCTTCCCTTCGGCAGGCTGATATTGCCGCTCTCGGTGCCGAGATCGCCGGTGATGATCTTGAACAGCGTGGTCTTGCCGGTGCCGTTGCGCCCGACGAAGCCGACGCGCGCGCCGTCGGGAATGGCCGCGCCGGTATGGTCGAGCAGCAGCCGCTCGCCCAGGCGGTAGGTGATGTCGTTGATCGTCAGCATGGCAGGCGGTTTGGCGCGAAGCGCGCGAAAAGGCAATGGAACGCGGCTCGCTCGGGGTCGCCGTCACGATTTGGTCACGATCTCGCCACGCGACGGCCCGCTGCCACCCTCACCCAACGAAACACAGGTATTTGCTGATTCGTCGGGGACCCGAGCCCATGTATGCCGACCAGCCTTTCGCCTACCCGCGCCGCCTATCCACCGGCGCGTTCCTCATCGTCCTGGTTGCCGTCGTCCTCGGCAGCGCCGCCGCACTGGTCGCGCTCGTGCCGATAGCCTGAGAGCTTGTCCTCTGCCGGGCCTGCGGCTAACGCTGACGTCATGGCACGCATCGCTTTCTACACCGGCTCCTTCGATCCCGTGACCAACGGTCATGCCGACGTCATCGGCGCGGCCGCGGGCCTTTGCGACCGGCTCGTCGTCGCGATCGGCGTGCATCCGGGCAAGGCACCCGTGCTCTCGGTCGATGAGCGCGCCGGCCTGCTGCGGAAGGTCGCGACGCCGCTTTTGGCGGCCAAGGGCGCCGAGCTCGAGGTCGTGACCTTCGACGATCTCGCCGTCGATGCCGCCCGCAGGGCAGGGGCCTCGATCATCATCCGCGGCCTGCGCGACGGCACCGATCTCGACTACGAGATGCAGATGGCCGGGATGAACGGCACCATGGCGCCGGACGTGCAGACCGTCTTCCTGCCGGCCTCGCCGGGCGTGCGCTACATCACCGCGACGCTGGTGCGCCAGATCGCGGCGATGGGCGGCGATGTCTCGCCCTTCGTGCCGGCGCCGGTGCTCACGGCGCTCAAGGCGCGCTTCGCCAAGCCTTAAGGCGGCACAACTTCGCCATCTTCGCCCGTTCTCTGCTGATTATGGTTTGCATTTTGGCTGGAGCGATGGTGTCTCTCAGCCCAAGCGACTCGTAAATTCGATCTCCCGGCGCGATCCCCGCGCCAAGCCCTCCGACAGGTTTGACGATGCGTCTGTCCCGCTATTTCCTGCCCCTTCTGCGCGATACGCCCAAGGAGGCAGAGATCGTCTCGCATCGGCTGATGCTGCGCGCCGGCATGATCCGCCAGCAATCGGCCGGCATCTATTCCTGGCTGCCGCTCGGCCTGCGCGTGCTCAACAAGATCAGCAACGTCATCCGCGAGGAGCAGGATCGTTCGGGCGCCATCGAGATCCTGATGCCGACCATCCAGTCGGCCGATCTCTGGCGCGAGAGCGGGCGCTACGAGGCCTATGGCAAGGAGATGCTGCGCATCAAGGACCGACATGATCGCGACATGCTCTACGGGCCGACCAACGAGGAGATGGTCACCGAGATCGTCCGCAGCTACGTGAAATCCTACAAGGACCTGCCGCTCAACCTCTACCACATCCAGTGGAAGTTCCGGGACGAGGTCCGCCCGCGCTTCGGCGTGATGCGCGGCCGCGAGTTCCTGATGAAGGACGCCTATTCCTTCGATCTCGACAAGGACGCGGCGCGCCACGCCTATAACCGCATGTTCACTGCCTATCTGCGCACCTTTGCGCGGCTTGGCCTGAAGGCGATCCCGATGAAGGCCGATACCGGCCCGATCGGCGGCGACCTTTCGCATGAATTCATCGTGCTCGCCTCCACCGGCGAGAGCGAGGTCTTCTGCCACAGCGACTACCTCAACTTCGAGACGCCGGCCGCCGACACCGATTTCGACAGCGTCGCCGGTCTGCAGGGCGTCTTCGACAAGTGGACGAGCCTCTACGCTGCCACCGAGGAGATGCACGACAAGGCTGCCTTCGAGGCGGTCCCGGAAGACAAGCGCGTCTCGGCGCGCGGCATCGAGGTCGGCCACATCTTCTATTTCGGCACCAAGTATTCCGAGCCGATGGGCGCGGCGGTGGCGGGCCCGGACGGACAGCCTGTGCTGCTGCATGGCGGCTCCTACGGCATCGGGCCGAGCCGGCTTGTGGCCGCGCTGATCGAGGCCGGCCATGACGAGGGCGGCATCGTCTGGCCCGACGAGATCGCGCCCTTCGACGTCTCGGTCATCAATCTCAAAGCCGGCGACGCCGCGACGGACGGTGCGGCCGAGCAGATCTACAAGCACCTGCTCGCCAAGGGCTACGACGCTCTGCTCGACGACACCGACGAGCGGCCGGGCGGCAAGTTCGCCACCGCTGACCTGATCGGCGTGCCCTGGCAGATCATTGTCGGCCCGAAGGGGCTGGCCGAGGGCAAGGTCGAGATCAAGCGCCGCGCCGGTGGCGAGCGCGAGCTCGTTTCGCTCGAAGCGGCGCTCGACCGCTTCAAGGGCCGGGTGGCGTAACGGGATGAGCGCCGTCGCAGACAGCGCCGAGATACCGACCGGCACGAAGCCCTTCGCCGGCTTCGAATGGCTGCTGGCCGGGCGCTATCTGCGCACGCGCCGGCGCGAAGGCTTCGTCTCGGTCATCGCCGGCTTCTCCTTCCTCGGCATCCTGCTCGGCGTCGCGACGCTGATCATCGTGATGTCGGTGATGAACGGCTTCCGCAAGGAGCTGCTGGAGAAGATCGTCGGCGTGAACGGGCATATCTTCGCTACGCCGATCGACCGGCCGCTCGACGACTACGACAGCGTCGCCCAGCGCCTTGCCAAGATCCCCGGCGTCAAGCTCGCCATCCCGCTCGTCGAGGGGCAAGCGCTCGCCTCCTCGCAGAGCGGCAACAACGGCGTGCTGGTGCGCGGCGTGCGCGAGGCCGACATCAAGGCGATTCCCTTCATCGGCGGCAACATCAAGTCGGGCACGCTCGAAGGCTTCGATGCGGAGCCCGGCGTCGCCATTGGCCGCCGCCTTGCCAACGCGCTGGGCATCCAGGTCGGCGACATGATGACGCTGGTCTCGCCGCAGGGGGCCTCGACGCCCTTCGGCACTGCCCCGCGCATCAAGGCCTATCCGGTCAGGGCGATCTTCGAGATCGGCATGACCGAGTTCGACGGCACCTTCGTCTACATGCCGCTCGCCGAGGCCCAGGCCTATTTCAACCGCGACGGCGACGTGAACGTCATCGAGATCTTCGCCGACGATCCCGACCGGACGCAGTCCGTGCGCGACGCGATCGAGGCCGATGCGCCGCGCCCGCTCGTGCTCTCCGACTGGCGCCAGCGCAATCGCAGCTTCTTCAATGCGCTTGAGGTCGAGCGCAACGTGATGTTCATCATCCTGACCCTGATCGTGCTGGTCGCCGCGCTGAACATCGTCTCGGGTCTCATCATGCTGGTGAAGGACAAGACCGAGGACATCGCGATCATGCGCACCATGGGCGCGACGCGTGGCACGGTGCTTCGGGTCTTCCTGATGACGGGCGCCGCGATCGGCTTCTTCGGCACGGTCGGCGGCCTCATCCTCGGCGTGCTCGTCGCCAAGAACATCAAGTCGATCATGGCGGGCCTGAACTGGCTCACCGGTGCCAATCTCTGGGACCCTACAGTGCGCTTCCTCAGCGACATCCCCTCCGTCATCGACTGGCGCGAGGTGGTGACCGTGGTGGTGATGGCGTTGACGCTCTCGCTGCTGGCCACGCTCTATCCCGCTTGGAAGGCCGCCCGGCTCGACCCCGTTCAAGCTCTCAGGATGGGCTGAGCCATGGCGCAGAAGGAGATGCCCGCGCTCTTCCTCTCGCAGGTCGAGCGCTTCTATCCGCAGAGCGATGCGCCGCTCGAAGTGCTGCGCAAGGCCGATTTCGCGCTCTGGCCGGGCGAGGTCGTGGCTCTGGTGGCACCGAGCGGCACCGGCAAGTCGACGCTGCTGCATGTCGCCGGCCTCTTGGAGAAGCCGGACGCCGGCGAGGTCTTCGTCGGCGGGCTCGCCACGACCAAGCTCGACGATGCCGGCCGCACGCGCCTGCGCCGCACCGAGATCGGCTTCGTCTACCAGTTCCATCATCTCCTGCCGGAATTCACGGCGCTGGAGAACGTCGTGCTGCCGCAGCGCATCCGCGGCCTGGCGCGCGATGTGGCGGAGGAGCGCGCCATCGAGCTCCTGACCTTCCTCGGCCTCGGCCAGCGGCTCGACCATCTGCCGGGCGAATTGTCGGGCGGCGAGCAGCAGCGCGTCGCCATCGGCCGCGCCGTCGCCAACGGGCCGCGCCTGCTATTGGCCGACGAACCGACCGGCAATCTCGACCCGCACACCTCGCAGCACGTCTTCGGCACGCTGATGGCGCTGGCGCGAGCTTCCGGGCTGGCGGCGCTGATCGCCACCCACAACCTCGAGCTCGCCCGCCAGATGGACCGACGCGTGACGATCCGCGAGGGGCAGGTGGTGCCGCTGGCCTGAGGCAGGTACCCAGGCGTCATGCTCGGGCCTGATCCGAGCATCTCTTCCCGAAGGAAACGCCTGCGCCTTGCCGTCCTGAGATTCTCGGGCCGCCGCTCCACGCCGCCGGGGAATGGCGACCTTAGGACTGGCTCGCGTTATTAAGTTTGCATTAACTCATTCGGTGAGCATTCGACCCGAATTCTTTCTCAATCATTGACGAGAACAAAACGCGAACTAAGCTGAACATATCGAAAACGAAGGAGGTTCTCATGACTGCAGCGCGCAAATTCGCCGCCGGCCTTGCCGAGATCACCTCGCTGGGTGTCTTCCTCGGCATGATCTGGCTCTGGGCCGCGATCCTCTCTGGCCCGCATGTTTGATCGTCACCCTGTCCAGACCTGGCAGGAGCCATCCACAGGCCGGCAAGGATCGCTCGACGCCGGCCCCGCTGCCGCCGCATAAAGCGGAGAGGGATCGGCGAGTCGCGCGGGCGGCGGGAGAGGGACATGGCTCGGGAAGCGGACGAGGGGTGCATCCTGTCGGAGATCGGCTTCGTCCATCTGCATGTCCATTCGAGCTATTCGCTGCTCGAAGGCGCGATGACCATCGCCACGCTGGCGAAGCTCGCAGCGGCGGACGGGCAGCCCGCGCTGGCGCTGACCGATACGGACAATCTCTTCGGCGCCCTCGAATTCTCCGAGAAGCTCTCGAGCTACTCGGAGAAGCCATCGAACCCCGGCGACAAGCCGAAGTCGCTGGGAATGCAGCCCATCGCCGGCGTGCAACTCTCCGTCGATTTCGCCGATGAGGGGGGCGAGGGCGGCCGCAAGCCTGTGCAGCAACAGCGCCTGCCCCATATCGTCCTGCTCGCGATGGACGAGGCCGGCTATCGCAACCTGATGAAGCTCGTCAGCGAAGCGGCGCTGGCAAGCGGCGGGGCGGGGCAGGCGATCACCACCATCGAGCGGCTCTCCAGCTATGCCGGCGGCCTGATCGCGCTCACCGGCGGCCAGGGCGGGCCCGTCGATGTCGCCCTGCGCGCCGGCCAGCTTCCGCTGGCGGCCTCGCGCCTCGCCACGCTCGCGCAGATCTATGGCGACCGCCTCTATGTCGAGCTGCAGCGCCATGGCCGCGAGGACGAGGCAGCGCTGGAAGCTCATCTCCTGCGTCTCGCCTATGACGCCGATCTGCCGATCGTCGCGACCAACGAGCCCTTCTTCGCCAAGCCCGCCGATTTCGACGCCCATGATGCCCTGCTTGCCGTAGCCGAGGGGCGCCTCGTCTCGGACGGCACGCGCCGCCGCGTCTCGCCCGAGCACTATTTCGCGTCGCGCGCCGAGATGAAGAAGCGCTTCGCCGATCTGCCGGAGGCGCTGGCGAGCACCGTCGAGATCGCAATGCGCTGCCATTGGCGCGTCTCGACCCGCAAGCCGATCCTGCCGCGATTTGGCGAGGAAGGCCGCGACGAGGCTGAGGAGCTGGAGGCGCAGGCGCGAGCCGGCCTCGCGGCGCGTCTCGCCAAGCACGGCCCGGCCGAGGGCTTCTCGGTCGAGGATTACGAGAAGCGGCTCGATTTCGAGCTGTCGATCATCACCCGGATGAAGTTCCCGGGCTACTTCCTGATCGTCTCGGACTTCATCAAATGGGCCAAGGCGCATGACATTCCGGTCGGGCCGGGTCGTGGCTCGGGCGCGGGCTCGCTCGTCGCCTATGCGCTCACGATCACGGACGTCGATCCGCTGCGCTTCGGCCTGCTTTTCGAGCGCTTCCTGAACCCGGACCGCGTCTCGATGCCGGACTTCGACATCGACTTCTGCCAGAACCGGCGTGAAGAGGTGATCGAGTACGTCAAGCACCATTACGGACAGGAACGCGTCGCTCAGATCATCACCTTCGGTACGCTGCTCGCGCGCGGCGTCTTGCGCGACGTCGGCCGCGTGCTGGAAATGCCCTACGGCCAGGTCGACAAGCTGACCAAGCTGGTGCCGCAGAACCCGGCCAAGCCCATTTCTCTCAAGGAGGCCATCGAGGGCGAACCCAAGCTTCAGCAGGCCTCCGCGGACGAGCCGATCGTCGCGCGGCTTCTGGAAATCGGCCAGAAGCTGGAAGGGCTTCACCGCCATGCCTCGACCCACGCCGCAGGCGTGGTGATCGGCGACCGGCCGCTGGAGCAGCTCGTCGCGCTCTCGGTCGATCCGCGCACCGGCATGCGCGTCACCCAGTTCAACATGAAATGGGTCGAGCAGGCAGGCCTTGTGAAGTTCGACTTCCTTGGCCTCAAGACGCTGACGACGCTGACCACGGCGGTGAAGCTCATCGCCCAGCGCGACATCCAGATTGACCTCGCGCAGCTGCCCTTCGATGACCCAACCACCTACGCGATGCTGGCCCGCGGCGAGACGGTCGGTGTGTTCCAGGTGGAATCGGCGGGCATGCGCAAGGCGCTGGTCGAGATGAAGGCCGACCGGATCGAGGATCTGATCGCGCTCGTCGCGCTCTACCGGCCGGGCCCGATGGACAACATCCCGACCTATTGCCGGCGAAAGCTCGGTCAGGAGGACCCGACCTATCTCCATCCCGGCATGGAGCCCTATCTGCGCGAGACGCACGGCATCATCGTCTACCAGGAACAGGTGATGCAGGTGGCGCAGGCACTCTCGGGCTATTCGCTCGGCGAGGCGGATTTGCTGCGTCGCGCCATGGGCAAGAAGATCAAGGCAGAGATGGACGCCCAGCGCGACCGCTTCGTGAAGGGCGCGATCGACAACAACATCAAGAAGGACACGGCCTCCGAGATCTTCGATCTGCTGGCCAAGTTCGCCGACTATGGCTTCAACAAAAGCCACGCTGCGGCCTACGCCGTTGTCGCCTTCCAGACCGCCTTCCTAAAGGCCAACTATCCGGTCGAATTCCTCGCAGCGTCGATGACGCTCGACATGGGCAACACCGACAAGCTCTCGGAATTCCGCCGCGATGCCGAGCGGCTCGGCATCAGGGTCGAGCGGCCGGCGATCAACCATTCCGGTGTCGAGTTCGACGTGGCCGAGGGCAAGATCTTCTATGCGCTGGGCGCTATCAAGGGCGTTGGCCGGGCGGCGGTGGAAGCGCTTGTGGCGGCCCGGCAGGCGGCCGGCCCCTTCCGCGATCTCGCCGATCTGGCGAGACGCATCGACACGAAGCTCGTCAACCGCCGCACGCTGGAGGCGCTGATCGCCGCCGGTGCGCTCGACGAGCTGGAACAGGATCGCGCCCGCGCCATGGCCGCGATCGACGGCATGCTGGCGCTCTCCAACCGCACCCGCGACGAGGCGGCCGCCGGCCAGTTCGATCTGCTGGGCGGCGCCGCGGTCCAGGAGGCCTTCCGCATCCCGCAGGTCGAGCCCTGGGCGCCGGCCGAGAAGCTCAAGCGCGAGCACGAGGCGGTCGGCTTCTTCCTCTCCGGCCATCCGCTGGACGACTACGAGCACGTCCTCAAGCGGCTGCGTGTGCAGCGCTATGCCGATTTCGCACAGGTCGTGAAGGCCAATGGTACGGGCGTCGGCAAGGTCGCTGTCTCCGTCATCGACAAGTCGGAGCGGCGCACCAAGACCGGCAACAAGATGGGCATCGTCAACCTCTCGGACCCGAGCGGCCAGTTCGAGGCCGTGCTGTTCTCGGAAGGGCTGATGAAGTTCCGCGATCTGCTTGAGCCGGGCAGGGCGCTGGTGCTGCGCCTGTCCGCCGTCCTCGATGGCGAGGATGTCCGGCCACGCATCGAGGATGTCGAGGTGCTGGACGATCTCGCCTCGCGCCAGAAGCAGGATCTGCTGATCTATCTGCGCGACGACAAGGCGGTCGCCTCCATCGCAGAGCGCATCCGCCCGCGCAGCGACGGCACGCGCGCCGAGGGCAAAGTCTCGATCGTGATGATCCTCGACGAGGGCGCGCAGGAGGTTGAGATCGAGCTGCCCGGCAAGTTCCCTGTCAACCAGCAGATCGCCAACGCCGTGCGCGCCGCCCCGGGGGTGGTGAGCGTCGAGATGCGCTGAGGCGGCTCCGACCTCATGCGCTGCCGGCATGGCGGCGGTCTTGCCCGCGTCAAAGTGCCGAGGCACGCTATCGCCACGTCAGGGAGGCGGCCATGGCGGGGCGGTTGCGGATCGACAGGCGAGAGCTGATCGCGGGGGCGACGGCGCTGACGGCCGTGGCTGCCGCGGGGGCCGGCAAGGCACAGGAGAAGCCCGTGCAGGACAAGCCAGTCATCGACGAGCGCGCCGTCCTCATCGTCGTCGACGTCCAGAACGATTTCTGCCCCGGCGGCAGCCTCGCCGTCGCAAGGGGCGACGAGGTCGTGCCGGTCATCAACGCCATCGCGAAGCGCTTCGCTAATGTCGTGCTGACGCAGGACTGGCACACGCGCGGCCACGCTTCCTTCGCTTCGAGCCATCCCGGCCGCAAACCCTTCGAGACGATCGCGATGTCCTACGGCCCGCAGGTGCTCTGGCCGGAACATTGCGTGCAGGGCACGAAGGGCGCCGAGTTCCATTCCGGTCTCGATCTGCCGCATGCCCAGACGATCATCCGCAAGGGCTATCGCCGCCACATCGACAGCTATTCCGGCTTCGTCGAGGCCGACCGTCAGACGCCGACGGGGCTGACGGGCTATCTGCGCGAACGTGGCATCCTTCGCGCGATCGTCGTCGGGCTCGCGACCGATTTCTGCGTGAACTGGACGGCGCAGGACGCGGCGAAGGCCGGCTTCGAGACGCTCGTCGTCGAGGATGCCTGCCGCGCCATCGACCTGAACGGCTCTCTCGCCAAGGCCTGGGCCGATATGGCGGAGCTGGACATCCAGCGGATCAACGCGAGCGATCTGCTGGGTTGAGTTCCCGTATCGAATAAGGCCCTGCCGCAATCTGGCAAGGAGCAGCTCTATCCTCCGGCATACTCGAAGCCCCGGAGGCCGCCATGCTCGATGCCCATTTCATCCTGCTCCACGTCGAGAATCCGGCCGAGAGCGCCCGCTTCTATGCCGGCCTGCTGGGGCAGGAGCCTGCGGAGCAGTCCCCGACTTTCGCGATGTTCCCGCTGGCCTCCGGCATCCGGCTGGGGCTCTGGTCGCGCCATACGGTCGAGCCGGCCGCGACTGCGGCGGGTGGCGCGGCGGAAATCGCGATGATGGTCGGAAGTGCCGCGGAGGTCGACGAGACCTATTCGGATTGGCGTGCCCGAGGCGTCGCCATCCTGCAGGGGCCGACCGATCTCGATTTCGGCCGCACCTTCACGGCGTGCGACCCCGATGGGCATCGCCTGCGGGTGTTCTGGCCTTTTCCTGACGAACGCTGAGGCGTCAGGCCTCTGCGGTCTTGAGCTGTGCCTGGACGCGGTCGCGCCCGAGCCGCTTGGCGCGATAGAGGGCCTCGTCGGCTTCGGCGAGCAATTCGTCGAGGCCCAGGCCGCGCAGATCCGCTTCCGCGACGCCGATGCTGAGCGTCGGCGGGAGTGGCAGGTCGTCGACGCCGGCCAAAGCGTCCCGGAAGACGTTGCGGATGCGATCGGCGATGCGAACGGCCTCACGCACCCTGATCCCGGGCAGGATGATCGCGAATTCGTCGCCGCCCTGGCGGGCGAGAATGTCGTCGCTGCGCAACTGGCCGCGGACCGCGTTCGTGAAGATGCGCAGGATCTCGTCGCCGGCGGCATGGCCGCGCGAGTCGTTGAGCGCCTTGAAGTGGTCGATGTCGACGAGCAGGAGCGACGCGCGCAGTTCCCGCGGCTGGTGCCCGCGCTTCTGCCGGGCGAGCCATTGCTCGAGGCCCGAGCGGTTCATGGCGCCGGTGAGCGCGTCGTGCCGGGCGAGGCTCGCCAGCATGCGGTTGGTCCGTTCTCCGGCCAGCAGGAGCAGCGCTTGCCCTCTCAGGATGACGAAGGTGACGCCCGTTGCGGCGAGCCAGCCGGAGGAGCCCGAATCCTCGGGGAACAGCTTCGTGCCGACCTGGTCGAGCCCCGCCAGGACGATGCGGCCGCCGTAGATCACTACGGTCGGCGCGAAGAGGGCGGCGAGCAGCCAGGCCGAGCGCAAGCCTTCCTGCTGCGCGAGGCGGACGGCCTCGCGCACGATTGCCGCGTCACATAGCGCCATGACCGTGCCGACGACCATCACCCGCACGGCGAATCCGTCCTCTCCGGGAAACAGCGCCAGCAGGGTCCAGGTCGCGATGAGGATGATTCCAAACACGAACCAGTTGAGTTCCCGGCCGCCGAAGGCGCGGATGCCGAAAAGCAGCAGCAGGCCGCCGGCCAGCATCGCCGTATTGGCGAACTCGACCGTGATCAGATCGGGAAGCGTATCGCGGAACGCTGCGCCGAGGAGCCCGGCGCCGATGCACAGGCTGCTCGCGCTCCACCAGACGGGGCTGCGCGTGAAACGACCGGTCACGAATGTCATCAACAGCATCAAGCCGATGATGAAGCAGGTCAGCGCGCCCGTGACGAAGATCGTCCTGAGATCGAGCGTCAGCGACATGGGGTATTGGTGGCCTTCCGTGCGCCGGGTTGTTGAGGCCGGCCGCAGGCGCTAGTCAGGGCGCGGTGGGAGGCGAGCATGGCGACATGCTTGGGATCATATTAGCCCAAGGATATCCAGCATGATCTTTTACAAGTCGTTGATCACTGTCTCGGCGACCGCATTTCTGGCATCCGCGACGCCTTCCTTCGCCCAGATGCAGCCCGACGCGCTCAAGGCGGCCTACCAGGCGGCGCGCAACCAGCTCGGCATCCTCGCCTATTGCGCCGATCGGGGTCATATCGACGGGACGGCAGCCGCGATGCAGAGGAAGCTGGTCGCGCTCATTCCCGCCCCGGCCGACAAGAGCAGCGGCGATGCGGCCGAGGCTGCCGGCCGCAAGGGCATGGTCTCGGTGATGGGCGTCGACCAGGACCTCACCAAGGCGCAGGGCAACCCGCTGGCGGTCTATTGCAAGCAGATCGCCGAGCTGGTGAAGGAGATGGGTGCCGATCAGGCCGACCAGTCGGAGTAGCGGCCGCCCCGCCTGCTCCGAACATTGAACGCCACCCGCGCGACGCTTCGCGCGGGTTTTTCACGAGTCCGGCCGGGTTTCTTGGCAAGTCCGGCTTGCATTGCGGCGCCATCCCCTGTAAGGCGCAGCCCCATCCCACATGGAGCGTACCGCCTCATTTTCGAGGCGTTCCGGTGACGTGGCAGCTCATGCCTTGTTCATTCGCGCTCCAGAGGCTCAACCGGAAGGACTAGAACACCATGGCTCTGCCTGATTTCTCCATGCGCCAGCTCCTCGAGGCCGGTGCCCACTTCGGCCACCAGGCTCACCGCTGGAACCCGAAGATGTCGCCGTTCATCTTCGGCGTCCGCAACAACATCCACATTCTCGACCTGTCGCAGTCGGTGCCGATGCTGCATCGCGCCCTGCAGGCCGTGTCGGACACCGTCGCCCGCGGCGGCCGCGTCCTCTTCGTCGGCACCAAGCGCCAGGCGCAGGATGCCATTGCCGATGCCGCCAAGCGTTCGGCCCAGTACTACGTCAACTCCCGCTGGCTCGGCGGCATGCTGACGAACTGGAAGACCATTTCGGCTTCCATCCAGCGCCTGCGCAAGGTCGAGGAGCTGCTCAACGGCGGTGGCACCGGCCTGACCAAGAAGGAGCGCCTGATGCTGTCGCGTGAGCGCGACAAGCTCGAGAAGGCCCTCGGCGGCATCAAGGACATGGGCGGCACGCCCGACATGATCTTCGTGATCGACACCAACAAGGAGCAGCTGGCGATCAAGGAGGCTCAGCGCCTCGGCATCCCGGTCGCTGCGATCGTCGATTCGAACTCGGATCCGGACGGCATCACCTTCCCGGTCCCGGCCAATGACGACGCCGGCCGCGCCATCCAGCTCTATTGCGACCTGATCGCCCGCTCGGCGATCGACGGTATCGGCCGCGCCTCGGGCGACCAGGGCATCGACCTCGGCGCCTCTGCCGCGCCGGTTGTCGAGGAGGCTCTGGAGCCGGTTGCCGCCGAAGGCCAGGCCTTCGAGACGCTGACCACCCCGCGCGGCGCGCCGGACGACCTGACCAAGCTCTCCGGCATGGGCCCGGACGCCGTGCAGAAGCTGAACGACGGTGGCATCTTCCACTTCTGGCAGATCGCGGCGATGACCCCGGCCGAGGTGAGCAAGATCGACCACGATCTCAAGCTCGGCGGCAAGATCGAGCGCGAGGGCTGGGTCGCCCAGGCTCGCGAGCTCGCCGACGCGTAATCTCAGGATACGGCGCGTCATCGGCGCGTCGCAATCTGCCTCTTGATCTGACGCCGACGACCGGAAACGGCGCGTCGGCGTTGTCCCATGAGGCGTCTGCATAATCCGATCCGCGGCAGGCCTCCCGGGCGCGGGCCGCACGACAACAAGGACTAGAGACAATGGCAGCGATCACCGCCGGCATGGTGAAGGAACTCCGCGACAAGACCGGCGCGGGCATGATGGACTGCAAGACCGCCCTTTCGGCGACCGACGGCAACATGGAGGCCGCCGTCGACTGGCTGCGCGCCAAGGGCCTGTCGAAGGCCGCCAAGAAGGCTGGCCGCGTCGCCGCCGAGGGCCTCGTCGCCGTCACCGTGCAGGGCACCGAGGGTGTCGTGGTCGAGGTCAACTCCGAGACCGACTTCGTCGCCCGCAACCCCGAGTTCCAGGCGCTCGCCAAGAGCATCGCTGATGTCGCGCTGGAGCGTGGCGGCGACGTCGAGGCGCTGCTCGGCCATCATTATCCGGGCGGCGGCACCGTTCAGGAGGCGATCGCCAATGCCATCGCCACCATCGGCGAGAACATGACGCTGCGCCGCGTCGCTTCGCTCAAGGTTTCCTCGGGCGTGATCGGCTCCTATGTCCACGGTGCGATCGCCGAGGGCCTCGGCAAGATCGGCGTCATCGTCGCGCTCGAGACGACCGCCAAGGGCGACGAGCTCGCCGCGCTCGGCCGCCAGCTCGCCATGCATGTCGCCGCGACCAACCCGGTCGCGCTCGACCTCGCCTCGGTCGCTCCGGAGGTTCTGGAGCGCGAGAAGGCGATCCTGGCCGAGAAGAATGCCGGCAAGCCCGCCCACGTGCTCGAGAAGATCACCGAGAGCGGCCTGAAGAGCTACGCCAAGGAATACTGCCTGCTGGAGCAGGCCTATATCCATGACGGCTCGAAGTCGGTCTCGCAGGTCCTCAAGGAGGCCGAGGGCAAGCTCGGCGCCCCCGTCAAGCTGACGGGCTTCGCGCGCTATGCGCTCGGCGAGGGCATCGAGAAGGAAGAGCAGGACTTCGCGGCCGAGGTCGCCGCCGCCGGCGGCACCACGGGCTGATCCGGCTTATCCACCAAATTGAAAAGGCCGCGCATCGCGCGGCCTTTTTTGTAGGAAGAATGGCGGCACCGAATCGCGGCCTGCCAAAAATGACGGAGAGACATCGATGAGACCCCAACGCGTTCTCGTGAAGCTCTCCGGCGAAGCCCTTGCTGGACCTGCCGGAAACGGGCTCGACGGCGCCACGCTGACGGCGCTCGCCGCCGACATCGCCCGTGCCTCGCGCGAGGGCGTCGAGATCGGCATCGTCGTCGGCGGCGGCAACTTCTTCCGCGGCGTCCAGGGTCTCAACAAGGGCCTCGACCGCACC
The DNA here is from genome assembly GCA_900473415.1 of Hyphomicrobiales bacterium. Taxonomy (GTDB): domain Bacteria; phylum Pseudomonadota; class Alphaproteobacteria; order Rhizobiales; family Beijerinckiaceae; genus Allobosea. Next base: position 193,264 of record UCLR01000006.1, read on the forward strand.
ACGGCCGACTCCATCGGCATGCTCGGCACGGTGATGAACGCGCTGGCGCTGGAGCACGCCATTGAGGCGGCCGGGGCGCCTGCCCGCGCCATGTCGGCGGTGCCGATGCCCTCGCTCTGCGAGAGCTATGCCCGCAAGCGCGCCCTCGACCATCTCAGCAACGGCAAGGTCGTCATCCTCGGCGGCGGCACCGGCAATCCCTATTTCACCACCGATACGGGTGCGGCGCTGCGCGCGGCCGAGCTCGGCTGCAGCCATCTGCTCAAGGCGACGCAGGTCGACGGGGTCTACAGCGACGATCCCAAGAAGAATCCGAGCGCGACCCGCTACGACACGTTGACCCATGAGGATGCGATCAAGAGCGACCTCAAGGTGATGGATACCGCAGCCTTCGCGCTGGCGCGGGATGCGAGCCTCACCATCGTCGTCTTCTCCATCGCCGAGGCCGGTGCGCTAGCGGCCGTCCTGCGCGGCGAGGGCAGGGCGACCTATGTGACCCCCTGACGCTTCGGGATGGGCCTCAGTAGGTCTGCCAGATGCCGGGCGTCATCAGTTCGAGCAGATGCCCGTCCGGATCGCGGAAATAGAGGCTGCGACCGCCGCGTTCCCATGCCATCCGGCCTTCGATGGCGATCCCCAGCCGGTCGAGCTCCGCTTCCCAGCGTTCGAGCGCGTCGGGGTCGATCGCGAAGGCGATGTGCAACGGACCATGGCCGTCATGTGGCGGAATGCTCCCTCCGCCCGAATTCTGGGCGCGCAACGACGCGCCACGCTTGAACAGCAGCAGCACGCTTCCGCCGCCTGCGTCATAGGCGAGGAGAGTTCCCGTCCTGAGCAAAGGAGCCAGGCCGAGCTTGCCCTCATAGAAATCGCGGGCACGTTCGAGGTCGTCGACATAGAGCGCTGTCTCGACGATGCGGTTAAGCCGCGGCACGTCATTTCTCCCTGGTTTTCTGGTGGCGGGACTGGCTCCTGGCCGGGCAAGACTCTAGAATGGAACGAGGTATGGGGCGTGGCGGATCAAAGCCTTCCGCCGCCAGCCTGCCGATATTCCACCCGCGTCGGCCGCTTTTCACTTGCCCGGGAGGGGGGATCATGCTGTTCGAGCACGAAATTCTTGACCCGACGCGGCCCCACCGCCATGGTCGCGCCGATTTTGAAATATCTGCAAGGTCTTGATTAAATGGCCCAGACGACGTTCGACCTCGCCGACCTCAAGCGCCGCATGGCCGGCGCTGTCCAGTCCTTCAAGGGCGATCTCGCTTCCCTGCGCTCCGGCCGGGCTTCGGCCAACATGCTCGACCCGATCCAGGTCGAGGCTTATGGCGCGCGCCAGTCGCTCAATCAGCTCGCCACCGTCTCCGTCCCGGAGCCGCGCCTGCTCAGCGTCCAGGTCTGGGACCGCTCGATGGTGAACGCGGTGGAGAAGGCGATCCGCGAATCCGACCTCGGCCTCAACCCGCAGACGGAAGGCCAGGTCCTGCGCATCCGCATCCCGGAGCTGAACGAGCAGCGCCGCAAGGAGATGGTCAAGGTCGCGCACAAATACGCCGAGGATTCCAAGGTGGCCGTGCGCCATGTCCGCCGCGACGGGCTCGACGTCATCAAGAAGCTCGAGAAGGACGGCGACATGACCAAGGATGACGCGACCCGTCAGTCCGATCTGGTCCAGAAGGCCACCGACCAGCACATCGCCGAGATCGACCAGGCGCTCGCGGCGAAGGAAAAGGAAATCCTGCACGTCTGATCCGACGGGCCGCCCATTGGGGCGGTCCGCACCACACGTCCCGGCAGAAGCCGAGCGAGGCGAATCCGCATGTCATCCAGCCAGCGCGACGCGGGCGTACCAAATCCGACCCATGTCGCCATCATCATGGATGGAAACGGGCGCTGGGCGCAGATGCGTGGGCTGCCGCGGCAGGAGGGCCACCGGCGGGGCCTTGAGGCACTGCGGCGCACGATCCGCAACGCCGACGCCCTCGGCATCCAGGTGCTGACGCTCTATTCCTTCTCGACCGAGAACTGGCGCCGGCCCCATGCCGAGGTCAGCTTCCTCATGGGGCTGCTCAAGCATTTCGTCGAAAAGGACCTCGCCGAGCTTTCGGCGGCCAATGTTCGGGTCCGCATCATCGGCGGCAGGGATGATCTGGCGCCGGATCTGCGTCGGCTCGTCGAGCATGCGGAGACGAGCACCCGCGCCAACACCGGCCTCGTGCTGGTCATCGCCTTCAACTACGGCGCGCGGGATGAGATCGTCCGAGCGGCCCGCGCTCTGGCGGCAGACGCCGCATCGGGACGTATCGACCCGTCCGTGATCGACGAGGCGGCCCTCGCCGGTCGGCTCGACACGCATGACCTGCCCGATCCGGAGCTCGTGATCCGCACCTCGGGCGAGACGCGCATCTCCAATTTCCTGCTCTGGCAGGCGGCCTATGCCGAGTTCGTCTTCGCCCCGGTGATGTGGCCCGACTTCGATCGCGCCGCCTTCGAGGAGGCGCTGGCGCAGTACCGGCAACGCGAGCGCCGTTTCGGCGGCGTGACCGCCCCGACCGACCGCAGCGTGGGCGTCGCGTGAATGACCCGGTTCCAGAGACGCCGCCGCGAGGCCCCGGCGAGCTGAAGCTCCGGGTATTCTCGGCGCTGGTCCTTGCGGCGCTGGTCCTGCTTGTGACGATCTGGGGCGGCTGGCCGTTCCGCATCGTCTGGATTCTGGTCGCCGGCATCGTCGCGTATGAATGGCTAGCCATCGTCAGCCGCGCCAATGCGATTCCCGCCGGGGTCGGCGTGATCGTGGCCGCGCTCGTGCTGGCCTTTTCCTCGGCCAGCCCCGTCGCGCTTGCCGGCACGGCCGCGGCGGTGGCGCTGCTGGGCGCGCTCGCCACGCCGCGCGTGAACTCGCGCCTCGCGCTTGAATTCTGTGGCGTTGCCTATGCGCTCGCCTTTGCCTTGATCACGCCGGCGCTGCGAGATCTGCCGCAGATCGGGCTCGCCGTGATCCTGTGGAGCTTCGCCGTCGTCTGGCTCACCGACATCGCCGCCTATTTCACCGGCCGCAAGCTTGGCGGCCCCAAGCTCATGCCGCGCGTCAGTCCCAAGAAGACCTGGTCAGGTGCGATCGGCGGCGCGCTCGCCGGCACGATCGGCGGTTATCTGGTCTGGCGGCTCACCCCCGGGCTCGATGGGCTGATCAAGGCCGGGCCGGTCGTTGCCGCCTCGCTTGCCGGCTCCATCGTCAGCCAGATGGGCGATCTCTTCGAATCCTCACTGAAGCGCCGCTTCGACACGAAGGATTCGAGCCATCTCATTCCCGGGCATGGCGGGTTCCTCGACAGGCTCGACGGTTACTGGGCCCTGCTGGTGCTGGCGGGTCTTGCCCTCTTCGCCATCCATCTCGACATCTGATTCATGGCCCTTCGCACCGTCACGCTATTGGGAGCGACCGGCTCCGTCGGCCGTTCCGTCCGCGATGTCGTCGCCGAGAACCCGGATAGGCTCTCGATCGCGACCGTGGTCGGAGGCCGCGATGCTCAGGCGCTCGCCAAGGTCGCCATCGACACCGGCGCCAAATTCGCCGCGCTCGCCGACGAGTCCGGTGGCCCCGCGCTGGCCGAGGCGCTCGCCGGCACCGGCATTGGCAGCGGAGCAGGGCGCTCCGCCGTGATGGAAGCTGTCGCACGCCCCGCCGACATCGTCGTGAGTGCGATCACCGGCGCCGCCGGGTTGGAGGCGACCTGCGCCGCATTGCTGCCGGGCCGGACCATTGCGCTCGCCAACAAGGAGAGCCTGGTCTGCGCCGGCGAGGCGGTCATGGCGCGCGCAGCCGAGGCCGGCGCGCGGATATTGCCGCTCGATTCGGAACATAACGCTCTCTTCCAGGTGCTTGGGAATGAGCCGCTTTCGGCGATTCGCGGGATGACGCTTACGGCCTCCGGAGGGCCCTTCCGGAGCTGGAGCGCCGAGCGCATCGCGGCGGCCCGCCCCGAGGACGCGCTGAAGCATCCGAACTATGCGATGGGCGCCAAGATCAGCGTCGATTCCGCCAGCCTGATGAACAAGGGGCTGGAGTTGATCGAGGCCCGCTTCCTCTTCGGGCTGAAGCCCGGCGCGCTCGACGTGCTGGTGCATCCGCAGCAGATCGTCCACGGCCTCGTCACCTTCCGCGACGGTTCGGTAAGCGCCGGCATGGCCGTGCCGGACATGCGTGTCGCGACCGCACATTGCCTGGGCGTCGACGGCCGCCTCGACGCGCCGCCGACCCGTTTCCTCGATCTGGTAACGGCGGCGCCACTCAGTTTCGAACGGCCTGACATCGAGCGCTTTCCGGCACTCGGCCTTGCCATCGCTGCTCTGGGCGAAGGCGGCGCCATGCCGGCGATCCTCAACGCCGCCAACGAAGTTGCGGTCGCGGCCTTCCTCGCCGGCCGGCTGCGCTTTCCCGGCATCGCCGCGCTGGTCGAGGCGGTCTGCGCTGCGGCGCCGGCCGGGCTCGGCGCGCCGCGTAACGTCGAGGACGCACTGGCCATTGACCACGATTCAAGACAGCGGGCTGCCTCGCTCTTGTCGCAAGCGCCGTTCATTGTCACCTAGGGTAGCATTGGCCCGACAAGAAGAAGGAACGGGAGAGTTCGATGGAAATTGCAGCGTCGCTCTGGAATGGCGGGCATTTCCTGCTGGGCTATCTGCTGCCGTTCCTGTTCGTCCTCACCGTCGTCGTCTTCGTCCATGAGCTTGGGCATTTTCTCGTCGGCCGCTGGTGCGGCGTCGACGTCAAGACCTTCTCGATCGGCTTCGGGCGCGAGCTTTTCGGGTTCAATGACAAGCATGGAACGCGCTGGCGCTTCGCGCTGATCCCACTCGGCGGCTACGTCAAGTTCTCGGGCGACGCCGACGCCTCCAGCATGCCCGACGAGGCGAGCGTGGAGCGGATGACGCCGCAGGAGCGGGCCCGCACCTTCCCGGCGCAATCGATCGGCGAGCGGGCCGCGATCGTCGCCGCGGGGCCGATCGCGAATTTCCTGCTGGCGATCCTGATCTTCGCCGGCACGGCCTTCTTCTTCGGCAAGCAGGTGCTGATGCCGCGCGTCGATGCGGTGATCGAGGGCAGCGCCGCCGAGCGCGGCGGGCTCAAGGCTGGGGATATTGTGATCGCCATCGACGGTCAGCCGGTGGATTCTTTCGCCGACATGCAGCGCATCGTCTCGACCCGGCCGGAGGAGACCCTCGCCATCACGGTCGATCGCAGCGGCAGCCCGGTGACGGTGTCGGTGGTGCCAGCGCTCTCCGAGATGAAGACGCCGGTCGGCACGCAGCGTATCGGCGTGATCGGCGTCAAGGCCTCGCCGAAACCCGAAGACTGGAGGCTCCAGCGATTCGGCCTGGCCGAGTCCATGCGGATGGGCGTGACGGAGACTTGGTTCGTCGTGGCGCGAACCTATGACTATGTCGGCAAGCTGCTGAGGGGGCGCGAATCCGCCGACCAGCTGTCCGGCCCGATTCGGATTGCGCAGGTTTCCGGGATCGTCGCGTCGAGCGGGGGACTGCTCGGGCTGATCAACCTCGCCGCGATCCTCTCCGTCTCGATCGGCCTGATGAACCTCTTTCCGGTGCCGATGCTCGATGGCGGCCATCTCATGTTCTATCTCTACGAGGCGGTGCGCGGCCGTCCGTTGAGCCCACGCGCGCAGGAAATTGGCTTCCGCCTGGGCTTGGGGCTCGTTCTCATGCTGATGCTGTTCGTGACCTGGAACGACATCGTCCACGTCCGCGGTCTGCTCTAGCGCTTGAAACGGCGTCGTTTTTTCGTACCTGATCGGGTCGGGTGCGGTGTCTGTCGCGAAGGCGCGTGGCCCTGCGGCAACGAGGGGTGCTAAAAATACTTCATTAACGATGATGGCGGTTTGCACCCCGCAGGAAACTTTGTAGAAGCGATTTAACCGCAATGTCGCCGTGCTGTCGTCCGTATGACGACGGCCCCCGTTTGGGGTGGTGACCAGAGAGATGGAATAGGCGACCCGATGACGTCGACCCAAAAGAGCCGGACTACAGCGCGGCTCTCTCGATCGATCGGACTTTCGGCTTTCATGCTGGCCGTAAGTGGTGGTGTGGCTTTCGCGCAGGCCGTGGTCGTCCACGGCAACCGGCGCGTGGATGCGGAGACGATTCGCTCCTATGCGGTGGGGCGTGAGAATCCGCAGGAGATTCGCGAAAGCCTGCTGGCTACGGGCCTGTTCAGCAATGTCCAGGTCAACCGCCGCGGTTCGCAGATCGTCGTTTCGGTCCAGGAGCAGAACGGCACGGTCAATCGTGTCGCCTTCGAGGGCAATCGCCGCATCAAGAGCGAACAGCTCGCTCCGCTCGTCCAGAGCAAGGCCGGCGGTCCGCTGAGTCAGGAGCTGATCAATTCCGACGTCGAGCGCCTGCGCGAGGCTTATCGCCGTGCCGGCTACGGCCTCTCCTCGGTCAGTGGCCGCATCGCGCCTTTGCCGAACGGCCGTCAGGACGTCGTCTTCACCATCAACGAGAGCGGCAAGACCGGCATCAAGTCGATCAACTTCAGCGGCAATCAGGTCTATTCCGATGGCCGGCTGCGCGGGTTGATGACGTCGACCGAGTCGAACTTCATGAGCTGGATCAAGACGTCCGACGTCTATGATCCGGATCGCATCAATTCCGATCTCGAGCTGATCCGGCGCTTCTATCTGAAGAACGGCTATGCCGACTTCCAGGTCGTCAACAACACCGCCCGCTTCGACGAGACGGCTGGCGGCTGGGTCGTCGACATCCAGATTGAGGAAGGCCCGCAGTACAAGGTCGGCAACGTCGCGGTCGATTCCGCCCTGCGCGATGTCGATGGGGGCTCGCTGCAGCGTTATGTCGCGACCTCGGCCGGCGATACGTATAATGCCGAAGCTGTCGAGAAGTCGCTTGTCGCGCTCACGACCGAGGTCTCGCGCCGCGGCCATGCCTTCGCGCAGGTCCGTCCGCGTGGCGATCGCGATGCGTCGGGCCGCCTGATCGGCATCACCTATGTCGTTGACGAGGGTCCGCGGGTCTATGTCGAGCGCATCAACGTGCGCGGCAACACCCGCACCCGCGACTATGTCGTGCGCCGCGAGCTCGATCTGGGCGAAGGCGACGCCTACAACAAGGTGATGATCGACCGCGCCGAGCGGCGTCTGAACAATCTCGGCTTCTTCAACAAGGTCCGCATCACCAACGAGCCCGGCTCGGCGCCGGATCGCGTGGTGGTCAACATCGACGTTGAGGATAAGGCGACCGGCTCCTTCTCGATCGCCGGCGGCTACTCGACGTCGGACGGTGTGATCGGCGAAGTCTCGCTCTCGGAGTCGAATTTCCTCGGTCGTGGCCAGTTCGTCCGCATCGCCGGCACGCTCGGCCAGCGGACCCAGGGCATCGATTTCTCGTTCACTGAGCCGTATTTCCTTGGCTACCGCGTTGCGGCGGGCTTCGACCTGTTCTCGAAGTTCAACGACAACTACAACACGGGTCGCTTCGAGAGCCGCGTCACCGGCGGTCAGGTCCGCTTCACCTTCCCGATCACGGAAGAGTTCTCGGTCACGCCGCGCTACTCGCTCTACACGACCGAGATCGATATCCCGAACGAGATCAGCCGTCCGTATAACGACTGTACCCTCCCGATCCCCGGCATCACGCCGATGGTCGGAGCGGACCAGCTCTATAACTGCGTGACCAACGGCGAAGCGACGGTGGCGGTCAAGGAAGCGCAGGGCTCCACCCTGACTTCGCTGGTCGGCCTGAACTTCAACTACAACTCGCTCGACAGCGTGCAGACCCCGCGCAACGGCTTCGTCGCCGAACTCAAGCCGGAATTCGCCGGCGTGGGTGGCGACTCCAAGTTCCTGCGCGTCGCGGCCGACGCCCGCTACTACCGCGAGATCTTCGACGATGTCGTCGGCTTCGTCCGCGTGCAGGGTGGCCACGTCCAGGCGACGGGCAGCGACAACCTGCGCATGGTCGATCACTACTTCCTCGGACCGACCCTGGTGCGCGGCTTCGCGCCCTCCGGCATCGGCCCGCGCGACGTGCTGAACGATCCGACGGCCAACGCGCTCGGCGGCACCACCTATTTCGGCGGTACGCTCGAGGTGCAGTTCCCGATCTGGGGCCTGCCGCGCGACCTCGGCCTGCGCGGCGCGCTCTTCGCCGACGCCGGTACGCTGTTCAACTATGACGGCGGCACGAAGACAGCGCTCCTGGGCTGCCCGGCGGGCTCCGAGGCGCGGCAGTTCAATGTCGTGACCGGTCTGGCTCAGACGAACATCGCCTGCGTGCGCGACAAGAACGTGTTGCGGTCCTCGGTCGGCGTCAGCCTGCTCTGGCAGTCGCCGCTCGGTCCGATCCGCTTCGACTACGCCTATGCGCTCACGAAGGATGACGGCCAGTTCGGCGTGAATCCGCAGACGGGCATCGCCGGCAAGTACGGCGGCGACCGCCTGCAGGCCTTCCGTTTCTCGGGCGGTACCCGCTTCTGACGCAGCGGGGCCTCGCGCCCCGCTCGGATCCAACCATGGCAGAACCTGTTTTCTTTCCGCTTGCGGCCTCGCTGGAGTACGGCGAGGTCGCAAGCATTTGCGGCGCGCAATTGCCGGCTGGCGTCGAGTCGACGCTGCGGGTCGAGGGCGCGGCTGCGCTTGAAACGGCGGGTCCCGGCGACCTCGCCTATATGGACAACCCGAAATATACCGAGGCGCTGGCGGCGACGAAGGCCGGCCTATGCCTGGTTTCGCCGCGCTTTGCCGATCGTGTGCCGGCCGGAACGGTCGCGCTGGTTTCCCCTGCGCCCTACCATGCCTTCGCCAAGGTGCTGGCGCGTTTCTTTCCCACGGCGCTGAAGCCGGAATCGGCGTTCGGCTCGCAAGGCGTGGCGCCGGGCGCCATCGTCCATCCGACCGCAGTGCTTGAGGCGGGGGTCACAGTCGATCCCGGAGCGGTCATCGGCCCTGGCGCGGAGATCGGTACGGGAACGGTCGTGGCCGCCCATGCCGTGATCGGCCCGCAAGTCCGGATCGGCCGGAACTGCTCGATCGGGGCCGGCAGCACGATCCAGTCCTCGCTGATCGGCAACCGCGTCATCATCCATCCCGGCGCGCGGATCGGGCAGGACGGCTTCGGCTTCGCGATGAGCCCGAAGGGCCATATGAAGGTGCCGCAGATCGGCCGCGTGATCGTCCAGGACGATGTCGAGATCGGCGCCAACAGCACGATTGACCGTGGCGCCAGCCGCGACACCGTGATCGGCGAGGGGACGAAGATCGATAACCTCGTCCAGATCGGCCATAACTGCGTCATCGGTCGCCACTGCGTGATCTGCGCCCAGACGGGCCTTGCCGGTTCGTCGACGCTTGAGGATTTCGTCGTGCTCGGCGGTCAGGTCGGCCTTGCCGGACATCTGACGGTCGGCGCCGGCGCCCAGATCGCGGCGCAGAGTGGTGTCGCCGGGGATGTCCCGCGTGGCGCCCGCTATGGCGGCTACCCCGCGCAGCCGGCGCTCGGCTGGGCGCGTGAAACCGCGCTGCTCAAGACCCTGGTGGCGAAGCGGGGCCGCAAGCCCGACGCTCAGGACTGAGGCGCGGCCACGCGGCTTTTGCCGTGGGCGCGAGATTTATCTTGCCGGAACCGCCCCGTTTCCGGCAAACGGTCGGAAACTGCTGGAATTGCTGCCATTGCGGACGAGCTCCGCCGAGGCGGCAGGTGACGCGAAGGCGAGGCGCAGCCCAGAAGGGCGCGTGGGAGAAGACAGACGATGAGCGAGGCGACGACGGCGCTGGGGGTGATCGACATCCAGAAGATCATGGCCAGCATTCCCCACCGCTACCCATTTCTGCTGGTCGACCGGGTCGTCGAGATCAAGGGCGACGACTACGGCGTCGGCATCAAGAACGTCACTGTCAACGAACCCCAGTTCACCGGCCACTTCCCCGAGCGCCCGGTTTTCCCCGGCGTGCTGATGATCGAGGCGATGGCGCAGACGGCAGGCGTGCTCGTCGTCAATGCGCGCGGTGCGGATGAGGCCAAGGTCGAGACCGTCCTCTTCACGACGATCGACAAGGCCAAGTTCCGCAAGCCGGTCATTCCGGGCGACCAGCTGCGCTTCCATCTCACCAAGCTCGCGCGCAAGCGCAACATCTGGTTCTACCGCGGCGAGGCCCGCGTCGAGGGAACCCTGGTGGCGGAGGCCGAGATCTCGGCCATGGTCATCTGAGCGGGCCCGTGACGTTGCAAGGCCAGGACATCTCCGCGATGAGCCCCACCATCCATCCTATGTCGGTCGTGGACCCCAAGGCCGAGCTCGGCGCCGGCGTGCGCATCGGCCCGTTCTGCATGGTTGGCCCGGATGTCGTGCTCGGCGAGGGCGTCGAGCTCGTCAGCCATGTCGCCGTCGCGGGCCGTACCACGATCGGCCCTCGCACGCGGATTTATCCCTTCGCTTCGATCGGCCACCCGCCGCAGGACGTGAAATATCGTGGCGAGCCTTCGACGCTGACGATCGGCGCCGATTGCCAGATCCGCGAGGGTGTCACCATGAACCCCGGCACCGAAGGCGGGGGCATGATCACGAGCGTCGGCGATCGCTGCTTCTTCCTGGCCAATTCCCATGTCGGTCATGACAGCCGGCTGGGCAACAACATCATCTTCTCGAACAATGTCATGTGCGCCGGCCATGTCACGGTCGGAAACTTCGTCATCGTCGGCGGCGGCGCCGGCTTGCAGCAGTTCATCCGTATCGGCGATCATGCCTTCATCGGCGGTGGCGCCGGGGTGTTGAGCGACGTGATTCCCTTCGGCACCATCCGCGACAATCCCGCCCATCTTGTCGGATTGAATCTCATCGGCCTCAAGCGCCGCGGCTTCACGCGCGAGCAGATTCACGAGCTGCGTCGCGCCTATCGCCTGCTCTTTGCCGATGAAGGCACCTTGACGGAGCGCGTCGAGGACGTCGCGGCAGAGTTCGCCTCGCATCCGCTTGTGCACGAGATCCTCGATTTCATTCGGGAAGGCGGCGACAAGGCGCTGTGCATGCCGCATGACGTCTCCGCCGTCGAAAGGTGAGCGGGACTGAGGCGCCGCGCGGCCCGCTGGTGCTGGTCGCCGGCGGGGGTGACTATCCGCTTCAGCTCGCTCGCATCCTCGCCAACCGCGGCGAGCGCCCCTTCATCGCAGCGATCGACGGTGTGGCCGACCCGGCAGCCTTCGGCGACGCCGATGTGCAGTCCTATCGCCTCGGCCAGCTCGGCAGGCTGCTGGAGGAGCTGCGCCGGCGCGACATTGCCGACATGGTCATGCTCGGGGGGCTGCCGCGGCCGAGCTTCGGCGCGTTGCGGCCGGAAGCCTCGACACTGAAATACCTGCCGTACTTCGCCAAGGCCTTCCGAGGCGGGGACGATCACCTGCTGAGCGGCGTCGTTCGCTTTTTCGAGCAACAAGGCTTTCGCGTGCACGGGCCCGCCGAGATCGCGCCGGAGCTGACTGCTCCGCAGGGGCCGCTCGGCCGCCGGCAGGTGAGCGCCGAGCAGCGCGAGCTGCTGCAGCGCGGCTTCTCGCTCCTCGACGCCTTGTCGCCTTTCGATGTCGGCCAGGCCGCGATCCTGGCCGATCACCGTGTCGTCGCCATCGAGGCGGCCGAAGGCACCGACGCCATGATCCGGCGCGTAACCGACCTCGTCGGGCGCGGGAAGCTCAAAATCGGCAAGGGGGATGGCGTTCTCGTCAAGACCCCGAAGGTCGGCCAGGACCTGCGCCTCGACATGCCGGCGATCGGCCCCGACACCCTGCGCAACATCGCTGAGGCGGGCCTGTCCGGCATCGGCGTCCGAGCCGGCCGGGTGCTTGTCGGCGACCGTGATGCGCTCGGGCGGCTGGCCGATCAGCTCGGCCTCTTCGTCGAAGGCTTCGCCTGATGCGCCCGTTCAAGCTCGCCATCATCGCGGGCGAGGCGTCCGGCGATGCGCTTGCGCTGCGCTTCCTCGCCGCGTTGCGCGAGAGGCTGGGCGATCGACCGCTGCAATTGAGCGGCGTCGGCGATCACGGCTTGCCGGACGCCGGGCTCCGGCCCTTCTTTCCTCAGGCGGATATCGCGGTGATGGGTTTCGGCCCCGTCATCAAGCGCCTGCCGCTGCTGCTGCGCCGGATGGAGGACGCCGCACGCGGCGTCGCGGCCTTCGAGCCCGACTTGCTTCTGACCATCGACAGCCCCGATTTCTGTCTGCGTGTCGCGAAGAAGGTCCGCGCCCGGGCGCCTCATATCCCGATCGTCCATTGGGTCTGCCCCAGTGTCTGGGCCTGGCGCCCTGGCCGCGCGCGGGCGATGGCGCCGCATGTCGACCGTATCCTGGCTTTGCTGCCATTCGAGCCGGCTGCGCTCGCACGGCTTCATGGGCCCGAGACGGTCTATGTCGGGCATCCGCTCCTGGAACGGCTCGGCGAAATGCGCCCGAGCCCCGAGGAGCAGCAGTCTCGCGACGACGGGCAGCGCCCGCTCATCCTCGTCCTGCCCGGCAGCCGCAGCTCCGAGATCCATCACCTGATGCCTGTCTTCGGTGAGGCCGTGGCCAAGGTTGCCGCTGCGCTTCCGGGCGCGCGCTTCGTCTTGCCGGCTGTGCCGCGCCTGCAGTCGATGATCGCGGATGCCGCGGCGCGTTGGCCGGTCGCGCCCGAGATCGTCCGCGGCGAAGCAGCCAAGCTCGCCGCCTTCCGCTCGGCCCGGGCGGCGCTTGCCGCCTCGGGCACGGTCACGCTCGAGCTCGCCTTGTCCGGCGTCCCCACGGTAGCGGCCTATCGCGGTGCCGCCTGGGAGGCCGTTCTGGCACGGCGCCTCGTCAAGTTGCCGAGCGTGATCCTGCCCAATCTCATCCTTGGCCGGAATGTCGTACCGGAATTCATCCAGGACGACGCGACCGCCGAGACGCTGAGCCGGCATCTGCTCGATGCGGCGGCTGATGGTTCCAAACGGCAGGAACAGCTCGCCGGCTTCGCCGAGGTCGAGACGATCATGCGCTCGGCCGGTCCGAGCCCGGCTGCCAACGCCGTCGAGGCGGCGTTGGCGCTGGTCGCCTCGCGGACGCGCCGTGAGGCGTGAGGCCTAAAAGCCCGGCTTACTCGACGACTGCGCCGGACGCCTTGGCGATCGGCGCCCATTTGGCCAGTTCGACCTTGACGTGCTCGCCGAGCTCCTCCGGCGTCGAGCCGACGATATCGGCGCTGACGTCGTTGAGCCTCTTCTTCACGTTCTCGTCCTTGAGGGCCTGATTGGCGATCTGGTTCAGCTTGTCCACGATGGGCCGGGGCATGTTCGCCGGGCCGAACAGGGCGTTCCAGGTATAGGTCTCGTAGCCGGCGAGGCCGCTTTCGGCGATCGTCGGAACCTCCGGGAAGGAGGAGACGCGCTCCTTGGTGGTGACGCCAATCGCGCGCAGCTGGCCATTGCGGATGAAGCCGGCTGAGGATGGCAGGTTGTCGAACATGATCGGCACCGCTCCGGCCACGACATCGTTCAAGGCCGGGCCTGCCCCCCGATAGGGCACATGGTTCATCTGCACGCCGCCGAGCGACTTGAACAGCTCACCCGAGAGATGCAGCGGCGTGCCGACGCCGGAGGACGCATAGGAGTACTTGCCGGGATTGGCCTTCAGCAGCTCGATCACCTCCTTGACCGTCTTGGCCGGGAAGGAGGGATGCACGACCATCACATTGGGAACGATCGCGAGCAGCGAGATCGGCGTGAAGTCCTTCACCGCATCGAAGGTCACCGTCTTCAGGATGGCGGGGTTGAGCGCATGTGTCGAGATCGTGCCGAGGAGAAGGGTGTAGCCGTCCGGTGTGGCACGGGCGACCGCGGTCGAGCCGATATTGCCACCGGCACCGGCGCGGTTCTCGATCACGACGTTCTGGCCGAGGAGTTCGCCCATCTTCTGCCCGACCAGCCGCGCGACGATGTCGGTCGAGCCGCCGGCGGCGAAGGGGACGATCAGTGTGATCGGGCGCGTCGGGAAGGCGGCTTGCGCCTGCGCCCGCGTGCTGGCGAGCCCTGCGGCGCCGGCTGCGATCATGAAGGAGCGACGGTTGAGAAAGCGGTTGTCTGTCATGAACGGATCTCCGTTGGATAACCCGACTTAATCCGGACGCGTGAAGGGATCACTCGCACGCGATGCATCAATCATCTGAAATAAAAAGGGCGCGGTGGAGACCACCGCGCCCTTTCATATCTATGCCTGGAGCGGCTCTGCGCTCAGCGGCGGCCGATCGGCGTGTAGTCGCGCTTCGGCGAGCCGGTGTAGAGCTGGCGCGGACGACCGATCTTCTGGGACGGATCCTCGATCATCTCCTTCCACTGCGCGATCCAGCCGACCGTGCGGGCGACGGCGAAGAGCACGGTGAACATCGAGGTCGGGAAGCCCATCGCCTTCAGGGTGATGCCCGAATAGAAGTCGATGTTCGGATAGAGTTTCTTCTCGATGAAGTACTCGTCCGAGAGTGCGATGCGCTCCAGCTCGATGGCGACGTCGAGCAGCGGATCGTCCTTGATGCCGAGCTCGGCCAGCACTTCATGCGTGGTCTTCTGCATGATCTTGGCGCGCGGATCGTAGTTCTTGTAGACGCGGTGGCCGAAGCCCATCAGGCGGAAGGGATCGTTCTTATCCTTCGCCTTGGCGATGTATTTCGGGATGTTGTCGACCGTCCCGATTTCCTCGAGCATCTTCAGCGCCGCTTCGTTCGCGCCGCCATGAGCGGGTCCCCAGAGGCAGGCCGTGCCGGCCGCGATGCAGGCGAAGGGGTTCGCACCGGAGGAACCTGCGAGGCGCACCGTCGAGGTCGAGGCGTTCTGCTCGTGGTCGGCGTGCAGGATGAAGATCCGGTCGAGCGCGCGCGAGAGCACGGCGTTGACCTTGTAGTCCTCGGCCGGCACGGCGAAGCACATGCGCAGGAAGTTCGAGGTGTAGTCGAGCGCGTTCGACGGATACACGAAGGGCTGGCCGACCGTGTACTTGTAGGCCATGGCGGCCAGCGTCGGCACCTTCGCGATCATGCGCATCGAGGCGATCATGCGCTGCTGCGGATCGGAGATGTCAGTCGAGTCATGATAGAAGGCCGAGAGCGCGCCGATCGAGCCGACCATCACCGCCATCGGATGCGCATCGCGGCGGAAGCCCTGGAAGAAGCGGGCCATCTGCTCGTGCACCATGGTGTGGCGTGTGACGCGGTAGTCGAAATCCGCCTTCTGGGCCGCCGTCGGCAGGTCGCCTTCGAGCAGCAGGTAGCAGGTCTCGAGGAAGTCGCCATGCTCGGCGAGCTGCTCGATCGGGTAGCCGCGGTAGAGCAGGACGCCGGCGTCGCCGTCGATATAGGTGATCTGCGACTCGCAGCTCGCCGTCGAGGTGAAGCCAGGATCGTAGGTGAACATGCCCGTCTGGGCGTAGAGCTTGGCGATATCGATGACGGAGGGACCGACGGACCCCTGTTTGATCGCCATATCGACGGTCTTGCCGTCGACCTGGAGCTGGCTGGTGTTTCCGCTCATCGATGCCGGTCCTTTCAAGACTCGCTGCTGCTCAGTTTCTGTCTCGCCTCTTCGCGCTTGCGCGAAGCTTTTCTTATCCGAGCGCCACGATGTGACGGCAACGTGTCGGCTGGAAAGGAAAGGCAATCCATGTGACTGATTTACAAGCAATATTCATGCCCGCCCGCCAGTGGCGGCCAACGCACTTGCGCGTCAGTAGACCATTTGCTCAGCGCATTCAACCGAGCCGAAAGTCGTCCCGAACCGCGCCTGGCGCAAGCGTCACCCCTGGTCTGCGAGCCGGCCTAGAGTTTCCTCCCGGCCGAGCACCGCCATCACGTCGAACAGCCCCGGCGACATGGCCCGGCCAGTCAGAGCAGCGCGCAGCGGCTGGGCCGCCTGGCCGAGTTTCAGGCCGTTTTCCTCGACATAGGCGCGCACAGCCGCCTCGAGCGGCGCAGGGGCCCAGTCGTTGACGGCGGCGAGCCGCTCGGCGATCTGCGGCAACCGGCTGCGTGCCGCCCCGTCGAGCAGCCCCGCGGCCTTCTCGTCGAGTTTCAGCGGGCGCTGGGCGTAGAGATAGAAGGCGCTGTCGAGCAGTTCGACCAGCGTCTTGGCGCGCTCCTTCAGCCCCGGCATGGCGGCGAGGAACTTGGCTTCGAGCGCGGGCGAAAGCTCCGGCGGCAGGCCTCG
Source organism: Hyphomicrobiales bacterium (assembly GCA_900473415.1). GTDB lineage: Bacteria > Pseudomonadota > Alphaproteobacteria > Rhizobiales > Beijerinckiaceae > Allobosea. Next base: position 209,492 of record UCLR01000006.1, read on the forward strand.
CGCCGGGCCGATTTCCGGCAGGATCACCTTCAGTGCCGCCAGCAGGTCCTCGTCGCTCGACTGGCGCATATAGAGCCCGTTGAGGTTTTCGAGCTTGGCGTAGTCGAAGCGCGCCGGCGAGCGGCCGATCGAGGAGAGGTTGAACAGCGAGATCATCTCCTCGGTCGAGAAGATCTCCTGGTCGCCATGGCTCCAGCCGAGCCGCAGCAGGTAGTTGCGCAGTGCCACCGGCAGATAGCCCATCGAGCGATAGGCATCGACGCCGAGCGCACCGTGGCGCTTGGAGAGCTTGGCGCCGTCCGGCCCGTGGATCAGCGGAATATGCGACATGCTCGGCACCTTCCAGCCCAGCGCATCGTAAATCTGGGTCTGGCGGGCGGCGTTGGTCAGGTGGTCGTCGCCGCGGATCACATGGGTGACACCCATGTCGTGGTCGTCGACCACAACCGCAAGCATGTAGGTCGGCGTGCCGTCCGAGCGCAGCAGCACGAGATCGTCGAGGTTCTCGTTCTGCCAGACGACGCGGCCCTGCACCTCGTCCTCGACGACGGTCTCGCCGGTCTGCGGCGCCTTGAGACGGATCACCGGCTTGACGTCGGCCGGCGCCTCGGCCGGATCGCGGTCGCGCCAGCGCCCGTCATAGCGCAGCGGCTTGCCCTCGGCGCGGGCCTTCTCGCGCATCTCCTCGAGCTCGGCCTGGCTGGCATAGCAGTAATAGGCCTTGCCGGCGGCGAGCATCTGTTCGGCGACCTCGCGATGCCGCGCGGCGCGGGCGAACTGGTAGACGGTGTCACCGTCCCAATCGAGGCCAAGCCAGGACAGCCCATCCAGAATCGCGGCGATGGCCGGCTCGGTCGAGCGTTCGCGGTCGGTGTCCTCGATGCGCAGCAGCATCTTGCCGCCATGGCGGCGGGCATAGAGCCAGTTGAACAGCGCCGTGCGGCCGCCGCCGATATGCAGGAACCCGGTGGGGGAAGGCGCAAAGCGCGTGACGACGGCATTGCTCATCGAGGCAACTCCGACCGGGCGGGGTGGGGCCGTCCGGGGCAAGACAGGGAAACCAGGCTGGTCGCGACATGACAACCGGCGCGCGCCCTGTAACATGGCTTTGCCGGACGGGTAAGCGGTGAAATCGCGCCTCCGGGGGGAGGGGGAGCGGGCGATGCAGCCGGCGCCACCAGGGCAGGGGATGCGGCCGGGCGCGCCGCAGGCGAAGTCGCGCGGCGCTCGCACGGCCGCTCTGCCGGCGCGTCTGTGGCAAGCGGCTCCGGCCGGCTCCGAACTGGCGGCATGGCTTCAGGATGGCAAGGCCCGTTTCGCCGCGGCGTTGGCTCTCGAGGCCGAGCGCCGCGCGACTTCGC
>UCLR01000019.1:0-60000 GCA_900473415.1 Hyphomicrobiales bacterium
TTTCAATGGGGTTGCAACAGCTCGTGTAGGCACCCGATAGAAAGGTCACCAGTCTCCCCGTTAGAGATGTCACTGGTTCAGAGTGCTGGGTTGCAGCAGCCTCGCAGATCGCATCCGCGTCAAGCGCGTCGCTCTCGTAACTCCTAACGCCGACCTTCACGTCGGAGCGAGGGATGTATCGGCCTTCAAAAGCCTGGCGACCGATCGACCCGACACATACCCGAGCGCAACCGCCGTCAGCAAACCGTTTCCGGAAAGATACCCACTCGGCTTGCTCCCCGAGACGCCACAGGCTGCGCCGCCGGCCGCGAAGAGATTGGCGATGGCGAACCCGTCGTGTCGCAGCACCCGCGCTTCATGGTCCACGACCAATCCACCCTGGGTATGGAAAAGCGCACCGGTGACCTTTACCGCGCGATAGGGCGAGACGAGCTTCGCAACGCCGGTGAAATCACGCCCGAAGCCATCGATGCCGCCATCCGCTTTGGCCGCCTCGACCGCCTCGAGCGTCGACATCAAGGCGGCCGGATCGACCTGCATCTTCCCGGCCAGCTCCTGCATATCGTCGGCTTCGATGACCGCGTTCATCCGCTCCGCCGTACGGAAATCTTCGAACTGCCCGGCGATCCCGGCGATGCGCGCATCGAACACCGTCCAGGCCACGCCGCCCGGCTGGGCGAGCACGCTGGCCGCCTGCTCCGAATAGCCGTGCGCCTCGTTGGAAAAGCGCTCGCCCTGAAGGTTGACCTGGAAGCCGCCCTCCATGACCGTCGCCCAGGTGATCAGAATGCCGGCGGGATGCGCCACTGATCCGTGCCCCTGGTGACCGCCGAGATGCCTCGTGGCCGCGCCGAGCTCCTCGCCCCAGAGGATCGCGTCACCCTGGTTTCCCGGGTGACCGAAATAGAGCGCGTCGCGCATCTCCGGAATATGCTCGGCGACAAGCGCCGGGTTGCCACCATAGCCATTGCAGGCGAGGACCAGCGCATCGCAGCCTATCTCTTCGCGAGAACCGTCCGGACGAGACAGGACGACGCCACGCGCCCTGCCGTCGGTGCCGAAGATCAAGACCTCCGCCCGAGCTTCCGCGAGGATGTCGATCCCGGTCTTCTCCGCCGCCGTACGTAGCCGGTCGATCAGTTCCTCGCCGGAACGGGAAGGGAGCCCATGCATGCGGAGCTCGGAATGGCCGGGGTAGCGAAAACCTTCGACGAGCGAGAACGGCAAGTCGTGGGTATCGGCCAGCCACTCTAGCGTCGGCCCGATGGTCTCCGTCACGAGCCTGACGAGGCCTCGCTCCGGCTCGTCATGGGCTTTCCGGAGGATGTCCGCGGCAAACATCTCGGGTGTGTCGGCGACGGCCGCCGCCTTTTGCCAGCGCGTTCCGGCGGCAGGCACCAGGCCCGCCGACAACGCCGTCGAGCCGTGCGGCACCGCATCGCGCTCCAGCACCAGCGGATCGACACCATCCGCCTTGGCCGACAGGGCCGCCGTCAGGCCGGCCGCGCCGCCGCCAACGATGATCAGCGGCACCGTCATCTTGAGCGCGCGGTCGGAGATCTCGATTCGGCTCATTGCGCCGTGAATTCCGCGATCATGTCCGCGATCGTGGCGATACGGCTGACCGGCTTCAGAGCAGCGATCGCGATATCGTGCGTTTCCTGTGAAAAGGCGGCCGAACCGTCGGACAGCGTGATCGTCTCAAAATCGCGCACATGCGCATCGCGCACCGTTGAAGCCACACCGCCATTGGTGACGATGCCGCCGACGAGGAGCTTCTCAATACCGCATTTGCGCAGCACCCATTCGAGCCGGGTCATGTAGAAGGAGGAATAGGCGACCTTCTCCACCACCAGATCGGCGGGCTGGAGCATGTCGACCAGGCTATTGCCCCAGCTTCCCGGCGCAAAATCGCCCTTACCGAGAAACGGCCGGAGTTCCTTCAGATGCGGCGAGATGATCGGCTCGCCATTCTTGGCCGGAACCAGCGTGAACTGGGCGGAGATGATGTAGCCGCCCTTCCGGCGCATCACGTCCACCAGCGGCTTGATACGCTCCGGCAGCGCGGCGATCTCGGGCGCCCCCTGCCCCGCGCGGCCATAGGCGCCGTTCGAAGCGAGAAAATCGTTGGTGAGATCGACGATGACGAGGCCGGTCTTTTCGATCGGGATGGAATGCGCGTTCATGCTTTTCGCTCCACGACGACGTTGCCGTAGCTGTCGACGCGCGCCTTGAAATCCGGCGCGACCACGGTCGTCGCATCCGGCTGCTCGAGGATGGCTGGGCCTTCGATCTCCGCCCCCTCGGGAAGGTCGAGGCGGGCATAGATCGTCGTGTCGTGCCAGGCGCCGTCGAACCATGCCTGGCGCTTGCCTATGGTGGCCGAGGCGACGGTCGTGTCGGCCGGCGCCGCGAGGGCTTTCAGGTCGAAGCCGGGGCGGATGCCGATCGCGCTGGTCCTGAGATTGACGATGCGTATCGGCACGCCGGGCAGCAGGCGGCTGAACGAAGCCTGATAAGCCGCTTCGAATGCCTGGCGGATCATGGTTTCGCTGAGATCCGTCCTGTCGCCCAGGATCGAAGCCGGCAGCGTGGCGCGGACCGTGTGCGTCTGCCCGACGTAATGCATGTCCAGCTCGAAGAGAATGTCGATACGCTCCATCGAAAGACGGGCATCCTCGACGACGGCGCGGGCCTTGGCCGCCTCCTTGACCATGCGCGCGTCCACCGCCGCAATGTCGAGGCCTTCCAGGGCCAGATTGAGCGTCTGGACCTGATCGTGGCGGATATCGGCGATGACGCAGCCGAGCGCCGAGGTGACACCCGGATAGCGCGGCACCAGCGCCGCCTTCAGCCCCACATCCTTGATCAGCGCCGAGACGTGCAGCGCGCCGCCGCCGCCGAAGGGAACCGCCGCAAATTTCTGCGGATCATGACCGCGCTCGATCGACATCAGTCGGATGGCGCCCGCCATGCGGCTGTCGGCGATGCGGACGATAGCCTCGGCGGCTTCCATGACGCCGAGGCTGAGCGGTCGCGCCACATGCTCCTCGATGGCCTTCCTCGCCGCCTCGACATCGAGCCGGGCGAGCTTGCCGCCGATCGGCCGATCGGCATTGATGCGGCCTAGCACCACATTGGCATCGGTCAGCGTCGGGCGGGTGTTGCCCTGGCCGTAGCAGGCCGGCCCCGGCCGCGAGCCGGCGCTCTCCGGACCAACCTGCAGCAGCCCGCCGGCATCCACATGCGCGATCGATCCGCCGCCGGCACCGATCGTGGTGATCTCGATCATCGGCGTGCGGATGACGAGCCCGAAGTCGATCGTCGTCTGGGCGGCGAGGGCCGCCTTCCCGTCTGCTATCAGCGAGACGTCGAAGGAGGTGCCGCCGAGATCGCCGGTGATGACGTTCGGAAAGCCGGCCGCCTTGGCGATGGCGGCTGCGGCGATGACGCCCGCAGCCGGGCCGGACAGCGCCGTCCGGGCTGGCAGGCGCCGCGCCATCTCGGTCGACATCACGCCGCCGTTGGACTGAACGATGTGGAACCGGCCGGCGAAGTCCTCGCCTTCCAATGCCTTTTCGAGCTTGCCGAGATAGGAGCCGACGACCGGTTGCAGATAGGCGTTCAGCACGGTGGTCGATGTGCGTTCGAACTCGCGGATTTCCGGCAGGATCTGCGTCGAGCAGGCGACATTGTCATTGTGCCAGACGGCGCGGGCGGCCGCGAGCGCCCTCTCCTCGTTCTCCGGATTGGCGAAGGCGTTGACGAAGACGATCGCCAGCGCTTCCGCCCCCATCGCCTTCAGCCGTTCGGCTGCCATGCGCACGGCGGCTACGTCCACCTGCACCCGCATCGTGCCGTCGGCCAGCGTCCGTTCCGGCACTTCCGTGCGGAAATCACGCTCGACCACAGGAACGAAATCGCCCCATAGGCCCCAGGTGTGGCGGCGGTCGCGGCGGCGCATCTCGAGCACGTCGCGAAAGCCCGTGGTGGTGATGAGGCCGACCTTAGCGCCTTTGCGTTCCAGGAGGGCGTTGGTGCCGACCGTCGTGCCGTGCACGATGGAATCGAGCCCGGAAATCTCGCCGAAGCCTTTTAGCCCATCGAGGAAGCCGACGGCCTCGTCGCCGCGGTTGGAGGGTACCTTGTTGGTGCGGAACCGGGCCTCGGCTTCGTCGAAATAGAAGAGGTCGGTGAACGTGCCGCCGACGTCGACACCGACGATGGTCCCCAGCGTTGAAGTCCCCAGATTGCTCACGCAGCTACTCCATTACGCAGACGGTCCGTCGCCTGATGGTCGATCTCGCCATTCGCCCCGATAACCACGCCATAAAGCGCCTTCGCCCGCTCGATGCTGACGAAGCCGAGCTGCACGTCATGCAGCACCTTCTGCGGATCTCGGCCGAACGGGTTCCCCCAGCCGCCGCCGCCGGGCGTTTCGAGCCTGATGCGCCGGCCCGCCGGTAACCTCAGATCGGTGATCTTGGACGCCATCGGCGGGCTGTCCTCACCGTCCCCGGTTTCCCAGAAGAAGCGGTTGAGAGCGGCCGACCCGCCGCCGCAGACACCGAAGGGGGCCTGCTTGCCTCGCTCGCCGAGGAGCGCCACGTCACCGCCCTTGAGCAGCTCCAGTTCGTAGACCGCGCCGAAGCCACCGCGATGGACGCCGGCTCCGGCGGAGTCGGATCTCAGCGCCCATTGGGTGAACATCACCGGATAGGCGGCCTCGAGGATTTCGACTGGCGGGATGGTCGCTGTCGAGATCGGATTGTTGGCGTGGTTGAGCCCGTCCGAAACCGGGTTGCCGCCCAGCCCGCCGCCAAAGAAAGAGAACATCACCCAACGCGACCCGTCGTCGCGATGGCCGGCCACGGAGAGCGCGTTGATCGTGCCGAAGGGCGCGGCCGTGGCCCGGGCCGGGTCCGCCTCGGCGATCGCGCCGAGCACGACGCCGATCAGCCTGAGGATCGTCTCCGTATAGCCGGCGACGGGTTTCGGAGCATTGGCGCCGAGCAGCGAATTATCGACGATCTTGAACGTGATCGGCCGCAGGCAACCTGCATTGGCCGGGACCTCGGTGAAGATGTGCTTGAGGGCCACGTAGCAGGCGGCGATCGTCGTGGAGCGGGAGATATTGATCGGCCCCTGCGCTGCCTGCGCCGAGCGGGAGAAGTCCAGCTCCATCGTGTCGCCGGAGATCGTCAAATCCAATGCGACGGTCAGCAGCCGGTCGGTGATGCCGTCGTTGTCGAGCACGTCCTCGAAGCTGTAGGTCCCGTCCGGAATGGAGGAGATCGCCGAGCGCATCAGCGCTTCCGCGCGGTTCGAGAAAGCGTCGAAGGCGGTTTCGACCGTGCCGGCGCCATATTCGTCGAGCAGAGTGCCAAGCCGCTTCTCACCGAGATCGAGCGCATTCAGCTGGCCGTTCAGATCGCCCCAGTTCGACATCGGCACGCGCGAATTGGCAGAGATGATCTCGATGATGTCGTGCTGCATCTCGCCGGCCGAGATCAGTTTGACGGGCGGGATCCGCACACCTTCCTGGAAGGATTCGACCGCTTTCGGATTGTAGCTGCCCGCGACGTTGCCGCCGATGTCGAGCCAGTGGCCGACCGAGGCCATCCAGCAGAACAGCTTGCCGTCGCGGAAGATCGGCCTGACGAGCCGAAAATCGTTGAGATGCGTGCCGCCCTCGTAGGGGTCGTTGAAAATGAAGGTGTCCTTCTCCTTCGCCCCGCCTTCCTTGGCGACCTTTGCGATCACGGCCCGCACGGCGAACGCCATGGCGCCGACGAAGATCGGCAGGCCCGATGTGCCTTGCACCAGCGTATCGCCGGTTTCGGCATGATAAATCCCGTGGCAGGCATCCTTGGCTTCCGCGATCGTCGGATTGAAGGCCGAGCGATACAGCGTCACGTCCATTTCGTCGGCGATCTGTTCCAGCCGGCCCTTGAGGACGGCGAGGGTGACGGGATCGAGCGAGCTCACGCCGCGTCCTCCTTGTTGCCTTTCGTGCGAGCCGCGTCTTCGTAGGTCTCTCCGAGCGCGAGCATCTGCGGGGTGCCGATGAGGGCGTTGAGGCCATTGAAATCGAACATGCGGTCTGCGAACGGCGTGTTCGAGCCGGCCGCTGCCAGCGAGGCGTAGTATTCCGTCGCCGTCTTCGCCATCGCCCTGACGATCCCGCCCGGAAAGATGACGATCTGGAAACCGAGGTCGCCAAGCTCCGCCGCATTGCGGATCGGCGTCGTGCCGCCCTCCACCATATTCGCCACGAGCGGCCTGACGCCCTTCAGCGCGGAGGAAACGGCGGCCAGTTGATCGCGGGACTTCGGCGCCTCGACGAACAGGACGTCGGCGCCGGCCTCGGCATAGGCATGTGCCCGCTCCAGGGCTCGCTCCAGCCCCTCCATCTGCAAGGCATCGGTCCGCGCCACGATCAGCGTGTCCTCGTCCGTCCGCGCATCCACGGCAGCCCGGATCTTGCCGACCATTTCTCCGGCAGGGATCACCGACTTGTCGGCGAGATGACCGCAACGCTTCGGCGTCGTCTGGTCCTCCAGCTGGATCGCCTGCGCGCCCATCTTCTCGAACAGCCGCACCGTGCGCTGCACGTTGAGCGCATTGCCGTAGCCGGTATCGGCATCGACGATCACCGGCGTCGAAACCCGGTCGGAGATCATCGCAATCCGGTCGGCGACCTCCGCCATCGACACCAGACCGATGTCGGGACGCCCGAGATGGGTGTAGGCGATCGCCGCACCGCTCAGGTAAAGCGCCTTGAAGCCAGCCTCCGACGCGATCGACGCCGTAAGAGCGTCGAAAACGCCGGGCGCCACCACATGGCTTCCGCTATCCATCAATTTGCGAAGGCTCATTTCAATCTTCCATGTTGTTTCGCAGCGACCGGCCTCGCGGGGCCGGTCCGACAGAGGTCAAAGCCCGAGATAGGCCCGCCTCAGTTCGGGATCGTTCTTGAGCTCCGCGGCCTCGCCCGAAAGCGCAACCACGCCGTTCTCGAGAATGTAGGCGCGGCGCGCCAGTTCGAGCGACTGCACCACATTCTGCTCGACGAGCATGATCGGCAGACCGTCGTCGCTGAGCTGCCGGATCAGCCCGAACATCTCCTCGACGAGCAGAGGAGACAGGCCAAGCGACGGTTCGTCGAGGATGAGGAGCTTGGGCTCGCTCATCAGGCCGCGCCCGATCGCCAGCATCTGCTGTTCGCCTCCGGACATGGTGCCGGCCAATTGCCGGGTCCGCTCCTTCAACCGCGGGAAGGTGGTGAATACCTTGTCGATATTGGCGCCGCGGACGCTCTTCGGGCGGGAATAGCCACCGAGTTCGAGGTTTTCGAGGATCGTCAGGTTCGGGAAGATCTTGCGGCCTTCCGGCACGTGGATCAGCCCTGCGGCGACGACCTGCTTGGCGCTCGCGCCGAAAATATCCAGCCCGCAGAAGCGGATGGCGCCGCTGCGCGGCCGCAGCAAGCCGGACAGCACCTTGTTCAGCGTCGTCTTGCCGACGCCGTTCGAGCCCAGCACGGCGACGACCTCGCCCTTGTTGACGCTAAGGCTCAGCCCCCGGAGGACTTCCGTCCCGCCATAGCCAGCGCGCAGATCGCCCACCTCAAGCATCAGCGGCTCCCTCGCTTCTGATCCGCTCCGCCGCACCATGGCCGAGATAGGCTTCGATGACGGCCGGGTCATTGCAAACGGCCCGCGGCTCGCCGCTGGCGATCATCCGCCCCTGCGACAGGACATAGACGCTGTCGCAGAGGTTCATGACCGCCTGCATGATGTGCTCGATCATCAGGATCGTGACGCCTTCGTCGCGGATCGAACGAATGATGGGCAGGACATCGCGGATTTCCGACGGGTTGAGGCCGGCAAGCACCTCGTCGAGAAGCAGGAGCTTCGGCCGTGTGGCCAGCGCGCGGGCGAGTTCGAGTCGCTTGCGCCCGGCAATCGTCAGCCCTGAAGCGAGCTTCTCGAGCTCGCGGCCGAGCCCGACCCTCTCAGCCGTTTGTGACGCCAGACTCCTGGCTTCCCGCGGGTCCTTGGTGTGGAGATAGGCGCCGACGGCAATGTTGTCGCGAACGTTCAGCCCGGCAAAGGGCTGGACGATCTGGAAGGTCCGGGCCAGTCCGCGACGGGCCCGAAGGTGCGGCTTTTCCCCCGTGATATCGTTGCCTTCGAAGGCCACCTGTCCGCTGTTGGGAGACAGAAAGCCCGCGATCATCGCGAACATAGTCGTCTTGCCTGCGCCGTTTGGACCGATCAGGCCGGTGATCGACCCCTCCTCGACATCGATTGAGGCGCTGTCGACCGCCAGCAGGCCAAAGAAGCGCTTGGTGAGGTTCTGAGCCTTGAGCATGGTCATGTTCTCAGGCCGCATCCATCCGGTTCGCACGTTTATGGGCGAGGTCGGAGAAAAAGCCCCGGATGCCGTTTGGCGCAAAGGCGACGCACAGCACCAAGATCACTCCGAAGACGACGAGGTCTATCCCGGCGATCCCGCCGGCGAAGGACTTGGTCAGCTCACCAAGCCCCAACAGCACGACAGAGCCGATCAACGGTCCGATGATCGTTCCCGCCCCGCCGACGATGGCGGCGAAAAGCGCCTCGATCGAAATCCACGAGCCATAGGCGACGTTCGCGTCGATGAAGAGGAAGTTCTGGACGTAGAGGCAGCCGGCCAGCGCCGTGACGCCGGCCGAAAGCGTGATCGCCTGCATCTTGATGCGGAACACGTCGACGCCCAATGCCTGCGCCGCCTGATCGTTTTCCCTCAGTGCGACCAGATAGGCGCCGAAAGCCGAGCGTTCGAGCCAGCGCGTCAGGAACAGGGTCGCCGCGACGAAAGCGATCAGGATCAGCAGAAAATAGCGCCGGTCGGAAAACTGCAGATAGGTGAAGCCGTTCTGCAGCCTGACCAGCATACCGGCGGCACCGCCCGTGACGCTCCAGCTATTGGCGAGGACCCGCAGCACTTCCGCGAAGGCGAGTGTGATCAAAGCGAAGTAGGAACCTCGCAGCCCGGCGCGGAAACTCAGGAAGCCGATCACCGCACCGACGATCGAGCCGAAGGCAACGCCGCAAACCAGACCGACCCAGGCATTGAAGCCGAAGTTCGTCTGGAGGATCGCCGTGGTATAGGCGCCGGTCCCGAAGAAAGCGGCATGCCCGAAGGAGGAGAGCCCGCCATAGCCGCCGAGAAGGTTCCAGCCCTGCGCGGCCAGCGCGATGATCATCATGAAGATGAAAAGGTTGAGGATATTGCCCGGCAGGCCGACAACCGCCAGCACGCCGATGACGATGAGGAAGGCGAGCGCATAGAGAAATTCGCGGTTTCCGATCATCCGCGCGCTCCGAAAAGTCCGGTCGGCTTGAACAGGAGCACGAGGATGAAGATCAGGAAGATGCCGATCTGTCCGAGGCTGTCGCCGAGAAAGAGGCTCGATACAGCCTCGACGACGCCGATCAGCAAACCGCCGATCAGCGCACCCGGGATCGACCCCATGCCACCGAGCACGACGATGGTGAACGCGACCAGCACGAAGGCGGCGCCTGTCGTCGGGCTCACATAGAAAGACGGCATCAGCAGGCCGCCGGCGATCGCCAGACATGCAGTGCCAAGCGCGAAGGTCACGGCGTAGACATGCGCCACATCGATACCGACGAGGCTGGCGCCGAGCTTCTCCTTGGCGACGGCACGGATCGCCTTGCCGATATCGGTGCGATCGAGAATGAGCCATAGAATGATCGCGGTGACGATCGACACGCCGAGCCCAATGACCCGCGGCAGGCCGAGCAGGAGCGGCCCGATCGGGACGACCTCGAACGCGTAGTCGGTGGCGATGGTCCGCGTGTCGGAGTTGAACCCCGCCAGAAGCAGGTTCTGGATGATGATCGACAGCCCCAGCGTCACGAGCAGGATGCCGTTGTCCGAGCCGTGGCTAGCCGGGCCAATGATGAAGCGCTGGAGGCCGTAGCCGATGACAAACATCAGCGGCGTGATCACGGCGGTCGACAGGTAGGGATCGAGGCCGAGCCGGTCGAAGGCCAGCCAGACGAGATACATGGCAACCGTCAGCAGGGCGCCGTGCGCAAAATTGACGATGTGAAGCACGCCGTAGATCAGCGTAAGCCCCAGAGCGACGAGCGCATAAACGGCGCCGAGCATCAGCCCGTTCAAGAGCGCCTCGATAATGATGACCGGCGAATACATGAACTTCCTTTGGCGAAGGTCCCTGCGACCTTTTCCCGAACCGGCGAGGTAGCCCGGAACGAAAAACGCCGTTCCGGGCTCGCCGCACCCTCTTGGATCAACCGTTTGCCGGGAATTTCGGCTTGGACTGCGCAAACTGATCCGGATAGATGACCTTGATCTGGCCGCCCTGAACCTGGGTGTTCAGCGGAATGGCGTTGACGTTCTGGCCGGTCGCGTCGAACTTCGACTTGCCGTAAGGCATCACGCCGCTATCGAATTCGTTCTTGGACAGCGCCTCGATGATCGCGCCGCTTTCCTTGCTCTTGGCGAATTCGAGTGCCTGCGCCGCAACCTTGACGACCGAGTAGTTGATCGGCGCGTTGTAGGCGTAGAACTTGCCGGCCGCCTTGACGGTTTCCATCAGCTTGTCGTTGACGGGATTCTTCGGATCGCCCCAGTGGTTGACGTCCATGACGCCTTCAGCGGCTTCGGGGAATTCGCTGACGAACTTGTAGCTGGAGGCCGCGCCGCCGAAGAGCGCGTAGATGCCGGCCTTCGGCTTGACGCGCTGCTGCTGCAGGGTGCGGGCGAACAGCACGAACTCGTTGAAGTAGTGAGACGGGATGATGAGGTCGGGCTGCAGCGACCGCAGGCGCAGCACCACGTTCGACATGTCGCGGGCGGGCGTCGGGTGGGAGATCGTCTCGATCACCTGGAGTCCGAGCTTCGGCAGGCGCTCCTGCATCAGCTTGGCGAGACCGGAGCCGAGCAGCCCGTCCTCATGCACGATCGCGACGGTCTTGGCCGGCTTGCCGGCCGCGTCGTTGAGGGTGACGAGGTTCTTCAGCGCCACGTCGGCGGCCATCGAGAAGCTCGGGTTCATCCGGAAGACGTTCTTCAGATTGCGGGTCATCAGCGCGTCCGACACCGCGCTGTCGATGATGAACGGCAATTCGTAACGCGCCGCCGCCTGGGTCGCGGTCATTGCGATGCCGCTCGCAAAGCCGCCGATGACGATCGACGCGCCATCCGCCTTCAGCTGCTCGGTCGCCTGGGCGCCCGCCTCGGCATTGGAGCGGGAATCGCCGATCAGAAGCTCGAGCCTGGCGCCGCCGAGCGCCTTGATGCCGCCGGCGTCGTTGATTTCCTTGATCGCATATTCCGCCCCGATGCGCGCGAGATCGCCGTCGCCGGCGAAGGCACCGGTGATCGGCTGTAACAAGCCGATCTTCACAGTCGGCGCCTGGGCGCGGACGAGCCCGGGCGCAGCAAGCATCGTGGCGGCGGCGCCACCTGCCTTCAACACATTGCGGCGGGAAACGGCGTTCATGAGCGTCTTCATGTCTTCACCTTCCTTTTGATTGCGCGGGGTCGGGGTGCTCGCTCGCTTCGATAGACCTCGGATGTCGGGGACCAGTGCCGGCTCCCCTCACCTCCCTTGCGAACAAGGTTCATTTGGAGGCTGTACCGGTCAGGACGATAAAGGGCCTGGAGATATTCCATGCCTCGCCCGTTCTTCCCGTGAACCACACGCGTCAACGATATGAGCGGCGAGCCCACGCCGATGCCGAGCGCCTCGGCTACCTCCGGATTCGCAAGAACCGCGCCCACTTCCTGCCACGCGGTTTCCGCACGCAGGCCGGACCTCTCCATCAGCTCGAGGAGGGCCATGTGGGCGAGATCGTCGCGTGAATATTCGCGGCCGATACGCTCGGGCACGTAAGCGGTCAGATAGGAGAACGGGACATCATCGAAGGAACGCACGCGCACCGACTTCTGGACGCGCTCGTCAGCATCGACGCGCAGTGCCTCCGCCACCTTTTCCGGCGGCTCGACATATTCGAAGGCGATGAGCCGGACGGCCGTCGAGCGCCCCATCTCGATGAGGTGCGCAAAAGCGTTGGACAGGTCAGCGGTCACAGGCTGACCGAATTCGGCGCCTTTCACATAAGTGCCCGACCCCACCCGCTTCTCGACGAGATTCTCCTTGGCGAGAAGATCGAGAGCCAGCCGGACAGTGACGCGCGACACCGCATATTGCTGCGCCAGGGCGAATTCGCTGGGCAGGCGCGCGCCCGCCCTCAACTCGCCGGAGACGACCTTGTCCCGAAGCAGAAGGTACACCTTCTGGGTCTTCAGCGGTTCCGTCGCCAGCCTCACTGCTCGATCCAAATCTATCTTATTTTTAGGACAGCTTTTGTATAATGTAGATGACAGGTCTGGTCAATGCCCATATAACGACCACACAGAAATCCTGCCCACCTGCAGTGCAACATCGGGGATCGAAGGGTCATGGCATCGATCTTTCTGCACGCTCTCTCGCCGCTGAATGTCGGGGCGCTGCAGTTTCGCAACCGGATCATCGTCCCCGCCCATACGACCAATTTCGGCGAGCACCACATGCCGAGCGAAAGGCACCTCGCCTATCACCGCGAGCGGGCGAGAGGCGGCGTCGGAGCCATCATCTTCGAATCCATCCGCGTTCATGCCAATTCGCTGGGGCGGCCCCAGGCGGTCTGCGGATTCGACCCAGCCTGCATCGAACCGTTCCGGAAGATTACCGATGCGGTGAAGGCCGAGGGCGCACGCATTCTCGGCCAGGTGATCCATCTCGGCCGGCAGGTGGAAGGCGATTTCGAGCGAACCGTCTCGTGGGGGCCCTCGCCCATTCCGTGGTCGACTTCGGCGCTGCCGCCGCGCCCCATGGACCGGGCCGACATGGACGAGGTCATCGCGGGCCATGTCCGCACCGCCCGCAATCTCGTTGTGGCCGGTTTCGAGGGGATCGAGCTGCAAATGGCCCATGGCCACCTCCTGCAGCAGTTCCTCTCCCCGCTCTCCAACCAGCGCGATGACGACTATGGCGGCTCGATGGAGAACCGGATGCGTTTTCCCATTGAGGTCTTGAAAGCCGTTCGCGCCGAGGTGGGCGAAGGCTTCTGCCTCGGGGTTAGGCTGAGCGGCGAGGAATATATCGAGGGCGGGCTGACGATCGAGGAGGCAGAGCTGATCGCGCCCGCGCTCGCGAAAGCGGCGCGGATCGATTTCTTCAACGTTTCGCACTCCGCCTATCACGCTTCATACTCGCTGGCGACGCAGATGGCCGACATGGCCATCGATCCGAAGCCGTTTCGGGAGCTTCCGGCCCGCATCCGCGCAGCTCTGCGCGCCGAGAACCGGGCGATACCGGTCTTCGCAGTCTGCCGCTTTACAGGTCTCGCCGAGGCCGACGCGCTGATCGCGGCCGGGGGCGCCGATGCCGTCGGCATGGCCCGCGCGCATCTGGCCGAACCGGCGATCGTCCGAAAGACGGTCGAGGGGCGAATGCACGAGATCCGCGGCTGCATCGCCTGCAATCAGGGCTGCGCCGGCATGCTGGAAAAGAACCTGCCGATCCGCTGCCTCGTCAACCCGCGTGCCGGGCTTGAAGGCGAATGGCCGGAGCTCGCCGCGCTGCGGGCCGAACAGCAGAAGCGGCTTCTCGTCGTCGGCGGCGGCCCGGCCGGGCTGGAAGCGGCGCGGACGGCGGCCGAGCGCGGCTACGCCGTCACGCTTTGGGAAAGGGGAGAGCGGCTGGGCGGCCAACTCCTCGATGCCACCAAGATGCCGAAGCGTTCGAAATTCGCCGACCTCCTCAGCGCCCAGATCGCCGACATGGAGCGGTTCGGCATCACGGTCGAATGCGAACGGCAGGCGGATGCGACCGCCATCGCGGCCTTCCGCGCCGATCAGGTTTTCCTGGCGACGGGTTCGGCTCCGGTTCGTGCCCGCATCCCCGGCGGCGGCAAAGCCTTCACCATTCCCGAAGCGCTGGCCGATCCGGATGCACTCGGCAGCACCGTCGCCCTCTTCGACCGCACCGGCGAGTGGGCAGCCCTCACCCTGGCCGAGCATCTCGCCGATCTCGGCAAGGCCGTTACGTTCTTCTCTCCATCGGGCGGCATCGCCTGGCGTACGACGATCTATTCGACGCTTGCCAATTTCAAGCGGCTTCGCGAACGCAAGGTGCGGATCGCCACGTTCCGCCGGGTCAGCGCTTTCGACGGCGCGGAGCTGACGGTCGAAGACCTGTCGACCGGCGAAAGCGAGATCCTCACCGGCTTTACCGGTCTCGTCGCCGCGGAGCACAACTTCGCCGACCAGACCCTGTTTGCCGAGCTGCGCAGGCTCGGCGTTCCGGTACGGCAGATCGGCGACAATCTCGCCCCTCGCACGGCACTTGAGGCCGTCTATCACGGCCATCTGGCCGCGCGCGAATTGGCATGACCGGAAGAGGCCCAACGGAAACATACCCATGAGCATTCTCCTCACCGGCGCCGGCGGCTTCCTCGGTCTGAACCTCATCGAAACGCTCAGGGCGATGGGCGAGCCCGTCGTGGCCCTCAACAACCGGCCGCTGCCGGCGAACTACCTCGCGAAAAATCCTGTTCCGGTAGAAATCGCCGACGTGCGCGACCGGGGCGCCATCGCCGGTATCCTCGCCCGCCACGGCATCCGATGCATCATCCATGCCGCCGCGATCACACTCGGCCCGAAAAGCACGATCGCGACCGCGACTGACGCCTTCGACGTCAATACCGTTTCCACCGCCATCCTGCTGGAAGAGGGCCGCAAGGCAGGCATCACCCGCTTCGTCTATCCGAGCTCCTCGGCCGTCTATGGCGCCGCGCCCTTCCTGGGCAAGCCGGTGACGGAAGAGCTCGATCCGACGCCGACGACACTTTACGGCTTCACCAAGCTCGCCAGCGAAAGACTGGTCGCCGAGGCGGGCAGGAGCTTCGGCTTCAGCACCGTCCGCGCGCGCATCACCGCGGTCTTCGGCCCCTATGAGCACGAAACCGGCGTCCGGGAGACGATGAGCCCGCCGTTCCAGATCGCCCGCGCCGCAGCGGCCGGCAAGCACGTCCTCCTGCCATCGGGCGGCGCGCGCGACTGGACGAGCAGCCGCGACATCGCGCGCGCGCTCGCGATCCTGGCGACGACGGATACCTTGCGCTCCGACCTCTACAATCTCGGCCTGGGCGAGACCTGGCATGTCCATGCGCTCTGCGAGCGCCTGGCTTCCGCCCATCCGGGCTGGCAATTCTCGACAGGAGCGGATGATGCCAGCGACAGCATCATCGCCTTCAACGACGATCTTTCGAGAGTCCGGCAACCCGTTTCCGGCGGCAGGTTCGAGCGCGATTCCGGTTTTCGCTTCAAGCGGCCGGGCGAGGCTTGTGCCGACTACCTGGGCTGGATCGCAGCGAACGACCTCGATGCCTTTTCCATTCACTGAAGCAAGGAGACATGCCTTGAAAGTCATCTATACCGCCGAAGCACTGGCCAAGGGTGGCCGCACGGGAACCGCCGAGGCCCTGGACGGCCAGGGCGAGCTGAAGATCAACCTCGTCAAGCCGAAGAGCATGGCAGGTCCCGGCACCGGCGGCACCAATCCCGAACAGCTCTTCGCCGCCGGCTATGCCGCCTGCTTCATCAGCACCATGGATTTTCTCGCCAAGCAGAAGAAGCTCGCGATCGGTACGCCGGAGATCCATTGCTCCGTCGACATCGGACCGCGCGAGAGCGCGCCGGGCTACGGGCTGGCCGTGCGGATGAAGGTCACGATCCCCGGCATCGAAAAAGCTGAAGCCGCCGAGCTTCTGGAAGCGACGCACCAGACGTGCCCCTATTCGAACGCCATCCGCGGTAACGTGGCGGTCGATCTCAGCCTTGCCGGTTAAGCCGGCTGCGCCCCGCCATGCTAACGCGCCGTATAACCACCATCCGCCAACACGTCGGTACCGGTGATGAAGGCCGCATCGTCTGAAACGAGGAAAAGCGCCGTCGCGGCGATTTCCTCCGGCTTGCCGATGCGGCCGATCGGGTGCAGAGGCGCGAGCGCGGCGATCGCCGCCTCGTCGCCGCCAGCCTGGCGCGCAACCCGGCCCGTCAGCACCGCTCCAGGCGACAGGCTGACGGCCCGGATCCCGTCGCCCGCATGATCGAGCGCGAGGCTGCGGGTCAGCGAATGCAGAGCTGCCTTGCTCGCCGAATAGGCGGCTCGCCCCGGCGTCGTCACATGGCCGAGCTGCGAGGCGATGTTGAGGATCACGCCGCCCTGCCGGCGCATGAGCGGAATGGCGTGTTTGCAGAGCAGGAAGGCGCCGGTCAGGTTGATGTCGAGCGTCTGCTTCCATTTCTCGAGCGGGATGTCGCAAACAGTTCCCAGCGGCGTTTCCGCAGCGGCATTGTTGACGAGGATGTCGATGCGTCCAAAATGGTCGGCCACCATCTCGACGGCCGTGGAAACGGCCTGCGGATCGCCGATGTCGCAGGCGACCGGCAGCGCCCTGCCGGTTTCGAACCCTTCGGTTGCCACGGCGCGAAGATCGAGAAGCGCGACCGAAGCACCCGCATCCGCAAAGCGTCGGGCGATGGCCATGCCGATATCGCCACCCGCTCCGGTAACAATGGCGACGCGACCTTCCAACGGCTTCGGCGTAAACATGAAACTGTTCTTTCCGGTAGAGTTTCAGCGCGCCCGATCGTGGGACCTCACGCCTTGATATGCAAATCGCATCTGTATTATTTACGATACAGATTCAAGAGGACTGCCGCGGCGAACGCAGGCGGTTGAAGCTTGGGAGCAAACGATTATGGCCTCGTATGACGGCCCGCAAACCCTGTTCGACAAGATCTGGCGCAACCACATCGTCGCCAGCCAGGCGGACGGCCAGCAGCTCCTCTTCATCGACCGCCATCTAGTCCATGAGGGTTCGTTCCACGGCTTCAACAAGCTGAAGGAAAAGAAGGCGAATGTCTCCCGGCCCGACCTCACATTCGGGATCGTCGACCACTATGCGCCGACCCGCGTGCGCGACATCAGCCAGATCGATCCGACCATTGCCGGCATGATCACGCAGCTCGAGGACAATTGCCGGGCAAACGGAGTGCGGATTTTCGGCCTCAACGATCCGCGTCAGGGCATCGTGCATGTGGTCGGTCCGGAACAGGCGATCACCTTGCCGGGCGCCACCATCGTATGCGGCGACAGCCATACCTCGACGCACGGCGCCTTCGGGGCGATTGCCTTCGGCATCGGAGCGTCGGAAGTCGCGCATGTGCTGATGACCCAAACCCTGTGGCAGAAGAAGCCGAAGCCGATGCGCGTGCGCTTCGACGGCACGCTTGCCCCCGGGGTGGGCGCGAAGGACATGGCGCTGTCCATGATCGCTGCGATCGGCGCCGACGGAGCACAGGGCCATGCGATCGAATATGCCGGATCAGCCGTCTCATCCCTGTCAATGGAAGGCCGGCTAACGCTCTGCAACCTGTCCATCGAAAGTGGCGCGCGTTGCGGCTTGGTCGCCCCGGATGAAACGACGATCGCGTTCCTGCGCGGGCGCCCGCTGGCGCCGCAGGGCCCTCTCCTCGACCGTGCCGCCGAGGTCTGGCGCTTGCTCGCCAGCGATGCGGACGCGCATTTCGACCGCGAAGTGGTGATCGCGGGCGCCGATATCGCCCCCATCGTCACATGGGGCATCAGCCCGGAAGACAGCTTGCCGATCACCGGCACCGTGCCGCAACCGGATACGATTCCGGACGAGGGCCGCGCCGCCCATGCCCGCGAGGCGATCGACTATATGGGTTTGAAGCCGGGCATGGCACTGACGGAGATCCCGGTCGACCGGGTGTTCATCGGCTCGTGCACCAATAGCCGCATTGAGGATCTGCGCGCCGCGGCCGCCGTCCTTTCCGGCCGGAAGGCTGCCGTGCCCGGCCTCGTCTCGCCGGGCTCCTCGCTCGTCAAGCATCAGGCTGAGCAGGAAGGGTTGCACCGGATATTCATCGACGCCGGCCTCGAATGGGTCGATTCCGGCTGTTCCATGTGCGTGGGCATGAATGGCGACATCGTGCCGCCCGGCGAACGCTGTGCCTCCACGACCAACCGCAACTTCAAGGGGCGCCAGGGCCCAAAGGCCCGCACGCACCTGATGTCGCCCGCGATGGTCGCCGCCGCGGCCGTCACAGGCAGGCTTACCGATGTTCGCGATCTGATGGGAGGACGCGCATGAAGCCCTTCACGAACCTCGATGCCAAGGCTGCGCCCCTCCCCTTCGCCAGCGTCGACACCGATCAGCTGATCCCGGCGCGTTTCATGAAGCGTTCCCGTTCGGAAGGTTATGGGCAATACCTGCTCTACGACATGCGCTTCGACGCAGATGCAAAGCCGATCGCCGATTTCACCCTCAACAACCCCGTCCGCGCGGGTGCCGAGATTCTCGTCGCCCGTCGCAATTTCGGCGCGGGCTCGTCACGCGAGGCAGCCGTCTACGCACTGGTCGATTACGGCTTTCGCTGCGTCATCGCACCGAGCTTCGGCGACATCTTCTCCTCCAACGCCGTCAACAACGGGCTCCTGCCCGCACAGGTCAGCGAGGAAGATGCCGAAGAGCTGTTGAACCTCCTAGAGGGCGGTTACGAGGCGATTTTTATCGATCTCGACGCCTGCGAAATCCGCGTGGCGAACCATGTCTTCCACTTCAAGATCGAGCCGGTCTGGCGCACGAAACTCCTAAACGGCTGGGACGATCTCGATCTCACTTCCAGCTATGGTGCGGACATCGCTCGATATGCCGAAGCCGACCGCACGCGGCACCCTTGGCTGCAGGAGTTGCCAGACTGACACGGGAGCGGGCGATTGAAACCTTTGTGTCGGCGCCCCTGCCCTGCGCCCATCGAGCACGAGGGAGGGTGGAACGTGGGAACCGCACGCTACAAGACCGTCTCATGAAAGAGTTACGGCTCGAAGGAATCTCGACGATCGAGGCGGCAAACGACTATCTTCCTGCCCCGCGCCGGCCGTGTAACGGCGCGAGGCGCGCAGCGCCAACAACCGACATTAGCTCCCAGCCCCGAAGCGAACATCGGCGCAAAGACCCGGTTTGGGGTAGAACGCTCGATCACTGTGCGGTTACCAGCTACGCTTCGTCTGCGAAAGCCTGGATCAGATCAACATAGTAGCGTTCGATCGTCGCGAGGCCCGCGACCTTTCCGTCGCCCTCGACCACGAGGTATTCGTCGCTGGTCGCCATGCGCGCGCCATGGCCTGGAGAGCCGCCCTGAAGCGAGGGGATGCCGAGGACCTTGGCGTAATGTGCCCAGGGGCCGCCGAAACCCTGCACCGGCCAGATCGTGCTCTTGATGCCATAGGCATCCAGCATCTCTAGCGCGGCGCGGATCAGGCTCGCTTCGACCGAGGTCTGGTACCAGTCATAGGCGGCCATCACTCTGATCGCGATGTCGGGAAAACCTGATGCATCGAGATGACGGCGGATCATCGCAATAATCTCGTCCGCTCCAACCTCGCTGATAACGCGCAGATCGCAGGTGGCGGTCGCCGTATCCGGCAGGAGGAACGATTTGGTGCCGGGGCCGGTGTAGCCGCTGCGCAGACCGCTGACGTTGAAGGAGCCGCCATACATATAGCGCTGCAGCAGATCGGCGGGCGACATCGCCTCCTTGAAGGTCTCGACCGGGAATTGCGGCACAAGCCCCGGGATGAAGCTGTTGGGGTCCTTGCCGACGACGCTCGCGCGCATCGCGTCGAGCAGCGGGCGCTCCCAGTCCTCGATCGGCTTCTCCTGCGCCATGATCGCCGCAAGCTCGGGGATCACGACCGTTCGGCCGGTCGCATCCGTCATCGACGCCAAAGCGTGGAGCAGGCGCCAGACCGGGTTGTCGACCACCACGGAGGTCGCGCTATGAACCGCGCCGCCCTGCGGACCGATGCCAGAGTTCTGCGTGCTGGCGAGGAATTCGAAATAGATTAGGCCCTTGTAGCCCAGCGTCATGCTGACGCCGCCGCCGGCATCCTGCGCCGTCTTAGGGCCGTAGAGCGCGGAAGCCTTGGCGAGCCGGCCGCGATAGCGTTCGACGAGCTTGCCGTAGTTGGGGCTGCCAAGCAGTTCCGCGCCCTCGATCAGGAAGATCAGGTTGACCGGCAATTCGCCATCGACGGCGAGGATTGACGAGACCGCGTTGATCCAGGCCTGCAACGGCCCCTTCTGCGCGGCAGCGCCACGGCCGAGCACCACCTTGGGAAAGCCGCCGAAGGCGATCGCCTCGCCCGAAAATGCAGGATGCGTCCAGGGCTCGGCGCCGACGGGCCGGACATCGTAATGGCCGTAGATCAGCATCGTCGCCGGCTTGCCGCAATCGACCGCGCCCCAGACGCCGGGATAATCGTCGCCGACATCGACGATCTCAGCCTCGGTGAAGCCCGCCGCCAGCATGTTCGAGACGAGCAGCGCGGCGCATTCGCGCAGGCCCGTCTTCTCGAGGCTGACGCTGGGCTGCTGCACGAGGCGCTGGATGTTGGCGATGTGATCGTCGATGTGCGCGTCGATATGGGCATGGACGGCGCTGCAGTCGCTCATGGCGTGCCCTTCTGTTCGGATGCCCGCTCTGCGGGCGTCTTCGCGCCGAAGCGGCGCAACCCCATCATCGCCTGCCGCCTCCCCTTCAGCTTCGGGTTCAGCGTCTCCTGCAGCGTGTCTCCGACGAGATTGGCGGAGAGCACGAACAAGAACAGTGCGATCGACGGGCCAATGATCAGATAGGGCGCGCTGGTCAGCACCTCCTTGGCCTCGTTCAGCATCTGGCCCCATTCCGGCGTCGGCGGCTGGACGCCGAGGCCGAGATAGCTGAGCGCGGCGGTATTCAGGACGAAGACCGGCAGCGTCAGCGTCGCCTGGACGATGATCGGGGTGGAGATGTTGGGCCAGATGTGGCGCCACAGGATGCCGGGCCAGCTCGCACCTGCCGCGATCGCCGCCTCGACATAAAGCTCCTCCTTCGCCGACAGCGTCACGCCGCGCGCGACGCGGATGAATTGCGGCATCTGCGAAAGGCCAAGCGCGATGATGACGCCCTGCTCGGAGGGACCGGCGACGACAACGATCACGATCGCAAGCAGGATGATCGGGAAGATCAGCATGATGTCGGTGATGCGCATCGCCACTGCATCCCACATCCCGCCGCGATAGCCGACGAACATGCCAAGCGGCACGCCGAGCGCGACGGCGAACAGGATCGAGGCGAGCGCGATCTTGGTCGTCACCTGCGTCGCCAGGATCACCCGCGAGAGCACGTCGCGGCCGAACTGGTCGGTGCCGAGCCAGTTGGCCCAGGACGGCGGCCTCATGCCCTGGCGCAGGCTGATCCGAAAGGGGTCGCTCGGTGTGATCCATTGCGCGGTCAGAGCGACCGCGAAGAGAGCCAGAAGCACGAAGGCGAAGAACAGGCCGACGCGGTCGCGCGAGAAGCTTCTGAGGAACTCCATTCAGGACCTCGCTTTCGGCGGCTGCGAGCGGGTCAATACGAAATCCTCGGGTCGAACCAAGTGTAAAGGATGTCCACCAGCATGTTCAGCGTGATGAAGATGATCGCGAAGAAGAAGATCGAGGCCTGAATGATCGGCAGGTCGCGCGTCAGCACGGATTCGACCATCAGCCGCCCGAGGCCCGGCCAGTTGAAGATCGATTCGATCACGACCGAGCCGCCGAGCGTGTGTCCGAAGCCGAGCCCGAACAGCGTGATGATGGGCAGGAAGGCATTGGGCAGCGCATGCGTCAGCACGATCCGCCATTCGGCGACGCCTTTGGCCCGGGCCGTGATGACGAACTCCTTGCCAAGCGCGTCGATCATGCAGGAGCGCACCATGCGCGTGAAGATCGCCGCCTGATAGGTTCCGAGCGTGATCACCGGCAGCACATAATTGGCCCAGCTCGCCATCCCCGCGATCGGCAGCCATTCAAGATACACGCCGAAGAAATAGATGCCGGCGATGCCGGTGACGAAGACCGGAAGGCAGATGCCGACGAGCGAGCCGACCGTCACGGTCTTGTCGAGCGAGCTGCCCCAGAACGTCGCCGAGAGCGAGCCGAGCGTCAGGCTGACCACGACGGCAAAGATCATCGCCAGCGTGGCGAGCTGTGCGGTGTTCAAGACCCGGCTCAGCACGATGCCGAGCACGGGCTGGCGGCTGTAGTTCGAAACACCGAAATCGCCGAGCACGACGTGGCTCATATAAGTGCCGTACTGGACGTAGAGCGGTCGGTCGAAGCCATAGGCCCCGCGAATGCTCTCGATCACATCCTTGGAGGCGTTGTCGCCGGCCAAGAGCACGGCCGGATCGCCCGGGATCATGTGAAAGAGCGCGAACAGGAAGCTCAGGAGCAGGAAGCCGGCGAGGATAATGAAGCCCATCCGTCCGATGATCATTCTCAGCAAGGCACGACGTCCCCATGTAATCGCGGGGCCGTGCGGCGTCTCATGCCGCTACACGGCCGGATCATCGTCGCATTCAGCGCTTGACGCCCTGGCGTTCCATCTCGGCCTTGTCGAACCAGGCGAAATGCGCCGGGTAATTGTCGACCGCCAGGATCTCGTCGCCCTTGAGATACGTCCGGCCGGCCAGGCCGAGATTGAGCGTCGGCAGGTAGATTACCGGCGCCGTCACCAGGAGCCGCGCCATCCACTGCTTGACCAAGGCGTTGCGCTTGGCCGGATCGGTCTCGATATGGGCGGCATTGGCCAGCCGGTCGATCTCGGCGTCCGAGAAGAACATCCGGTTGGCGCCATAGGGCTTCCAGGCGTTGGTGTGGGTGAAATACATCATCGGCTGGTCGGGGTCGGCCGTCGGAATGCCCCAGGACAACAGCGCCATGTCGTATTTGGCGTCGTCGGGACCGAGATTCGTCGCCGAGCTGAAGGCGGCGCTCTCCATCACGGTGAGTTCGGCAGTGATGCCGACCTGCTTCAGGAAGGTCTGGAGCAGCTGGGCGATCTGATAATCGCCCTTGGTCGCGCCGCGCGGGGTGAACAGCTTCAGCTTGACGGGCTGGCCCTGAGGGTCCTTGAGCACACCGCCGTTGAATGCGTAGCCGGCCTCCTTCATGAGCGCGAGCGCCTTGTCGGGATCATAAGGAAAGATCGTTTCCTCTCCCGCCGCGCGCATGTCGGTATAGCCGACGACGCCCTCCATCAGGGTCGGCGCCGTCATCAGCGAGGCGCCTCGCCCCGCAAACACGCTCTGGACGATACCGGCCTTGTCGATGGCGTAGTTCAGCGCCCTGCGAACGGTCGGATTGGCGAGCATCGGGACCTTGTGGTTCAGCACCACATAGAACTGCCGCGTGCTCGGCACGGTGCGCACCAACACGCTCTTGTTGCGCTCAAGCCGGGCGAGTTCGAGATCGCCGAGTTGCACCGTGCGGTCGATCTCGCCGCGCTCCAGCATGGCGGTGCGCGTCGCGGCATCTGGTACGATCACGATCTTGACGCTGTCGAAATAGGGCTTTCCGGCCTGCCAGTAGTCCTTGTTCTTCTCGAAGATCGTGTACTCGCCCTTGACGAACTGCGTGTGCACGAAGGGGCCGGTGCCGACGACCTTAGTCGCCAGCCCCGCCTCGCCCACGGCCTTGTAGGCCGTCGGGCTGAAGATGCAGAGCGGGCGGTAGCCCAGCGTCGGCAGCAAGGCCGGGAAAGGTGCGGCGAGATGAAACGACATCTCGTATTCGGAATCGGCGGTCGCCTTCTCGAAGCCCTCGAGCAACGGCAGATAGATGAATTTCTTAGCCTTCGCCTCGTTGAACACGAAGGCCGCGGCCTCGGCGTTGAAAGGCGATCCGTCATGAAACTTGACGCCTTCCTGTAGCTTGAACGTGACCGTCTTGCCGTCTGGCGACGTTTTCCAGCTCTTGGCGAGCAGCGGTTTGATCTCGTTTTTCGGATCGAGCTCGACGAGCGTCTCGCAGGCATGCAGCCAGACATCCTGCCCCGACTGGTCGGTGCTGCGGCCCATGAACAGCGTGAACTTCTCGCCCGACTGGGCATAGATCAATTGCCCGCCATACTGCGGCTTGGCCGCGTCCTGCGCGACGGCAGCGCTCGAGGCGAGCAGCGCGGTGACGGCGAGCGATCCGAGCAGATTTTTCAGTCTCGGCAGCATGATCTCACTCCATCGGTTGCGGTTGCGGGCGCCCGGCACAAAGCGAGCGTTTCAGTAGAGTTGCGCCTTGTCGAGCACGTTGGTCATCGCGGCGGTCTTGCCCGCGAGGAACAGCGGGATGTTGCGGCAGAAAATCTCGGTGATCGCGGCGTTTTCCGTCTCGACCGTGCTGGCCGAGTGCGGCGAGATCAGCACGTTGGGCAGGTCCCAGAGCGGCGAGGCGTGCGGCAGCGGCTCGACACGCGCGACATCGAGCGCCGCCAGCCCGATCCGCTCCGACTGCAGCGCCTCGATCAGGGCTTCCTCATCGACGAGTTGACCGCGTCCGATATTGATAAGGACCACGTCTGGCTTCATCCGTGCGATGACCTCGCGGCTGATGATGCCCTCCGTCGCGGGGGTATGGGGAGCCGCGAGCACGATGGCGTCGGCGTCGGCAACCAAACGCTCCAGCGCATCGAGCCCATGCACCGCATTGGCGTGGAGTTCCGCGCGGCGATCGTCGGAGGGCCGGCGCACCAAGGCGGTGACCGTCATGCCGAAGGCCTGCGCGAAGCGACCGACCTCGGCGCCGACCTTGCCGGCCCCTACCACGAGCAGTGTCTTCCCTGCGAGCGAGGTGCCGCAATAGCGCTCCCAGCGATGCGCCTTCTGCTCGTCCTTCAGGAACGGGTAGCGCTTGGCATGGCTCAGCAACGCCATCACGGCGAACTCGGCCAGCGGCCGGGCATGGACGCCGCGCGCCGTCGTGACGAGGATATCGCTGTCGGCCAGGCCGAAATCCCTGACCATCGGACCGACGCCGGAGCTCGTGGTCTGGACCCAGCGGACATGGGGCGCGAGCGACAGCCCGCCGCCACTAGCGACAGGTCCCGCCGGAAAATCCCACAGAATGGTCGCGCGACCAAGAAGGCTGCGCCAGCGCTCCTCCTGCCTGGCATCGCGCCTGAATTCCGAATCACCCTTGTGGTCGGCGACGAAGCGGACGGGCGGCAACAGATCGGGCTCATGGATCACCTCGACCACCGCCGGCGCGGCCGCCCGGATGGCGTCAACATGCTCCGGCTCGATCGGAGAGGTGAAGAAGATCGTATGCTTGTCGATCATCTCTGAATGCCGGAAGCCCGACCCGCTCAAAGCAGGGATCGTGCCATTTGGGTCTAATTTGCCTCGCTGTGCAATGCCCTGCCCGCATGCCGCTAGCCCGCGCCGAAGCTTCGCGGGAAACGCCGCATGCCTTGCCTTGGCGGGCCTCGGCAAGCGACAATACCGGGCGGGACCGATCGCGCCTTGGCATGACCCCGCAGCCGATTTGCCTCTACAGGACGTGACGCCGTGACGCTTGCATCATCGACCGCTCTCGTGACCGGAGCGGACAGCCAGGGCATCGGCCGCGCCGTTGCACTGAGCCTCGCCGAAGCCGGCGCCGACATCGCCCTGCACTGGTATCGCAGCCGCGAACTGGCTGAGGAGCTTGCGATCACTATCCGGGCCGTGGGCCGGCGCGCTGAGCTGGTCCATGCCGATATGGGCGATCCAGCCGCCGCCCGCGCAGCCGTGCGGGGCGCAGCCGAGGTGCTGGGCGGCCTCGGCATCCTTGTCTGCAACGCGGCGAGGATCCAGCGCCGGGCCTTCCTTGAGATCACGGACGAGGACTGGGCCGGCATCCATGCCGTCAACCTGCACGGCTATTTCGCCTGCGCGCAGGAGGCCGCGAAGATCATGATTGACCAGGGCAGGCCCGGCCGCATCATCATGGTCTCGTCGATCAACCAGGCCCATGCCAACCCAGACATCGCCCATTATGTCGCCACCAAAGGCGGCGTGATGATGCTGGCTCGCGCCATGGCACTCGAACTCGCGCCGCATGACATCACGGTCAATCTCGTCGCGCCGGGCACGATCGAGACCGATATCAACCGCCACATGCTGGCCGATCCGGAGTTCCGGGCGCGCAAGCTTGCGCCCGTGCCGCTACGCCGCGCCGGCACGCCGGATGATGTCGCCGGCGCCGTGGCCTATCTCGCCAGCGAGGCCGCAGCCTATGTCACCGGCGCCACCATCGTGGTCGATGGCGGCCTGACCATCGCCTGAACCGAAAGCCTTCCCGATGAGCACGATCCCCGCCAGCCGCATTCCGGTGCATGAGGTCCATGCGATCCGCTTCGCGCATCACGCGGCGCGCCGGCGCGCCGAGAATTTCCTCGGCGGCGATGCCCATGACGGGCCGATGCCGTTCGACTATTTCGTCTTCGTCATCAGGGGACCTGATGGCGCGATCCTGGTCGATACCGGCTTCAGCGCCGAGGTCGCGCAGAAGCGGGGGCGGCAATTCCTACTCTGCCCGAGCGAGGGGCTGAAGCTGCTGGACATCGATCCGGCCGGCATCGCCGACGTCGTGCTGACGCATCTGCATTACGACCATTCGGGGAATCAAAATCTGTTCCCGAAGGCGCGCTTCCATCTTCAGGCCGCCGAGATGGCCTATGCCACCGGGCCCTGCATGTGCCACGGCATGCTGCGTGGCGGTTATGATCCCCACGATATCGCCGAGACCGTGCGCAAGCTCTTCGAGGGACGCGTCGTCTATCATCAGGGCGAGGGCCAGGTCGCACCCGGCATCACGCTCCACCGCGTCGGCGGGCACACCGAGGGCCAGCAGGTCGTGCGCGTGATGACGCGGAAGGGCTGGCTCGTCCTGGCCTCGGATGCGACTCATTTCTTCGAGAATTTCGAGCGCAACATCCCCTTCCCATGGGTCTACAATGTCGGGGCGACACTCGACGGCTTCCAGCGGCTGCGCGAACTCGCCGATGCCGAGAGCATGGTCATTCCCGGCCACGATCCGCAGATCATGGCGCGCTTTCCGCCATCATCGGCCGAGGCGGCGGGAATCGTCGCCCGGCTCGATTGACGTATCGGCGGAGGGCAGGCCCAGCGCCCCTCCGGAAGACCAGACCGCCCTCGCCTCAGTTCGCCTTCGCCGGGATGACGTCCATGGCGAGAGTCTCCTCGTCGCTGCGCAGGCGCACCGTTTGGGCGCGGTCGCGCCAGACCGCCCAAGCATATTTGATCACGGTCAGCGGCAGTGTCGCGCGGTCATTGATAAACAGGCCTGCCGCCTCGATCAGCATGGCGCTGCGCTTGGCGTTGTCGAGTTCGCTGCCGGCGCTGTCGACCAGCCTGTCGACGGCCGGATTGGCATAGCCGCGCCAGTTGAATTGCCCGAGCTTGCGCTCGACATCGTTGGAATGGGCGATCGCCGACAGAGTATAATATGCCTCGCCGGTGATTGTGCCCCAGCCGGCCATCGTCGCCGAGAGTTCGCCGCGCGGCCGGGCCGAGAACAGGATCGAGACCGGCACGCCGTTGGGCGCGACCTCGACCCCGATCCGCGCCAACATCTGCACCAGGGTCGTGCCGATCTCGCGGTCGCCCGGCAGGCGATCGACCGTAAAGCTCAGCGTGAACTTAAAGCCGTTGGGATAGCCGGCCTCGGCCAGCAATTGCCGCGAACGCGCCAGATCGGCCTTGACCTCGGGAAGCTCGGAATTGAAGCCGAATATGCCCCGCGAGACCAGTTGCGTCGCGGGCGACCCCATGCCGTCCATGGCGATCTCGCCGAGTTGGCGGCGATCGATCGCGAGATCCAGCGCCTCGCGGACGCGTGGATCACGGAACGGGTTGGACGCCAGCGGCGAGCCGTCCTTGGCGCTGACCTGCGGTGTCTTCTCCCGCAGGTCAAAATCGAGCAGGAAGACGAAGATCGTGTCCTGCGTCGGGACGTTGAGCTTGCTGTCCTTCTGCAGCGCCGCGACATCGGTCGCCGAGACGCGCGAGATCATGTCGACCTGGCGGGCGCGGAGCTGCGCGACGCGGGCGGCGTCGTTGGAAATCTCCTTCCGGACGACGCGCTGCCAGGGCTGCGGCCCGGCCCAGTAGCCGTCAAAGCGGTCGAGCGTCAGATCGGCCTTGGGCGTCCAGGAGACGAGCTTGTAGGGGCCGGTGCCGATCGCGGCCTTGCCCGAATTGAAGGCCTCATTTGAGGTCTCGCGCGTCAGGCCGGACGCCGCCTTCGACGAGACGATGAACAGCCGGACGAGGTCGTTTGGCAGGGTCGGCGCAGCGCTGTCGGTGACGAGATGCACCGTATGGCTGTCGATGACCCGCACCTCCTTGATGCGGCGGGTGTAGAGCGTCGCCGGATTGGGGCCGGTAATGTTGGGAATGCGCTCGATCGAGAACTTCACGTCCTCGGCGGTGAACTCGGAACCGTCATGAAACTTGACGCCCTTGCGCAGCTTGAATTCCCAGGTCGTGGCGTCGATCGGCTTCCAGGACTCGGCGAGGCTCGGCTCAACCTGCAGCTTTTCGTTCGAGCGAACGAGCGTGTCGAAGATGTGCTTGAGCGCCTCGACATGGACGCCGAGCGCGCTGTAATGCGGATCCATGGATTCCGGCCCGGCGCGGACGCCCATGTTCAGCGTCTGCGCTGAGCCGGCACTCGCGCCGATCAGCCCGACGGCAAGCGCTGTGACTTTCAAAAAGCGCGTGAGAGACATGACCCGATTCCCCTATCGTTGTCTTGCTGGCTTGAGAGCCGCCTTCGAGATCGCCGATGACGGGCCGATGATGGTTCCGGTGTCAGCCGTTGGCCTTGATGGCCTCCAGGACCATGTTGGTCGCACCAGAAATATCGCCGAGCTTCTCGCCGGCCTTGACGCGCTCCTGGTTGCGTTCGCCGCGCTCCTGACGCGCAATGGCCGCATCGGCGATGGCCTCGGCTTCGGCGATGGGCAGAACGAGCACACCGGATTCGTCGGCGAGGATGACGTCGCCGGCATTGACCGGGACATTGCCGCACGAGATCGCCCGGTTCATCGTGCCGCCAAGATTGTAGAGGCGCGTGGTGATCGGCGTCATGCCGCGGCACCAGATCGGGAAGTCGGAATCCTCGATCTCGGCCAGATCCGTGCAGGGCCCGTCGACAATGCCGCCGATCGCGCCCGCGACCTTGGCCGCAATCGTGACGCCGCCGCCCCAGCAGGCATGCTTGTCGTCGCCGAGCCTGTCGACGACGAGGATGTCGCCGGGGCGAAGCAGACCCAGCGCATGATGCAGCAGCGTCGAATCCTGCCCGGGGATCGCGAGCGTCACGGCCGCACCCGCGATCCGCTTGCCCCGCAGCAGGGGCTGGATGCTGCGATCCATGAAGCCCCAATGCCTGGAATGCCCGACCGTCGCGGTCTCGACGCGCTGGAGTTTCGCGACCAGTTCCGCGGGAACCTGCGGCGGCATGGAGTCGATCAGGTAGTCGGGCATCGGCGCCTCCGGAACCTGCGGCAGGTCAAGATGCGGTCTAGCTTGGGCAAGGCCCGCCCGAACGCAAGCGGGTTCTTTCGGGATCGGGCCAATTCGTCCTGGCGGCACAGCCGTGCCGCGCAAACCGGCCGCAGACTCAATATTCGAGGACTGGATCAACCGCGTTGAGGACAGGCTTTCCCTCCAGCAAAGACGCCGGCCGAAGTCTTCCGGCAGAAGCTCCTCGCCCAGATGCGGGCGGGCGGATAGGATCGCACACCCGCAAGTCGCGCTTCAGCATGAACTCATATCAATCCCGTCGCGACCGCACCCTTCCTTTCCGGTCGCCATTGACTTGGACCATTCAATGGACCATTTCTCGGGAAGGTGTCCAGCCTTTCAAGAGGGGATCGCGCGATGCGCGTGTCTGTCAGCGACGCGAAAGGGCAGCTCACGGAACTGGTGAAGCGGGCCGAAGCCGGTGACGAGGTCATCCTGACCCGTCGCGGGCACGAGGTCGTGCGCCTCGTCGCCATGGCGGCCGCGCCCGGGTTGAAGGGCCGGCGCGCGCTGATGGAGAAAGTCAGGGTCGCGGCGGCGAACAAGGCATTACCGGGAGCGAATGCCGCTCACAGCCAGGACTTCCTCTATGGTGATGACGGGACGCCCGTGTGATCGCCGTCGATACCTCCGCCCTCATGGCGATCGTGCTGGGCGAACCGCAGGGCGAAGCCTGCATGACCGCAATCGAGGAAGCAGAGCAATTGCTGATCTCGGCCGGGACCATCGCCGAGGCACTCATTGTCGCCGGACGGCGCAATGTCGGTGACGAGGTCGGTGCACTGATCTCCGGCCTGGGTTTCGAGATCGTCTCAGTGACGGCGGCCTCGGCCCGCCGGATTGCGGACGCATATGGCCGATGGGGCAAGGGCATCCATCCGGCGTCGCTGAACTATGGCGACTGCTTTGCCTATGAGGTTGCTATCGAGCACGATTGCCCGCTGCTCTATATCGGCGCCGACTTCGGGCAGACCGATGTACGCTCGGCCCTCTAGCACTACTTTGGCAGATTTTTAGCGTCGGGCGCGTTTTGGGATTCCCAAGGGCGTGGTTGCGTGATTCATGGGAGGTCGGCTCATGGAGGGCCGATCAATGGACATGGACTGGCAAGCCGATCTTGATCGCTGGCTTGCGCCGTTTGTCGCGGCGCTAAGGCACCGGACGAGAGCGCGGATGTGTCCGGCCTATATTGCCGGGCTGATTGGCCCAGGAGATCGCAAGAGCGTTCAGCCGATGGCGGCGCGTGCTGGCGAGGTCAGCTACGATCAGCTTCATCATTTCGTCGCTGCCGGAGTTTGGGACAGTGCCCCACTCGAGGCCGCCCTGCTGAAGGAGGCCGATGGCCTGGTTGGCGATGAGGCGGGTTTTCTGGTCATCGATGACACAGCGTTGCCGAAGAAGGGCTGTCACTCGGTTGGCGTCGCGCCACAATATGCCTCGTCGCTGGGAAAGACGGCCAACTGTCAGTCGCTGGTCTCGGTCACGTTGGCCTCGCGCGAGGTGCCGGTGATGGTGGGCCTGCGGCTCTTCCTTCCCGAGAGCTGGACGGATGATCCTGAGCGCATGGCGCGGGCCGGTGTGCCGAAGGATAGACAAATTCCTCTGACGAAGCCGGAGATTGCGATCGAGGAAATCGATCGCGTCATCGCCTCCGGTGCGCGTTTCGGCTGTGTGCTTGCCGATTCAGGGTACGGCTCCAGCGGGCCTTTCCGTCAGGCTTTGAGCGAGCGCGGTCTGCTGTGGGCGGTGGGTTTGTCGCGACGCCAGAACGTCTATCCCGCCGACGTTGCCCTGATCTTCCCCGTCGCGAAGACCGGAACGCCCCGCAAATACCACATCCCTGATCAGCCCCCGGTCTCTGCTGAAGCGTTGTTGGCTGGAGAGAAATGGCAAAGGGTCAGTTGGCGGCGGGGCACCAAAGGCCGGCTGACATGTCTCTTCGCGGCCCGCCGTGTCCGCGTTGCGGATGGCCATAAACACCGCATGCTCGATAATCGTATGCAATGCATGCCGGGCGACGAGGTCTGGCTCGTCGGCGAACGCCGGTCGACTGGCGAGCAAAAATACTATGTGTCGAACTTGCCGGCGGATGCGAGCCTCAAGATGCTCGCCGCCACGATCAAAGCCAGATGGGTCTGTGAGCAGGCGCATCAGCAGCTCAAGGAGGAACTCGGCCTCGACCACTTCGAAGGCAGATCCTGGATCGGGTTACACCGACACGCCTTGATGACCATGATCGCCTACGCCTTCCTCCAATCCCGCCGCCTTAAAGCAGCGGGACGGAAAAAAAAGAGCCGGCGGACCGCCGCCACAACCGAGCATGCCGGCAATCAGGCAAGCCATCCTCGACCTCTTCGCACGGCCTCCACCCAGGCGATGCCCCCACTGTGAGAAACTCCTCGCCGACGCCGCCGAACATAATCTGCC
Source organism: Hyphomicrobiales bacterium (assembly GCA_900473415.1). Taxonomy (GTDB): domain Bacteria; phylum Pseudomonadota; class Alphaproteobacteria; order Rhizobiales; family Beijerinckiaceae; genus Allobosea. The sequence continues at coordinate 31,997 of UCLR01000019.1, forward strand.
AAAGTAGTGCTAGTCACCGGAATCTAAAGTGGTGCGCCGCATAAGGTCTGCTCAGCCTTCTGGCAGAAGCGCCTGACGGAGGCGAGGATTTCGTCTGCGGACTTGGTCCAGCGATAAGGGCGAGGGTTCTCGTTGTGACGCTCGATGAAGGTGCGGATATCACTTTCGAGCTGGCCTATTGAGGTGTGGGCGCCGCGTCGCAAGTGCGCGCGGCGCCAGTCTCACTCCTCGCCAAGTATTTTGCTTATCCGCGTCGCCACGCTCGACAGTAAAAGGCCGACTTCATTCAGATCCTCGGTCTTGAGGGAAAGCGACGACCCCCCGCAATTGAGCGCAAACGGCCGCGACCCTCGCAGAGGTATCGGAACTCCAACGGAATTGACTTCCTGTTTCCACTCCCCGATGGAGCGAACGAAGCCCTTCTCCGCGAACTCAGCGACCGCAATCGCGATCCCGGTCCGAATTGCACCGGGATCGGCCTCGTGTGCGCACAGCTGTTCGACGATGCGCGCGCGGGTAGGCTCATCCAGGCTGGCGAGATAGGCGCGACCCATGGATGAGGTTGCCATCTTGATATGCGAACCGACTTCGATTCCGAGCCGCAGCGGACTGGATCCGCGGCATTCCTCGACATAGATCATGGTGCGCTGGTCGGGCGTTCCGAGCGCGACGGATGCACCGACCTGATCTGCAAGTTCCTGCATAAGTGGTCGCGCAACGTCGCGGATCGCAAGACTTCCAAGTGCTGAAAACCCGAGCGCCAAGGCGGCTGCCGAAAGCGAATACTGTCCACTGCTCGGCGAATATTCAAGATAGCCCAGCTTGCTAAGCGTATAAGTCAGGCGCGAGATGGTCGACTTCGCCAAGCCGGTTCGCTCAGCGAGCTCAAAATTTCCCAGCATCCGATCGCCCCGCTTGAAGGCACGCAGAACGCTCAGGCCGCGTGCAAGAGCGGTCACGAAGCGGGGATCATCCGCCGCGTCCTGATGCTCCACATGGTTCACCAGCGTTTCGCGCTTACGCATTCTGCCCCGTCTCGATCACTGAACGAACCCTCCTGCCCACCCGGCAGCTTCCCGGCGCAAGGCGTCTTGACGTCGTGATAGACGATATGCGACGAATCACAATAATGGAATTAAATTCCGTGGAGCGGAATTAATGGCACTCGATACCGAGGTTTTTGGACAGCTTCTCGATACGGTCGAGCGCTTTGTTCGCGAGAAGTTGAGGCCGAACGAGGCCCAAGTGGGCGAAATGGACCGGGTTCCGCCCGAGATCGTTCAGCAAATGCGCGACATGGGCCTGTTCGGCCTGGCCATCCCGGAAGCCTATGGCGGTCTTGAACTGTCGCTTTCGGAGGAAATCCAGGTTTCCTTCCTGTTGGGCAGGACTTCTCCTGCCTTCCGGTCGATGATCGGCACCAACAACGGGATCGGCTCCCAAGGAATCATCATCGACGGCACCGAGGAGCAGAAGTCTTGCTATCTGCCCCGGATGGCGAGCGGTGAGCTCGTCGGCTCCTTCTGCCTGACAGAACCGGAAGCGGGCTCCGATGCTGGCTCGCTGCGCACGAATGCGCGCCGCGACGGCGACAGCTTCATCATCAACGGCACCAAGCGCTTCATCACGAACGCACCGGTGGCCGGCCTCTTCACCGTCTTCGCTCGTACCGATCTGGACAGCAAGACGGCGTCCGGCATTTCCGCCTTCCTGGTCGACGCCGATCTGCCCGGCATCACGCTGGGCAAGAAGGACCGGAAAATGGGTCAGCAGGGCGCCCATACCTGCGACGTCATCTTCGACAATGTCCGGGTGCCGGCATCCGCGATCCTCGGCGGGCCAGAGTTCGAAGGAAAGGGCTTCGTCACCGCGATGAAGGTGCTGGACCGCGGCCGGCTGACGATCGCCGGTGTCTGCGTCGGCGTCGCGGAGCGTCTGATCGCCGACAGCCTCGACTATGCGATGCAGCGCCGCCAGTTCGACAAGCCGATCGCCGAGTTCCAGCTCATCCAGGCGATGCTGGCCGATATGAAGGCCGAGAGCTTCGCCGCCCGCTGCATGGTCGAGGAGACCGCGCGGCGGCGAGATGCCGGGCAGTCGATCGCGACCGAAGCCGCCTGCGCCAAGATGTTCTGCTCCGAGATGGTCGGACGCGTCGCCGACAAGGCCGTCCAGATCTTCGGCGGTGCGGGCTATGTCGCCGATTCCGGCATCGAGCGCTTCTACCGGGATGTGCGCCTGTTCCGCATCTACGAGGGCACGACGCAGATCCAGCAGCTCGTCATCGCCAGGAACATGATCCGCGACGCCCGCCGGGCGAACGGCCTGTCGTAACGGCCCTCGAGTGGCCCTGCCGCTCGCGACACCCAGGGCTGGCCGAAACGTCCATGGAGGATGGAAGAGATGCGCGCCGTGATCTGCAAGGCCTTCGGGCCACTCGAGGACCTCGTCATCGAGGATAGGCCGGCTCACGAGCCGGGCCCCGGCGAGGTCCGCGTTGCCATCGAGGCCGCGGGCGTGAACTTCCCCGACACCCTGATGGTCGAGGGCAAATACCAGGTCAAACCGGCCCTGCCCTTCACGCCCGGCGCCGAGATTGGCGGCGTCGTACAGGCCGTCGGCGAGGGCGTCACGCATCTGGCGGTCGGCATGCCGGTAACCGGCTTGGTGGGCGTCGGCGCCTTCGCCGAGGAAGCGGTCGTGCGCGCCGGTCGCCTCATGGAGCGCCCGGCCGCCATGGATGCGATCACCGCAGCCGGCTTCTCCATGACCTACGGCACCAGCATGCATGCGTTGCGGCAACGGGCGAATCTCCAGCCGGGCGAAACCTTGCTCGTTCTGGGCGCAAGCGGAGGTGTTGGGCTCGCCGCGGTCGAGATAGGCAAGGCGATGGGTGCGACGGTGATCGCGGCCGCGGGCAGTGCCGAAAAACTCGAGGTGGCCCGCAAGGCCGGTGCCGACCACGTCATCGACTACACCACCGAGTCGCTCAGGGATCGCGTCAAGGATTTGACGGGCGGCAAGGGCGTCGATGTGGTCTACGACCCGGTGGGCGGCGACAGGCTCGAAGAGGCCGTGCGTGTGACTGCCTGGGAGGGGCGTATCCTCATCGTCGGCTTCGCGTCTGGCACGATTCCGCGCATCCCCGCAAACCTCCTTCTGCTGAAGGGCTGCTCCCTGGTCGGCGTCTTCTTCGGTACGTTCGCCTCGGTCGATTCTGCGGCCAATAAAGACAATTTCAGGCAGCTCTTCGCCTGGTTCGAAGAGGGCAGGCTCAAGCCGCTGATCAGCCGCACGCTCGATCTGGCGGACACCGTGGAAGCGCTGCGCCTGCTGACGGGGCGGACCGCGATCGGCAAGATCGTCCTGACGACCGGCCGGACCGCCTCATGAGCGCAGAGAGCTATTCGGGCGTCGGCATATTCGGTCTGCTCGGTCTCGAGCTCAATGAGTCCCGCCACGGCCAAGTGAAGGGCGGCCTCGAGATCGGCCCCGGCCATCGCAACCGCATGGGCTACGTCCATGGTGGCGTGATCTGCACCATGATCGATTTCGCCGCCTGCGCGTCGGGACTCCACGCCGAGAAGGGCGAGCCGCCCCGCTACGCCGTAACCATCTCGCTGACAACGCAATTCACCCGACCGGTGCGGGCCGGCCGGCTCTCGGTCGAGGGGCGGACGATCTCGGCCGGGCGGTCGAGCTTCACCGCCGAGGCGCATGTCTTCGATGATGCCGGCGAGCGGGTCGCTCACGGCATCGGCACGTTTCGCTGGCGGACCGGGAGCCAGCCGCCCTTCACATCGCATGGTGAGACCCCAGATGCTTGAGCTCAGAGACGTCCACAAGCCGCTCCTGGCGAAGCTGCAACGCTTCATGGATGAGCACATCTATCCCAATGAGGAGGTCTACGAGCGCCAACTCGCGGCGCGGCCCTCGCGCTGGGCTACGCCGGCCGTCATCGGTGCACTTCAGAAACATGCGCGAGCAGAAGGCTTATGGAACCTGTTCCTGCCGGATGAGCGCTACGGCGCCGGCCTCAACAACCTAGACTATGCCTATTTCTGTGAGGTCATGGGCCGATCCGCCATCGCCCCCGAGGTCTTCAACTGCTCGGCCCCCGACACCGGGAACATGGAGACGCTGGTGCTCTATGGGACAGAGGCGCAGAAGCGGGACTGGCTCGCACCGCTTCTCGATGGAACGATCCGCTCCTGCTTCTCGATGACCGAGCCCGACGTCGCCTCCTCGGACGCGACCAATATCCAGACGGAAATCCGGCGCGACGGCGACAGTTACGTGATCAACGGGCGCAAATGGTGGAGCTCCGGGGCTCTCAGCGAGCACTGCAAAATCGCGATCGTGATGGGGCGGAGCAACCCCGATGCCCCCAGGCACCAGCAGCAGTCGATGATCCTGGTGCCGCTCGATACGCCCGGCGTGACGATCGAGCGTGCGCTGACCGTCTACGGCTTCGACCATGCGCCGCATGGCCATGCTGAAATCACTTACGACAATGTCCGCGTCCCGGCAGCCAACATGCTGCTCGGCGAGGGCCGCGGCTTCGAAATCGCGCAGGGGCGGCTCGGGCCGGGCCGGATCCACCACTGCATGCGCTCGATCGGCCTTGCCGAACGGGCGCTGGAGGCGGCCTGTCGTCGTGCCCTCTCGCGCACGGCCTTCGGCAAGCTGCTGGCGGACCAGGGCGTCGTACGCGAACAGATCGCGCGCTCGCGCTGCGAGATCGAGGCGGCGCGGCTGCTGACGCTCAAAGCCGCGCATCTCATGGACACCGTCGGCAACAAGGCGGCGCGGCGCGAGATCGCCATGATCAAGGTCGTCGCTCCGAACATGGCCTGCGACGTCATCGACCGCGCCATCCAGATCCACGGAGCCGCCGGCGTTTCGCAAGATCATTTCCTCGCCGCCGCCTGGGTCAAATCCCGGTCCCTGCGCTTTGCGGACGGGCCTGACGAGGTCCACCGGGACAGCATCGCCCGGCTCGAACTGAAGCGCTATCGGAACTGAGGACAGGCGCCATGTTCGACGTCAAAGGCAAGGTCGCCCTCATCACGGGCTCGTCGCGCGGCATCGGCAAGGCGTCGGCATTCCAGCTGGCGCGAAGCGGCGCGCGGATCGTCGTCTCCAGCCGGAAGCAGGATGCCTGCGATGCCGTCGCCGAGGAGATCAGGGCAGCTGGCGGAGAGGCCATCGCGAAGGCCTGCCATGTCGGCTCGCATCAGCAGTTGCGGGACCTGGTCGAGCATGTCCACGGGCAATGGGGCCGGATCGACATCCTGGTCTGCAATGCGGCGACGAACCCCGTCTATGGCCCACTTTCCACCCTTTCCGACGACGCCTTCACCAAGGTGATGACCGTCAACGTGCAGAGCACGATCTGGCTGAGCAACCTGGTGCTGCCCCGGATGGCTGCCAATGGTGGAGGCGCCGTGATCATGATGTCCTCGATCGCCGGGCTTCGGGGCACCGGCGTGATCGGCGCCTACGGCATGTCGAAGGCCGCGGAGGCGGCGCTCGCGCGCAATCTCGCGGTCGAATGGGGTCCGAAGGGCATCCGGGTCAACGCCATCGCGCCGGGCATCGTGCGGACGGACTTCGCGCGCGAGCTGGTGGAATCACCCGAGCGGCGGGCGCAGATGGAGCAGCGCACGCCGCTGCGGCGTTTCGGCGAGGTCGAGGACATCGCCGGCATCGTGCATTTCCTGGCAAGCCCGGCCTCCGCGTATATCACCGGGCAGGTCATCGTCGCCGATGGCGGCGAGACGATAAGCTGAGCCGCGATGACCGCTCCCGCCGCCCTTCTCGTCGACGTCATCGAGAGCCACCGTTTCGACGAGCTGGCGCTGGCCCGCTGGCTGCGTGGGCAGATCCCGGGTTTCGACGGGCCGGTTTCCGTGCAGCAGTTCCAGGGGGGCCAGTCGAACCCGACCTTCCTGATCGCATCCGGGGAACGGCGCTGCGTCCTGCGCAAGAAGCCGCCCGGCAAGCTCCTCCCCAAGGCCCATCAGGTCGAGCGCGAATTCGCGATCATCCGCGCGCTCGGGCCGACCTCGGTCCCCGTGCCCCGGGCACTGGCGCTTTGCGAGGACGCGGAGGTGATCGGGACGGCCTTCTACGTGATGGATTTCGTCGATGGCCGGCACTTCGACGGGCTCGCCCTCGCCGATCAGCCCCGAGGCGATCGCGCGGCGATCAACTTCGCCGCGGTCGATACGCTCGCCAGCCTGCATGCCGTCGATCCGGCTGCGCTCGGGCTCGATGATTACGGCCCGAAGGGCGGTTATGTCGCGCGGCAGGTCGAGCGCTGGACCAGGCAGTATCGGGCGGCGTCGGCCGAGGCCGGGGAGATCGCCGATCTCGGCTGGCTGGCGGACTGGCTGCGCGAGCGCTGCCATGTTGCCGACGAAACCACGATCGCTCATGGCGACTATCGGACCGGCAACCTGCTCTACAGCCATGAGAAGCCGCGGGTGACTGCGATCCTGGACTGGGAGCTGTCGACCCTCGGGCATCCGCTCGCCGATCTCGCCTATTACTGCATGTCCTACCGCATCGATTCCGCGGTCTCGGGCGGACGCGGGCTGGCGGGGCTCGATCTGAAAGAGCTCGGCGTGCCTAGCGAGCGCGACGTGCTCGATCGCTATTCGCGCGCGAGCGGTCGTGCCGGCATTGCCGACTGGCCGGTGTTTCTGGCCCTGTCCTTCTTCCGGCTCTCCGCCATCCTGCATGGCGTGATGGCGCGCGCAGTCCAGGGCAATGCGAGCGACGCCAATGCCCTCGATGTCGCCGGGAGAGCCGGCGGGCTGGCTCTGATCGGTCGCACGATCGCGCAGTCGGAAGGCCACTGATCCGTTTGGTCCGTCAAGCTGGGGGGAGCCGATGCGCTTCGAAGGCAGAACCTGCATTGTCACCGGCGCGGCAAGCGGCATCGGCCGCGCAACCGCGCTGCAACTGGCGCGCGAGGGAGCGCGGCTGGCGCTCGTCGACCGCAAGGCGGCGGAGCTCGCCGGGGCGGCCGCCAGCCTGCCGCGCGCCGACGAACATACGTCGCATATTCTCGATATTGGCGACGAGGAGATGGTTCGCTCCTGCGTCGCCGATGTGCTCAACGGGCACGGTCGGATCGATGTGCTGTGCAACAACGCGGGCATCGCGAGCACGAAGGGCACCGCCGTCGAACAGGACCTGTCGGAATGGGTCCGCGTGATGCAGGTCAACGTTTTCGGCGCGATGCTGTTCATGAAGCATGCCGGTGCCGCGATGATCACTGCGGGCCGTGGAGCGATCGTCAATACCGCGTCGGTCGCCGGACTCAGGGCGGGCGCTGGAGGCAATGCCTACAGCGCCTCGAAGGCGGCCGTCATCAACATGACGCAAACCGGAGCCTGCGACTTCGGCGCGTTCGGCATCCGGGTCAATGCGGTCTGCCCCGGCCTGATCGAGACCGGGATGACGAAACCGATCTTCGACAAGGCCCGCGAACTCGGCAAGGAGGATAGGCTGGGCGCGCGCTGCGAGCTGAGGCGATACGGCCGTCCCGAAGAGGTCGCGCGCGTCATTGTTTTTCTCGCGAGCGACGATGCCAGCTACGTCACGGGGCAAGCCATCCCCGTCGACGGTGGCAACACGGCGTCGCTCAACCTCCCGGGCATGAAGGTTTGATCTTAGAGGTTCCCATGGGTTTGATCAGCACCACCGTTCTCCGCAAGGTGGCCATCGCCACCATTGACAATCCGCCGGTCAATGCACTCGGCGCGGCGGTGCGCCAGGGGCTGGCGGCAGCGATCGCGCAGGCCAATGCCGATGCCGGCGTGGCGGCGATCGTAATCGCCTCCGCCGGAAAGGCCTTCATCGCCGGTGCCGATATCAGCGAGTTCGGCGAGCCGCCGGTCGCGCCGAGCCTGCCTGACCTGCTCGATGCGATCGAGGCCTCGGCCAAGCCGGTCGTCGCAGCGATCCAGGGCGTGGCACTCGGCGGTGGCCTAGAGGTGGCGCTCGCCTGCCATGGCCGCGTCGCGCTGCCGGGCGCCAAACTCGGCCTGCCGGAGATCAAGCTCGGCCTCATCCCCGGCGCCGGCGGCACACAGCGCCTGCCGCGGCTGATCCGGGCGGCCAAGGCCTTCCCGATGATGCTCTCGGGCGAACCAGTCTCAGCCGGGCAGGCGCTCGACGACGGGCTGCTCGACGAGGTCGTCCCGAGCGACGTCGTCGCGGCGGCGGCCCGGCTGGCCGAGGCGCTGGCGGCCGAGGGGCGCCGGCCGATGACGAGCGCGACCAACGGCACGTTGACCGAGGCGGATCGCGAAGCCTTCGAGGCGCTGGCCAAGGATGCGTTAAGGAAGGCCGACGGTATGCCCAACGTGGCGGCGCTGGTCGAGGCGGTGCGGGCCGTCTTCACCATGAGCTACGCCGAAGGGCAGGCCGTGGAGCGCAAGCTCTTCCTCTCGCTCGTCACCGACGAGCGCTCGAAAGCGCTACGCCATGTCTTCTTCGCCGAACGTGAGGTGGCGAAGGTGCGGGGCATCGGGCCGGAGGTGAAGCCGCGCGAGATCGCCAGCGCCGCGGTGATCGGCGCCGGCACGATGGGTGGTGGCATCGCCATGTGCTTCGCCAATGCCGGCATCCCGGTCACGCTGATCGAGACGGCGCAGGCGGCGCTCGACAACGGCGTCAACCGCATCAGCGCGACCTACGACATCTCGGTCCAGCGCGGCTCGCTGACGCTGGAGGCGAAGGCCCACCGGATGACGCTGATCAGGCCGGCCCTAGGCATCGCGGCGGCGGCCGGCGCCGACGTCGTAATCGAGGCGGCCTTCGAGGAGATGGGCGTCAAGCAGCAGATCTTCGGCGAGCTCAGCAAGATCGCGAAGCCCGGCGCCATCCTCGCCAGCAACACCTCCTATCTCGACATTCCGACCATCGCCGCGGCGACGACGCGCCAGCAGGACGTGCTCGGCATGCATTTCTTCAGCCCGGCCAATGTCATGAAGCTGCTCGAAGTGGTGCGGCCGCAGGGCGTCGCCGACGATGCGGTCGCGACCGCCGTGACGCTCGGGCGCAAGCTCGGCAAGGTGCCTGTCGTGGTCGGCAACGGCTTCGGTTTCGTCGGCAACCGCATGCTGGAGCAGCGAACGCGCGCCGCCGAGCGGCTGCTGGTCGCCGGCGCGCTGCCGCACGAGGTCGATGCCGCGCTGGTCGGCTTCGGCTTCAAGATGGGGCCCTTCGCGATGGCCGATCTCGCGGGTAACGACGTCGGCTGGCGCTCGCGCAAGGCGCGTGGCCTGAAGGCGCCGGTGGCGGATGCGATTTGCGAGGCCGGCTGGTTCGGCCAAAAGACCGGCCGCGGCTATTACATCTATCCGCAGGGCGCGCGCGCCGGGCAGCGCTGCCCGGAGGTCGAGGCGTTGATCGCCCGCATCGCGATTGAAAATGGCGTCACGCGGCGCAGCTTCACCCAGGAGGAGATCCTGGCGCGGCTGCTCGACCCGATGGTCAACGAGGGCGCTCGCATCCTGGAGGCCGCCATCGCGGCCCGGCCCGGCGACATCGATATAGTCTGGATCAACGGCTACAACTGGCCGGCGTGGCGCGGTGGGCCGATGTTCTGGGCCGACAGCGTAGGCCTCGACGTCATCGCGAAACGGCTTCAGGCCCAGGCGGCCGAGATTGGCGACAAGGCGCTGGAGCCGGCCCCCCTGCTGAAACGGCTCGCCGCCGAGGGCAACCGCTTCGCCAGCCTGACCTCAAGAGGCTGAGTTCGGCGGACCGCGCCCGGCACGTCATCTTCAAAGACAGGAATGCTCACTCCATGACCGAAGCCGTTATCGTATCCACCGCCCGCACGCCGATCGGTAAAGCCCATCGCGGCGCGTTCAATCAGGTCCGCGGCGCCGACCTAGCCGCGCATGCGATCCGGCATGCCCTGGCCCGGACCGCAGTCGAAGCAGCCGAGGTCGAGGAGGTCGTACTGGGCTGCGGCTATCCCGAGGCGGCGACCGGCGGCAATGTGGCGCGTCATGCGGCTCTGGTCGCCGGGCTGCCGGTCCAGTCGACCGGCGTCACGGTCAGCCGCTTCTGCGCTTCCGGCCTGGAGGCGATCGCACATGCCGCGCGGCGCGTCGTCATGGACGGGGCGCCCGTCGCGATCGGTGGCGGCGTCGAGTCGATCAGCCTCGTCCAGCCCGTGGTGCGGCGCGAGCTGACTCAAAACGACTGGCTGCTGGCCAACAAGCCGACGATCTACACCTCGATGATCGAGACAGCCGATATCGTCGCCGCCCGCTACGGCGTCTCGCGCGACGCGCAGGACGCGTTCTCGCTGGAAAGCCAGCGGCGCACGGCCTCCGCCCAGCAGCGTCGGCTATTCGACGACGAGATCGTGCCGATGAGCGCGGTCATGGCCGTCACCGACAAGGCGTCGGGCGAGGTCAGGCAACAGGAGGTGACGCTCGCCCAGGACGAGGGCAATCGCCCGGACACCACGCTGGAAGCCCTTCTGAAGCTGAAGCCGGTGCGCGGCGAGCACAACTATGTCACGGCCGGCAATGCGAGCCAGCTCTCGGACGGCGCCGCAGCCAGCGTCGTGATGTCGGCGCACGAGGCAGCGCGGCGCGGCCTGTCCCCGCTCGGCATCTTTCGCGGGTTTGCCGCAGCCGGCTGCGAACCGGACGAGATGGGGATCGGCCCCGTCTTCGCAGTGCCGCGCCTGCTCGCGCGCAACGGCCTCAAGATCGAGGATATCGACTTGTGGGAGCTGAACGAGGCCTTCGCCTCGCAATCGATCTATTGCCGCGACAGGCTCGGCATCGACCCCGACAAGGTCAATGTCAACGGCGGCGCAATCGCGATTGGCCACCCGTTCGGCATGAGCGGAGCGAGGCTCGTCGGCCATGCGCTGCTGGAGGGCCGCCGCCGCAAGGCACGCTACGCGGTCGTGACCATGTGCGTCGCAGGCGGCATGGGATGCGCCGGGCTTTTCGAGATCAACCCGGGCTGACGGAGCTCGGGTGGCGCCGAGGTGCCGATGCGCGGCCGGGCCTATGCCCTCTCCCGCCTGACGGCGGCGTGCGCGTTCAGCTGGGCACGATGTAGCTCAGCTGGTTGCGGATATTCGCCGCCAGGGAGATCAGCCGAGGTCCGACCTCCTCTTCGATCTGGTTGGGGCTCAGCCGGAAAATCGGCACCCGGCAGTTCATACCGAAGCAGTCGCCGTTGGCATCCCTGATCAAGGGAACGCCAGCGGAGTGAGTGCCAGGGATCCAGACACCCTTGGCGACCGAGAAACCACGCTCGCGGCAGTCGGCCACCCCATGGACATAAGATTCGCCATATTTCTCCCAGAGCTCGGGCGAGCGACGCTTCATCTCGTCGAGCTTCAGCTTGAGCTCGTCTTCCGTCAGCAACGAGCCGAGCGCATGTCCGATGGTCGCTGGCAGGAGCGGGCCGATCGTCCCCAGATCCGGTGATGTCCAGATGTTCTCGTTCACGCGCGACGTCTCGAGATAGACGAAGTTGGTGCGGTCCATCGTGCCGATCGAGACGGTGCCACCAAGATCCTGCGCCAGCTTCTGCATCGACGGGCGCGCGATGTGCAGCAGCTTGAGGTTGACCAGCAGCGGATTCACCAGCATGAGCGCCCGCCAACTAAGCCGGAACTTGGACTTCTCCTGCCGCAGGTAGCCCATGCGTTCCAGCGTGTAGGTCAGACGCGCCACCGTGGAGCGGTTTATCCCGGATTCCTTCGCGATCTCGCCATTGCTCATCAAGGTCCGGTTCGGGCGAAAGGTCTCCAGCACGGCGAGCCCCTTAACGAGGGTGGTCGCAATGTCGGGATCGTCCATGGGGATCTTCAAGAATATCTCCAAAGTGACTTCATCGATGCCGCGAAGCCACGGCACTGATCTTGGCAATACGGCTGAACTCGTTCGGGACAACCACCGCGCGCGAACGGGCAAGCCGCAACTGCAAACTACCTTACACTTGGCAAATGTCAAGATAATGAACATTTGTACATTCGTATCATCATTTACTTGACACATTTGCACCGCGGGAGCTCACTACCGAACATTGGCTGCCGCGTGCGCCTGCACGCCTCACGGAGAAATGTGGATGAGCCGCGTGATCGATATGGAAATCAGCTTGCCTCACAGCGAAGCGAATCCTGATCTGGAGCGCATCGCACGCGGACGGCCCGGAACACCTTTCGCCCAATCCCTGCCGCGCCCCGAGGGCTACGGCTTTGCGAATTACGGCAATGTCTTCCGCAGCAAGGAGACCGCGGGCGCCAGCAAGGGCACGACCGACGATGGCGGTCTCGCGCGGCTGGTCGAGGACATGGACCGCGCGGGCATACAGCGGGGTCTTTTGGTCGGTGCGGAGAACAGCGCCACTGGGCGTATCCACCAGGCCCATCCGGGCCGCTTCTTCCTGTTCACGACATTTGATCCGCTGGATGGCATGCGCGCCGTTCGTGAATTCGAGCGACTGGTGAAGGAAGAGGGCGCCAACGGGCTGCGCCTGTCGGCGCTTTACAACGGCGTGCCGGCGAACGACCGGCGCTATTATCCGCTCTACGCCAAGGCCGCCGAACTCGACGTCCCGGTCCGGATCTACACGGCGATGAACTACGCCAACGACCGGCCCTATGACCTCGGCCACCCGCGCTATCTCGACGACGTCGCCATCGATTTTCCCGAGCTCAGGATCGTTGCAGGCCTCGCCGGGTGGCCCTGGGTCAACGAAATGGTTGGGCTCCTACGTCGCCATCCGCGCCTCTACGTCGATACGGCTGCACATCATCCACGCTATTTCAGCCAGCCTGGCTCGGGCTGGGAGCAGTTCCTCCAGTTCGGAAACACCCTCCTCCAGGACAAGGTCATGGTCGGGCTCTCGCGCTACCTGTTCGGAACGTCCTTCGAGAGCATCATCGAGCAGTACAAGATGCTGCCGCTCAAGGAGAAGGTCATCGAGAAATGGCTCTACGGAAACGCTGCTGAATTCTTCCGCCTAAACTGAGGGCTCGCTCCGATGCTCCGCTTCGTCGGCCGGCGCGCGCTGCTCGCCATCCCCCTGCTCCTGGCGATCATCATCCTGATGTTCTCCATGCTGCACCTGATCCCTGGCGATCCGGTGCAGGCGCTGGTCGGCGACTATCCCGTGCCGCCGGCGTACCGACAGGCGATCGAGACAAAGTATCGCTTGAACGACCCCTTCCTCGTTCAGGTCGGGAATTACCTGGCCAATGTCGCCCAGGGCGACTTCGGCTTCTCCTACCAGAACCAGCGCAACGTGCTCGACCTCATCCTCGAGCGCGCTCCGCGGACGATGCTGCTGGCCTCCGTCAGCTTCGCCTTGGCGATTCCCCTGGGAATGGCGATCGGAATCGCGGCCGGGACGTCTCGTCGGCCCGGCGTCGACAAATTCTGGACCACCACGGCGCTGATCGTTTACGCGATCCCGACCTTCTGGCTCGGCCAGCTGCTCGTGATGCTGCTCGCGCTCCGGCTCGGCTGGTTCCCGACCCAGGGCATCGGCCCCCTCATCAGCCGGACACAAGGCTTCGCCTGGCTCCTCGAAAAGCTTCGCTATCTCGCCTTGCCGGTCCTAGCCTTCGGTATCCATGAGGGCATGCGGATCGCGCGCATCATGCGTGCCAGCGTGATCGACACGCTGTCGCAGGGCTACATCATCACGGCACGCGCCAAGGGGCTAAGCCGCGGCCGGATAATCCGCAGCCACGTGATGCGCAATTCGAGCCTGCCGCTGGTCACGATCGCGGGTTACGCCTTCGGCTCGGCGCTCGGCGGCGCCGTCCTGCTGGAGACGGTCTTCACCTGGCCCGGGCTCGGCCTGCTCCTCGTCGACTCGATCCGGCTGCGGGACAACATGACCGTCATCGGCGTCGTGATCTTCTCCGCCCTCGCCGTCATCGCCATGAACCTGATCGTCGATCTCCTCTACGCGGCGCTCGACCCGCGCATCAGAACCACGCGGTGAGGTCGCCAGAGATGCCGGAACTCAAAACCTCCACGGCGCCTGCGGCCAGCAGCGGCTTCTCCATCGGAAGCTGGCAGGTCCATGTCGCAAACCTCTTCGGCACGCGTCACGGCGCGCTCGGAGCGAGCATCCTATTGGTCCTGCTGCTGGTGGCCATAACGGCTCCGCTGATCGCGCCCTACAGCCCTCTCGAGCAGACGCAGGCGAGCCTAGCGCCGCCATCATCCCAGTTTCTGTTCGGCACCGACAACATCGGTCGCGACGTATTCTCGCTCGTCGTCCATGGCAGCCGCTCCTCGCTTATGGTCGGGCTCGGGGCCGCGCTGGCCGCGCTGCTTATCGGCGGCACGCTGGGCATCCTGGCCGGCTATTTCCAGGGACCGGTCGAAGCTGGGCTGATGCGCCTGGTGGAACTGTTCCAGACGCTGCCCGTCATCATCCTCGTGCTGTGCGCCGTCGCCCTCTTCGGCTCGAATTTCTGGCTGCTGATTGCCGCGGTGGCGCTGGCGATCTGGCCGATGGAAGCCCGTCTGGTCTACGGCCAATACATCAAGCTGCGGGATCGGGAGTTCATCGCCGCCGCGCGCGTCGCCGATCTCTCGACGGCGCACATCATGTTTCGGGAGATTCTGCCCAACGCGATCCAGCCCATCATCGTGCAGGTCGCGCTCGATGCCAGTATCGCCATCCTCATCGAGGCCGGGCTCGGGTTCCTGGGCCTGTCCGATCCCAGCAAGGTGAGCTGGGGCAGGCTGCTCTTTGTGGCGCAGGACTACATGGACAGCGCCTGGTGGATGAGCCTGTTTCCCGGCGCCGCCATCTGCATCACCGTCGTTGGCCTCAACCTCTTCGCAGATGGTCTCAACGAGGTCATCGATCCGCGCAGCACGAGCGGAGTTGGAGGGCTGCAATGAGCCTCTCGCCGCTCCTCGACGTCCGCGATCTCAAGGTCCATCTGCGCCTCGGTCCCAACGTCGTGAAGGCCATCGACGGCGTCGACTTCAGGATCATGCCGGGTGAATGCGTCGGAATCGTCGGCGAATCCGGCTCGGGCAAGAGCACGATGGCCCGCGCCATCACCCGGCTAATGCCGAATGTGAACATCGCGGAGCTGAGCGGCGAGCTCAGCTTCGAGGGCCAGGACATCCTCGCGATGCCCGATGGCGCGTTGCGTGCCCTGCGGCGGGGGCGGGGCTTCTCGATGATCTTCCAGGATCCGCTCGGCTATCTCAACCCGACCCAGCGGGTCGGCAGGCAGATCGAGGAGGCGCTTTCGTGCGACTCCTCGCGCGGCTCCAATCGAAATCGTGTGCATACGCTGCTGGACGAGGTCGGCCTGCCGGACCCGGCCAATGTCGCGCGGCGCTATCCGCATGAGCTTTCGGGCGGCATGCGCCAGCGCGTGATGATTGCGATCGCGCTGGCCAGTGACCCACAGCTTCTGTTCGCCGACGAGCCCACCACCGCGCTGGACGCGACCGTGCAGCTCCAGGTGCTCCAGACGCTCTACCGGCTGCACAAGGAGCGCAACATGGCGATGGCCATCATCACGCACGACCTCGGGGTCGTGGCCGAGCTTTGCGACCGGGTCTATGTGATGCGGGCCGGCAAGGTGATCGAGAGCGCCGAAACCGTCAGGCTCTTCGAGCACCCGCAGCAAGATTATTCGCGCCGGCTGATCGAGCTCAGCACGCGCCGGCTGCCGCGGGAGCTGCAGGCATGAGCGAGCCGATCCTGCGCCTGAACGGCGTCGAGCAGATCTATCGCAGCCGCAACGCCAACGGTCCGGGTTGGAACCAGGTACGCGCCGTCGACGGTGTCGATCTCGATATCAGGGAAGGCGAGACACTGGCGATCGTCGGCGAGTCGGGCTCCGGCAAGAGCACGCTCGCGAAACTGCTGCTGCTGCTCAACCGCCCCACCACCGGCGAGGTCCAGTTCCGTGGTACCTCGCTGTCTGCACTCGCTTCGGCCGACTACCAGGCCTTTCGGCGACAGGTCCAGGCCGTCTTCCAGGACCCGGCCTCGTCCCTGAATCCGCGCATGACCGTGGAGCGCATGCTGGGCTATATCGTCCAGCGCCACGCGCTCGCAACCCCGGGCGAGACCCGCCAATTCCTCGCTGGTCACCTTGCCGCGGTCGGCCTGAACCCTCCTGAGAGCTACCTTGAGCGCTATCCCCACCAGTTGTCCGGGGGGCAGCAGCAACGCATCGCGATCGCTCGCGCCATGATGCTGCGGCCGGCGATCATCATCGCCGACGAGCCACTCTCCAGCCTGGACGTCTCGGTCCAGGCGCAGGTGCTGCAGCTGATGCGAGACCTGCACAAGACGACCAATGTCGGCTTCGTCGTGATCAGCCACGATCTCGGCGCAATGGAATCGATCGCGGACCGCACGGCGGTGATGTATCGCGGCCGCATCGTCGAGATCGGCCGCTCGATCTACGAGCGTCCCTATCACCCCTATACGAAGCTTCTGCTCGATGCCCGGCTCTCGCTCGATCCGCGTCGGAGCCGGATCCGCAGCATGAGCGCCGCGCCGTCGCGAAGCGACTCATCCGCGCCTGCACAGGGCGGCTGCCGCTTCCGCCCGCGCTGCGCCTACGCGGTCGAGATCTGCGCGACGCAGGCCCCGGCGCTCAAGCCGGTGGATCAGGCCGGAACAATGGCGGCCTGCCACCGCGCCGAGGAGATCGGCGCGCTCAGAGCCAGGTCTGCCGAGCCGACAGTTCCCAGCCCGCTCGAGGTCTAACCAACCCAACACCCACCATAACAACGAGGGAGAGCACATCATGAAAGCGATCGAGGGGTATGGTGCCGGGCCGATCAGCAAGCTGCGCGCAATTGCGCTCCTTGCCGGAGCGATGAGCCTTTCGGCGGCGGGGGCACTGGCCGACGACGGCAAGCCGGTTCGCGGCGGCACTGTCATCGCCGCGTTGAATTCTACGACGATCCCCAATCTGAACACGCAGATGACCTCCTCCGTGCCGGCGCTGTTCGCCGCGGATGTCTGGGCCGATGGTCTCATGACCTATGATCGGGACGCCAATCGCCTCCCCCGCCTGGCGACGAGCTGGACCGTCTCCGACGACGGCAAGACCTACACTTTCGCCCTTCGCGAAGGCGTCAAATGGTCGGACGGCAAGCCGTTCACCGCCGCCGACGTGGTCTTCACCCTGGAGAACTTCGGCAAGTTCAACACCTACCTCACCAAGCTCATGCCGCTCGTCGACAAGGCCTCGGCGCCCGACGACAAGACCTTCGTCCTAACGCTGAAGGAGCCGCTGACCGCCACGCTCGACCTGTTCGACAA
Organism: Hyphomicrobiales bacterium; assembly: GCA_900473415.1. Lineage (GTDB taxonomy): Bacteria > Pseudomonadota > Alphaproteobacteria > Rhizobiales > Beijerinckiaceae > Allobosea. The sequence continues at coordinate 49,325 of UCLR01000019.1, forward strand.
GGAAGTGTTTCCGCTCATGCCGAAGCACGTCTACGAGGGCAAGGACGTGGCCACCCACCCGGCCAACATCGCGCCGGTCGGCCTCGGTCCATTCAAGTTTGACAAGTGGGTGAGCGGCCAGTCGATCACCTTCGTGCGCAACCCGCATTACTGGGAAGCGCCAAAGCCCCATCTCGACTCGGTGATCTTCGCGCTGATCCCCAACCCCCAGCAGCGTCTCAATGCTATCGTCAATGGCGAGGTGAACTGGTTCCGCCCCGAGGTGGTGCAGGTTCCGGCTACGCAGCAGGCGGCGAAGCGTGGCACGTTCCGCGTGGTGCCGATCATGACGAACGCGCCCGAAACGGCGGTCATCGACTTCAACCTGCGGCGCTCGCCGATCAACAACATCAAGGTCCGGCAGGCCCTGTTCCATGCAATCGACCGTCAGCGCATCGTGCAGGACGTCTATCAGGGACTGGCCGAGACCGCGAAGAACGCCATCCCGACGCAGTTCAAGAACTTGCACGACCCGTCGGTCAACTACGACACGATGTATGCCTACGATCCGAAGAAGGCCGCGCAGCTGCTCGATGAAGCCGGCTTCCCCCTGAAGGACGGCAAGCGGTTCGCGCTGGAGCTCGCCGTGATCTCGGCGCCTCCCTATGATGCCGTGGCCCAGGTCATCCAGGCGCAGTGGACGGCGATCGGCATTGACGTAAAGCTCAGCGCGCTCGACCTGCAGATCTGGACCAACAAGGTCTATACGCAGCACGATTTCGACGCGTCGATCATCTCGCTCACCGGCCGGTCGAACCCGGTGCTCGGTGTCGACCGTAGCTTCGTCTGCAACACGACCAATGTCCCGTTCGCCAACCCAACGGGCTACTGCAACCCCGAATTCGACAAGGTCGCCGCTGATGCGGCATCGGCGCCGCTGGACCGGCAGAAGGCTCTCTACAAAACCTATGCCGAGATCATTTCGCGCGATCTCAACCAGCTCGCTCTGACGAACGCCCGGGTCTTCGAGGCCGTCACCAACAACTTCAAGAACTTGGACGCCCAGTTCAACTTCGCGTTCAACACCCATCCGAACTGGGCGGAAGCCTGGCTCCCCAAAGACAAGCAGTAACCCCACGCATCCCGCGCACGCAGCCGCTCACGCGGCTGCGAAAGCACGCCGCTACCGAAGGAAGCAAGCCTTGCATATCGACGTCACTCCCATGGTCAGGCCACGCTCCGTGGCGATTGTCGGCGCTTCGGCCAAGCGCGTCACGCAAGGCAACGTCGTCATCAGCAACCTCAAATCCTGGGGCTATGCGGGCGAGATCCTGCCGGTTCATCCTCAGGCTGAGGAGATCGACGGCCTTCGCGCGATCAACTCAATCGGCGAGATCCGTGGCGAGACGGACCTCGCCATCATCGCGATCCCGGCAGCGCATGTCCCCAGCATGCTCCGAGAGCTCGAAGCGAGCTCGGTTCGTTCCGCCATCGTCTTCACCAACGGCTTCTCGCATGATGAGGAGGCCGCCATCCGGGCTTTCGGCACCCGCAGCCGCATCATCGTGCACGGCCCCAACTGCATGGGCCTCGTCAACTTCACGGACTCCATCCCGCTCTACCCGTCCCGGCCATCGCTGCGCCTGAAGCCCGGCAATGTCGCACTCGTGGCCCAATCTGGTTCTGCGGCGATTTCGGTGATGAACTCGACGGTCGTCGGGCTTTCAAAGGTGGTGACGGTCGGCAGTGAGTTTCAGGTTTCGGCCGCGGACTATATTCGCTGGCTCGCGGACGATGACGAGACGCGCGTCATCGGCGTGGTCGCAGAATCGATCAAATCGCCGCATGCGCTTGCCGAGGCGGCCGAATGCGTCCACGCCGCAGGCAAGTCGTTGGTGGTCCTCAAAGTTGGGCGCTCGGATGTCGGCCTCGCCGCAACGCAGGCGCATACCGGCGCGCTAGTCAGCGATCGCGACGCCTATGACAGCTTCTTCCGCGAAACCAACATCGCGACCGTCTCGGACTACGACGAACTCATCGCGTCCCTCGAATGCGCGGCGGTGGCGCGGAGGATGGTTCGCGGCGCCAGCATTGGGATTGTTGGGATTTCCGGCGGTCAGACAGCGCTCGCCTGCGACGTCGCCGACGCACAGGGGGTCGCAGTCGCGGCGTTCGAGCCGGCGACGGTGGAGCGGCTGCGCGCCGCCTTGCCCGGAACGTCGGGGAACAACCCGGTCGATTTCGGCGCGACCGTCAACGTCGAGGATCGCAACACGCCGGACGCCATGCAAGCCGTCCTCAATGATGCGCAGGTCGGCGCGGTGGTTGCGCTGCAGGACACGCAGGAGAGCCTCAATCCCGCGACCCTGCAGAACTACATGAACATCCTCGGAGTCTATGCCGCGGCGGGCAAATCGAGCCAAACGCCTCTGGTCGTCATTTCGCCAACATCGGAAAATCTCGATCCAGGCGTCCGCGCGATGCTGCTGGAGCACGGCGTTCCGCTGCTGCGGGGTATGAGCCCAGGGCTGCGTGCAGTTGGAAACCTCGCGCTGGGCAAGCCGGGGCCTGCCGAGAACTGGGCTCGCCAGCACGGTCCGAAGTCGTCTCCCTTCAACCCGCAGGCCGCGAGCCTCAGGACGGAGATCGGGGCAAGCTCCGGCACGCTGGATGCCGCATTATCGTTCCGGCTGCTGCGCGCCTACGGTATCCCAGTGACCAAGTCGATCATTGTGAAGGATGAACATGAAGCGGCTGCTCGCATGGGCGAGATCGGCTTTCCGATGGTGGTCAAGGTTGCCTCGCGCGATGTGCAGCATCGGTCCGATGTCGGCGGGGTCCTGCTGGATATCCGAAACGAGGACGAGCTGCGCGCGGCCGTCGCGACCATCGCCAGGAACATCACCCAGGCTCTGCCGAACGCGACGATCGATGGCTACGAGATGCAAGAGCAGCTGGTCGATGCCGTCGAGGCCATGGCTGGCTTCACGGATGCATCCCCTTTCGGCCAGATGATCGTTCTCGGAAGCGGCGGCACGCTCGTCGAGCTACTCGCGGACCGCGCCGTGGCTCTGGGTCCTCTCAGTCGCGAGCAAGCTGAGACGATGTTGGCGACGACGAGGCTTAGTCGCCTGTTATCCGGCTACCGGAACCTGATGGCGCCCACCGACACGGCTCCGTTGATCGAGGTTGCCGTCCGTCTGTCGCAACTCGCCGACGACCTGGGAGACCTCATCGCCGCTTGCGACCTCAACCCTGTGCTCATCCGGAAAGGCTCCGGCGAAATCCGGGTCGTCGACGCGCTTTTCGTGCGCAGACCCTGAGCATCGGCCCGCTTAGCGCGGAGGACTGCGGACGCCCGACTTGCATCGCTGCCATGGGAACCGGAGCATCGCGGTGCCGAGCTCCGTCGACCCAGCTTTATAGCGGCGCCGGCGCCTGTCCCACGTGGTCAGAGCCGCCGCCGGAATCCTGCAAGCAATGGCTGCCATAGATAGCGGAGAACCACATCTGCGACAGGGTCGTGGCGACGAGTTGGGGCGCGTCCTCGAAATCGGCGAGCGCCGGCTGGGTCTGGCTGTAGATCTTGAGCAGGAGTTCGTCGACCATGCCGATCAGGCAGAAGATCGTCAGCCGCAACCGGGCCGGGTCCCAATGATCGAGCGCGCCTTCGCGTCGCAGCCGGCCGATGACACGGTCGACCATGGCGGCATCCGCATGCCGTCCGACCTCTGCTATGAGCTCGTCCTCGTCCTTCAGTCGGAAGTGACAGCGCATCAGCCCGACATTGCGCCGGAAACACTCAACATAATGCAGATTGGCCTGGTGGATGGCCTCGAACTGCGAAGCGTCACGGGGAATCGGCTGGCGCGAAGCGCGCACGAACCTGAAATAATCCGCTATGGTCTTGGCGACAACGCTGCGCTTATCAGTAAAATAGCGATAGAAGGTACCGTGGGCAACACCTGCGGCTTTTGCGATTAGATTGACTGATATGGCATGGTAATTCTTCTCTCTAAGCAACCGAGCGGTCGCAATCTCAATCTGTATCTCAGTTCGAACGATTTTCTTTTCGCCATGCGCTGCCGCTAAGCGTCTCTCTAGGTACAAGATATAATCGAATTCTTCGCCGCTCAAGAAATTGACCTCTCTCTTTCCGCGCGCCTCGCTTGTATCAGGGCGGCCGGCAGAAGGGCAAATCGCCGTCTCTCAAAGGCGCTTGACAAAAAATGACATCGTCGTCAGTTTTATCGCATAGCGCGATGGGAGCCGCAATTGATGAGTTCTACCGGTGCGACGATCGACTTTCGGAACGTTCGGAAGTCCTATGGGAATTTCGTCGCGCTAGAGAATTTCTCGATGCATGTCGGGCGCGGGGAATTCATGACCCTGCTCGGTGCCAGCGGCTCGGGAAAGACCACCGCCCTCAACGCCCTAGCCGGCTTTACGGACATCGATAGCGGCGAGATCATGATCGACGGCGTGTCGATCACCAGCCTGCCGACCGAGAAGCGCGGGATCGGTATGGTGTTCCAAAGCTATTCGCTGTTTCCGCATCGAAACGTCATACGCAACGTTTCATTCCCGCTGGAAATGCGCGGCGTTCCGCGCGCCGAAGCCCGGCGCCGTTCGGAAAAGGCCCTTGCGATGGTGCGGATGGACGCTCTGGCCGACCGCATGCCGCACGAACTCTCAGGCGGTCAACGGCAACGAGTCGCCTTCGCCCGCGCAGTCGTCTTCGAGCCCCGCGTGCTTCTTATGGACGAACCGCTCGGCGCACTCGATCTGAAGTTGCGGGAGACGCTCCAGCTAGAGATCAAGGAATATCAGCGCCAGATCGGCTGCACGGTCATCTATGTAACGCATGACCAGGGCGAGGCACTGACGCTGTCAGATCGGCTGGCCGTGATGGACAAGGGGCGGGTCTTGCAGGTCGGGCCGCCGGAGGAGCTCTATGATCGGCCACGCTCGCGCTTCGTCGCCCAATTCGTTGGTGCGAACAATCTGCTGATGGTGCAGCGCGCCCATGACGGCGCCATGGCGCTAGAAGGTCTGGGGCGGATTCAGGGCGACGTCGCCCATCTTGCCGAGGCAGAGTTCGTATCGATCCGCCCGGAGCTTATTCGCGTCTCCCACAGCGGCGGCGGCACCCATCCGGCCCGGCTGAAGGAGACGGTCTTCTTCGGCAACTCAGTGCGTTACGTGCTGCTGACGGACGCAGATAAAGAGATTTCCGCGATCGAGCCGCGCCGACCGGGCCAAGAGGTGCGGCCCGCAGGCGCCAGGGTCGGCTTCGACCTCGACACCACCGACCTCGTGGCTCTTACGGCTTGAGAACAAACAACAATATCGAGAGGGAACTGTCATGACCAAGATGACCAGGCGAGCGTTCGGTGTCGGGGCCGGCGCGACAGCGGCTTCACTGGCTGCCGGCGCTCCAGCGTTCGCGCAGGAAACGACGATCGTCGTCAACGGCTCCGGCGGCGCGTTGGCGACCATGATCACCAAGATCTTCGAGGAGCCTTTCACCAAAGAAACTGGGATCAAGGTCAAGCCGACCGCTCCCGTAAGCCTCCCCAAGCTCAAGGCTATGGTCGAGTCCGGCAATGTCGAGTGGGACCTGACGGAACTCAACGGTGATGACGTCGTCACCGCCACGAAAGCGGGCTGGCTGATGCCGATCGACTACGCGATTATCGACCCGGACAACAAGCTGCCGCCGATCGCCAAGCAACCGACCGCCATGGTGCGCGCCTCCTACTCGACCGTGATGGCGTTCCGGACCGACAAGTTTGGCAAGGGCAAGGCACCGCAATCTTGGGCCGATTTCTGGGATGTGAAGGCCTTTCCCGGGCCTCGCTCCCTGGAGAACTCGCCCAAGGGCAACCTAGAATTCGCCCTGCTCGCCGACGGCGTCTCGCCCGACAAGCTCTACCCGATCGACGTCGAACGCGCCTTCAAGAAGCTCGACCAGCTAAAGAAGCATATTCCGGTCTGGTGGACGAACGGTGCCCAGCATGTGCAACTGCTGATCGACGGCGAAGTCAGCATGACATCCTGCTGGAACGGCCGCATCACGCCTCTGAAGAACGAAGGCAAGCCGGTCGACATTACCTTCAAGGGCGGGGCGCTGATGCTGTCCTATCTCGGCATCCCGAAGGGCGCGCGGCATCCGAAGGAAGCGATGCGGTTCATGAAATTCCGCATGGACCCGGCCGCCTCGGCTGCGTTTGTCAAGCAGGTGCCCTATCCCGGATTCGTGCCCGGCATGATGGAACTGCTGGACCCTGCCTTCGCAGCGACCCTTCCAACGTCGCCGGAGAACGCCGCCGTGCAATTCGAGTTCAACAGCGCCTGGTGGGCCGACAACATCGACGCCGTCACCACCCGTTGGAACGAATGGCTCCTGATCTGACCCCCGAACCGATCTGAATTTGTCCTGATCCGACGCCGGCTCAATCCGAGCTAGGGGCCTCGTGAAAGTTTGCCGTCGCCATGCGCATCCGATGGACGAAAACGCTTCTGCTTCTCGCGCCGGCGACGGCGCTGGCCGCGATCCTTTTCGTCTATCCGGTGTTCGGCGTCCTGACGCTGACGGTCCATGACGGGACGTCGTTCACCGCCGAGCCTGTACGGCAGATCTACGCGTCGCAACTCGCGATCATCGTCCTGCAACGGACCTTCGTCACCGCTGCGACCGTGACCTTGATCTGCCTGGTGATGGGCTATCCCATGGCTTATTTTATGGCTGGGCTCACGCCGCGCAGGCGAGTCATGGCGACCTATCTGATCCTGCTGCCCTTCTGGATCAGCATCCTGATCAGGACCTATACTTGGATTATCCTTCTCGGCCGCGAGGGCATCCTGAACAAGACCCTCTCGTCGCTCGGCCTCACCGGCGAACCGATCCAATTACTCTATACACCGGTCGCCGTGCATGTCGGCATGGTACAAATCCTCCTGCCGATCGTGGTGCTGACCTGCCTGACCTCGATCCTCGACGTCGAACGCGACCTGGTGAAGGCGGCCCGCTCGCTTGGCGCGACACCGCGCCAAGCCTTCTGGAAGGTCGTTTTCCCGCTGAGCGTAAGTGGTGCAGCGACGGGCGGCATCATCTGCTTCATCCTCTGCCTTGGCTTCTACGTTACGCCGACGCTGCTCGGCGGGCGCACGAGCATCCTGATCGCCAATCTGATCGACCTTCAGGTACACAAGACATTGAAATGGGATCTGGCGGCTGTCATGGCCTCGGCGCTCCTGCTCGCCACCTTCGCCTGCCTGTTGATCTATTGGGGGCTGACGCGTAAGCGGTCGGAATTCGCGACGGGCGGACTCGCCCGATGACCCGCATCGTCCTCGCCATCTATTTCGCGATCGTAACCGGCTTTCTCTTGCTGCCGCTGATCTTTCTCGTGCCGATCTCACTGACGGACAGCCAATTCCTTGAATTCCCGCCGAAATCGCTCTCGCTGCGCTGGTACCGGGAGTTCTTCACGGACCAGAGCTGGCTCGATGCGACCCTCGTCAGCCTGAAGATCGGGATAGGCGCAACGATCCTCAGCCTGCTTCTCGGCACGCTGGCGTCCATCGCCCTAGTGCGCGCCGATTTCCGGGCGAAGGGCGTGTTGACGGCCCTCTTCATCGCCCCCTTGATCATTCCGTCGGTGGTGCTGGCACTCGCGCTTTACATCATATTCCTGCGCTGGCGCCTGGTGAGCAACATCTATGCGCTGACGCTGGCCCATGCGCTAATCGCGATGCCCTATGTCGTGATGATCGTCTCCGGCAGCTTGCGCCGCTTCGACATGACGATTGAGCGCGCCGCGCGCATCCTCGGCGCCAGCCCTGTCAGAGCCTTCGTGCACACGGCGCTGCCCTTCCTGACGCCGGCGATGTTTGCATCGTCGATCCTCGCCTTCTTCGCCTCCTTCGACGAGCTCATCATAACGCTTTTCATCTCCGGCGGACTCCAGACGCTTCCTGTCCGCATCTGGAACGATCTCAGCCTCAAGCTCGACCCCACCGTGCCGGCCGTCGCGGTCATGCTGACGCTCGTCAGTATCGTCGGCATGTCGATCGGCGAGGTTATCCGGCGCCGCAACGAACTCAGATACCAGACCCATTCCGTGCCCGAGGCCTGACATGCAGCAAGCTGATAGCGAACAACCCAACTGGTCAGAGCTCAAGCTCCTCGTCGAGCGGATGCGCAACAATATCGAGGCGGCGGCACTTCCGCGGAATCTGGGCGCCTTCGTCGACGAGCGTGCCGCAGCCTGTGGCGAGCAGACGCTCTGGACCTTCTTTGAACAAGATGAGGACGGGGTCTCGAGCTATGCGGGGGCGAAATCCGCGATCGATCGGACTGCAGCCGGGCTTTTCGCCGCGGGCGTGCGCATGGGTACGCATGTTGCGGTCATGCTGCCGAACATCCCAGAATTCCCCGTGACCTGGCTGGCACTTGCTCGGCTCGGTGCCGTGATGGTGCCGGTCAATATCGGCTATACTGGACGCGAGTTGGATTATGTCCTGACGGATTCGCAAGCGGCCCATCTGGTTATCCATGCGGACTGCCTGCCGGCCTACGAGGCGCTGGGCGAAGCGGCACCGCTTCCGAAATCAGCAGTCTTCCTGATCGGAAACGATCCCGGCGCCGACGAGGATGGCTATGCCCGGATCGACGCGAACGCCCCTGCCCTTCCAGCCGACTTGCCCGAGCCATCGCTCGATGACCTGATCAACATCCAGTACACCTCTGGCACGACAGGCTTCCCCAAGGGCTGCATGCTAACGCATCGCTACTGGCTCACCATATCGCTGGTGGCAGCCATGCGCGGAGGCGAAACAGAAAACCCGAAGAACATCCTGGCCGCGCAGCCCTTCTTCTACATGGACCCGCAGTGGCTCACTCTGATGGCGATGCGGGTCGGCGGGCAGATTTTCGTGGCACGCCGCGCTAGCTCGACACGCTTCCTGGACTGGGTGCGGCGCTACCGCATCCATTACTGCCTGTTCCCCGAGATCATCTACCAGCAACCGCCTGACCCGCTCGATGCACAAAACGAGCTGAAGCGCGTATCGATCTTCGGTTTCAACAAGGATTCGCACGCCGATTTCGAGCGTCGCTTTGGCACAGTGGCGCGTGAATCTTTCGGTATGACCGAGGTCGGGTCGGCACTGTTCTTGCCGAGAGAGGCCTACCACATGGTCGGCTCTGGCTCCTGCGGCATGGTCGCGCCGTTTCGCGAAGCACAGATTACCGACCCCGACGGCAATGTCGTGCCGGATGGCGAGATTGGCGAACTCTGCATTCGCGGCCCCGGCATCATGAAAGGCTATTATCGCAAACCCGAGGCCAACCAGGCTGCATTCCGTGGCGACTGGTTCCGGACCGGGGACCTGTTCTGGCGCGACGCACAGGGGTTCCACTACATCGTTGGCCGTCTCAAGGACATGATTCGCAGAAGCGGCGAGAACATCGCCGCCCGCGAGGTCGAGGCTGCTCTGTCCGAGATGCCAGAGGTGCTCGAGGCCGCGGTCGTCGGTGTCAAGGACCCCGCGCGCGGCGAAGAGGTGAAGGCCTATATCGTGCTGCAACCGGGCGTCTCGGCGGCGCAGGCCTCGCCCGAGATGATCTTCGCGCACTGCAAGACTCGCCTCGCGCCCTTCAAAACGCCCCGCTACCTCGAATATCGAGAGGCGCTGCCGAAGACACCCTCCGAAAAAATTGCCAAGCAAAAGCTGATTGCCGAGAAGCCCGACCTGCGCGCTGGCAGCTTCGATCGCGTCACCAATCAGTGGCTCTGAGAACCCAAAAAGAGGAACTGACAAATGCCTTTCGAATACGAGCGCCGCGGCAAGATCGGTTATTTCACCATCCGCAACGGCTCGGTGAATCCGATGACGCCGGCCATGCACAAGCAGTTCTACCAGATGATGCTCGAATTCCTCGCCGATGACGAGGTTCGAGTCGGCATTCTCCAGGGTGCTGGGGACCGTGCCTTCTCCGCCGGCGACGACATCAAGAACGACTACGCGAAATTCGCCACGCCGATGGACGAGCTCACCTATTATCTGGCGCCAAAGCACCGCGTCGCCGAAGGCGAGCCCGATACGTTCAGTTGGTCGCGGGAAGTTCTTTCTCTCAACCGGTTCAAGCCGATAGTAGGTGCGGTACGCGGCTATTGCTATGGCCAGGGGATGATCTATCTCAGCCATTTAACTGATATCCGGGTGGCGTCGGAGGATGCGAAATTCGGCTTCCCCGAAATCGCCTACGGCATGGGCGGCGCCGGCGGCTCGACCCGGCTGTCCCACTTCCTGCCGCATACTGTCGCGATGGAAATGCTTCTGACCGGAGATCCCCTGTCCGCTCAGGACGCCCTGCGCGCGAACCTCGTCAACGCAGTCGTGCCATCAGATCAGGTCCTGGCAAAGGCCGAGGAGTACGCAGCGCGGATCGCGCGCCATCCCCTGCTTGCGCTGCGCGTCGAGATGGAAGCCTCGGTTCGCTGCATGGACATGTCGCGGCAGGACGCTCTGGACTATGTGAAGAACCTCTATCGCATGCAGCGGCTCGCCTATAACGGCGAAGAGAAGGTCGAGTCTTTCCTCTATAAAGCAAAAGCATGAGACCAAACATCGATCGTTAAGTGTCAGCAGGCGCCGAAGCTTGACCCCGCCAAATTTGCCTTTAGCCC
>UCLR01000019.1:62500-65558 GCA_900473415.1 Hyphomicrobiales bacterium
ATGGCTAGATCACCCGGTTTCGGGTCTAATCCGACGAACTGAACGCCCTGTTCAGACTCGCTTTCGCTGCGCCTACACCTACCGGCTTAAGCTTGCTCGTCAGATTAAGTCGCTGACCCATTATACAAAAGGTACGCGGTCACCCAGGACGAACCTTGAGCTCCCACTGTTTGTAAGCATTCGGTTTCAGGTGCTGTTTCACTCCCCTCGTCGGGGTGCTTTTCACCTTTCCCTCACGGTACTTGTTCACTATCGGTCGCTGAGGAGTACTTAGGCTTGGAGGGTGGTCCCCCCACGTTCAGACAGGATTTCACGTGTCCCGCCTTACTCATGTCCCAACTGTTCGCAGATCCGTACGGGGCTATCACCCATTAATGCGTGGTTTCCCAACCACTTCCGGTAACTTACAGTCAGGCACTGGCCTGGTCCGCGTTCGCTCGCCACTACTAACGGAGTCTCGTTGATGTCCTTTCCTCCAGGTACTTAGATGTTTCAGTTCCCTGGGTTAGCTTTGAACCCCTATGTATTCAGAGTTCAATACCTTCTTGTGATCTCTGTTAGCTTAAGAACAGACCAAAGCCTGTCCTTAGAATAACAGAGATCGAAGGTGGGTTTCCCCATTCGGAAATCCGCGGATCAAAGCTCATTCGCAGCTCCCCACGGCTTATCGCAGCGTATCACGTCCTTCATCGCCTCTCAGCGCCAAGGCATCCACCGAATGCTCTTAAGGCACTTGATCGTTCTCATGATCGATGTCCGCGAGATCAACTCGCAAAGACATATGATCAGAAAGACCATTTATGCTTGCCGAACACACACGATTTAACCCGAGCCGATTGGTGATCAGCATCGAGCACGCTGCAGGATGAGCAGCTCTCGCATATGTTCCCTCTTCACAATGACAAACAGCAGCGCCTCTCGTCGTTTCCGACGACAAGCGAAACTTGAATACTTTCCGGATTTGGTGGAGCCAGACGGGATCGAACCGACGACCTGAAGCTTGCAAAGCTACCGCTCTCCCAACTGAGCTATGGCCCCGGGAGATGACGGACGCAATCGAAAGCAGGAACACGTTCGATGACTGGTGGGCCTGGGAGGATTTGAACCTCCGACCTCACGCTTATCAAGCGCGCGCTCTAACCAACTGAGCTACAGGCCCAAGGCAAGACCGATCAAAGATCGGTCGGCCAAAGCCTGGCTTGGCCCAGAATGCGACGGAGACAAGCCCTATGCTTATCCATCCAGCGCATTCGCCCGGAAAGAGAAAGAGAAACGAAGACGGCGAAGTTCCGCATATGAGGCCTGACTGGCCTCTTTTGTTCTGAAGAGAGGTCAATACGAAGCAAGCTTCGTGAAGTCCTCTACCTTAGAAAGGAGGTGATCCAGCCGCAGGTTCCCCTACGGCTACCTTGTTACGACTTCACCCCAGTCGCTGAGCCTACCGTGGTCGCCTGCCTCCTTGCGGTTAGCGCGACGCCTTCGGGTAAACCCAACTCCCATGGTGTGACGGGCGGTGTGTACAAGGCCCGGGAACGTATTCACCGTGGCATGCTGATCCACGATTACTAGCGATTCCACCTTCATGCACTCGAGTTGCAGAGTGCAATCTGAACTGAGACGGCTTTTTGGGATTAGCTCGAGGTCGCCCTTTCGCTGCCCATTGTCACCGCCATTGTAGCACGTGTGTAGCCCAGCCTGTAAGGGCCATGAGGACTTGACGTCATCCCCACCTTCCTCGCGGCTTATCACCGGCAGTCCCCCTAGAGTTCCCAACTGAATGATGGCAACTAGGGGCGAGGGTTGCGCTCGTTGCGGGACTTAACCCAACATCTCACGACACGAGCTGACGACAGCCATGCAGCACCTGTGTTCCGGCCAGCCGAACTGAAGAAAGGCATCTCTGCCGATCAAACCGGACATGTCAAAAGCTGGTAAGGTTCTGCGCGTTGCTTCGAATTAAACCACATGCTCCACCGCTTGTGCGGGCCCCCGTCAATTCCTTTGAGTTTTAATCTTGCGACCGTACTCCCCAGGCGGAATGCTTAAAGCGTTAGCTGCGCCACTGAAGAGCATGCTCCCCAACGGCTGGCATTCATCGTTTACGGCGTGGACTACCAGGGTATCTAATCCTGTTTGCTCCCCACGCTTTCGCGCCTCAGCGTCAGTATCGGACCAGTTGGCCGCCTTCGCCACTGGTGTTCTTGCGAATATCTACGAATTTCACCTCTACACTCGCAGTTCCACCAACCTCTTCCGAACTCAAGACTCCCAGTATCGAAGGCAATTCCAGGGTTGAGCCCTGGGCTTTCACCTCCGACTTAAAAGTCCGCCTACGCGCCCTTTACGCCCAGTGATTCCGAGCAACGCTAGCCCCCTTCGTATTACCGCGGCTGCTGGCACGAAGTTAGCCGGGGCTTATTCTTCCGGTACAGTCATTATCTTCCCGGACAAAAGAGCTTTACAACCCTAAGGCCTTCATCACTCACGCGGCATGGCTGGATCAGGCTTGCGCCCATTGTCCAATATTCCCCACTGCTGCCTCCCGTAGGAGTTTGGGCCGTGTCTCAGTCCCAATGTGGCTGATCATCCTCTCAGACCAGCTACTGATCGTCGCCTTGGTGAGCCTTTACCTCACCAACTAGCTAATCAGACGCGGGCCGATCTTTCGGCGATAAATCTTTCCCCCGAAGGGCGTATCCGGTATTAGTCCAAGTTTCCCTGAATTATTCCGAACCGAAAGGCACGTTCCCACGCGTTACTCACCCGTCTGCCACTAGCACCGAAGTGCCCGTTCGACTTGCATGTGTTAAGCCTGCCGCCAGCGTTCGCTCTGAGCCAGGATCAAACTCTCAGATTGAATGAGATTTGTTCCGGCTGTCGCACTGCGTATTGACGGAGCCAATTACTTGATCACTTCAGCTTTCGCCTCAGCAACCAGCAAATGGTTCTTGTTAAAACGCAGCACACCGAAGTCTCGTTTGACCCGTCCGCTAGGACAGGTCCGCAAGAACCTCGCCGTCCACGTTTCTCTTTCTGTCTTCAATTTTCAAACAGCGTG
>UCLR01000002.1 GCA_900473415.1 Hyphomicrobiales bacterium
TTGTGCTTGGTCGATTCGAAGTCCTGGCTCGCCAGGAGCTCGCGCAGGAACACGGTCTCGCGCTTGTTGTTGGGCAGTTCGATGCCAATCGCGTTCTTGCCCTGCACCACCGCGACACGCGCCGAGATCGCGCTCATCGAACGCGCGATGTCGTCCGCCAGCGAAATCACCCGGGAGGACTTCGTGCCCGGAGCCGGCTCCAACTCGTAGAGCGTCACCACGGGGCCGGGGCGAACCTGCGTGATCTCGCCGCGCACGCCGAAATCCTCGAGCACGCCTTCGAGCAGCGTGGCGTTCTGCTCCAGCGCGTCGGCCGAGACGGCGTTGGCGGGGGCCTTCTTCGGCTCGGCGAGATAGGTCAGCGGCGGCAGCTCAAACGAATCGCGGTCGAGCAGGGAAGGCTGAGCCTCGCGTTGCATGCGCTTGCCCGGCTTCGGAGCCGCCTGCGGCATAGTCACGCGCGGGGCGTTGAGGTCGCGCAGGTCCTGCGGCTCGTCGTCCAGGTCGAACGGTGCGTCGAAATCGTCGTGATCGGGCTCCGCGAGCGCGGGGCGGCGCGAAACCGGAAGCGGTTCCGGGTCGAATTCGGGCAGGCTGCGGCGGGCGGGCTGCCCCTCGCCGAATTGCGGCTCGCGCCGCACACGACCCTGCGGGGCGACAGCGACGGCGCCGGTATCGACGGCTGGCTGAGGCGGGTGCGGCAGGCGGCGCAGGACGGCGGCGCGCAGCGCCATCGCGCCATGGGCGAGCCAGCCGATCAGGATGACGGCGATGCCCGGCTCGTCGTCGCGGCGCTCTTCGCCGTCGGACCAGCTGTCCTCCGCCTCGTCGGCGTCGAGCATGGGATCTTCGTCGGTGACGAAGCCGAAGCCGGCGGCGGCGGTGACGGCGAGAATGGCGACACCGGCATAGAGGAAGCCGACGAAGCTGCCGACCGCGCTGCCGGCGATGCCGGCGATGTTGCGGGTGCCGAAGAGCAAGCCGTCGCCGATGACGCCGCCCATGCCGGTCGGCAATGGCCAGCGCGGCGTGACGGGCAGGGCGCTGGCGACGGCAGCGCTGGCCGCGATGCCGACGACCCAGAGGCCGAGCTTCAGTGCGCCGCGGTCGAAGAGGTGGAAGCGAATCAGGCGCAGCGACCAGATCAGCGGCGGAAACAGCAGGGCGATGACGCCCAGCCCAACGAGCTGCATCAGGAGGTCGGCGATCATGGCGCCGGGGCGGCCAAGCCAGTTCCGGACGGCGCCGCTGGTCGCGTTGTTGAGGCTGGGATCGTCGACCGACCAGCTCGCCAGCGCGACCGCGACGCCCACCATCAGCGCCAGCAGCCCGAGCCCCGTCAGCTCCGACGCGCGGCGCGACAGGAACTCCCGCACCGGATCGGGCAGGCGGTCCATGAGCGATTGGGAGCGGCGGATGGTGCGCATGCGGCCTGGGGTCGAGATCCGGATTGTCGGGCCGCGAGTCCGGCCGTGATCGGAAGGTTAGGAAGGCGAGGTTAAGACCCGCTTAACCTTGAGACGGATGCGCCGGCTCCTGACGCCCGTTGTCGGCAGGGCGCGGAACGGATTGGCGGCGGCGCTCTCTTGTCAGCCGGTGGGCATGGAGACGATCATGAACGCATCCCATTCAGGCAAGGCCCGAATCGCACGGATCTGGCGAGGCCGCACGGTGTCGTCGAAGGCCGATGAATATGCCGAATATCTGCAGCGCGAAGGGGTGACGCCACTGCAGGAGACGGCGCTCGGGGTTCAGATGTTCCGGGAGGATCGCGAGACCGAAAGCGAGTTCGTCACGATCTCCTACTGGGAAAGCGTCGAGGCGATGTCGCGCTTCGCGGGTCCGGATCCCCGCCAGATCCACCATCTGCCACGCGATGCGGAGTATCTGGTCGCGCTGCCCGATGCGGTTCAGGTTCTCCATATCGTCGTGAACGAGCCGGGCTGAAAGCGCGCCGACACAAACGAAAGCCCCGGCGGTTGCCCGCCGGGGCTCGACGTTTCACGTGAATCGCCCGAGCGGCGGGATCAGCTGTGGTAGGCGCGCTCGCCATGCTCGGCGATGTCGAGACCCTCGCGCTCCTGATCCGTCGTGACGCGCAGGCCGACGACAACGTCGACGATCTTGTAGATGATCGCCGAGCCGACGCCGCTGAACACCAGCGTGAACAGCACGGCCTTGACCTGGCTCATCACCGCCGGTCCGAACTCGTAGGCCGCGGCGACGAGCTCGCCCGGCTTCGTGGAGTAGTCCGGGATACCAGCGCCACCCAGCGCCGTGTTGACCAGGACGCCGGTGCCGATGGCGCCGATGATGCCGCCGATGCAGTGGACGCCGAAGACGTCGAGCGAGTCGTCGTAGCCGAGAGCATTCTTCACCGTCGAGCAGAAGAAGAAGCAGACCGTGCCGGCGATGAGGCCGAGAACGATCGAGCCCATCGGGCCGGCAAAGCCGGCGGCCGGGGTGACGGCGACGAGGCCGGCGACGGCGCCCGAGACCATGCCGAGCATCGAGGGCTTGCCCTTGACCGCCCATTCCGTGAACAGCCAGGCGACGGCGGCGGCGGCGGTGGCGACGAAGGTGTTCATCATCGCAAGCGCGGCGGTGCCGTTGGCTTCGAGGTTCGAGCCGGCGTTGAAGCCGAACCAGCCGACCCAGAGGAGGGCGCCACCAATCAGGGTCATGGTCAGCGAGTGCGGGGCCATCAGCTCCTTGCCGAAGCCGATGCGCTTGCCGATCAGCAGGCAGCCGACGAGGCCGGCGATACCCGCGTTGATGTGCACGACCGTGCCGCCGGCGAAGTCGAGCGCACCCCACTTGAAGAGCATGCCGGCATCGGCATTGACCGCATCGAGCGCGGCCTGAGCGGCCACCTTGCCGTCAGCGCCGGCCTCGGCGAGCGCCTTGGCGGCATTGCCGACCGCATCCGGGCCGCCCCAGTACCAGACCATATGGGCCATCGGGAAGTAGATGAAGGTGACCCAGAGGACCATGAACAGCAGCAGCGCCGAGAACTTCATGCGCTCGGCGAAGGCGCCGACGATGAGGGCCGGCGTGATGCAGGCGAAGGTCATCTGGAAGCAGACATAGACCAGCTCGGGGATGACAACGCCGTTGGAGAAGGTCGCCGCGGTGGTGGTCGCGTCGACGCCGCGCAGGAAGGCCTTCGAGAAGCCGCCGACGAAGTCGTTCAGTCCGCCGCCGCCGGTGAAGGCGAGCGAGTAGCCGTAGAACACCCAGAGAAGCGCCACGACACAGGTGATGGCGAAGACCTGGGTCAGCACCGAGAGCATGTTCTTGCTGCGGACGAGGCCGCCATAGAACAGCGCGAGGCCGGGGATGGTCATGAGCAGCACGAGCACCGTGGAGCTCATCATGAAGGCGACGTCGCCCTTGTTCGGGGTCGGGGCCGCAGGGGTCTGGGCGAGCGCGGCGCCCGCGACGCCGGCGAGCGCGAGCCCGACGAGTCCTGCCCGGCTGAGGGTCTTGAAATTCATTGCGCAAAACTCCTGAAAGGGTCGGGGCTCAGAGGGCGTCGGCGTCGGTTTCGCCGGTGCGGATGCGCACGGCCTTCTCGATCGACGAGACGAAGATCTTGCCGTCACCGATCTGTCCGGTGCGGGCGGCGGCGGTGATCGCTTCGATCACCTTGCCGACGAGATCGTCGGCGACCGCGACCTCGATCTTGATCTTCGGAAGGAAGCTCACGGCGTATTCGGCGCCGCGATAGATTTCCGTATGGCCCTTCTGGCGGCCGTAGCCCTTGACCTCTGTTACCGTCAGACCGTGGACGCCGATGGCGGTGAGCCCGTCGCGCACCTCCTCCAGCTTGAACGGCTTGATGATCGCCATCACGATTTTCATCTGCTGGGTTTCCCCGTCTGCGCCGCCAAGTCGTCAGCCCCGGCGATCTCGTTGCACTCCGCGCGCCCTGCGGATCACAGTGCGTCGCTCCGGCAATTCAAGGCGCGTGCCAACCCGCTCCGGACGGCGCGGGGGCGCGTCCGAAGGCGAAGAGGCGGCAAATCAAGGGGGAAAACCGCGGGCGTGCCCGAGGATTGGGCACGTGTAGATTATTTAGGCAGTCGCCTTAACTCTGGTCAGGCGAGGTCGGGCCGGGGCCGGATCAGCCCTTCCTGTGCGACGGAAGCGACGAGCCGGCCCTGCCGGTCGAAGATCAGGCCGCGCGAGAAGCCGCGGGCGCCGGAGGTCGAGGGGCTGTCCTGCGAATAGAGCAGCCAGTCGTCGGCGCGGAAGGGGCGGTGGAACCAGAGCGCATGGTCGAGGCTCGCGCCCTGGATCTTCTGGTCGAAGACCGTGGTGCCGTGGGCGATCAGGCTCGAATCGAGCAACATCAGGTCCGAGGCATAGGCGAGAACGCTCTGATGCAGCGCCGGCTCGTCCGGTAGAGGCTCCATCGCCCGGATCCAGACGTTGAACTTCGGCTCCATCTTCCCGCCGGTGCGATACCGCTCCAGCTCGACCGGGCGGATCTCGATCGGCCGCTCGCGCTGGTAGTAGGCCTGGACGGCATCGGGCATGTGCGGGAGCACGTTCTTCGTCATCTCCTCGCGGTCGGGCAGCTCCTCCGGCATCGGCACCTTCGGCATCGGCATCTGGTGCTCGTAGCCCGGCTCCTCGACCTGGAAGGAGGCCGACATCGCGAAGATCGCCTCGCCCTTCTGGATGGCGAGCACCCGGCGCGTGGTGAAGGAGCGGCCGTCGCGCAGGCGGTCGACCTCGTAGACGATCGGGATCGAGGGATCGCCGGCGAGCAGGAAATAGGCGTGCAGCGAATGGGGCTGGCGGCCTTCGACAGTCTTGCAGGCCGCGTAGAGCGATTGCGCGATGACCTGCCCGCCGAAGACGCGCGGCCAGGTCGATTTCGGGCTGCGACCGCGGAACAGGTTGCGCTCGAGCTGCTCGAGGTCGAGGATCGACGTCAGAGAGGCGCTGATCTGGGACATGGTCGGCCGTATCGCGATCTGGTTGACGAGGCGCCCGGCTGCCCGCAGAGGAGCAGTCGGATTCGCCTCGCATCAGCACCGAGGCATCGCGCGTCGTCAAGCCGGTCGCGAGGGGGAGCAGTCATGAGCATCGACCAGGGCGCGCGCATCGTCATCGCCGGCGGCGGCATTGCCGGGCTTTCGCTTGCGCTGGCGCTGAAGCAGGCGCTGGGCGAGGAGTTCGCCGTCGTCCTGGCCGATCCGGCGCTGGCGACGGCGCCGCGCACCGACAACCGTGCCTATGCGGTGGCGGCGGGCGGCCGCGCCATGCTGGAGACGCTCGGCGTCTGGGAGGCCGTCGCCGCGACCGCGCAGCCGATGACGGAGATGATCGTCTCCGACAGCCGGACCAAGGATGCGGTGCGCCCGGTCTTCCTGACTTTCGACGGCGAGGTCGAGCCCGGCCAGGCCTTCGCCCACATGGTCGAGAACGCCGCCCTGATCGCCGGGCTGAAATCGGCCTGCGAGCGGGTCGGGGTCGAGCTTCGTCCCACGGGTGTGAGGCGCTTCGCGGCGGAGGATGCGGGAGTCGATATCGTCTTTTCCGACGGCGCGCGCGCCGAGGCTGCCTTGCTGGTCGCAGCCGATGGCGCGCGCTCGAAGCTGCGCGAGCGGGCGGGCATCGGCTGGGTCGGCTGGAGCTATGGCCAGTCCGGCATCGTCGCCACGATCGGCCATGAGCGGCCGCATCATGGTCGCGCCGTCGAGCATTTCTTGCCGTCCGGTCCCTTCGCCATGCTGCCGCTGGCGGATGGCGGCCGGCTCGGCCACCGCTCCTCGATCGTCTGGACCGAGCGGACACAGAATGTGCCGGCTCTGCTTTCGCTCGATAGCGCCGACCTGCTGGCGGAGATCGAGACGCGCTTCGGGCTGGAGCTCGGCGAGATCGCGCTCGAAAGCGCGGTGAGCGCCCATCCGCTCGGCTTCGGCGTGGCCCGGCGCTTTGTCGATCGGCGTCTGGCGCTGCTCGGCGATGCGGCGCACCTGATCCATCCGATCGCCGGGCAGGGGCTCAATCTTGGCCTCAAGGACGTCGCGGCGCTGGCCGAGACGATCGTCGACGCGGCGCGGCTCGGGCTTGATCCGGGCTCGCCCGACGTGCTGGAGGATTACGAGAAGGCGCGCCGCTTCGACACGGTGGCGATGGGCGCGATGACGGACGGGCTCAACCGCCTGTTCTCGAACGATGCGACGCCGCTCAGGCTCGTGCGCGATCTCGGACTCGGCCTGGTCGACCGCCTGCCGGGATTGAAGCGCTTCTTCATCCGCGAGGCGGCCGGGCTGGCGGGAGCGCCGCCGCGGCTGCTGCGGGGCGAGGCGCTCTAGTCGCCCTCACTCCTCCAACTGCCGCGCCTCTTCCGGCAGCATGATCGGGATGCCGTCGCGGATCGGGTAGGCGAGCTTGGCCGGGCGGCTGATCAGCTCCTGCTTCGCGGCGTCGTATTCCAGCGTCGCCTTGGTCAGCGGGCAGACCAGGATCTCTAGGAGCTTGGGGTCGATCCGGGTCGTGATGTCGGTCTCGCTCATCGTCTTCTTCTTTCGGTTCAGCTTTTCTTGCTCGGCAGATCGGCCAGCATGCCGGCGGCCACCATCAGCTTGGGCAGCGTCAGCCCGGAGCTGGCAATCGCGTTGACGGTGGTGCGGGTGCGCTCCGTCTCCTCGCTGCGTTCGTCGAGCCAGCTCTCCAGCGTGCCCTTAGCCTTCGCGCTCGCCGCGATCTCGCGCGTCAGCGCCGAATGGGCGTCACTGAGGGTCTCGACCGCCCGCTCGCGGGCCAGGCGCTCATAGTCGTCGGTCGCCGGCACTGCGGCGGCGGCGGTCTTCAGGCTGGTCAGGCCGAACTGCGCGTCGACGCCGAAGTGGATGCGCGCGACCTCGCCAATCTTGCGCTTGCTGGCTTCGGCGATGTCGACGATGTCGGTCGCCTCCGCCAGCGCCGGCAGGCTGGCGATGCGGGCGGCGAGCGCTTCGGGCACGCCGTCCGCGGTCAGCACGGCGATGCGGGCGAGCCGCGCCTGCGCTGCAGCCTCCGGCAGCAGCTCGCCGAGCTCGCCGGCCAGCGCCGTGACGCCTTCGGCATAGTGGGCGATCGTCTGCTCGATGGTGCCGGGCTTGGCGACGCCCCGACGCAGGAACCAGCGCATGCGGTCGGTGACGAGCTCCTGGGCCGCGCCATAGAGGCCGAGTTGGGTCCTGCCGGGGATCGTCGCGTCGAGCGCGTCGATTTCGCTGTTGAGCGCGATCAGCTCGAAGGAATCGCGGGCGATGGCGTAGGCTGCGGCGATCGCCGGCGCGTCCGAGCGGGTCAGCGCGGCGAGCACCGGCACGAGCGCCGGGCCGCCGCGGTTGACGATGGCGTTGGCGAGCTGCGTCGCCACGATCTCGCGCCGGAGCTTGTGGCTGGCGATGCCGTCCGGATAGGCGTCGCGCAGCGCCTTCGGGAAATAGCGGACGAGCTCGGTGGCGAGATAGGGATCATCCGGCACGGCCGATTCGAGCAGCGCGTCGTGAAGCGAGAGCTTGGCATAGGCCAGGAGCACGGAGAGCTCCGGCCGGGTTAGCCCCTCGCCGCGCTTCTCACGCTCGGCGAGCAGGGCATCGCTTGGCAGGAACTCGACGGTGCGGTCGAGCCGCCCGTCCTGCTCCAGCGTCTGCATCAGGAAGCGCAGGCCCGGCGTGGCAGCTACGCCTTGCGCCTCGGTCAGCGAGAGCGCCAGCGTCTGCAGGTAGTTGTTGCGCAGGACGAGATCGCCGACCTCGTCGGTCATCGCAGCCAGCAGGGCGTTGCGCTTGTCCTCGGACAGGCGCCCATCCTTCACCGGGCCTGCGAGCGCGATCTTGATATTGACCTCGACGTCGGAGGTGTTGACGCCGGCGGAATTGTCGATCGCGTCGGTGTTGAGCCGGACGCCCTTGCGCGCCGCCTCGATGCGGCCGCGCTGGGTGACGCCGAGATTGGCGCCCTCGCCGATCACGCGGGCCCGGACATCGGCGCCAGCGATGCGGATCGCGTCATTGGCGCGGTCGCCGACCTGGGCGTCGGTCTCGTCGGAGGCGCGGATATAGGTGCCAATGCCGCCGAACCAGAGCAGGTCGACGCGGCTTTTGAGGATCGCCGTCATCAGCTCAGGCGGCGAGACCTCTGCCCGGTCGATGTCGAGCAGCGCGCGCAGCTCGGCCGAGAGCGGGATGCTCTTGGACTGGCGCGAGAAGATGCCGCCGCCTTTCGAGATCAGCTTCTTGTCGTAATCGGCCCAGGAGGAACGCGGCAGCGCGAACAGCCGCTTGCGCTCAGCCAGCGCGGCAGCGGGGTCCGGATCGGGATCGAGGAAGATGTCGCGATGATCGAAGGCCGCGACGAGCTTGATCGCCGGCGAGAGCAGCATGCCGTTGCCGAAGACGTCGCCCGACATGTCGCCGACGCCCGCCACGGTGAAGGGCGTGCGCTGGATGTCGATATCGACCTCGCGGAAGTGGCGCTTCACCGCCTCCCAGGCGCCCCGCGCCGTGATGCCCATGCCCTTGTGATCATAGCCCTGCGAGCCGCCCGACGCGAAGGCGTCACCGAGCCAGTGGTGCTTCTCCAGCGAGATGGCATTGGCGGTGTCGGAGAAGGTCGCGGTGCCCTTGTCGGCGGCGACGACGAGATAAGGGTCGTCGGCGTCATGGCGCACCGTATCGGCCGGGGGAATGACCGTCTCGCCGTCGAGATTGTCGGTGAGCTCGAGCAGGTTGCGCACGAAGATGCGGTAGCTCTCGGTGCCCTCCGCCATCCAGGCGGCGCGGTCGGAGGCCGGCGGAAGCTGCTTCGGGAAGAAGCCGCCCTTGGCGCCGACCGGCACGATGACCGCGTTCTTGACCTGCTGCGCCTTGACGAGGCCGAGCACCTCGGTGCGGAAGTCCTGCGGCCGGTCCGACCAGCGCAGGCCGCCGCGCGCGACCTTGCCGAAGCGCATATGCACGCCCTCGACGCGGGGCGAATAGACGAAGATCTCGTAGAGCGGGCGCGGCAGCGGCAGCCCGTCGACCCGTGCGGATTCGAACTTGAAGGTGATCGTCTGGCGCGGATACCCGTCCGGGCCTGTCTGGAAGAAGTTGGTGCGCAGGCCGGCGTCGACCAGGTTGACGAGGCGGCGCAGGATGCGGTCCTCGTCGAGGCTGGTGACGGCGTCGAGCGCCTGCTCGATCTCCTCGCGCGTCTGGGCCATGCGCTGCTCGCGCTCGGCGGTCGGGATCCGCGGGTCGAACTTGGCGAAGAACAGCCCGACGAGGCTCGACGCGATCTCGGGATGGCGGGTCAGCGCGTCGGCGATATAGCCCTGCGCATAGGGCGCGCCGGCCTGACGCAGATAGCGGCCGAGCGCACGCAGCAGCGCTGCCTCGCGCCAGGCGAGGCCGGCGGCGAGCACGAGCTGGTCGAAACGGTCCGATTCGGCGAGGCCCCGGAACTGCGCCATGAGAGCCGCCTCGATCGTCGGATCGAGGCGCTCGATGTCGATCGTGCCGTCGTCGGCGCGTTCCAGCGTCATGTCGTGGAGCCAAACGCGGATGCTCTCGCTGCCGTCGGCGCCGTTGCCCTGCGGCAGCACGTTGTAGGTCCGCTCGTTGACGACGCGGAAGCCCATGTTCTCCAGTACCGGCACGCGCGCCGAGAGCGAGATCGGTGCGCCGCGCGAGAAGACCTTGAGGTTGGCGCGCGTGGCGTCGTCGCCCTCCCGGCGGTAGAGGTTCACGGCCCGGCCGCGCTCGGCCGAGAGCTGCTGCAGCATGTCGATGTCGATCAGCGCTTCCGCGGGCGAGAAGCGGTCGCGATAGGCGGCGCCGAAGGCCATGGCGTAGCGATCGGCCAGCGCGCGGGCCGCCGGGCCGGCCCGTTGCTCGTCGAGCACGTCCTTGAGCCCGTCGCTCCAGGTGCGGACGATGGCGTTGATGCCCGATTCGAGGGTCGCACGGTCGATCCGCGGGGTTTTCCCGTCGTCATGGCCGATGATGTAGTGGGTGCGCGAGAGCGGACCTTCCGGATAGGCCGGATAGGCCGCCGAGACGCGGCCATTGTAGATCCGTGCCAGGAACTCGCCGACGCGCTGGCGCACGGTGGTGTCGTAGCGGTCCTTCGGGATGAAGACGAGGATCGAGACGAAGCGGTCGAACTCGTCGACGCGCGCCAGCGCCCGCACGCGCGGCCGCTCGGTGAGCTGCAGCACGTCGAGCGCGAAATGCTCCAGCGTCGGCACGTCGATCTGGAAGAGCTCGTCGCGCGGATAGGCGTCGAGCACGTTCATCAGCGCCCGGCCGGAATAGCTCGCCGGGTCGAAGCCGATACTGCGGGTGACGCGGGCGACCTTCAGGCGCAGATAGGGGATGGCCTGGGCACTGCCGGTATAGGCGTTCGAGGTCAGGAGGCCGAGGATGCGCAATTCGCCGTCGAGCCGGCCTTCGGCCGTGAACAGCTTGACGCCGACATAGTCGAGATGGACGCGGCGATGGACGCGGCTCTTGACGTTGGCCTTGGTGATGATGAGCGCCTGGGGCTTGGCCAGGAAGGCGCGGATCTCCGGCGTGATCGCCACCAGCTCCTTGCCGCGGCGCAGCACCTTGACCGAGGGGTCGCGCAGGATGCCGAGGCCGGAGCCCTCGATCGGATCGGCGGCGACGTCGCCGCCGGGGAAGCGATAGGCACGGATGCCGAGCAGGGTGAAGTTGTCGCCGGCGATCCATTCGAGGAACTGCAGCGCCTCGGCGATCTCGTCCTCCGGCAGCGGCGGCGGATTGGCGCGATAGGCCTGGATCACCTCGGTGATTCGCCCGCGCATCGCGGCCCAGTCGTCGACGGCCAGCCCGACATCGACATAGACGCGCTCCAGCCCGGCGCGCAGGCGCTCGCGGGCTTCGGGCGTGTCGATGCGGTCGACATGGATGTGCAGCAGGCTTTCGCGGCGCGTGCCTTCCGGTGCGCGCCCGGCCGCCTCGCCGGCGAGCGAGACGAACTTGCCCTTGGCGTCGCGGGCCACGGCAAGGATCGGGTGGGCGACGAGGCGGGGCTCGTAGCCCTGCTCCTGCAGCTCGGCCAGCGTCGAATCGAGCAGGAAGGGCTTGTTGTCGTTCACGACCTCGAGAATCGTGATCTGGCGGCGGCGCTCGCCCTCGCCGAACTCGTCGTCGCGGAAGCTGAGGTTGATCGTGTCGGGCTTGCGCGGCTGGGCCAGGTGGTCGTAGGCGGCGGCCGCGGCACGGGCGAGCAGCTCCGGCGGCAGCGCTTCGAGATCCTCGGCGACGGAACGGCCGTAGAGCAGGCCGGGAAATTCGGCGGGCATCGCGCTCTTGAGACCCTTGGCGGCGGCGGCGACCGCTGCGACGGCTCCCGCGGTTGCGTTGGTCACTCGCTTGCCCATGGCGCTCCCCCATTTGTGCTGGCGCAGCGATGACATAGGCTGCGCAGCCCTTCAACTTATGTGCCCGGAAATGCGGCAATTCGCCGTCTTCGAGCTAGCAGGACGCACCATGGCAACAAAGCGTGACAAACCCAAGTTGGGCGAGATGCCGGTTCCGCAGGATGCGCCGCCGTCGGTGATGGCGCTGAAGCTCGCGCCCGGCGCGCTTTCAGCCGAAAACGAGGCCTATTTCGAGAAATGCCAGGAGAAGCTCGGCTTCGTGCCGAACGTGCTGCTCTCCTATGCGCATGACGATGCGAAGCTCACCGCCTTCGCGACCTTCTACAACGATCTGATGCTGGCGCCGTCGGGGCTATCGAAGCTGGAGCGGGAGATGATCGCAGTGGCGGTCTCCAGCGAGAACCGCTGCTATTATTGCCTGACCGCGCATGGCGCGGCGGTGCGCCAGCTCTCCGGCGATCCGGTGCTGGGCGAGATGATGGTGATGAACTACCGGGCGGCCGAGCTGTCAGGGCGCCATAGGGCGATGCTCGACTTCGCCGCCAAGTTGACAGTGACGTCGCATCTGATCGGGGAAGCGGACCGCGAGGCGTTGCGCCAGGCCGGCTTCAGCGAGCGCGACATCTGGGACATCGCGGCCGTCGCCGCCTTCTTCAACATGTCGAACCGGATGGCTTCAGCGGTCGATATGCGCCCCAATGCCGAATATCACCGGCAAGTGCGCTGACCGCGGGCGGCGCGCGTCCGGAGAGCGCCGCGCAAAAGAAAACGGCCGGCATGACGCCAGCCGCTAGTTGGCCTCGACTTTAAAGGCCCGGCTCCGCCCGAACTCCGGGGGGCTGGGGGGCTGACAAACCGGCGTTCAGCGAAACCGGGCCGTCGAGGCAACGAGGGGAGTTGAACCGTGCAAATTGGCGCTCGCTTGGCGCGTTCGCGGCAAAAATGGGGCATTTCCGGTCCGGGCATAGCCGAAAGAAAACCCAGAGAAGCCTCCGATCGATGTCTTGCCAGCGCAGGAGTGCGGGCGCATCATCGCCGGGTCGACCAACGAGGCCCGGTCAGGGAGGCGCCATGAGCGAAAGCGAAACGCCACAATCGCAACCGGCCGGCGCGGTCTTGCATTTTCCGGCGCCGGCCCGTGCGACCGCCGTGACATTCGATCGGCGCGAACTCAGCGAACTGCTCAATCTCTATGGCCGCATGGTTGCGGCGGGTGAATGGCGCGACTACGCCATCGATTTCCTCAAGGACAAGGCGCAGTTCTCGGTCTTCCGGCGCTCGTCCGAGATGCCGCTCTATCGCATCGTCAAGGATCCCGCGCTGGCACGCCGGCAGGGTGCCTATTCGGTGGTGGCGGCGACGGGGCTCATCCTGAAGCGCGGCTCGGAGCTTTCCCGCGTGCTCACGGTGCTCGACAAGAAGTTGAGCATCGTTAGCTAACGTTTTGACTGGAATAGCAATTACCGAAGTTGCCGGGCGAGCGGGACGCTTCGGCGTCAGTCTCGGGCAGGATAGGGCGAGGAGCCTCCTCCGGCCCGAGATGCCGGGTCGAGTCCGAGCATGATGGGTTTTTGAGCCTCAGAATCCTGGCGGCGTCCGGTCGCCCTCGCCCAATTCCTTCTGCATCAGCATCTGGTCCAGCCAGCGGCCATGCTTGAAGCCGACCCTTTCGGCCACGCCGATCAGCCGGAAGCCGGCCTTCTCGTGCAGGCGGCGCGAGCCGAGCGAGGCGCCCGTGCCGTCCCCGATCACCGCGATCATCTGGCGGAAGCCGCGTTCCGTGCAGGACGCGATCAGCGCAGCGAGCAGCAGGCTGCCCAGCCCAAGGCCCTGGGCCGTCGGGGCAATGTAGATCGAGTTCTCGACGGTGGCGCGATAGGCCGGGCGCGGCCGGTAGGCGCCGGCATAGGCATAGCCCAGCACGTCGCCGTCACGCGTGGCGGCGAGATAGGGGTACCCGCCTGCCAGCACGGCCTCGAAGCGCCGCAGCATCTCAGCCTCGTCCGGCGGCTCAATCTCCCAGGACGCCGTGCCGTGCAGGACCGCGTGGGAATAGATGGCGGCAATAGCGGGAATGTCGGCAGGGGTGGCCGGGCGAATCGCAAGCGTGGTCATGCCCGGATGGTGAGCAACGCGCATGCCAAAGGAAAGCACGCCAAAGGAAAACGCGGCCAAAAGAAAAGCCCCGGCCGCGGGGCCGGGGCTGATGGTTCCGTTCGGAGCCTGCTGCTTACTCGCGGTTGCCGAGCAGCGAGAGCAGGAACTGGAACATGTTGATGAAGTTCAGGTACAGCGACAGCGCGCCGTTCACCGAGAGCTTCGCAGCCTCCTCCGGGCCGAGCTCGGAGTAGAGGTACATCTCCTTCAGGCGCTGGGTATCCCAGGCGGTCAGGCCCGCGAAGATCAGCACGCCGATCACCGAGATGGCGAAGCCGAGCGCGCCCGAAGCCAGGAAGATGTTCACGATCGAGGCCAGGATCAGGCCGATCAGGCCCATGACCAGGAAGGAGCCGATGCCGGAGAGCGACTTGGTGGTGGTGTAGCCGTAGAGGCTGAGGCCACCGAAAGCCGCCGCAGTGATGAAGAAGACCTGCACCACCGACGCGCCGGTGTAGCGGATCAGGATCGTCGAGAGCGAGACGCCCATCACCGCCGCGAAGGCGAAGAACATCGTCCGGGCGGACGAGGCGGACATCCTGTCGGCGCGGAACGAGAAGAAGAAGATGAAGGCCAGCGGCGCCAGCGCGACCACCCACATCAGCGGCGTGCCGTAGAGCAGCTGGCCGAAGGAGGTGAGATAGGTGTTGCCGATCTTGGCGACGGCGTTGGCCTGGTCGGTCACGGCCATCTTGTTGATGCCCAGCGCGAAGAGCGCCGAGATCGCAAGGCCGATCACCATGTTGTTGTAGACGCCGAGCATGAACGAGCGCAGGCCCTGATCCATCTCGACGGCGCTGGTCTGCTGTGCGCGGCCGGCACCCCAGACTGGAGCATTGCGGTCGAAGTTGCTCATCGAGCGAATTTCCCCTGACGTTGTTTCCGACGACGGAGGCGCCACGGCACCGGCCGTCCTCGCGCACGAAAGTCGCGATGGAGGGAATATGAGGGGCTTTGCCGGTTCTTACAAGGGCCGGCCATGGTTAGGGCCGGTCGCGAGATAGAAATTCGGCGCCGCACTCATGCAGACTTACAGGATTTTAATGTCTATCGAGAGTCGATCTCAGATAGTCATCATAAATTCCTGAGATGAGAAGCCGGCGCTTTCGCCAGTATTTTTATCGTACCGGCGAGCCCGAACAGGACGGTAACACCGATTGCTGCAGTCGCGGCCAGTATCGCACCTGTCGGATCACTGAGGAATTCGATCCGCATCACTTGGGTGACGATCCCCCACCCCGCCGCTGTACCCGCGATGACGCCGAAGAGGGCCGCGACCAGGCCGATCGCCGCGTATTCAAGGGCGTACGACGAAAGTATGAAGCGACGGGTCGCTCCGAGGGTCTTCAGGATCATCGCGTCGTAGAGCCGCGCCCGCTGGCCGGCCGCGAGCGCGCCGCCCAGCACCAGGAGGCTAGCCGTGATGGCGAGGCCGGATGCGCCGCGGATCGCCATGGCGAGCTGGGCGACGATGGTGTTGACCGCCTCGAGCGCATCCTTGACGCGCACGGCGGTCACGGCCGGGAAGTCGAGCGCGAGGCGGCGCATCAGGGCGGCGTCGGTCGTGCCGGCGCCGTTGGGGCTCGTGGTGACGGTGGCGAGATTGGTGTGCGGGGCGCCTGCGAAGGTGTTGGGCGAGAACACCATGATGAAATTGATGCCGAAGGAGCGCCAGTCGACCGTCCGCAGATTGGCGACGCGGGCGGTGATGCTGCGGCCGAGCACGTTGACGGTGAGCCGGTCGCCGATCTTCAGGCCGATGCCGGCGGCGTTCTGCGCCTCGAAGGAGACCAGCGGCTCGCCGCGATAGTCGTCCGGCCACCATTCGCCGGCCGCGATGCGGGAGCCCTCGGGGACGGTGGCGGCATAGGTGATGCCGCGGTCGCCATCGAGGATCCAGGCGGATTGCTCGCTCGCCTTGATGTCCTCGGCGCGGGTGTCGTTCAGGGCGAGGATGCGACCGCGCATCATCGGCACGCGCTCGACCCTGGCGCCGGGCCGCTGCTCGGCCAGGAAGGCGTCGAAGCGGGCGGAATCGCGGCTTGGGACGTCGAGGAAGAAAAAGCTCGGCGCCTGGTCGGGCAGCGCGCCGGTGAGCTGCCGCGTCAGGCTGGCGTCGATGAAGGAGAGCGCCGAAAGTAGCGCAACGCCCAAGCCCAGCGAAAGCACCAGCGACGGCGTCAGCGCGCCCGGCCGGTGACTGTTGGCGAGCGCCATCCTGAGCGCTGGCTTGCGTGGCCGCGGCAGGCGCCGGGCGAGCGCCATCAGCCCGATCGAGACGAAGCGCAGCAGCACGAAGACGCCGAACATCACGCCGATATAGATCAGCGCGATGCGCCGGTCATAGGCGAAGGCGAAAGCGACGCCGACGAGACCGGCGAGCGCCGCTGCGCACAGCGCAAGATAGATCCAGCGTGGGCGGCGCGAGTCGGGCTCGACCTGATCACGGAACAAGGCCGAGACGGGCACGTCATGCGCCCGGCCGAGCGGGATGATGGCGAAGACGAGCGCCGTCAGCAGGCCGTAGAGAGCCGCCACCACCAGCTCGCCCGGCGCCAGCGTCGGCTCGAAGGGTACAGGCAGGATGCTCTGGACGACCGCGCCGAGGCCAAAAGGGGCGGCAGCGCCGAGCACGAGGCCGATGGCGGTGCCTATCGCGGCGACCAACATGACCTCCGTCAGGTGGATGGCGACGACGCGCCCGCCGCTGGCGCCAACCGCCTTCATCGTGGCGAAGTCGAGCTTCTTGGCCTCGACGAAGCGGCGCACGGCATTGGCGACGCCGACTCCGCCGACGAGGAGCGCGGTGAGGCCGACAAGCGTCAGGAACTGCGTGAAGCGTTCGAGATTGCGCTGGAAGCTCGGCGCGGCATTGGCGCGGGAGCGGATCTCCCAGCCGGCGTCGCGTTGTTCCCGGCCCGCATCGGCGATCAGCTTGTCGAGATCGGCGTCGCTGGTCGCGGTGGCGGGAAGCTTGAGACGATAGGTCCAGCGGATCAGGCTGCCGGGCTGGATCAGGCCGGTGGCGCGCAGCGCCTCCTGCGAGATGATGAGGCGCGGGCCGAAGCCGACGCCGCCGGCGATCTTGTCGGGCTCGGAGACGAGATTGGCGCGCAGCTGGAAGGTCGCGCCGCCGAGCGTGACGGTGTCCCCGGGCTTAAGGTCGAGCCGCCCGAACAGGACGGGGTCGGCGACCGCGCCGAAGACGCCGCCGCGGGCCTGCAGCAGATCGGCCAGCGGCTGTTGCGGGTCGGTCTCGAGGCTGCCGATGCCGGGATAGCCGGAATCGACCGCCTTGATCTCGACCAGCGCGGCGCCCTTGTCGCCGGCATTGGCCATGCCGCGCATGCCGGCGATGGTTGAGACGGTGCCGCGCGCGGTCAGGAAGGCGAGTTCCTGCGGCGTCGCTTCGCGGTGGATCAGGCTGAAGGCGGCGTCGCCACCGAGGATGCGCCGGCCTTCGCGTGCCAGCCCCTCCGTCAACCCGCGCGAGGCGGAGGCGACGGCTGCGATGGTCATGACGCCGAGCGCAAGGCAGGCGATAAAGACGCCGAAGCCGCTCAGGCCGCCGCGCAGGTCACGGATGGCGAGGCGGAAGGCGAGGCCTAAGCCGAAGGAGCGCGACGGCTGGCTCGCAGCCGGCTTGACGGGGGCATGCATCGTTAGGCGACCGCCATCTCGTGTTCCGGCTCGATCACGCCCGAGCGCAACCGCACGGTGCGTTCGCAGAGCGCGGCGAGCGAAAGGTCGTGGGTGACGAGGACCAGCGTCGCGCCGCGCTCACGCTTCAGCGCGAAGATCAGGTCGACGATCGAACGGCCGGTCGACTCGTCGAGATTGCCGGTCGGCTCGTCGGCGACGAGGATCGCGGGATCGGGCGCCACCGCCCGCGCGATGGCGACGCGCTGCTGCTCGCCGCCGGAGAGCTGGGCGGGATAATGGTCCATGCGGTCGCCCAGGCCGACATTGCGCAGCTCGGCCTCGGCGCGGGCGAAGGCGTCGGATTGGCCTGCTAGCTCAAGCGGGAGCGCCACGTTCTCGCGCGCCGTCATGGTCGGGACGAGATGGAAGGACTGGAAGACGATGCCGATATGGCGGCCGCGGAAGACGGCGAGCCCGTCCTCGTTCAGCGCGCCGAGATCCTGCCCCGCCACGCGCACGAGGCCCGAATCCGGGCGCTCCAGACCGGCCATTGTCATCAGCAACGTCGACTTGCCGGAGCCGGAGGGGCCGACCAGTCCGGTCGCCTCGCCATCGGCCAGCGACACCGAAACGCCCTTGAGGATATGGACGCGGGCGGCTCCGCGCCCCAAACTTAAATGTACATCCTGCAACTCGATCGCCGGGGCGGCTTTCTCGCTCATCACGCCATGATCCTGACTTACGCTTCCACCGACACTGTGCCGCGATATGGGCGTCACAACGTCCTTGTCCAATCGGCTGCGGCGTTTTTCGTCGCCGTCCTGCTGTTCCTGTCCGGTTTTCACGGCATGGCTCACGCGCAGACGCCCGCTTCCGGAGGCCGAGCCCTGAAGCTCGTCGTGCTCGGCGATTCGCTGACGGCCGGCTACAATCTGCCCGGCAGCGCCGCCTTTCCGGTCAGGCTTGAGCAAGCGCTGCGCCAGAAGGGTGTCACTGTCGAGATCGTGAATGCCGGCGTCTCCGGCGATACCGCCCAGGGGGGCCTCGAACGGCTCGACTGGTCGGTGCCGGACGGTACGGACGGCGTCATCGTCGAGCTCGGCGCCAATGACGCGCTGCGCGGCATCGACCCGGCCCAGACGCGCCAAGCGCTGGAGGCGATCATCACCCGGCTGAAGCAGCGCGGCACCGCGGTCATGCTCGCGGGCATCTATGCGCCGCGCAATCTCGGCGCAGATTATGCGAAACGCTTCGACGCGATCCATCGCGAGCTTGCGGAAAAGCACGGGCTGGTGCTTTACCCGTTCTTCCTGGAGGGCATCGCGGGCGACCGCGCGCTGAACCAGCCGGATGGGCTCCATCCCACGGCCGAAGGCGTCGACGTCATCGTCCGGTCCATCCTGCCGACGGTCGAGCGTTTCATCGCCACGCTGCCTGCCAGGTCCTGATCCGATCCCCGATCCGTCCCGCCCGGCGGATCTCCCCTTTTTCGTCTGCCGCCCGCCGGCGCCGCTTCCGGAGTTGCTTTGCCATGGAATATCGCCGTCTCGGGCGCACCGATCTCAAGGTCTCGGTGATCTGCCTCGGAACCATGACCTGGGGCCAGCAGAACACAGAGGCCGAGGGCCATGCCCAGATGGACTACGCCGTCGAGCAGGGCGTGAATTTCTTCGACACGGCCGAACTCTACTCCATCCCGCCCCGGCCGGAGACGCAAGGCTCGACCGAGCGGATCATCGGCAACTGGTTCAAGGCGCGCGGCAACCGTGACAAGATCATTCTGGCTTCGAAGGTCTGCGGCCGTGGCGGCAACACCTGGTTCCGTGACGACAAGAGCCCGACGCGGGTGACGCGCGCCCAGGTGTTCGAGGCGGTCGACAAGAGCCTGCAGCGGCTGCAGACGGACTATATCGACCTCTACCAGCTGCATTTCCCCGAGCGGGTCGTGCCCTGGGGCTCGAACCCGACGCGCTTCTCGGCCGCATCCTATGGGAAGGCTGCCGACGAGACCTCGATCCCCGAGCAGCTCGACGCCTTCGGCGAGTTGGTCAAGGCCGGCAAGATCCGCCATCTCGGCCTCTCCAACGAGAGCGCCTGGGGTACGATGCGCTTCGTCGCCGATTCGGAGGTGCGCGGCACGCCCCGCGTCCAGTCGATCCAGAACGCCTACAACCTTTTGAACCGCACCTTCGAGACGGCGTTGGCCGAGGTCGCGCTGCGCGAGGATGTCGGGCTTTTGGCTTATTCGCCGCTGGCGCAGGGCTATCTCACCGGCAAGTATCTGGACGGCGCACGCCCCGCCGGCGCGCGCACGACGCTGTTCGACCGCGGCCAGCGTTATGAAGGCCCTGGCGCTAATGATGCGACCAGACTGTACATCCAGGTTGCCCGCGAGGCCGGCCTCGACCCGGCGCAGCTCGCGCTCGCCTTCGTCAATGCGCGGCCCTTCGTGACGTCGAACATCATCGGCGCCACCTCGATGGAGCAGCTCAAGACCGACATCGCCTCGATCAACGTCAAGCTCTCGCCCGAGATAGCGGCGAAGATCGACACGATTCATCAGCTCGTCGGCAACCCCTGCCCCTGAACGGGCGTTGTCCGAATCCGAATGGGAAATATCCCGGACCGCGGCTTATGGCGGCCCGGGAGCCCTACCAAAGAATACCCGGTCAGACCGGTCAGACCGGGTATGGCCGGTGGAATACCTGCAATAGCGATTCCGTGAGCCGGCTTCCTGCTCTACCGTCTCGCCAGAGTCACAATCACTTGGCAGGGATTCGCTCATGCCGAGGCTGTTCATAGCTCTGGAAATCCCCGCCGAGGTTGCCGGCGAGCTCACGCTGCACCGGGGCGGATTGTCGGGCGGGCGCTGGATCGAGCCGCCCGATTACCACATCACCCTGCGCTTTCTCGGCGACGTCGACCGGCGCATGGCGAACGATGTCGACCACATGCTCTCCGATCTGCAGGCCTATCCCTTCGAGGTGACGCTCGATGCGCTGGGCTCCTTCGGCGGCGACAAGCCGCGCGCCGTCTTCGCGCGCGTCCAGCCGACGAAGGCGCTGACCGAGCTGCAGGCGGATATCGAGCGCCAGATGCGCCGGCTCGGCCTCTCGGCCGAGGGGCGCAAATTCGTCCCGCATGTCACGCTGGCCCGCCTGCGCGACACCTCCCCGGTCGAGGTCGCCCATTATCTCAGCCTGCACCCGATCGTGCGGCCGATCTCGTTCACCGCGCGGCGCGTGGCGCTGATGTCCTCGCGCGATTCGATCGGCGGCGGCCCCTATGTGCTGGAGGCGGCCTATCCGCTCGGCCCGTCCTATCCGAACCGGCTGGCGGGGGAGGCCCGCCGATGACGCGGCCGAAGCGCCTGAGCCCCGAAGCGCAGGCCGAGGCGCTGGCGACGCTGACGGGCTGGAAGCTCGTCCAGGGCCGCGAGGCGATCGTGAAGCGCTTCGTCTTCCGCGATTTCAGCGAGGCCTTCGGCTGGATGACGCGGGTCGCGCTGCTGGCCGAGACGATGAACCACCATCCCGAATGGTCGAATGTCTACCGCACGGTCGAGGTGACGCTCGCCACCCATGATGCGGGCGGGCTGACCGAGTTTGACGTCAAGCTCGCTCGGGCGATCGACGCGCTGGCGAGCTAGTCCGTCCAGCCGCAACTCTTCAGCGCCCCAGGGGATCGTCATTCATGCTGGTCAGGGTGAATGGAGTGCGGTTGTTCGTCGACGTGGCGAACTTCGGCCTCGTGCCGGATGGCGACCGCATGCGGGAAAAGCCGACGCTCCTGATGCTTCACGGCGGGCCGGGCTTCGACCACACCGGCTTCAAGGAAGCCTTCGCCAGCCTCGGCGATGTCGCTCAGGTGGTTTTCTACGACCATCGGGGCAATGGCAGGAGCGAAGGCGACGATCCGGAAACGTGGAATCTCGATCAATGGGCCGATGACGTCAAAGGTCTGTGCGACGCGCTCGGCATTGTCCGGCCCATTGTCTGCGGGCTGTCGTTCGGAGGCTTCGTCGCGCAGGCATACGCCACGCGCTATCCCGATCATCCCGGCAAGCTGATCCTGCTCAGCACCGCGGCCAGGATCGACTTCCCCACGATCTTCGCTGCATTCAACCGGATCGCCGGCCCGGAAATCGGCGCGATGGCCGAGGCCTACTGGACGAATCCGACGGCAGAGGGACGGGCACGCTACATCGAGCGCTGCGTGCCGTTCTATCGCCATCGACGAGACCGACCGCAGGTGGCCTTCGCCCGGGCCATCCTGAAGACGGAGGTCGCCTTGCATTTCAACGGTCCGCGCAACGAACATGGGCGTTTCGACTTCCGCCGTGATCTGGCGAAATTGCGCTGCCCTGTCCTGTTGATGGCTGGCGATCAGGATCCCATCGTCCCAATCCCGTTGGTGGAGGCCACCGCCGGTTCGATTCCGGCCCATCTGCTGCATTTTGAGCGACTGATGGAATGCGGTCACGACATCCATGGGGATGCGCCGGAGCGCGTGTTCGGCGCGATGCGCGCTTTCATGGCCGACGAGGCGGCTGCAAGCTAGCCGCTCCACCCGCACGCCTTGAGCGCCGCCAGCATGTGCGGCGGCGGTGGTGCCTCGGCCTGGATCGGCTCGCGCTTGCGATAGAGCGGGACGGTGATCGAGCGGGCGTGGAGCTGCAGGCCCGGCCCGCTCTCGCGCGGCGCGCTGCCGTAGATCTCGTCGCCGAGCATCGGCCAGCCTGAAGCCTGGCAATGGACGCGCAATTGATGGGTGCGGCCAGTCAGCGGTTCCATCGCGAGCCAGGCGAGCGGGCCGGATTCGTCCTGCCCGCGGCCGAGGACGCGGTAACGCGTCTGCGAGGGCAGGCCGGCGGGATCGACCTTCATCCACCAGCCACGCTCGGGGGAGCGGCGGCCCAGCGGCAGATCGATCAGCCCTTCGTCCTGGTCGGGGCTGCCCTGCACGATCGCCCAATAGGTCTTGCCGATGCGTCCGTCGCGAAACATCTGGTTGAGCTCGGCCATGGCGCGGGGATGGCGACCGAGCACGAGGCAGCCGGAGGTGTCCTTGTCGAGCCGGTGCGCCGCTTCCGGCCGGCGTGGCAGACCGAAGCGCAGCGCGTCGAGATAGTCGGTGAGGACCGGAATGGAGCGGCGGTTGGCCGGCGGGCCGCTATGGACGGGCAGGCCGGCGGGCTTGTCGATGACCAGCATCATGGCGTCGCGATAAAGCAGCGGCACCGGCAGCGCGGCATCGATCTGCGGCTGCGACTGCGAATTCTCTGGTTGATCCGGCCTGGTCATGGCATTGCGCTAGCCAACCCGGCCCGGCGGCGCAACGTTTAAGGCTGCCGAACCGAAGACAGGATGGTGATGAGCGAGACCGAACCGAAGAAACGCGGCTTCTTGTCGAGGCTGTTCGGACGCGAGGAAGAGCAGGCCAAGCCGGCACCGGAGCCGGTTGCCGAGCAGCCCGCAGAGTCGACCGCCGAGCCGACGCCGGAGGCCGAGGCGGTCCCTCCGCCCGCGGAAGTCGAGCCCCCTGTGCCCGAGCCGCAGGCTGAGCCGGAACCGGCCGAAGCTGCTCTGTCGGCGCCTGAACCGGAACCCGAGCCCTTGCCGCCTGCGCCCGTCGTCCAGCCGAAACGGAGCTGGTGGCGGCGGCTGACGGAGGGGCTGTCGCGTACCTCGTCGGCGTTGACGACCGGCATCACCGACCTCTTCACCAAGCGCAAGCTCGACG
The DNA here is from genome assembly GCA_900473415.1 of Hyphomicrobiales bacterium. Classification (GTDB taxonomy): domain Bacteria; phylum Pseudomonadota; class Alphaproteobacteria; order Rhizobiales; family Beijerinckiaceae; genus Allobosea. The sequence continues at coordinate 22,940 of UCLR01000002.1, forward strand.
CCGGCACGCTGGAGGATCTGGAGGACATCCTGATCCAGGCCGACCTCGGCCTCGCCACCTCGGCGCGCATCGCGAAGGCGGTCGGCGAGGGGCGCTACGACAAGCAGATCGAGCCGGCCGAGGTAAAGGCCATCCTGGCGCGGGAGGTCGAGACGATCCTCTGCCCGGTCGCGTTGCCGCTGGCGATCGACGCCGCGAAAAAGCCGTTCGTGGTCCTGATGGTCGGGGTCAACGGCTCGGGCAAGACCACGACCATCGGCAAGCTCGCGGCCAAGTTCAGGGCTGAGGGCAAGTCGGTGATGCTGGCGGCGGGCGACACCTTCCGCGCCGCGGCGATCGAGCAGCTCCGCGTCTGGGGCGAGCGCGCCGGGGCGGAGGTCGTCTATGGCCAGCAGGGCGCCGATGCGTCGGGTCTCGCCTTCGAGGCGCTGCAGAAGGCCAAGGCCAATGGAACCGACGTGCTGCTGGTCGATACCGCCGGGCGGCTGCAGAACAAGCAGGGGCTGATGGACGAGCTCGCCAAGGTGGTGCGCGTTATCCGCAAGCAGGACGAAAGCGCGCCTCATGCGGCGCTGCTGGTACTCGATGCGACCGTCGGCCAGAACGCGATCAGCCAGGTCGAGGCCTTCCGCGAGACGGCAGGCGTCACCGGCCTCGTCATGACGAAGCTCGACGGTACGGCGCGCGGCGGCATCCTGGTGGCGCTGGCGGCACAATTTGGCCTGCCGGTGCATTTCATCGGTGTCGGCGAGAGCGTCGAGGATCTGGAGCCGTTCTCGGCGCGCGATTTCGCCCGCGCCGTGGCGGGGTTGGGAGAAGCTGCGTGAGCGACGGCGCGAACGATACGACACAGGAAATCGCGGTCGAGGTCGCGAAGGGCAGGACGATCAGCCCGCTGCTCAAGCTCGCCCTCGAATTCGGGCCGCTCGCGATCTTCTTCTTCGCGAATTCCTATGGCGACCGGCTGTTCGGTGTGGCCGAGGACCGGCGCATCTTCGTCGCGACCGGCATCTTCATCGTCGCCTCGCTGGTGGCGCTGGCGCTCTCGCGGGCGCTGATGGGCTATCTGCCGCGCATGGCGATCGTGAACGCCATGGTCGTTACGGTCTTCGGCGGGCTGACGCTGGCGTTGGACGACGCCTTCTTCATCAAGGTGAAGCCGACGATCGTGAACACGCTGTTCGGCTGCGTGCTGCTGGGCGGGCTCGCCTTCGGACGCTCCTTGCTTTCGCTCGTGCTGGAGACGGTGCTGCAGCTCGACGAGGAGGGCTGGCGGAAGCTCACTTTCCGCTGGGGGCTGTTCTTCTTCGTCCTGGCGGCGCTGAACGAGGTGGTCTGGCGCACGCAGACGCAGGATTTCTGGGTCGCCTTCAAGGTCTGGGGCGTGATGCCGCTGACCATGGCCTTCGCGCTCGCCCAGACGCCGCTGATCCTCAGGCACGAGATCAAGGCGGCGAAGAGCGGAGAGTAGGGCTGGCCAGCCTTCACGGCGCCATCCCGGGCTTGACCCGGGATCCATCGTAAGGCGCCGCGTTCTACGATGGATCCCGGATCTGCGCGGCTAAAGCCGCTTGTCCGGGATGACCTCGTGGTTCCGTGTTCTGCCCGGGCTGATTGAGCCTGGCTGCCTATTGCCATTTGGCGACGTTATCTCCATTTTATGCCAAATGGAGGGTCGTGCCATGACCGCCCTGTTGCGCATCGAGACCGCCCCGCGCGATTTCGTCCCGGACCCGATCAGCGATGACGAGGCGGCTGCGATGTTTCGCGCCGCCGTCAACCTGTTCCGGCTCTGGCGGATCACCGATGAGGAAGCGGCCGTCCTGATCGACCTGCCGGCCAGGACCTATGCCCGCTGGAAAGCCGGCGGCGTGGGCCGCATCTCGCGCGACGGCAAGGCACGCCTCTCGAACCTAATGGGCATTCACAAGGCGCTGAGGCTGATCTTCACCGAGCCGCAACGCGGCTATGACTGGATCAAGCGGGCGAACACCGCTTTCGACGGCAAATCGGCGCTCGACATCATGCTCGGCGGAGAGCTCACCGATCTGATGCGGGTACGTCGCCTGCTCGACGCCGAGCGGGGCGCCTGGTGATCGATCCGGCGAGCCTGCCGGTCACGTCGATCCAGTGGCCCGGGGCGGTGCGGATCATCCGCAGCATCTTCCCGCCGATCGACCTGTTCGAAGATATCGCCGACCCGGCCGACTGGCCGCTCCTGATCGCGGCCGAGCAGAAGACCAATCCGCGGCTGATGGAGACGATCGGCAATCTCGATCTCGTTCCGCCCGACAGGCGCGTGGCGGGAGCCGGCGCGAGCTGGCTGATGGCGCCCTTCACTCATGTCAGCCCCGACCGGCCGAGCCGCTTCAGCGATGGCAGCTTCGGCGTGCTCTATGCGGGCGGCCGCTTCGAGGTGGCGCTGCTGGAGACGGTGCACCACCACGCCCGCTTCATGCTGGCGACAGCGCAGCCGCCGGGCTGGACTTCGCAGTTCCGCGAGATCGTGCTCGAGGTCGATGCCGAGCTGCACGATTTGCGCGCGGGCGGCGAAGACGTGGCCGCTGCGCTCGATCCCGTCGACTATGCGCAGAGCCAGCAGCTCGGCGGGCGCCTGCGGGACGCGGCTTCCGAGGGCGTGGTCTATCCGAGCGTGCGCTGCCCTGACGGCGAATGCGTCGGGCTGTTCTATCCGGATGGGGCGAGCCAGCCGGTGCAGGGCCGGCATCTCGACTACCACTGGAACGGCGAGCGGGTAGACCTCTACCGGGACCGCAGCGCCGGCGAGGTCTATCGGATCGTCTGAGGCTACTTCGGCGCGAGGCGAATCGCGCCGTCGAGGCGGATCGCGGTGCCGTTCAGCATGTCGTTCTCGATGATGCTGCGGGCGAGCGCGGCGTATTCCTCCGGCTTGCCGAGGCGCGAGGGGTGCGGCACCGAGACGGCGAGCGAGGCCTTGGCGTCATCAGGCAGGCCGGCGAACATCGGCGTCTCGAACAGGCCCGGCATGATCGTGACGATGCGGATGCCGACCCCTGCCAGATCGCGCGCGATCGGCAGCGTCATGCCGGCGACGCCGGCCTTCGAGGCCGAATAGGCTGCCTGACCGATCTGGCCGTCCTCGGCCGCGACCGAAGCCGTGCAGATGATGACGCCGCGTCCGCCATCGACGGTGATGGGCTCGAGATCGGCCAGCGCCACGGCGGATTTGGCGATGACGCGGAAAGTGCCGGTCAGGTTGATCGCCACCGCCTTCTCGAAGGTCGCGAGGTCATGGGAGACGAGCTCTCCGGTGTCGCGCTTCTTCGAGACGACGCGGCGGCCGGGCGCGATGCCGGCGCAATTCACGATGATGCGGGCGACGCCATGGGCGGCGCGGGCCTTGGCCAACGCCTCGTCGACGGAGGCGTCGCTGGTGACGTCGCAGGCGCAGAAGATGCCGCCGATCTCCTTTGCGACGGCCTCGCCGCGTTCGGCGTTCAGGTCAAGCAGCGCGACCTTCACGCCCTGGGCGGCGAGCATGCGCCCCGTCGCCTCGCCGAGGCCGGAGGCGCCGCCGGTGACGACGGCGGCGAGGGAAGAATCGAGCTTCATGGCACTTCCTTGGCGTTTCCCTGAATTTGTCCGAAAGCCGGTTTAGAGGGGGCTGAACGGCTCTCCAAGCCGGTTTTGCGAGAAGCCTCTTGTGCAGGATTGCGACGGGGCCATCTTTCGTCACGCGCTCTGTTTGGGCGTGCGGTCAGTGCGCCGGCTGGCGTGAAGGAGAAAGACAGGAATGAGCGAAGGGTTCAGCGCCCGCTTCAGCCATGAGGAGATGGAGGCGATCCGCAAGAGCCTGCGCGACGAGGCGAAGTTCGGGACCGAGTTGATGGCCCGGCTGAAGCGCGTCGCGAAGCGTATTCCCTTTGCCGAGGACCTGATGGCGGCATGGTTCTGCGCGCGCGATCCGGCAACACCGCGGCGCGTCAGGCTGACGCTGCTCGCCGCGCTCGGCTATTTCGTGCTGCCGGTGGACGCACTGCCGGACATCATGCCGTTGCTCGGCTTCACCGACGATGCGGCGGTGATCGCGGCCGCCATTGCCGCGGTGGCCGGCTCGATCCGGCCGGAGCATCGCGAGCGGGCAAAGCAGGCGCTGGCCGAGCTTTAGAGCCGCGCCCTCAAAGCGTCAGCACGATCTTGCCCTTCGCCTTGCGGTCGCCGATCAGCGCATAGGCTTCCGTCCAGCGCTCCAGCGGCAAGGTGGCGTGGATATGGGCCCGGATATGGCTGCCCGCTGCCCAGTCCAGCAGGCGCTCCATGTTGCGCCGGTGGGCGGCGGGTTCGCGCTTGACGAATTCGCCCCAGTAGACGCCGCGCAGGTCGCAACTCTTGAGCAGCAGCAGGTTCAGCGGGATCCTGGGGATCTCACCCCCGGCGAAGCCGACGACGAGATAGCGCCCTTCCCAGGCCATGGAGCGCAGCGCGGGTTCAGCCAGCTCTCCGCCGACCGTGTCGTAGAGCACGTCGACCCCACGTCCGCCGGTCACCTTCCTCAGGGCAGCGCGGATGTCCTGCTCGGTGTAGTCCACCTCCTCCTGTGCGCCGTGCTCGCGGGCGAGCGCGAGCTTGTCGGGCGAGGAGGCGCAGGCGATGACATGGGCCCCGAGCAGGGCTCCGATCTCGACTGCCGCCAACCCCGCCCCGCCGGAGGCGCCGAGGATGGCGAGCCGCTCGCCGGGCTTGAGCTGCGCCCGCTGGATCAGCCCGTGCATGGCGGTGCCGTAGGTGACGAAAAGGCTCGCGGCCTGGGCGTCGTCGAGCCGGTCCGGCACGCGGACGAGCGCTTCGGCCGGCACTGCGACCTTTTCGCGCGCCGCGCCATGGCCGACCCAGGCTGCGACGCGCTCGCCGATCTCCCAGCCAGTGACCCCCTCGCCGATGGCGACGATGGTGCCGGCGCACTCGGCCGAGGGCGAGAAGGGGAAGGCGGGCTTCTCCTGGTAGCGGCCGCGGATGATCAGCGTGTCGAAGAAATTGAGTGCCGCCGCCGTGACCGCGACGATGACCTCGCCCGGACCCGGGTCCGGGTCCGGCAGGTCGCGGATGACGAGCTCTTCCGCCGGGCCGTGATGTTCGCAGAGCAAAGCCTTCATCGTCGACTCGCCATCGCCGCTATCCGCCCCATGCCGCCGAACCGCGGTGGCGTGACTGTGCCATGACGATAGGTGCTACGAAACCGGCCGGGCAGCCCCGCTATTCGCATTTTTGCCAGGATCGTGACACTCTATGCCGGCCGATCGTCGCGCGCCGCCGTCCTCAACAGGTGGTAAACGCGGTGTTAGGATTTTTAGTGACTGATGGCGGTCCATGATCAGCTTGTTCCCTCGATTCCGCGTCAATTCTCCCTTCCGCAGGCTTGTCGTCGCTGCCGCCCTGGCGGGCAGTGCGTCCGTTCTGCTGATGCAGGGCGAAGCTGTCGCCCAGCCTGCCCAGAAGCCCAAGCCGGCCCCTGCCAAGCCGGCCGCGGCAAAGCCGGCGACGACGGCTGCGGCGACCCCGGCGGCAAGCGCCGGTCAGGGCCAGGCGATGCTGCTCGAGACGGCCGGGAAATGGCAGGCTTTCTCCTCCCAGCAGGGCCGCTCCAAGGTCTGCTACGCGCTCGGCAAGGCCGAGAGCCGCCTGCCCGCGAATCTCAAGGATCTCGAGGGGCTGTTCTTCGTCTCCAGCCGCCCGGGCGAGGGCGTGCGCAACGAGATCAGCTTCGTGATGAACTTCGATGTGAAGGAAGGCGTCGAACATCAAGCAATCATTGGCAATGAGCGCTTTGCGCTCGTGGCCAAGGGGCAGAATATGTGGCTGAAGAATCCGGCCGAGGAGCCGCGCATGCTCGATGCCATGCGCAAGGGCTCCGGGCTCGAGGTCAAGGGCATGTCGAAGCGTGGCAACCCGACCAGCGACAAATATTCGCTCGCCGGCATCAGCCAGATCGTGAAGCGGGCCGAGGACGCCTGCAAGTAAGGCGGCCCCGGTCATGGCATCGGGCGAGACCGCATCGGAGCGCCGGCTGAAAGGCCGCTGCTATTGCGGGCAGGCGCGCTTCGAGGTCGCGGACGCCTTCGGCTACGCCGCCAATTGCCACTGCTCGCAATGCCGCCGCACCACCGGATCGGCCTTCAAGCCCTTCGCCGGCATCGAGCGCGCGAAGCTCGCCGTCACCGCGGGCGCTGACGCGCTGCTGATCGTCGGGAAGGCGGACAATCACGATGCGCATTGCGGCCGCTGCGGCTCGCTGCTGTTCTCGGTGGTTCGCGACGGCGCTTATGTCCATGTCGCGCTCGGCACGCTTGAAGATGCTCCGAGCATCCGGCCCGACCGGCACATCTTCGTCGGCTCGAAGGCGCCCTGGTACGAGATCACCGACGGGCTGCCGCAGTTCGCGGAGCATGCGAGCTAGGGCGTGCGCCGCTCATGGCCGCCCCGATTTCCGCTTTTCGCGCAATTGTGGTAGGGAGCGGCGAAATCCCGCGCCTTCCGTTATGGCGACGACAGAGCTCCGATGACCGTGTCCGATCCCGCTACCGCCGCTCCGGCGGCCGAACCTGTTTTGCGACGCCCCTCCCTGGTCGGACGCACCCGCGCCGGCATGGCCGAGGCGCTGGCCGAGATCGGCGTTCCCGAGAAGGAGCGGCGCATGCGCGTCGGCCAGCTCTGGAACTGGATCTACCACTACGGCGTGCGTGATTTCGACGCGATGACGACGATCGGCAAGGGCCTGCGGGCCCAGCTCGCCGAGTGCTTCTCGCTCGACCTGCCGGAAGTCACCGCCGAGCAGGTCTCGACCGACGGCACGCGCAAATGGCTGCTGCGCATGCCTTCGACCGGCCCGCATGATCGCGGCGCCGAGATCGAGTGCGTCTATATCCCCGAGGTCGACCGCGGCACGCTCTGCGTCTCCAGCCAGGTCGGCTGCACGCTGACCTGCACCTTCTGCCACACCGGCACGCAGCGCCTCGTACGCAACCTCAAGACCGAGGAGATCGTCGCGCAGCTGATGGTCGCGCGAGACCGCCTCGGCGATTTCCCCAACCGCAAGCCGCCGGAAGGCGCCTTCGTGCCGAATGATGGCGGGCGCTTCGTCTCGAACATCGTCTTCATGGGCATGGGCGAGCCGCTCTACAATTTCGACGGCGTGCGCGATTCGATCGACGTGATCACGGATGATCAGGGGCTTTCGCTCGGGCGCCGGCGCATCACCGTCTCGACCTCGGGCGTCGTGCCGCAGATCGGCCCGCTGGGCGACGACATGGGCACGATGCTGGCGATCTCGCTGCATGCTGTGCGCGATGAGCTGCGCAACGAACTGGTGCCGCTGAACAAGAAATATCCGATCAAGGACCTGCTCGAGGCCTGCCGGAACTATCCGGGCCTTTCGAACGCGAAGCGGATCACCTTTGAATACGTCATGCTCAAGGGCGTGAACGACTCGGACGCTGAGGCGCGCGAGCTGGTGCGGCTGCTCAAGGGCATCCCCGCCAAGATCAACCTGATCCCGTTCAACCCTTGGCCCGGCACGAAATACGAGTGCTCGGATTGGGACCGGATCGAGCGCTTCTCCGAGATCGTCTTCCGCGCCGGCTATGCCTCGCCGGTGCGCACGCCGCGCGGCCGCGACATCCTCGCCGCCTGCGGCCAGCTCAAGAGCGAGACGGAAAAGCTTTCCGCCCGCGCCCGGCTGATGCTGGAGGAGCAGGAAGCGCAGAGCGTGCCGGCCGTCGCGGCGGAGTGAGCCGCTTGCTGCGCTGGCTGCTGCTGATCCCCTTCGCCTGCCTCGTCGCGATGGGGATGGCGCTGATCTTCCTCGCCATGGCGAGTTTCGCCTCCCCGGCCGTCGCGATGCTGATCGGCGGCGGCGTGGAGCGGCTCGTCGACCTGCTGTTCGGGCTGGCCGATCGCGGCATCGATCCGGCACCGGCGGCGCAGGCGGCTTTTGCGCTGATCGGAAAGCTGGGGCTCGCGATCGTCGTGATGCCGGTCGCGCTCGTCGCCGTCGGCTCGGAGCTGTTCCGCCTGCGCAGTGCCCTGCTCCAGAGCGGCCTCACGGGCTTGCTCACGGCGCTGCTGCCGCTGGCGATGCTGAGGTTGTCGCGGAGCCCAAGCCCTGCCGAGATCCAGATCATCTCCGGCCTCTTCCTGGTGGGGGCTGCGACAGGTTTCGTCTACTGGCTGGTCGCCGGGCGGGGAGCCGGCGGGGAGCGGCCGGCGCAGCCCTGAGGCGCGGGCACTACCCGGCGCTACCGCGCCATACCCCCCCTCAATCCCCGATCGCGACGCCCTCACGCCTGCCGTCCGCTCCGCCCAGAAAGCCTTCCGGTGTCTTGACGATGGCCTGGGTGCCGGAGGTCATCTCCAGCAGGCGCACCTCATGGCCTTTCGCCTCCAGCGCGGGTTTCCAGGCTTCGGCCTCGCTGCCCTTCTCCAGCTCGGTCGGGCCGTTGCGGCTGCCGAAATTGCCGAAGTCGACGGCCTGTTGCGGATCCATCCGCCAGTCGAGCAGGGCAACGAGCGTCTTCGAGACGAAGCCGATGATCTGGCTGCCGCCCGGTGAGCCGACCACGGCGTAGAGCCGCCCGAAGGCATCGAAGACCAGCGTTGGCGCCATCGAGGAGCGCGGCCGCTTGCCGGGCTCGACGCGGTTGGCGACCGGCTTGCCGTCCTCCTCCGGCGCGAAGTTGAAATCGGTCAGCTCGTTGTTGAGCAGGAAGCCGCCTTTCGTCATCAGCCGCGCACCGAAGCCGTCCTCGATGGTCGTGGTCATGGCGACCGCATTGCCCTGCGCATCGACGATCGAGATGTGGCTGGTGCCGTTCTCGATGCCCTCCGAGGGCGCGAGCAGCTGCGCCCGCCGGTGGGGCGGTTCGCCGGGTTTGGCGCGGCCGATCGAGCGCTCCGGGCCGATCAGGGCGGCGCGCGAGCGGATATAGTCGCGGTCGACCAGGCCGCGCACCGGCACGCTGAAGAAGGCCGGGTCTGCGAGGTAGAGGGCGCGATCCGCGAAGGCGAGACGACCGGCTTCGCTGAGCCAATGCGCGGCTTCGGCTCCCGGTCCCATCCGCCTCAGCTCCTGCGCTTCCAGGATACCGAGCATCTGCTGGATCGCGATGGCGCCGGAGCTTGGCGGGCCCATGCCGCAGAGACGCCAGACGCGATAGGCGCCGCAGACGGGCTCGCGTTCCTCGACCCTGTAGGCGGCGAGGTCGGACAGCGTCATATCGCCGGGATTGCTCGGATGGCCGGTGACGGTCGCGACGATATCCTGTGCGATCTGGCCCTCGTAGAGGGCCTTCGAGCCCTGCGCGGCGATGGCCCGCAAGGTCGCGGCGAAGGCCGGGTTCTTCAGGATGGTGCCGACGGCTTTCGGCGTCCCGTCCGGCTCGTAGAAATAGGCCGCGGCGAGCGGGTTCTTCGGCAACGCCGTCTCGCCGCCGAGGAGGCCGCTGAGGCGCGGCGAGACGGCGAAGCCATCCTCCGCCAGCTTGAGTGCGGGCTGGACGAGATCACCCCAGGGCAGCTTGCCCCAGCGCTTATGCGCTTCTTCGAGCAGCTTCAGCGTACCCGGAACGCCGACCGAGCGGCCGCCGATGACCGCCTCGCGGAAGGGCATCGGCTTGCCGTCCCTCATGAAGCGGTCGGGTGTGGCGGCGGCGGGTGCGGTCTCGCGGCCATCCAGCGTCGCGACCGTGCGGGTGGCCTCGTCCCAATGGACGAGGAAGGCGCCGCCGCCGATGCCGGAACTCTGCGGCTCGACCAGATTGAGCACGAATTGCACGGCGATGGCCGCGTCAGTGGCGCTGCCGCCGGCGCGCAGGATGTCGCGCCCGGCCGCCGCGGCGAGCGGATTGGCGGCCGCGACCATGAAGCGCTGCGCCGTGCCGAGCGCCCGGGCGCTACGGCCCGTCGCGGCCTCCGGCGCGGGCGCGAGAGGCTGGGCGGCGGCGGTCCCCGTGCCGAGCAGGACAAGCGTCAGCAGCGCGGCGGGTGCCAGGGCAGGGATGCGCAAGGACAGCATGATTCCGGTCTCCGGCGTGGGGCGGCAGGATAGGCCATTTGCCGCAACCTGACAGCTTGCCCTTGCTGACGGGTTGGAGCGGCGGGGCGCGGCGGCTACAGTCCGAATCGCGATACTTCTGACACTGCCAAAAAGGGGTTTTCGGCATGTCGTTTCCCGCCTCTCTGCGTCGTCCGTTCGCCTGGATTCTCCTGGGCATGGTCGGCATCGCGCTCGCTGGCTGCGGCTACAACAATGTGCCGACGCTGGAGGAAAAGGCGAAGGCGGCCTGGTCGGAGGTGCAGAACCAGTATCAGCGCCGCGCCGACCTGATCCCCAATCTGGTCGAGACCGTGAAGGGCTACGCCGCGCAGGAGCGCGAGGTGCTGCAAAGCGTGATCGAGGCCCGCGCCCGGGCGACTCAGGTCAAGGTCGATGCCTCCACCATCAACGACCCGGCGAAGTTCAAGGAATTCCAGGACGCGCAGAACCAGCTCACCGGCGCGCTCGGGCGGCTGCTGGTCACGGTCGAGCGCTATCCGGAGCTGAAGTCCAACCAGAACTTCCTGGCCCTGCAGTCCCAGCTCGAAGGCACCGAGAACCGGGTCGCCGTGGCGCGTCGCGACTACATCCAGGCCGTGCAGGCCTTCAACACCGAGATCCGCACCTTTCCGGGCGTGATCTGGGCCAAGCTGATCTGGGGCGCCAAGCCGATGGAGACCTTCACCGCGACGGCTGGCGCCGAACGGCCGCCGGCGGTGAAATTCTGAAGGGCTGAACGGAGCGCCGCGTGATGCGGACCCTTCTCGGCGTAGTGGCTCTGCTCTTCTGGGCAGGCCTCGCTCTGGCAGCCGAACCCTCCTACCCGGCCCTGACCGGCCGGGTTGTCGACGGGGCCAACCTGCTCGCGCCCGACGTCCGGCAGCGTATCGAGGACAAGCTCAAGGCGCATGAGGACAAGACCTCTGACCAGGTGGTGGTCGCGACGCTGCCCTCGTTGCAGGACATCCCCATCGAGGATTTCGCCAACGGCCTCTTCCGGCACTGGCAGCTCGGCCAGAAGGCGAAGAACAACGGCGTGCTGCTGATCGTCGCGCCGAAGGAGCGCAAGGTCCGCATCGAGGTCGGCTACGGGCTGGAAGGCGCGCTGACCGATGCGCTCTCCAAGGTCATCATCACCACGGCGATCGCGCCGAAGTTCAAGACGGGCGATTTCGCAGGCGGCATCGAGGCCGGGACCGATGCGATCCTGACCATCCTCGCCGGTGACGCCGAGGAGTGGCAGCGCCGCGCCGAGGTCCGCTCCGACGAGAGCACGATGGCTGAGGACATCGCCGTCATCATCGCGATGATCCTGATCTTCCTGTTCATTGTCTCCTTCCTGCGCGGCCTGAGGCAGCAGCAGGGCGGCGTGCGACGACACCGCATGCGCAACGGGCAATGGGTGACGCTGCCGCAGACGACCGGCTGGAGCACCGGCTCCGGCTCGGGCTGGAGCGGCGGTGGCGGCTGGAGTTCGGGCGGGTCTTCCGGTGGTGGCGGCTTTTCGGGCGGCGGCGGTTCCTCCGGCGGCGGCGGTGCTTCGGGAGACTGGTGATGGACGAGGCCGACAGGGAGGCGGTTGCCGAGGCCGTGCGCCGCGCCGAAGCGCGGACGGCAGGCGAGATCGTCGTCGTCATCGAGCGGGCGGCCTCGAGCTATCGCAACGTGCCGGTGGTAATGGCGCTGACGCTCGCGCTCTTCGTGCCCTGGCCGCTGCTCTCTCTGACCGCAATCAGCGCCCAGCGTATCTTCCTGATCCAGCTCCTCTGCGCCGCTGTGCTGCTGGCTGCGCTGCTCTGGTATGGCCGCGGCGGTCGCTTCGTGCCGGGTTTCGTCAAGCGTCCGCGCGCGCATGAGGCGGCGCTGCGCGAGTTCACGGCCCGCGGTTTGACGCGGACGAAGGGACGCACCGGCGTCCTGCTCTATGTCGCCCTGCAGGAGCGCTATGCCGAGATCATCGCCGATACCGGCATCGATGGGCTGGTCGATCAGGAGACCTGGCGCGACATCATCGAGCCGCTCGTTGCGGCCGCGCGCGAGGAGCGGCTCACCGAGGGGCTGATCGCAGCGGTCGATGCTGTCGGCGGCGTGCTGGCGCAACATGTCCCGCCGGCGCCCGACGACACCGACGAGCTGCCGAACAAGGTGATCCTGCTTTAGAGCTTAGCGCGGGGCCGGCCCGTGGGCGGCGCCGAGGATCGCGCCGGGCATGGTCATGCCGTATTTGCTCGGCCGCTCGGCCTGGATCAGCACGACATAGCTGTCGGCTTCCGGGGCCTGCGTCGCCGTCAGCGGCGCGGTGATCGTCGCGGGCTCGCCGTTCCAGTCGCCGACGCGGACCATGCCGCGCACGACATTGACGTAGGACAGCGTCTTGCCCTGGTTCTCGCCGCGCGTGACCGGCACCGTGGCGCGATGCGTCGTGGGCACCACCCAGACGCCGGCGGTTTCCGTCAGCCCGGCATCCTTGGGACTGATCCGGATGCGGAGGCTGCCGTTCTCCTCCTTCAGCGCCACCGTCGCGGTAAAGCCGGGCGCAGCGACCTGCTTCACCGCCTTCTCGATCTCCGCCTTGTCGGAACCGATCGCGTGGGCGGCGCCATTGACGACGACCTGAGGGGTATAGACCTGTCCGTCGCCGCGAGCCTTGGCATAGAACTTCTGGCGTTTCGCGAAGGAATCCTTCCCGAGCGTGTCCTTCCAACCGAGATAGTCCCAATAGGTCACCGGCAGGGTGAGCGCGATCAGCCCCGGCTCCTTCGACAGCTCGATGATCAGCGCATCGGCCGGTGGGCAGGAGGAGCATCCCTGGCTGGTGAAGAGTTCGATCACCGCCTTGGGCGCGGGGGCGGGTGTTTGCGCGACCGGCGGCGTCTGCGCCGTCGCCGGGCCGAGGGCGAGGGTGGCGAGGATCGCGGCGACGTGGCGCATAGAAGCGGACATGAAGGAAACTCTGCGGGCGACTTCTTTTTCTGAGGTTACCAAAGCCCCCAATCCGTTCCGGATGGAAATCACGTTGCCTTGAAAACGGGTGTTACCGCCTTGCCTTGCTCGTATTGGGCCAGCGCCGCGGCGGAAATCATGTTTGGCCGCCAGCGGCGATGCATCCAGAGCCACTGCTCGGGATATTCGCGCACCCAACCGTCTACCACCGCCGTCATCATCGCCATGGCGCCCTGCACGTCGATCTCGCCGCCGGCGTCGCGCGGCAGGTCGAGCGGCGGCGTCAACTCCAGCCGGAAACGATGCTTCGGCAGGCGGATGACGCGCACGCCATGCACCGGGCATTCGAAGCGGCGGGCGAACTTGCCCATGATCGGGTTGGTCAGTGCCGGCCGACCCAGGAAGGGCACGACGGTGCCGCGCGTGAAATGCTGGTCGATCAGCATGCCGAGATGGCCACCATTCTCCAGCACGGCCTGCATGGCGAAGGCGGCGCCCTGCTTGGCCGCCGCGAGGCCGCCCATCGCGCCGGAGCGGATCTCGTGGACGACTGCCGCGATTGCCGGGTCGTTGGGGGCGCGGAAGACGGCGGTCGTGTCCAGCTCGTAGGTCGCGGCGCAGATCGCCGGCAGCTCCCAGTTGGCGAGATGGGCCGAAAAGATCAGGCCGGGCCTGTCGTCCTCCCTGAGCGCGACGAAGTGCTCGATGCCCTCGACCTCGACGCGGGAGGGCTTGTCGGGATTGTCGTAATCATAGTCGAAGAGCGTGCCGAGATGGGCGTATTCGGCGGCGGTGCGCCCGAGATTCTCCCAGGCGCCCCGCGCGATACGCTTCACCTGCGCCTCATCCTTCTCCGGGAAGGCGGCGCGGATATTGGCGAGCGCGATGCGGTTGACGGGAAGCAGCGGGCTTGCCGTGCGCAGCAGCCAGCCGCCGAGATCGCTGGAGCGTTGGGGGCCGAGCAGGCGCAAGCCGGCGAACAGCGTGCGGACCACGCCGATCATCACCGCGGCACCGGCGCGCGCCGCGAATGTCTTCAAACGTTTCAAGGTCGGTTCAGAGCCTCAATCCCGCCCGTGCCGAGAGCAGGACCGGGCTAACGAGGTCCGCCTCTGCGGCAGGATTTTGCCGGCGTCAAGTCTTCGGGGCAAAAGCGGACGCGCTCAGAAGGCGATGACGACCTTGCCGAAGACCTGCCGCCCCTCGATGCGGGCCAGCCCCTTCTCGAATTCCGCGAGCGGGAAGATCGAGTCGATCACCGGCTTCATGCCGCCGGCCATCTTCTCCAGCGACTGCGCGATGTTCTCGATCCGGCAGCCGAAGGAGCCGGTGATCCGGTACTGCTGCTGGAAGAGCTGCATCAGGTTGATCGTCGCGGACGGACCGGACGTCGCGCCGCAGGTGACGAGCCTGCCGCCGCGCTTTAGGCAGAGCAGCGAGCCGTTCCAGGTGTCGGCGCCGACATGCTCGAAGACCACGTCCACGCCCTTGCGCCCGGTGAGCTTGCGCACGACGCCTTCGAAGCGATCCTCGCGATAGTTGATGACGTGGTCGGCGCCGAGCGCCTTGGCCTTGGCACCCTTCTCGTCGTCGCCGACGGTGGTGTAGACTGTGCAGCCGATCGCCTTGGCCATCAGGATCGCGGCGGTGCCGATGCCGGAGCCGCCGGCGTGGACCAGCACGGATTCGCCGGGTTCCAGCTTCGCATTGTCGAAGAGCATGTGCTGGACCGTACCGAAGCCGATCGGCGCGCAGGCCGCATCCTCGAAGGAGACTCCCTTCGGCGCCTTGATGGTGAGGCGGGCCGGACGGTTGAGCAGCTCGCGGGCGAAGCCGTCGATATGGAAGCCCATGATTCCGGCGACGTTCTCGCAGAGATTGTCGCGGCCCTCGCGGCAGGCCTTGCACTGGCCGCAGGTGTCGGCGCCATAGGCGGTGACGACATCACCCGGCACGAAGCCGGTCACGCCCTCGCCGACGCAGACGATCTCGCCGGCCGCCTCGACGCCCGCCGCCTGGGGCATCTTGCGCTTGGCGAAGGCCATGCCGCGGAAGCCCCAGAGGTCGAGATAGTTCAGCGCCACCGCCTTGATGCGGATCTGCACCTCGCCGGGCGCGGGCGCCGGCGGGGGATCGATCTCTTCCAGACGCAGGTCGCGGTCGCCGTGGAGCTGGAGGGAACGCATGGGTGTTCTGCCTTTCAAAACAGGCTGATCAGCGATGCACGCCGAGTTGCGCGGTCAGGCCGCCGTCGATCGGCAGCACGGTGCCGCTGATATAGGCGGCGGGCTCGCTCATCAGGAAGGCGGCCAGCCCTGCGACCTCTTCGGGCTTGGCGAAGCGGCCGGCCGGAATCTGCGCTTGCATCTTGTCGCGATAAGCGGCGTAGGGCGCCATCATGTCGGTGTCGACGAAGCCGGGCGCGATGATGTTGACGGTGACGCCGCGCTTGCCGGTCTCGACGGCGAGCGTCTTGGCATAGGAGATCAGCGCGCCCTTGGAGGCGGCGTAGGCGGCGTTGCCGGGGTTGCCGCGCAACGCCGCGACCGAGCCGATGGCGACGATGCGGCCGACGCGAGCGCGAATCATGTTGCGCATCAGGCTCTTGGCAAGGCGGGTGAAGGCCCAGAAATTGACCTGCATCGCCGCTTCCGCCTTGTCCTGCACCATCATCGCGGCGAGCGAATCATAGGGCTGGCCGGCATTATGGACGAGGCCGAAATAGGTCTCGTCCTCGCGCGCCTCGCAGAAGGCCTCGAGCGCTTCCTTGTCGGAGAGGTCGAGCAGCAGCGCCGTGATCGCCCGGCCGGGATGGGCCGCGGCGATCTCTTCCGCCAGCGCTTTCGCCTGCTCGGCGGAGGAGCGGAAGGTGAAGTCGACATCATGGCCCGCCGAGGCGAGCGCACGCACGATCGCGGCGCCGACGCCCTTGGCACCGCCCGTCACGAGAATCTTGGTCATGCGGCCTCCGGAGGCGCCGTCAGCACGAGGCAGGTGTTCTGGCCGCCGAAGCCGAAGGAGTTCGACAGTACGGTGCGGACCTTGGCCTTGCGGGCCTCGTTCGGCACGACGTCGATGGCCAGCGCCGGGTCGGGATTATGGTAGTTGATCGTCGGCGGGATGGTGCCGTTGGCAATCGTCAGGAAGGAGATCACCGCCTCGACCGCGCCGGCCGCCGTCAGCGTATGGCCAATCATCGACTTGTTGGAGGAGATCGGGAGCTTGGCCATGCGCTCGCCGAAGACGGCGGCGCAGCTCATCGCCTCCATCTTGTCGTTCTCGGGTGTCGATGTGCCGTGGGCGTTGATGTAGTCGACGTCGTCCGGCGTCAGGCCGGCATCGGCCAGCGCATCCTGCATGGCGAGGATGGCGGGCTTGCCGTCCGGGCTCGAGCGGGTGCGGTGGAAGCCGTCGCCGCGCTCGCCGCAGCCGGCGACGATGCCGAGGATGGTGGCGCCGCGCGCGAGCGCGTGGTCGTAGTCCTCCAGCACCAGCGCGCCGGCGCCCTCGCCCATGACGAAGCCGTCGCGGTTCTTGGAGAAGGGCTTGGCGGCGCCTTCCGGCGGGTCGTTCTGGGTGGAGAGAGCCGAGAGCAGCGAGAAGCGGATCAGCGCCTCGGCATGGATCGAGCCGTCGGTGCCGATGCAGAGCGCGGCTTCCGTCTCGCCGCGGCGGATCGCCTCGACGCCCATCTGGATCGCGGTCGCGCCCGAGGAACAGGCGGTCGAAAGCGAGATCGGCGAGCCCCTGGTGCCGAAGCGGTCGGCGATGTGGTCGGCGACGCCGCCGAAAACGAAGAGCTCGTGCATCGGCTGGAACTTGCCAGTCGAGGCGGCGCGGAGAAGTCCGTCATAGTCGACGTCGCCCTCGAAGGTCCGGGCTATCTCCTGCTTCTGCGGCCATTCCATCTCGACCGGCGGCACGGCCATGAAGAGCTCGCCCGGGAAATCGCCTTCCGCCCCGATGCCGCTCTGCGCGACCGCCTCCTCGGCGGCGAGCGTCGCCAGCTTCTCGGAGAGCTGCGGAGCGGTGAAGGAACCGTCGAAGAGGAAATCGACAGTGCCGCCGATGCTGGTGCGCAGACCTTCGGTCGGGAAGCGTTCGATCCGGTGGATGCCGGATTTGCCGGCCGTCAACGCCTGCCAGTTGGCGTCCTTGCCCTGGCCGAGCGAGGTGACGACGCCTAGCCCGGTGACGGCGACGAGTGGGCGGCCCTTGGCATCACGATGCGTGCTCATGGCTTTACACCTCTCAGGCTTGGACCAGACGGGCGGCGCCTTCGCCGCGCCAATGGCCGGCGCCGGTGACGACGGCTTCCTTCGCCTGTCCGGTCGACAGCGCGATCGCTGCGAGCGCGACCGAGACCGGGAAGGCGGCCTCGACGCCGTGGCCGACGAGATCGCCCGTCGCGATGCGCCGGGCGGAGGGAGCGGCCGCCTTCAGCGCGGCGGCTTCCTCGGCGGTGATGCCGGCGCAGCCGGTGGCGGCGGAGATGGCGAGCGCGTCGGGGCCGATCGGGCCGAAGCCGCCGACCAGCTTCGTCAGCGCGGCTTCGACCGTGCCCGGCGCGCGGCGGATACGATCGGCGCCGACAGCTTCAAGCTTCGCATAGGCCTTGGCGCCGCGAGCGGCCGCGCGCTCGGCGGATTCGAGCACAAGGAAGGCGCCGGCGCTGCCGGTGATCAGGCCAGGCGCATCGTCGCGCGCGAAGACGGGGGCGAAGCTGCCGTGGCGGAGATAGCCGCCAAGCTCGAAGAGCAGCAGCATGTCACGGCGCTCGGCGTTATAGGCGCCACCGACCAGCATGAGATCGGACTGGCCCGAGGCGATGCGGGCCTGCGCGGTGCGGATCGCGTCGACGCCGGCCTGCTCCTCGCCCATGAAGGTGCGAGAGGGGCCGGTGATCCCGTGGACGATGGCGATGTTGCCGGCGAGCAGGTTGGAGAGCTGAGCCAAGAAGAGCGTCGGCCGCAGATCACCCATCAGCCGCTCGTTGAGGAAGGCGCCGGGCTCGTTGGCGCCGCGCAGGCCGGTGAGGATGGCGGAGTCGACGGCATGGTCGCGCTCGCCGCCACCGGCGGCGACGATGACCTGCAGCGCGCTCTTGGCCTCGGCGTCTTCCTTCAACCCGGCCGAGTCGAGGGCAAGCCCCGCCGCATAGACGCCGAGGCGCTGCCAGGGCTCCATCTGGCGCTGGTCGGACTTCTTCGGGATCTGCTTGTCGAGCTCCAGCGCGACGAGCGGATGCAGCGGGTAGGGCTTGAAGCTCTCGGTATCGACGACCGGCGGTCCGCCGGCCACCAGTGCGGCGGCATGGGCCTCGACGCCTTCGCCGAGGCTGGAGGCGATGCCGATGCCGGTGATGACCACGTCGCGACGGTTGGCGGTCATGGCGCAGGCTCCGGCGTCAGGCCGATGGCTTCGATGCGGCTCTGCATCAGCGCGCGCATATCGGCGGGGAAGGGCATCAGGCGGAAGCGCAGCTCGGCGTCGCAGATCGGCTTGCCTTCGCTGGAGAGCTTCGCTTTCGTCGCCGCATAGCCGGAGCCTTCGATGATGAGCTCCGCCTCTGCCTGGAGTTCCGTGCGCGGCTCGACGAAGGTGCGGAAGCGCGCCTTGTCGACCGTCATCAGGAAGGGCATCTGCGAGAGGCCGTTGAGGCCGAGCAGCAGATAGCCCGAGGCCTGCGCCATGGTTTCGGTGAGCAGCACGCCTGGCACCAGCGGGTGACCGGGGAAGTGGCCCTCGAAGACCGGGCTCTCGGCCGGGACGGTGGAGCGCGTGACGATGCGCTTCTGCGACGGATCGAAGGCCACGACCCTGTCGATCATGTCGAAATATTCGAGGCGCATGCGATCCTTGATCTGATAGGCGCCGGAACGGCGCAAAGCCGCGGCACGGATCGGTCGATCCGCTCGCGGCCTATGCTCTAAAGGGAGCGGGACGCCGGCTCAAGTCCGGCGGCGTATCAGGCTTCCGGCTTCAGGCCTTCTTGGCGGCGACGAGGTCGTCGATGCGCTTGCAGAGATTCTCGAGCACGAAATACTGCTCGGCCGGCGCCTTGCCCTCATTGACCTCCTGCGTCCACTGCTCGAGCGGCAGCTTGATGCCGAAGGCCTTGTCGATCGCGAACGCGATATCCAGGAAGGCGAGGGAGTCGATGCCGAGATCGTCGATCGCGTGGCTCTGGGGCGTGATCTTATCGCGCGGGATGTCGCAGGTCTCGGAAATGATCCCGGCGACGGTCTCGAAAGTGGCGGACATGCGGGTGCTCCCGTCTTGACTGGATTCCGGCGGGTGGCATCGGCGCGGGCATTTTGCCGCGCCGGCCCCAAGCCCCCGACCGAGGATGGCGAGCCGCCCCCTTACACCGCAGCGGCCACAAGGACAACTGCGATGGCCACATGGGCTGCGGCAATGTTTTCGGCGAGGGAGTCGAAGCTCCGCGAGGCGGGGCCGGGTTGACCTTGCGTTAACGACGTTCCGTCAAATTCCGTCGATCTGTTCGATAGGCGGGTAACCAAGATGACGTCGCTCAAGCATCGCTTTGCGCTTCTGTGCCTGTTCCTCGCCGTGATCACCGGTTCAGCCGCTGGCATCGGCATCTACACCTCACGCGAGATGGGCACCTCGATCGACGAGATCGCCAATTCCGCCAGCGCGATCCGCAACCACACGATCGGCGACATGCTGCATGACGGGCTGCGGGCCGATGTCTATGCGGCGCTGATCCGCTCCGATGCCGGCGAGGCCGGAGCCGAGACGATCGGCCAGACTCAGGCGCATGCCAAGGAATTCCGCGAGAAGATCGCGGCGACGAAGCGCATCGTCGACTCCAAGGAAAGCGCGGCGAAGTTGCAGGCGCTCGATGCGCCGCTGGAGAACTACATCAGCCAGGCGCTGACGATCGTCGAGCTGGCGTTCAAGAATCGCAAGGCGGCGCTCGCCGAAATGCCCCAGTTCGACGATCATTTCGAGGCGCTGGAAGGCTCGATGAAGGCCGTCGGCGATGCGCTGGAGGCCGAGGCGCTGAAGACGCAGGCCGATACCGCCTCCGCCCGCCAGCGCGCGGACCTCGTCGCGGTCGCCAGCCTCGTGATCGCCGTCGTCACGGCGCTCGGTCTCTTCGCCGGCATCCTGTTCAGCGTGGTCCGGCCGATCGGCGATATCGTCACGGCGATGCGCGGGCTCGAAGCCGGAGCGCAGGCCGAGATCCCGCATCTTTCACGCAAGGACGAGATCGGCGAGGTCGCTGGTGCGATCAGCTCGTTCCAGAACGCGCTCAACGAGCGCGCGGCGGTCGACAAGAACCGGGCCGAACAGGAACTCGCAGCGGCCGAGCAGCAGCGCCAGGCCAATGCCGAGACGGCTCGTCAGATCCGCATCGTGGTCGAGGCGTCGGCGCGCGGCGATTACAGCCAGCGCGTCGATCCGCAGCTCGCCCAGGGCGAGATGGCGGCCCTGGTCACGGGCATCAACCGCATCAACGAGGCGATCGACGATGCGACCACGAGATTCGCGACGATCCTCGCGGCGATCGCCGGCGGCGATCTGACGCGAGGCGCTAGCGGTGATTACGCGGGCCGGCTCGCCGATCTGAGCGGATCGATCAACGAGATGGTCGGCAGGCTCTCGCGGACGGTCAGCGTGATCAAGGAAACGGCGGCGGGCGTTAGCCTGTCGGCCAGCGAGATCCGCAACGGCGCCGAGAACCTTTCGCAACGGACCGAAGGCCAGGCCTCCTCACTGGAGGAGACGGCGGCGACGACCGAGGAGCTGGCGGCGTCGGTCAAGGCTTCGGCCAACGCCTCGCGCCAGGCGCTGACGCTGGCTCGCGAGGCCACGCAGGTCGCGGAGGATGGCGGCGGCATCGTCAGGAACGCGATCGAGGCCATGGGCCGGATCGAGCAGGCGAGCGGCAAGATCACCGACATCATCTCGGTGATCGACAACATCGCCTTCCAGACCAATCTCCTGGCGCTCAACGCGGCGGTCGAAGCCGCCCGCGCGGGCGAGGCCGGCAAGGGCTTCGCCGTCGTCGCCTCCGAGGTGCGCACGCTGGCGCAGCAGACGTCGGATGCCGCCAAGAGCATCTCTGGCCTGATCACCGATTCAAGTCAGGAGGTCGCGGCCGGCGTCGAGCTCGTCCGCAATGCGGGCGGTGCGCTGGGCGCGATCGTCAGCGCCTCGCAGAAGGTCGCGAACACGATCGCCGAGATCTCCTCGGCCTCGGGCGAGCAGGCGAACGGCATCGACGAGATGAGCCAGACCGTCGCCCATATGGACGAGATGACCCAGCAGAATGCCGCGCTGGCCGAGCAGAGCTCGGCTTCCGCGATCGTGCTGAGCCAGAAGATCGAGGAGCTCGGCGCGCTGGTCGCGGTCTTCCGAACCGCGGAAGAGGGGCGGCCGCAGGGCTATGGTGCGACGGCCCAGCCGCTGCGGCGGGCGGGCTGAAACGAAAACGCTCCCGAGGCTGGACCTCGGGAGCGCTTGTCTTCGTAAGATGTCGCTTGGGTAAGCGCCCTCAGGCGGCCAGGCCGCGCAGCACGTAGTGCAGGATGCCGGCGTTCCGGAAGTAGTCGATCTCGTCCAGAGTATCGATGCGGCAGAGGATCGGCACCTTCTTCATCGAGCCGTCGGCATAGGTGATCTCGGCTTCCATCATCTGGCGCGGCTTGACGTTGGCCAGGCCCTTGATGGTGACGAGTTCGTCGCCCTTGAGATCGAGCGAGGCCCAGCTCGTGCCTTCCGGCAGAGTAAAGGGCACGACGCCCATGCCGACCAGGTTCGAGCGGTGGATGCGCTCGAAGCTCTGGGCGATCACCGCCTTGACGCCGAGGAGGTTGGTGCCCTTCGCCGCCCAGTCGCGCGAGGAGCCGTTGCCGTATTCGACGCCGGCGAAGATGACCAGCGGCACGCTCTCCTGCTGGTACTTCATCGCCGCGTCGTAGATCGGCAGCTCTTCCTTGCTCGGGTAGTGAATGGTGTAGCCGCCCTCGCGCCCGTTCGGGCCGAGCATGTGGTTGCGGATGCGGATGTTGGCGAAGGTGCCCCGCATCATCACCTCATGGTTGCCGCGGCGCGTGCCGTACTGGTTGAAGTCGGCCACCGCGACACCGTGCTCGGTAAGGTAGCTGCCGGCCGGCGAAGCGGCCTTGATCGAACCGGCCGGGGAGATGTGGTCGGTGGTGATCTTGTCACCGAACAGGCCGAGGATGCGGGCGCCCGCGATGTCGGTGACCGGCTTCGGCGTCTTGGCCATGCCCTGGAAATAGGGCGGGTTCTGCACATAGGTCGAGTCGTCGTCCCAGGCGTAGGTCTCGCTCTCGGTCGTCTGAACCGCCTGCCAGTGCTCGTCGCCCTTGAAGACGTCGGCATACTTCTTCTCGAAGATGGCGCGCGTAACGTTCTTGGCGATGAAGTCCTGGATCTCCTTGTTGGAGGGCCAGATGTCCTTCAGGTAGACGTCCTTGCCGTCAGAGCCCTGGCCGATCGGCTGTGTCGTCAGGTCCATCTGGACCGAGCCGGCGAGCGCATAGGCGACGACCAGCGGCGGCGAGGCGAGGTAGTTCGCCTGCACGTCCGGCGAGACGCGGCCCTCGAAGTTGCGGTTGCCGGAGATGACGGCGCCCGCAATCAGGCCCTTCTCGTTGATCGTCTTGGAGATCGGCGCCGGCAGCGGGCCGGAATTGCCGATGCAGGTGGTGCAGCCGAAGCCGACCAGGTTGAAGCCGAGCTTGTCGAGATCGGCCTGCAGGCCGGCCTTCGCCAGATACTCGGCCACGACCTGCGAGCCGGGGGCCAGCGAGGTCTTCACCCAGGGCTTGACCTTGAGGCCCTTGGCGACGGCGTTGCGGGCGAGCAGGCCCGCCGCCATCAGCACCGAGGGGTTCGACGTGTTGGTGCAGGAGGTGATGGCGGCGATCACCACGTCGCCATGACCGAGGTCGAAGTCCTCGCCCTCAACCTGCACGCGGCGGGCGATCTCGGCGCCCTTCTTGTAGTCGTTGTCCATGGCGGCGGCGAAGCCGGCCTTGACGCCGGAGAGGTCGACGCGGCCTTCCGGACGCTTCGGGCCGGCCATCGAGGGCTGCACCGAGGAGAGATCGAGCTCGAGCGTGTCGGTGAAGACCGGATCGGCCGTCTCGCGGGTGGCGAAGAGGCCCTGCGCCTTGCTGTAAGCCTCGACCAGCGCGATGCGGTCGGCCTTGCGGCCGGTCGTGGTCAGGTAGTCGATCGTCTCGGCGTCGACCGGGAAGAAGCCGCAGGTCGCGCCGTATTCCGGGCCCATATTGGCGATCGTCGCGCGGTCGGCCAGCGTCAGGTTGTGGAGGCCGGGGCCGAAGAACTCGACGAACTTGCCGACGACGCCCTTCTTGCGAAGCATCTGGGTGACGGTCAGCACGAGGTCGGTGGCAGTGATGCCTTCCTTGAGCGACCCGGTCAGCTTGAAGCCGATCACTTCCGGCAGCAGCATCGACTGCGGCTGGCCGAGCATGGCGGCTTCCGCCTCGATGCCGCCGACGCCCCAGCCGAGGACGGCGAGGCCGTTGACCATGGTGGTGTGCGAATCGGTGCCGACCAGCGTGTCGGGATAGGCGACCTCGACCTCGGCGCCGTCGATGGTCTCGTTACGGGTCCAGACGGTCTGGGAGAGGTATTCGAGATTGACCTGGTGGCAGATGCCGGTGCCGGGCGGGACGACGCGGAAATTGTCGAAGGCGCCCTGGCCCCACTTCAGGAACTTGTAGCGCTCGGCATTGCGCTCGTATTCGAGCTCGACGTTCTTGGCGAAGGCCTTGGGCGAGCCGAACTCATCGACGATGACCGAGTGGTCGATGACGAGGTCGACGGGAACGAGTGGGTTGATCTTCTGCGGGTCGCCGCCGAGCGCCTTCACGCCGTCGCGCATCGCAGCGAGGTCAACGACCGCCGGAACGCCGGTGAAGTCCTGCATCAGCACGCGCGCGGGGCGGAAGCCGATCTCCTTGCCTGCCTTGCCCTTGTCGTCGAGCCAGGCGACGAAATTCTCAATGTCGGCCTTGGTGACGGAGCGGCCGTCCTCGAAGCGCAGCAGGTTCTCCAGCAGCACCTTCATCGAGAAGGGCAGCTTCGAGATGCCGGGGAGACCGTTCTTCTCGGCATCGGGCAGGGAGTAATAGGTGTAGGTCTTGCCGCCGGCGGTGAGCGTCTTGCGGGCTTTAAAGGAGTCGAGCGAGGCCATGTCGGGCTTGATCCTGATCAAGGGGTTGCGGTCGCGACCGGTTGTGCCCTTGCGGACGCAGCCGTTCGAAGGCCTAATGCGCGTGACGCGCGCGCCGCCTCGGGAGTGCCCGAGCCCCGCGCCGGATCGGCGTGCGGCGTAGCCGCGGGTTCTATAGAGCAATTCCAAGAAGCGCGCTAGATGAACGAGATGTGGTCGTATGCGTCGGCGGCAGCGCTGTCTTGAGGCAAGAAACATTCCTTCCGATGCGTCTCCATGCGGAGAATCTCGCCTGCCGCCGCGGGGGCCGGCTGATCTTCGAAGGCCTGAGCTTTACGCTCGGTCAGGCCGAGGCGATCGCGCTGACCGGACGCAACGGCGCCGGCAAATCGAGCCTCATCGCCATGCTGTGCGGAAGGCTGCGGCCGGATGGCGGCACGATCCGGCTGGAGGGCGGCGATGAAGACGCGCAGCTCGCCGAGATCTCGCATCTTGTCGGCCATCGCGATGGCTTGAAGACCGCGCTGACGGCGCGGGAGAATCTTGCCTTCGCCCAAGATGTGCTGGGCGATGCGGCGGCGTCTCCGGAGGAAGCGCTGGCGGTCGTGGGCTTGCCCCATGCGGCGGAGCTGCCGGTGGGCTATCTCTCGGCCGGGCAGCGCCGGCGCGTGGCGCTGGCGCGGCTCCTTGTCTCGCGCCGGCCCTATTGGCTGCTCGACGAGCCGATGTCGGCGCTGGACAGCGCCTCGCAGCTGATGCTGGCCGGGCTGATGCGGGATCATCTCGCGCAGGGCGGCGCAATCCTGGCGGCGACGCATGGGCCGCTCGGCCTGGAGGGTGCGCGCGAAGTGAGGATCGGACCGTGAGGCGGGCCTTCCTCGCCATCCTGAAGCGCGATCTCGCGCTTGCGAGCCGGGCCGGCGGCGGCGGCGAGCTCGCGCTCGTCTTCTTCCTGACGCTTGTAGTGCTGGTGCCCTTCGCGCTTGGGCCGGACCTCAACCTGCTCTCGCGGATCGGGCCGGCGATCCTCTGGCTCGGCGCGCTGCTTTCGGTGCTGATCGGGCTCGACCGGCTGTTCCAGAGCGACGAGGAGGACGGCTCGCTCGATCTGATCCGGGCGTCCGCGTTGCCGTTGGAGCTCGCCGTGCTGTCGAAGGGGCTGGCGCATTGGCTCACGACCGGCTTGCCGCTGGCGCTGGTCTCGCCGCTGCTCGGGCTATTGGTGGCGCTGCCGGGCGAGGGCGTGCTGCCGCTGATCGCGACGCTCATGGTCGGCACGCCGGCGCTGAGCTTCATCGGCGCGGGCGGCGCGGCGCTGGCCGCGAGCCTCAGGCGTGGCGGGCTAATCGTGCCGGTGCTGGTCGCGCCGCTGACGGTGCCGGTGCTGATCTTCGGCGTCTCGGCCGCCAATGCCGCGCTCGGCGGCACGGTGCCGTTCCTGACGCCCTTCCTGATCCTCTGCGCGATCTCGCTCATGGCGATCGTGGTCGGCACGATCGCCGCAGCTGCGGCGTTACGATCGGCCGATTAGGCCTCGGCGCGATCCCGCTCCGGCACGGCCGCTCCCAATTCGATCGGGTAGCCGTATTGCGTTGCCAGCTGCGCGACGAAGGACGCGATGTCCTCGCGGGCGACGTTGCGCTCTGCGAAGATCACGCGGACCTCTTCGGCGGCGGCGTTCACGTCGAGCACGGATGTTTCGTCGACCCTGCTGCGCAACATCGTTTCGACGGCGTGCTGCATGTCGGCTGAGAGTTTCATCGGCACGGTCGATCCTCCAAGGTGGCAAGCTAGCCCGGCTTCAGCACAAACGCAACAAAACAATCATAAAAAAGCAAGTTATTTCAATATGTTAGTAGATTTGTCAGTTACCCACTCCAACCCCGTTGGTGGTCTCCGAGGCAGCGCTTGAAACACCACCTCTTCCGCTTATATAGTCACTTACTCATTTAGAGCCGGTGCAGCAAAATGACATCTGAAGAACGAGGCGAACGCCTTCAGATCATGCTCAACCAAGACGAGCTGCGCGCCATCGAGAACTGGCGTTTCGAGAAGCGCATGCCCAGTCGCGCCTCGGCGGTACGCGAGCTGCTACGCCGGGGCTTGGCGGCGGAAGGCTTCGACCTTGCAGGAGAGGGTGTCCGGTCCCGGCAGTTTGGCATTCTCGACCAGGGCGGCGCCGACGCGTCGGGGCCCGACAACGACGAGGCCTGATAAAGGCCCCTTGCCCAAGACGGAGCGATTGTCGCAGTCGTGCCGAGCGCATTGCTTGGAAGCGGTCAAACTTTTAAAGCTCCGCCATGGCCAGCCTGATCGACCTCGCCAATCCGACGCGCTTCATGCGCCTCTCGGCTGCGCTGCTGCCCTGGTTCGCGGCGGCGGCGGCGGTGTTCCTTGCGGTCGGGCTCTATCTCGCCTGGTTCGTGGCGCCGGCCGACTACCAGCAGGGCGAGACCATCCGCATCATGTTCATCCATGTGCCGGCGGCGTGGCTGGCGATGATGTTCTATTCGATGATGGCAGTCTCGGCCTTCGGCACGCTGGTCTGGCGCCATCCGCTCGCCGACGTCGCGCAGAAAGCGGCGGCGCCCATCGGCGCCTGCTTCGCGCTGGTCTGCCTCATCACCGGTGCGCTCTGGGGCAAGCCGATGTGGGGCACCTACTGGGTCTGGGATGCGCGGCTGACCTCGGTACTGGTGCTGCTCCTGATCTATCTCGGCATCATCGCGCTCTGGCGCGTGCTGGACGAGCCTCTACGCGCGGCGCGAGCCGTTGCCATTCTGACGCTGGTCGGCTTCGTCAACGTGCCGATCATCAAGTTCTCGGTCGATTGGTGGAACACGCTGCACCAGCCGGCTTCGGTGCTGCGCATGGGCGGGCCGACCATCCACCCCTCGATGCTGTGGCCGCTGCTGATCCTCGCGATCGGCTTCACCCTTTTCGCGCTGGCGCTGCACATGCTCGGGATGCGGGCCGAGATCATGCGCCGGCGCGTGCGAACGCTGACGATCCTCGAGGCCGAGCGGCTCGACCGGCTGGCGGCTCAGGGGGCCGCGGCATGAACGGGCTCATCGACAGCCTCGGACCGCATGCCGGCTTCATCCTCGCCTCTTACGGCTCGGCCGCACTCATCCTGACCGGACTGACGCTGGCGGCCCTCCGTGACCATGCCGCCCAGAAGCGCGCGCTCGATGCGCTGGAGCGGCGCGGCGCCGGCCGGCAGCCGGGTGGGAAGGCGCGATGAGCGAAACCGAGTCCGCGTCGCGGCGGCGCTCGCCGCTCGTTTTCCTCGTGCCGGTGCTGATCTTCGGCGCGCTCGCCATCGTCTTCGGTATCGGCCTGTTCACGGGCGACAAGAGCCGGGTTCCCTCCGCGCTGATCGGACGTGTCGCGCCCGCGATCTCGCTCGCGCCGCTGGAAGGCCTGCAGCGCGACGGCAAACCCGTGCCGGCCTTCGCCAATGCCGATCTCGCCCGGGGTCGGGCAACGCTGGTCAATGTCTGGGCGAGCTGGTGCGCGCCTTGCCGGGTCGAGCATCCGGTGCTGGTCGGCCTGGCCGAATCCGAGCCGGTGAAGCAGGGCAAGGTCGCGCTGGTCGGGATGAACTACAAGGACGAGGCAGAGAATGCCCGTCGCTTCCTCGGCGCACTGGGCAATCCGTTCTCGGCCGTGGGGGTCGACCGCAGCGGGCGGGCCGCGATCGAGTGGGGCGTTTATGGCGTCCCCGAGACCTTCGTCATCGGGCCGGACGGCCACATCCTCGACAAGCATGTCGGCCCGCTCGACCAGCAGGCGGCGGCGAGGCTGTTGCAGCGGGCGCTGACGGGGCGCTGAGTCTTCAGGCCGCGCGCTTGGCGCCGACGAGGCTCTCGAACAGGCCGCGCCCATCGGTGCCGCCGACCAGCGAATCGATCAGATTCTCCGGATGCGGCATCAGCCCGAGAACGTTGAAGCCGGGCGAATAGATGCCGGCGATATTGTTGAGCGAGCCGTTCGGATTGGCTTCCGGCGTGACCCGGCCCTCGGCATCGGCATAGCGGAAGGCGACGAGGCCCTCGCCTTCGAGCCGCGCCAACGTCTCGGTGTCGGCGATGTAGTTACCCTCGCCATGGGCGATGCAGACATCGATCGTCTGGCCCTTGGCATAGGCGCGGGTATAGGGCGTGTCGTTGCGCTCGACCTTCAGGTGCTGGCGCTTGCAGACGAATTTGAGATCAGCGTTGCGGACCAGGATGCCGGGCAGGAGCCCCGCCTCGCAGGCGATCTGGAAGCCGTTGCAGATGCCGAGCACATAGCCGCCGCGGGCCGCATGGGCGCGCGTCGCGTCCATGATGTGTGCGCGGCCTGCAATGGCGCCGGTGCGCAGATAGTCGCCATAGGAGAAGCCGCCCGGCAGCACCACGAGATCGGTGCCCTTGGGCAGCTCGGTGTCGCCGTGCCAGCTATGGACGACCGTCGCGCCGGCCTGCCTCAGCGCCTGGGCGACGTCGCCGTCACGGTTGGAGCCCGGAAAGGTGATGACCGCGGCCTTCATGATGATGTCCTTTCGGCTCGTTTCGTTTTCGGCTGTCGTGCGTCGTTCAGCGCTGAGCTAAGCGACGTGAACCACCGTCCTTGATCTCGATCGCCGAGATGAAGTGTTCGAGATTGCGCGCCGCAACAGCCTCGTCCTGCGATATCGACAGCAGGTTGAAGGCCAGAGACCCTGCAAAAACGGCGGTATTGCGAGCGAACTCGGTCTTACCGTTCACTTCCCGGGAATAGCCGAAGCTGAAGGACGGAAACCCCTTCACGGTACCCGGCTTGGGGCCGAATTTCGCGATGGCGCCCCCACGTGTCTGCTCGTCCAGGACGCGCTGGCCCAGGTCGAGGAGAGCCTGCGGATCAGGCTTGCGCGTTGGGCTGGCGAGCCGCGGATAGATCACGGCCGAGGGCGAGGCGCAGGCGAGGGGCCGGCAGACAAAGACCGTGCGGCGCGCGCTCAGTGTGTCTATCCCGCGCCCAACCCACTTGTCCCGGTCGACATTGCGGATGCTGAGTCGCGTCTCCCCGGGCCGCACGGGCGCGTCGAATTCCCCGGCCGTCAGGACGCTCGGCCTGGTCGCAGTCTGACAGCCCGCCAGCAACATGGCGGTCAACAAGGCACAGATGGTCGTCTTCAAAGCTGCCCCCCAGCAGTTTGGCGTTTCGGAGCCTCAGGCTCCGATTTCGACGCGGTAATTCTCGATGACGGTGTTGGCGAGCAGCTTCTCGCAGGCTGCCTTCAGCGCAGCCTCCGCGGCCGCCTTGTCGGAGCCGGTGAGCTCGATGTCGAAGACCTTGCCCTGGCGCACCGAACCCACGCCGTCGATGCCGAGCGACTTCAGCGCCCCTTCGATGGCCTTGCCCTGCGGATCGAGCACGCCGTTCTTCAGGGTGACGGTGACGCGGGCTTTCATGAGGGTCTCCTGGCAGGATTTATGCGTTACATCAAGATCTTGGGCCATGCGGCTAAAGCATGTTATCAACCCAGGACCGATTTCAGAAGGTTACAGGACATGCTCTAGCGGCGAATCGGGGCCGGCTCAACCATTTCGCGCGGATTCCGGCCATCAGCGGCTGCGCCATGCGGCTTCGGCGTCGTGACGGGCGGCGTCGGCGGTGCCGGCGACCGCGACCGCAACGACGAGACGCTCGTTCTCGCGTCCGTAGAGGATGGCGGTGACGGCCCGCCGCCCGGGCGTGTCGAGCGAGCGGATCGTGACGAGGATGCCGCGGGCATCGGGTGAATCCAGCCGCAGGACGTCCGTCGCGCTGCGGGCCGGCTTCCGCTCGGGCTTCCGTTTCAGCGCCTTCTGCAGCTTGCGGCGTTCGGCCGCCTTTTCCGCCGCCAGCCGGGCGAAGGCCTGGCCGAGAGCCGCCGGGCTTTCGGAAAGCGCCTTCTCCATCTCGACGGCGCGTGCGCCGGAGAAGGAGACGATGGCGGCGAAGCCCTGCCGGTCGCAGGCGTCGCGCGGACAGAACGCCATGGCGCGGGCCTCGAGCCCGTCATTCAGCACCCAGGCGCCGATCGGCAGCGGCTGCCAACCCTGAGAGGCCGGCAGCTCCGTGATCCCGGGTCCGAAATGCGAGCAGGCCGAGAGCATGAGCCCGGCGGCCAGAGCCAGCAATGCGACATGAAAACGGGAGCGCATGCGCTCCCGTTTCGATGACGATAATGGCAGGCTCTGGGCACTCACCCCTGGGGCGTTCACTGCACCAGGCGCGGGCCGGTCTGGCCGGGGTTCTCGTTCTCGCCGAGGATGCCGAGGCGGCGGGCGACTTCCGTATAGGCCTCGATGATCCCGCCCATGTCGCGGCGGAAGCGATCCTTGTCGAGCTTGTCCTTGGAGCGGATGTCCCAGAGCCGGCAGGAATCCGGGCTGATCTCGTCGGCGACGACGATGCGCATCATGTCGCCTTCCCAGAGCCGGCCGGTCTCCATCTTGAAGTCGACGAGACGGATGCCGGCGCCGAGGAAGAGGCCGGAGAGGAAGTCGTTGACGCGGATGGCCAGGGCCATGACGTCGTCGATCTCCTGCGGCGTCGCCCAGCCGAAGGCGGTGATGTGCTCTTCGGAGACCATCGGGTCGCCGAGCGCGTCATTCTTGTAATAGAACTCGATGATCGAGCGCGGCAGCTGCGTGCCTTCCTCGAGGCCGAGGCGGGTCGCCAGCGAGCCGGCGGCGACGTTGCGCACCACGACCTGCAGCGGGATGATCTCGACCTCGCGGATGAGCTGCTCGCGCATGTTCAGCCGGCGGATGAAATGCGTCGGCACGCCGATGTCGTTGAGGTTCGAGAAGATGTGCTCGGAGATGCGGTTGTTGAGCACGCCCTTGCCGTCGATCACCTCATGCTTCTTCGCGTCGAAGGCGGTGGCGTCGTCCTTGAAATGCTGGATCAGCGTACCGGGCTCGGGTCCTTCATAGAGGACCTTCGCCTTGCCTTCGTAGATGCGACGGCGGCGATTCATGGGGATGTACCGTGGCTTGAGGAAATCCAAAGGTCGGCCCTTTTCTGGACGCGATGTCATCGCGGCGGGATCTTGGCCCCTGATCTGTCGATCCGGAACCGTCGGCCCGGGCGATCCCGCTTTGGAATCAAACCCTGAGGGCCGGCGCCGGCTGTATGCGCGTATATGGGGCCTTAACGACGCAAACGCAACAAACGCCCCTTCCTGAGCTTTCTGCAGCCTTAAAGAGCGGCCCGAAAGGTCGCCTGCGGCGATGCTGAGGCTGGCCCTTGCCGCCACGGCAGCCTATATGGTTGGCGGGAGCATGAGCCCCGCCCGCAGAGGATACGGACGCCGCCAATGACGACCTTCGACGAGCGCAAGAACGCCTTCGAGCAAAAATTCGCCCATGACGAGGAACTGCGCTTCAAGGCCACGGCCCGTCGCAACAAGCTGCTCGGGCTCTGGGCGGCCGATAAGCTCGGCAAGAGCGGCGCGGATGCCGAGGCCTATGCCAAGGCCGTCGTCGTCGCCGATTTCGAGGAGGCGGGCGACGAGGACGTGGTGCGCAAGCTCAAGAGCGATTTCGCGGCCGCCAATCTCGGCATCGACGACAGCGAGATCCGCAGCGTCATGACCGAGCTGCTGCTCAAGGCCGCGCAGGATATCCAGGCCGGGCAGTGACCTTTTGTCCGAGCATCGGATTCGTCTAAAAACCGGATTCCAATTTCGGTCCGATGCCCGGGCATAGCCGGCAGACGCAGGACGTCTCTGAAACGGGCGCATGGGCGCCCGTTTGCTTTTCGGGCGGCCCTCGGTCCAACCTGCCAAGGTCGCCGCGCCATGTGAAGCGCGGACTTCGAAACGGAAGAACGCGCCATGGCCAAGCCCACTGTCCTGTCCTCTCTCGCCGATCGCTTTGCCAAAGGCGACAGCATCGTTTCCGCCTGGTGCGGCCTGCCCGACCCGTCGATTTCGGCGATCCTGGCGCAGGAGGATTTCGACGCGGTCACGCTCGACATGCAGCATGGCCCGATCACGCTCTCCGAGGTCATCCGCGCCGTGCCGCTGATCAATGCCGCCGGCAAGCCGGCCATCGCGCGCATCCCCGTCGGTGAGTTCCAGAACGTCTCCCGGCTGTTCGACGCCGGTGTCTCCGGCGTCATCGCGCCGATGATCAACACGATGGCGGATGCCAAGCTCTTCGCTGGTTACGCCAAATATCCGCCGATGGGCGAGCGCAGCTGGGGCAGCTATGGCGGTCTCGGGGCCTCCGGCCTCGACCAGAACGGCTATCTCAAGGCCGCCAACGGCTTCTCGATGACCTTCGCGATGATCGAGACGCGCGAGGCGATGGCGATCCTCGACGACATCCTGGCGCTGGAGGGGATCGATGCGGTCTTCGTCGGTCCTTCCGACCTTTCGATCGCGCTGTCCGGCGGGGCGAAGGTCGACGCCACCGCCAAGGAGGTCGACGAGGCGGTGAAGCACATCGTCGCCCGCGCCTCGGCCGTGAACAAGCCGGTCGCCTTCTATGCCGCCACCGCCGAGCGGGCGAAGCAGGGCCTCGCCATGGGCGCGCGCATGGTCACGGTGATGAGCGATTCAGGGATGCTGCGTGCCGCCGCGCAGAACGCGCTGAAGATTACGCGGAGCTGATTGTCCGCGGAACGACCCGGTCATCCCGGGTTTGACCCGGGATGACCGCGTTTCAGGCGTTGATGCCCTCGCGGCGCTTCAGCATCGCGTAATAGGCCCAGAGCAGGCGCGCGGCGACGCCGCGCCATGGCCGCCAGGCCTCGGCCATGGCGGCAAGTTCCGCCGGCTTCGGACGCTCGCCGAGGCCGAAGGCATGGCGTGCGGATTCCTGGATCGCGAGGTCGCCGGCGGCGAAGCCGTCGCGATGGCCGAGGCAGAACAGCAGATAGACATCGGCGGTCCAGGGGCCGATGCCGGAGATCGCGGTCATGCGGGCGTGAACCTCCTCGGGCGAGAGCCCCTCGAGCTCGTCGAGGACGAGCCGGCCCTCGGTGAGCGCCGCGGATAGCGCCAGCAAGGTGCGCTGCTTCGGCCGGGACAGGCCGGAAAGGCGCATGTCGTCATCGGTCGCCGCCAATAGCCGCTCCGGCGTCAGCGGCACGAAGACGCTTTCGAAGCGTGCCCAGACGGCGCGGGCGCTGGCGACCGAGAGCTGCTGCGAGACGATGATCGCGGCGAGGCCCGGAAAACCGCCCTCGCGAAGCCGTAGAGGTGGCAGGCCCGTGCGCTCGACGATGACGCGCCAATGCTCGTGGCTGGCGGCGAGCGCCGCCATGCCCTCCTCCAGATCGGCATCGCAGGTGATTCGTTCGATCATGATGTCAGCATCGATGGCAGGCTCGCCCGGTTTCGTCAGCAGCCGACTGCTTGGCGCGGGCCGGTCCGATCCTTAGACAGGAGCGATGGGGCTTACTCCACCCGATTCCGGCAAGCCGGTCTTTCGTTTCGCGCCAAGCCCGAACGGGCGGCTGCATCTCGGCCACGCGTTGTCGGCGCTGAGCAACGGGGCGTTGGCGCGGCAGTTCGGCGGGCGCCTGCTGCTGCGGATCGAGGATATAGACCTGACGCGCTGCCGGCCGGAATTCGTCGACGGCATCATGGAGGACCTCGCCTGGCTTGGTATCGCCTTCGAGTCGGAGGTTCGCCGGCAGTCGCGGCATTTCGCCGACTACGCGGGCGCGCTCGCGAACCTTAGAGCGCGCGGACTGATCTATCCCTGCTTCTGCTCCCGGCAGGAAATCCGCGCCGCGGTCGCCGCCGGCGAGGCCGTAACAGGCACGCCCTGGCCGCGTGACCCGGATGGCGCGCCGCTCTATCCCGGGAACTGCCGAGTGCTCGCTCCTGAGGACGCCGAGCGTCGCGTCGCGGCCGGCGAGGCGCATGTGCTGCGGCTCGACATGGCGCGCGCGATCGCCGCGGCGGGGCCCGCCCTGGGCTACACGGTCTTCGAGCCCGATGGCTCGCGCCATGCCGTCACCGTTGCGCCCGAGCGCTGGGGCGATGTGGTGCTCGCCCGCAAGGATGTGCCGACCAGTTATCACCTCTCTGTCGTCGTCGACGATGCGCTGCAGGGGGTGACCCATGTGGTGCGCGGCCGCGATCTGGAAGCGGCGACCGATATCCATGTCGTGCTGCAGCGGCTGCTCGACCTGCCGACGCCGCTTTATCACTTCCACCGCCTGCTGCTCGACGAGGAGGGGCGCAAGCTCGCCAAGAGCCGGCAATCGCGGACGCTGGCGGAGCTCAGGGCGGGCGGTCTATCCGCCGAATCTCTCCGCAGGCAGCTCGGCTTCATCTAGAGCCTGCCATGTCGTCTTGATGGAAACGTGGGTCATCCCGGCCGGAGCGAAGCGCAGAGCCGGGATTCGTACCTGAATCATGATCGGAAGCGCTCTGGCATGGATCCCGGGTCAAGCCCGGGATGACACCGTCTTTCCCTGCGAAATCATCACGCTCTAACCGACACCGAGGAAGGTGAGCC
The DNA here is from genome assembly GCA_900473415.1 of Hyphomicrobiales bacterium. Taxonomy (GTDB): domain Bacteria; phylum Pseudomonadota; class Alphaproteobacteria; order Rhizobiales; family Beijerinckiaceae; genus Allobosea. Next base: position 57,651 of record UCLR01000002.1, read on the forward strand.
AGGCCGCGGTGGTGAACAGAGACAGCAGGGTCGAGAGCGAGATCGCGCTCGACGCGTCGGCCACGCCCTGGCGATAGCGCTCGGCGAACAGATAGGCGTTGATGCCGCAGGGGCAGGCGGCGAAGAGCACCGCGACGCCCGACCAGTAGGTCGGCATCTCGAAGACCCTGGTCGCGAGCCAGTAGACCAGCAGCGGGTGGAGGCCGAGCTTCAGCGCGCTCAGCACGGTCGGAAGCGCAAGGCCGGATTCGAGACCGTAGCGGCGCATGGCGATGCCGAGGCTGATCAGCGCACAAGGCACGGCCGCGCCCGCCAGGAGATCGACCAGGGTCCAGGCCGGCTCGGGGATGTAGCCGACGATCGGGCGCACGGCCGAGCCGAGGAGGATGCCGATGATGATGGGGTGGGTGAAGAGCCGCTGGATCAGCTTCAGGATCGAGGTGGAACGTCCTTCCGCCAGCAGCGTCGCCACCGTCATCGTCACCGGCAGATGGACGGCGAGCAGCAGCCCGAGCGGCACCGCGCCGGCATCGCCATAGGCCTTCAGGATCATCGGGACGCCGACGAAGACGGTGTTCGACTGGGCGGCGGCGAAGCCGGAGACGACGAGCTCCGGACCTTTGCGGGCGAAGAAGCGGCTCGCGATCAGCATGGCCAGCGCCCAGACCACCGCGAGCCCGGCGAAATAGGCGATCCAGTAACCCCAGGGCTGGGTCGCCGGGATGTCCGCCTTGGCGAGCGTCCGGAACAGCAGGCAGGGCACGGCGAGCACGAAGACGAAGTCCGACAGCCCCTCGCCGGTCGTCTCGCGCAGGATCTTGCCCCAGCGGACGAGATAGCCGAGGCCGATCAGCCCGAAGACGGGCAGGACGATCAGGAAGGAAGCGAGCATGAGCCCGGACTCGCGAGAAAGATGCCAGCCTTGCCGGTGTCGGCTTCCGCCGGCTCTGTCAAGCGATGGAAGCGGGGCGACCCATGGATCGCGCGCCCGCCATGCGCTCAGCGCAGTTGAGCGAACGTGCCGCCGGCCTTTTCGATCAGCCCGCGGATCTCGTCGCGCTGGCGCTTGAACTCGGCGAGCGTGGGGCCTTGCAGCTCGCGGCCGCGCGGCACGCGGATCTTCATCGGATTCACGAAATTGCCGTTGACCAGCACCTCATAGTGCAGGTGCGGGCCGGTGGAGAGGCCGGTCGAACCGAGATAGCCGATGACCTGGCCCTGACGGACCTTGGCGCCCGGCACGATGCCGGCGGCGAAGTTCGACTGGTGGGAATAGGTGGTGACGTAGCCGTTGGCGTGCTGGATCTCGGTGTGCTTGCCATAGCCGGACGACCAGCCGGCCTTCAGCACCGTGCCGTTGCCGGCGGCCAGGATCGGCGTGCCGATGCGGTTGGACCAGTCGATGCCGGTGTGCATCTTCGAGTAGCGCATGATCGGGTGGTAGCGCATGCCGAAGCCCGAGCGCAGCTCGCCATCGGCGATCGGCTTGCGCAGCAGGAACTTCTTCAGCGACTTCCCGTCCTCGTCGAAATATTCAATCAGCCCGTCATCGGGCGACTGGTAGCGGTAGACCCGGCGCGCCTCGCCGTTCACCGTCAGGGTTGCGGAGAGGATTTCGGCGCGCTCGCCTTCTTCCTCGTCGGTGAAGACCACCTCGAGGTTGTCGCCGCCACGGACGCGCTGCTGGAAATCGATGTCGTAAGAGAAGATGCGGACGAGCTCGTCGACCAGCGGGCGCGGCAGGTCGTGGCGAGCGCCGGTCTCGTAGAGGCTCTCATAGAGCCGGGCGCCGCCCGAGTCCTCGTCGTCCTCCTCGCCCTCCTCGGTCGCGCGCCGCTGCGGACGCTGCGGGCCCACATCCTGCCGCGGCAGGTCGACCGGCACGAAGGAGCCGCGGTCGTTCATGGCGATCGTGCCGTCGGGCTGACCGTTGCTGAGGAGCGAGACGCGCATGATCTGGCGGCCGTCCCCGGTGCGCGGCCCGGGCGCGTAAAGCACCTGGAGCACTTGTCCGTCCGGCAGGGCCGTGGTTTTGACCTTGCCGCCGAAGGCGGTGATCATGGCGCGGATCTGATCGGGCAGGACGCCGATGCCGCGCATCACCTGCTCGAAATTCTCGCCGCGCTTGGCCATGACCAGCTTGTCCTCGACGAGCGGCTCGCGCGAGGCGGGGATCGGCGTCTTCGGCGCGTCGGTGACGTTCTCCGGCACGACGCGGACTTCGATGCCAGAGAAGCGCGTGTCGGTCGCGGGCGCGTAGGCGAGGATGTCGCTACTCGCGGGCGCGGCGCCCGTCAGCGTGCGGCTCAGCATCAGCTGCGGCGGGATCGGCAGGGCGCGCTGGCGGCCGGAGCTCGCGAGATTGGCGCGCTCCTCCTCGATCTGGGATATGACCTCGGTGTCGCTGAGCCGCGGCTTGCCGGGCGGAATCGGAATACCGGCGAGATCGCGCTTGACGATGGTGACGTCGGCGTCCGGCATGTCCTGGACAGGTTCGGCATAGCGCTCTTCGGGCTGGCCGCCCTCGGCGAAGAGCCGCAGCGGATTGAAGGGCGGGACGTTCGCTGCGTAGACGCCGGTGGTCAGCGACAGATTCGAGGCCAGGCGCACGAAGGGGCGCACCCGGATCACTTCGCGATCGCCGACCCGCTGCGACATCGGCGCGCGAATGGTGTGGCGGGCGGACATGATCGGCTGGTCGGCGACGAGCTTGTCGGCCTTGAGTGCGCCGCCGCCATCGCCCGCAGCCGAGGACATCCGGACGGCGACCGTCTCGGGCTGCTCGGGATAGCTGGTGTCGCCGCGCATCGCGACCAGGATCGCGGCGCCCAGCAGCGCGGCGCCGCAGGACCCCACGAGCGCGCAGGCGAACAGCCAGCGCAGCGAGACCCCGCGGCGGTCCAGCGGCTGCTGGCCGGAGTCGACCGGCTGGATCGGCGGCTCGATGCCGAGATCGACGAGCAGGGCCGTCGCCTCGGGGGCGAGCGGCTCGACTGGCTGCGCGAACTCGGGATGGGCGTTCATCGTGCGGCGTCTTGGGAGCGGGCGATCGGGACCGGTTCTGGCGTGGACGAGGCTGTCTCGGCTCGGCGACGAGATGCCTCCGAACAAACTGGTCTCGCGCGCGTTCTAGATGAAAGCACGCAGAGACCATGCCCGCACCGGCATCCGGAATCAATCCGTGTGCCCGCGCGGCGCAGCTTCCTGTGCCGGTTGAATGCGGCTGTTTTGGGAAACGGCCTCCAGACACGCCCTCGCATGGGCGCGCGTGTCCTGTACCTGATGGATCCGTTCAGGTGGCTTTATCACCACCGCGAAACCCGTCGCTGTCGGCGCCCGGGAGGGGGGATCGCAGTCCCGTCAAAAAAACTTCATCTGGTGTGTTGACACGGGAAAGAGGGTTCGCCTATAAACCGCCCATC
>UCLR01000003.1 GCA_900473415.1 Hyphomicrobiales bacterium
GCTCGCCATGCTGGCCGATGTGCTCTTCCTCGTCCTGCTGGCGGGAGCGGCGGCGCGCGAGATCGCGGCCGGGCGCAACTGGCGCAACCTCAAGGTCGTCGCACTGATCTCGCTGCTGCTGGCCTCCAACGTCGCCTTCCATCTCGAGGCCGCGGCGGCGGGAAGCGCCGAATTCTCGCGTCGCTTCGCGATCGCGGTGGTGCTGCTGCTGGTCTCGCTGATCGCCGGCAGGATCGTGCCGAGCTTCACGCGCAACTGGCTGGCGCCGCGTGGCGAAGGCCGCCTGCCCGTGCCCTTCGGCCGCTACGACCTGGTCGTGCTGGCATTGAGCGCGCTCACGCTCGCTCTCTGGGTCGCCCTGCCGGACCTTCCCGAAACCGGCGCCGCATTGGCGCTGATGGCCGGGCTGCATCTCGTCAGGCTCGCGCGCTGGGCCGGCGAGAGGAGCTGGCGCAATCCGCTGCTGCTCATCCTGCATCTGGCCTATCTCTTCGTGCCGGTCGGCTTCGCGCTGTCGGCTGCGGCGAGCTTCGGCTTCGTCGCGCCAGCCGCCGGTCTCCATGCCTGGACCGCCGGCGCCTTTGGGACGATGACCCTTGCCGTGATGTCACGCGCCAGCCTCGGTCATACCGGCCGCCCGCTCGTCGCGACGGCAGCGACACAGGCCTGCTATGTCCTCGTCATCATCGGCACCGTCGCGCGGATCTGCTCGGCGCTTGGTCATGGTCCGACCGCGTTGCTGCATGTCGCCGGGCTGTGCTGGTCGCTGGCTTTTCTCGGCTTCGCCATCGCCTATTGGCGGGTGCTGACCGGCGCTCGCCAGGGCGCCCGGGCCGTGCCCGCCGCGCAGCGCGCCTGAGGTCCGCCGACCCAGGCGGCCGAGAATGCCAGATCGCCGCATGTCCTGTCGGACGCAAGGTGGCGATCTCGCCATTTGTTTAAGCATCGGACCGAAAAGTGGAGTCCACTTTTCGGTCCGATGTTCTATTCGGCGTTCTCCGCCAGCCGCGCCAGGCCCACGGCGTCGCGGACGATGAGCTTCTGGCGCCCGCCCTCGACCAGCCCTTGCGCCTCCCAGGCACTGAGAATGCGCGAGACCGTGTGCAGCGTCGTGCCGGTCATCTCGGCGATGTCGCGGCGCGAGATCGGGAAGTCGACGCGCACGCCGGCCTCGTCGCGCTTGCCGGCCCGCTCGACCAGCCGCAGCACGGCATGGGCGACGCGCCGCTCGACCTCCTCCGTCGACATCTCGCGGATGCGGGTATGAGCCTCGTCGAGGCGCTGGCCGATCGTGCGGATGGCATTCATCGCCAGATGCGGATTGTCCTCGACGAAGCCGTCCCAGGACTCCGTCGGCCATGAGGCGACGAGGCTGTCCACCGCCGCCGTCGCCGTGCCCGGGTAGTCGGGGCGGCCAAGCGCGCGGGTGAAGCCGAACAGATCGCCGGGATGGACGACGCGCACGATGATCTGCTGACCGTCGCGCGTCACCTGCGTCACCTTCAGCCGGCCGTGCAGCAGCAGATAGAAAGCCTTGGCACGATCGCCCTGCTCAAACACTGACTCGTTCTGGGGCACGCGGCGCGCACTGGCCTGCGCGGTCATGCGGTCGAGCTGCGCGTCGCTCATCGCCGCGAACAGCGGAATGCTTCGCAGCACGCTGCGGTCCAGTGCCACGAGATCATCTTTCCTTACGGCAGCTTCAAGCGCCGCCCGCGACGTGCCGTCGTTCCCGGCGGGCGAAGCGGGATATGACCGCAATCGCCTGCGCCGTTCAAGTGCGTCACGTTCACGCTGCAAGCGCAATCCTGAGCCCCGCCAGGGTGCAGATCAGCGCGGCATAGCCGATGAGGGCCCCAGCGAGCGCCCGGCTCTCGCGATGCAGGCGCATGAATCCCAGTACGACGAGCGCAGCCTTGGTCACGCTCAGCGCCGCAATCGCGACGCCGCGCAGGCCGGGCGGAAGCGAGGTGGCAGCGAGCAGGCTCAGCCCCGTCGCGAGCAAAAGGATCACAAGGATCGCGGAAAAGGGGACGTCGCGGGAAAGCTGCATCTCAGCCCAGATAGATGACGGGGAGGATCAGGAGCCAGACCAGGTCGACGAGATGCCAGACCGTGGCGACCGCCGCGGTTCGCTGCGGCGCGGGCCGCCAGGCGACGACGAGCAGCAGCACCGCGACGAACAGCACATGCGCCAGATGGAAGCCGGTGATGAGCCAGTAGAGCTCCGGCAGGTGGCCCTCCATCTCGCCGAGCACCGGCAGCTCGTGGCCGAAGGCGGTGAGTTTCAGCGCGCAGAACGCGAAGCCGCCGAGCGCGGCGGCGACGAGGTTCCAGCGCGGCCTGTGGCCAGACGCGGCGCGCGCGGCGAAGAAGCCGCTCCCGAGCAGCACCGTCGTGGCGACAGCCGCGAGCGGCAGATCGAGCGCGCCATGCAGGATCGCCCGCGCCGCCGGATCGAGCGCGCTCAGAATCAGAAAAGCGCCGAGCAGCGCACCGAAGACGAGGAGCTCGCTCCAGACCAGGATCCAGAGCAGGAGCTCCATGCCGCCTTCGGTGGCCGCCGGCTTCGCGGCCCGAAGGCCGCTGCTGCGCACCGCCACGTTCATGCCGGCAGCAGCCTCCTCAGGCCGGCTGGCAGCCAGTCGCGCCAGCCGGTCTCTCTGACCAGGCGGAAGCCTAGATTGTCGGGCGGGGTGCCGACCGAGCAGCCACCGCTCTTGGGGTTGCGGACGAACAGGGTCATCATCGCCCGGTGCTGGCCTTCGACGACGTAGATGCCGCAATTGCTGGTCTCGCCGATCGTGCGGCCGGCGGCATCAAGCGAGACGCGGCGCAGACAGCTCTGCGTCCACTCCCAGATATTGCCGGCCATGTCGTGGACGCCATGCTCGTTGGCGCCAAAGCTGCCGACGGGGCGCGGGGCGGGATCGCTCGCCGCCTTGCGGTTGGCCTCGCGGTCGTAATCCGCGAGCCAGCGAGCGGCTGGGTTGGCGTTGCTCCCGTCGAGGCCGCGCGCATCGTCGACGAAGCGCGTGCCGGCGGCGTGCGCCCATTCGGCGTCGGTCGGCAGGCGCCAGCGCGCGCCGGTCTCCTGCGACAGCCAGCGGGCGTAGTCGGTAGCGTCGATATGGCTGACGCCGGTGACGGGCAGGTCGCCGCGCGCCGCCGGGGTGTCGAGGCGCTTGCAGGCGCCGGCCGAGACGCAGCGCGCATAATCGGCCGCCGTCACCTGGTAGCGCATGATCTCGAGCGGGCTGCCGAACCGTACGGTGGCGCGCGGCGCGTCGACCGGCTGGCCGGCACGGCTGTATTCGCCATCGAGCCTGTGAAGCAGCGTCCCGGCCGGGACGACGGCCGTCTGCGGCAGCGGTAGCGTCGGAGCGGGCTGGCGTGCCGGAGCGGCGAGCAGGAGCGCCGCGGCGCCGGCCATGAACAGAAGGCCCAGCGAGGTCGTCAGGCGCGGCAGAGAAAGATGGAGAGTCGTGGCCATGATGGCCCCCTATGGGAAAGGGTTGCCTCCCCGCCGCCCGGCGGGGAGGCAAGACGCCGGGTCAGATGCCCGCCGGCGCCACGACCTGTTTCATCAGGTCGTCGTTCCACTCACCCTCGACCTTGAAGTGGCCGGCAGCGCCGAGCTCGAAGGCCTCGATGAGGTTGTGGTTGACGTAGGCGTAGATGCCCGGCTGCAGGAAGGTGTAGAGCGCCGCTCCCGCGCAACCGCCGGGGATGAACCAGGTCTCCAGGTCACGCTCCGGCGGGTTCCGGAACTTGCCGGTGGCCCAGACATAGTCGCCATGGCCGCCTATCAGGTGGGGCCGCGTGTCGCGGTTGGCCTGCGAATGGACGATCAGCACCGTCTCGCCGACCTTGGCGGTCATCGCGTTCTTGCCGGTCAGGCCGCCGACCTTGCCGTTGAAGACGACATGGCTCGGAGTCAGCGTCCGCATCGCCTTCTGCACGTCCTCATGCGCTTCGCCCGGGCTGGCATAGCGCTTGAACTTCCCGTTCGCATCACGCGGTACATAGAAGTCCTGCTCGCCGACGTAGTAGACCTTGTCGTACTTCAGAGCCTTGCCCTGATGGTCCTTCAGGCCATCGCGCGGCAGCACCATGATGGCGCCGTTCATGCCCGCCGTGACGTGCCAGGGCACCATGCCCGGAGGCGCGCAGTGATAGACGAACACGCCCGCCCGGGTGGCCTTGAAGCGCAGCACGACCCGCTCACCGGGGTTGATCTCGGTCAGCGCCCCGCCGCCGAGCGCACCCGTCGCCGAATGGAAGTCGATGTTGTGCATCAACTCGTTGGTTTCGGCGTTGATCAGGGTGAGCTCGACGTAATCGCCCTCATGCACGACCATCAGCGGGCCAGGAACCGTGCCGTTGAATGTAAAGGCAAAGGTTTCGGTACCGGCATCGTCAAGGACGATCTTCTTCTCGCGGATCGTCATCTCGAACTCGACGACCTTCGGACCGCCGGTCGCGATCTGCTCGTGCACCTGCACGAACGGGGGGTCAACCAGCTTCGGCTTGACGCGCGGCAGCTTGGCGATATCAGCGGCAGAGGCCTTGGTCATCACGGCCTGTGCCTGCGCCGGCGCAGTAGCCGCCTGGACGATTGCCCCGGTGGCCGCCGCTCCCGCCAGAATGCTGCGGCGGGTCAGTTTGAGCTCTTCGCCCATGGCTTGTCTCCTTGCCGAACGACCGTCAATGGATCGGTCATGAGCACTTTAGGAGCCTGGCGAATTCGATCTTTGTTGCAGCACAACATCTTTGACGTTTGCCGCTGACCTTAGGGTCCGGACCGGACCTACTACGGATGACATTCTGACGCAGGGGATATCGGTCGATGGGCAGGAGCGAGGGCGCAGCAAGCGGCCCCCTTGCAGGACCTCGTGGCGTGCCAGCCAATCAAGAGGCCCGCGCGCCCCGCAGCTACCGGCCGTTTAGGTTCAACCAGAACGCCATGCGTCGCCGCCCAGCCCCCAGCTCACTCGGCGGCGACCATGGCCGGCTGCCAGGCCGGCTCGTAGGTGAGGGTCACGGTCACGCCCCTGACGCCCTCGATGGCGCCGGCGGCAACAGCCACGGCCTCCTTCAGGAAGCCGGTGAGCGGGCAGCCGCGCGTGGTGGTGGTCATGGTGATGCCGACCGCGCCGTCCGGCGTGGCCTCGATGGCGTAGATCAGGCCGAGGTCGATGACGCTGCGGCCCATCTCGGGGTCGAGCACGTCGCGCAGCGCGATCTCGACCAGCCGTTCCAGCCTCGCGCCCATCTCAGTGCCCCTTGCCGCCGCCATGACGCACGAGCAGGCGATAGGTCGTGCCGGCGGCGTCGAAATTGCCCGCCCATTCATGCTGGCGTTTGGCGAGCTCCGGGAAAAGGAAGACCGGCTCGCGCGCCAGCAGGGCGAAAAGGACATCGCCCGCCTGCAGGCCCTCGAGCGCCTCGAGGATGCGCACCATCGGCTCGGGCGGCGGCAGATCGCAAAGGTCGAGCTCGACGACGGGATCGCCCCAGAACACCGCAGAGGGGCTGCTGCCCAGCGCCAATCCTTCTTCCTCGGTCTCGTCGGCTTCGATGGGAGAGAACAGCACTTCCCAGTCGCCGCCGTCGAGCGCGCGGTCGCTGGCCGCGAAGCCGCGATTCGCCATCACCGAATAGAGCGGCACGGGCCGGAACGGCGCGATGAGGCGCAGCGTCTGGCCCGGTGCCAGGGAGCTGACGGCATCCATGATCGCCTGGAACGGCTCCTCGCCGGCCCGCAGCATCGGCCTGACGTCAAGCTCGCGGGGTTGCAGCGCTTCGGTGGTCGACATCGTACTGTTTCCTTTCTTCGGCTTGCGCCACCAGCAGCCTCGGACGTTCATGCGCCGGCAGCCGGCCCGCAGCCTTGATCTCGGACAAACGGCGTGCGCGGACGAGTTCGACGACGAGGCCGACCGTGCCGGCCAGCATCCCCAGCATGGCCCATCTGAACCCGCCCGTCTCCGCGCCGGCAAGAGCGAGTGCCCCGAGCGCGACCCCGCCGTAATAGAGCAGGAACCAGACGCCCGTGCGCGGCATGGCGACGAGATCGCCGACGCGCGGGGTCGGACCACGCCCGAGCCGCGGCGCATAGGCTTCCAGCCAGGTCATGAATGAGACGATCTTCATGAGCTGTGCGAGCGTCAACCCGCCCAGCCAGCCGAAAGCGATCAGAAAGACGAGTGTCGCCGTCACGCCCTCCCCTGCCCCGCCCGCCACCGCCAGCGGCAGCAGCAGGACGCCGAGCCCGAGCGAGGCGAAGGCGGGGATGCTCGCCAGCATGTTGATCTCGAGTTCCTTGCGCCGACGCGCGCGGTACAGGGCGAGTATGTCCCGACCATAGAAGGCGCTGGCCAGCGCCAGCGTGGCGAGCGTCGCCGCGACGAAGCGGGATCCGGCTTCCAGCCCGGCAAGGGGAGCGCCGAGACCGGCGAATGCGAGGGCGAGGCCAACTCCGGCCAGCAGCAGGACGGGGCGGACCCGGCGGGCCGGCGGCTCCGGAGCCATCATGAACATCACGAAAAGCCGGTAGCTGACGCCGAAGGCGATCAGGCCGAGCCAGCCACCGAGGCCGAGCAGCGCATGGAAGGGCATGCCGTCCGGCAGAAGCGTCATCGAGCCGAGCCAGTCGCTGCGGCCGGCGACGATCGTGGCGAAGGCGGAGCCGCTTAGCGCCGTGGCCGCAAGGCAGGCGAGGCCAGCGAGGACGAAGCCGGCGAACAGCCCGATCGGGCGCGTGCTCATCAGCGTCGCCAGCAGCATCAGGCCGAGCATCCCGAAGCCCGAAAGGAGGCTGACCGCAGCAAGCGGCAGCAGATCGAGCGGCGCGTCGAGCCAGCCGGCGAGCACCGCGAAGCCGGCGCAGAGAATGAGGAGGCCGCCGATCAGCGCGATCAGAGCCGGCAGGGCCAGATGCGGCAGAGCGAGCGGGCGCGAGACGAGGACCGGGACGAATTGCAGCAACGCCCCGGCCATGGCGAAGCTGAGCCAGCCGATCGCCGTCAGATGGACGAGGACGAGCGTCGCCGGCTCGGCGAGGCCAGCGGCCGGAAAGCCGATGCCGGCGACGGAGAGAGCCTCGGCCGCGATCAGGAAAACCAGCGCGGCCGCGAAATAGCTCATCGTCCAGCGGGACAGCGATGCCATCGGCATGGCTGCGATCTCCCGTGAGGGGGCGCGGCTCAGTGGCCGCAGGTGCAGGAATGTCCGTCGCCGTGGCCGCCGCAATCGGCATCGTGCTCGGCCCCGAGCTCGGCCTCTGTACGGCCGATCTCGACCTGCCAGCTCTGCGGCCCCTGCACGATATAGGTCCAGGAGAAGGCGCCGGGATAGCGCGCATCGATCTGGCGCCAGAGCGGCGCGGGATCATGGTCGTTGACGATGCTGAAGGCGTCGCCGGGCGCGAGGCGCTCGATGATGCCGAAGATCGTCGCATGGCGAACGCCCGGCGGGATCATGCGCACATCCAGCGGTTCGAGAGGCATCGTGGTCATCGCTTCAGCTCCGGTAACAGCCCCTCTTGCGGGGTCTCCACCAGACTAGCGACGCCGCCTGCGGGAGACTTTGCTGAAGCGCAAACAGCTTGGCGTCGCGCTATTGCTCGACGAAAAGCATGACCGCGATGGCGAGCGACATCAGAATCGCGGCGATGACGCCGCCCTTCTGCAGCACGCCCATGCGGTAGAGCGTCACCGCCATCACGATGATTGCGGGCGTGGCGACGACGAGGCCCATCTGTGCGTCGGTCATCGATATGCTCCTCAGGCGGCGAGCGCGCGGTAGATCGCCGGCAGCGCCGCCGGCAGGCGCTCCAGCTTCGAGACCACGGCATGGCCGTTGCGCCCGAAGAGATGCGGGATATAGGCACGCGATTCCCGGTCGACGGTGACGGCAAAGACGCAGATGCCCGCGCGGCGCGCCTCGATCACCGCCATGCGGGTGTCCTCCATGGCGAAACGGCCTTCGTAATGGTCGATGTCGTTGGGCTTGCCGTCGGTGAGGACGAGCAGGAGCTTGCGCCGGTCGGGCCTGGCCTTGAGGCCGGCGGCGGCATGGCGGATCGCCGTGCCGATACGGGTGTAGTAGCCGGGCTTCAGCCCGGCGATGCGCGCTTCCACAGCGGGGCCCATCGCCTCGTCGAAGCGTTTCACCGTCTCGATCCGGACCCAGTCGCGCCGGCGCGAGGTAAAGGTCAGGATCTCGTGGCGGTCGCCGCAGGCGGCGAGGCCATGGGCGAAGACCGTGAGCGCCTGCTTCTCGACATCGAGCACGCGCAAATCGTCGAACCAGGAATCGGTCGAGAGCGAGACGTCCATCAGCGTCGTCACCGCAAGGTCGTGCGCCTGCGGGCGGGTGGCGCGTTGGATGCGCTCGCTGCCGGGGCCTCCGGCCGCGAGATCGGCCTGGCGCCGCACCACCGCATCGAGATCGAGGTCGGGACCGTCGATCTGACCGCGCTGCGGCTCGCGCAGCGGGCGCAGCGCCTCGAACTGGCGGCGCACCTGGCGGACAAGGGCGCGGGTCGCGGCATCCTGCGCCGGCGGCTCACGCTCCTGCCCGGCGAGAGCGGAGAGCACGCGGCAATGGTCCTCGCGATAGCTGGCGGCGCGGAAATCCCATTCCGGATAGGTCAGAGCGCCGGCGAGCGCGACATCGTCGATCGCCTCCGGCGGTAGGTCGAGGTCGAAGCGGAAGCGCGAGGCCGGGCGGCCCTTGCGCTCGCTCAACACCATGTCGTCGAGTTCGTCGGCGGCTTCCGGATCATGCTCCTCGCTGTCGTCGGAGGGGCGATCGACCGCGACCATCTCCGACATCGCCAGGATCTTCTCGAAGCGGTTGAGGATGAAGGGGCTGCGCTCGCGCCATTCCTCGGCCGTTTCGTCGCGGCTGGCGGCATAGGCCTTCATCTGCTCTTCAGCGCGGGTCGAGGCCGGCGGCGGCTGGTCCTCGTCGCGTCGGCGGGTGCGGGCAGGCGCGGCCGCGCTCGCCAGCGGCCAGAGCGCGACGCCGAGCGCCGGCAGATAGCCGGGCGGGGCCGCAGCCGGCCAATCCGTCGCGGAGAAGTCGATCGCCTCGCCGCGCAGCACCGCGCGGATCAGCGCTTCCACCCTCGCTTCCGTCGCAGGCAAGCCCTGGCGGCGGCGGCTCGCGAGCGTCGCCGCGGCGAGCCGCCGATAGGTCGGAACGAGGCCGGGGAAGGTGTCGAGAACCGCCGCGACCAGCGTGCGCGCCGCTGCAATCAGGGCAAGGTCGCGCTGCAGCGGGTCGTTTTGCGTCACCGCGGCCGGCCGCATCGCGGCCATGCAGGCGGCGAGCCAGACATAGAGGTCGCGGTTGAGGCCGGGCTCCGGGAAGAGCGCGATCTCGGCAGGCAATTGCAGGCTGTCCGGCGTGCGCAGCGCCTGCGCCACCCGCTCCTCGCCGAGACCGACGCGCTGGCGCAATCTCAGCCGGTGAGTGGCGACGCGCTCGCGCGCCGGGACGATCCTGACGCCGGGCTCGCCGCCGAAGCCGCGGAAGCAGACAGCCAGCGTCGGCGCGATCGTGGAGAGCGCCACCGCCGCTTCGGGATGATGCGGCAGGCTCGCGGTCTCTCCGACCAGCTTGTGCCAGAAGCGGCCGACCGTCTCTTCCAGTTCCAGGAAGTCCAGCATCGCCGCGATCCTCTAGCCGAGCACCGCGCGGGCGACCTCGACGAGGCCGGTGCGGACCTCGGGCTCGTCGGTCAGCGGCTCGATGATGGCGGCCAGCACCGCCTCCTGCCGGGGCAGGCCCGCAGCGATCAGACTCGCGGCATAGACGATGAGGCGGGTCGAGACGCCCTCCTCGATATCCTGCCCCTTCAGCGTGCGCAGGCGCCGGGCAAGATCGACTAGCGGCGCGACCGCCGCCTCGTCGAGCCCGCTTTCCTGGGCGACGACCGCGATCTCCTGCTCACGCGGCAGGAAGTCGAAGCTGATCGAGACGAAGCGCTGGCGGGTCGAAGGCTTCAGGTTCTTCAGCAGGTTCTGGTAGCCGGGGTTGTAGGAGACCGCGATCATGAAGGAGGCCGGCGCGGCGAGCAGCTCGCCGGTGCGCTCCAACGGCAGGAGGCGGCGGTCGTCGGTCAGCGGATGCAGCACGACCGCGACGTCCTTGCGGGCCTCGACGATCTCGTCGAGGTAGCAGAGCCCGCCTTCCCGCACCGCCCGGGTCAGCGGCCCGTCGACCCAGACGGTCTCGCCGCCCTTGAGCAGGTGGCGGCCGGTCAAGTCGGCCGCGGAGAGGTCGTCATGGCAGGCGACGGTGAAGAGCGGCAGGCCGAGCTTGCCCGCCATATGGGTGATGAAGCGTGTCTTGCCCGAGCCCGTCGGGCCCTTGAGCAGCAGCGGCAGGCGCCGCTCCCAGGCCTTCTCGAACAGGAAGCGCTCATTGCCGGAGGCGGTATAGGCGGGGATGTCGAGCGCGTCAGCGGCAGGAGCCGGGACGAGCGGGAGCGGGATCATGTTCATCACAGAAATCCTTGGGATCTCAAATCCTTGGGATGGGGGTGCCCGCCGGCCCGGAGGCCGGCGGGCCTCAGATCATTCCGCCGGCTGGGCGAGCGCGACCGGCTCGGCGCTCCGCTGACGGCCGGGTACCAGCACGGCCCAGACGAACATCAGCGCCGAGACCACCACCACCGTGCCGGAGCCGAGGCGGATCCAGTAGAACAGGGCGATCTGGTCCTGCACTTCCATGAAGGACTGGCCGAGCACGCGCTGGAGATGGACCTGCACGACACCGGCAAAGGTCAGCGCGAAGGTCATCACCGACATGGCGGTGCACATCATCCAGAAGCTCACGATGGAGAGCCCCTGATTGTACGGAGCGCGGCCCTTCAGCTCGGGAATGGCATAGGCCATCACCGCGAGGTTCAGCATCACATAGGCGCCGAAGAAGGCGAGGTGGCCGTGGGCCGCGGTGACCTGCGTGCCGTGGGTGTAGTAGTTCACCGAGGACAGCGTGTGCAGGAAGCCCCAGACGCCGGCACCGAAGAAGGCCATCACCGAGCAGCCGATCGACCAGAGCAGCGCCGCCTTGTTGGGGTGGTTGCGGCCCGCCTTCCAGGTCATCTGGAAGGTGAAGACCACCATGGTGAAGAAGGGCGCGACCTCGAGCGTCGAGAAGAGCGAGCCGATCCACTGCCAGTATCCGGGCGCGCCGATCCAGTAATAATGGTGGCCGGTGCCGAGGATGCCGGAGAACAGGGCGAGGCCGACGATGACATAGAGCCACTTCTCGACGACCTCGCGGTCGACGCCGTTGAGCTTGATCATCAGGAAGGCCAGCACCGAGGCCATGATCAGCTCCCAGACGCCTTCCACCCAGAGATGGATGACGTACCACCAGTACATCTTGTCCAGGGCGAGGTTGGCGGGGTTGTAGAAGGCGAAGAGGAAGAAGATCGCCAGGCCCCAGAGACCGAAGAGCAGGATGTTGGTGACGGTGGTCTTGCGGCCCTTCAGCGAGGTCATCGTGATGTTGAACAGGAACATCAGCACGACGACGACGATGCCGACCTTGATCACGAAGGGCTGCTCAAGGAACTCGCGCCCCTCATGGATGCGGAAGAGATAGCCGACCACCGCGATCGCGGCGGCGATGAAGAACAGCCAGAACTGGATGACCGCGATCTTGCGGCTGTAGAGCTCGGTCTGCGCCTCTTCCGGCAGCAGGTAGTAGGTCGCGCCCATGAAGCCGAGCAGCAGCCAGACCACGAGCGCGTTGGTGTGGATCATCCGCACGATGTTGAAGGGCAAGACGACCGAAAGCGTGTTGGGCAGGACATAGATCAGCCCCGCGACGACCCCGAAGCTGACCTGCGCGATGAACAGGGCGAGCGCCCCGTAGAAATAGAGCATCGCGACGTTCTGGGTCTTGTATCTCGTCGTGTTGTAGCCTGGCATGGCTCTCTCCTGTCGCGCGCTCTCAGCCGGCCTCGTTGGGCGGCCAGTTCTGGGTCTTGATCCGGCTCGTCCATTCGAGGAAGTCGGCGAGATCGTTGAGTTCCTGCTCAGTCAGGTTGAACTGCGGCATCTGCCGGCGGCCCTCGATGCCGCTCGGCTGCGCCGCCATCCAGGCCTTCAGGCTCTCGCGCGCGCCGGCCGGGTCCTTGTCGCCGCCATAGCGCTTCCAGACATTGCCGAGTTCGGGCGCGAAATAGGCGCCCTCGCCGAGCAGCGTGTGGCAGTTGATGCAGGAGTTGCGCTCCCAGACATGCTTGCCGCGCGCGACCGCGGAGGTGAGCGTCGATTCATCGGTCGATTTCGTCCGCATGAACCAGTGACTATGGGCTGTGAGCCCGACGAATATGGCGAAGAAGAAGATCGATCCGCCGTAGAAGACGTTCCGGGCTCCCGTCTTTGTCAGACGTTCGGCCATGCGTTCACCCTTCCCTTGCAAGCCTATGCGGGTGGCGCCGGCATAGCCGGCTCATGAAACCCCGCAAGCGTGAGGCAAGGGGGCGAGCCGGTCGTAGCGGTCCGGGCCGGAGGCTTCTTTGCTCTTTGGCAAACAAGACGACGGAGCCGCCTGCAAAGCGCGCGATGCCGGTGTTTTCTCGCGCGGAGCACTGAAAGCGGCGACGATCCGAAGCTCACTTCGCGGCCGGGCCGACGCCTATATGAAAAGCAAGAAACGCGCCATTCTGCCCAGAGAATGAGCAGGCACCGGCCGCGTTTGCGGTGGGTCAAACGCAGCCGCGGAAGCACTTCCGTTGCCCCAGAGTGCAGTGGACAAATCCGGCCAGAGGCCTATTGTTTTTTCGATCTCTAATCTGGCGCCGGCGCGATATGTGAACGCCCGCCGCCCCAAGGGCTGAGAGATGACGACGGAAACCGCGCCGACGGACGGCCCGCCAGGCATTGTTCCCGAGAAGGCGACCAAGCGCGCCGAGATCGTGGCCTTCCTGATGTTGGCTGTCTTGATCTGGCCGGTCATCGCGATCGGCATCGTGGGCGGCTATGGCTTCCTCATCTGGATGTCGCAGATCATTCTCGGCCCGCCAGGCCCTCCGCATTGAAGGGCTGGCCATGGACCGGAACGCCATCGATCTCGGACGCCGAAGCTTTCTGACCGGGCGCTATCGCACGCCTCCCGACCGGATTCGTCCGCCATGGTCACGCGAGGCCTCTATCGCGGCGGCCTGCACGGGCTGCGGCGCCTGCGTGCCGGCCTGCCCGCAGCATATCATCGCGCTCGACCCCGACGGCCGCCCCAGCCTCAACTTTGCCGCGGCCGAATGCAGCTTCTGCGGCGCCTGCGCCGAGGCCTGTCCGGAGCCGGTGTTCGACCGCACCGCTGCCGCCTTCGCGCATGTCGCCGTCATCGGCAGCAATTGCTTTGCCGGGCGCGGCATCATCTGCCAGAGCTGCGGCGACGCCTGCCCCGAGGCCGCGATCCGCTTCCGGCCGCGGCTCGGCGGGCCGGCGCTGCCGGAGCTCTCCGCAGACCGCTGCAGCGGCTGCGGCGCCTGCGCCGCAACCTGCCCGGCCTCGGCCGTCACCATGAGCGTTCCTCGGCTGGAGGTGGCTCATGGCTGAGCGTTCGGGCCCACGCTTCCATCACATCTCGAGCGCCGTCGTCTCGGCCCTGCCGGCGCATGTCGAGGCCGTGCTCGCCAGCATCGGCGAGATGCCGGACACCGAGATCCACCGGGTCGAGAACGGCAAGATCGTGATCGTGCTCGAAGGCGCGACCGCGGGCATCCTCGGCGACCGGCTCGCCGCCATCGGGCTCCTCGACGGCGTTCTCTCGGCCAACATGGTGTTCGAGCAGATCGCAGACCTCGACGACCTAGGAGTAGAACCATGACCCTATCCCGTCGCGAGATGCTGAAGGCGCAGGCTGCAAGCGTCGCCGCAGTCGCTGCCAACATGTCAGTCCCGGCCGAGGCCCAGCCCGTCGCGGGCGGCGTCGACGCCCTTCAGATCTCGTGGTCGAAGGCGCCCTGCCGCTTCTGCGGCACCGGCTGCGGCGTCATGGTCGGCGTCAAGGATGGCAAGGTCATCGCCACCCACGGCGACACCAAGGCCGAAGTCAACCGCGGTATGAACTGCATCAAGGGCTATTTCCTCTCCAAGATCATGTATGGCGAGGACCGCCTGACCCAGCCGCTGCTGCGCAAGAAGAACGGCGTCTACGCCAAGGACGGCGAGTTCACGCCGATCTCCTGGGAAGAGGCCTTCGACACCATGGCCGCAAAGGCCAAGCAGGTGCTCAAGGACAAGGGGCCGACCGCACTCGGCATGTTCGGCTCGGGCCAGTGGACGATCTGGGAAGGCTATTCGGCAACCAAGCTGATGCGCGCCGGCTTCCGTTCCAACAACCTCGACCCCAATGCGCGCCACTGCATGGCGTCGGCGGCTTACGCCTTCATGCGCACCTTCGGCATGGACGAGCCGATGGGGGTCTATGACGACATCGAAGCCACGGACGCCTTCGTGCTCTGGGGCTCGAACATGGCGGAGATGCACCCGATCCTGTGGACCCGCGTCGCGGACCGCCGGCTCGGCCACCCGCATGTCAAGGTCGCGGTGCTCTCGACCTTCACCAATCGCAGCGCCGACCTCGCCGACATTCCGATCGTCTTCAAGCCGGGCACGGACCTGGCGATCCTCAACTACATCGCCAACCACATCATCACGACCGGGCGGGTCAACAAGGACTTCGTCGGCCGGCACACCACCTTCGTGAAGGGCGCGACCGAGATCGGCTACGGCCTGCGGCCGGACGATCCGCGCGAGGTCAAGGCGCGGAAGGCGGCCGATCCGGCCGCGACGACGCCGATCGACTTCGAGGCCTATGCCGCCTTCGTCAAGGACTACACGCTGGAGAAGGTCTCGGCCCTGTCGGGCGTCGAGCCGGGCTTCCTCGAGCAGCTCGCCGAGCTCTATGCCGATCCCAAGCGCAAGGTCGTCTCGTTCTGGACGATGGGCTTCAACCAGCATGTCCGCGGCGTCTGGGCGAACCAGCTCGTCTACAACATCCACCTGCTCACCGGTAAGATCTCCGAGCCCGGCAACAGCCCGTTCTCGCTGACCGGCCAGCCCTCCGCCTGCGGCACGGCCCGCGAGGTCGGCACCTTCGCCCATCGCCTGCCGGCCGACACGACGGTCGTCAATCCCGAGCACCGCAAGCGCGCCGAGGAGATCTGGCGCGTGCCGGCCGGCCTGATCCCGGAGAAGCCGGGCTTCCACGCCGTCGAGCAGGACCGCATGCTCCGGGACGGGAAGCTCAATTTCTACTGGATTCAGGTCAACAACAACCTCCAGGCCGCGCCCAACAGCAGCAACGAGACCTATCTGGGTTATCGCAACCCGGAGAATTTCATCGTCGTCTCCGACGCCTATCCGACCGTGACGGCGCTCGCGGCCGATCTCATCCTGCCGACCGCCATGTGGGTCGAGAAGGAAGGCGCCTACGGCAATGCCGAGCGGCGCACGCATTTCTGGCACCAGCTCGTCAGGGCGCCGGGCGAGGCCCGCTCCGATCTCTGGCAGCAGATCGAGTTCTCGAAGCGCTTCACCACCGACGAGGTCTGGCCGGCGAACATCCTCGACGCCAACCCGAACTACCGCGGCAAGACCCTGTACGAGGTCCTCTACCGGAACGGTAATGTCGATCGCTACGGGCTCAGTGAGCTCGATCCGGCCTACGAGAACGCCGAAGCCAAGGCCTTCGGCTTCTATGTGCAGAAGGGGCTGTTCGAGGAATACGCCACCTTCGGACGCGGTCATGGCCATGACCTGGCGCCCTTCGACACCTATCACCAGGTGCGCGGACTGCGCTGGCCGGTCGTGAACGGCAAGGAGACGCTCTGGCGCTACCGCGAGGGGTTCGACCCCTTCGTGACGCCGGGCGCGGGCGTGGAGTTCTACGGTAACAAGGACGGCAAGGCCCGGATCATCGCCGTGCCCTACGAGCCGCCGGCCGAGTCCCCCGACGCCGAATTCGATCTCTGGCTCGTAACCGGCCGCGTGCTGGAGCATTGGCATTCGGGCTCGATGACGATGCGCGTGCCCGAGCTCTTCAGGGCCTTCCCCGGCGCGCGCTGCTTCATGCATCCCGAAGATGCCCGCGCCCGCGGCCTCAATCAGGGCGCGGAGGTCCGCATCGTCTCGCGCCGCGGTGAGATGCGCACCCGCGTCGAAATTCGCGGACGCAACCGCATGCCGCCCGGCGTGGTCTTCGTGCCCTGGTTCGACGCGAGCCAGCTCATCAACAAGACGACGCTCGACGCCACCGATCCCATCTCCAAGCAGACGGATTTCAAGAAATGCGCGGTCAGGATCGTCGGGGTCTCGGCGTGATGCGCTGGGGAACCGCCTTTGGGGCCGTGCTGGCGGGCCTCTTCGTCTTCGTGGTGGGCGCCCTCTCGCAGGACGCCGCGCCCATCCGCATCATCCCGCGCCTGACCGGCGCGGCGCAGCCCATGAGCGAAATCCGGACCCCGCCGCTCGACCGGCCGATCACCGACGACGTCCGGCGCATGCGCAACTATCCGGAGCAGCCGCCGGTCATCCCGCACTCGATCGACGGCTACCAGCTCACGGTGAACACCAATCGCTGCACGGACTGCCACAAGCGCCAGTTCACCGAGGGCTCCGGCGCGCCGATGATCAGCATCACCCACTTCCAGGACCGCGACGGCCAGGTGCTCTCGGACGTGACGCCGCGGCGCTATTTCTGCACCGCCTGCCACGTCCAGCAGACCGATGCCCGTATCCTGGTGCCGAACGTGTTCCAGGACGCGGTCGACATTCGCCGCAATCGATAGCGGGGCGCCGTCATGGCTACACTGAAGGCTCTGTTCCTGTGGGGCTGGAATTGGGTCCTCTGGTTCTGGCGGATCATCAGCCGGCCGAGCGCCTATCTCAGCCTCGGGTTCCTGACGCTCGGCGGCTTCGTCGGCGGCGTGCTGTTCTGGGGCGGGTTCAATACCGCGCTGGAGCTCACCAACACCGAGAAGTTCTGCATCTCCTGTCACGAGATGCGCGACAACGTCTTTCAGGAACTGACCCAGACGGTTCACTTCTCAAACCGCTCGGGCGTGCGCGCCTCCTGCCCGGACTGCCATGTCCCGCACAACTGGACCGACAAGATCGCCCGCAAGATGCAGGCTTCGAAGGAGGTCTGGGGCAAGATCTTCGGGACGATCTCGACGCGCGAGAAGTTCCTCAATCATCGGCTCGAGCTCGCCAAGCACGAATGGGCCAGGCTGAAGGCGAACGACTCGCTCGAATGCCGCAACTGCCACTCGACCGTCGCCATGGACTTCACCAAGCAGACCCGCCGCGCGGCCCAGATCCACAGCCGCTTCCTGATCCCGGGGGAGCGGACCTGCATCGACTGCCACAAGGGCATCGCGCATCTGCTGCCCGACATGACCGGCATCGAGCCGGGCTGGCGCGAAGCTCCGGAGCTGCAGGGCAAGGGCAGCGCCTCCTTGCACGGCCCGGAGCACGCCGTCCGCTCCTATCTCGCGGAGCTGAACGGGTCCGGCGCGAAGGATTGATCGCGCCGGGAGGCCCGCCTGTTCGGCGCGCTCGACCGCTTTGCCGAAGGCTTCCGGACGAGGGATCTGCGGGAAGCGCGGATCCTGGTCGCAAGACGCACAAAGTCCCATTGCTGCCGGCGAGCCTCGCCGCAGCGGGCCTGCTATCCCGGCTCAGGACAGGCGCCGGTCGCGCATGTCCTCGATGCGCTCCACGGTCTCGGCATAGTCCGCCAGGAGCTGCTGGAGCGGGCCGATCGCGCGGAAAGCGCGCAGGTCCTGCTCTTCCTCGCCCTCGCTGAACCAGGCCTCGATCGCCCCATCAGCCGCCGCGAACTGCTCCTCGCTCGGCGAGCCCGAGATGGGCGCGCCGGCCTCCTCGGCCAGCCGCTCCGCGATCCGGCGGCGCAGCGCCTCGGCATGGGCGATCACCGCGTCGAGCTCGTCGGTGTAGCGCATGGCAGCTCCATTCTGCCTAGTGCACCGTCGCCAGGTCGTCGTCGTCCGGGTCGATCAGCTTCTCCAGGCCGAGCTGCTCGACGCCGTCGGAGAACTCCGCGAAGGCGTCCGCATCGGTGGCAAAGCTGTCCTGCCAGACGGTCGAGCCGCCGTGCGCGTCGACGAGTTCGAGCGTCCACCCGTCGGTGCCGTCGATCTTGTAGATCTCGACCCTGACCGTGATGCCGTCCTGCGTGAAGGTCTGGGACAGGGATGAGCGGATGATGCCGGGGAAGTCGGTCATGCTTCAGCCTAACACTTCCAGATGTTCGGTGCAGCCATAGGCAGCACGCTATTCGGCCGCGTCAACCTTGGCGGCTTCGAGGGTCGCCACGACCTCCTCCAGGCTCTCGCGCACGCCGAGCAGGAAGTCTTTGCGGAAGGCGATGATCGTGTCGGCTGGCTCGCCCTTGTGGGTGTAGACGACGCTGACCTGCGCGGGATTGACGTAGACGGGCTTGCCGTCGCCGGGCGAAGTGAACTTGCAGAGCTTGGGCATCGGGGCCTCCGTGGTATTGCCCGCTGATAGCCTAGGCCGAGCGCGGCGGCTACGGGGCGACGCAAGCCACCATCGTCTCGTCGATTTCGGCTCGCGACAGCACGCCGACTTCGGCGATGAAGACGATCCGGGCGCGCGGCCGGTCCGGAGGCGGCTCGCCCGCGGGCACCAGCGTCGCGCGGCCGCCGGCGAGCTGGAACAGGAACTGGCGGCCCGGCTGCTCGGCCGTTTCGAACAGTCCCTTGGCCCGGGCGAGCTTCGGTGCGAGCCGAGCGATGGCCTGCTGCAGGCGCGGCAGCGAGACCGGCCGTGCGCTCGTCCAGCTCAGGCTCTCGAAGCGCTCCAGCCGCGGGCGCTTCGGGGCAAGATCGCGCGGGCGGGCGGGACGGTCCGGCCCCTCGGGCAGGACCAAATCAAGGGGCACCGCGCCATGGGGCGCGTCGATGACCACCGCGCGCGGAGAAAGGGCCGCCACGGCCTCGGCGACGCGGCGGCGGCTGGCTTCGTCGGCCAGATCGAGCTTGCTCAGCGCGACGATGTCCGCCGCCTTGAGTTGTCCGCGCAGCAGGGGATCGTCCAGCGCCTCGGGCGTCGCGCTCGCATCGACGACACAGAGCACCGTCTCCAGCGGCGCCGCCTTCAGGATCACCGGGTCCATCAGGTTGCGGATGATGTCTGCCGGCTCGGCGACGCCGCTCGTCTCGATGACAATGGCCTCCGGACGCGGCTCGCGCCGCAGCAGGGTCGAGAGGGTGCGCAGCAGGTCGCCCTCGAGCGTGCAGCAGATGCAGCCGTTGGCGAGGTTGACCACGCCGTCGCTCGCGCCGGCGATCAGCTCGGCATCGATGTTGATCGCGCCGAAGTCGTTGACCACGGCGGCGATCCGCCGCCCGCCGGCATGGCTCAGGATATGGTTCACCACCGTGGTCTTGCCCGCGCCGAGGAAGCCGGCGACGAGCAGGACCGGGACGGGCTCAGGCTTCATTCTGCCGCAGCAAGCGGCCGGCGCACCGGCTGACCGGGACGCGCCACGGCGACATCCATGACGCCGTCCGTAATCACCGGCTGGCCACTGACGATGAGATGCTGCACGCCCTCGGCCGGGCGGTTCATCGCGGTGAACTCCGCCTTGTCAGCCAGTGTCTCGAAGTCGAAGACGACGACATCGGCGTCCGCGCCGGGCTTGAGCCGCCCTTTGTCGCGCATCGCCGGCGTGCTCGCGGCCAGGATCTCGGCCGGGATCAGCGTGCATTTGGCGATGCCGTCGAGGAGCGAGAGGGCCTGCCGCTCCCGAACCCAACGGCTGATGAATCGCGTGAAGGTGCCGGATGAGCGCGGATGCGACGTCGCCTCTGCCGGCAGCGGCCAGGCGTCTCCGGTGTAGGTCGAGCCGTCGGGCATCGACCACGGCATCGCGTCCGAGGCGATGGCGCCGCCCGGATAGAGCACGGAGAGGTCGAGCATGGCGGCGTGGCGCGGATTGTTCTCGGTATCGAGCACATGCCAGAGCACGAGTTGCGAGGGGTCCTGCTCCTGCGCGGCGAGCAGATCGTCGCGGTCCTTGAAGCGGTGGCCCGTGGCGACGACCTGCACCTGATCATAGGTCGCGTCGTTGCGGCTCTCGAATGCCGGGTCGCTAAAGAAGGCGGCGGAGACCACGGTCGAGCCGGTACCGTAGGGATAGGCCTCCACCGTGATCGGCAGGCCCTGTTCCTGCGCCTTGCGGATCAGCTTCTCGCAGCGCTCGACATCGGTCTTGCTGGAGCTGTTGAAGTGGCAGATGTGCATGTGGCAGCCGGTCGCGCCGGCGTAGCCGATCAGGCGGACATAGGCCTCGGCCGCGCTCTTCGGATCGCGGTTCGCCATATAGGCGATGTGCGTAAAGGTCGGCACGCCGCGCGCTGCGGCCAGCTGGCAGATCGCCGTCAGCTCCTGCACGCCGGCGCCGGGGGCATAGGCATTGAGGATGCCGATGCCGATGCCGCCCTCGTCCAGCCCCTGGGCGATGCGCGCGACGATGCCGTCCTGCTCGGAAGCGGTCGAGACATTGTCCATCCAGCGCGGATCGCGCATGGCCCGCCCGAAGGCCTCCAGCGAGGATTCCTCGTTGATGCCGATCATCGCGCCGATGCGGGCAAAGGCCCAGTTGGTTGCCGCGCCGTAGTTGAGGATGCGCCCCTGCTCGGCCTGGCGGCGATACCAGGAAGCGACCGGCATCACGCCGGCCTCGAGGTCGAGCGTCGTGGTGATGCCGTCGAAAGCCTGCATGCGGTCGGCGGGGATCGATTGGCCATGGGCGTGCAGGTCGATGAAGCCCGGCGCGACCACAAGGCCGGAGGCGTCGATCTCCCGCTCGGCGCCGGGAAGCCCCGTCCCGACCGCGACGACCTTGCCGTCCTGAAGCGCGACGTCGCCGATCGCATCCATCCCGCTCTCGGGATCGACCACCCGGCCGCCCCTGATCACCAGACCGCTCATATCCCCTCCGCATGCAGTAAGCCCGGCCAGTAGAGGGGGATTTGGCCGCCGCCGCAATCGCGGGGCACCCCCTCGCGGAGCGTGCTTCCCAGGGCCGGCGCTTGCCCCTACGGTTCGAGGTTCGATACCCGGCTTGAGGCAGGATTCTTATGGCGCGCCATCACTTCGTTCCGACCAGCTATTCGAACGTGATCGGCACCCTGCCGCCAGTTCTGGAGATCGCGAGCGGCGACAGCGTCGTCACCACGACGCTTGATGCCGCGGGTTTCGGCGGCGATGGCAAGCAGCATGCACCGCGCGGCAACCCGATGACCGGGCCCTTCTTCGTCACCGGCGCGGAGCCGGGCGATGCGCTCCATGTCACCATCGAGCGGATGACGACGAACCGGGAAACCGGCTGGACCTATTCGCCGCTGGCACCGGGCGTGCTCGATCCGGCGATCCTCGGCGAGATGCAGAAGCGCGAGCGCTACGAATGGGCGATCGATGCCAAGGCCGGCACGGTGAAGCTGCTGGAACCCTCCGCCCGCATCAAGGACTGGAGCTTCCCGCTCGCACCCATGCTCGGCTGCTTCGGCGTCGCCCCCGAGCGCAAGCAGGCGATCTCGACCGCGACCAGCGGCGCCCATGGCGGCAATATGGACTACCGGCTGTTCGGGCCCGGCGCGACCATCGCCTTCCCGGTCTTTGAGCCGGGTGCGCTGTTCTTCCTCGGCGACGGCCATGCCTGCCAGGGCGATGGCGAGATCGCCGGCACCGGTGTCGAGACCTCGTTCGAGGTGGAATTCTCGGTGAAGCTCGTGAAGCAGGCCGGGCTGCGCTGGCCGCGCTGCGAGACGGCGACCGACCTGCTCGTGATCGCCGCCGGGCGCCCACTCGACCAGCCCCTGCAATTCGCCACCACCGAGATGCTGCGCTGGGTCGGCGAGGCGCTCGGCGTCGATGTGGTCGAGGCGAGCCATCTGCTCGGACAGGCGGTGCGCTATGACATCGCCAACGTCTTCAACCCGGCCTATTGCGTCGCCGCCCGGCTGGAAAAGACCGAGCTGACCAAGGCGATGTCGATTGTGGGCAAGGCCTGAGCCTCAGCCCTCCGTCACCGGCGCCTCTTCCGCCAGCAGCCCCTCGGCCTTGAGGTCGCGCCAAAGCGCGGCCGGCACCGGCCTCGCGACGAGTTCGAGGTTGCGCGCCACCTCATGGGGCGCGACCGCGCCGAGCACGATGGTCGCGACCGCCGGATGCGCCGCGCAGAAGGCGAGCGCGGCCTGCGGCAGCGCCACGCCGTGAGCGGCGCAGACAGCCTCGATTCGGGCGACGCGGGCCAGGATCTCCGGCGGCGCGGGCTTGTAGTTGTAGTAGGCGCCGGGCTTGGCGCCGGTGGCGAGGATGCCGGAGTTGAAGACGCCGGCCAGCATCACCGCGATCTTCTTCTCCAGCGCCAGCGGCAGGAAGCCCGCAAGCGCGCCCTGCTCCAGCAGGGAGTAGCGGCCGGCCAGCATCATCACGTCGAAATCGCCGGCGCGCGCGAAGCGCTCGCACATCTCGGACTCGTTGACGCCGATGCCGATCGCTTTGACCGCGCCGGAAGCGCGCAAGCTATCGAGCGCCTTGTAGGCGCCGTCCATCGCTTCGGTGAAGCGGCGCTCCATCTGATCGCCATGGGTCCAGACGTCGACATCGTGGATCAGCAGGATGTCGACATGGTCTGTGCCGAGCCTGAGCAGGGACTGCTCGAAGGAGCGCATCGCGCCGTCATAGGAATAATCGATCACCGCCGGGTGCGGCAGGCCGCCGACATAGCCCGAACCGTCCGGTTTCGGCTGGCCCGCCGCCATCCAGCGCCCGACCTTGGTGGAGAGGATGACGCTTTCGCGCGGGACGCTGCGCAAGGCGGCGCCGATGCGGTGTTCGGAGAGGCCGTGGCCATAGAGCGGCGAGGTGTCGAGGAGGTTGACGCCGGCGGCCAAGGCCGCGCGCACCGTCTCCTGCGCCGTGACCTCGTCGAGATGGGTGTAGAGATCGCCGAGCGGCGCGCCGCCGAAGCCGATCAGGCTGGGCACGAGGCCGGCGATCGGCCGGCCTTTCGGCAGGGTTCCGGTGGTCGTCCCGGAGGAGGTGGCAGCGCCGTTCGACATCGGTGATCCGCAGCAGGCAGGGGCCGGCACAGTTGCGGATCGTTGGCCGGCGCGCAAGCCTGCCTGCCTCTATCGTCTTCCACGGAACCGGACCGTCATTCCGGGGCAGGCTGGAGGCCTGAGCCCGGAAGCCAGAGCCGATGCGTTGAACGATAGGAGCGACCGCTGTCGGCGTCTTTCAGAAAAGCCGCATCGGTTCTGGGTTCCGGGCTCTTCGCTGCGCGAAGCCCCGGAATGACGGAGGTGGCAGCCGCAAGCCTCAGGAACCGACCTTGGCGAGCACATCGGCGCGCAGGAAGCGCTCGATGAACAGCATGAACAGCACAGAGGGCACGAGCAGGATCAGCGCCGTGATCGAGGCGACCTGATAGTTGCCGCCCTGCGCCGCATTGTAGAGCAGGAGCGGCAGGGTCGTGACCTGCGGCACGCCGACGAAGAAGGTGCCGGTGAACTCGTCGAGCGATTCCAGGAAGACAAAGATGCCGCTGGCGACGATGCCGGGCGCCGCGAGAGGCAGCGTCACCGAGGTGAAGGTCTTGAGCGGCGAGGCGCCGATGTTGCGCGCGGCCAGTTCCAGATCCTTGTCGACGGCTGCGAAAGCCGCAGCCGCGATCCAGACCGAATAGACCAGCCCATGCGCGGCGTGGACGAGGACCACGGCGAAGACCGTGCCGTTGATGCCGATCTGGTAGAAGACGCGCGCGACGTTGATGTAGATCGCAACCGAGGGGAAGGCCTGCGGCAGCAGGAACAGGATCATGAAGAGCGAGCGCACCGGCAGCTTGAGCCGGGCCAGCGCATAGCCGGCGGGAATCGAGAGCGCGAGCGCCACGATGACGGTCAGCACCGCGATCCAGACCGAGGTGGCGAGCGAGGCCATGGCGTCGCCGGTCGGGCGGAAGACCTGCTCCCAGTAACGCGTGCCGAAGGTCACCGGCAGCTTGTAGGGCGTATACCAGCGCTCGGCGACTGACCACAGCACGAGGTTCAGCAGCGGACCGATCAGGAAGAAGGCGAAGGCGGCAAGGGCGAAGGCCGCAAGCAGCATACGGATGCCGGAGGCGACGCGCGTCATGGCGTAGCTCGTCATGGCGTGCCCTCCTTCGCCATGCCGCGCTTGAGGTAGATGATCGCGGCGCCGGCGGAGATGAGATAGGTGATGACGCCCAGCGCATTCGCCGTGGCGTAGTCGCCATAAGCGTTGATGCGGAAAGCCATATCGACGGTCAGCATGGTGGGCTGCGAACCGGCGACCATCATCGGCACGGACAGCACCGAGAGCATGGTCACGAAGGAGAGCACCAGCGCGACCAAGAGCTGCGGCATGACCTGCGGCAAGGCGAGTTCGACGAGCACGCGCAGGCGCGAGGCGCCGAGATTGCGGCCGGCCTCCAGCGTGGCGCGGTCGAGCGCCGCCAGCGCGCCGGCGAGCAGCAGCGCGACGAAGGGCATCTGCTTCCAGACGAAGGTCGCGATGATGCCGCGCCAGTCGAGGAAGCTCACGGCCTGCAGCGGCTCCATCAGCCCCATGGCGACGAAGGAATTGTTCATCAGCCCGTTCTTGGCGAGGAAGGTGCGCATGCACTGCGCCGCGACGATGAAGGGGATGAAGAGCGGCCAGCGATAGAGCGCCCTCAGCGTGCCGACGATGTAGCGGTTCTCGCCGAGCGTCAGCGTGCCGGCGATGACGATCGCCAGCAGGGCCGTCAGCAGGCAGGAGGCGACCACGATCACGACGGTGAAGACGACGTCGCCGGAATAGAGCTCCCAGGCCTTGGCAAATGCCTGCAGCGAGAAGCCACCCTCCGGGCCGGTGAAGGCCGAAACCAGCGAGAAGCAGAGCGGATAAAGGAACAGCGCCGCGACGAGCGCGAAGCCGGGCGCGATCAGCAGCAGCGCGAGCTGGCGTTGGGAGAGGGACATGTGGCGCTGAGGCTTCCTCGGCAAAGGCAGGACGTCATCCCGGACGCAGCGAAGCTGAGATCCGGGATCCATCGTCGGGCGCCGTGCTCTACGATGGATCCCGGATCGGCGCCGCTGACGCGACTTGTCCGGGATGACGCGGCGTTGCCCGCGTCATCCCGGCAGGCGAACCTCAGTTCGCGACCTTCTTCTCGTAGCCCTCGAGGATGTCGTTGAAGTAGGGCGCGATCGGGAAGGGCTTGCCGTTCTGCGAGAGCTCAGCCGGGGTGATGTCGGTGAAGAGCTTGTCCCAGGCGGCCTTGTCGAGCTTGCCTTCGAGGTGCTTGGCGTCGATGCCCGGATACCAGTTGAACTTCTTCACGATGCCGTCGGCCTGGACCTGTGGGCTGGTGGCGAGAGCGATGAACTCCTCGGCCAGCTTCTTCTGCGCCGACTTCTCCGGCACGGCGTAGTACATCGGCTGGCCCGGCATGCCAGGGGCCGTGAGCTTCAGCTTCATGTTCGGCGGCAGCTTGCCGTCGGCCTGCCAGGAATAGAACATGTCGACCCAGACCGGACCGATCGCGATCTCGCCGCGGTTCAGCATGTCGAGCGTGCCGGCATTGCCGGGGGTGATGACGACGCTCTTGTTGAAGTCCTTCAACTCGGCGAAGGCGGCGTCCCACTTGGTCTTCTCGGCCGCGTCATAGGGGCCCTGGATCAACTTGTTGGCGTCGCCGCCGAAGGCATAGACCCAGCCGGCGACGAAGGAGACGCCGGACATGCCGCCCTTGATGCCGTTGTAGCCGAACTGCTTCGGGTTCTTCTTGGCCCAATCCTTCAGCTCGGTATAGGTCGCCGGCGGCGCCTTGAGCATGTCGGCGTTGTAGGCGAGCGCCGTCTGCGACTGGAACATCGGGATGACGAAGCCGCCGACATCGGCGCCGAGCGAGTTCGTCGCCGTCGCGCTGGAGACGAGCTTCGAGGTCTCGACATTGCCGGTGTACTTGGCGAGCAGGCCTTCCTTGACCATCAGGCCGGCGCCCTTCTGGTGGATCACGACCACGTCGAAGTCGGCGGCGCCGGCGCTCTTCTGGGCGTCGAGCTTCTCATAAATCTTCTGCGAACCGGCATCGCCCGGGCCGGTGCCGACCGAAACGACCTTCACGCCCGGGTGGGACTTCTCGAACATCGGCGCGAGATAGTCCTTGACGTAATCGACCATGTTCTGGTCGCCCGCGGAGGCGACGTTGAGGGTCTGCGCGGAGAGTGGCGATGCCACGATCAGCGCTGCGAGCGAGCATGCAAGCGTGAGGATGCGCATGTGTCTGACTCCTTGTCAGGCGGCGATCCCGGCCTCGGATGCCGGGAAGATATGAAGGCGCTGCAACGGAATGCGCAGCCCAACCTTGGTTCCGAGTTCGTGACGGCCGACATCGTCGACCGTGATCTGGCGTCCGGCGGCTTCGACCTTGTAACGGTAGATGCCACCGGGATAGGCGCGCGCGGCGATGGTGCCGGGCACGATGAGATCGCCACTGCCAGCCGGCGCATCGAGCGCGTCGAGGCTGGCGACATCGTCGCGGAAATAGGCGAGCGCCTCGCCGGTCGGCAGAGCGGCTGCGGCCTCGGCTTCTAGCGTAGCACGGGCGCCGCCGGCGGTGACGGCGGCCTTACCCTCGGCCCGCTCGACCTGCAGCGGCAGCACGTTCTCCGCGCCCATGAAGTTCGCGACGAAGGCGCTGGCCGGGCGGTCATAGACCTCCTCCGGCGTGCCGACCTGCGCGATGCGCCCAGCCTGCATGATGACGAGGCGATCGGCCATGGTCATGGCCTCCTCGCGATCATGCGTGACATGGACGGCCGTGAGGCCAAGTCGCTGCTGGATGGCGCGGATCTCGTGGCGCATCGTCAGGCGGATCTTGGCGTCGAGATTGGAGAGCGGCTCGTCGAGCAGCAGGATGCCAGGATCGATGGCGAGCGCACGCCCCAACGCCACGCGCTGGCGCTGGCCGCCGGAGAGCGCCGTGACCTTGCGGTTCTCATAGCCGGACAGGCCGAGGAAGTTCAGCATCTCGCCGACCTTCGCGGCGATCTCGGCCCGCGACTTGCCGCGCAGCTTCAGGCCGTAGCCTATGTTCTGCAGCACGGTCATATGCGGCCAGAGCGCGTAGGACTGGAAGACCATCGCCATGCCGCGCTTCTCGGGTGGCAGCCCGGCGACATCCTTGCCGCCGACAACGATGGAGCCCGACTCGACGGGAACGAAGCCGGAGAGGGAGCGCAGCAGGGTGGTCTTGCCACAGCCGGAGGAGCCGAGGAGCGCCGTGAAGCTGCCGGGCGCGAAGTCCAGATCAAGGCCATGCAGCACCCGTGTGCCGCTATAGGCGACCTGAAGGGCGCGCACGCTGATCGCTGCGCCACTGCCCGCTCGGGCTTGCGTTTCCGGCTCCAAGAGGCCTACTCCCCACTCGTCGTCTTTTGTCGGGCGAACTGGAATGCTTCTTCCATTGCCAACCCTGTTGAAACAAACATTACGTTCTGGCGCCTTATGTGCAAGGGCTTTGTGAAACTCCGATGACAGCGCTGATACATTCCATTTGGCTCTTGGCGGTGCCTGCCGACGACGCCCTGCTGACGGATCTCGTAAGGGAACTCTCGGAGCGCTTCGGGACCCCGTTCTTCGCCCCCCACCTGACGCTGCGCGGCGACACCGAGCAACCGGCGGCGGAGCTGGAACGCGCGATCGCGGCGGCCGCGCAGCAGGTCGAGCCCTTCTCGGAGCCGGTCGCCTGCGTCGAGGGCAGCGAGGCCTTCTTCCGCTCCTTCTATGCGCGCTTCGCTGCCTGCCCGCCGCTGGCCGCGCTCAAGCGCGCGCTCGATCCCGAGGGCATCGAGAGCTTCATGCCGCATGTCTCGCTGCTCTACGGACCGGTCGAGGCGGCCGCGAAGGCTAAGGCCATCGGCGAGATCGACAGGCGGCTCGCGGGCCGCCCGATCCGCTTCGAGCGGATCGGCGTCGTCACCTCCGGACAGGATGTCCCGATCGCCGATTGGCGGGTCGTCTCCAGCATTCGGCTGGGCGCCGCCTGACGCCGGCTACTCGCCCGTCAGCTCGCGGTTGCGGCGGGCGATCTCGTCGCTGTAGCGCTTGATAGCGTGCGCCTCGCTGAGGATGCCGACGAGGCGGCGGCTCTCGCGATCGGCCACGACCGGCAGGGCCTCGCTCTGCGCCTCGTCGAAGAGCTTCAGCGCCTCGCGGACCGACATGTCCGCCTGCAGCATCCTGTCCGTGTTGCGCAGCAAGTGCCGGACAGTGCGCGGCGCCGGCTCGGCCGCCGCCTTCTCGTCGAGCGCCGGGTCGGGCTCGTAGAGCGCCGTCGGCGGCACCATGCCGGCAAATTTGTCGCCGGGGCCGACCGCGACCAGATAATTGGTCGAGCCCGGTGGATATTTCAGCCGCGCCTCGGCGATGGTCGCGTCGGCCTCGATCTTCGGCACCTCGATGCGCATCATGCTGCCGGCGGTGAGATCGCGCATCCAGCCGACATCATGGGCGCCGCGGATGCTCTCGCCGCGCAGATGGAAGCGCCAGGTCGCGAAGGAGAAGCCGAAGAGCCGCCGCGTGACGAGCGAAGCCGCGCCGGCTGCGCCGATCACCGCGAGCGTCAGCTTGAGATCGCCCGTCATTTCGAGGGCGAGCAACGCCATCGTCATCGGCCCGCCGACGACAGTGACGGCAAGCGAGCTCATGCCGACCAGCGCGAACAGCGTCTCGTGCCCGGCGAGATCGGGAAAGAGCGCCGTCAGGGAACCGATGAAGAGGCGCCCCGTCAGTACCCCGAGCAGGAGCGAGGCGAAGAACAGGCCGCCGCGGAAGCCGGAACCGATCGAGACCGAGGAGGCGAACGCCTTGGCCACGAGCACGAAGGCGAAGAGCCCGAGGCTGGCATCGGCACTGAGATAGAGATTGATGGCGCCATGGCCGGCTGAGAAGACGGAGGGGGTCCAGATCGCCAGCGCCCCGACGACGAGCCCGCCAAAGGCCGGGCGCAGGTAGGTCGGGATCCGCGAGCGCCGGAAGCCGGCCTCGACGAAGGCGGCCGTGCGCATGACGACGATGCCGACGAGCCCGCAGGCGGAGCCGAGCAGCACGAGCAAGGGCAGGTCGGCCACGGTGATCGCCCCGATCGGCGGCACCTCGACGGAGACCAGCGCAGGCGCGAGCAGGCTGTGCGTGACGGTCGCCCAGAAGGTCGCAGCCATGACGGGCACGAAGGCGGCGATCGAATAGCTGCCCAGGATCAGCTCGAAAGCATAGAAGGCGCCGGTCAGCGGCGCATCGAAGGCGGCGCCGATCGCGCCGCCCGCAGCGCAACCGACAAGCATGCGCAGATCGGCCCGGCGCAGGGCGAAGCTGCGCCCGATCCGGGAGGCAAAGCCGCTCGCCGCCTGCGTATAGCCGGCTTCCAGGCCGACTGAGGCGCCAGCACCGCTCGAACCGATCGTCTGAAGCGCGACGAAGACGCTGTCGCGCAGCGACATGCGCCCGCCATGCAGCGCATTGGCCTCGATCGGATCCACCGGCTGCTTGCGCCGGCGAAAGAACAGCCAGGATGCGAAACCGATGGCGAGACCGCCGAGCACCGGCCCCGCGATGGCCCGCCAGGGCGGGATCGTCGTGGTGAGCGAGAGGTGCTGCCCGGAGGCCAGACCGAAGACCAGCTCATGCAGGAACTGCGTCGCCACCGACATGGCCAGCACGATCAGGCCCGCCATGATGCCGACGACGGAGGCCAGCACGACTAGGGCGATCTCGCTGGAGCGGACGAGCGCGCGCCAGCCCTGCGGCGCATCCGCCGCTCCGGCTGTCGCTGCGGAGGCTTTCACGGTGATCACGGCGCGGCCCGTCAGGCTCGTTCTTGCGGTCGCCCGCGGTCGCATATCGACGCGGCAAGAACAAGATGAAGCGATGGCGTTGTCCCTGTGCTGACCGCAGGCCGGTCAGGCGATCGGCACGGTGAGGCCCGTCTTGACCCGGTCCATGGCGACGAAGCTGCGGAACTTGCGGATATTGGGATTGGCGAAGAAGAGCCGGCGGGTCAACGCCTCATAGGCCGTCATGCTTGGCACCAGCACGACCAGCATGAAATCGACTTCGCCCGTGACGTAGTAGCATTGTTGCACCTCGGGCGCGGCGTTGAAGGCGGTCTTCGCGGCGTCGATGTCGGGCGCAGTCTCGCTCACCAGCTCGACCTCGACGAAGAGCGTGATCGGATGGCCGAGCGCGGCGGGGTCGACCACCGCGACATTGGCGCGGATGACGCCGTTCGCCTCCATGCGCCGGATGCGGCGCTGCACCGCCGGGGCGGAGAGATTGACGCGCTCGCCGATCACACGCTGGGGCGTGGTGTTGTCCCGCTGCAGAATGGCGAGGATCGCCCGGTCGAAGGCGTCGAGATCGTGAGCGGTTGGCGCGGCCATGTCTGCCCCTGCGAAACAAACTTGCATCTGAGAGGGCCAATTCCAGCGCCTTTTTCACTCCCTCTGCAATATCCATTCGCTAACGCCAACGAGACCGAGGCCGCCATGTTCCTGCTCAACCGCCATCCCGATTACCGCTCCGCGCTCGATCCGGCCGATGTCGAGACGCTCGGGCCTGCGGGGGCGGATGCGATTACGGCCCATCTCGCGCAGCGCGAGAACCATCGGCCGACGCCGCTGCACGGCCTGCCGGCGCTTGCGGCCGCGCTCGGCATCGGCGCGCTCTACATCAAGGACGAAGGCCAGCGCCTCGGGCTCGGCAGCTTCAAGGCGCTCGGGGGCGCTTATGCCGTGATCCGGCTCGCGCTGGAGGCGGCTTCCGGAAAGCTCGGACGCAAGCTCGACGATGCGGACATGCTCGACCCCGCCGTTCGGGCCGTCGCGGCGGAGATGACTTTCGCCTGCGCGACCGACGGCAATCACGGCCGCTCGGTGGCGCAGGGCGCGCAGCTGCTCGGCGCGAAGGCGGTGATCTTCGTCCATGGCGGCGTCAGTGACGAGCGCGTCGCGGCGATCGCGCGTTTCGGCGCGCAGATGGTGCGCGTCCCCGGCACCTATGACGATTCCGTGGTGGAGGCTGCCCGCGTCGCGACCGAGCGCGGCTGGACCATCGTCTCCGACACCTCCTGGGATGGCTATGAGCGCATCCCCGGACTGGTGATGCAGGGCTACACGGCCATCGCGCGCGAAGGCCTGGCGCAGATGCCGGAGCGGCCGACCCATGTCTTCGTGCAGGCCGGCGTCGGCGGCATCGCTGCGGCGCTCGCCGCACAGATGCAGACGGTGCTGGGCGATGAGCGCCCCTTCTTCACCGTGGTCGAGCCGGCGCTCGCAGCCTGCATCTTCGAGGCGGCGCGACAGGGCCGGCCGGTCAAGATCGCGCATGGCGCACCGACCGTGATGGCGATGCTGGAATGCTACGACCCCTCCCCGCTGGCGCTGCGCGTGCTCTACCGCGCCGCCGATGCCTTCCTGACGGCGGAGGATTCGGATGCCGTCGAGGCGATGAACCGGCTCGCCCGGCCTGTGGCGGGGGACCCGGCCATCGTTGCCGGCGAAAGCGGCTCAGCGGGTCTCGCCGGGCTGCTCGCCGCCCTGCGCGATCCGCAGGCGAAGGCAGCGCTCAAGCTCGACGCGAACTCGCGCGTCTTCCTCGTCAACACGGAAGGCGCGACCGACCCCGAGCGCTATACGGAACTCGTCGGCCTGAAGCCGGCCGAGGTCGCGGCATGAGCGATCCCGCGAAGACGGAGCGGCTGACGCTCTATTCGCAGAGTCACTCACCCTATGCCCGCAAGACGATCGTCTTCGCGCATGAGGCCGGCCTCGCCGACAGGATCGCGGTCGTCGATCACGAGACCAGCCCGACCAATCGCAACCCGGCCGTCTTCGCGGTCAATCCGCTCGGCAAGGTGCCGGTGCTGGTCACGCCTGAGGCCGGGGCGATCTTCGATTCGCTGGTGATCTGCGACTATCTCGACGGGTTGCATGGTGGCCGCAGGCTGATACCGGAGGGCGGCAGCGCGCGCTGGCAAGCTTTGCGACTGCACGCCATCGCGCAGGGGTTGTGCGACGCCGGCATCGCGCTGCGCTGGGAAACGGCGCGGCGACCGGAACATCTGCGCCATCCGCCACTCGCCGAGGGCCAGGCCGCGAAGCTCGTCGAGTCCTACGATCTGCTTGAGCGGCAGGAGAGCTTCGACGAACCGGTCCATATCGGCCATATCGGGCTTGCGACCGCGCTCGCCTGGCTGGCTTTCCGGAACCTGCCGGATTTCCGGAGCGGCCGCCCTCGGCTGACCCGGTGGCACGAGGCTTTCGCGCAGCGCCCGTCGATGCGGAGAACCGCCTATCACGGCGAGACGCAGGACGGACCGCAGGCTCCCGCCATTGCCGAATGATCGGATGACGTCGTAGCAGGGGCGCGCGGCTGCTTCGGCCGCGCGGAGGCCGCCCATGAAGCTTCGTCCCGATACGCTGGCGATGACCGCCGTCCTCGCCATGCTGACGGCGCTCGGGCCCCTCTCGACCGACTTCTACCTGCCTTCCCTGCCCGAGATCGTGCGCGTCATGGAGACCGACATCGCCGGTGCGCAGGCGACGCTCTCCTCCTTCCTCTTCGGCTTCGCGGCCGGGCAGATTGTCTGGGGCCCGCTCTCCGACCGGCTCGGACGCAAGCCCATCTTGCTCGCCGGCCTCGCCCTCTTCGGCCTCGCCACGCTCGCCTGCGCCTTCGCCCCCTCGATCGGCGCGCTGACCGCGGCGCGGGCGCTGCAGGCGCTCGGCGCCTCCGGCCCGATCGTGCTCGGCCGGGCCATGGTGCGCGATCTCTACGAGGGCCCGCGCGCCGGGCGCGAGCTCGCGCGCATGGGCATGATCATGGGGCTCGTGCCGGCCGTGGCGCCGGTCATCGGCGGCGTGCTGCAGATCGCCTTCGGCTGGCGCTCGACCTTCCTCGCCTCGCTCGTCTTCGCGCTAGGCCTCGCCATCGTCATCGTCACGGTGATGCCGGAAACGCTGCGGGCGCGCTCGCCGCACCCGCTCTCGCTGATCTCGATCTTCCGCGGCTTCGGCGTGCTGCTGAAGAACCGTGCCTTCCGAATCTATGCCGCGCTGACGGCCCTGTCCTATGCCGGGCTCTTCGCCTTCATCTCCGGCTCGTCCTTCGTGCTGATCGACATCTATGGGCTGACGCCGGTGCAGTACGGCTTCGCCTTCGCCTTCGGCGTGCTCGGCTACATCACCGGCACTATCATCGCCCAGCGTCTCGTCGGGCGCCGCGGCATGGACGGAGTCATGGCGATCGGCGTCGTCTGCCTCGCGACAGGGGGGCTCATCATGCTGATCTGCGTGCTGGCCGACATCGGCGGAGCGCTCGGCGTCGCCGTGCCAATGGCGCTCTACATTTGCGGCGTCGGCCTCACCATGCCGCAGGCCCAGGCCTCGGCCATGATGCCCTTCCCGGACCGGGCGGGGGCAGCCTCCTCGCTCAACGGGCTCTGCCAGATGCTGCTCTCGGCCTGCGTCGGACTGCTCGTCGGCCATCTGCTCAAGCGGGGGGCGCTGCCATTGCCGCTGGTGATCGCCACGATCGGCGTCACCGCCTTCGTGCTGTTCCGGGCGACGAAGACGATTCGGGCTGCGAAGAGCTAGATCGCCGCTTGACCGTCATGCTCGGGATTGACCCGAGTATCTCAGGACGGGCGGGTGCCGTTCTCGGCGAGAGATTCTCGGGTCAAGCCCGGGAATGACGCCCCCGAGAATGACGGCGTGGTTCGATTACCCGCCGAACAGACGCTCGAAGAAGTTGCGCTCCTGGGCTGGCGGGCGCACCCAGGCGCGCTCGCCCTCAGGCTGCACCGCAGCCGCCGGCATGCGCGCATCGGCGACCGGAGCGCCATCGCCGATGCCGGTGCTCGGCGCGCCGCGCCAGAAGCCGCCGGGCAGCGGCTGGGGCTGGGCGCCCGCATGGGCGGCCTTCATGAACTTGCCCCAGATCTCTCCCGGCAGGCCGGAACCCGAGACGCGCTTCATCGCCGAGTTGTCGTCGTTGCCGACCCAGACGGCAGTGACGAGGCGCGCGGTGAAGCCGACGAACCAGGCGTCGCGGAAGTCCTGCGTCGTGCCCGACTTGCCGCCGACCTCCCAGCCCGCGATGTTGAACTTGCTGCCGGTGCCGCCGTTCATAACGCCGTTGAACATCGTGTCCATCATTGCCAGCGGCTGCGGCTGGATGACCGGGCCGAAGCCCGTCGCCTTGCGGGCATAGACGACCTTGCCGTTGGTCTGCCGCACCTCGCGGATGACGTAAGGCAGCACCGACTGGCCGCCATTGGCGAAACTGGCATAGGCCGCCGTCATCTCCAGCGGCGTCACCTCCGAGGTGCCGAGCGCCAGCGACATGTTGGGCTGCAGCGCCGAGGTGATGCCCAGACGCTGGGCCGTGCGGATGACCTCCTTCGGCGTCACCTCCTGGATCAGCCGGGCCGCGACCGTGTTCAGCGAATGCGCCATCGCCGTCTGCAGCGTCACCGGGCCGCGATAGGTGCGCGAATAGTTCTCCGGCTCCCAGCCCTTGATCGAGACTGGCGAGTCGTCGCGGATCGTGTCCGGCGTCAGCCCCTTCTCAAGGGCGGTGAGATAGACGAAGGGCTTGAAGGACGAGCCAGGCTGGCGCTTCGCCGCCGTGGCGCGGTTGAACTGGCTTTTGGTGTAGTCGCGTCCGCCGATCAGCGCGCGGATGGCGCCGTCCGGCGCGAGCGAGACGACCGCCCCCTGCGAGGCGTTGAGCTTGCTGCCCTGTGCGGAGAGCGCATCGACGAGGATGGTCTCGGCCGAACTCTGCAGCTTGGTGTCGAGGGTGGTGAGCACGGTGACGTCGCCATCGACTGCGCCGACGAAGTCGTCGAGCACGTCCATGACGTAATCGGCCGCGTAGTTGACGGAGCCCGCGCCGACGCGCTCGGGCACCTCGGCCGGCGTGGTCAGCGCAGTCTTCGCCGCAGCCTGCGAGATGAAGCCCTGATCGGCCATGGCGGCGATGACGAGCTGCGCCCGCTTCTCGGCCAGATCCGGGTTGCGGTTGGGCGCGAGCCGCGAGGGCGCCTGCACGAGGCCCGCCAGCATCGCGGCCTCCGCGATCGACACCGAGCGCGCCGATTTGTTGAAGTAGCGCTGCGCCGCAGCCTCGACGCCATAGGCGCCGGAGCCGAAATAGACCCGATTGAGATAGAGTTCGAGGATCTGGTCCTTGCTGTAGGTCCGCTCCAGCCAAAGAGCCAGGATCGCCTCCTGGATCTTGCGGGCGGCGGTGCGCTCCTGCGTCAGGAAGAGGTTCTTGGCGAGCTGCTGGGTCAGCGTCGAGCCGCCCTGGACGCCGCCGGTGCGGCGCAGGTTGTTGACCACGGCCCGGGTGAGGCCGATCGGGTCGATGCCGAAATGATCGTAGAAGCGCCGGTCCTCGATGGCGACGAAGGCCTTCGGCAGATAGGGCGGGATCTCGCCGATGGTGACGGTGCGTCCGCCCGTCTCGCCGCGATTGGCGAGCAGCGAGCCGTCAGCGGCGAGAATCGCGATATTGGGCGGCCGCTTCGGGACGGTGAGCTGGTTGATCGGCGGCAGCTGCGAGGCGTGATAGGCGATGAAGCCGCCGAGCCCGATGGCGCACCAGAGCCCGAGCACCAGCGTCCAGTAGAACAGCCCGCCCAGCAGCGAGCGACGGCGACGGCGCCCGCGACGGCCGCCCCCTCCTCCGCCGCGCTTGTTGCGGACGCGTGGTTCGCTGCGCGGCTCCGACCGGGCGGCCGGGCGGTGGCGATGGAGCGGGCGGTCGTCGTCGGAAAGGCGCATGTCGAAATCGTCGCGGCTTTCGCCACGCCCGTTGTCAAAGGCCGGCTCGCGCCGTTCGCCCCGTCTGGTCCGGTCGTTCATCCTGCCCTGTCTCGGCCCGCGTGCGTCATCGCCTGCGGTCAGGTCACACAGGATTCAAACATGGCGCTTTTAAGGGTTCGTAAAGCGTGGTCCGCGGCCTTCGGGCAACAGCCGTCGCGAGAACGTGATCGAACTTGCAAACATGCAAACGAAAACGTCATCGATCGGGATGTTGCGCAAATTTGACTGGCTCGCCTACAAGCATCCGGTCGCAGCCGATCGGTCCATCCCATCGACGGCCGCGACAGTTTCAGCGTTCCGATCGTTCCACAAAGAGGGCACAGCATGCAGTCGCTCAACCGCTACGCGCCGCATTTCCTTGGCATCCTGCGTATCGTCACCGCACTGATCTTCATCGCACACGGCACCCAGAAACTGTTCGGCTTTCCCGCCGCGCCGCCGAACGGCGCGCTGCCCGCGATGTTCACCCTCTACTGGTTCGCCGGCGTGCTCGAGCTAGTGGGCGGCGCCCTCATCCTGGTCGGCTTCCAGACCCGCGCCGTCGCCTTCATCCTGTGCGGCCAGATGGCGTTCGCCTATTGGATGAGCCATGCCCCGCGCAGCTTCTACCCGGTGCTGAACGGCGGCGACGCCGCCATCCTGTACTGCTTCGTCTTCCTCTATCTCATCTTTGCCGGCGCCGGCTCGTTCGCGGTCGACAAGACCGCCCGCGCCTGAGCGCGCATCAGCGAGACCTTCACGACAAAAAAGGCCCGCCTCCCATCGGAGGCGGGCCTTTCGATTCAGGCTGACCTACGGCTCAGACGGCGGCCGAGATCCAGCGCGACAGGTCGCTCTTCGGCGCGGCGCCGACCTTCTGCGAGGCGAGCTTGCCGTCCTTGAACAGCATCAGCGTCGGGATCGAGCGGATGCCGAACTGGGCCGGAATCTGCTGATTCTCGTCGACGTTCATCTTGACGATCTTGACCTTGCCGTTGAGCTCGGTCGCGATCTCCTCCAGCGCCGGGCCGATCATGCGGCAGGGGCCGCACCACTCAGCCCAGAAATCCACGACGACCGGCTCGGAGGACTTCAGGACGTCGGCCTCGAAGCTCTGATCGGTAACCTTGCTCGTTGCCATGACTGGCTGCCTTTCGGTTTCAACGGGCGTCAGTGCCGCCCTTCGCCAGCGAAGCTATGAACGCCGGCCCTTCTGGTCAAGGCGCGCGCCATGCAGGGCGGAATCGCCCCACAGGCGTCACGAACCCGCCGCGACCAGGCTCGCGCCGACATTGATGGCGAGCGCGAGGATGCTGGTGTTGAAGACGAAGGCCAGGACGGAATGCGCCAGCACGATGCCGCGCGCCTCCCGCGTCGTGACGCCGACATCGGAGGTCTGCGAGGTGCAGCCGATCGTGTAGGCGAAGTAGAGGAAGTCGAGATAGTCGGGCTTGCCGTTGCCGGGAAAATCGAGACAGGGCTCGGCCTTGCCGTGGCGGTAGTAGATGCCGGCGTAGTGCAGGGTGAAGAAGGCGTGCAGCAGCGCCCAGGAGCACAGGATCGTGACGCCGCCGAAGGCGAGATGGAGGCCGCGCTCGTCGGGCGGCAGGGCGCTGAGGCCGGTGAGCTGGACCACGATGGCGACCAGGCTCGTCACCGCTGCGAGGCAGGCGATGACGAGAATCGCGACGGCACCCTCGTCCTGCCGCTCGGCCTTTGCGCGAATCTGGTCGACTGTTTCCCGGAAGACGGTCGTGGCGAGCACGACCAGATAGAGCGTCGCGCCGGCGTCCCAGACGATCAGGAATCGCGTCGACCAGTGCCATTCCCTCGGCAGCAGGACAGCCAGAACGGCCCCCGCGGCCAGGACCATCGCAAGGCGCGGGCGAACACGCAGCGAGCGCGGCAGAAGCCTCATGATCTGGAGCCTCCATCTGCAGCGACAGCGGCGAGGCCTGCGAGCGCGGCATCGAGCCGTTCGCCCGCCAACTCAAAATGGGCGAGGTTCGCCGTATAGACCGCGAGCGCCCGGATTGCCCTCCCCGGATAGATCGCCCGCATCAGCGCCGCATAGGCGGCGAGCTGCGCGAAGGTCGCGGGCGGGATCGCGTCCGCATCGGAAGGGGGACGGGCCGTCGTCTTGAAATCGGCGATGACGACAGTGTCGGCCGTGACCGCGAGCCGGTCGATCCGCCCCGAGACGGGGCGCCGCGTTCCGTCCGGCAGGTCGATCATGCCGGCGACGGGCACCTCGGCCAGCGCGCCTTCGGCGAAGAGTTCTGCGAGACCGGACGCTGCCAGCAGGCGTAGCGCGTCCGCGACGATCGAGGCGCGGCGTTCCGGCGGCAAGGCGCGGCCGCGCGCCTCCGCCAACGCTGCAGCTGTGGCGGCGCGGCGCTCGGCCGGGACCTCCGGCAGGAGCTGCAGCAGGAGATGCGCCAGCCGGCCGGCGGCGGCGGCCTCGGCGAGAAAGGGCCCGTCGCCAGGGCGCTCCTCGGCATCGGCGGCCGAGAGCGCGTTCGAGGGCTTCAGCGGCGGGGCGGGCTCGGCTTCGCGCGCAACCGGCCGGCCAAGCCAGGCGGGCGCCCCCGGCCGGGCCACGACCGGCTGCGGCGCCGGCTCGCCAGCAGCCACGAGCGGCGTGAGCTGGAAGCGTCGGATGGCCTCGTCACCCTCCCCGATCTCGCGGAGATCCGGTTCGAGCCCGGCCGCGATCATCGCGTACCAGCTTCCCTCCGGCGCCTCGCCCTTGGCTTGAGCGCCGCAAACGATCAGCCGGTCCTCGGCGCGGGTCATGGCGACATAGAGCAGCCGGTGATGTTCCTCCACCATCTGCGCGACCACCTTGCCCTTGGCGTCCGTCGTGGCCTCGGTATCCTCCGCACTGGCGGGCGGCCAGATCGGCACGAGGCCATCGTGAGGCGTCGACACGGCCAGGATCTTCGGCAGGCGCTTCGCGCCGGGCTCCACGCCGAGATCGGCGAGGATGACGATCCGCGCCTCCAGCCCCTTCGAGCCATGGACGGTCATGACCCGGACTTCGCCGGCGCTGGCGGAAAGGTCGCGCTTCACGTCGGCCGCGCTGCCCGCGACATGCTGGAGGAAGCCGGCGAGCGAGGGACCATGGCGGCGCTCATGGTCGAGCGCAGCGTTGAGGAAAGCATCGAGCGCATCGCCGGCCTCGGCGCCGAGCCG
This sequence comes from Hyphomicrobiales bacterium, assembly GCA_900473415.1. Taxonomy (GTDB): domain Bacteria; phylum Pseudomonadota; class Alphaproteobacteria; order Rhizobiales; family Beijerinckiaceae; genus Allobosea. Next base: position 39,164 of record UCLR01000003.1, read on the forward strand.
GGCCAGCGCGAGATTGCGCCCGCCGCCGGGGCCGAGCAGGCCCGCGAAGAAGCGGAAGGGCCCGCAGCGACCGGCCTCCTTCGTCCAGGCGACAAGCTTCGCTTCGGCCGCCGCATAGCGCGACTCGCTCGCGGCCCCTTCCTGCAAGGCAGCACGCAGCGAACCCGTGCGTCGTGGCGCCAGACGCAGCAGGTCGTCGTCGTCGAGATCGATCAGCGGCGTCTTCAGCGCCGTGGCGAGCGTCAAATCGTCATCCGGCAGCAGCAGCGCGCGGCCGAGCACGACGAGGTCTTCCACCGCCGGATGCTCGGCCAGGGTCAGCCGGTCGCGTCCGGTGACGGGCACGCCCTCGTCCTTCAGCGCCTTGACGATCGCCTCGAACAGCGCGCCGCGCTGGCGCAGCAGGATCATCACGTCGCCCGGCGCAAAGGGATGGCCGAGATCGTCCCGCCCGTCGCTGTGCCAGCGGCGCAGGGTCCGCGCGATGCGCTCGGCGAGCTTCACCGTGCCGCTGCGCCGCTCGGGCGCGTCGACCGGCGTCGTCCAGGCGTCGGGCGGCTCGCCCGTGTCGTTGCCGGAGACCGGCCAGATATCGACCGTGCCGGGGGCGCGGTCGCGCACCGTCGCATGCACCTCCGGCCGCGCCGCACCGTCGAAGACGAGGCCACGCGCATGCTCAGCGACAGCGAAGACGGCATCGACCGCCCGCATGATGTCCGGCGCCGAGCGGAAGGAGGTGTTGAGGCTGATTGCCTCGAAGGCGAGCTCGGCCGTCTCGATGCGCTGGCCCAACGCGCGCCGTTCCTCGCCGAAGGCTGCCGGTGCGGCGCCCTGGAAGCCGTAGATCGACTGCTTCTCGTCGCCGACGACGAAGATCGTGCGCGGCCTCGCACGCAGATCGCCGCCGCTGGTGAACTCCTCGGCGAGCTTGCGCAGGATCGCCCATTGCGCCTCGCCGGTGTCCTGCGCCTCGTCGAGCAGGATATGGTCGATGCCGGCGTCGAGCTTGTAGAGCACCCAGGCGGCCTCGACCCGCTCCAGCAGCGAGCGCGTGCGCGCGATCAAATCGTCATAGTCGAGCAGCGAACGCAGGCTCTTCTGACGCTGGTAGGAAGCGAGCATCCGCGTCACCAGCAGCGCCAGCGCCGCGCTGCGGTCCCGGATGGCGACAGCGTTGAGCGCGTCGGCGGCGGCGAGCAGGCAAGCGGCGAGCACTTCCAGCGTCGCCAGCAGCGCGCCTTGAAGCTCGGACTTTCCCCTGCCGCGGATATTGCTGTTGATCGTGCCCTTCTCGGTGATGAGGTCTCGCCGGCAGAAGGCGACCGGGTCGCCGTCATCCTGCCCCGCCAGCAGCGTGCGCAGGCTTGAAGCGCAGTTCTGGCGCGTCGCGCTGCCGGCCTGGAACTCATCGATCAGCGCCGGCAATCCGGGCAGTGCCGCAAGGTCCTTGCGGAAACACGCCTTGATCGCATCGGCCGAGAGGTCCGGCGCGATGCCGAGGAAAGCCGCGATGCCAGCCTTCATCTCGCCGGCGTCGCGGGCGCGGCCGTTCTCGTCGCTGAACAGGGCGCGCTGGCGCAGAGCTTCCTGCACCATGCTCTCGAACGAGTCCTGCGCCGCAAGTTGCGCCAGCAGGTCCAGCGCCTGCGCCTCCGGTCCGCCAGGGTCGGCGGCGACGAGCGCCAACAGTTCGCGGCGCGCCTCGCGCAGCATCTCGGCCTGCGCCAGATCATCGGCGACCTCGAAGCGCGGCGGCACATTCGCCTCGAAGGGCGCGGCCTGCAGCACACGGGTGCAGAAGGCGTGGATCGTCTCGATCCTCAAGCCCCCCGGCGTCTCCAGCGCCTCGGCGAAGAGGCGCCGCGCCTTGGCGCGCTCGGCCGCGGTCGGCATGCGGCCGGTCAGATCGGTCAGCGCCTGGCCTAGCGCCACCTCGTCCAGCGTCGCCCAGCGGCCCAGCGCCTTGAAGATGCGGTTCGCCATGTTGGCGGCGGCGGCCTTGGTATAGGTGATGCAGAGCATCCGGCCGGGCGCGACGCCGTCCAGCAGCAGCCGGAGCACCCGGTTGACCAGCACATGGGTCTTGCCCGAGCCGGCATTGGCCGAGACCCAGGCCGAGAGCCCGGGATCGGCAGCCCGCGCCTGCCGCTGGCGCGTCTGCTCGGGAATGTTCCAGCCCCGCTTCACGCCTCGCCTCCGACGTCGCCGCCATCCTCGCCGCCGGGCGCGGCCGACCATTCCTTGACGCGGGCGAGGTGGTCGTAGGGACTGGCGTATTTGATGTAATCCGGGGCGCGCCGGGAGACATAAGCCTCTGCTCCGGAGCGCAGCTTGCCGAGATGTTCGAGCAGGCTTTCGAGATGACGGGCCGCGACATCGGCCAAGGTCTCCTCGCCGAAATCGAGCGGCCGGTCCTTCGCCCAGCCTTTCGGATCATGGTGGAGCTTCATGTAGAGCAGCGCCTCGACCGGCGTCGGTCCGGCGAGGCCCTCGAAGCCTGCACGCGCCGCCAGCTCCGCCTCCAGCGTCAGTTGCGGGGCGAAGCCCTTCTCGACCTGCTTCTTCGAGGGCGGCGCACCGGTCTTGAAATCGACGATGCGCAAGGCGGGCTCGGGCGTCAGCTCGATCCGGTCGGCCCGGCCGCTCAGGCGGAACTCGCTGCCGTCGACGAGGCGGAAGCTCGACCCTGTGAAAAGCTCGACCCCGATACGCGCGATGCCGCCGCGCCGGCGCTGCTCCCAGGCAATGTAGTGCCCGGCTGTCAGCAGGAAGCGCGGCCACCAGAAGGCACGCACCTCGGGCACGTCGGCGTAGTCATGGAACAACCGGTCGCCGATGGCGATGAGCTGGCCCAGCGCGTCGGCCGGCAATTGCTCCGGATAAGTCCTGGTGAAGGTCTCGACGATGTTGTGCAAGAGCTTCCCGCGATCCTGAGCCGTCGGGTCCTCGACCAGCTCGTCCAGCGCATCGAGCTTCAAAATCTTGCGGGCGTGGATCTGGTAGGGGTCGCGATAGAGCGTCTCGACCTCGGTGACGCTGAGCGAGCGCGGCTGCAGCTCGCGCGGCGGCTTCGGAGCCGGGCGCGAGACCGGCTTCACATCGGCCGGGGCTTCGCTCAGCAGCACCGCCAGCCCTTGCAGGCGTGCGCCTTCGACTTGCGCCGCCTTCCAGACGGCTTCCGGCGTCACGGCCTGCAGACGCTGCCAGAAGCGGGAAGCGATGGTCTCGGCCTCGCCGGCCTTGCGCGGGCGCGTCAGCGTGACCTCGGGCGCCATCAACGCCTGCACGAAGTCATGCGCCGTCTGGCCGATGCGGCGTTCCGGGGGCGAGAGGCCGAGCTCGGCGCGCATCGGCCGGTTGATGAAGGAGTCAGTCGCGGTCTGCGGCGGCCAAACCGTCTCGTTGAGCCCGCCGAGCACGACATGGTCGGCGTCGAGCAGGCGCGCTTCGAGCAGCCCCCAGATAGCGACGCGCGGATGACCCGGAACGGCGCGCTTGACCGCGCGCTCCGCGAGAAGCCCGTCGAGGATCGCGACGAAATCCTGCGCCCGGCCGCCCGGCGGCATCGCGTCGTCGGCCCCTGCAAGCTCATCGAAAAGCCCGGCCAGTGCCTCGCCGTCCGGCCCGACGAAGGCGAGCACTGTCCCGGCCTCCGTCGTGCTCAGCGCCTTCACGGCGCTCCGCGCCGCCGCGACGACCGCAGCCAGCGACGGCTCTTCGAGGAATAGCGCTTCGAGCAGCGGGGCGCAGGCGGCTTCCAGCGCGCGGAGCACGCCGGCCGCGGCAGCCCGGTCCTCTGCCCCCAATCGCTCGCGCGGCCGAGGCACATGCCCCTCGCGCAGGGCGTCCCATTCGTCGAGCGCGACATGGAGGCCGGCGAGCCCCCTGCCGACCGGGTTGCCGCGCCAGCAGCCGATCTCCAGCGCCGCGGCGCCGCGCGCCAGCGCCTCGCGACTCAGGCCCAGCCGGCAGAGCGGATGGGCGAAGAGGGGCACCAGCGTCGCCGGCGTCATCTGCGCCAGCGCGGCCTCCAGCACCAATCTCAGCAGCGAGCCTGCCGGCCAGCGCCCAAGCGGCAGGCCGGCGGAATCATCGACCTCGACGCCCCAGCGCGCCAGTTCCACGGCGACGCGCTCGGCCAGGCCGCGATCGGGCGTCACCAGCGCCGCCCGGGCGCCCGGGCGCTCCAGCGTCTCGCGCAGCGCGATTGCGACGGTGAGCGCCTCCTCGCGCTCGTCGGCGGCTTCGACGACGCGCAGGCCCTGCAGGCCCTGCCGCGCCAAATCGGCCGGGATGCGTGTGCTCAGATCCGACCAGAGCTCGGTGACGGAGGCCGGCAGCATCGCCTCGCGCAGCAACTGCCCGCGCGCATAGCGGGCGGCATCGGGTTGCGCCAGCTCGCGCACATCGTCGCGCTCGGCTCCGAGCGTGTCCATGAGCTGATGCAGCGCCGCCTGCGGATGGGAGGGCGCGGGCTCGTTCTCGATCGCGGCCCAGGCGCGCTCGTCCAATTCGATGTCGATGCCCGGCAACACCACCGCGCCGTTCGCCAGCCGGGCGATGGCCGCGAGCAGCCGCGCGGTGGCGGGCACGGTGCCGGTCGAGCCGGCCGCGATGATCGGCCCCTTCGCACCGCCGGCGAGAAGCCGCTCGCGTTCGGCCGCCAGCATGCGGTTGCGGAATTCGGCCGGGTCGGTGGCTCCACGCTCATTGAGAATTTTCGGCCAGGCCTCGCCGAGGATGGCGAGGAAGCTGGCGTTGAGCTGCCAGACCCTGTCGAAGCGGGCGGCGTCGAGGCCGGCGAGCCTTTCGACCGGCACACCTTCGGTCTGCATCTGGTCGAGCAAGGCGGCGAGGTCGCCGGCCAGCCCATAGGCTTCGCCAAGCGTCGCCGGGACCAGCGAGGGCTCGGAGGGATCGAGCCTCAGATGGCTGCGATTGGCGGTGCGGCCCCAGGCATCGACGAGCCGGGTCAGCAGCATGCGCCGTTCCAGCGGCTCGATCGGCGCGATGCGCTCGGCACTCCAGGCGCCGGAGCCGATCAGCGCCGTCTCGGCCTCGTCGACATCGCCGAGCGGCACGATGCGCGGGAGCAGCAGCGGCTTGCCGCCGAGCTTCTCGGCCAGGATCGCGGTGAAGGCGCGGGCGGCGCGGCGCGTCGGCAGGTAGAGCGTGGCACGCGCCATTGCCGCCGGATCGGCCGGGTCGTGGACCGGACCGAAGCGCCCGTCGAGCATCGCCTGGGCCAGCACCTCCAGGAAGGGGGCGCCGGCCGGGATGCTGAACAGGTTGAGCTCAGGCATCGACCGGCTGGGCGGCGAAGGCGGCCTCGGCCGGGTGAATAGCCTCGGGCGTGCCGACATGGAGCCAGCGCCCGTCCAGCGGCTCGCCATAGAGGCGACCGAGGGCGATGGCGCGGTCGAAGAGCAGGTTGAGCGAGAAGGGGCCGTCCGGCGTATCCGCGAAGAGCTCGGGCTTCAGGATCGCGACGCCGGCATAGATCCAGGGGGCGCGTATCGCCTTGCCACGCCGGGCGAGCCTTCCGTCCTCGCCGAGGAAGAAATCGCCGGCACCGTCGAAGCCGAGGCTCGCCTCGCGATCGGCCAGCAGCAGCAGGATGTCCATGCGCTGCGGGTCCCAGGCCTTGGCCATGGCGGCCATGGCGGGGCGGCCGGTCTCACGCCAGAGCGCGTCCGAATTGGTGTGGAAGAAGGGCGCCGAGCCCAGCAGCGGCAGCGCCTTCTTCACCCCGCCGCCGGTTTCCAGCAGCTCGGCGCGCTCGTCCGAGATCGTGATGCGCGGGCTGGCCCGGCCGGCGAGATGCGCCTCGACCTGGCCGGCGAGATGATGGACGTTCACGACTGCATCCTCGATGCCGGCGTCGGCCAGCCGGTCGAGCATATGATCCAGCATCGTCCTGCCAGCGATCGTCACCAGCGGCTTCGGCAGGGTGTCGGTGATGGGGCGCATGCGCTGCCCGAGCCCGGCCGCCAGCACCATCGCCCGGCGGATCGGCAGCGAAGCGGTTGAGGTCACGCGAATCTCCCGAAACGGATCGATCGCGCCATGCATAGCGCGTCATGGTCGGGCTTGTCCCGACCATCCATGTCTTCCTGTGTGAAGGGCTGTGTCCAAGACGTGGATGCTCGCCACAAGGGCGAGCATGAGGGGGGATTCACCCCACCTCGAACAGCTTCGGCATATGCGCGTGATACCAGCCCTTCAGCTCGGCGAGTGCGGGATGGTCGAGGTTGCGGCGCAGATAGGCCTCGATCCGCGGCAGGTGCTTGAGATAGCCCGGCTTGCCGTCGCGCTTGTCGAGGCGGGCGAAGATACCGGCAATCTTGGTGTTGCGCTGGGCGCCGAGGATCGCATAGGCGCGGGCGAAATCGGCTAGGTCGAATTCCGGCGTCGCCACCCGGCGCGCTGCGCCATAGGCCGCCAGAAGCCTCAATTCCAGCGAGGCCGGCACGTCGACGCGCGCATCCTGCCCGAGCGAGACGAGGTCATAGGCGGGGTGGCCGAGCAGCCCGTCCTGGAAATCGATCAGGCCGAGCTTCGCGAGCCCCTCGCGCTTCTCCAGCCAGATCAGGTTGGGCGAGTGGAAATCGCGCAGCGTCCAGGTGGCGGGCGCGGCCAGGATCTCGTCGAACAGCCTGCCCCAGATGCGGCCGAACTCGGCCTGCGTCACCGCCGGCAGCGTCACGCCCGCGATATGCGGCGCATACCATTCGAGGATCAGCTCGCTCTCGATGGCCAGCGCCTGGCGATCATATTCGGGGACGGCGTGATCGCGCCCCTCGGCGACGGGCAGGATCGCCGGCAGGGTGTGGCGGTGGAGATCAGCCAGCAGGAGCGCCGCCGCCTCGTAGCGCTCGCCTATCGGCTGGCGCGCAGCGTCGAGCACGCCTTCGTCGCCGAGGTCCTCAATCAGAAGCAGGCCGGTCGAAAGATCCTGCGCGAAGATCTCCGGCGCCGAATAGCCGAGCGAGCGCAGGCCCTTGTCCATCCCGACGAAGGCGTCGACGGTCTCGGCCAGATGCGCCAGCGCGCTATAGGGCTTGCCGAGGCGGATCGGCGGGCCGTCCGGGCGCGGCGGCGAGATCATCAGCACCGCCGTCTCGCCATTCTCGCGGGTCAGGCGCTCATAGGCGCGCGTCGAGGCATCACCCAGCATGAAGTCGCGCTTCGCCTCGCCCCAGCCGGCAGCGTCGATCAGCTTGCGGGAGGCGACCGCGATGGCAAGGCGCTGCTTCCAGAGCACGCCGCCCGAGAGGTCCGCGATGCGGCCGGTCTCGGGATTGTCGGGGTCGACATCGAGCAGGATGTCGAGGCGCCTGCCGGCGGGCAGGCGCGTGCCGGCGCGGTCCGGCCATTCGACCAGGGTGACGATCTGCTCGATCTCCTCAATCAGCCCGATGTCGTCGAGCTCGTCGGGCGAGCGCACGCGGTAGAGATCGGCATGCAGCACGGGGCCGCGTGGCGTGTCGTAGCTCTGCACCAGGGTGAAGGTCGGGCTCGGCGCCTCGAGCGTGGGATCGTCGGCGAGCGACCGAAGGATGGCGCGCGCCAGGAACGACTTGCCCGAGCCGAGATGGCCCGAGAGCGCGACGATGTCGCCGGGCTTCAGGATCGCGGCGATATCCGCGGCGAGCCGCCGCGTAGCCGCCTCATCGCCCAGGACGAGCCGGTGCATGCCGGACTTGCGGGCTTCTTCCGTCATTCAGCGGCGTCCGAGAGCGGAACGCCCTCGGCCGGGAAGACGGCGGTGACGCGGGTGCCGCGGCCGGGCGCGGAGTCGAGCTCGACGCGGCCGCCATGCAGCTCGACGATGGAGCGCACGATCGAGAGCCCCAGGCCGACGCCGCGATGGGTCGAGCCGAGCGAATGGCTCTCGAAGCGTTCGAAGACCTTCTCGACGACCTCGGCCGGGATGCCGCGGCCCTGATCGGCGACGACGATGCGGACGTCGTTGCCCCGCCGCGTCGCGCTAACCGTGATGGTCTGGCCGGCTGAGGAGAAGCCGATGGCATTGGAGAGCAGGTTGAACAGCACCTGCCGCAGACGCCGGCCGTCGGCGCGCAGCGGGCCGGTCAGCGGGTCGATCTCGACCTTGAGCTCGATCTTGGAGTCGATCAGCCGGTCATGCAGCCCCGCCGCCGCCTCGGCGATGGTGCCGGTGACGTCGACGTTCTCGATGTCCAGCGTCAGCGCGCCGTTGTCGATGGTGGCGAGGTCGAGGATATCGTTGATGATGGCGAGCAGCGCGCCCGAGGAGCGCACGATATGCGAGGCATAGTCCCGCTGCTTCTCATTGAGCGGACCGACCGTCTCGGTGCCGAGAAGCTGGGCGAAACCGATGATGTTGGTCAACGGCGAGCGCAGCTCGTAGGAAACGTGGTGGACGAAGTCCTCGCGTAGCCGCGAGACCTTCTCCAGCGCCTCGTTCCTGTCGGTCAGCGCCCGCTCGACATTCACGCTGGCGGTGACGTCGGCGAAGGAGATCAGCGTCGCGCCGTCCGGCAGCGGGGCGGCAGCCATGTCGAGCACGGTGCCGTCGCGCCGCTCCATACGGCAATGATAGTCCTCGCGGGCATCGCGCACGCCGGTGACGACGCTGTGCAGCTCGCCCCAGACCTCGTCCTGCGGATAGAGCGGCTTGCAGAGCCTGATGACCTCGTCGATATGCGGCGCGCTCGCGGCGAGATCGCCGCCCTGGATGCGCCAGGATTGGGCGAAGGCCGGGTTGGAGAGCTTGAGCCGCCCGTCCGAGCCGAACACGGCGACGCCCTCGCGCAGCGAGTCCAGCGTCTCGCGCTGGGTCCGGGTCAGGGCGTTGAAGCGGGATTCGAGCGTGAACCGCTCGGTGACGTCGTCATAGAGATAGGTGACGCCGCCCTGCGGGTTGGGGCTGGTGACGACATGGATCGTGCGCCCATCCGGCAGGTACCACCAATCCTCGCCGGCGCGCGTGGCGGTGTAGGCGGCATGGACCTGCGCCTTCCAGCTGCGATAATCGCCGAGCTCGGGCAGGCGCCGCTCCGCGCGCAGCCGGTCGAGAATCTCGCCATCCGTCGGCTGGCCATCGAGAAAGCCGGGATCGAGCGACCAGAGCGTATCGAAGCCGGAGTTGCGATAGACGAGGCGCTGCGAGCCGTCGAACACGGCGACCGCCGTCTTCAGCCGGTCGAGAGTGCGGACATGGGCATCCATCTGGCGCTGGAGATCGGCGCGGACCGCTTCCAGCTCGCTCATGTCGGTGGCGAAGCCGGCAAAGCCCGTCGCCGTCGGCAACTCGACGATGTCGAGCGTGCGCCGCTGTCCGGCGACGATCGCCGGAGCGCGCGCCGCGAAGGCGCCGCCCTCGCGCCGCGCCCGCTGCGCCGCCTCGCGCTCGCTGCGGTCGAGCAGTTCGAGCCCGCCCTTCACGGCCGTGGCCGTGTCGGTTGCCTCGACCGCGCGGGCATAGGCCGCGTTGACCCAGGTCAGCCGGCCGTCCTCGCTGCGCATCCAGGCCGGATGCGGCAGCCCGACCAGCAGGTTCGCCAGCGCCGCATGGTCCGCGGTGACGCGCTCGAACTCGCTGCGCAGGGTCAGGACCTGCGCGCGCTCGCCGGTGACCTCGCGGAAGCGGATCACGGCGCGGCCCGCGACCGGACGCCCCTCGACGTCGACGAAAGGCCCGGTCTTGCTGCGGAGCGTCAGGCTGAAGGCTTCACCACGCTCCTTCAGCGCGTCCGTCGCGAGTTCCAGGCGCTTGGCATCGACCGGCGCCGCCCAGCTGCCATAGGCGAGGGCGAGCGTCCCGCCCGAGGTGCCGAGGAAGCCGCTTTCGCCCTCGAAGACGGGCTGCGCGTCCCGGCCGTTCCAACTGACCACCACCTGCGGATCGGCCGCGAGCAGGATCGAGAGCCGCTCCTGATGGCTCCGCGCAGCTTCCAGATCGGCCGCGAACCGGGCCTCGCGCCTCTGCCAGCGCGAGCGCTCGCGCACATAGAACAGGGAGGTCGTCGTGGCGAAGACCGTCAGTCCTGCCAAAATCAGGGAGAGCGCCCCGGTACTCGTGACGTCGATCCGGCCCGGTGCGAGCCATTCGCTCTGGGCGAGCGCGGGAGCGGATGAAAGGCCGAGACCAAGGCCGGAGAGCAGCGCTCGGGGGCGCCAGCCGTCTCCTCGTTCCTCGCCTTGCGTCCGTCTCATCCTTGCGCCCGTCATCTCTTGGCGGCCTCGGCCGCCTTGTCCATCAAGCTCGCCGGAATCCGCTCGCAGAGCCGGCGGAACCGCCCGTCTCCGGAGGCCCGATACGCTCGTCGCAACGCCAATCACTTCAGAGCTGCTATCGGGACCGCATCATGGCGGAGGCCCGAATCAGCCCCACTGTAATCATCGGTTGAGTCCGTCAGGAAGTGCTTAATCGCCGGTAAATGCCGAGAATTTCCGGGCGAAACGGCGCGATGTCTAAAATTGTCTAGAAATTGAGTCTCCACGAATCCGGAGCCACAACCTGTAGTGATGCGGAGCGCATGTCGCCGCAGCGGCGGGCAAGAAAAAAGGCCCGGCGGTTGCCGGGCCTCGGGAATGTCGCGTCTTGACGCGTATCAGTAGCGGTAGTGATCCGGCTTGAACGGGCCAGCCTGCGCCACGCCGATGTATTTCGCCTGGGCGTCGTTGAGCTTGGTGAGCTTGGCGCCGACCTTGTCGAGATGGAGCGCCGCGACCTTCTCGTCGAGGTGCTTCGGCAGGGTATAGACCTTGTTCTCGTACTTGGCGTGGTGGTTCCAGAGCTCGATCTGGGCCAGCGTCTGGTTCGAGAACGAGCAGGACATCACGAAGGACGGGTGGCCCGTGGCGTTGCCGAGGTTCACCAGGCGACCTTCCGACAGCAGGATGATGCGCTTGCCGTCCGGGAACTCGACTTCGTCGACCTGCGGCTTGACGTTGTCCCACTTGAAGTTCTTCAGCGCCGCGACCTGGATCTCGGAGTCGAAGTGGCCGATGTTGCAGACGATGGCGCGGTGCTTCATCGCGCGCATGTGCTCGACGGTGATGACGTCGAGGTTGCCGGTGGCCGTCACGAAGATGTCGCCGCGGGGCGCCGCATCTTCCATCGTCACGACCTCATAGCCCTCCATCGCCGCCTGCAGGGCGCAGATCGGGTCGATTTCGGTGACGAGCACGCGGCAGCCGGCCTGGCGCAGCGAGGCGGCCGAGCCCTTGCCGACGTCGCCATAGCCGGCGACGACCGCGACCTTGCCCGACATCATGACGTCGGTGCCGCGGCGGATGGCGTCCACCAGCGACTCGCGGCAGCCATAAAGGTTGTCGAACTTCGACTTGGTGACCGAGTCGTTGACGTTGATCGCCGGGAACGGCAGGCGGCTCGCCTTGGCCAGCTCGTAGAGGCGGTGCACGCCCGTGGTGGTCTCCTCGGAGACGCCCTTGATCGCGGCGCGGGTCTTGGTGAACCAGCCCGGAGCGGCCTTCAGCTGACGCTTGATCAGCGCGAAGAAGATCGTCTCTTCCTCATTGCCCGGCTTGTCGAGGAAGGCGGCGTTGCCGGCCTCAGCCTCGGCGCCGAGGATGATCAGCATGGTCAGGTCGCCGCCGTCGTCCAGGATCATGTTCGGCGTGCCGCCGTCGCCCCAGGTGGCGGTCTTCAGCACGTACTCCCAGTACTCCTCCAGCGTCTCGCCCTTGATGGCGAAGACGGGGGTGCCGGTGGCGGCGATGGCCGCGGCGGCGTGGTCCTGGGTCGAGAAGATGTTGCAGGAGGACCAGCGGACATCGGCGCCGAGCTCCTTCAGCGTCTCGATCAGCACCGCGGTCTGGATGGTCATGTGCAGGCAGCCGGCGATGCGCGCGCCCTTGAGCGGGGCCTTGCCCTTGTTCTCGGCGCGAACCGCCATCAGGCCCGGCATCTCGTCCTGGGCCATGTTGATTTCCTTGCGGCCGTAATCCGCGAGGCTGATGTCCTTGACGATGTAATCCGACACAGGGGGCTCCAATCACTGTTACCGCTGATGATGGCGGGCTCTCTAGCAGCGACAGGGGCGGAAGGCAATCAAAGATATAAAGATGTCTTTATATGAGGGTCGCGCTCGGTTCGGGATTTGATCAGGCCGCTACCAGCTTCGATAAATCCGCGCCGCTTGCGAGATGCTCAGTCGCATCCAGAATTTCGACCGCAACGATTCTGCCATCGGCATCATAGTCAAAGACGATGCCGGGACGCACTTCCTCGCTTTCGCTCACCGGCGCGTCGGCGAACCGGAGATAGAGGGCGTCAACCTCAGCATCATAATGGGTCTTCATCGTCTGCGACTCCGGTCGAGAAAGAGCGTGATTATGCGATGCGCTCCCTCCAACTCGACATATACCACACGCAGAACTCTCCCGTCGCGTTCCGGCAAAGCCTTGTATGCCCTTACCCGGTCGGCATGCTTTGGATCACTTTCGATCGCATCTGGGGTGAGAACCGTCCGTTCGACCCATTCGCTCTCGATACCGCGTTCGGCCAGCATTTCCTTGGCGTGGTCGGAATAAATAAAACGCCCCATCCGCTCGGCCATTGATAGCCCCTCATTCGAATCGCCTTAGCTCGTACCCTTCACAGCCAAGGTTGAGGCTTCGAATTTTAGAGCCAGCATCGGCCGGTCAAATGTGTCAGGGCTACTCGCCCTCGCCGAACTTGTCAGCGATCAGGGCCGCGAGCGCGTCGAGCGCCGGCTGGGCCTCCGTGCCCTTCGCGACGATGGTGATCGTCGAGCCGATGCCGGCGCCCAGCGTCAGCACGCCCATGATCGAGGTGGCGCCCACCGTTTCGCCGCAGCGGCTGACCGTGATGTCGGCATCGTAGCGGGCGGCGCATTGCACGAATTTTGCCGTGGCGCGGGCGTGCAGCCCCTTCTTGTTGACGATCTCGAACTCACCATGGACGGCGCCGGCCGGGATCTCGACCTCTGGGCAGTCACAATCCTCGTCCAAGCCGCCCTCCAGTCGGGTTCGCTATTTGCCGGCCAGAACGCGGCTGGCCACCGTGATGTATTTCCGGCCTGCATCCTGCGCGCTGGTCACCGCCTCGTCGAGGGTCTTCTCCTCGCGGACGCTGGCAAGCTTGATCAGCATCGGCAGGTTGACGCCGGCGACGACGTCGATGCGGCCCGGCTCCATCACCGAGATCGCAAGGTTCGAGGGCGTGCCGCCGAACATGTCGGTGAGTATGATGACGCCGCGACCGTTCTCGACCTCGTCGACAGCGGCAATGATGTCGCGTCGGCGACTCTCCATGTCGTCATCGGGAGCGATGGCGATGGTGGCGAGTTGCGCCTGCGGGCCGACGACATGTTCGAGCGCGGAGCGGAACTCCGTCGCCAGATGCCCATGCGTCACGAGGACCAGTCCGATCATACAGTCAAGCACCGGAGAGCGCCCATCGGCGCCCGGACAAGGTCGCGGTTTATGCGGCAGGTGCGAAACAAGCGCAAGCCGGTCGCCCTCAAATATGTCAAAATCATGGTATTCAATCGGCGTCTGTGAACAAGTCGAGCGCGGCGAGGATGAGCCGCTCGTCGCCGCCGCGGCCGGCAAGCTGCAGGCGCGGCAGGTCGATGCCCCCGAGATTGTCGACCAGATCCTCAGGTTCGGGCATGCGCGCGGGCTCCTCCCCCGTCAGATCGACGAGGAGCCTGACCACCGCGGCGCCGGTGAAGGGCTCCGGCGTCAGACCAAGACCGCGGCGCTCGACGATGCCTTCGAGCGGCGCCACGGGGCGGGCGACGAGCCTGCCGCCGCAGGCGACGAGCGCGGCGCGGTCGTCCGCCACCAGCCGGGCGAAGCGACCCGCCTGCCGCGCCAGCGCGATCAAGGCCAGCGCCAGGCTCGACTTGCCGCTGCCGGAAGCGCCGCGCAGCAGCACGCCCGCCTCCCCGATCGCGACGACGGTGGCATGGATCCGGTTTTCCCGCAGGCTCCGGGGCTCGATCGCCCGCGCTTCAGGCGGCATGCGTGCGGGCCGCCGGCAGGCAGACGATGAAGCGGGCGCCAAGGCGTTGCGCCTCGCCGTCCGGCCCGACGGCGCCGAGCCTGTTCTCGGCGCGGATCGAGCCGCGATGCGCCTCGACGATCTGGCGCGAGATCGACAGGCCGAGGCCGGAGTTCTGGCCAAAGCCTTCGCTCGGGCGGTCGGTGTAGAAGCGCTCGAAAATGCGCTCCAGCGCGTGCGGCTCGATGCCCGGACCCTCGTCCTCGACCGTGACGAGCACGTCGTTGGCGACGCGCGAGAGCATGACCTTCACGGTCTTGTCGGGCGGCGAGAAGGAGCGCGCATTGTCGATCAGGTTGACCATGACCTGGCCGATGCGGGAATCGTGGCCCATGACGAGATAAGAGTCGCCGCCGGGACGCTGGCTGCGGCGGTCGCGCTCGAGCTCGATCTTCGGCTGGCCGTCGCGGCGCGTCTCGTTCTGCAGCGTCACCACGGCCTCGAGCACCTGGGAGACGTCGACCGGGGCGGAATCCGAGCGGGCGAGCTCGGCATCCAGCCGTGAGGCGTCGGAGATGTCGGAGATCAGCCGGTCGAGCCGGCGCACATCGTGCTGGATCACGGCGAGCAGCCGCGTGCGCGACTCGTCGCTCTTGGCGCGCGGCAGGGTCTCGACGGCGCTGCGCAGCGAGGTCAGCGGGTTCTTCAGCTCATGCGCTACATCCGCCGCGAAGCTCTCGATCGCCTCGATGCGGCTGTAGAGCGCCTTAGTCATGTCCCGGAGCGAGCCGGAGAGGTGGCCGATCTCGTCGTGCCGGCTGCCGAAATCCGGGATCTGCTCGCGCGACTTCACGCCCTTGCGCACGCGCTGCGCGGCCTCCGCGAGCTTGCGGATCGGTTCGGCGATGGTGCCAGCCAGCAGCACCGAAAGCACGATCATCACGCCCGCCGCCACGGCGAAGACCTGGAAGATCGCGAAGCGCTCGGCGGCGATGACCGCGTCGATGTCCCCGCCCTGGGTCGAGAGCAGCAGTGCGCCCTTCACCGTGCGGAAGCGTTGCACCGGCACGGCGACGGAGACGATGGTCTGGCCGCGGGTGTTGACGCGCACCACGCTCGCCGGCGCACCGTTCAGGGCGCGCGCGACCTCCGGATAGGACTTGCCGTTGGCGTTCTCGAAGTCGTCATAGGTCGGCACGTCGGCCTTGCCGAGCCGGTTGCGCAGCATGTTCCAGGTGCGCTCGAGCAGCGGCGGCTCGTCCGGCTCGCCGACGCGCGGCAGGTCGAGGCGCAGGATGTCGCCGCGCGAATAGAGGCTGCGCGAGTCCAGCGTGAGCATGCCGTCCTTGTCGTAGATCCGCGCGCGGGTCTTGGTCGGCGTCACGAGGCGGCGCAGCAGCGGGGCGACCTTCTCGGGGTTGATCGAGAAATCGAGCGGGTCCTCGGCGATACCGGCGCTCTCCCCCGCCTGGAGCTGGAGCAGCTTGTCGGGGTCGATGGTGATCGTGTCGATCTCCACCGTGGCGGAGGAGGCGATGGCGCCGGCGATGATGTCGCCCTGCGTGAGCAGGCTCTGGACGCGCGCCTCGATCAGGCCCTCGCGGAACTGGTTGAGATAGAGGAAGCCGAGCAGCAGCGCGACGAGGCCGCCGAGGTTGAGGACGAGGATGCGCCGGGTGAGGCTCGAGGCGGCCCGAGCCGAGACGGCCCGAGCGAGCCGGCGCCAGAAGGGTCCGACGCGGCGCCCCAGCACTGTGCGCCAGCGGCCGGCGGGCCCCGGCGCGCGAGCTTCGTTATCAACGGTTGCCATGACTGCGGCTTACTTTCCGCTCCAAAGACTGGCGTCCGCGAACGCGCCCCGAATCCGGCGCCAGCCCTCCCCCTTTTGCCTCAGGTTTCCTTGAAGCGATAGCCCACGCCGTAAAGCGTCTCGATCATGTCGAACTCGGCATCGACCTGATTGAACTTCTTGCGCAGGCGCTTGATGTGGCTGTCGATGGTGCGGTCGTCGACATAGACCTCGTCGTCATAGGCCGCATCCATCAGCGCGTTGCGGCTCTTCACCACGCCCGGGCGCTGCGCCAGCGACTGCAGGATCAGGAACTCGGTGACGGTGAGTGTGACCGCCTCACCCTTCCAGGTGCAGGTGTGGCGCTCCGGATCCATGCGCAGCAGGCCGCGTTCCAGCGCCTTGGCATCCTCGGCGCGGGGCGTGGCGGTTGCGTCCTTGGCGCCGGTGCGGCGCAGGATCGCCTTGACGCGCTCGACCAGGAGGCGCTGCGAGAAGGGCTTCCGGATGAAGTCGTCCGCGCCCATCTTCAAACCGAAGAGCTCGTCGATCTCCTCGTCCTTGGAGGTCAGGAAGATGACCGGGAGATCGGATTTCTGGCGGAGCCGCCGCAGCAGTTCCATGCCGTCCATGCGCGGCATCTTGATGTCGAAGATGGCGAGATCGGGAGGGTTCTGCTTGAGTCCGTCGAGCGCCGAGGCCCCGTCCGTATAGGTCATGATACGGTAGCCCTCGGCCTCGAGGGCAATCGAGACCGACGTCAGGATGTTACGGTCGTCATCGACCAGCGCAATCGTTGGCATCAGGATTTTATCTCTTGGTCACGTTGCGGTAAGCGAGTTCCACTCTCGCGCGAGAGCGGCCAAAGCGTGGCGGCAATCTAGCCGGGCCGTGGCGATTTGCCTATGTCACCGTAGCAGAAGCCGAAAGTCGATGAGAGGTTCCATGGCTAAAGACGTGATCCAGCCGATGGACGAGGCGGTGCGCGCCGAGGCGCGGGCGCTGCTGCGGGAGGCGCGCTCGGCCGTGCTCGCCACGCTGGGCCCGGATGGCCACCCTTCGGCCAGCCTCGTCGGCCTGACCACCGACATCGACGGCACACCGGTCATCCTGATCTCGAAGCTCGCCGCCCATACCGCCAATCTCGCGGGCGATCCGCGCGCGTCGCTGCTGATCTCGCCCGGCGGCAAGGGCGACCCGCTCGCTCATGCGCGCATCACACTGAAGGTCACGGCCCGAACGGTCGCGCGCGAGACAGAAGAAGGTGCCCGCATGCGCCGGCGCTATCTGGCGCGCCAGCCGAAGGCAGCGCTCTATGCCGATTTCCCGGATTTCGCGTTCGTCGCGCTCGATATCAAGGGCGCGAGCCTGAATGGCGGCTTCGGTCGCGCCTTCGCGCCGACGCCGGCGGACCTCCTGAGCGACCCCGCCCATGCCACGGGCCTTGCCGAAGTCGAGGAGGGCGCCGTCGCCCATATGAACGAAGACCATGCCGATGCGGTCGGCCTCTATGCGACGCGGCTGCTCGGCGCCAAGCCGGGCGAATGGCGCGCCATCGGTCTCGATCCGGAGGGGCTCGACATGGCGCTCGGCAGCGCCGTGCTGAGGCTGCCCTTCCCCGCTTCCGTGGACGGGCCGGCCACGCTGCGCAAGACGTTGGCCGAGCTCGCCGGCAAGGCGCGTGAGCAGGCTGCCTGAGCGGTCGTTATTCCGGGGCTTCGCAGAGCGAAGAGCCGGAGAATTTCTTTCAGGATACAGCGCCTTCTCGTCATGAGACCCTCGGTTCAAGCCCGAGGATGACGCTGCGTCGTCCGCGCAGGCGCGGCCATTTACCACGGCCCGCTTTTCAATCGATTTAGGCACCCTCCGCGGGAGGCCAAGTCTTTTCAATGGCTTGAGCCTCGTGCAGCTTGGCCGTAAGACCAAGCACGGCTCGCAGAAGGGGCCTCGACCGCGGCGCCCGGACCTTTTCGGCGGTTCGCGCGTCTTCATTTCGACAACGGGTCGGCAGGGTGAACGCCGGCCCCCGGAGGAATTCAGTGGACACGATCGGTCAGTTCAATGCCGCCCATGGTGCCGAGGGGTTCGGCTTCCGCAAGCTCAAGGCGGTGCACTGGAACTTCGAAGCGCCGCAGCTCTATGAGGAATCCCTGCGGCGGGGCGAATCCCAGCTCGCCCGCGGCGGCGCGCTCTGCGCCGACACCGGCACCCATACCGGCCGTTCGCCCAAGGACAAGTTCACGGTGCGCGACGCGCTGACCGAGAACACCGTCTGGTGGGACAACAACCAGGCGATGTCGCCGGAGCATTTCGAGACGCTGCTGGCCGATTTCATCAGCCATGTCGAAGGCAAGGAGCTATTCGCGCAGGATCTCTATGGCGGCGCCGATCCGGCGCACCGCGTGCGTGCGCGGGTCTATACCGAGATGGCCTGGCACTCGCTCTTCATCCGCAACCTGCTGATCCGGCCGACGCGCGACGAGCTCGGTGCTTATGCGCCAGAGCTCACCATCGTCGACCTGCCGAGCTTCAAGGCCGATCCGGCCCGCCATGGCTGCCGCAGTGAGACCGTGGTCGCCATCGACTTCACCCGCAAGATCGTGCTGGTCGGCGGCTCGGCCTATGCCGGCGAGATGAAGAAGTCGGTCTTCACCTATCTGAACTTCGTGCTGCCGGCCAAGGGCGTGGTGCCGATGCACTGCTCGGCCAATGTCGGCCCGAAGGACGATTCCGCGATCTTCTTCGGCCTCTCCGGCACCGGCAAGACCACGCTCTCGGCCGATCCCGACCGCACCCTGATCGGCGATGACGAGCATGGCTGGTCGAAGGAAGGCATCTTCAACTTCGAGGGCGGCTGCTACGCCAAGACGATCCGCCTCTCGGCCGAGGCCGAGCCGCAGATCCATGCGGCCTCGCTGCGCTTCGGCACGGTGCTCGAGAACACGGTGATGGACCCGATCACCCGCGAGGTCGATTTCGACGACGAGAGCAAGACCGAGAACACCCGCTCCGCCTATCCGCTCGACTTCATCCCCAACGCCTCGCGCTCCGGCCGCGCCGGCATCCCGAAGAACATCGTGATGCTGACCGCAGACGCCTTCGGCGTGATGCCGCCGATCGCCAAGCTGACGCCGGCCGAGGCGATGTACCACTTCCTCTCCGGCTACACCGCCAAGGTCGCCGGCACGGAGCGGGGGCTCACCGGCGTGCAGCCGGAGTTCTCGACCTGCTTCGGCTCGCCCTTCTTGCCGCGGCATCCTTCGGAATACGCCAATCTGCTGCGCGAATTCATCGCCAAGCATTCGGTCGATTGCTGGCTGGTGAACACCGGCTGGACCGGCGGCATCTATGGCGTCGGCCGACGCATGCCGATCCGCGTCACGCGCCGCCTGCTCTCGGCCGCGCTGGACGGCTCGCTCAACCGCGCCGATTTCCGCCGGGATCCCTATTTCGGTTTCGCCGTTCCCACTTCGGTGCCGGGCGTCGAGCCGCACATCCTCTACCCGGTGAAGACCTGGGCCGACAAAGCCGCCTTCGCCGAGACCGCCAAGAACCTCGTCGGCATGTTCGCCAAGAACTTCGCTAAGTTCGAGGCGCATGTGGACGATGCCGTGAAGGCGGCGGCGCCGAGCAATTCGCTCGCGGCCTGAGGACCTGCCTGTCCCGAGCCCGGCACATGGGGTTTGGGGCGGCTCGAAAATCAGCTACCAAGAGGCGGCCATGCGCCGCCTCTTTCTTTTCCTGCTGCAACTCCTGCTGAGCCTGATCGTCGTCGGAGCCGCGCTCTGGGGCGCCGGCTTCCTGTTCTTCCGCCTGTCCGGCTCGACCGCGACCATCGCGGCGATTGGCTTCGGCATCGCGGGGCTTGCCGGCCTCGTCGGCATCTGGACGCGGGAGGCCAAGCTTCCGCTCGGCTTCGCGGTGCTGTTCTGCGGGCTCCTCTCCTGGTGGGGCACCTTCCACCCGTCGCATGACCGCAACTGGATTCCGGAGCTCGCGCGGCTGCCGATGATCGCGCAGGAAGGCGAGGTTCTGACGGTCGCCAACCTGCGCCATTTCCGCTGGCGCACGGAGGCGGACTACGACCAGCACTGGGAGACGCGCCGCTACAACCTCGCGGCCCTCACCGGCGTCGACATCTTCCTGAGCTACTGGTCAGGCGAGGCGATCGCGCATCTGCTGGTCAGCTTCACCTTCTCGGATTCGGTGCCGCTGACCTTCTCGATCGAGGTCCGCCGCGAACAGGGCGAGGAATGGTCGGCGCTCGCCGGCTTCTTCCGCAGCTACGAGATGGCTTATGTCGCCTCCGACGAGCGCGACATCGTGGGCCTGCGCACCAATGCCCGCGGCGAGGACACGCGGCTCTTCCGCATCTCCGCCTCCGCCAACCAGGCACGCGACCTGCTGCTCGCTTACACCGAGGACATCAACCGGCTCGCGCTGAAGCCGCGCTGGTACAATACCTTCACGACCAACTGCACGACGGTGGTCTTCCATCTCGTGCGCAAGGTCGCGCCGGGCTGGACCTTCTCGGCACCGCTCGATCCGCGCGTGCTGCTCTCGGGTTTCCTGCCGGGCTATCTCCAGCAGATCGGCGCGATCCGGCAGGACATCCCGCTGCCGGAGCTCGTCCGGCTCGCCCGCATCAGCGAACGGGCGCGAACCTTCTCGCTCGACGACCCGGCCTTCTCGGCGAAGATCAGGGAAGGCGTGCCGGCCGGGCGGCCTTAGGGCCAAGGACGCTGGACCGTCATGCTCGCCCTTGTGGCGGAGCATCCACGCCTAGAACACGACGCTCGACAAGGGGAGACCTGAATGGTCGGGACAAGCCCGGCCATGACGAGGTTCTGCGCCCTCAGATAAAGAACAGGAAGGTCTGCACGATGAAGAGCGGGATCAGGATCGAGCCGGACCAGAGCATGTAGCCGACGAAGCTCGGCATCGCGACCTTCCGGTCCTTCGCGATGGCGTAGACCATGAAGTTCGGCGCGTTGCCGATGTAGCTGTTGGCACCCATGAAGACCGCGCCGGCCGAGATCGCCGCCAGCGTTTGCGCGCCCGTCGTCATCAGTTCCTTGGCGTCCCCGCCCGCCAACTCGAAGAAGACGAGATAGGTCGGCGCATTGTCGAGGAAGGACGAGAGCAACCCGGTCAGCCAGAAATAGGCCGCGGTGTTGTGGCTGCCGTCGGGATGGTTGACCAGCGCGACGAGCGGGGCGAAGGCGCCATCCCGGCCCGCCTGCAGCATCGCCAGAACCGGGATGATGCAGATGAAGATGCCGGCGAAGAGCTTGGCGACCTCGACGATCGGCCCCCAGGTGAACTCGTTGCCGCCGCGGACTTGCTTAGGGGTCAGCCACAGCGACAGGCCGGCGAGCCCGAGCAGGATGAGATCGCGCGCGACGTCCTGCAATTCAACGTGGACGCCATGGATGTCGAAGACCACGCCCGGCTTCCAGCTTGCGGAGAGCAGGATCGCGGCGATGACGCCCGCGAGCAGCGGGAGGTTGACCTTGCCCCAGAGCTTCAGGTCGCGGTCCGGCGTGGGGTCGCGCAGCGGCGGCATGTTGTCGTCCTTGCGGTAGAGCCAGCTGTCGATCGCGTAGAACAGGGCGAGCAGCACCACGACCGCGAAGCTGGTCTCCGGCAGCAAATGCGTCGTCGTCCAGAAGAAATCGACGCCCCGCAGGAAACCGAGGAAGAGCGGCGGGTCGCCGAGCGGCGTCAGCGAGCCGCCGATGTTCGAGACGAGGAAGATGAAGAAGACCACGACGTGGACGTTGTGGCGCCGGTCATCATTCGCCCGCAGCAGCGGTCGGATCAGGATCATCGAGGCGCCGGTGGTGCCGACGACGCTGGCCATCACCGTGCCGATAGCGAGGATGACGGTGTTGGTGCCCGGCGAGCCGTGCAGATTGCCGGTGATCAGGATGCCGCCCGCGATGGTGAAGAGCGCGAAGAGCAGGATGATGAAGGGCAAATATTCGAGCAGCGCCGTGTGGAGCACGGCGCCGAGCGAGGTGTCGAAGCCGCGCAGCAGGACGAGCGGCACGAGCAGCAGCAGCGCCCAGAAGGCCGCGAACTTGCCGTAGTGGTGCTCCCACAGGCGGTGGAACAGGATCGGCCCGAGCGCGATCGAGAGCAGCATGCCGGCGAAGGGCAGAGCCCAGCCGACGCTCATCGTCGCCCCGCCGATATCGCCCGCCGCCAGCGCGGCGCCCGGCGTCAGCACGAGGGCAGCCGCAGCCACCGCGACCAGCCTGTCCGCGTAGACCCTCATCACGGCGGCGTCAGGGCTTGGGCGGCGCGCCGATCGACGGCGGCGCGTTGAGGTCGAAGCCGCCGGGCAGGCCGCCCGCCCCGCCAAGGCCTGGGATCTGGATCGACTCGAACTGCTTGTCGATTGCCTTCTGGTCGAGCTGAATCGCGGAAGCCTTGTAATGCATCACCATGCTCGGGAAGAGGACGACGAGAGCGACCATGATGCACTGGATCACGACGAAAGGCACGGCGCCCCAGTAGATCTGCCCGGTGGTGACCGGTTCCATCATCTTGCCGGTGACGCGATCCTTGTAGGCGTTCTTCGGTGCGACCGAGCGCAGGAAGAACAGCGCAAAGCCGAAGGGCGGGTGCATGAAGGAGGTCTGCATGTTCACGCCAAGGATCACACCGAACCAGATCAGGTCGATGCCCAGCTTGTCCGCCGCCGGTCCAAGCAGCGGCACGACGATGAAGGCCAGCTCGAAGAAGTCGAGGAAGAAGGCGAGGAAGAAGACCAGGACGTTGGTGACGATCAGGAAGCCGACCTGGCCGCCCGGCAGCGAGACCAGCAGATGCTCGACCCAGACATGGCCGTTGACGCCGTAGAAGGTGAGCGAGAAGACGCGCGCGCCGACCAGGATGAAGAGCACAAAGGCCGAGAGCTTGGCGGTCGATTCCGTCGCCTGCCGCAGCAGGTCGAAGGTCATGCGCTTCTTGCCGTAGGCGAGCAGGATCGCGCCGGCTGCGCCCATGGCGCCGCCCTCGGTCGGCGTGGCGACGCCGATGAAGATCGTGCCGAGCACGAGGAAGATCAGCGCCAGCGGCGGCACCATCACGAAGACCACCTGCTCGGTCATGCGCGAGAGCAGGTTGAGCTTCAGGAACTTGTTGACCAGCGCGATCACGAAGGAGATGCCGACCATGAGCGACATGGTGAGCACGACGAAGTCCGCGCCCGCCTTCACCGAAGTGAAGAGCTTCATGTAGGCATAGGCCAGCGCCCAGGAGAGCAGCGCGACGACCAGCAGCGAGATGCGGCGGGTCTTGCCATCCGCATCTCGCAGGGTCTGCGCTTCCGGCGGCAGGCCTGGCGCCCGGCTCGGTGCGATGACCGTGATGATGAAGACGTAGAGCGCATACATCGCCGAGAGCACGAGACCGGGGATGAAGGCGCCCTCATACATATCGCCGACCGAACGGCCGAGCTGGTCGGCGAGCACGATCAGCACGAGCGAGGGCGGGATGATCTGGGCGAGCGTGCCTGAAGCCGCGATGACGCCGGAGGCAAGGCGCCGGTCATAGCCGTAGCGTAGCATGATGGGCAGCGAGATCAGGCCCATCGAGATCACGGAGGCCGCGACGACGCCGGTGGTCGCCGCCAGCAGCGCGCCGACGAAGATCACCGCATAGGCGAGGCCGCCGCGCACCGGCCCGAAGAGCTGGCCGATGGTGTCGAGCAGGTCCTCCGCCATGCCCGAGCGCTCGAGGATCAACCCCATGAAGGTGAAGAACGGGATCGCCAGCAGCACGTCGTTGTTCATCGTGCCGTAGATGCGCTCCGGCAGGGCCTGCAGGAAGTTTTCCTGGAACAGGCCGAGATCGATGCCGATCAGCGCGAAGAGCAGGCCGTTGGCGGCAAGCGCGAAGGCGACCGGATAGCCCAGCAGCAGGAAGACGACGAGGGCCGCAAACATCACCGGCGCCATGTTGACGCGCAGGAAGTCGCCGACGCCGCCATCGGCGGCGAAGGCGTCTCCGGTGTGGAGACCGAGGAAGGCGAGGAGGGTGAGCGCCAGCAGGAGGCCGGCGAGGCGCGGGAGGCGATGAGCGGTCATGGAGCGTTTCCGGACTTCTTGGGGCCGCTCAGGAAGCGAGGCCCTGTTCCTTGGCTTGTTCGAGCAGGCGCTGGGCTTCGGCTTCAGCCGCCGCGGCATGGCCGAGCGCCACGTCGGCATCCTCGAGATCGCCCCGCATGATCGCGATCTGCTTGATGATCTCGGAGATGCCCTGGAAGGTCAGCATCACGAAGCCGATGACGACGAGCCCCTTGGCCGGCCATTGCGCCAGCCCGCCGGCCGAGAGCGACTGCTCGTTGATCGCGTAGGAGCGCAGGAAGAAGGGCCAGGAGTGATAGACGATCAGCAGGCAGAACGGCATCAAGAAGAGCAGGTGACCGAGCAGCTCGATCCACTGGCGGACGCGATGCGGCAGCATGCTGTTCACGATGTCGATGCGGATGTGCTCCTTCACCTGCATCGTCCAGGAGGCGCACATCAGGAAGACCGCGCCGAAGAGCATCCATTGCAGCTCGAGCCAGGCGTTCGACGAGACGTTGAAGATCTTGCGGATAAGGGCGTTGACCGTCGCCACGATGACCGCGGCAAGGATCAGCCAGGCGACTTTCCTGCCGATGAAGCCGTTCACCGCGTCGATGACCCGGCTGATTGCAAGGAGGCCCGTCAAATTCCCGCTCCCGTGGACTGGCTATCTGCGCTGGATATGGTTTTCCGGCCGTTGATTATGCGCCGTTTATGTGCTGGATCGGTATAGGAGGGATGCGCGCCACGCAAGACCGTGTCGATCTCATCCCTTAGACGAAAGGTGAATGCGCGCTTGCCTGTTCTTGCGCCAGCCGATTGCGGGGCGGCTCGGGTCAAGTGCGGGCTGAGGGAAGATCCGTTATGTTCGAGTTCATCTTCGGGGAACAATATTCTCTGCGATCGTGTCCAAGGACTGATTCGAGGCCGAGATGTGCCGTTTCCTCGCCTATTCCGGCGTGCCCGTCTTTCTCGAGGACTTCGTTGCCTCGCCCTGCCATTCGCTGATCCACCAATCGCTTCATGCGGAGGAGGCGAAGACCGGCACGAATGGCGACGGCTTCGGCGTCGGCTGGTATGGCGATCGGCCAGAGCCGGGGCAGTATCGCGAGGTCAGGCCGGCCTGGTCGGACGAAAACCTGCTTTCCATCGCGCGGCAGGTGCGCTCGCATCTGTTTTTCGCCCATGTCCGTGCGGCAACCGGCACGGCGACGACGCGGGCGAACTGCCATCCCTTCGTCCATGACCGTTACCTCTTCATGCATAACGGCCAGATCGGCGGCTACGGCGTGATCCGCCGGCGGCTCGAAGCGCTGATTCCGGATTCGCTCTACAGCGCCCGCACCGGCGCCACCGATTCGGAAGCGCTTTTCCTGCTGGCGCTCGCCCGTATGGCGGAGGGCATGGCACCGGGCCAAGCGCTTGCCGCCGCGCTTTCCGACGCGCTCGCGCTGATGGAGCAGGCCGGCGTTCGCGAGCCGTTGCGCTGCGCCGCCGCTCTGGCCGACGGCGAGACCATCCATGCGATCCGCTGGTCCTCCGACGCCAGCCCGCCGAGCCTGTATGTTTGCGCGCGGCCCGACAGTGTCGTCGTCGCCTCGGAGCCCGTCGATGCTGCCCGCGAGTGCTGGCAGGCCCTGCCCTGCAACACGCTCGCGACGATCGCTGGCGGAACGGTGCAGCTCGCAGCTTTCGATCCCTTGCTGCGCCAAGCGGCCTGACGTCACCCGGCCGCGATCACGCGCCGCTCGACCCTGCCGAGAAAGAGCAGCGACTTTGCCGGCGCACGGCCACGGCAGCTTAACGGCCATGCGCGGCGCGCCCTGACGGCATCCCCGTTGCCTTCCTAGGTCGGAAGCTTAGCGTTGTATCCGGCGAGCCACTCCAGGAAAGGCGGCGAACGATGAAGAAGGGTTCCGATCTTCTGGTCGAGGCGCTGGAGAACGAAGGCGTCGAGCGCGTCTTCGGCGTTCCGGGCGAAGAGAATCTCGACGTCATCGAGTCGCTCAGGCAATCGAAGATCGAGCTGGTGCTGACGCGCCACGAGCAGGCCGCGGCCTTCATGGCCGCGACCCATGGCAGGCTGACCGGCAAACCCGGTGTCTGTATCGCGACGCTCGGGCCGGGCGCGCTCAACTTCTCGACCGGGGCGGCCTACGCCCATCTCGGCGCCATGCCGATGATCCTGATCACCGGGCAGAAGGCGATCATGACCGCCAAGCAGGCGCGCTTCCAGATCGTCGACGTCGTCGCCTCGATGCGCCCGCTGACCAAGATGACGCGCCAGATCGTCAGCCCCGCCAGCATCCCCTCGATCGTCCGCGACGCCTTCCGCGTCGCGATGGAGGAGCGGCCCGGCCCGGTCCATCTCGAATTGCCGGAGGACGTGGCCGGCGAGGCGATCGACGACCTGCCGCTGATTCCGGTGCATCCGCTGGAGCAGCCGATCGCACCGGCGGCGGCGCTCGACCGGGCAGCCGAGATGATCCGGGCGGCAAAGCGGCCCCTGGTCATGATCGGCGCCGCCGGCAACCGGCCGCGCCTCGTCGAGCCGCTCTCCGATTTCGTGCGCAGGACCGGATTGCCCTTCTTCAACACCCAGATGGGCAAGGGCGCCGTCACCGGCGGCTCGAACCTCTATATGGGCACGGCCGCGCTCTCCGAGGGCGACTATGTCCATGAGGCGGTGGCGCTCGCCGACCTCATCCTCGCCATCGGCCACGACACGGTGGAGAAGCCGCCCTTCCTGATGCGCAGCGCCGGCGGGCCGAAGGTCGTCCATGTCGGCTACCAGTCGGCCACAGTCGAGCAGGTCTACCACCCCGATGCCGAGGTGATCGGCGACATCGGCGCGACGGTTTCAGGCCTCGCCGAGCGGCTGGGCATGCTGCCGGAACAGACGAAGATGCTGGAACTGCGCCAGCGCATCCTGGCACGGATCAATGCGCGGGCGGAGGAGGATCGCTTCCCGGTGACGCCGCAGCGGCTCGTCCACGACGTCCGCGCCGTGATGCCGGAGGACGGCATCGTCTGCCTCGACAACGGCATGTACAAGATCTGGTTCGCGCGGAACTACCGCACCCATGTCGCCAATACGCTGCTGCTGGACAACGCGCTGGCGACGATGGGCGCAGGACTCCCCTCCGCGATGATGGCGGCGATGTTGCATCCGGAGCGGCGCGTCATGGCCGTCTGCGGCGATGGCGGCTTCATGATGAATTCGCAGGAGATGGAGACGGCGGTGAGGCTCGGCCTCAACCTCGTCGTGCTGATCCTGAACGACGGTGCCTATGGCATGATCCGCTGGAAGCAGGCCGTCGACAAATTCCCCGATTTCGGCCTGAGCTTCGGCAATCCCGATTTTGTCCGGTACGCCGAATCCTATGGCGCCAAGGGCTCGCGCGTGACCTCGGCGGAGGCGCTGGTGCCGACGCTGGAGGTCGCGTTCAAGGGCGGCGGCGTCCACCTCGTCGATTGCCCGATCGACTATTCCGAGAATACGCGCGTCCTCGTCGAGGAGCTGCGCAATCGTGTGCCGGATGTTGATCTGGCCTGAGAGACTGCTCGCCAACTCTACTATGGCGGGCAGCTGACGGCGCTTTCTGTGCGTCCGGTGCTCACGTACGGACGTACGCTCCGCTCCGGTTCTCGAAAACACCGCCATCCGCCTCACCACAGCGAGTTGTCGAACAGCCTCTGTCCTCCACAATAACATCTGCAAGGAGACGACCATGCTCCAGGTTGTTCAAGCCTATGACCGCGCGCCCATCACCGAGATCGAGACCGATGACGAGGCCGCCCTCGAACGCAAGCTCAAGGCCGCCGAGCAAGTCTTCAAGGGCCGCGACAACTGGCTGAAGCCGCATCAGCGCATCGCGATCCTGCGCAAGCTCGCAGGGCTCTTGGAAGCCAAGCGCGATCATTTCGCCCTGCAGATCGCGCGCGAAGGCGGCAAGCCGCTGCCGGATGCGATCATCGAGGCGAACCGCGCCATCGACGGCGTCCACAATGCCGCCGACGAGCTGCGCAACCTCGCCGGACGCGAGATCCCGATGGGCCTTTCGGCCGCGGCCGACGGCCGCTGGGCCTTCACCACCAAGGAGCCGATCGGCATCGTCGCGGCGATCTCGGCCTTCAATCATCCGCTGAACCTGATCGTGCATCAGGTCGCGCCCGCCATCGCAGTGGGCTGTCCGGTCATCGTCAAGCCCGCCGGCACGACGCCGCTTTCCTGCATAGACTTCGTCAAGCTCGTGCATGAGGCCGGTCTGCCAGAGGCCTGGTGCCAGACCTTGGTCCCGACCGAGACGGCACTCGCCGAGAAGCTCGCCACCGATCCGCGCATCGCCTTCCTCAGCTTCATCGGCTCAGCCAAGGTCGGCTGGTACCTGCATTCCAAGCTCGCGCCCGGCGCGCGCTCGGCGCTGGAGCATGGCGGCGTCGCTCCGGCGATCGTCGACAAGAGCGCCGATCTCGACGCGATTATCGAGCCGATGGTGAAGGGCGCCTATTACCATGCCGGTCAGGTCTGCGTGTCGACGCAGCGCATCTATGTGCATGACGCCATCGTCAACGACTTCACCGAGCGGCTCGTCGCGCGGGTGAAGAAGCTGCGCACCGCCGACCCGACGCTGAAGGACACCGAGGTCGGGCCGCTGATCATCCCAAAGGAGGCCGATCGCGTCGCCGACTGGATCGACGAGGCCGTGAAGGGGGGCGCGAAGCTCGCGACCGGGGGAAAAAGGCTCTCGCAGACGACGCTGGAGCCGGCCGTCCTGATCGACCCCGCCCCCGAGGCGCGGATCTCGCGCGAGGAGGTGTTCGGGCCGGTGGTCAACATCTATCGCTATCGCGATCTCGACGACGCCATCGCGCGGGCCAATTCCCTGCCGGTTTCCTTCCAGTCCAGCATCTTCGCGCAGGATATCGACGTGGCGCTCAGGGCCGCAAACCGGCTGGAAGCCTCGGCCGTCATGATCAACGACCCGACGACCTTCCGCACCGACTGGATGCCCTTCGCCGGGCGGCGCGTCTCGGGCTACGGTACCGGCGGCATCCCCTACACCATGCGCGACATGACGCATGAGAAGATGATCCTGATGAAGCGCCGCTGAGACGGCGCCGGGCGCGGCGGGGCGTGACGCTTCGCCGCGCGCCGCGGCCGGTCGTGCTTCCAGCCAAGGAGAACGCAGCCACGAGGCGCTTTTCGCCGGTTTCTGCCAATGATTTCCGTAGTTTATGACGATTCTAAAGTGGCAGGATTCGATTGACCCTCGGGTCACGGTTGCCTAGTCAAAACCCGTTGCGCCGCCAATAGCTGTTTGCGACGCCCAATCGGGCCCGGTTCGCCGTGATCGTTCCATTTCTCATCATGCTTCGCGAAGGCATCGAGGCGGCGCTGATCGTCGGCATCGTCGCGAGCTATCTCGTCCGCACCGGACGGCGCGAATGGCTGTCGGCGCTATGGCTCGGCGTCGGCCTCGCCTGCGCGGTGAGCCTGGCCGCGGGTGCGGCGCTCGACATCATCGCCGGTGAGTTGCCCCAACGCGGGCAGGAGCTGTTCGAGGCCGTGATCGGGCTCATCGCCGCAGCCATGCTGGTCTCGATGGTGTTCTGGATGCGCAAGGCCGCGCGCTCGATCAAGGGTGAGCTGCAGGCCGGCGTCGACGCCGCACTGGCGGGCGAGCATCAGGGCCTTGCGCTGGTCGGCCTCGCCTTCCTCGCCGTGGTGCGCGAAGGGCTGGAATCGGCGTTCTTCCTCCTCGCCATCTTCCAGCAGAGCGGCAGCCTGGCGCCGGCGTTCGGTGCCGCACTCGGCGTGCTTCTGGCCGTCGCGATCGGCTACGCGATCTATGCGCTCGGCGTGAAGCTCAACCTGCGCGCCTTCTTCCGTTGGACCGGGATCCTGATCCTGTTCGTCGCGGCAGGCCTCGTGGCCAATGCGGTGCGCTCGCTGCACGAAGCGGGCGTCTGGAACCATCTCCAGCAGCCGGTCTACGACCTCGGCACCGTGTTGCCCGCCGACAGCGCGCTCGGCGCGGTCCTCTCCGGCCTCTTCGGCTATCAAGAGCGCGCGGCGCTCGGCGAAGCGCTTGCCTATGTCGCCTTCCTGATCCCGGCGCTCGTACTGTTCCTGGCAGGCGGCCGGCACGAGCACGCGGCCGCCACGGCGGCGCCGGTTCGCGCCCCGCGCTCGCCGCGGCTGAAATTCGCCGCGGCAGGCACGCTGGCTCTGACCTTCATCGCGCTCGGCGCCTTCATCTATGCGGCGCGCACCGGCGGCGCAGCCGTGCCCAATGCCGACACATACGCCATCGCCATCGCGATCGCCGACCGGAGCTGCACGCCCGCCACGCTCACCATCCCGGCCGGCAAGGCGAGCTTCGTCGTGACCAATCGCGGCGAGCGCGCGCTCGAATGGGAAATCCTCAAGGGCGTGATGGTGGTCGAGGAGCGCGAGAACATCGCGCCCGGCCAGTCGCGGCGGCTGACGACGCAGCTCGAGCCCGGCGAATACACCATCACCTGCGGGCTGCTCAGCGCCCCGCGCGGCAGGCTGATCGTGCAGGCCGCCGCCGGGCAGCGGCGCCCGGCGCTCACGCTGACGGACATGGTCGGCCCGGCAGCCGAATACCGCGCCTTCCTGAGCGAACGGGCGGCCGGGCTCATGGCCGCCATCGACGGCGTCGAGCAGGCACAGGCGAGCAGGGACATGACCGCCGCAGCCAAGGCCCGCAGCGAGGCGGCCGCACTCCTGCCGGCCTTGCGCCCCGCGGCAGCGGGCGACGCCGAGCTCGGACCGCTCTTCGGCCGGCTGCAGGCGGCCCTCGCCGGCGAAGCCACCGCGGCAGCCTCCGACATGAAGCCCGCGGCCGAGGCGTTCCGCGCCGCGCTTGGCCAGCGCACCATCCTGCCGGACGCGATGCTGGCCGGCGCGATCACGCTGCTGTCCCCTCAGGACGGCGAGACCGCCTCGCCCGAAGACATCGCTGCCGTCAGCAGGATCGCGCGGCTGCTGCTGCCGCTGACCGCGCGCGTCGAACCCGATCTGGCGACGCGGACCCAGGCCGTTCTCGTGGCCCTGCCGAACGATGCCAAACCGGGTGGCGCCCTGCGGTCGCTGGCCGAGGACCTCTCCGCCATGCGCAAGGCGCTCGTCCTGCCGGAAACGGAGCGCAAGTCATGAACCGCCTCGTCAAAGGCTTCACGCCATCGCGGCGATCACTCCTGACCGGCGGTGCCGCTGCCCTCGGCAGCGCCACCCTGGCCCAAGCCGCGACAGAGCCGGCTCAGAACCCGGCGGCGGCGCCCGAGAGCGACACGACCGCCCAGCGCCAGCCCTTCAACGGCGTCCATCAGCCCGGCATCGTCACGCCCCGCCCGGCGACCGGTCTCGTCGCCGCCTTTGATGTCACCGCGACATCGCTGCGGGACCTCGAGCGGCTCTTCCGCCTGCTCAGCGAGCGCATCGCCTTCCTGATGCAGGGCGGAACAGCCCCCACCGCCGATCCGGGCTTTCCGCCCCCGGACAGCGGCATCCTCGGCCCGGTCATCGCGCCGGACAATCTCACCATCACCGTTGCGCTGGGCGCCTCGCTCTTCGACGAGCGCTTTGGGCTGGGCCCGCTCAAGCCGAAGCATCTCCAGCGGATGAAGCGCTTCCGCAACGACGCGCTCGACGGCAACCTCTGCCATGGCGACCTGCTGCTGCAGTTCTGCGCCAACACCGCCGACACCAACATCCATGCGCTGCGCGACATCCTGAAGAACGCGCCCGACCTGCTGCTGCTGCGCTGGAAGCAGGAAGGCACCGTGCCGGTGCGCCAGCCCAAATCGGGCGAGCCGGCGGAAAGCGCGCGCAACCTGCTCGGCTTCCGCGACGGCACGGCGAATCCCGACGCCGCGGACCAGGCGCTGATGGATCACCTCGTCTGGGTGAAGCCCGGCACCGGCGAGCCGGACTGGGCGGCAAATGGCAGCTATCAGGTCGTGCGCATCATCCGGAACTTCGTCGAGCGCTGGGACCGCACGCCGCTCGGTGAGCAGGAAGCGATCATGGGCCGCGAGAAGGCGAGCGGCGCACCGATCGGCGGCAAGCGCGAATATGACGAGCCGGTCTACGGAGACGATCCCGAGGGCAAGCGCACCAAGCTCGATTCCCATATCCGGCTCGCCAATCCGCGCCGGCCGGAGACGGAGGCCAGCCGCATGCTGCGCCGGCCGTTCAACTATTCCAACGGCGTCACCCGCGCCGGGCAGCTCGACATGGGGCTGCTCTTCATCTGCTTCCAGCAGGACCTCGAGCGCAGCTTCATCGCCGTGCAGAAGCGCCTCGATGGCGAGCCGCTGGAGGAATACATCAAGCCCGTCGGCGGCGGCTATTTCTTCGCGCTGCCCGGCGTGCCCGATGCCGGCAGCTATCTCGGCGCCGGGCTGATCGCCTCTGCGCGCGGCATCATGCCGGCCTCGGCGTCGACATCCCACAACACAGGAGACTGACATGAGCTTGCGCTTCGCATGGCTGGCCGGAGCCAGCCTGATCGCCACGGTGACGGCGGCCCCGTCCTTCGCCGCCTCCCCGCTCGATCTCGTCGCGCCGGTCTCCGAGTACAAGATCTATGTCTCGCAGGGCGTCGACAAGCTGGTGAAGGACACCAAGGTCTTCACCGATGCCGTCAAGGCCGGCGACCTCGCCAAAGCCAGGGCGCTCTATGCGCCGACCCGCGTCTCCTACGAGATGATCGAGCCGATCGCGGAGCTGTTCAGCGATCTCGACGGCAGCATCGACTCGCGCGCCGACGACCATGAGAAGGCCGAGAAGGACCCGGACTTCACCGGCTTCCACCGCATCGAATACGGGCTCTTCGCCCAGAACAGCACCGAGGGACTGGCTCCCTTCGCCGACAAGCTCATGACCGACGTCACCGAGCTGCAGAGCCGCATCAAGGGGCTCACGGTTCCGCCCGACAAGATGGTGGGCGGCGCCGCCGTGCTGATCGAAGAGGTGGCCGCCACGAAGATCTCGGGCGAGGAGGATCGCTACAGCCACACCGACCTCTGGGACTTCCAGGCCAATGTCGACGGTGCCAAGAAGATCGTCGACCTGCTGCGGCCGCTGGTCGCCAAGGAGGACAAGGCGCTGGCCGACAAGATCGACGTGAACTTCGCCACGGTCGACGCGACGCTGGCGAAGTACAAGCTCAAGGACGGCGGCTTCGAGACTTATGACAAGCTGAACGAGGCCGACCGCAAGGCGCTCGCCGCTATGATCACGACGCTGGCGGAAGACCTTTCGAAGCTGCGCGGCGTGCTCGGCCTCGGCTGACGCAAGACCGTCGGGCAGGCGGGCTACTCGACAGGGCACGGCCGATGCGCCAATGACAGCGTATCGACGACAAGTGCCCTTTCGAGCTCCGGACCGTCTGCCCCCATGACCGATACATCCATGAACGCTCCCGCCCCCAACGGCCGTATCGCGCTGCTCGGCGCGCCGATCGAGGTCGGGGCCTCGCGCCGCGGGGCGCTGATGGGGCCGGCGGGCCTGCGCACTGCGGGTCTCGCGCGCGTGCTGGAAGACCTCGGCTACGCGGTCGAGGACCATGGCGACATCCTGCCGCGCGACCTGACGCCGGTCGAAGGGCCCGCGCCGGAGAACGCGCGCTTCTACAATGAGATCGCCGCCTGGATGCGCGCGCTCTCCGCACGCGCCTATGAGCTGGCGCGCACCGGCGCGATGCCGATCTTCCTCGGCGGCGACCACAGCCTGTCGATGGGCTCGGTCAACGGCGTCGCCCGCCACTGGCAGGAGCAGGGTCGAAAGCTCTTCGTGCTCTGGCTCGACGCACATGCCGACTACAACATGCCGGCCATCTCGCCCTCCGGAAATATGCATGGCATGTCCTCCGCCTTCCTGTGCGGTGAGACCGGGCTCGACGACCTGCTCGGCACCGAGCCGCGCGCCTCGATCAGCTCGCAGCAGCTCAGCCTCTTCGGCATCCGCTCGATCGACCCGCTGGAGAAGCAGGCTGTGAAGGCGCGCGGTATCGACATCGCCGACATGCGCGCCATCGACGAGCACGGGGTCGGCGTGCTGATCCGCAAGGTGATCGACAAGGTGCGCGCCGCCGACGGCGTGCTGCATGTCTCCTTCGACGTCGATTTCCTCGACCCGCCGCTGGCGCCGGGCGTCGGCACCACCGTGCCGGGCGGAGCGACCTATCGCGAGGCTCATCTCGTCATGGAGCTGCTGCACGATTCCGGCCTCGTGCGCTCGATGGACATCGTCGAGCTCAACCCCTTCCTCGACGATCGCGGCCAGACGGCGCGGCTCGCGGTCGAGCTGGCGGCCAGCCTGTTCGGCCAGCAGATCACCGACCGGCAGACGCCGTCCAACGCGATCGGTGCGGCCTGAGCCGCGGTTTCGCGAAAGCCGATCTTCATTCTTTTCTGAGATAGGCTGTTCCGCCGGCCCGTGCCGGCGGAACGGGACCGCTCATGAAGATCGCGCTCGTCGGTACGGGTTTCGTCGCCGATTACTACATGACGACGCTGGCGAACCATCCCGAGCTCACGCTCGCCGGCGTCTGGGACCGGAATGCCACGCGGCTCGCTGCCTTCCGCAGCTTCCACAACGTCCCGGCCTACCCCGATCTCGATGCCGTGCTGGCGGACGCATCGGTCGGCATCGTCGTCAACCTGACGACGCCGGAGAGCCATTACGAGATCACCAGCCGCGCGCTCGCCGCGGGCAAGCATGTCTATTGCGAGAAGCCGCTCGCCATGGAGTTCGCCCAGGCCGAGGCAGTTGTCGCCCAGGCGGCGGCGGCCGGACTGACGCTGGCGGCAGCGCCAGCCAACGGGCTCAGCGATGCGCAGCGCCTCGTCGCGGAGGCGCTGGGCTCAGGTTCCATCGGCGCGCCTCGCCTGGTCTATGCGGCGATGGAGGATGGCGCGGTCTTCCGCGACAAATGGGCGAGCTGGCGCTCGCGCTCCGGCGCACCGTGGCCGGGGCTGCACGAATTCGAGATCGGCTGCACGCTGGAGCATGCGGGCTATGCCCTCTCCTGGCTCGTCTCGCTATTCGGGCCGGTCGAGAGCCTGACCGCCTTCTCCGCCGTGACCTTTCCCGACAAGGGACCGGGCACGGAGCACATCGTCATGGCGCCGGATTTCTCGGTCGGCTGCCTGAGCTTCCGCTCCGGCGTGGTGGCGCGGCTGACCAACGGGCTTTGCGCCCCGCGCGACCGCTCGCTGCAGATCTTCGCCGAGAAGGCCTCGCTCACCGTGCGCGACCTTTGGGACAACCGCTCGGCCGTCTATATCGAGGGAACTGGCGCGCCGCCGCTGCTCACCCGGCTGCTGGCGCGGACTGAGGCCAAGCTCGGGCGCGCCTTGCCCTGGAAGCCAGCACCCGGCCGGCGCCTGCCCTATCCGTCGCAGCCAACGAGCAAGGCCCTGCCGCGTTTTCCGTCGCAGATCGACTTCATGCGCGGCGTCGCCGATCAGGCCGAGGCGATCGCGCGGGGGGACGCGCCGCGGTTCTCCGGCGCGCTGGCGCTGCACATCACGGAGCTGGCGCTGGCCCTCAACAATGCCCGCGACCTGCCGCAGCCCTATCGACCGAAGTCGAGCTTCTGAGCAACGTCAACCCGCCGGTGGCTGCGCCAGCACCGTCTCGATGATCCGCAGCACGGCCGCGCTCTCCGCGAGCGGCATCGTCGCGCTAGCTGTCTCGCCAGCGCGGATCGCCGCCATCGCCGCCTCGATCTGGAACTGGAGCCCGCGGCCGGGGAAGGCGTGGTTCTCGCGCCCCGGGCCCGGCAACGGCAGGCGGTCTAACAGGCGCGTGGCAAGGCTCCGTCCGCGCCCATAGGCAGCAGCACCCCGACCGGGATCGGCATAGGCGGTGAGCCGCTGCGCCTTGAGGAACGGCGACTCCAGTAGCAACGCGCCCCGCTCCCCCTCGATCAGGAAGCGGTTGGCGCCGGTGCGGTCGAAGCCGCAGGAGAGATCGGCCACGGCTTCAGGATAGTCGAGCCGGAATTCGCTGCGCAGATCGACGCCCGTCCCGGCCGCGAACCAGCGCCCGCTCGCCGCCAGGGGCTCGCCGAGGAGATGCAGCGTCAGCGAAAGCGGATAGACGCCGAGATCGAACGCGGCGCCGCCGCCCAGAGCCGGATCGAAGAAGCGGCTGCCGGACTCCGGCTGGTGGGCATAGGAGAGATCGGCGCGGATGCGCTTCACCGGCCCGATCCGCCCGGCCGCAATGTGAGCGCGCGCTGCGCGCACCGCCGGCAGGAAGCGGGTCCAGAGCGCCTCCATGGCGAAGACGCCGCGCTCGCGCGCCGCCTGCGCGATCGCCTCGACATCGCCGCTCTTCAGCGCAATCGGCTTCTCGATCAGCACCGGCTTGCCGGCGGCGATGGCGGCGAGCGCTTGCGCGACATGGAGATGGTTGGGCGTGGCGACATAGACCGCCTCGATCGCCGGATCGGCGAGGAAGGCGGCTTCGTCATCATAGGCCGTCGCCGTGCCAAAGCGGCCGGCGAAGGCCTGCGCCTTGTCGCGCGAGCGGGAGTGGACGGCGGCGAGGCGCGCCTGCGGAAGCAGGGACAGATCGGCGGCGAAGAGCCCGGCGATCGTGCCGGTCCCCATGATCCCCCAGCCGAACGGCTTCTCCCGCGCCACTGCAACGGCCTCCATCGCTTTGGCCAGTGATGGCAAAAACGCGTTAAGGAGCGGTGTCGGAGATCGTCCGAACCACGCCGTCAGACGGCCAGCGCGAAGCCGTCCTTGCGATGGTCGGAGGCGCCGAACATCACGCCGCGCGCGTGGTCGACCCAGATCGCCTGGCAGCCGCCGAGCGGCTCGTCCGCCCAGGTGACGTCATGGCCGCGCTTCTTCAGATCGGCCATGACGCTTTCGGCAATCGTCGGTTCCAGCGAGAGCTTGCCGTCGAAGGCGAAGTGGCGCGGCGCGTCCGAAGCCTGCTGCGGGTCGAAGCCGCGGTCGAGGATGCCCGATATGAAGTGGACATGGCCGGTCGACTGGTACTGGCCGCCCATCACGCCCATCGGCATGATCGCCTTGCCGTCCTTGGAAAGCATGCCGGGGATGATGGTGTGGAAGGGGCGCTTGCGCGGCGCGATGGCGTTGGGATGCCCTTCGATCAGGCGGAAGCCCGAGCCGCGGTTCTGCAGCATGACGCCAGCCTTGGCCGCATAGATGCCGCTGCCGAAGGCCGAGAAGATCGAGTTGATGAAGGAGATCATGTTGCCGTCGCGGTCGACGACGCAGAGATAGATCGTGTCCTTGTGCAGCGGCATGTCGAAGGCTTCGGGCTTCGCCGCCTTCTCCAGGCTGATCTCGGCGCGCAGGCGCGAGACGAAGCCGTCCGACAGGAAGGCCTCGGTATCGAATGGGCTGAAGGCCGGATCGGCGACGAGCGCGTCACGCTGGCGATAGGCCGCCTTGCTCGCCTCGGCGAGCAGGTGGATGCGGTCGGCCTCGCTCAGCTTGCCGTCCTTGAGGTCGAAGCCGTCGAGGATGCGCGCGATCAAGAGCGCCGCGATGCCCTGGCCGTTCGGCGGGCATTCCCAGAGACGGTGGCCGCGATAATCGGCGCCGATCGGGTCGACGTAATCGGGCTTGGCGGTCGCCAAATCCTCCAGCGCCATCAGGTTGCCGGCCTTATTCAGCGTGGCGACGATATCCTCGGCGACCTCGCCCTCGTAGAAGGCCGAGCGGCCCTCGCGCGCGATGCGGCGCAGGGTCTTGCCCAGCGCCGGATGGACCATCCTGTCGCCGACGGCCGGGGCCTTGCCGCCGGGCAGGTAGACTTCGTTACCGAGGCCATGCGTCTCGATGCGGCCCTTGTAGCGGTGCCAGTCGGAAGCGACGCGCGGCGTCGCCACGAAGCCTTCCTCGGCGGCGCGGATGGCCGGGGCGAAGATCTCGTCGAGGCTCTTGCTGCCGTAATCGGCAATGAGGCGGCACCAGGCGTCGATGGCACCCGGCACGGTAACGGCGTGGGGCGAGTCGGGCGCGATCGCGGTCATGCCCTGGCCGAGGAACCAGCCGAGCTCCGCCTTGGCAGGCGCGCGGCCCGAGCCGTTCAGCGCGATCATCTTGCCGCCGGCCGGCGCGTAGATGGCGAAGCAGTCACCGCCGATGCCGGTCATGTGCGGATCGACGACGGCCTGGACCGCGACCGCCGCGATCGCGGCATCAACGGCATTGCCGCCGGCGCGCAGGATGTCGACCGCGGCAAGAGTCGCGGCCGGATGCGAGGTCGCCGCCATGCCGCGGTCGCCGACCGTCACCGAGCGCCCCGGCACCATGAAATCGCGATTGCCCCAGCTCATTCGTCTTGGCTCCACCTCTGTGGCGCGTCGTCGGCGCCTTGTTCGTGGCCCCCTTTGGCCTGCTTCCCCGCAGCTGGCAATCCCGCCATGCGCATGGCCGGCATGGGCCATTCCGGGCTCCGCACCGCATCGACGATTGACATCGCGCTGCCGCGGCGTATCGCCAGCCCCAGAAACGGGGCCGCCATGCAGGACTACATCCGCAAGATCATCGGGACGCGCGTCTACGACGTCGCGATCGAAAGCCCTCTGGACCCGTTGCCGCGGCTCTCAGCGCGTCTCGGCGGCAGCATCCTGCTGAAGCGCGAGGATCTGCAGCCCGTCTTCTCGTTCAAGCTGCGCGGCGCCTACAACAAGATCGCCGGGCTCACCGCGCTGGAGGCCGAGCGCGGCGTGATCTGCGCCTCGGCCGGGAACCATGCTCAGGGCGTGGCGCTGGCAGCCCGCAAGCTCGGCATCAAGGCAACCATCGTGATGCCGCGCACCACCCCCGACATCAAGGTGCAGGCTGTGCGCAGCCTGGGCGGGCGCGTCGTGCTGCATGGCGAGAACTTCGACGAAGCGCATGGTCATGCCCGCAAGCTCGAAGCGGAGAAGGGGCTGACCTTCGTCCATCCTTACGACGATCCCGACGTCATCGCCGGCCAGGGCACGGTCGGCATGGAGATCCTGCGACAGCATCCCGATCCGATCGAGGCGATCTTCGTGCCGATCGGCGGCGGCGGGCTGGCGGCGGGAGTTGCGGTCTACGCGAAGTTCCTGCGGCCGGAGATCAAGCTCATCGGCGTCGAGCCGCAGGATGCAGCCTCCATGGCCGGCGCGATCAAGGCTGGCGAACGCATCGTGCTCGATCAGGTCGGCCTCTTCGCCGACGGCGTCGCGGTGCGGCAGGCGGGCGAAGAGACCTTCCGGCTCTGTCGCGAATTGCTCGACGAGGTGGTCACCGTCTCGACCGACGAGATCTGCGCGGCGGTGAAGGACATATTCGAGGACACCCGCGCCATCGCCGAGCCTTCCGGCGCGGTCAGCCTCGCCGGGCTGAAGGCCTATGCTGCCCGCGAAGCCAGGCGGACCGGCGCGCTGGTCGCGATCAACAGCGGCGCCAACATGAATTTCGACCGGTTGCGCCATATCGCCGAGCGCGCCGAGATCGGCGAGCAGCGGGAGGCGCTGCTGGCGGTGACGATCCCCGAGAAGCCCGGCAGCTACCGCGCCTTCATCCACCTGCTGGGCCGGCGTGCCATCACCGAGTTCAACTACCGGTATTCCGATCCCACGGCCGCGCGGATCTTCGTCGGCGTGCAGCTCTCCGAGGGCGAGGCCGAGAAGCGCCAGATCATCGCGATGCTGGCCGAGCACGGCTATCCGGTGCTCGACATGAGCGACAACGAGCTCGCCAAGCTGCATATCCGCTACATGGTCGGCGGCAAGGCGCCGGGACTCGGCGCCGAAATGCTGTTCCGCTTCCAGTTCCCTGAGCGGCCCGGCGCGCTGCTCAAGTTCCTCAACAGCCTCTCGGCCGACTGGAACATATCGCTCTTCCACTACCGCAACCACGGGGCCGATTACGGCCGCGTGCTCGCCGGCATCCAGATTCCGCAGGCCGAGCGGGCGCAGCTCGCCAAGCGGCTCGATGCGCTCGGCTATCCCTATTGGAGCGAGAGCGACAACCCGGCCTATCTCTCCTTCCTCGCCGAAGGATCGGACACGCCGGCGCAACCCGTGTAACGCCGGTCGACCTCGGTCCCACGGGCTCGCGACACCGCCAACCGCTCAAGCGGCCGCGACGGAACTCGGCGCGGCGCGCATCAGCATGCCGAAGAGATCGCGCGGATCGTCCGGGTCGGCGATCAGGTCGAGCTCGGCATAGGTGCCGGCCTCGCGGATGCGCTCATGCACATAACGCAGCGCCGAGAAATCCTCGATGGCGAAGCCGACGGAGTCGAACAGCGTGATCTGGCGCTGATCGGTGCGGCCGGCCGCCGTGCCGGCGATGACCTTCCACAGCTCCTCGACCGGGTGATCGGGATCGAGCTGCTGGATATCGCCCTCGATGCGGGTCTGGGGCGGATACTCGACGAAGATCGAGGAGCGCAGCAGCACGTCGCGGTGAATCTCGGTCTTGCCCGGGCAGTCGCCCCCGACCGCGTTGATGTGGATGCCGGTGCCGACCATGTTGTCGGTCAGGATCGTGGCGTACTGCTTGTCGGCGGTGACGGTGGTGATGATCTCGGCGCCCTCGACCGCCGCCATCGCCGTTGCGCAACGGGTGATCTTGAAGCCGTGCCGTGCGAGGTTGCGGGCGCATTTCTCGGTCGCGGCAGGATCGACGTCGTAGAGCCGCAGGTTCTCGATGCCGAGCAGCGCGCGGAAGGCAAAGGCCTGGAATTCCGACTGGCAGCCATTGCCGATGATCGCCATGGTCGCGGCGTTCCGCGGCGCGAGGTGCTTCGCGGCCACCGCCGACATCGCCGCCGTGCGCAGAGCGGTCAGGAAAGTCATTTCCGAGAGCAGCACGGGGTAGCCGGTCGCGACGTCGGAGAGCAGGCCGAAGGCGGTGACGGTCTGCAGCCCGGCCTTCATGTTCCGGGGATGGCCGTTGACGTACTTGAAGCCGTAGAGCTTGCCGTCGCTGGTCGGCATCAGCTCGATCACGCCTTCGAGGCTGTGGGAGGCGATGCGCGGTGTCTTGTCGAAGATTTCCCAGCGGCGGAAGTCGTCCTCGATATAGCCCGCGATGTCGGACAGCATCCGCTCGATGCCGATCGCATGGACCAGCTTCATCATGTGGTCGACGCTGACGAAAGGCACGACGTTGAGCTGCTGGATCATGGGTCCCCGCTGTCTTTGTCAAAGGACCATTTCACCTGTTTTTGCCGGCAGGCGATAGAAGCCAGATTGCCCTGATCGATGTCGATATTGATCGAAACGAGCATTCCCATTATCCATTCTGAGCAATGGACGACATCGACCGGAAGCTCATCACCCTGCTGCGCCATGACGGGCGGCGCAGCATCTCGGACCTGGCGGCCGATCTCGACCTGACCCGGGCGACGGTGCGGGCGCGGCTGGAGAAGCTCGAGCAGTCGGGCGAGATCATCGGCTTCACCGTGATCCTGCGCTCGGACGCGATCGACCTGCCGGTGCGCGGCATCACCATGATCGAGATTGCCGGCCAGGCCGCGGATTCGGTCATCGCCGCGCTGAGCGGCTTCACCGAAGTCTCCAGCGTCCACACCACCAACGGCAACTGGGACCTGGTGGTGGAGCTCGGTACCTCCGACCTGATCGCCT
The DNA here is from genome assembly GCA_900473415.1 of Hyphomicrobiales bacterium. Classification (GTDB taxonomy): domain Bacteria; phylum Pseudomonadota; class Alphaproteobacteria; order Rhizobiales; family Beijerinckiaceae; genus Allobosea. The sequence goes on from UCLR01000003.1 coordinate 80,669, forward strand.
TCGACCAGGTGCTGCGGCGCATCCGCCTGATCCCCGGCGTCACCAACAGCGAGACGAGCCTGCTGCTGGCGACGCCGCGCAGCGTCAAGGCAAGGTTGTAGCAGCAGCTTCACCGCTTGTCCGGAATGGCGCGTGTTCCGGCAAGAGCCAGGCGGCCCGCCGCAAGCACGCAAGAAGCGCTGCCGCATGGCGGCCATCCGGAAATGGGGCCTGGCACCCGGTGACAGGCGTCCGCCCGCCCCCTAACGTTGCGCCTCGTCAGATACAGCGTCAGTGGCAGCCGGCGATGCATGATCGCCCGACGCCGCACTTGCGCGTTCGAGACGATGGTTCCCGCTCGGAGCATGGATGGCCCGCCGCCTCACGGCCGGGCGTCCCTGCCTTTGGGCCAAGACAAGGCAGGAGACCAGATCATGGCACATGAGCTTGAATTCTACATCGACGGCCAGTGGGTCCAGCCCTCGGGCAAGCGCACGCTGGGCGTGGTCGACCCGTCCAACGAAGAGGTCTTCGCCACCATCGCGCTCGGCGAGCAGGCCGATGTCGACAAGGCCGTCGCTGCGGCCCGCGCCGCCTTCCCGGCCTTCGCCGCGACCTCCAAGGCCGAGCGCCTGGCGCTGATGCGGCGCCTCGCCGAGGCCTACAAGAAGCGCTACGACGACATCGCCGACATCCTCTCGCGCGAGATGGGCGCGCCGAAGGAGCTGGCGCACCGGGCGCAGGCCGCGATGGGCACCGCCCATCTCGCCAAGATGATCGAGACGCTCGAGAACTTCGAGTTCGAGGAGCTGCGCGGCACCACGCTGATCGCCAAGGAGCCGATCGGCGTCGTCGGCATGATCACGCCGTGGAACTGGCCGCTCAACCAGATCATGTGCAAGGTCGCGCCGGCGCTCGCGGCCGGCTGCACCATGGTGCTGAAGCCCTCCGAGATCGCACCGCTCAACGCTATCATCTTCGCCGAGGCCATGGACGAGGCCGGCGTGCCGAAGGGCGTGTTCAACCTCGTCAACGGCGACGGCCCGACGGTGGGCGAGGCGATTGCGCGTCATCCGGGCGTCGACATGGTCTCCTTCACCGGCTCGACGCGCGCCGGCATCCTCGTCGCCAAGGCGGCGGCGGACACGGTCAAGCGCGTGCATCAGGAGCTCGGCGGCAAGTCGGCCAACATCATCCTCGACGATGCCGACCTGAAGAAGTCGGTGAAGCTCGGCGTCGAGAGCGTGATGCGCAACTCAGGCCAATCCTGCAACGCGCCGACCCGGATGTTCGTGCCGGAGAAGCTGCATGAGGAGGCGCTCGCCATCGCCAAGCAGGTCGCCGAGCCGCTCAAGGTCGGCTCGCCGTCGGCGGACGGCGTCTTCCTCGGCCCGGTGGTCAGCGAGGCGCAGTACGAGAAGGTGCAGCGGCTGATCGAGGCCGGCATCAAGGAAGGCGCGACGCTGGTCGCCGGCGGCCCCGGCCGGCCGGAAGGGCTGAACCGCGGCTATTATGTCCGCCCGACGGTCTTCGGCGGCGTCACCGACGAGATGACGATCGCCCGCGAGGAGATCTTCGGCCCCGTGCTCTCGATCCTGCCCTACAAGAGCGATGCCGAGGTGGTGGAGCGCGCCAACGACACGCCCTACGGCCTGGCTGCCTACGTCCAGTCCGGTTCGCAGGAGCGCGCACGTAAGGTCGCGGGCCAGATGCGCGCGGGCAATGTCTACATCAACTACCCGGCCTGGGACGCCGGCGCGCCCTTCGGCGGCTACAAGCAGTCCGGCAACGGCCGCGAATACGCCGATTTCGGCCTCGAGGAGTTCCTCGAGATCAAGGGCACGGTCGGCTACGCCGCGGCCTGAAGGCATCATAGCTCATCGACGGGAAGGCCCGGTGGACCGAAAGTCGCCGGGCCTTTATTTCATCCGGTCTTCAATCGATTAGAGGGGAACGCCATGGTCAACCCGAACCGCTATGACGAGATGCGCTACAATCGTTGCGGACGCAGCGGGCTCCAGCTTCCGGCGCTCTCGCTCGGCCTCTGGCAGAATTTCGGCGAGACCGGCAGCCACGCCAATATGCGCGAGATCTGCCGCACCGCCTTCGATCTCGGCATCACCCATTTCGACCTCGCCAACAACTACGGCCCGCCGCCGGGTTCGGCCGAGATCGCCTTCGGCGAGATCCTCAAGCAGGACTTCGCCGGGCTCCGCGACGAAATGGTGATCTCGACCAAGGCCGGCTACCGGATGTGGCCCGGCCCCTATGGCGAATGGGGCAGCCGCAAATACCTGATCTCCAGCCTCGACCAGAGCCTGAAGCGGATGAAGCTCGACTATGTCGACATCTTCTATTCGCACCGCTTCGACCCGAACACACCGCTGGAAGAGACGATGGGCGCGCTCGACACCATCGTCCGCCAGGGCAAGGCGCTCTATGTCGGCCTCTCCTCCTACAACTCGAAGCGCACGCAGGAGGCCGCAGCCATTCTGCGCCGGCTCGGCACACCCTGCCTGATCCACCAGCCGAGCTATTCGATGCTCAACCGCTGGATCGAGGAAGACAGGCTGCTCGACACGCTCGAGGCAGAAGGCATCGGCTCGATCGTGTTCTCGCCGCTGGCGCAGGGCATGCTGACCGACAAGTACCTCAAGGGCGTGCCCGCCGGCAGCCGCGCCGACAAGAAGGCGCCCTCCTTCCGCGACGGCTTCCTCAGCGAGAAGAATCTGAACAGCATCGCGGCGCTGAACGAGATCGCCAAGGCGCGCGGCCAGAGCCTCGCCCAGATGGCGATCGCCTGGGTGCTGCGCGGCGGGCGCGTCACCACCGCGCTGATCGGCGCGAGTCGGCCCGAGCAGGTCGTCGACTGCGTCGCGGCGCTGAAGAACCCGGAGTTCACCGCCGAAGAGCTGGCGGCGATCGACAGGCACGCCATCGATGGCGGCATCAACATCTGGGCGGCTTCCGCGGAGCGGTGAGAGCAACCGTCCCGCTTTTCCGCGGGTCATCCCGGGCGACCGAAGGGAGACCCGGGATCCATGCCTGAACCGTTCCGGCATGGATCCTGGATCAGCGCCGCTTCGCGGCCTGTCCGGGATGACGGGCGGTGAGGGGCCCGCCTAATCCTCCTCCGGCACCGCCGCGATCGGCAAGGCGCTGGAGCGCTTCACCTGTCCGAGCGCGAAGCTCGACTCGATCGAGGCGACGCCATCGAGGCGGGTCAGCTTGTCCTTCAGGAAACGCTCATAGGCCGGCAGGTCGCGCACGACGATGCGCAAGAGATAGTCGCGCTGGCCGGTCATCAGGTAGCAGTCGACCACCTCGGGCCAGCGCGCCACCGCCTGCGAGAAGCGGTCGAGCTCATCCTCGCGCTGGCGCTCCAGCTTGACCGAGGCGAAGACGCTGATCGGCAGGCCCACTTTGGTCTGGTCGATGATGGCCGCATAGCCGGTGATGACGCCAGCCTCTTCCAGCATGCGGATGCGGCGCGCGCAGGGCGAGGCCGAGAGGCCGATGCGCTGGGCGAGGTCCTGCACCGAAAGGCGCGAATTGATCTGCAGTTCCGCGATGATCTTGCGGTCGAGCGCATCGAGGCGCAGGCGTCCCATTCCCTGTCTCCGGTCCCGGCTGACATCGCTCTTTTACAGCAGAGGCCGCCCGCGACCATCGGCATCGCCGCGCGACGAGGCGGCAGCGACGGCATGGCACTGGCGCGAAGGGTCCGGCCGCGCTATGCGATGCCTACAATCGCTGCAATGTATGGAACAGATCGGGCGATGGCCGAAAGCGACAAAGCGATCCGCTGGATCGGCCGGCTCGACCCGGTAGCGGGGCCGCGCTACCTCCAGATCGTCGCGCAGCTTGAACAAGCGGTCGCCGCCGGGCAGTTGCGGCCGGGCGACCGGCTGCCGCCGCAGCGCAAGCTGGCGGACCATCTTGCCGTCGATCTCACGACAGTCACCCGCGCCTTCGGTGAGGCGCGCGAGCGCGGGCTGATCGATGCCGTGACCGGCCGAGGCTCCTTCATCTCGGCGCGGCAGGAGCAGGAAAGGCCGCCGCTCGACCTCAGCATGACGATCCCGCCGGCGCCCAAAGGCCTGAGGCTGGGCGAGCTGATGCAGCGCGGCATCGCCGAGATCCTGGCGCGCAGCGATGCCGACCAGTTGATGAACTATCACGGCGGGGCCGGCTCACTGGCGGAGCGCGCCGCCGGGGCAGCTTGGCTCGCGCCTCTCATGGGCCCTGTTCCGCCGCAGCGCCTCGCCGTGGTGCCGGGCGCGCAGACGGCGCTCAGCGCCCTGCTCTCGTTGCTGGCGCGGCCGGGCGACACGATCCTGCTGGAGCCTCTGACCTACCCGGGCCTGATCGGCGCGGCGCGGCAGCACCATCTCGGCATTGCGCCGGTCGCGGCCGATGCGGACGGCCCACTGCCAGACGCACTCGACGAAGCTGCCGCTCGGTCCGGCGCGAGATTATTCGCGCTGACGCCGACCTTGCAGAACCCGACCTGCACGACCCTGCCCGAGCAGCGCCGGCAGGAGCTCGTGGCTGTCGCTCGCCGACGCGATCTGATCCTGATCGAGGACGACCCCTACAGCCTGCTCGCCGGCGATGCGCCTACGCCACTGGCTGTGCTGGCGTCCGAGCGGACATGGCATGTCGCGACCCTGTCGAAGGTGCTGACGCCCGGCCTGCGCACGGCCTTCGTCGTGATGCCGGAGGGCGCCGACAGCGCCGCGTTCCTCGCAGCGCTACGCGCAACGGCGCTGATGCCCGCGCCGCTCATGACAGCGCTCGCCGCACATTGGATCAGGATCGGTGCCGCAAAGGATCTGATGGACGGCGTCCGGCGCGAGGCGGCCGAGCGGCAGATTCTGGCGCGCGGGATATTGCCCGCAACAATGCAGGGGCATCCGCATGCGCTGCATGTCTGGCAGCCCCTGCCGGCGCATTGGGACCGCAACAGCCTGATCGAGCGTGCCCGGACGGCCGGACTCGGCGTGATGGCGGCCGACGCGTTCAGCACGGGCGGCACAACGCCGGATGCGATCCGGATCGCGCTCGGGGCGATTCCCGAGCGGGCGCGGCTGGCGGAGGCACTCGGGCTCCTCGCCGGGCTGATCCGCGACGAGGCGCAAGTGGGGCGCTGAGCGCCCCCGCTTGTTCAGTTCGTGGTGACGGGCTTGTCCTGCGGCGTCGGGCGGGCGAGCCGGCCTTCCTCCGCCTTGTAGAAGAACTGCGAGGCCACCAGCCAGCCCTTGAGCGGCTGCAAGGGTGGAATGCAGGTCAGCAGGATCAACGGCAGCGTCGTAACGAGATGCACCCAGGTCGGCGGATCATAGGTCAGCTCCAGCCAGAGCGGGAAGGCCGCGGCCGGAATGCAGACGAACATCATCACGAAGAAGGCCGGGCCGTCTGCCGGGTCGGCGAAGGAATAATCGAGCCCGCAGGCCTCGCATTTCGGCTTCAGCTTGAGGAAGCCATCGAACAACTTGCCCTGCCCGCAACGCGGGCAGCGACCACGCAGGCCGGTCTGCATCGGAGAAAGAGGCGGCCATTGCTCGCCAGACATGGGAACTCTCCAAGGGACGGCGCCGGTCATCGGCGTCGCCCCGTAGATCGTCCTTGATGCATACAATGTCAATATTGTATGCGTCCTGACTCGCCAGCTGCGCGGATCGGTCGCGGCCCTCAGATATGCAGGGCGTGGCCGAGCGCCTTCATCGCCGCTTCGGGGAAGGCTTCGCCCAGCGTCGGATGGGCGTGGATCGTGCCGGCGATGTCCTGCAGCGTAGCGCCCATCTCGATAGCCAGCCCGAAGGCGGCGGAAAGCTCCGAGACGCCCTGCCCCACTGCCTGAATGCCCAGCACCAGCTCGCTGCCGGCCTGTGCGACGACGCGCACGAAGCCGGCCTCACCATGGCGGGTCATGGCGCGGCCATTGGCGGCGAAGGGAAATTGGCCGATCTTCAGCTCATGGCCGGCGCGCTTGGCTTCCTCCGGCGACAAGCCGACCGAGACGATCTCGGGATCGGTGAAGCAGATCGCCGCAATGCCGCGCTTGTCCCAGGCGCGCGGCAGGCCGGCGACGATCTCCGCCACCATCTCGCCCTGCGCCATCGCGCGATGGGCCAGCATCGGCTCGCCGGTAACGTCGCCGATCGCATAGATGCCGCGCATCGAGGTCTCGCAGCGCTCGCCGATGCGGATGAAGCGGCCATCCATATCAAGGACGAGGTTCTCGAGGCCGAGCCCATCCGTGACCGGGCGGCGCCCGACCGTGACCAGCACCTTGTCGGCCGGCAGGCTGCGCTCCTTGCCGTCTGCCGTCTCGATGCGCAGGCCGTCCCCCTTGGCCGTGGGGCCGAGCGCCTTGGCGCCGGTGAGCACCTCGACGCCGAGCGCGGTGAGCCGCTTCGAGACCGGGCCGGTCAGCTCCGTGTCGTAGAGCGGCAAGATGCGGTCCATGGCTTCCACCACCATAACCTTGCTGCCCATGCGGGCGAAGGCGGTGCCCAGCTCCAGCCCGATATAGCCGCCGCCGACCACGACGAGGCGCTTCGGCAGTTCGGTCAGAGCCAGCGCCCCCGTGGACGAGATAACGTTGCCACCAAAGGGCAGGAAGGGCAGTTCGACCGGTGCCGAGCCGGTGGCGATGACGATGGCTTCGGCCTTGATCGTGCGCGGACCGGTCTCGGTCTCGACCGTCACCGTCTTGCCATCGCGGAAACGGGCGCGGCCATGGACGATCTTGACCTTGGCCTTGCGCAGAAGCGCGGCGACGCCGTTGTTGAGGCGCTGGACGATGCCGTCCTTCCAGGCGACGGCCTGCTTCAGGTCGAGCGCCGGTGCGCCGGCGGTCAGGCCGAAGGGCGTGCGGCCGGCCGCGGCATCAGCCGCCTTCTCGAACTCCTCGGCGACATGGATCATCGCCTTGGAGGGGATGCAGCCGACATTGAGGCAGCTGCCGCCGAGCTTGGTGCTTTCGACGATGACGGTGTCGATGCCGAGCTGGCCGGCGCGGATGGCGCAGACATAGCCGCCGGGGCCGGCGCCGATGACGAGGAGCTTGCAGGTGATTTCGGTCATGGCGCGCTCCTCAGATGTCCACGAAGAGCGTCGCCGGATTCTCCAGCAGCTCCTTCAGCCGCTGCACGAAGACGGCGGCGTCCCAGCCATCGATGACGCGGTGGTCGAAGCTGGAGGAGAGGTTCATCATCTTTCGCGGCACGAAAGTCGTGCCGTCCCAGACCGGGCGAACCACCATCTTGTTGACGCCGACGATGGCGACTTCCGGGTAGTTGATCACCGGCGTCGTCGCGATGCCGCCCAGCGCGCCGAGCGAGGTGATGGTGATGGTCGAGCCGGTCAGCTCGTCGCGCGTCGCTGTGCCGTCGCGGGCGCGCTCGGCGAGGCGGTTGAGCTCGATGCCGCAGCCCCAGAGATCGCGTGCCTCGGCGTGCTTCACCACCGGCACGATTAGGCCAGACGGCGTCTGCGTCGCGATGCCGATATGGACGCCGGCGTGCTGGTGGATGATGCCGGCGTCGTCGTCATAGAGCGCGTTGAGGTTGGGCTGCTCTGCAATGGCCTTGACCATGGCGCGCATCAGGAAGGGCAGGAGCGTCAGCTTCGGCCGCTCCGGCGTCGGCTTCCTGTTCAGCGTCGCCCGCAGCTCCTCGAGCGGAGTGACGTTGACCTCCTCGACGATGGTGATGTGCGGGATGCGTGACTTCGACAGCGCCATCTTCTCGGCGATGCGGCGGCGCAGCCCTACGACCTTGACGTCGGTGACGGCGGTCTTCTGGACGAGGCCCGGCCCGTGCACGGGCTCCGGTCCATGCAGCAGGAAGGCGTCGATATCCTCATGGGTGATGCGCCCAGCCGGGCCGGTGCCTGGCACCTGGCGCAGATCGACCCCGGCCTCGCGGGCCTTGAGGCGCACGGCCGGCGAGGCAAGCGGCTTCTCGCCCGGCGCGCGGCGAGCTGCGGGAGCAGCCTGAATTCGCGGCGCGGGCGCCGCTGGTTTCGGTGCGGGCGCAGGTGCCGGTCTGGACGGCGCAGCGGGAGCGGCCGGCTTCCCGGCCTTGGCGGGCGTGGGGGCGGCGGGCGTCTCCGCCGTCTTCTCCGCGGCGGCTTCAGCGGCGGGCTCTTCCGCACCGCCCTCGCCCGCGACCTTGAGCCGGACCAGCGCCGAGCCGATCGCGACCGTGTCGCCGACCTCGGCGCCAACCCAGACGACCTCGCCCTCGACCGGGGACGGGATCTCGACGGTCGCCTTGTCGGTCATCACCGCGGCGAGCAAATCGTCCTCACGGACGATGTCGCCGACCTTGACGTGCCACTCGACGAGTTCGGCCTCGGCGATGCCCTCGCCGACATCCGGAAGCTTGATGATGCGCTCGCCCATCAGCGTGCCTCCATGATGTCGCGCAGCGCCTGTCCCAGCCGAGCGGGGCCGGGGAAATAGTCCCATTCCTGCGCATGCGGATAAGGCGTGTCCCAGCCGGTGACACGCATCACCGGCGCTTCCAGATGGTAGAAGCAGTGCTCCTGCACCAGCGCGGCGAGTTCCCCACCGAAGCCCGACGTCAGCGTCGCTTCGTGCAGCACGATGCAGCGGCCAGTCTTGGAGACGGAGGTCACGATCGCTTCGAGATCGAGCGGCACCAGCGTGCGCAGGTCGATAATCTCGGCGTCGATGCCGGTGTCCTCGGCGGCGGCGAGCGCGACGTGAACCATGGTGCCATAGGCGAGGATGGTGACGGCGCCGCCCTCGCGCCGCGTCACGGCCTTGCCGAGCGGGACCGTGTAGTGCCCCTCCGGCACCTCGGAGAGCTCATGCTTCGACCAGGCCGTGACGGGCCGGTCGTGATGGCCGTCGAAGGGGCCGTTATAGAGCCGCTTCGGCTCCAGGAAGATCACCGGGTCCGGGTCCTCGATCGCGGCGATCAGCAGGCCCTTGGCGTCGTAGGGGTTGGAGGGAACGATCGTCTTCAGGCCCGAGACATGGGTGAAGAGTGCTTCCGGGCTCTGGCTATGGGTCTGGCCGCCGAAGATGCCGCCGCCGGTCGGCATGCGGATCACCAGCGGGCAGGTGAAGTCGCCGGCCGAGCGATAGCGCAGGCGAGCCGCCTCCGAGACGATCTGGTCATAGGCCGGGTACATATAGTCGGCGAACTGAATCTCGATGCAGGGTCGCAAGCCATAGGCTGCCATCCCGATCGCCGTGCCGACGATGCCGGCCTCGCTGATCGGCGCGTCGAAGCAGCGAGAGACGCCGTATTTCTGCTGAAGGCCGTGCGTGCAGCGGAAGACGCCGCCGAAGAAGCCGACATCCTCGCCAAAGACCACGACATTGTCGTCGCGGCCCATCGAGACATCCATGGCGGAACGGATCGCCTCGATCATCGTCATCTTGGCCATCGCGTCAGACTCCGATCTGCTGGCGCTGGCGGCGCAGATGCGGCGGGAGTTCCGCATAGACATCCTCGAAGATGTCCCGCGCCGAGGGCTTGCCGCCGGAATGCAGCGTGCCGAAGCTCTCGGCCTCCTTCTGCGCCGCGATGACGGTGGCGAGGATCTCGGCCTCCGCCTGCTTGTGACGTTCCTCCGACCAGGCGCCGACCGCGATCAGATGCTGCTTCAGCCGGATCAGCGGGTCGCCCAGCGGCCATTCGTCCGACTCGCTCTTGGGGCGATAGGCCGAAGGGTCGTCCGAGGTCGAATGGGCGCCGGCGCGATAGGTGACGTATTCGACCAGCGTGGGGCCCAGATTGCGGCGGGCCCGCTCGATCGCCCATTGCGCCACCGCATAGACCGCAAGGTAGTCGTTGCCGTCGACGCGCAGCGCCGGGATGCCGAAGCCGAGGCCCCTCGCAGCGAAGGTGCCGGAGCCGCCGCGCGCGATGCCCTGGAAGGTCGAGATCGCCCACTGGTTGTTGACGACGTTCAGCACGACCGGCGCTTTGTAGGTCGAAGCGAAGACCAGCGCGGCGTGGAAATCCGATTCCGCCGTCGAGCCGTCGCCGATCCAGGCTGCGGCGATGCGGGTGTCGTTCTTGATCGCCGAGGCCATGGCCCAGCCGACTGCCTGAACGTACTGCGTCGCGAGATTGCCCGAGATCGAAAAGAAGCCGTGCTCCTTGGAGGAGTACATCACCGGCAACTGCCGGCCCTTCATCGGGTCGCGCTCGTTCGAGTAAATCTGGCACATCATGTCGACGAGCGGATAGTCGTGCGCGATCAGCAGTCCCGCCTGGCGATAGGTCGGGAAATTCATATCACCGGGCTGGAGCGCGATGCGGAAGGCGCAGCTCACCGCCTCCTCACCCGTGTGCTGCATGTAGAACGACGTCTTGCCCTGGCGCTGCGCCATCTGCATGCGCGCGTCGAAGGTGCGCAGCGTCATCATGTGGCGCAGGCCGCGGATCAGGTCCTCATGGCTCAGATCCGGCACCCAGGGGCCGACCGCCTGCCCCTCGCGGTTCAGCACGCGGATGATCGAATAGGCGAGGTCGCGGATGTCCTTGGGGTCGACATCGACCGGCGGACGCGCCACCGAGCCCGCCTTCGGGATCACGACATGGGAGAAGTCAGGCTTCTCGCCCGGCCGGCTCGCAGGCTTGGGAACATGGAACTTCAGTGGCTGGATTGCTGCCGGCTCGCCGCCGGCCTTGTCGCTGCTCATGAGCGCCTCCATCCCTGTCGCCGCCAGCATTCCGCCATCGCGCGCATTCGGCAAGAGCGTCCCGCGCCCAGCCATGATGTGGCGGCGAACGCAGCCAGCACCGCGATCGTTCCCCTTGCAACCAACGCTAGCTGCGCCGCCTCGGAGGTTCCTTCCGAATTTGCCGGCTGCGGCGAAATCAGGCAGAAGATATTTCTGTCATACACTTATTTATGCAGAATGATATCCCGATGAATAAAAAGAGCCAGAATGGTCCTGCTCTCGATCTGATCGATCGCAAGATTCTTGCTGCACTGCGAGAGGACGGGCGACTGACGACCCAGGCGCTGGCCGAGAAGGTCGGGCTCTCGCCCTCGCCCTGCTGGACGCGCGTGAAGCGGCTGGAGGAATCGGGCGCCATTGAGAAATATGTCGCGCTGCTCGACCACAAGGCGCTCGGCTACAACAACGTGGTCTTCGTCGAGATCACGCTCGACAAGCATGACGACAAGGTGCTCGACCAGTTCGGCGAAGCGCTGAGCCGGGCGCCGGAGGTGGTCGAGGCACATCTGGTGACGGGGGAATACGACTATCTCGCCAAGGTCGTGGTCAGTGGCACCGACCATTACGAGCGCTTCCTGCGCGAGACGCTCTACCGCATCCCGGGCGTGCGCCAGACCCGCACCACCTTCGGGCTGCGCATGCTGAAGCGGACGCTCTCGGTCGATCCGCTGAAGGCGGTGGGATAAGCGAGCTGCAGGAACGCGCGTCATTCCGGGTAAGCGAAGCGCAGACCCGGAATCCATCGTAAAGCGCGGCGCGCTTTGATGGATTCCGGATCGGCGCCGCTTCGCGGCTTGTCCGGAATGACGGGGAGGTTTTACCCCAACATCTCCCGCACCAGCGGGATCACCTTCTCGCCATAGAGCCGGATGCACTCCATCATCCGCTCATGCGCCAGCGGACCGGCGCTGTATTTGATCTGGAAGCGGTCCAACCCCAGCCCCTCGGCGGTCGCGGCGATCTTGCGGGCCACCGTCTCGGGCGAGCCGAGATAGAGCGAGCCCTGCTCGACCTCCCGCTCGAACTCGTCGCGGCCCATCGGCGGCCAGCCGCGCTCGGCGCCGATGCGGTCCCGGTTCGCCTTGAAGGCGGGGAAGAATTCCTCCTTCGCCTGCTCGTCGGTCGCCGCGACATAGCCCGGCGAGTGCACGCCGACCGGCTTCGGCGTCTTGCCGATCTGCGCATAGGCGCGGTGATAGAGATCGACGAAGGGTTTGAAGCGCAGCGGCTCGCCACCGATGATGGCGAGCATCAGCGGCAGGTCGTAGCGCACGGCGCGGATCACCGATTCAGGGCTCCCGCCCACGCCGATCCAGGTCTTGAGCGGACCGTGCTCGACCGGGGGATAGACGAGCTGGTCCTTGAGCGGCGGGCGGATCGAGCCCTCCCAGCTCACCGGCTGCTGAGGCAGCAGCGCGGCGAAGAGGTCGAGCTTCTCCTCGAAGAGCTCCTCGTACTGGCTGAGATCGAAGCCGAAGAGCGGGAAGGACTCCGTGAAGGAGCCGCGCCCGAGGATGACCTCGGCGCGCCCATTCGAGAGGGCATCGACCGTCGAGAAGCGCTGGAAGACGCGGATCGGATCGTCCGAACTCAATACCGTGACGGCCGAACCCAGCTTGATGCGGCTTGTGCGCGCCGCCATCGCAGCGAGAACCGTCTCGGGCGAGGAGACCGCGAAATCGGCGCGATGATGCTCGCCAACACCGATGAAGTCGATGCCGATCCGGTCGGCCAGCACGGCTTCCTCGACGAGGTTGCGGATGACCTGCGCATGCGGCAGCGGCTTGCCGTCCGCGCCATGGGTGACGTCGCCAAAGGTGTCGAGCCCGAATTCGAGTTGCTGCGCCATGTTTCGTCCCGCTGGCCGATGCGGCCCGTTGCCCACCGGCAAGCCCGGCGGGACGCAGTTAGGAGCGCGAGGGCTACCATGCAATGTTTCGGCGTTGCCGCCTGGGCAACAGCTTGTTTGCACGCCCGCAACCGGGGCGCTTGCCAGCCGCGCCAACCATGCCGATGCTGTACACAGCATGATCATCCGCCAGCTTGTCTATCTCGACGCGCTCGCCCGCGAGAAACATTTCCGCCGCGCGGCGGAGGCCTGCCATGTCTCGCAGCCAACGCTCTCGGCCGCGATCGTGCAGCTCGAGGAGGAGCTCGGCGTCATGATCGTCGAGCGCGGGCGGCGCTTCCAGGGCTTCACCAAGGAGGGCGAGGTCGTGCTCGCCCATGCCCGGCGCATCCTGGCCGAGGCCGAGATCCTGAAGGATTCGATCGCGGAGCTGCGCGAGGGCGTCGGCGGGCGCATCCGGCTCGGCGCGATCCCCACGGCGCTGCCGATGATCGCCCATATCACCGCGCCCTTCTCCGAGCGCTACCCGGCGGTCTCGCTCACCGTGCTCTCGCTGACCTCGCAGGAGATCCAGCACGGCATCGACAATTTCGAGCTCGATGTCGGGCTGACCTATCTCGACAACGAGCCGCTCGACCGCGTGATCCCCAAGCCCATCTACCAGGAATCATACGTGCTGCTGACGCGGGAGGACGGGCCGCTCGGCGAACGCGAGACGATTTCCTGGGCGGAGGCGGCCGAGCAGAGACTCTGCCTGCTCACCAGCGACATGCAGAACCGGCGTATCATCGATGGTATCTTCCGTTCGGTCGGCACGGCGCCACGGCCGATCATCGAGACCAACTCGATCTTCAACCTCTGTTCCCACGCCGGCATGGCGGGCGTCGCCAGCATCGTCTCGATGCAGTTGCTCGAATTCTTTGGACTGCCGCTGGGAACAAAGGCGCTGCCGCTGGTCGAGCCCGACACGCAACGCACGATCGGCCTCATCGTCGCGGACCGCCAACCCGTCGCGCCCCTCGCCCGCAATCTGCTGATGATGACCCAGCCGGTCACAGATGCGCGACTGCCGCGTCGCCTCATCGTCCGATAGCCCTGACCTATCGTTGTAGCGGCGACTCCACATTGTGCGGCGCAAAATCGGGCCGTGACGAAATTTTTCGTCGACCTGCAACGGCCGACACGCCCAGGCGAGGCGTATCCGCCTCACATTGATAGCCATCATCTATCAATTGGTTGAAACAAACGATTTGAAATCGTTCCAAGAAACCCCCACCTTTTCTTCCAACAAGTGCCCGGGAACGGGGCCGAATGGAGGAAAGATGGCCGGATATCCCGTCTGGAATCAGGAGGCTGCGCGCTCGATCATCGCCGGGCTCGCGCATCTGGAAGGCGCGACGCTGCCGATCCTGCACGCGCTGCAGGACGAGTTCGGCCATGTCGATCCGCAGGCCGTGCCGCTGATCGCCGAGGCGCTGAACCTCTCTCGTGCCGAGGTCCATGGCGCGATCACTTTCTATCATGATTTCCGAACGGCCCCACCGCCGCGGCGCGTGATCAAGCTGTGCCGGGCCGAGGCCTGCCAGTCGCTCGGCTGCGAGGCGATGGTCGAGGAGCTGGCGGAGACGCACGGCATCGTGGTCGATGGCGAGCCCGCGGGCGACGCCGTGGTCGAAACGGTGTATTGTCTCGGCAACTGCGCGCTCGGCCCCTCGGCTCTGGTCGATGGCGAGCTGATCGGGCGCGTCGACGCGGCCCGCATCGCCGGGCTGTGCCAGCAGGAAAGGGCGCAGTCATGAGCGCCGCCGCGGCCATCCGTATCTTCGTGCCCGTCGACGCTGCCGCGCTTTCCGTCGGAGCGGAGGCCGTTGCCGAGGCGATCGCGCGCGAAGCGGCCAATCGCGCTTTGCCCGTCGAGATCGTCCGCAACGGCTCGCGCGGCATGCTCTGGCTGGAACCGCTGGTCGAGGTCGAGACGCCGCAAGGCCGCGTCGCCTATGGGCCCGTCGCCGCAAAGGATGTTCCGGGACTGATCGAGGCCGGGCTGGTCGAGGGCGGTGCGCATCCGCTGCGGCTTGGCCCCACCGACGAGCTCGACTGGATGAAGCGCCAGCAGCGGCTGACCTTCGCCCGCGTCGGCATCACCGACCCGCTCTCCATCGCCGATTACCGCGCCCATGGCGGCTTCGCCGGGTTGCAGAAGGCCCTCGCGCTGACGGGCGCCGAAATCGTCCAGGCCATCAAGGCCTCGGGGCTGCGCGGGCGCGGCGGCGCCGGTTTCCCGACCGGCATAAAATGGCAGACGGTCCATGACGCGGCTGCCGACCAGAAATACATCGTCTGCAACGCCGACGAGGGCGACAGCGGCACCTTCGCCGACCGCATGCTGTTCGAGGGCGACCCCTACCTCGTCATCGAGGGCATGGCGATCGCCGCCGTCGCGGTCGGCGCGACGCGCGGCTACATCTATCTACGCTCGGAATATCCGCATGCCCATCGCACGCTGCAGCGCGCGATCCTGAAGGCGGAAGCGGCCGGGCTGATCGGCGCCTCGATCCTCGGTAGCGGGCATGCCTTCCATCTCGAAGTCCGGTTAGGGGCTGGCGCCTATATCTGCGGCGAGGAGACCTCGCTGCTCGAAAGCCTCGAAGGCAAGCGCGCCATCGTGCGCGCCAAGCCGCCGCTGCCGGCGCTGCAGGGGCTCTTCGGCAAGCCGACAGTCGTCAACAACGTGCTCTCCTTCGCCGCCGTGCCGTGGATCATGGACCATGGCGCACAGGCCTATGCCGATTACGGGCTCGGCCGCTCGCGCGGCACGCTGCCCGTCCAGCTCGGCGGCAACGTCAAACGCGGCGGGCTGATCGAGCTCGCCTTCGGCATCTCGCTGCGCGAGATCATCGAGGATATGGGCGGCGGCACCTTGTCGGGCCGGCCGATCCGGGCCGTGCAGGTCGGCGGGCCGCTCGGCGCCTATCTCACCGCCGGGCAGCTCGACGTGAAGATGGATTACGAGGCGCTGGCCGCGATGCGCGCCATGCTCGGCCATGGCGGCATCGTCGTCTTCGACGATACCGTCGACATGGCGAAGCAGGCGCGTTTCGCCTTTCAGTTCTGCGCCAAGGAAAGCTGCGGCAAGTGCACGCCCTGCCGGGTTGGTGCGACGCGCGGCGTCGAGGTGATGGACAGGATCATCGCGGACGTCGAGCGGCCGAAGAACATCGCCGTACTGCGCGACCTCGCGAAGCTGATGACCGACGCTTCGCTCTGCGCGATGGGCAACCTCACCCCCATGCCGGTGATGAGCGCCCTCAACCATTTCCCCGAGGATTTCGACCGTCCCCCGCTGCCCCTGGCGGCGGAGTGAGGAGGCAGCCATGGCCCTGATCAAAGAGATCGACTACGGCACGCCGATCCGGCTCTCGGACAAGACCGTGACGCTGACGATCGACGGCGAGAGCGTCACCGTGCCGGCCGGAACCTCGGTGATGGCCGCGGCGATGAGCCTCGGCACCCAGATCCCGAAGCTCTGTGCCACAGACTCGCTCGAGCCTTTCGGCTCCTGCCGGCTCTGCCTCGTCGAGATCGAGGGGCGGCGCGGTACACCGGCCTCCTGCACGACGCCGGCCGAAGAGGGCATGGTGGTGCGGACCCAGTCGGAGAACCTGTCGTCGCTCCGCAAGGGGGTGATGGAGCTCTACATCTCCGATCACCCGCTCGATTGCCTGACCTGCTCGGCCAATGGCGATTGCGAATTGCAGGACATGGCCGGCGCGGTCGGCCTGCGCGAGGTGCGCTACGGCTATGAGGGCGAGAACCACGTCTTCGCCAAGACCGCAGACGGCCTCGCCAACGAGAACTGGCTGCCGAAGGACACCTCCAACCCCTATTTCACCTACGACCCGTCGAAATGCATCGTCTGCAATCGCTGCGTGCGCGCCTGCGAGGAGGTGCAGGGCACCTTCGCGCTGACGATCACCGGCCGCGGCTTCGACTCGCGCGTGGCAGCGGGCCCGACCGACTTCCTCGGCTCGGAATGCGTCTCCTGCGGCGCCTGCGTGCAGGCCTGCCCGACCGCGACGCTAATCGAGAACAAGGTCATCGAATACGGCCAGCCGGAGCATTCCAAGATCACGACCTGCGCCTATTGCGGCGTCGGCTGCTCCTTCAAGGCGGAGATGCAGGGCGACCGCGTCATCCGCATGGTGCCCTACAAGGACGGGCAGGCGAATGAGGGCCACTCCTGCGTCAAGGGCCGCTTCGCCTGGGGCTACGCCACTCATAAGGACCGCATCACCAAGCCGATGATCCGCGACAAGATCACGGATCCCTGGCGCGAGGTCTCCTGGGAGGAGGCGATCGGCAAGGCGGCTACCGAGCTCAAGCGCATCCAGGCCAAGTACGGCCGCGAGTCGGTCGGCGCCATCACCTCGTCGCGCTGCACCAATGAGGAGGTCTTCCTCGTCCAGAAGCTGGTGCGCGCCGCCTTCCACAACAACAATGTCGATACCTGCGCCCGCGTCTGCCATTCGCCGACCGGCTATGGCCTGCGGACGACGCTCGGCACCTCGGCCGGCACGCAGGACTTCAAGTCGGTCGCCAAGGCCGACGTCATCATCGTCATCGGCGCCAACCCGACCGACGGCCACCCGGTCTTCGGCTCACGGATGAAGAAGCGGCTGCGCCAGGGCGCCAAGCTGATCGTCGCCGATCCGCGCCGGATCGACCTGGTCAAGACGCCCCATGTCGAGGCCGCGCATCATCTCCAGCTGAAGCCCGGCACCAATGTCGCGCTGCTCAACGCGCTTTCGCATGTCATCGTCACCGAAGGGCTGATTGACGAGGCCTATGTCCGCGAGCGCTGCGACCTGGATGATTTCGAGCACTGGGCCCGCTTCGTCGCCCGCGAGGAGAATTCACCGGAAGCGAGCGAGCAGTACACCGGCGTGCCCGCGGCAGAAGTGCGCGCCGCGGCCCGGCTCTACGCCACCGGCGGCAATGGCGCGATCTATTACGGGCTCGGCGTCACCGAGCACAGCCAGGGCTCGACCACGGTGATGGCGATGGCCAACCTCGCCATGGCGACCGGCAACATCGGGCGCGACGGCGTCGGCATCAATCCGCTGCGCGGGCAGAACAATGTCCAGGGCTCCTGCGACATGGGCTCCTTCCCGCATGAGTTCTCGGGCTATCGCCATGTCGCCGACGATTCGACCCGGCAGGTCTTCGAGATGCTCTGGGGCGTGCCGCTCGATGCCGAACAGGGCCTGCGCATCCCCAACATGCTCGACGAGGCGGTGGGTGGCACCTTCAAGGGTCTCTACATCCAGGGCGAGGACATCGCTCAGTCCGACCCCAACACGCAGCACGTCACGGCGGGCCTCGCCGCGATGGAGTGCGTCGTCATCCAGGACATCTTCCTGAACGAGACGGCGAAATACGCCCATGTCTTCCTGCCGGGCGCCTCCTTCCTGGAGAAGGACGGCACCTTCACCAATGCCGAGCGGCGCATCAACCGCGTCCGGCAGGTGATGGCCCCGCTCGCCGGCAAGGACGAGTGGAAGGTCACGGTCGAGCTGGCCCGGGCGCTGGGCTACGAGATGTCCTACGCCGATCCGGGCGAGATCATGGACGAGATCGCGCGGCTGACGCCGACCTTCGCTGGCGTCTCCTACGACAAGCTCGACAAGCTCGGCTCGGTCCAGTGGCCCTGCAACGACAAGGCCCCGACCGGTACGCCGCTGATGCATGTCGACCGTTTCGTGCGCGGCAAGGGCAAGTTCATGATCACCGAATTCGTGCCGACCGAGGAGCGCACAGGTCCGCGCTTCCCGCTGTTGCTCACGACAGGGCGCATCCTCTCGCAATACAATGTCGGCGCGCAGACCCGGCGGACTGAGAACAACGCCTGGCATGACGAGGACGTGCTGGAGATCCACCCCTTCGACGCGGAAAGCCGCGGCATCCAGGATGGCGACCTCGTCGCACTCGCCAGCCGCTCGGGCGACATCGCCCTGCGGGCCGAGATCTCCGAACGTATGCAGCCGGGCGTGGTCTACACCACCTTCCACCACGCCAAGACGGGCGCCAACGTCATCACCACCGACTTCTCCGACTGGGCGACGAACTGCCCGGAATACAAGGTCACCGCCGTCGAAGTCCGGCGCACCAACCAACTCTCGCAGTGGCAGGAGAAGAATTTCGAGGAGGACGTGACCCTGCGCCGGATCGCGGAGCGCCTGCCCGATGCCGCGGAATAGGCCTGCCCAGCCGCCCGCCTCGGCCGCAGTCACGGCGCGGCCGCTGCGCTTCGGCGCCGAGCGCGAAGCTGTGCGCGAGATTGAGATCGCGGTCGAGACGCCGATCAACATCGTCTACGGCAACATGCCCTATGCAGTGATGATGGCGAGCCCGTCGGACCTCGAGGATTTCGTCACCGGCTTCAGTCTGACCGAAGGCATCGTCCGCAACGCGGACGAGATCCGCTCCATCACGGTCGAGCCGAGGCTGGAGGGCGTCATCGTCACGGTCGAGCTCGCGCCCGGCCGCTTCCGCGAGCATCTGGCGCGGCGGCGCAACCTCTCGGGCCGCACCTCCTGCGGGCTCTGCGGCGTCGAGACCATCGAGGAGATCCCGATGGCCGATGCGGCGACCCGCGCCGCCCGCGCGGTGACGGCTTCCGCCATCGAGACGGCGCTTTCCGCGCTCGACCGGCAGCAGCCGCTGAACCAGCTCACCCATGCCGTCCATGCTGCCGCCTGGTGCGATACGGCCGGCGCGATCCTGGCCGTGCGCGAGGATGTCGGCCGCCACAACGCGCTCGACAAGCTGATCGGCGCCCGCTTGCGCGCCGGCGCGGATGCGAGCGGGGGGTTCCTGCTCGTCACCAGCCGTGCCTCCTTCGAGATGGTCGAGAAGGCGGCGATCTTCGGCGCGGGCACGCTGGTCGCCATCTCGGCGCCGACATCGTTCGCCGTCGAGCGGGCGCAACATCTTGGCCTGACACTCGCCGCAGTCGCGCGACGCGACGGCTGCATCGTGTTCACCGGAGCGCTGGCCACAGCGCCGGAAATGATCGCCCGATGACGGAGGCTCTTCTGACGACCGGCGACGCCGAAGGCGACCACCATAACGAGAACATCGCGAAGCTCGTCCGCATGGCCGGGCAGATCGCCGATTTCTTCAAGGCCTATCCCGAAGAGGAGGCCGCGACCTCGATCGCGACCCACATCAACCAGTTCTGGACCGGACGCATGCGCGGGGACTTTCTCGCCGCTTTCGCCGCCCGGCCCGAAAACCTTCCGCCCCTGCTGCGGCGCGCCCTGCCGCGGATCAGGCCGGGACGCGGAGGGTAACAAGCAAGGCGCGGTCTTGCGGCCGCGCGGCAAGACCGCGCAACGAGCGGGACCCTGTCCAGCCCGAACGGGGAAGCCTGGGGAAAGGGAAACAAGCCCGACCGTGCACCACGGCTCCTACGGCATCGGCAAGGGCGGCTTCGACGGCACGGCCCTGCTCGCCTGGACGGTCGTCGGACTGCCGATCGCCTGGGGCGACTGGATCACCCGTCGAAGTCGCTCGCGCTGTTCCGCTGAGCAAGGCTGCCCCGCAGCCTTTTGGGCCCGCATCGGGAAACCGCTGCGGGCCTTTCATGAGCGCAGGCGTGCGGGCACAGCCATGCACAAGACGCGGACCAATTAGTCCTTGGTCTATTTGATCTGCATCACAAACATTCCGCCCCCTGCGCTCGCGCCATGGCGGGGGGCGTCCCGATGCGCCATCCTGCCACATAACGTGCCAACCGGCCACATCAAGAGCCGGCAGGGAGCAGGCGACTTTCGCTGCAGGAAGGGAGGGGGTCATGTCGAGCGCCGCAAGCGCAGCATTCGCCATCGCCATCCTCGCGAGGTGACGCATGACGACAACCGAGATCATCGATTTCAAGGTCGAGACGCCTGACGGCGCGACGCTCCACGCCTTCAAGGAAGGACACGGCCAGCCGTTGCTGCTGATCAGCGGCCTCTCCGGCACCGCCGCCTTCTGGGCGGACATCGCTGCCACCCTCTCGCGCTCGTTCCAGATCATCCGTTTCGACCAGCGCGGCATCGGCGCCAGCACGCGCGGCGAGGCCCCCTGCGACATGGAACTGCTCGCCCGTGACAGCCTCGCGGTGCTGGACGCCGCCGGCATCGACCGCGCGGTCGTGCTCGGCCATTCGACCGGCGGTTGCATGGCGCAGACGGCCGCCCGGCTCGCGCCCGAGCGGATCGACGGGCTCATCCTGAGCGCGAGCTGGCTGAAGCCCGGCCGCTTCCTGAGCGGGCTCTTCGGCGCAAGGCGGGCGATCCTCGATGCCGATCCTTACGCCTACGCTGCGATCTCCGTGCTCAGCGGCTACCAGCCGCGCTGGATCGAGGCGAACTGGTCCGTCTACGACGACGCCCTCGAGGCCGCGCCGGTGAGCGAGCATGCGAGGACGGTGATGCGCGAGCGGCTCGATGCGCTGCTTGCCTTCGACGGCTCGGCCGACATCGCCGCTCTGCCGATGCCCGTGCTGATCCTCGGCACGCGCGACGACATGGTCGTCCCGGTCTATCACCAGGAGGAGCTGGCCGCGGCGCTGCCGGGCTGCCGCCGGGCGATCATGGAAACCGGCGGGCATCTCTTCCCGGTTTCGCGGCCGGACGCCTTCACCGCAACCGTGGCGGAGTGGATCGGCGAACTCTGAGCGGCCCGCTTCCGCGCCTGCCGCACGACGCGTCGAAATAGCTCATGACAAAGCGGCGCGGCTTCGGCTTATCTGAGAACGCCTCCAACTCGAAAGAGCAGATCATGCGCGCAGTCCTAGCCAGCCTCGCCCTTCTCCTGCCGCTTCTCGCCCAGCCCGCCGCCGCACAGGACGCCGGCGCCGGCGAGCGCTCCTTCGCCAAATGCCGCGCCTGCCACCAGATCGGCCCAGGTGCGCGCAATCTCGTCGGGCCTGAGCTCAACGGCCTGATCGGCCGGCATTCCGGCTCCGTCGAGGGCTACAGCTACTCCGCCGCCAACAAGAACTCCGGCCTGACCTGGGACGAGGCGACTTTCGCCGAGTACATCAAGGATCCGAAGGCGAAGATCCCGGGCACCAAGATGATCTTCCCCGGCATCAAGAACGAGAAGGAAGTCGCCGACCTGACGGCCTTCCTCAAGCAGTTCGACAAGGACGGCAAGAAGCTTTGAGCCGAGCCCGGCCGGACCTCCCGGCCGGCTGCCTCCCCGCACCTGCCATGCTCTCGGCGCGACCGGGGACGCAGCTTTTCTGACAGAACGCCTCTTCCATTTTCGCCAAGCGATGCAATATTTATTCGCTCCGGCGAATGTCTCCGATTCGGCGCCGGACAAACCTGCGCGCTGGAAAGGGGCCTACGGCGAGAATGAAGAAGGCTAGGCGGAAACCGGGGGAGAAGCGGTCTCAGATCGCGGCTATGCCGATCCGTCGCGGACCTGACGGATCGCCGGAGATTCTGCTCGTGACGTCGCGCACGACGCGGCGCTGGATCGTGCCCAAGGGCTGGCCGATGAAGGGCC
The DNA here is from genome assembly GCA_900473415.1 of Hyphomicrobiales bacterium. Lineage (GTDB taxonomy): Bacteria > Pseudomonadota > Alphaproteobacteria > Rhizobiales > Beijerinckiaceae > Allobosea. The sequence continues at coordinate 102,793 of UCLR01000003.1, forward strand.
GCAAGGACCGCGACGCCGCCGCGCAGGAAGCACGCGAGGAGGCCGGCGTGCTCGGCCGCATCAGCGAGAAGCCAACCGGACGCTACACCTATTGGAAGCGGATGAGCGACCATTTCGCGTTGTGCGAGGTGAAGCTCTACGTGCTCGAGGTCGAGCAGCAGCTCGACAGCTTCGCTGAGCAGCACGAGCGCGACCTGCGCTGGTTCAAGCTTGCCGACGCCGCCGACCTGGTCGACGAGCCGGAACTGGGCACCGCCATCCGCAATCTCGAGACGCGGCTCGCGCTGGCGGCATAGCCGCCGCTTACGCGAAGCCGATCCAGCGCCCCGCGACCAGCACCGCCAGCCAGAGGCTGAAGGAAGCCAGCGCGCTCGCCCGCACGCGCCCCGGCACGCGCTCCGTCGTCACCGCCTCCTCCAATGCCGCGCCGCGATGCTGGAGCGCGATATTGACCAGGGCCAGCGCAAGCAAAGCAAGCTTCCAGAGGAAGGCCGGATTGGCCGCATATTCGAGCGGCTTCACCGTGAAGAGCCAGAGCCCAGTCAGGAGCGCGAGCGCGAGGCCGATGCCGGCGGCGCGCGTCAGGAAGGGCGCGAGCGCGGCGAGCGGGGCGCCACGGATCAGTCCAGCGAGCCTGAGATCCAGCGGCAGGATGGCGCCGACCAGCAGGCCGACACCGAGGATATGCGCGGCGTTGACCAGCAGATAGGCCGTGCCGGAGCGCTGCAGCCACAGCGCGCCCGGCCAATGCCCCAGCGCTTCGAGAAAGCCGACCAAGCCGCGCTCAATTCGTGCGGATGCGCTCCGGATACATGTCGTAGTTCTTGCCGGCGATGATCAGGCGCACCGCCTTCATGTGCAGCTTGCTCTTGTCGAGATTGCGGTTGCCCACCGCGGTAACGGCATCGCCGGGCTTGGCGGTATCGCCACGGAAGCCGGAGCGCTCCGTCTGGTTCGGATTGCCGAGATCGACCTGCCAGAGCCCCTCCTTGGCCTGCACCATCAGCATCGGATGGGGCGGGGACATCGAGATCTTCTGGATGGTGCCCTGCAGGGTCATCTGCTCGCCCTCGGCCCAGGACCAGCCGTGATGGGCGAGCGCCGGTAGGGCGGCGGCCATGCCGAGGGCGGCGAGCGCGAGCGGAAGGCGGCGGCGGTTGAGCATCGGCATGGCGTCTCTCCCCTGTCGGCGCCCCTCGTGGCGCTGCGGTCTGTCGGCAGAGTGGCACGGCCGGGTGGCGCCACGGCCATCACAACTGCGTTGGCGCTGGAGCGCAGGCCGCGTTCGGCTTAAGATGCCGCGGTCCATCTGGCGGAGGGCCTGACGATGCCCGAGCAGACGCGCCACGACGCATGGCAGGCCGGAGACGCCTATGACCGCTATATGGGGCGCTGGAGCCGCCGGCTCGCACCCCATTTCCTCGATCGGCTGAAACCGGAGCCGGGCCTCGACTGGGTCGAGGTCGGCTGCGGCACCGGCGCGCTGACGGAGGCGGTGCTCGCCCGCCGCGCCCCGCACAGCATCGTCGCCGTCGAGCCCTCGGACGGCTTCCGGGCACTGGCGGAATCCCGGCTGGCGGATTCCCATGTCAGCTTCCGGAAGGGCAGTGCCGAGGCGTTGCCGGCGGACAGTGAAAGCTGCGACATCGCCGTCTCGGCGCTGGTCCTCAACTTCGTGCCCGACCGGGCCAAGGCGCTGGCCGAGATGCGGCGCGTGGTGCGTCCGGGCGGCCGGGTCGCCTTCTATGTCTGGGACTATCCCGGCGGCGGCGTGCAATTCATGCGCGCCTTCTGGACCGCCGCGACGGCCCTCGACCCACAGGCGGCCGACCTCAAGGAGGACAAGCGCTTCCCCTTCTGCACCGCGGAGGGGCTGACCGGGCTCGCCGAGACCGCCGGGCTGGAGGAGGTCACCTGCGAGGCGGTGACCGAGCCGACCCCCTTCCGTGACTTCGACGATTTCTGGCAGCCCTTCACCTTGGGCGCCGGCCCGGCGCCCGGCTATTGCGCCAGCCTGGAGCCGAAAGCACGCGAGCGGCTGAAGGAGAAGCTGCGCGAGAGCCTGCCCACCGCACCGGACGGCACGATCCCGATGGAGGTGCGGGCCTGGGCGGTGACCGGGGTGTCGCATTGAGGGTGTGACGCTGCCTCCTCCTCCATCCGCCGCGCATGCATCTTCATCCGCCCGCGCTCTCGCGCGGTCGCTCGAAATGAGGGGCAGCGGAGCGCCGCGAGGCGCGGTGGATTAGTCGGCCGCTTCCATTGAGCCAGGAAACGGCGCGGATGGATTGAGCCACCATCCGCACGCCCCGTGGCGCTCCGCTCATCGGCGATTTTAAGACTCCGGGCCGCGCTTATACGGCTTGGTGGCTTGAGACCTGCGAGCTCGGGCGCCAGTTCCCCTCAGCGGATCGTCGCGTCGTTGCCTGTCTGTCCGTCACCGGCCGAGCCTTCCAGCGAGCTCCTCGCACAGGGGCCGTAGTACCCCCAGGGCGGTGCCCCGAAGCCTCCCGGGAGTGGGTCGTGACTCCACCCGCAGGCGCCGCCCCCATCCCGACCAACGGCACACCTCCGGATGGCTGCCCCTCGGGGATGAGGTGCGCCGAGGATAGACATGGGGTGAAAGGGCGGGGATTAGTTTGCGTGGGAACCGCGGGGAACCCCTCTCCCGGATGGGAGAGGGGCAGGGGTGAGGGACCGCCGTTGATTGCGGAGACGAGCGCCTTCACCATCCGCCGCTGATGACCAGCGAACAGCGCCAATTCGCCCGACAACTCCGACGGCAATCCACCGAGCCGGAGGACATCCTGTGGTCGCTGATACGAAACCGCCAGCTCGACGGGCTGAAATTCCGCCGACAGGTCCCCCTGCTCGGTTACACCGTCGACTTCCTCTGCATCGACCGAAAGCTGATCGTCGAGATCGACGGCCGCCAGCATCGTTGGGAGGCCGGCTACGATGCCGCACGGACGGAAGAGATTGAGCGGCACGGCTTCAAGGTTCTGCGTTTTGGCAATGCCGAAGTCGTGGATGCCCGTGACCACGTTGTCGCCGCCATTCGCGTCGCAGGAGCAGGCGGATAGGTCGAGCCCTCATCGGCGACGGCGGTCCCTCACCCCTGCCCCTCTCCCATCCGGGAGAGGGGTTCCCCGCGCCCTGCATCAGCGCCATGCGCTCACTCCCCCGCGACTCCGGCGTCTCGGCGCTGCATGGCATAAGCCCCCCAAAGGAGACCGCATGCAGATCGGACCGGAACAGCCGGGCGACATCGACGCCATCCGCGCCCTGACCACGGAGGCTTTCGCGACGGCGCGGCATAGCAGCGGCAGCGAAGCCGCCATCGTCGACGGTTTGCGCGCGGCCGGGGCGCTGACGCTCTCGCTCGTTGCCGTCGCAGGCGACGGGACGGACGCGGCGCTGCTCGGCCATGTCGCGGTCTCGCCGGTGACGATCGACGGGGCGGATCGCGGCTGGTTCGGGCTCGGGCCGGTCTCGGTGCGGCCGGGCCGGCAGCGCGGCGGCATCGGCTCGGCCCTGATCCGCGAGGGGCTGCGGCGCCTGCGCGAGAGCGGCGCCGGCGGCTGCGTCCTGCTCGGCGACCCCGCCTATTACGGCCGCTTCGGCTTCGCGGCCGATCCGGCGCTGGTGCTCGAGGGCGTGCCGCCGGAATACTTCATGCGCCTCGCCTTCGGCGGGGACGTGCCGGCCGGCTCAGTGCGCTATCACGCGGCTTTCGATGTGGGCTGATCGTGGAACCAGAAAGCGCCGCAACCACCGTCCGCCATGGTCGCCCCTGTGGCGACCATCCACGTCTTGCGGCGGCTGCCGCAGACGGAGCGTCAACCCGGAACGCCTCGCGCCCGCGGAAGACGTGGATACGCGCGACGACAAGCCCGAGCATGACGGCGAGGCACATGAACCGCGACCCCCTTCCCTTCTCCCGGATGGGAGAAGGTGGCGCGGAGCGCCGGATGAGGGCCTGCCCTATCCGCAGAAGGTGCGACGGCTCCGTTGCGCCTCGATAATAACCGGCGGTCCCTCACCCCTGCCCCTCTCCCATCCGGGAGAGGGGTTCCCCGCGCACATCGAGTCGTTCGACATCGCGTAGACGAAGGTCGAGGGAACGGTCACGGCCGGGGAGGAGGTACTACACGATAGGTTCAAAGGTTAGCGCATATGCGCCCTTCGCGAGCTTGGCCTGAAGGATCACAACGTCATTATTCAACGACCGCGCGGCGGTAACTATTTCATTCCGATGCTCCGCAGGAAACCGGTGGCCAAGATACAATTCTACCAGTTCATGGGGGTGAAACGGCAAAAAGGTCGCTGACTGCCCTTCAGGGACAAACGACGGGACGACGAGACGAAGCTCTTCTTCGTAAGACCATTCGGGGCTTTTTGTTGCGGTCAAATAGCGATTGAAGGCTCGCATATCCTCTGAGTTGGGACGCGCGCCCTTAAGCGGATCAATCGGATCGTAAAAACTTGGTCGAAGGGCGCTATAAATGACTGGCTCGAGCAAACACAAAAACGAGTCGACAGCGGTATCCGGCTTAAAGCCAAAGACTACCCCTCGATGCTGCTCTGCATAATGCGCCCACATTAGAAGGTTATCTTTGCGACGCGTCGCACAGAAAATCCCGCTATCACGAAATTGTGAAACTAATTCCGCTCGTCGGATTTCCAGAGCGTCGCGCTCAACCTTCAATTGTGGGCACAAATCTCCAAAATCTGTCGATGTAACCAAAGCGATAAGCTCATCACGTTGCTCTTGAGTACCCGCCCTCATTATTGAGGACACGGCAGCCACTTCTTCAGATGGCAAACCTAACAGGTGCGAGAGCGCGGCCGGATCGTGTTCGATCATGTCAACTATGGTGATAGCAGCATCTCGATGTCGCTCCTTCAATGAACTGTCAAACAGGTCATCGATGTAGGCATCGAACGGATCATTCATTTCGGTTGGCCTGCCGAAACGAAGTGAACGATTTCTAATGATTAAATCAGCAGGCCCATGACTCGTATATTTATACATAACCGGGAATTCGCTCGGAAGCATCGCATCCCTCAAAAGAAAGAAATCCTTCCAAAGCAACTTAACTAGGAACGCCGCCCCCGCCTCTCCCCCGCCCCCTTCGGCCGCTGTTCCGGCACCGGGCCCATCTCGTCCAGCGTCGGCTTGCGCGCTCGTGAGGCGAGCGGCGCTCGCTTCGGGCGGCCCTCGCCGCCGCCCCAGTTGTGCGGGCCCATATCCTCATCGGTCGGTTTGTGGGCGCGGGTCGGCGGCAGGTTCGCAGCGGAGCCATAGGAGCGCTCGCCCCTATACTTGCCGGCGGAGGCCTCGACATCGCCCTGCCGGGCGAGCGGATCGTCGCTGATCGCCAGCTCCGTCGCCTGCAGGCGCTTGATCTCGTCGCGCAGGCGGGCGGCGGTCTCGAATTCGAGGTCAGCCGCGGCCTCGCGCATGCGCTTCTCGAGATCGGCGATTGCGGCCTTGAGGTTGTGGCCCGAGGCCGGCGCCACCAGCCCCTTGTCGACCGTGACATGGTCGCGCTCATAGACCGAGCCGAGGATGTCGCCGATGTTCTTCTTCACCGTCTGCGGCGTGATGCCGTGTTCGAGGTTATAGGCCTCCTGCTTCTCGCGACGGCGGGTGGTCTCGGCCATCGCCCGCTCCATCGAGCCGGTGATGTGGTCGGCATAGAGGATGACCTTGCCGTCGACGTTGCGGGCGGCGCGGCCGATGGTCTGGATCAGCGAGGTCTCGGAGCGCAGGAAGCCCTCCTTGTCGGCGTCGAGGATGGCGACGAAGCCGCATTCCGGGATGTCGAGGCCCTCGCGCAGCAGGTTGATGCCGACCAGCACGTCGAAGGCGCCGAGGCGCAGGTCCCGCAGGATCTCGATGCGCTCGATCGTGTCGATGTCGGAGTGCATGTAGCGCACGCGCACGCCGTTCTCGTGCAGGTACTCGGTCAGGTCCTCGGCCATGCGCTTGGTCAGCACGGTGACCAGCGTGCGATAGCCCTTCTCGGTGACCTCCTTGACCTCGTCGAGCAGGTCCGCGACCTGATGCTTGGCCGGGCGGATCTCGACCGGCGGGTCGATCAGCCCGGTGGGACGGATGACCTGCTCGGTGAAGACGCCGCCGGTCTGGTCCATCTCCCAGCCGCCGGGCGTGGCCGAGACATGCACCGACTGGGGCCGCATCGCGTCCCATTCCTCGAAGCGCAGCGGCCGGTTGTCCATGCAGGAGGGCAGGCGGAAGCCGTATTCGGCCAGCGTCGCCTTGCGGCGGAAGTCGCCCCGGTACATGCCGCCGATCTGCGGCACGGTGACGTGGCTTTCGTCGGTGAAAACGAGTGCGTTGTCGGGCAGGTATTCGAAGAGCGTCGGCGGCGGCTCGCCCGGCTTGCGGCCGGTGAGATAACGCGAATAGTTCTCAATCCCATTACAGGAGCCGGTGGCCTCGATCATCTCGATGTCGAAGGTGCAGCGCTGGTCGAGGCGCTGCGCCTCCAGGAAGCGGCCCATGCGGTTGAGTTCGTCGAGGCGGCCCTTGAGCTCCTCCTTGATCGACTTCACGGCCTGGGTCAGCGTCGGGCGCGGCGTGGTGTAGTGCGAATTGCCGTAGACCTTGATGAACTCCAGCTCACCGGTCTTCTGGCCGGTCAGCGGGTCGAACTCGCTGATGTTCTCGACCTCGTCGCCGAACAGGCCGATGCGCCAGGCACGGTCCTCATAGTGCGCGGGGTAGAGCTCGATCACGTCGCCGCGCACGCGGAAGGTGCCGCGGGCGAAATCATGCTGGGTGCGCTTGTACTGGAGTGCGACGAGATCGGCGATGAGCTGGCGCTGCTCGATGCGCTCGCCGAGCTTCACCGAGAAGGTCATCGCCGTATAGGTCTCGACCGAGCCGATACCGTAGATGCAGGAAACCGAGGCGACGATGATCACGTCGTCGCGTTCGAGCAAAGAGCGCGTCGCCGAGTGGCGCATGCGGTCGATCTGCTCGTTGATCGAGGATTCCTTCTCGATATAGGTGTCCGAGCGCGGGACGTAGGCCTCCGGCTGGTAATAGTCGTAGTAGGAGACGAAGTACTCGACCGCGTTGTCGGGGAAGAAGCTCTTGAACTCCCCGTAAAGCTGCGCGGCCAGCGTCTTGTTGGGCGCGAGGATCAGCGCCGGACGCTGCGTCTCCTCGATCACCTTGGCCATGGTGAAGGTCTTGCCCGAGCCGGTGACGCCGAGCAGCACCTGGTCGCGCTCCTGCCGGCGGATGCCGTCGACGAGATCGGCGATGGCGGTGGGCTGGTCGCCGGAGGGCTGGAAGTCTGACTTCATCGTGAAGGCGATGCCGCCTTCCGACTTCTCCGGCCGCTCAGGCCGGTGCGGCGTCCAGGGCTTGCCGGGCGTGATGAAGGGGCTGCCGGTCTCCAGCAGATGCTGCAGCGATGTCGCCGTCGCGGCCGCCGCGCCTTCGGCACCGGCGAAGGCCGAGTCCGCCTTCTTCGAGAGCTTCTTCTTCGGCCGCTCATCGCCATCGCCCGGCCGCGCTTCCGCCTCGTAGCCGGCCTGTGGCGTGTCCTTGAAGCCGGAGGCGCCGCCGGGCACGGCCGTGCCGCGGTTGATCGCAGGGTTGAGCAGATCGGCGAGATAGCCCTCGAGCGGCTTCAGCTCGGGCTTCGAGGCCTTGGACTTGGGCGTGCGGGCCGAGGACGGCTTCTTTGTCGCAGAGGACTTGGCCTTGGTCTTCGTCGCGGCGGTATCGGGGCTTTTCGGCATGGCCGCAATATGGGGCGGAACGGCCTCCGATGCGAGAGGGCAGCGCGCCGCGCCGGTGCGATTGGTGACAGGAGTTGACAGGAGGAGAGAACGCAACCGCAAATTGCGTTGTTAAGATCTATGCAACCTGAAAGGACAGGCCCTCAGTTTCTGAGTGAGCTCTGCGGGCTGATCGGCGTGGCCCCGCCCGAGCCGCCGCCGAGCGCGTCCCGGCGACGGACACGTCCGGGCGCCGAGAGGCAGCCCGGACAGCCGAGACGCGAAGCTCAGTAGCGGGTCTTCGACGGCATCTTGCGGTATTCCAGCCAGACCTGCTGCGCGTCGCCCTGCATCAGCTGTCCGATGGGCACCGTCCGCTCGGCGTAGGGACGCTTCATATCCTGGCTGATGTTGGAATCGTCGAACAGGTCGGCGTAATCCGTCCAGGCGGCGGCATAGTAGATCTTGCTGACGCGGGCCCAATAGGCTGTCGCGTAGCACATCGGGCAGGGCTCGCAGCTGGTGAAGAGCGTGGCGCCGCGCAGATTGGGCGCACCGACCTTCTTGCAGGCCATGCGGATCGCGTTCACCTCGGCATGGGCGGAAGGATCGTTGTCGCGCAGGACGCTGTTGCCCGATGCGGCCAGCACCTCACCGTCGCGGACGATGACAGCGCCGAAGGGGCCGCCCGTCTTGTCGATGACGCCGGCCTGGCGCATCAGCTGGATCGCCTGGCTCATATGCTGGCGATCCTGTTCGCTGGGGGCTACGGTGGTCTGCGCCTCGGCGGTGCCGGCGCCGACGATCGCAGCCGAGACGATGCCGGCCCCGGCCGTCAGGAAACGGCGGCGCGGAACGACGCCGACAGATGAGAAGAGAGCGTCCAGGGACGACTCGTTCGACGATGGTTGCATGTTCCCCCCGAAAGACGGCGACAGGCAGGTCGCCCGATCCCGCTCGTCGCACCGATCGTGCGGAATCACCACGTCATTTCAAAAGGATGGTTAGCCCCGGATTGACAGAGCTGCCGTTGCGGCAGTCGCGGTCGGCGGGATCAGCCGCCCTGTTCGCGGAGGAGCCAGCGCTGCATGCCGGCCGCCGCGGCGACACCCGTCGCGAAGCTCGCCTGCAGCAGGTAGCCGCCGGTCGGGGCTTCCCAGTCGAGCATCTCGCCGGCGACGAAGACGCCGGGCAGGCGCTTCAGCATGAAGTTGGCGTCGATCTCCTCGCGGACGATGCCTCCGGCGGTGGAGATGGCGCGGGCGATCGGCATCGGTGCTTCGAGCCGCAACGGCGCGGCCTTGATCAACGCGGCCAGTGCTTCCGGATCTGCTGGCAGCTCCGCGCCTGCCGCCTCGCGCAGCAGGGCTGCCGCGACCGGAGCGAGGCCCGCCGCCTTGCGCAGGTGATTGGAGAGCGTCTCGCCCTTACGGCGCTTGGCGAGGCGGGCGGCGAGATCAGCAGCGCTCACGCCAGGCCGCAGGTCGATGAGGATGGTGGCCGCGCCGTCCCGGATGATCGCCTCGCGGATCGGCGCCGAGAGAGCGTAGATCACGCCGCCCTCGATGCCTCCCACATCGATCATCGCCTCACCGGAGGCTTGCTCGCCGGCGAAGCCGACCGTGACCCGCTTCAGCGGCTCGCCGGCGAAGCGCTCCCGCATCGGCCGCGACCAGGCGACCGTGAAACCGGCATTGGCCGGGCGAAGCGGCGAGACGGCGATGCCGCGCTCAGCCAATAGGGGCGCCCAGCCGCCATCCGAGCCGAGCCGCGGCCAACTCGCTCCGCCGAGCGCAAGCAGCGTCGCGTCCGGCCGTATCGTTTGGACCACCCCGGCGTCGCTGCGCAGGGTTGGCGCGCCATCGGCACTCCAGCCCATCCAGAAGCTGTTCGCGGCCAGCCGCACGCCGAGGCCATCCAGCCGTCCGAGCCAAGCGCGCAGCAGGGGCGAGGCCTTCATCGCGCGCGGGAAAACGCGACCGCTGGAGCCGATGAAGGTCTCGGCGCCGAGCCCGTCGGCCCAATCGCGCAGGGCCTGCGGCGGAAAGGCCCGCAGCACCGGTTCCAGCCACCCCGCCGCCTCCCGATACCGGCCGAGGAAGGCGTCGAACGGTTCGGAATGGGTGAGGTTCAGGCCGCCGCGGCCGGCCAGCAGGAACTTGCGCGCGGGCGAGGCCATGCGCTCGTAAATCGTGACGCGATGCCCGGCCCCGGCCAGCCGCTCGGCGGCGATCAGCCCGGTCGGGCCTGAGCCGATGATGGCGATGTCGCGTGCGGACAAGGGTCAACTCCAAACCAGCGGCATTCCGGACAAGCCGCATAGCGGCGCCGATCCGGAATCTATCGAAGGGCGCCTCGTTCTACGATGGATTCCGGGTCCGCGCTTCGCTTGCCCGGAATGACGGCGTATTTCACCAAGGCTGCATTAGCCTCTTGCCGCCCGAGCCGGAACCAGCCGAAGGATGAATCATGCCGACCATCGCCGCCTATCTCGGCGCCGCGCTCTTCGAGATTGCCGGCTGCTTCGCCTTCTGGGGCTGGTTCAGGCTCGGCAAGCCGGTCTGGTGGCTGGTGCCGGGGCTGATCTCGCTGGCGCTCTTCGCCTGGCTGCTGACGCTGGTCGAGAGCGCTGCGGCCGGACGCGCTTTCGCCGCCTATGGCGGGATCTATATTGCCGCCTCGCTCGGCTGGCTCTGGGCGGTCGAGGGTCTGAGGCCGGATCGCTGGGACATCACCGGCGGGCTGATCTGCCTTGCCGGCGCGGCGATCATCATCGCCGCGCCGCGTTGATCGTCAGCTTTGGATTTGCCGCGGGAACACCGCGTCATCCCGGGCTTGCCCCGGGATCCATCGTAAGGCTCCGCACTCTACGATGGATCCCGGATCTGCGCGGCTAAAGCCGCTTGTCCGGGATGACGCAGTGGTTCGTGTGACGGCGAACGCCGCTCAGGCGAGGCCGGTGATCTCCTTCAGCTGCGGCGCCAGCTCCGGTGTGCAGCAAAGGATCGGATTGCCCTTGGAGATGCCCTCGCCTGCGAAGAAGTCGCTGACATAGGCGCCGGCCTCGCTGCCGATGACGATGCCGGCAGCGACGTCCCAGGCGTTGATATGCAGCTCGGCATAGGCATCGCTGCTGCCGTCGGCGACGTGGCAAAGGCCGAGGGTGCCCGAGCCGCCGCGCTTCATCGCCGCCCCCGCGGTGTAGCCGCGCTCGATCACCTTGAGATAGTTCGCGGCCGGCACGCGGGTCGACCAGCCCAGCTCGACCGAGGCCCGGGCGATGTCCGCGCCGCCCGAGACCTTGATCGGATCACCGTTCAGCGTGGCGCCTGCGCCGCGCCGCGCGGCGTAGACCTCGCCCAGCGCCGGAGCAGCCACGACGCCGATCTCGGGCTGGCGGTTCACGAGGAAACCGATCGAGATGCACCAGTTGCGATCGCCATGGGCGAAGTTCGCGGTGCCGTCGATCGGGTCGAGAATCCAGACGGCATCGGAGGCCGTGCCGCCTCCCTCCTCGCCGATGACCGTGTCCTGCGGGAACAACGCCGAGAGACGCTCGCGCAGGAAAGCCTCGACCTTGCCGTCGGCGACCGTCAGCCAGTCCTGCGCGCCCTTCATGGTGACGCCGAGCGACTCACGCTTGTTGAAATAGCCCAGCGCGAGGTGGCTGGCCTCGGCCGCGAGGCCAAGGGCAGCATAGTAGCGCAGGTCGCGTTCAGCCGGCGTCATCACTTCGCTCCGAGATCGACATGGACGGGCTTGCCGGTCTGCGCCGACTCGGTCGCGGCATCGGCGAGGATCTGCGCCTTCAAGCCATCGAGGCCGGTGGGAGACGGCACCACCTTTCCGTTGCAGGCAGCGATGAAGGCGTCGAGCTCTGCGCGATAGGCGCTCGCATAGCGTTCCAGGAAGAAGTTCTGCACCGGATCGGCCCGGAAGCCCTGCCCCGTCGCGATCTCGACGGTCGTCTCGTGGATGTTTCCGGCGCGGAGCATGCCCTTCGAGCCGTGCACCTCGATGCGCTGGTCGTAGCCGTAAGTTGCGCGGCGCGAGTTCGAGATCTGGGCGATCCTGCCCGAAGCCGTCTTCATCAGCACGGCGGCGGTGTCGACATCGCCGGCCGCACCGATCGCCTTGTCGACCAGCGAGGAGCCGAGCGCGAAGACCTCGACCGGCTCCTCGGCCAGGAGGAAGCGGGCCATGTCGAGGTCATGGATCATCATGTCGCGGAAGAGCCCGCCCGAGCGCTTCACGTAATCGACCGGCGGCGGGCCGGGATCGCGCGAGATCACCGTGACGATCTCGATCTCGCCGGCCTCGCCCGCGCGCAGCCGCTTCTCCAACGCGGCGAAGTTCGGATCGAAGCGGCGATTGAAGCCGATCATCAGCGGCTTGCCCGACTTCTCCACCACGGCGAGGCAGCGGCGGATGCGGGCCGCGTCGAGATCGACCGGCTTCTCGCAGAAGACCGCCTTGCCGGCCGAAACCGCCTGCTCGATCAGATCGGCATGGGTGTCCGTCGGCGTGCAGATCAGCACGGCGTCGATGGCGGGATCGGCGAGGATCGCCTCGGCGCTCGCGGGTTTCGCGCCGGCGGCCGCGGCGAGGGAGGCCGCCGCATCCGGCATCGCATCCGCGACGGCGACGAGCGTGGCGTCACCGCGCGCGGCGACATTGAGGCCATGGATGCGCCCGATACGGCCGGCGCCCAGCAATCCGATTTTCATGGAATCTGTCCTGTCGTCAGTCTCGCGCAGAGCTTCTGCCGCAAGGGAAGGCCGCGCGCTAGTCGTGTGCGCCGAGGATGGTCTGGTCGAAGTCGATATTGGCGCCGGTCATCAGCCCGGACTCGGCCGAGGCGAGATAGGCGACCGCCTTGGCGACCTCGCGCGGGTCGATCAGCCGGCCGAAAGGCTGCGAGGCGTTGGCCGCCTCCAGCCAGCCGTCCTGCGCATTGTGGCGCAGCTTCATGATCGCATCCTCGCCCGGCGTCGCCATCCAGCCGATATTGAGCCCGTTGACGCGGATGCGGTCCTTCAGCAGCCCATAGGCGACATTCTTCGTCAGCACGGCGAGCGCGCCCTTCGAGACGCTGTAGGCGGAGAGGAAGGGCTGGCCGCCATGGGCCGACATCGACTGGATGTTGACGACGGCGCCCTCGATGCCCTGCCGGCGCATCAGCTCGGCCGCATCCTGGATCAGGAAGAAGGGCGCGCGCAGGTTGACGGCCATGATGCGCTCGTAGAGCTCCGGCGAGGTGTCGAGGATCGTGCCGCGATCGGTATCTCCCGCGGCGTTGACCAGGATGTCGACCCGGCCGAAGGCTTTCTCCGCCGCCGGTACGATCTGCCGCACGGCGTCGAGATCGGCGAGATCAACCTGGTGGAAGAGGGCATCGCAGCCCTGTGCGCGCAGGCTCGCGGCGACCGCCTCGCCACGCCCGGCATTGCGCCCGGTCAGCAGCAGGGACGCGATGCCGCGGGCCGCGAATTCGCGGCCGATCGCCTCGCCGAGGCCCTGGCTTCCGCCCGTGACGATGGCCGCTTTGCCTTCGAGGCTGCGGCTGAAGGAACTGGCTTGGGGCACGGATGCTGACTCCCGGAACGAACGGCAGGAATTTTTTATACTGCGTGCGAGTTGGAACAGACATTCTATTTCGGCACCGGCAAGTCAAGGCGGCACCCGGCCGTCGCCTTGACAAAAACCGTTGCGCGGCGCTGTTGCGGGACCGCGGCCGCGAGGCTGCGTAGCGAGGACATCTTTCGCGATCATGACGGCAACGAGCCTGAACGGCCTTTCCCGGCCGCAGCGCAGCACCGGACGAGGTTGACGGCAGCGCGACGCGCGCAGCCCTCCCTCTCCCCTTGCCTCATTCCGAAATCGCGAAAGGGCCGTCTTACACAGGCGGCGTCCAATCCCATGCTCGACCGCAGCTCGACCCTAACCCTCTCCTGCCGGAACCGTCCGGGCATCGTCGCCGCCGTCTCGACCCTGCTGTTCGAGGCCGGCTGCAACATCCTCGACGCCCAGCAGTTCGACGACACCGAGTCCGACCGCTTCTTCATGCGCGTCGTCTTCAACCGGCTCGACGGCAGCCAGCCGCACGAGACCATCGCCGAATCGCTCCAGGCACTCGGTCGGCGCTTCGGCATGGACATCAATCTCAGCGAGGCCGCGCGCCGCAAGCGCGTGATGCTGCTGGTCTCGAAATTCGACCACTGCCTCGCCGACCTGATCTATCGCTGGCGCATCGGCGAGCTGCCGATGGAGATCACCGGCATCGTCTCCAACCATGCGCGCGAGCATATCGGCTCGACCGATCTCGGCAGCCTGCCCTTCCACCACCTGCCCGTGACGCGCCAGACCAAGATGGAGCAGGAGGCCGAGATCTGGCGGCTGGTGCAGGAGACTCAGACCGACCTTGTCGTGCTCGCCCGCTACATGCAGGTTCTGTCAGACGGGCTTTCGGCCAAGCTGGCTGGCCGCTGCATAAACATTCATCACTCGTTCCTGCCCGGCTTCAAGGGCGCCAAGCCCTATCACCAGGCGCATGAGCGCGGGGTGAAGCTGATCGGTGCCACCGCCCACTATGTCACCTCCGACCTCGACGAAGGCCCGATCATCGAGCAGGACGTCGAGCGCATCTCGCATCGCGACACGCCCGACGATCTCGTCCGCCGGGGTCGCGACATCGAGCGCCGCGTGCTCGCGCGCGCCGTGCGTCATCACATCGAAGACCGCGTGGTTCTCAACGGCAAGAAAACGGTCGTATTTACCGATTGAACCGCATAAAATTGCAAAAACAGCTGGAAACATAGCGGGGCGCCATTGTTTTGCCTGGGTTTTGGGCATGCCGCCCCGCAGCGGACGCAATTTCGTCCTGCGCTGACCAGTTGACGCTTTCGTTGGCACATGCCTTGCTGAGGAGACCAACCAGAACACGGCGCGCGAGCGCCGGGGGAACGTATTGTATAACGTGGAGGCATTTTGATGAACGAGCAGGAAATCCGCGGCATGGTCGCGGATGTGAAGGAAGGCACGATGTCGCGCCGTTCCTTCATCCAAAGGATGGCGGCGGTCGGCATCGCGGCCCCGATCGCGAGCCAGATCCTGGTCTGGAACGACGTCGCGATGGCGGACGCCACGCTCGAATACAAGCCGACCAAGGCCGGCGGCGGTGGCCCGCTCAAGATGCTGCTCTGGCAGGCCCCGACGCTGCTCAACCCGCATTTCGCCTCCGGCACCAAGGACCAGATCGCCTCGCGCATCTTCTTCGAGCCGCTCGCCGGCTGGGACAAGGAAGGCAACCTGATCCCGCAGCTCGCCGCGGAGGTCCCCAGCAAGGCCAATGGCGGTCTCTCCGCCGACGGCAAGGAAGTCACCTGGAAGCTGAAGCCCGGCGTAAAGTGGCATGACGGCAAGCCGTTCACGGCCGACGACGTCGTCTTCACCTGGGAATACGCCGCCGATCCGGCGACCGCCGCCTACACCACCGGCGCCTACAAGGACATCAAGGTCGAGAAGGTCAACGACCTGACCGTCAAGGTGATCTTCAAGGAGGCCACGCCGTTCTGGGCCGACGCCTTCGTCGGCGTGACCGGCCAGATCCTGCCGAAGCACCATTTCGGCGAATACAAGGGCGCCAAGTCGCGCGAAGCGCCGGCGAACCTCAAGCCCGTCGGCACGGGTCCCTACAAGTTCACCGACTTCAAGCCGGGCGACCTCCTCACCGGCGTGCGCAACGAGGACTACCACGTCAAGAACCAGCCGCAGTTCGACACGCTCGAGGTCAAGGGCGGCGGTGACGCGGTCTCGGCGGCGCGCGCCGTGCTCCAGACCGGCGAATACGACTACGCCTGGAACCTGCAGGTCGAGGACGACGTCCTCAAGCGCATGGAGACGGGCGGCCGCGGCAAGGTCAGCGCCGTGCCGTCGGGCGATATCGAGTTCATCATCCTGAACCCGACCGATCCGTGGACCGAGGTCGACGGCGAGCGCTCGAGCGTCAAGACCAAGCATCCGACGCTGTCGGATCCGAAGGTCCGCGAGGCGATCAACCTGCTGATCGACCGCGACTCGGTCCAGAAGTTCATCTATGGCCGCGGCGGCACCGCGACGGCGAGCTTCGTGAACGAGCCGAAGCAGTTCAAGTCGACGAAGCTCAAATACGAGTTCAACATCGACAAGGCCAACAAGATCCTCGACGATGCCGGCTACAAGAAGGGCGCCGACGGCATCCGCGAGAAGGATGGCAAGAAGCTCAAATACGTCTACCAGACCTCGATCAACGCCCCGCGCCAGAAGACCCAGGCCATCATCAAGCAGGCCTGCCAGAAGGCCGGCATCGACCTGGAGCTGAAGTCGGTCACTGCGACGGTGTTCTTCTCGTCGGACGTCGCCAACCCCGACACCTACACCAAGCTCTATGTCGACATGGAGATGTACACCACGACGCAGCCGCAGCCCGATCCGGAGCGGTTCCTCAACCAGTTCGTCTCCTGGGAGATTGCCACCAAGGAGAACAAGTGGCTGGGCCGCAACGTCTCGCGCTACTCAGATCCGGCTGCCGACGAGGCCTACAAGGCCGCCCAGAAGGAGCTCGACCCGGTCAAGCGCGCTGCGCTGCTGATCAAGGTCAACGAGATCTTCTGCGAGGCCAACATCATCCTGCCGCTACTCTCGCGCACCCGCGTGGCCGCCGCGCTGAACAATCTGTCGCACGACCACTCCGGCTGGGACGTCGACACTTGGAATCTCGCGGCCTGGTATCGTAGCTAAGGAAGACTAGCCCCCCTTCACGGAGCACCCCTCCGTGAAGGGGGACAACCGCAACGG
Source organism: Hyphomicrobiales bacterium (assembly GCA_900473415.1). Lineage (GTDB taxonomy): Bacteria > Pseudomonadota > Alphaproteobacteria > Rhizobiales > Beijerinckiaceae > Allobosea. Next base: position 119,389 of record UCLR01000003.1, read on the forward strand.
TTCGTCCGTTCGGCCTCGATGGCCGCAAAGGGCGAACCGTTTGCATTGGCGTATCGCTCCGCGGCACTGCCGCGCATGCACTAGAGAACATCATTCATGGCGACTTATCTGATACGGCGGCTTCTTATCGCCATTCCAAGCCTGCTCGGCATCAGCCTGATCCTGTTCACCGTCCTGGCGATGGCGCCGGGCGATCCGTTTTCGGAAATGGCGACGAATCCGAACGTGCCGCCGGAGGTCCGCGAGGCCATCCGCGCGAGCTTCGGCCTCAATGACCCGATCCTCGTGCGCTATCTGCGCTGGCTCGGCGCGATGGCTCAGGGCAACTGGGGCTTCTCCTTCGCCAGCCGCATCGATGTCGACGACCTGATCCTACAGCGGGTGCCGACCACGCTCTTCGTCGTCGGTACCTCGCAGATCCTGGCGCTTTGCATCGCGCTGCCGGTTGGCATCTATGCGGCGACGCGGCCCTATTCGATCTTCGACCAGATCGCCAACACGCTGGCCTTCGTCGGCTTCTCGCTGCCGACCTTCTTCACCGGCCTGCTCTTCATCCTGATCTTCTCGGTGACGCTGGACTGGTTCCCCTTCGTCTACCGCGCCGACATCGCGGCGACCGGCTGGCGCTGGTACTGGGAGATGTTCCGGCAGGCGATCATGCCGATCACCGTGCTCGGCCTGTTCCAGGCGGCCTCCTACACGCGCTATGTCCGCTCGGCGGTGCTCGACGTCATCCGGCTCGACTATGTGACGACGGCGCGCGCCAAGGGCCTCAACGAGCGGACGGTCACGCTGCGCCACATCACGCGCAACGCGCTCATCCCGGTGGTGACGCTGGTCGCGCTGCAGATGCCCGCCGTTTTCGGCGGCGCCATCGTGACCGAGCAGATCTTCCGAATCCCCGGCATCGGATCGCTGCTGATCAGCGCCATCCTCGCCAACGACACACCGGTGATCATGGGAGTGACCTTCGTGTTCTCCTGCCTGGTCGTCCTGTTCAACCTCATCGCGGATCTTCTTTATGGCTGGCTCGACCCTCGCATCTCCTTCGGCTGATCCGGGCGTGGCCGCCGTCGCGGCTCCCGCCTCGGTCTCGCCGGCGCGCGAGACGTGGCGTCGGTTCCGTCGTCACCGCCTCGCCATGGCGAGCGCGATCATCCTCGGCCTGCTGATCTTCGGCGTCGTGGTCGGCCCCTGGTTCTGGCCGGTGGCGATCAACGACATCGACTTCTCGGCGACGCTGCAGGGCCCATCCCTCAGCCACCCCTTCGGCACCGACGATCTCGGCCAGGACCTGCTGGCGCGCATGATGTATGGCGGGCGGATCTCGCTCGCCGTCGGCCTGGCGGCGATGGTGGTCGCAACCTGCGTCGGCGTCGTGATCGGTGCTCTCGCCGGCATGTCGCGCAAATACGCCGACCCCTTCCTGATGTGGGTGACGGACCTGTTCCTGTCGCTGCCGCAGTTGCCGCTGCTGCTGCTGATCATCTACCTGTTCCGCGAGCAGCTGAAGGCGGTCTTCGGCGTCGAGGGCGGCGTCTTCGTGCTGATCGTGGTCGTCATCGGCGGCCTGCGCTGGATGCCGGTCGCCCGCCTGGTGCGCGCGCAGTTCCTGTCGCTGCGCGAGAAGGAGTTCGTCGAGGCCGCCCGCGCCCAGGGCGCGACCAAGCTGCGCCAGATGACGCGCCACATCCTGCCCAACGCGCTGGGGCCGGTCATCGTCGCCTCCACGATCGAGGTGTCCTCGGCGATCATCGCCGAATCGACACTCTCCTTCCTCGGCTTGGGCTTCCCGCCGGACATCCCGACCTGGGGCCGGCTGCTCTTCGACGCCAAGGACCAGCTCGATACCGCGCCTCACTGGGCGCTCTTCCCCGGTGCTGCGATCTTCCTCACGGTGCTCTCGATCAACTTCATCGGCGATGGCCTGCGCGATGCGCTGGACCCGCGTCGCGTGATCTGATTTCTGCGAAGGAGTTGTCATGACCTCCCCCTCACCCATCCTGACCGTCTCGAACCTGACGACCTCGTTCCGGGTCGAGGGGCTGTGGAAGCCGGTGGTTCGCAACATCTCCTTCGACATCAAGCCGAAGGAGACGCTCGCGGTCGTCGGTGAATCGGGCTCGGGCAAGAGCGTGACCGCGCTCTCGATCATGCGGCTGACCCCGCCCCAATCGAGCAAGATCGAGGGCTCGATCAAGCTCAACGGCAAGGAGCTCCTGACCCTGCCGGACTCCGAGATGCGCCACATCCGCGGCAACGAGATCGCGATGATCTTCCAGGAGCCGATGACCTCGCTGAACCCGGTGCTGACCATCGGCTTCCAGATCGCCGAGGCTCTGATCCTGCATCGTGGCCTCTCGCGCGCCGAGGCCGAGGCCGAGACCATCCGCCTGCTGGAGAAGGTCCGCATCCCGGCGGCGAAGTCCCGCTTCCACGAATATCCGCACCGCTTCTCGGGCGGCATGCGCCAGCGCGTGATGATCGCCATGGCGCTGGCCTGCAAGCCGAAGCTGCTGATAGCCGACGAGCCGACCACCGCGCTCGACGTGACGATCCAGGCGCAGATCCTCGAGCTCATCAAGACGCTGCAGGACGAGGAGGGCATGTCCGTCCTCTTCATCACCCACGACATGGGCGTGGTGGCCGAGATCGCCGACCGCACGGTCGTGATGTACAACGGCGACGAGATCGAGACCGGCAAGACCGAGGACATCTTCGCCAACCCGCAGAAGCCCTACACCAAGTCGCTGCTCTCGGCCGTGCCGAAGCTCGGCTCGATGATCGGCCGCGGGCGCCCGATGCGCTTCCCGGTCGTGGACCGCGCTACCGGTGAATCCGACGTGCCGACCGAGGTTCCGGACACCGTCAAGGCGGCCGAGCGTCCGGTTCTCGAGGTGGCCGGCCTGACCACACGCTTCGAGATCCGCTCGGGTCTGCTCTCCTCGGTCAAGGGCCGGGTGCACGCGGTCGAGAACGTCTCCTTTAGCCTGAAGGCCGGCGAGACGCTGGCGCTGGTCGGCGAGTCCGGCTGCGGCAAGTCGACCACCGGCCGCTCGGTGATGCGCCTGATCGAGCCGATGGCGGGCTCCGTGCTGCTCGACGGCGTCGACGTGCTCAAGCTCAGCCAGCATGACCTGCGCGAGCAGCGCAAGCGCATGCAGATGATCTTCCAGGACCCGTTCGCCTCGCTCAACCCGCGCATGAACGTCGGCACCGCCGTCGCCGAGCCGCTGCTGATCAACAACCTCGCCAGCCGTTCGGAAGCACGCGACAAGGTCGCCGACCTGCTGAAGCGCGTCGGGTTGCAGCCGGAGATGGCCAACCGCTTCCCGCACGAGTTCTCGGGCGGCCAGCGCCAGCGCATCTGCATCGCGCGTGCGCTCGCGGTGGAGCCACGCCTGATCGTGGCGGACGAGGCCGTCTCGGCGCTCGACGTCTCGGTGAAGGCGCAGGTGGTGAACCTGATGCTCGACCTGCAGGCGCGCATGGGCCTGGGCTATCTTTTCATCTCGCACGACATGGCCGTGGTGGAGCGCGTCAGCCACCGCGTCGCCGTGATGTATCTCGGCGAGATCGTCGAGATCGGCCCGCGCGAGGCGATCTTCCAGAACCCGCAGCACCCCTACACCAAGCGGCTGCTCGCGGCGGTGCCGATCGCCGACCCGGCACGGCGCCTCGAGAAGCGCCCGGTCTCCAACGACGAGATCAAGAGCCCGGTGCGGGCGCCCGATTATGTCGTACCCGTGCGCCAGTATCGCGAGGTCTCGCCCGGCCATGCGGTGATGATCTGGGGCGAGGAGTGGGAGAGGAAGGAGCCCGCTGCCGTCGCGGCCTGAGCCTTCCAGCTTTCGAAACGATCAGCCCGCGGCGCGAGCCGCGGGCTTTTCTATTGCGAAGAGGAATGGCTTGTTCGGGTCGGATGCAGACATCGACCTGCCGAATGCAATGTCCCTCAACCCATTCCGGCGAACCAAGAGCTGCTCAGCTACGAACTCCGCGCCATCAATTCCGCTTTGCGCTGGCGCACCTTAGCAGTAAGCTGAAATCAAGCAGGTCGGCTTGGGTCGACCAAACCTGTCGGAAGCATTTATTCATTTCCGCCAGCAGAATTGCTTAAGCCGTTTGGCGAGTTTCCAAGCCAATACCGCCTACATCAGCCAGCTTACAATTTCGATACGGCAAGATCGGCTCTCGCCGCATTCGGCGAGAATGACGCTTGCGCATGATTGCTTTGGGGGGCGCTGTAAACAGAGGAGGGGTCGATGATACCTAGCGACGACCGAAGCGGAATGCCGACGGCTACCCTGAACCGCCAACAGCGAACATTGACCGATTGGCGCGCACGATCCTGGGCCGCACTGCTTGGCACGGCAGCGTTGGTGTCGCTTGCCGTGTCGGGGCCCGCTATCGCGCAGGCGCCTGCGCAGCCCCCCGCGCAACAGCAACGGCCCAACATCGTCGTCATCATGGGTGACGACATCGGTATCTGGAACATCGGCGCCTACCACCGTGGCATGATGGCGGGCCGAACGCCGAACCTCGACAAGCTCGCCGCCGAGGGCATGTTGTTCACCGACTATTATGCCGAAGCAAGCTGCACGGCCGGGCGTGCCAACTTCATCACCGGCGAGCTTCCTATCCGCACCGGCATGACCACCGTCGGCCAGGCGGGAGCACCGACTGGCCTGCCTGCGGAGGCCGTGACGATTGCCACCGTCTTGAAAGGGATGGGTTACGCCACCGGCCAGTTCGGTAAGAACCATCTCGGCGACAAGAACGAGTTTCTGCCGACGGTGCATGGGTTCGACGAGTTCTTTGGCTATCTCTACCACCTCGATGCGATGGAAGATCCGTGCCATCCAAACTATCCGCAGGATCTCAGGGCGTTAGTCGGCCCGCGCAACATGGTCCACTCTCTGGCGACCACCACCGATGATCCGACCGTCGATCCGCGCTGGGGGAAAGTCGGCAGGCAAACGATCAGGGATGCGGGTGAATTGTGCCCGAAACGCATGGAGACCGTGGATGACGAAATCCGCGATCTTTCCTTCAAATTCCTCGACAAGGCCAAGGCCGACAACAAGCCGTTCTTCCTGTGGCTCAATCCGACCCGCATGCACATCGTCACGCATCTTTCGCCGAAATATGAAGCGATGCGCAACGCCAACAACGGCTGGTCACTCCATGAGGCGGGCATGGCGCAGCTCGACGATGATGTCGGTCTGGTGATGCAGAAGCTCAAGGATTTGGGAGTGGACGACAACACCATAGTCGTCTTCACGACCGACAATGGCACCGAGGTCTTCACTTGGCCGGATGGCGGGCAAACACCGTTCGCCCAATCCAAGGGCACGGTCATGGAAGGTGGCTTCCGCGCTCCGGCGATGATCCGCTGGCCGGGCAGGGTGCAGCCGGGCAAGGTCGAGAACGGCCTGATCTCCGGGTTGGACTGGTTCCCGACTCTCGTGGCTGCCGCCGGCAATACCAGCATCGCCGAAGAATTGAAGAAGGGTAAGCAGATCGGCGACCGTACCTACAAGGTGTATCTGGACGGCTATGATCAGACCAACATGATCACCGGTAAGGGCCCGTCAAATCGCAACGAGATTTGGTATTTTGGAGAAAGCGAGCTCGGCGCCGTGCGCGTCGGCGATTACAAGTATCGCTTCATTGACCAGCCTGGCGGTTGGCTCGGCGAAAAGACAAAGGCGGACGTGCCGTATCTGACCAATCTTCGTCTCGATCCGTTCGAACGCACGGGTTGGCCTGACAATGGTACCAAGTCCGGATCTCAGAATTACTTCTCCTGGTTCCAATACGAGTTCTGGCGCTTCGTCTTTGTCCAGCAGCAGGTGGAGAAGCTGGCCATGACGGCAGTCGAGTTCCCGCCGATGCAGAGAGGTGCGAGCTTCAATCTCGATGCCGTGAAGGCGAAAATCGAGGCGGCAAGAACCGCGATGGCCAAATAGGGCCGCCAGCGTGAGTTTACGACGGCGGTCAGCCCAAGGCGGTCTGGCCGCCGCGCCTGGAGTCCAGAAGGATCTCGACGGCCGTTCTGTGGTGAGGCCCCATCTTGGTCGCACCAAGATCGCGTCCATGGGAGGACCCATCAACACATATGTTGTCGTCGGCTTTGCATTCCGCGGGACTGGTGCGTCGGCCTGCCAGACAGCGCAGGCCAGGCTGGCCGAGCTTGCTGGGATTTGTGCGAACGCGGTCAACCGGCTGCCCAAAAACATCTGTTTTGCCGAATGCCAGTCGCTCTATCCTCGACGAACCAGCGACTGCAGAAGCGTTACGTGCTCGGGGGCCCGACGGGGGACGATTGAGCGCACTGCGGGCGATCGCCAAACACGCTCTAAAGGCACCGCTTTTTGGCGCCTCGAAAGCTGCCGGCGACCAACTCCAGACATTGCAGATGATCCACTGCGATGTCCGAGATGGGTCGAGAGCTGACGTGGAGGACCGCCATTTGCGCTGAGAGCAAATGCAACGACCTGAGCCTTCGCTCAATCCGGAATCCGCTCCCAGTCCTTCAGCCAGGGCGCCGCTGAAGAATCGCTGGGTGCGCGCCAGTCGCCGCGGGGCGAGAGCGAGCCGCCCGACGACACCTTCGGTCCGTTGGGCAGGGCCGAGCGCTTGAACTGGCTCGTCTCGAAGAAGCGGCGGATGAAGACGCCGAGCCAGCGCTTGATCACCGGCAGGTCGTAGGCAATGCGCTTGGCATCCTCGATATGCGGCGGCCAGGCACCCTTCGCGACGTCCGCCCAGGCGTGCTCGGCGAGATAGGCGATCTTGCTCGGCTTGAAGCCGAAGCGCGTCGTGTAGAACAGGTTGAAGTCCTGCAACGCGTAGGGGCCGACGAAATCCTCGGTCTTCTGCGCCGGCTTGTCGCCCTCGCCCGGCACCAGCTCAGGCGAGATCTCGGTCGAGAGGATGTCGAGCAGCACGTCCGAGGCTTCCGCGCCGAAGCGGCCGGATTGCGCCACCCAGCGGATCAGATGCTGGATCAGCGTCTTCGGCACCGAGCCGTTGACGTTGTAATGCGACATGTGATCGCCGACGCCATAGGTGCACCAGCCGAGCGCCAGCTCCGACAGGTCGCCCGTGCCCATTACCAGCGCGTTGTGGCGGTTGGCGAGGCGGAACAGCACCGAGGTGCGCGCGCCAGCCTGCACGTTTTCAAACGTAATATCGTAGACGGGCTCGCCCGCGGCGAAGGGATGGCCGATATCGATCAGCATCTGCCGGCAGGCCGGCGTCATGTCGATCTCCTCGGCGCTGACGCCGAGCGCGCGCATCAGCCGCCAGGCATTGTCCTTAGTGCCCTTGCTGGTGGCGAAGGCCGGCAGCGTATAGGCGAGGATGTTCTGGCGCGGCAGCCCCAGCGCATCGAAGGTATCGGCCGCGACGATCAGGGCGTGCGTCGAGTCGAGACCGCCCGAGACGCCGATCACGACCTTGTCCAGCCGTGTGCTCTCCAGCCGCTTGCGCAGGCCGTGCGACTGGATGTTGTAAGCCTCGAAGCAGAGCTCGTTCAGGCGAGCGTCGTCGCTCGGCACGAAGGGGAAGCGCTCGACGGCGCGGAGAAGCCCAAGATCGACCTCGCGCTCCGGCTCCAGCGCGAACTCGACCCGGCGGAAGCCGAGATTGTCGCGATGGACGTCGGCGCTGTCGCCGAAGGTGTTCTGGCGGATGCGGTCCATCGCCAGCCGTTCTAGGTCGATATCGGCGAGGATGAGCTGCGGCTCGGCGGCGAAGCGCTCGGCCTCGGCCAGCAGGATGCCGTTCTCATAGATCATCGCCTGCCCGTCCCAGGCGAGATCGGTGGTCGACTCGCCCGTGCCGGCCGCCGAATAGGCATAGGCCGCGATGCAGCGCCCCGAATGCGCCTTGCACAGGGCGTGGCGCCAGTCGGACTTGCCGATGGTGACGTTCGAGGCCGAGAGGTTGAGCAGCACTGTCGCGCCAGCGAGCGCCGCGAAGGACGAGGGCGGGATCGGGGTCCAGACATCCTCGCAGATCTCCATATGGACGGTGAGATCGGGGATGTCGGAGGCGGTGAGCAGGATGTCGGTGCCGAAGGGCACCTCCTGTCCGCAGAGCTCGATATAGAGCGCGCCTGCCCGCTCGCCCGAGGCGAACTGGCGGCGCTCGTAGAACTCGCGGTAATTCGGCAGATAGGTCTTCGGAACCGCCGCGAGGATGCGGCCGCGATGGATCGCGACAGCGCAATTGAACAACCGACCGTCGACCTTGAGCGGCGCGCCCACCACGGCGACGCAGGCAAGCGTCCGGCTCTCCGCCACGAGGCGTGACAGCGCGTCCTCGACCGCATCGAGCAGGGCATGCTGCTGCAGCAGGTCGTCGATGGCATAGGCGCTGATGCCGAGCTCAGGGAAGAGCGCGAGCGAAGCCCCGCCTTCGTCCGCCCGGCGCAGCAGCGCCAACGTCTCCGCGACATTGAAGGCCGGATCGGCGACCTTGAGCCGCGGCGCGGCGCAGGCGAGCCGGACGAAGCCGTGGGCATGGATGTTGCGGAAGCTCATGCGGACTCCGTGATGCGCCGGCGCCAGAGGCCGGCGGCAAGCCGCTTATCGCGCAGGCGAAGGTTCCGGGGCAAGGCGCCCCGATCCAGGCTGGGCTGCCCGCGCCGGCTCAGACGCGCTTATAGATATCCTCGATCCGCACGATGTCATCCTCGCCGAGATAGGAGCCGACCTGCACCTCGATCAGCTCCAGCGGGATCTTGCCCGGGTTGGCCATGCGATGGACGCAGCCGATCGGCAGATAGATCGACTCGTTCTCGTGGACCATGATGGTCTCTTCGTTGCGCGTCACCTCGGCGGTGCCGCGCACGACCACCCAGTGCTCGGCGCGGTGGTGGTGCTTCTGCAGCGAGAGAACGCCGCCGGGCTTCACCGTGATGCGCTTGACCTGGTGGCGCGTGCCCAGGTCGATCGAGAGATACTTGCCCCAGGGCCGCTGGATCTCGCGATGGGCGCCGGCCTCCGACTCGCCGGCGGCCGTGATCAGCGCCACCATGTCCTTGACCTTGTCGGCCTTGGCCTTGGGCGTGACCAGAACGGCGTCGCGGGTCGCGATCACGGCGATGTCGTCAAGACCGATCACGGCGATGAGCGCTTCCTCCGAGCGGATGAGGTTGTTGGCGCCGTCGAGCACATAGCCGCGGCCTTCGACGACATTGCCGTTCGTCCCCTTCTCGGCCAGGTCCCAGACGGCGGACCAGCCGCCGACATCCGACCAGCCGAAGCCGCCGGCGACCACGGCCGCCTTGCTCGTCTTCTCCATCACGGCGTAGTCGATCGAGATCTTCTGCGCCTGGTTGAACGCCTTTTCGTCCAACCTGAGGAAGCCGAGGTCCTGCTTCGCCCCGGCAACGGCCTCGGCGACGGGACCAGCAACCTCGGGCGCAAAGCCGGCGAGCTCGGCGCGCATCGTCGCCGCATCGAAGATGAAGTTCCCCGAGTTCCAGAGATAGCCGTCGAGCAGATATTGCGCCGCCCGCGCCGCATCCGGTTTCTCGACGAAGGCGGCGACCTGGCGGGCATCCCGGCCGATCTCATCGCCCGGCCGGATATAGCCGTAGCCGGTCGCCGGGTGGGTCGGCGGGATGCCGATGGTGACGATCCGGCCCTGCGCGGCGGCAGCACCCGCCCGACGGCAGGCCTCGCGGAACAGCGTCGCGTCCTGGACGATATGATCGGCGGCGAAGACGCCCACGACCGCCTTCGCATCGCGGGCGAAGGCGAGTTCCGTCGCCGCGGCCACGGCCGCCGCGGAGTCGCGGCGGCTCGGCTCCAGCACGATGTCGGCGGAGATGCCGATCGCCTGGAGCTGATCATGCACCGTGAAACGGTATTCCGCGTTGGTGATCACGATCGCCGGCTCGAACACCGAAGCCTCCGAGAGCAGCCGCATCGCGCGCTGGAAGGTCGATTCCTGGCCGAGCAGCGGAATGAATTGCTTCGGCATTGTATCGCGTGAAACCGGCCAGAGCCGCGTTCCCGCTCCACCGCACATCACGACAGGTATGATTTTCGACGGCATGGATCGATCACTCCCAGACTGAGCATGCTCTATGCTGCCGATCCGGGCGGAGCAAGGCTCTCCGAGCCGACGTACCCTTGCGGCATGCGAAGGCCGGGCCAACTGCCGGCGCTTGACTCGGCCGCACCGGGCTGTTCCTTGCGGCGACCATCCGCAATCGAACGACAGCTGCCTGCCCGGAGCCCAGCGGAATGTCCTTGCGTTTTCTCGTCACCGGCGGCGCCGGCTTCATTGGCTCGGCCGTGGTGCGCAAGCTGATCGGCGAGACGCCGCATCATGTCTGCGTCGTCGACAAGCTGACCTATGCCGGCAACCTCGCCTCGCTCGAACCCGTCGCGGGCAGCAACCGCTACCGCTTCGAGAAGGCCGATATCTGCGATGCCGGGCGGATGCAGGCGATCTTCGCCGAATTCTCGCCGGATGTGGTGATGCATCTAGCGGCCGAGAGCCATGTCGACCGCTCGATCGACGGGCCCGGCGCCTTCATCGACACCAATGTCGGCGGGACCTTCACGCTGCTGCAGGAGGCCCTGCGGCATTTCCGGGCGCTGCCGGAGGCGCGCAAGGGCGCCTTCCGCTTCCACCACATCTCGACCGACGAGGTCTTCGGCTCGCTGGGCGCAGACGGCCTCTTCCGAGAGGACACCGCCTATCAGCCGAACTCGCCCTACTCCGCCTCGAAAGCTGCCTCCGACCACCTCGTCCGCGCCTGGCACCACACCTACGGCCTGCCGACGGTGATGACCAATTGTTCGAACAATTACGGGCCCTATCACTTCCCGGAGAAGCTGATCCCGCTGATGATCCTCAACGCGCTCGAGGGCAAGCAGCTGCCGGTCTACGGCAACGGCCTCAACATCCGCGACTGGCTGTATGTCGACGACCATGCCGAGGCGCTGTTGACCGTGGCGACCAGGGGCGTGCTCGGCGAGAGCTACAATATCGGCGGGCACAACGAGAAGACGAATATCGAGGTGGTGAAGGCGATCTGCGCCATCCTCGACGAGCTCCGGCCCGATCCCGCCGGCCCGCACGAGCGGCTCGTCAGCTATGTGACCGACCGGCCCGGCCATGATGCGCGCTATGCGATCGATGCCGGCAAGATCGGCCGGGAGCTCGGCTGGACGCCGAAGGAGACCTTCGAGACGGGGCTGCGCCGCACCGTCGAGTGGTATCTCGCCAATACGAAATGGTGGGGAGACATCCGCTCCGGCGTCTATCGTGGCGAGCGCCTCGGCGCGGCCTGAAGCCACACCCAACCGCTATGCGCATCCGCGCGCTGTCGCACCGCCCCGGCCTGTGCCAGATTGCGGAAAAACCTGCCTCGACAGCAGGGTGACAGAACAAGCCTTGGGAACGCCATGTCAGCCGACGCCGTGTCTTCCGATCGCCGCCTGATCGGCACCTTCGATTATGTCGTCATCGGCGCTGGCTCGGCCGGATGTGTCGTCGCGAACCGGCTGGCCGCCGATCCCGGCAAGAAGGTCCTGGTGCTGGAGGCCGGCGGCCTGGACGACTGGATCTGGTTCCACATCCCGGTCGGCTATCTCTTCGCCATCGGCAATCCCCGGGCCGACTGGCTGTTCCAGACCGAGCCGCAATCCGGCCTCGGCGGGCGGGCGCTGGCCTATCCGCGCGGCAAGGTCGTAGGCGGCTGCTCCTCGATCAACGCCATGGTCTATATGCGCGGCCAGGCGGCCGATTATGACGGATGGCGCCAAAGCGGGCTTTCCGGCTGGGGGTGGGACGATGTCCTGCCCTATTTCCTCAAACACGAGGACCATGTCGCGCCGCCGCCCGGCGGGCTGCACAAGGCCGGCGGGGAATGGCGCGTCGAGCATCCGCGCGTCCGCTGGGCGATCCTCGACGCCATCCGCGACGCGGCCGAGGCTGCCGGCATCGCCAAGATCCCGGACTTCAACACCGGCGACAACGAAGGCTCCTCCTACTTCCAGGTGAACCAGCGTCGCGGCCGACGCCTCAGCGCCTATCGCGCCTTCCTGAAGCCGCTGCTCGACCAGCGCGAGCGCACCAATCTGAGGCTGGAGACGCGCGTCCATGTCGAGCGCATCGCCTTCGAGGAGGGACGCGCCAAGGCCGTGGAGTTCACTCATGGCGAGGAGAAGCTCAGGGTCGAGGTGCGCGGCGAGGTCGTGCTCTCGGCCGGCGCCATCGCCTCGCCCGCGCTGCTGGAGCGCTCCGGCATCGGCCGCGGCGCGCGGCTGCAGAGCCTCGGCATCGAGACGCTGGTCGACGCGCCCGGCGTCGGCGAGAACCTGCAGGACCATCTCCAGATCCGGCCGGTCTACAAGGTCCATGGCGTCAAGACGCTGAACGGCGACTATGCCAGGCTCTGGCGCCGGCCCCTGATGGCGCTGCAATGGGCGGCGCTCAGAAGCGGGCCGCTGACCATGGCGCCCTCGCAGGTCGGCGCCTTCGCCAAATCCTCGGCCCGCTATGCGACGGCCAATCTGCAATATCATTTCCAGCCGCTCTCGCTGGATAGCTGGGGCTCGGGCCTGCACCCCTTCGACGCCTTCACGGCGAGCGTCTGCAATCTGAGGCCGACCAGCCGCGGCAGCGTGCATCTGCGCTCGGCCGATCCGCAGGACGGTCCCGCGATCTCGCCGAACTATCTCGACACCGAGGAAGACCGGCAGGTCGCGATCGATGCGCTGAAGCTAACGCGGCGGATCGTGACGCAGGCGCCGCTCGCGCGCTTCCGGCCAGAGGAGTATCTTCCCGGCGACGAGGCGGCCTCCGACGAGGCGCTGCTGGCGGCTGCGGCGAAGCTCGGCACCACGATCTTCCACCCGGTCGGAACAGTGAAGATGGGCCGCGCCGACGATCCGGGCGCGGTGCTGGATGAGCGCCTGCGCGTGCGCGGCGTCTCGGGGCTACGCGTCATCGATGCGTCGGTGATGCCGACGATCACCTCCGGCAACACCGCCAATCCGACGATGATGATCGCCGAGAAGGGCGTGGCGATGCTGCAGGGGGATGCGCGGGGTTGAGAACCTGCGGTGGCTTCGAAAGGCCACAAAGCACGGCTTATGAGGAGCGGACCATCAATGCCGGAACCCGCCATGCCCCCTGCCCCGCGCGAGAACAGCCTGCCGATCCGGCTCGCCCTCTGGATCGTGCGCGCGGTCCTGACCGTGTTCATCGTCCTCGACGAGATCGCCCGGCCGCTCTATCGGCCGCTGGTGCGCTGGTTCGCCTCGCTGCGGCTGATCCACCGGCTGGAGGAAGGCGTGGCGCGGCTGCCGCGCCCGCTCGTGCTGCTGGCGCTCGCCGTCCCCTTCGCCGTGGCGGAGCCGCTGAAGCTCATTGGCCTCGTGCTGATGGCGCGCGGCGCGTTCTGGCCCGGGCTCGTCGTGCTCGGACTTGCCCATCTCGCCAGCTTCCTGATCGTCGAGCGCATCTACCACGCTGGCCGCGAGAAGCTGCTGAGCTATCCCTGGTTCGCCTGGATCAAGGGACTGCTGACGCGCCTGCGCGACCAGATCCTCGGCTGGGTGCGCGCGTCCGCGGCCTATGCCTTCGCGATCCGCACGCGCGACGCCGCGCGGCGCTGGTGGCAGGGACTGACGGTCTAAAGGGCCGAGCGCTGGCTGCGTGCCAGCAGGAACAGCGCCACAGCGGCCAGCCCGGAAAAGGCGATTAGCAGCAACGTCGAGGCGGTGACACCGGCGCGCTCCAGCGAGACCGCGAAGGCGAGCGGCGCCGCCGCCCTGATGGCGAGGCCGGGCGCCGAGAGCTTGCCCATCGTCGCGCCGAAACCAGCCGGCCCGAAGAGCTGGAGCGGAACCGTGCCGCGCACGATCGAGCCCAGACCCATGCTCATTCCGTAGCCGACCGCGAAGCAGCCGGCGATAACGGGAATATTGCCGCCGATCAGCAGGAGCAGCAGGCCGAGCGGCATCAGGCAGGCAGAGACCCAGGCCGTGGTGACCGGCGAGACCGCGCGGCCGAACAGCATCTCGATCAGCCGGCCCGCGACCTGCGAGGGACCGATCATCGCGCCGATGACGACCGCGACCGCGGGAGCGAGATCGAAGCCGTGCAGCAACGTCAGGATATGGATGGAGGCGGCCGAGACCACGAAGCCCTGCAGCGAGAAGGCCAGCGCCAGCAGGAGGAAGGCGCGGCGGCGCTCATCGCCCGTGAGATAGACGGTTTCCGGCTCCGCCGCGGCTGCCGGAGCGCCGGCGGCATGGGCCTCGGTCGGCCGCTTCACCCGCCCCGGCAGGAAGAAGAGGTGGAGCGGCATGCAGACCAGAAGCTGCGACAGCCCGTAGAGCCGATAGACGCCGCGCCAGTCCAGCACGGCAAGCAGGCTGCTGGTCAGCGGCCAGAACAGCGTCGAGGCGAAGCCGCCGATCAGGGTGAGCTTGCTGATGGCGCGGCGCGCCTGGCTCCCTCGTGCCTGCGTCAGCGCCGCGAAGGCCGCGTCGTAGAAGACGGCGGTGGTCACCGCCTGCAAGGCGACCATCGCCGCGATGTAGCTGACGATGCCGCGTGCCTCGGCCAGCGCCAGGAGCGACAAGCCCGCCAGCGCGGAGCCGACCGTCATCACCAGCCGCGTGCCGTGCCGGTCGATCAGGCTGCCCGTCAGCGGCGCGACGAGACCACCGAGGAACAGTCCGGCCGCGAACCCGCCGAAGGTCCATTCCGGCGCCCAGCCGAAGCTTTCGGTGATGCGCGGCGCCAGCACGGTGAAGGCGTAATAGAGCGCTCCGTAGCCGAAGACCTGCGTGACGCCGAGCGCGACGATGAGCGACGGCCCACCCGGGCGAGATGCGATAGGCCAAGCCATGGCCGCCCCTGCCGATCAGACGATCTGGTTGCGCAGGACCGTCTCGCCGCGGGCGAGGCGATCGAGATTGTCGAGGAAGATGTCGATCACATTCCCCTCGTAGGCGCGGGTCTCCCCGGCGCTGTGGGGCGTGACGATCACCTGCGGCAAACGCCAGAGCGGCGAGGCGGCCGGTAGCGGCTCCTCATGGACACAGTCGAGCCCGGCCCCGGCGATTGTCCCCTTGCCGAGGGCCTCGATCAGGGCCGCCTCATCGACGACGCGCCCGCGCGCGACATTGATCAGAAACGCGGTGGGCTTCATCGCCGAGAGGATGCGGGCGTCGATCAGCCCTTCCGTCTCGGGCGTCAGCGGGCAGGTCAACGCGACGAAATCAGCGCCCGCCACGGCCTCTGCGAGCTTGTCGGGATGGACGACGGCCTCGACATGCGGCTGCGGCTCGGCGCTGCGCCGGACGCCGATGACACGCATGTCGAAGGCGCTCGCGAGCCTGGCGAGCCTCAGTCCGATCTGACCGAGCCCGACGATGACGAGCGTCTTGCCGCCGAGCTCGTCCTCGCGGCGGGCCCGGTCACCGATCATCGGACGCCAGTACGGCTTGGCCTGGTTGTCGCGGGCGAAATGGATCTGGCGGGTGAGCGACAGGATCAGCGACATCGCGTGCTCGGCGACGGCGCGCATGTTGCCGCCCTGGGCGCTGGCGAGGCGGATGCCGGCGGCGCCGATCGCCGCCTTGTCGAACTGGTCGGTGCCGGCGCTGATCGACTGGATGAAGCGGAGCTTCGGGAGATGCGGCAGCAGATCGTTGCGCCAGAGGCCGGATACGACGAGCACATCCGCCTCCGGGGCACGTTCGCGCAGCTCATCGAGACTGCGGACCTCGAAGCTCCTGGCAGGACGGCCGCGCGTCGCGAACTCGTCGCCCAGCTGATAGGCGGGGTGGGCGAAGCCGATCGTCAATTCGCCTTCCGGCGGCAGGAATGCCATGCGTCTTCTCTCCCCGAATCCTTTGTGGCGAACGTTAGCCGCCGCTACGGCGCCTGTCCCCGCGCCGGCCGCATGCAAGTGTCACGCTGGAGCGGATGCGGCCGGCGCATCGGCGGCCAGCGCCGCCTGCAGCCTCGACCAACCGGCCTCGTCGCCCGGCAGCCCGAAACGAAGCCGCTCGGGCGCCTGCTGGAAGCGCCGCGCATAGAGACCGTTGCGGCCGAGGCGGGCAAAGAGCGCCGGCGCCGTTTGAGTCTCCAGCAGGCGGAAGAGGCTCGTGCCGCCGACGATCCGGCCATGCGGGGCGAGCAGCGCATCGAGCCGCGCGGCATCGCGCGCCCGCTCTGCCGCCGCTTGCGCCAGCCAGGCGCGATCCGCCAGCGCGCGCGCCCCGACATGCAGCGCAGGCCCGGCGACCGACCAGGGCCCGAGCCCGGCCGCGAGGCGCGCCGTCAGCTCTTTCGCCGCGATGGCGAAGCCGAGCCGTAACCCGGCCAGACCGTATGTCTTGCCGAAGGAGCGCAGCACGATCGCGCCCCGTGGTAAATTGGGGATGATGCTCATAGCAGGGGTGAAGTCGGCGAAAGCCTCGTCGATAACCAGCAAGCCCCCGCGGGCAGCGCAACGTCCCGCGAGCTGCGCGAGTTCCGATTTCGGCAGCACCCGCCCGTCAGGGTTGTTCGGGTTGACCACGACGAGGGTCGCGGCCGTCTGGGCCTCGGCCAGGTTCGCGGCTTCGATCACCCGGAAGCCGGCCTTGCTCCAGGCATGGGCATGTTCGGCATAGGTCGGCCCCAGCACGGCGACCGGGCCCGCCGGGGCGAGGCTCGGAAGCAACTCGATCAGGATCTGGGTGCCGGGCGCGGCAACGATGCCCGCGCCTGCCGGCACGCCGAAGGCTGCGCGGGCGACGGCGAACAAGGCCGCCTCCTCGCTCGCGCCCGGCAGCCGCGTCCACAGGCTTAACGGCAGCTCCGGAAGCGGATAGGAGATCGGATTGATCCCGGTGGAAAGATCGATCCAGGGCTCCGGCGCATCGGGAAAGAGCGCGCGCGCCGTGGCAAGATCGCCGCCATGCCAGATGCCGTCCTCAGCCACGTTTCGCGCCCCGCATGAATCCCTCCGATAGCCTGCCGCTGCTCATCCTCGCCCTCGTGGCCGAGGCGGCGTTCGGCTATCCGCAGCGCTTCTATGCCGCAATCGGCCATCCCGTCACCTGGATCGGCAAGCTGATCGGCGTGCTGGACCGCGGGCTGAACCGCGAAGGCGCCTCCTTCGCCAGCCGCAAGGTCATGGGCGCGCTGGCACTGGCGCTGCTGCTCGCTGTCACCGTGGTGCTTGCAACGGTGGTCCAGAACCTGCTGCTCACCACCGGGCCGTTCGGCCTCATCCTGCTCGCGCTGATCGCCTCGACGCTGATCGCACAACGCAGCCTCCACGAGCACGTCGCCCGCGTCGCCGAGGGGTTGGAGCGCGATGGTCTCGACGGCGGCCGGCAGGCGGTCTCGATGATCGTCGGGCGCAATCCGCAGACGCTGGACGGGGCCGGCGTCGCGCGGGCGGCGATCGAAAGCCTGGCCGAGAACTTCTCCGACGGCATCGTCGCTCCCGCCTTCTGGCTGGGCTTAAGCGGGCTGCCCGGCATCGCCGCCTACAAGGCGATCAACACGGCCGATTCGATGATCGGGCATCGCACGCCGCGCCATCTCGCCTTCGGCTGGGCTTCCGCGCGGCTCGATGACCTCGTCAACCTGCCGGCCTCGCGGCTGACGGCGCTGCTGCTGATCGCGGCCGCGGCACTCGACCGCGAGGCCGATGCCGGCGGCGCCCTGCGCGCGGTGCGACGCGATGCGGGCAAGCATCGCTCGCCCAACGCCGGCTGGCCGGAGGCGGCGATGGCCGGGGCGCTGGGTCTCAAGCTCGCAGGGCCGCGCACCTATGGGCAGACGCGGGTCGAGGACCATTGGATGGGCGACGGCCGGGCCGAAGCAACAGCCGCCGACATCCGGCGGGCGCTCAGGCTCTACCGCCGCGCCTGCGGCCTGCTTTGGGGGCTGGCAGCGCTGCTGGCCGCGGCGACGCTGCTCTAAGCCTTAGTTCGGAACCGGTACGGCGCGCCGCGCGATCGCCTGCAGATCGGCGCCCTGTGGCAGTGAACCGCATGCTCGGAGTCGAGGCGTTTGGTTGCGGCATTGGCCAAATCCGTTCTCGCTCACCGTCAGGCTGATGATCAGGATCGACGGATCGTCGATCCTTGCCAGCAAATCAGCGCTCGTCTCCGTCGCGTCGGCGACGTCATTTCTGCCGCCAGAGCGGGGGGAAAGCCTCGCATAATACAATTGTGTTATAAAACTTTCATTTGTATGGTCCAAGACAAAGCCGCTGTCCCCGCGTTCGCGCCGGGCACAGACGGTCGCCCGATCAAGCGGCGAATTCTGGAGGGAACATGCAGCGGGTTGTGCAGATCTCCGACACCCATCTGAGCCCGACCAAACGGCATTTTGCCGATAATTGGGGTCCGCTCGCGTCGTGGCTCGCAGCCCGCACCCCCGACCTCGTCGTCCACACCGGCGATGTCACGGTCGATGGCGCAGATGTCGACGAGGACATGCGCCATTGCCGCGCGCTGCTCGACACGCTCGGCGCGCCGGTGCTCAGCATTCCCGGCAACCATGATGTCGGCGAGGCCTATCACCCGCACCAGCCGGTGAACGACGCCCGCCTCGCGAGCTGGCGCAATCATCTCGGCGAGGATTTCTGGGCTCACGACCTCGAAGGCTGGAGGCTGATCGGGCTCAATTCGATGCTGTTCGGCAGCGACGAGGCCGAGGAGAAACGCCAACTCGCCTGGCTCGACCGGCAGATCGCCGAAGCCGACGGGCGCCGCCTCGGCTGGTTCCTGCACCGGCCACTGTTCATCGAGAGCCCTGACGAGGGCGACAAGGGATATTGGAGTGTGCCGCCGCGGCCGCGCAGGCATCTGCTCGAGCTCGTGAGCCGGCACGAGGTCGCCTTCGTCGCCAGCGGCCATCTGCACCGCGCCCATGACTTCGCCGTCGATGGCACGCGCTACATCTGGGGCCCCTCGTCCGGTTTCGTCGTCGGCCCCGAATTGCAGCCCGGCATGGCCGGCACGACCACGCTGGGCGCCGTCTCCTACACCTTCGACGGGCGGGACTTCGCGGCTGAGATCCACGAGATCCCAGCGCTGAAGACGCTCTGGATCGATGACGTGATCCACGAGGTCTACCCGCCGCGCGCCGCCTGAAACGCCTCCCCGACTGCCTGCCGGCCGCCGGGGCAAGACGCGCCCAACGACGAGCCCAGAGGGCCACAGAAAGGCGAACGACATGGCCAAGGTCGCACTCTCCTCCATTGCCAAGTCCTTCGGACCGACGAAGGTGCTCGGCGGTGTCGATCTCGACATTGCCGATGGCGAATTCCTGACGCTGGTCGGGCCGTCAGGCTGCGGAAAGTCGACCCTGATCCGGATCATCGCCGGGCTGGAACACCAGAACGCCGGCAGCGTCGCTATTGGAGGTAGCAGCGTCGATCACCTGCGCCCGCATGAGCGGCGCGTCGCCATGGTGTTTCAGTCCTATGCGCTTTATCCGCACATGAGCGTTGGGGCGAACATCGCCCTGCCGTTGACGATGTCGCGGCTCAAGCTCTGGCAGCGCCTGCCGCTGCTGCGGCAGCTCTCTGCCCAGCGACGGAGCGTGATGCGCGGCATCGAGGCCGATGTCGAGGCCGTGGCGGCACAGCTCCAGCTCGACCATCTGCTCGCCCGCAAGCCGGCCCAGCTCTCGGGCGGCCAGCGCCAGCGTGTCGCGCTCGGACGCGCCATGGTGCGTAACCCGGACGTCTTCCTGATGGACGAGCCGCTATCGAACCTCGACGCCAAGCTGCGCGTCCATATGCGCACGGAATTGGCCGAACTGCACAAGCGCCTGGGTGCCACCTTCATCTATGTCACCCACGATCAGGTCGAGGCGATGACGATGTCCGACCGCGTCGCGATGATGGATTCAGGCGCCGTGCTGCAACTCGGCACGCCCTCGCAGCTTTATGAGAAGCCGGCCTCGTTGAAGGTCGCGCAGTTCATTGGCAGCCCGACCATCAACCTGCTGCCGGCGGCGACGGCGGCCGGCGGCCGGCTCGAACTCTTCGGCCGACCGTTGGCGCTCGCCGTCCCGCTCGCACAGGGAGAGGCGGTGGCGCTCGGCATTCGCTCCGAGGCGCTCTCGCTCGTCCAGGGCGAGCCCGGCGGCAACGGCCGGGCCTGGTTCTCGGCCCGCCTGCGGCGCAAGGAAAACCTCGGCTCCGAATACATCCTGCATTTCGATCTCGCCGGGCGTGACGCTGCCGGTGTGACGATGCGGGCAACGCCGGCCGCGGCCGCTGGCGTGAACGAGGCCGCCGAGGTCACGCTCGGCTTCGACGAGACTGCCGCCCATATCTTCGCGGCCGATGGCGAGCGCATCGAGCCGCGCGGGCAAGGCGCCGCGACCGGCTCCGTCGTGCCACTGAGGGCCTGAGCATGACGCTCGCCCTCGCATCGACCGCCGGCTTCACTTCCACCACGCGCCGCAGGCTCTGGATCGAGCGCGTCACCGGCCTCGGCTTCGCGCTCCCGGCCTTCGCCCTGCTCCTGCTGACGATCCTGCTGCCGCTCGCCGTCCTGCTCTGGCTCAGCCTCACGAATTACGAGTTCGGCGGCGTCGACATGGACTGGGTCGGCCTCGCCAATTTCCAGAAGGCGCTAGCCGATCCGATCATCCGGCGCTCGCTCGTCAATACCTTGCTCTATGTCGCCATCGTCGTGCCGGGCGGCGTGCTGGGCGCGCTGCTCATCGCCGTGCTCGTGCATCGGCGCAAGCGCACGCGCTCGTTCTACGAAGTGGTCTACTTCCTGCCGGTGACCTCGACGCTGATCGCCATGGCGACGGTCTGGCAGTTCCTGCTCCATCCCTCGCTGGGACCAGTCAACGGCCTGCTCAAGTGGCTAGGCATCGGCCCGATCGCGTTCCTCAGCGAGCCCTCGACGGCGCTGGCGACGCTCGCCGTGATCGGCATCTGGCAGCTCATCGGCTTCAACATGATCCTCTTCCTCGCCGGGCTGACCGCGATCCCGCGCGATCTCTACGAGGCCGCCGACATCGACGGCTGCTCCAGCGGCATCGACCGCTTCCTGACCATTACCTGGCCGCTGCTCGGGCCGACGACGATGTTCGTTCTCGTCACCACCATGATCACCGCCTTCAAGATCTTCGACACGGTTGCGGTGATGACGCGCGGTGGCCCGGTCGGCTCGACCGAGGTGCTGCTCTACAACATCTATCTCGAAGGCTTTCAGTACTTCCACACCGGCTACGCCGCGGCGCTGACCTTCATCTTCCTCGCCTTCATCCTCGTCTTCTCGGCCGTGCAGACCTTCGCCCTCGACAAGAAGGTGCACTACTGATGGCCGATCTCGCGCTCTCCGCCGCTCCGGTCACGCCCGTCCATTCGGTGCTGCGCCGCTTCCTGACCCTTGTGCTGATTCATGGTGTCCTGATCGCCGGCGCGATCTTCATGCTGGCGCCTTTCGTCTGGATGCTGGCGACCTCGATCAAGCCGCCGGCGGAGATCTTCAGCGCCGAGATCTCGCTCTGGCCGAAGCAATTCTACGGCCTGCAGAATTACGGCTTCGCCATGGAAAAGGCGCCGCTGCTGCGCTTCGCGCTGAACGGCGTCATCCTTTGCGGCGGCATCCTGATCGTCCAGCTCCTCGTCGCGATCCCTTGCGCCTATGCGTTGGCGAAGCTCGATTTTCCCGGCCGCAACGCACTGTTCGTGCTGGTGCTGCTCGGCCTGTGCATCCCCGTGCAGGTGCCGGCGATGCCGCTCTACATCGCGCTCGCCCAGCTCGGGCTGCTCAACACCTATTTCTCGATGATGATGCCGTTCTTCCTCTCGGTCTTCGCCATCTTCCTGTTCCGCCAGTTCTTCCGCAGCTTCCCAGACGACATCATCAACGCCGCCCGGCTCGACGGCATGAGCGAGTTCGAGATCGTCTGGCGCATCGTCACGCCCAGCGCCTGGCCGGCGATCGCCGCCTTCTCGGTCTTCTCGGCCGTGGCCCACTGGAACGATCTCTACTGGCCGCTGATCGTCATCTCCGACGCCAAGCTCGCGCCGCCGCCGCTCGGGATGATGTTCTTCGCCGATGCCGAAACCGGATCGAATTACGGCGCGCTCACCGCCGCTGCGACGATCCTGACCGCACCGCTCGTCCTCGCCTTCCTCGTCGCCCGGCGCAGGTTCATCGACGGAATCACCATGACAGGGGTGAAGTAGCCGGCCGCGCAGCCGCCCGCCCAACCAAGAGTTCAGGCCTGAAGCAACGCAACCCGACAGCCCCGCTGTCCATGCCAAGGAGATTACGCATGAAACGTCTCGGCAAAGTGCTTGCCGCAACAGTGCTCGCCCTCGCTGCTTCGACGGCCGCCAAGGCAGAGCAAGTCACGCTCGACGTGCTCTACGCCTTCCCGGCTTTCGCCAAGTTCCACGAGCCGATCGCCGCGGAATTCATGAAGAAGCACCCGGACATCAAGATCAATTTCCGGGCGCCGGCCGCGAGCTATGACGAAGGCCATCAGGCGATGCTGCGCCAGTCCGTCACCAACCAGCTGCCGGATGTCTACTATTCCGGCTTCCACCTGCTGACCGAGCTTGTCGAGACGCTCGACAAGCGCAAGCAGGTGGTGGATCTCGGCCCCCTCCTGAAGGCCGAGCCGGAAGCCTGGCGCAAGGCCAACTATTCCGATGCGCTGCTCTCGCTCGGCCAGGTCGCCGGCAAGCAGGCCGGTCTCGCCTTCAACGCCTCGACGCCGCTGATGTATTTCAACGCCGAGTTGGTGAAGAAGGCCGGTGGCGACCCGGAGAAGATGCCGGACAACTGGGCCGACATCGTCGCGCTCGCCAAGAAGATCCGCAGCGGCGACACCGCCGGCATGGCCTACAACATCCATGACTGGCCGGATGACTGGCTCTGGCGCGGCGTGATCCTGCAGGGCGGCCATTCCATGCTGTCGGCCGACGGCAAGAAGGTCGCCTTCGGCGGCGAGACCGGCGAGAAGACCCTCTCGCTCCTGCGCAGCTTCGTCACCGAAGGCGGCATGCCGCTGATCGACTGGGATCAGTCGCGCCAGCAATTCATCGCCGGCAAGATCGGCATCTTCTTCGACACCCCCGCCCGCCTGCGCCAGGTCACCGACCTGGTCGGCGACCGCTTCACGCTGAAGACTGCGCTCTTCCCGGTCGACGACAAGGCCAAGGGCAAGCTGCCGACCGGCGGCAACGCCGCGCTGATCACGGCCAAGGACCCCGCCAAGCAGAAGGCCGCCTGGGAGTTCATCAAGTTCGTCACCGGACCTGACGCCCAGAAGATCGTCGTCGAGACCGCCGGCTACATGCCGACCAATCTGCGCGCCGGCGAGGATGCCTTCCTCGGCCCGTTCTACAAGGAGAACGCCAATTTCCGCACGATCAACGGCCAGGTCTCCCGCGCCGCGCCGTGGGAAGGCTATCCGGGCGGTAACTCGGTCCGCATCTGGCGCCAGCAGCGCGAGGTCGTCGCCGGTGTGATGCGCGGCGAGATCCAGCCCAAAGCCGGCATCGAGCGCATCGTCTCCGAGACCGAAGCCCTGATGAAGTGAACGGCGGCGCCCCGGCGCCGCCCATCGCCGCCCGGTCCTGCAGCGACCGGGCGGTTTCCCTTTCCCGACCCGCCGGACGTTTCCCCGATGATCATCGCCCAGCTCAGCGACTTCCACGCCCGCCCCCATGGCAACCCGGCCTATGGCATCGTCGAAACCAATCCGGCGATCGAACGGGCCGTGGACGAGATCCTGAAGCTGGAACCGCGGCCCGATTGCGTGCTGGTCACCGGCGATCTCTCTGATTGCGGCCTGCCGGAGGAATACGGCATTGTCCGCGCCGCCCTGCGGCGCCTGCCGATGCCGGTTTACGTCATCCCCGGCAATCATGACCGCCGCGACACCTTCGCTGCGGAGCTGCGCTCCGATCACTCCTACCTGCCGCAGGCGGGCTTCCTGCACTACGTCATCGATGATTTTCCCGTCCGGCTCATCGGACTAGACACCGTCGTCGCGGGCGAGGATGGCGGTGAAATCTGCGCCGCTCGCGAGGCCTGGCTCACTGAGCAGCTCGCGCAAGGACGGGGCAAGCCGACTGTCATCTTCATGCACCATCCGCCCTTCCCTGTCGGCGTCGACGGCATGGACATCATGCCCTGCCTCGTCTCGCCGGGCTTCGCCGCCTTGATCGCACGACATCCCGAGATCGAGCGCGTGCTCTGCGGCCATTACCACCGGCCGATCCAGCTCCGTTTCGCCGGCACCATCGGCTATGTCGTGCCGGGAACCGCCCATCAGGTCGCTCTCGATCTCAGGCCCGGCACCGAGAACAAATTCGTGATGGAGCCACCTGCTCTCGCGCTTCATGTGTGGAAACCTGGGCTTGGCATGGTCAGCCATCTCCAGCCGATCGGCGACTATGGACCGCGCCGGGATTTCGTGCTCGATCCCGCCTATCCCGGAAAGCCGCAAACGGTGCCTGCCCAATGACCGCCTCCCGTCTTCTCGCTTTGCTCGACCAAGCCGACGCCCTCGCCCGCCGCGCCGGCGAGGTGCTCGTGCAGATGCAGGGCGCCGAACTCGGCGTCACCCGCAAGGAGCTGAACGATGTCGTCACCGCGGCTGACCTCGCCTCCGAGCGCCTCGTCATCGACGGCCTGCGCGCCCTGACGCCGGAGGCCGCGATCCTGTCGGAGGAGGCCGGCTTCTCCGGGTCGGAACAGGCGCCGCGCTGGATCATCGACCCGCTCGACGGCACGGTGAATTATGCCGGCGGGCTGCCCTGGTTCTCCGTCACCCTGGCTTATCAGGAACAGGGCCGCACCGTGCTCGGCCTGACCTATGCGCCGCTGGCAGGGCTCTCCGCGCGCTTTGCCGAAGGCGGCATCGCGACGGTCGATGGCCGGCCGGCGCGCGTCTCCTCCACGGCACGCCTGAGCGACGCCGTCGTCTCGATCTGCCTGACCTCGCATTACACAGCCGACGAAGCAAACCGGACGAGCGACGTGATCCGTCGCCTTGCCGGCCTGTGCCGGGGCGTGCGGGTCATCGTCTCCGGTGGGCTGGAGATGTCGCTGGTGGCGGCCGGCCGGCTCGACGCCTTCATCGGCCTCAAGGCCGACATCGTCTCGCATGCCGCGGCAATACCGCTGGTGCGGGCGGCTGGCGGCAAGGTGACGACGGTCGAGGGCCGGGATTCCCGCGATGAAGACCTGGAGAAGGTCGTGACCAACGGCCTGATTCACGACGAATTGCTGCAGGCGATCCGCAGCGCCTGAGGCACCGCTGTCAGGCCGGCGCCGGGCTCTCCAGCACGGCGGCCGCCGCGTCTTCATCTGTGATCAGCACTGAGGCCAGCTTCCCGCGCAGCGTGGCGGCGATGACCTCCGCCTTGTTGGTCCCGCCAGATGCGAGAATCACGGTCGGTATCCGGCACAAGGCATCGAGCGGCAGGGCGATGGCGCGGCGATTGATCGGATGATCGATGGCCTGGCCGCTGCGGTCGATGAACTGTCCGAGCATGTCGCCGACCGCCCCTGCCTCCGCCAGCTCCGCGACGCGAACGTCGCCCGGCAGCCCGTAGCGGACAAGCAGCGAACGCTCGCTCAGGTCGCCCGCGCTCAGGATCGCGACGTCGGTCGCCCGGATGCGGGCGAAGGCCGCCTCGAACACATCCTGCGCCAGGATGGTGTCGCGCGATTGCGGGGCGCCCGCATAGATCGGGGCTGCCAGATAGTGGCATTCCGCCTGCCAGAGCCGCGCGAAGCGGCTCGCGATCTCGAAGGTGTTGATCTCGATGCCGTAGGTCAGCCCGCCCATCATCGAGGTCACCGCAAGCTCGCGGTACTGCCCCGGACGGACATGGCGGATGGTCTCCCTGAGCGTGCCGCCCCAACCGACGCCGAAGATGCCGCTCGGCTTTTCCTCGATCATCCGCGAGACGAATTCACCGGCCGCCTTGCCGATCTGGGCCGCGATCTGGTCGGGCTCGGCGGGGCTGGGCACGACGATCGCATCCTTCAGGCCGAATTCGGCAATCAGCGCTCGTTCGAGCCGGACGCAGCTCTCCAGCCGGGAATTGATGGTGATGTTGACCAGGCCGCTGCTGCGCGCCTCGACCAGGAGCCGGTTGACGCGCAAGCGGGTCATCTTCAGCCGATCCGCGATTTCCGCCTGTGTCAGCCCCTCCATATAGTAGAGCCAGGCGGCTCGAACTTGCGTCTGAGGTTCCTCCGGCATGGCGGCATCCTGATGCGATGGGCTCCGCTAGCGGCAGGCGCAGCGGCATTCGGCGAGGCTTCCAAGCTGGCTTACATCGCTTTCGGGCTCTCCCACAACGTGTAGGGCCCGGGCGGTTTCGCGCTTGACGAAAACCAATGTAAATCACAAAATACATTTGTCGAAGGCTTTCCGCGAAACGAGCGCCGACCTCCATGTCCCATGCCGTCTTCCTCCACGCCGCAGGCGACGCACGCGTCGCGCCCTTCAATCTCCGCGAGGGAGCGAGCGGGGAAACCCTGCTCGACGTCGCCGCCGTCGGGCTCTGCGGCAGTGATCTGCATTATTACAAGGATGGCGGCATCGGCTCGGCCGTGATCGGGACGCCTTTCGTGCCCGGGCATGAGTTCAGCGGCTGGCTGACCGAGGACCTGCCGGAACTCGGCCTCGCGCGCGGCGCCCTCGTCGCCGTCGACCCCAACCAAGCCTGCGGTCATTGCGAGCATTGCCGGAGCGGGCATCCCAATCTCTGTCCCGAAGTCGTCTTCATCGGGGCTCCCCCGTATGATGGGGCAATGACGGAACGAATCTGGGTGCCGAAATCGCAGATCGTGCCGGTGCCCGAAACGTTCTCGCCAAGTGATGCGGTGATGCTGGAGCCGCTCGGCGTCGCGATCCACGCGGTGGATCTGGCCAAGCCCCGCCTGCTCGAGCGCGTGGCCCTCGTCGGCTGCGGTCCGATCGGTCTTCTGATCCTGCAGGTATTGCGGGCGGCGGGGGTGGGGGAAATCCTCGCCTGTGATCCGCAGCCCCATCGTCGCGAGCTGGCACTCAGGCTGGGCGCGCACAAGGCTGGCGCGAGCGTCGCCGACATCAGCGAGTGGACGAGGGGCGAAGGCCTGCCGTTGGTCATCGAGGCGACGAACGCGCCGGAAGGATTTCGCGACGCGGTCCGCGCCGCCCGCATCGGCGGGCGCGTGGTTCTGGTCGGCATACCCGACGGCGACAGCTATGTGATCTCGGCAGCCGAGGCCCGTAGGCGTGGCTTGAACATCAAGTTCTCGCGCCGGATGGGCCATGTCTATCCGCGCGCGATCGAGCTGGTGGCGCTGGGCAGGGTCGATGTCGAGGCCGTGGTCAGCCACCGCTTTCCGCTCGCCGAGGGGCCGGCCGCCTTCCGTCGTCACGCCGCCAACGAGGCCGGCATGGTCAAGAGCATGATCTATCCGGGCGGCCTGCCCGATGAGCACCGCTGAACCCGCCGGCAGGAGCTGATGTGACCTTCATCGGCATCGATCTCGGGACGTCCTCGGTCAAGGCCGTTCTGGTCGATGACCGGCAGCGCCTACTCGCAACGGCAACGCGAGAGCTCGTTGTCAGTCGCCCCGCCCCGCTCTGGTCAGAGCAGAACCCGGCCGATTGGGTCGCCGCGACGCTGGAAGCCCTGCGCAACCTGAAGCGTTCGGCCTCCGAGGCATTCCGTCGCTGTGTCGGCATCGGCCTCTCCGGACAGATGCACGGTGCGGTACTGCTGGACGAGCGGGACCGGCCCTTGCGCCCCTGCATCCTCTGGAACGATGGCCGTGCCGCGGCCGAGTGTGCAGAGATCGAGGCAGCCGAGCCCGCCTCCCGCGCGATCACCGGCAATATCGCCATGCCCGGCTTCACGGCGCCCAAGCTCCTCTGGCTGCGCAGGCACGAGCCTGAGATCTTCGGGCGCACCCGCAAGGTCCTGCTGCCGAAGGCCTATCTGCGACTGGCGCTGGCGGGCGAGGCGATCGAGGAGATGTCCGACGCCTCCGGCACGCTCTGGCTCGATACCGGCCGCCGCGACTGGTCCGACCGGATGCTGGCCGCGACCGGGCTTGAACGCAGTCACATGCCGGTCCTCGTCGAGGGCTCGCAGCCCGCCGGCCGCATGCGTCCGGAACTCGCTCTCGAACTCGGCTTCGACGCCGCTCCCCTCCTGGCCGGCGGCGCCGGCGACAATGCCGCGGGCGCTGTTGGGCTGGGCGCGGTCGCACCCGGCAGCTCCTTCCTGTCGCTCGGCACCTCCGGCGTGCTCTGGCGCACGACCGCCGGCTTCGAGCCGCGCGCGGGCAGTGCCGTCCATGCCTTCTGTCATGCCCTGCCCGATCGTTGGCACCAGATGTCGGTTCATCTCTCGGCTGCCGCCTGCCTGAGCTGGTGGGCGTCGGTCTCAGGACAACCGGAGGCGGCACTGTTGGGAGAACTCGGCCCACAGGTGGAGCAGCCCTCGCCCGTGCTCTTCACCCCCTATCTTTCGGGCGAACGCACACCTCACAACGATCCGCAGATGCGCGGCCTCTTCGCCGGCCTCGGGCACGATACGGATCGCGAGGCGATGACCCAGGCCGTTCTGGAGGGCGTCGCCTTCGCCTTCCGGGATGGCAAGGACGCGCTGGAAACCGGAGGCTCGCCAATCCGGGAAGCCATGGTCATCGGCGGCGGCGCGCGTTCGGACACGTGGCTATCGATCCTCGCGGACGCGCTGAACCTGCCGCTCAAGCGCTATGATCAGGCCGAGGCCGGTGCCGCCTTGGGGGCCGCGCGCCTCGCCCTCCTTGCCTGCACCGGCCAGGAGCCAGAGGTCGTCTGCACGGCCCCACCGGGCGAGGCCGGCCTCTTCATGCCACATCCCGCCAGAGCCGCTGCCTATGCCGAGCGCTACGCGATCTGGCGGCGTGCTGCGGAGGTCAGCCGCACGTTGCGCTGACCCCGTTGAGTGTTTGACAGAAGGTCGATCGAATGCTCTTCATGTGAGCATTCGTTCGAACCGACTGTTGTCCAATGCGCTCTCCGCACCCAGATTTCGACCTCGTCATCCTCGATTGCGATGGCGTGCTCGTCGATAGCGAAACGATCAGCTGCCGGACCCTGGTCGACATTCTCTCGCCTTTCGACCCAAGCTATGATCTGGAGACGGTCATGCGCCGCTATCTCGGGCGGCCGGCCAGCGCAGTCATCGAGGATTACGAGAGAATGACCGGCCGCCCGGCCTCGGCCGACTTCACGCGGGACTGGCGAGCTCGGCTCTTCGCGGCGTTCAGGAGCGACCTCCAGCCGGTCGCGGGCGTCCGCGAGGCCGTCGCAACCTTCGGCAGCGATTATTGCGTCGCCTCGTCCAGCGACGAGGAGCGCATCGAGATCTGCTTGCGCAAGACCGCCCTCTGGGATCTTTTCGAGGGCCGGATCTTCAGCACGACGCGCGTGCAACGGGGCAAGCCGGCTCCCGACCTCTTCTTGCTGGCGGCAAGCGAGCGCGGCGTCGCGCCCGAGCGCTGCCTGGTGATCGAGGACAGCGTCAGCGGCGTCACTGCGGCGAAGGCTGCGGGCATGACCGCATACGGCCTTGCCGCCGGCAGCCATTTCGCTGTCCTGGACCAGCGACAGGCGCTTCTGGCAGCCGGAGCCGATCGCCTCTTCGAATCCTGGCGGAACCTCGCCCTCGCGCCTGTGGCGATCTGAAGGCTCCGATGGCCGAGAACGACAGCAACCGCCTCGATGACGCTGCCCGCGCCGGCTGGCTCTACTACATCGCCGGCCGCACCCAGGACGACATCGCGCAGATCCTCAACATCTCGCGACCGGCGGCGCAGCGCCTCGTCTCGCTCTGCCGCAGCGAGGGGCTGATCAGCTTCCGCATGAACCACCCGATCAGCACCTGCATGGATCTCGCCGCCCGGCTGCGGGACCGCTTCGAACTGCTGCACTGTGACGTGGCCCCCTCTGACGGCTCGGCTGGAACGGGCGCGGCCGGCATCGCTGCGCTCGGCGGCGTACTCATCGAACGCTGGCTGCGCTCGCGCAAATCGCTGGTCATGGCACTGGGAACCGGCCGTTCCATGCGCGCAAGCATCGAGCGCGTCTCACCGATGTCCTGCCCGCTGCATAGACTCGTCTCGCTGGTCGGCACGATCTCCCCCGATGGCTCCGCCAGCCCCTTCGACACGCTGGTCAAGCTAGCCGAGATCACCAAGGCGCAGCATTTTCCGATGCCGCTGCCGCTCTATGTCTCGAGCCCCGAGGAACGTGCACAGCTCATCGAGATCGAGTCGGTCCGCCGCATTCGCGCCATCGCCGGCGAAGCAGACCTCTGGGTGATGGGCATCAGCCAGATCGGAGAGGACGCCGTGCTGTACCGGGACGGCTTCATGACTCGCAGCGAACTGCTCGACATGGTTCGCCACGGAGCGGTCGGCGAAGTGACCGGCTGGGTCTTCGACGCAGAAGGCCGATTCCTTGATCGCGGCACGAATCTACGCGTGACCAGCGTGCCGCCAGAACCCGGCAGTGATCGCTTGCGCATCTGCATCGGCCAGGGCCCGGCCAAGGTGACACCGCTGCGCGCCGCATTGACCGGCAAGATCGTCAACGGCCTCGTCACAGACGAGGACACCGCCCGCGCCCTCCTCGCGGACTGACCCTACCACCAGCTCTGCCTATGGCGCCCTCCGCGCGCGCGATCGCGCGCGACTGTCGTCTGCCCAGTCCGTCTGCTCCGTCGCCAACGGTTGACATGACGAGCCACTGTGCGAGCATATGCTGCAAGAAAGAGCATATGCTCGCATAAGAACTAACGAGGGAGGCTTTGCATGCGACCTTTCTATAGTGCGTTGGCGGGTGCGGGTGCCGTGTTGCTGGCGGGGCTCGCCTCCGCGCAGGCGGCAACGGAAATCGAGTTCTGGCACGCGATGAGCGGCGCGCTCGGCGAGCGCGTCGACGAGTTGGTCAAGAAGTTCAACGACTCGCAGAAGGACTATGTGGTCAAGGCGGTCGCCAAGGGTACCTACGACGAGGTCCTGAACGGCACGATCGCGGCCTACCGCGCCAAGCGCCAGCCCGAGATCGTGCAGTCGAACGAACGCTCCTTCCTGACCATGGTCAACTCGGGCGCCATCCTTCCGACCAGCGAATTGATGGCGCAGCAGGGCCATCCGATCGACGTCTCGAAATTCATCGCGCCGGTCGTCAGCTACTATGCGATCGACGGCAAGCTGCAGGCGATGCCGTTCAACTCCTCGACACCGATCCTGTTCTACAACCGCGACCACTTCAAAGCCGCCGGCTTCGACAAGCCGGGGGCGACCTGGCAGGAACTCGAGCCGCAGCTCGACGCGATCAAGGCCAAGGGTGTCTCGAAATGCGCGATGGTGCTCCCTGGCGACTATGAGTGGAGCTTCCTCGAGAACTACAGCGCGGTGAACGACATCCCGTATGCGACCAAGCGCAACGGCATGGACGGGCTCGACACCAATTTCGTCTTCAACAAGGGCAAGCTCGTCGGCCAGGTCGAGCGCATGAAGCGCCTCGTCTCTTCCGGTGTGATGCAGCTCGCAGGCCAGGGCATCATCCCGATCCAGCTCTTCACTTCCGGCGAGTGCTCGACGATCATCGCTTCGACGGCCTCGCACGCCGCCGTCGTCGCCGCCGCCAAGTTCGACTGGAGTGCGGTCGAGCTGCCTTACGAGCAGGGCGTGAGCCCCCGGAACAGCGTCATTGGCGGCGCCGCGCTCTGGACGCTGAAGGGCCATACGCCGGAGAAGTACAAGGCGATCGCCGCCTTCTATGACTTCCTCGCCAAGACGGACACGCAAGTGTGGTGGCACCAGGCGACGGGCTACGTCCCGGTCACGACCGCCGCCTACGACGCGGCCAAGGCACAGGGCTACTACCAGAAGAACCCAACGCGCGAGATCGCCGTGCTGCAATTGATGCGCGGCACGCCCAGCGACAATTCGCTCGGCTTCCGCATTGGCAACAGCAACCAGATCAATGTCGCCATCATGGAGGAGGTCTCGGCCGCCTTCCTCGACAAGAAGCCCGTGCAGCAGGCGCTGGACGATGCTGTGTCTCGCGGCGACGAGGCGCTGCGTCGCTACGAGCAGCTCAATGCCGGCAAGAAATAGTGCAGCTACCCTCTCTGTGGCGGCTAGCGGCGGCGGTCTGCGTCTCCGCTGGCCGCTGCGGCGGTCTTTCATCAGGCGCACGGGCGACGCTCAGGCCGAAAGCGGGCTGAAGCGCGCGCATTTCCGCGAATGGCGCCTGCCCTTCTGGCTGCTCGCGCCGCAGCTCTTCATCCTGCTGCTGTTCTTCTTCATCCCCTCGATCAGGGCGCTGATCCAGGCCTTTCAGCTGACTGACCCCTTTGGCGCTACGACCCAATGGGTTGGTTTCCAGAATTTCGCGCGTCTGTTCCGTAGCAGCGTCTATTGGTCCTCGGTGCAGGTGACGCTGATCTTCACCCTCGCGCAGAACGTACTGACCCTGTCGGTCGCGCTCGTGCTCGCCTTCGCCTCGAACCACATCCTGCGCGGGCGGGGCGCATATCGCACCGTGCTGTTGCTGCCCTATGCCATTGCGCCCGCGATCGCCGGCATCATGCTCGCCTTCCTGTTCAACCCGCGCGTCGGACCGGTCGCCCATATGCTGCAGGGACTCGGCTTCGACTGGGACCCGAACCGCAATTCGTCGCATGCGCTCGCCCTGATCGTCATGGCCGCATCGTGGAAGCACATCTGCTACAATTACATCTTCCTGATCGCGGCCCTGCTTTCCGTCCCGCATTCCATACTGGAATCCGCCTATCTGGACGGCGCCGGCCCGATCCAGCGCTTCCTGCGGATCTCATTGCCGATGATCGCGCCGACCTTGTTCTTCCTGATCGTCATCAACTTCGTCTACGGGCTCTTCGAAACCTTCGCCATCGTCGATGCGACGACGCGCGGTGGTCCTGCCGGCGCCACTTCGATCCTCGTCTACAAGGTCTACCAAGACGGCTTCGTCACGCTGGATCTCGGCTCATCGGCCGCGCAATCCGTCGTCCTGATGGCGCTCGCACTTTTCCTCACCTTTGCCCAGTTCCGCTTCATCGAGCGGCGTGTGAACTACAGCGTCTGAAGGGCGAGGATGAACGAGCGCACGCCCATCCTCGATGTCGTCTGCCACCTCATCCTGCTGGCCGGGGCCGCACTCGTCTGTCTGCCGATCTACTTCGTCTTCGTCACCGGCTCGCTCTCTCAAGCCGAGATCATGCGCGTGCCGATGTCATGGCTGCCAGGCGGGCAGTTCTTCGCCAACATGCAGACCGTGCTGAGCAACGCCAATTTCGGCCGCCTGCTGCTGAACTCATTTATCATCGCGTCCGGCATCACCGTCGGAAAACTGGCCATTTCGGTGATCGCGGCCTTCGCCGTCACCTATTTCCGCTTCCCCTTCCGGATGACGGCCTTCTGGCTGATCTTCATGTCGCTGATGCTGCCGATCGAGGTGCGGATCGTGCCAACCTACGAGTCGGCTGCGAATGTCGCCCTGCCGCTCAATATCCTTGGCTCCTGGCTCGGCATCCAGGCATTGGTCGATCTCGACTGGAATCTGGTGAACACCTATTCGGGCCTGATCCTGCCGCTGATCGCTTCGGCGACCGCAACCTTCCTCTTCCGCCAGTTCTTCCTCACGATCCCCGACGAACTCTGCGAGGCCGCCCGCATCGACGGCGCCACGCCCTGGCAGTTCTTCCGGCTGATCTTGCTGCCGCTGTCGCGCTCGAACATCGTGGCGCTGGCGATCATCCTCTTCCTGATGGGCTGGAACCAGTATCTCTGGCCGCTGCTGCTCACCACCGAGGCCGCCATGGCCAATGCGGTGATCGGGCTGAAGAAGCTGATGCCGCAGAGCGACTCGCTGCCCACCTGGCATCTCCTGATGAACGCGGCCTTCCTGACGATGCTGCCGCCGACCCTCGTCATCCTCATCCTCCAGCGCTGGTTCGTGAAGGGGCTGGTGGATAGCGGCAAGTAACCGAATACAGGCAGGCAAGGCTCCTCGACATGCGGATCATCGGTCATCGCGGCGCGCGCAACATCTGGGCGGAGAACAGCCTGGGTGGCTTCCATAACGTTTGCAGTCTGGGTGTCGACGCCGTGGAACTCGACGTGCACCTGTCGAACGACGGCGAGATCATGGTGATCCACGATCCGTTGCTCGATCGCACGACCGACCATAAGGGCCCGGTCGGCAAGCTCTCGCGAGAGGCACTTCGCAGGGTTCGGCTCAACGACACATTGAGCGAGACGGTCCCGACACTGGCCGCCGTCCTCGACGTGTTCGGCCCGACCGGAATCGAGCTCGAGATCGAGATGAAGATGGACGCCCTCGGGAACCCCTATTCCGGGCTGCTCGAGAAGGTCATCGCGCTCGTCGAGGCCCGCAAGATGTCGTCCCGCGTCGTTCTGACCTGCTTCGTCCCGGAGGTCATCGAGGAGATCCGGGCCAAAGCGCCGGGCATGCGTCGGCTCGCCTCGGTCGACCGTCGCTCCTGCGAAGCCTTCGGCGGCATGGACAGGACCTTGCGACGCTTCGTCGATCTCGGCTGCATCGTTGCCGTCGAGCAGTCGCTGCTACGGCTGAGCGTCGATCGGGCCGTCGAGATCGTCGGGCGCGACAAGCTCGGCGCCTGGGTTCCCAATACCGTGCGCGAGCTCGACTACTGGCTCGGCCAACCGATCGCACAGATCACCAGCGACCGACCGGATCTTGCCCTGCAATTGCGCGCGGCCCGGAAAGGCTGAACCTTGGCGGTCCGCTTGTCCCGCGCCGCGATCCCCATCGCGGCGGCGCGCGATGGTGTTGTAGCGCCGGCTGCCTGTGTGTGAAGGGGGAAGCCAATCCGATGACCGTCCTGGTTTGTGGAGAGGCGATCGTCGATCTCTTCGTTGGCACGGAAGGCCAAACGATGCGGGCCGAGCCTGTCCTCGGAGGCTCGCCTTTCAACGTCGCTGTCGGTCTCGCTCGGTTAGGCGTGCCGACCTCGTATCTCGGAGGCTTGTCGTCAGACGTCTTCGGCGCGGCGATCCGCGCCCGGCTCCTGGCTGAAGCCGTCGATATTGGTCACGCTGTCGATACCGATTTGCTCACCACGATCAGTGTGGTCGGGACCGATAAGGCAGGGCATCCGGCCTACGCGTTTCATGGCGAGGGAAAGGCGGATCGTAGCGTCAGCCTCGCCGATCTGCCGGCCACGCTGGGGGCCGATTTCCGCGCCATCGTCATGGGGTCCTACACGCTGGCCGTCGAACCCGTTGCAACCGCTCATCTCGCCCTCGCGCGAAGGGAGGCAGGCGCACGCCTGATCTCAATCGATCCCAATCTCAGGCCCACAGTGACGCCGGACCTCGACCAGTGGCGGCGCCGGTTCGCGCAATTCCTGCCCTGCGCCGGGATCATCAAGGCAAGCGATGAGGATCTCGCGACCGCTTTCCCGGGGACCGCCCATCGCGACCTGATGGAAGGCTGGTTTGCGGCTGGGGTCGCACTAGGCATCGTCACGCATGGCGCCAAGGGCGCGGTCGCCTGGCGCCCGGGCCGGGACCCGCTCGTCGAACCGGGAAGGCCTATCGAACCGGTCGATACGGTCGGAGCTGGAGATAGCTTCCACGCCGCGCTGCTCGCGTGGCTCGATCGATCCGGCGCACTGTCGTGCGAAGCCATTTCCGGGCTCGACGACGCCCATCTGTCCGCGGCCCTGTCCTTCGCCGTGACCGCCTCCGCGATCACCTGCTCGCGCCGTGGCGCCGACCCGCCGCGATCAGCGGAGATGGCCGCAGGATCATCCGCCATCGGCTTCGAACGATAAAGACTTCAAGCCTTCTCAAGAACAACGACGAGCGCAGCATGAAACCGATCGCTCTGAACCGAGCCGCCCTTGCGGCGCTGCCATCTTCCGTGGAGGTGCCACGTTTCGATCCCGACGGGGTCAGGGCCGGCATCGCCCATTTCGGGCTCGGCGGTTTTCATCGGGCTCACATGGCGCGCTACACCCACGAACTGATGGAGCTGGACCCGCGAGCGCTCGACTGGGGCATCATCGGCTGCCTTCTGATGCCAGGAGATCGGCGGATGCGCGAAAGCCTCAATCCGCAGGATGGCCTGTACACGCTCGTCGAGCGCGAAGGCGCCCAGGAGCGCGTGCGGATCGTCGGCGCGCTCGCTGGTCTCGCCGACGCGACGGAGACGAGCGCTGATTTGCTGGTGAGGATCAGCGATCCGTCGATCCGGATCATCAGTCTGACGGTGACGGAAAACGGCTATTGCCTGAATGCCGCGACCAAACGCCTTGACCCCGCGCACGCGCTGATCCGCGCCGACCTGGAACAGCCCGACGCGCCACGTAGCGCGATCGGCGTGATCGTCGAGATGCTCCGTCGCCGCCGGGCTGCCGGAACTGCGCCTCCGACCCTTTTGACCTGCGATAACATCCAGCACAATGGCGAGGTGCTTCGTGGCGCCGTGCTGGCATTGGCGAGCCGCAGGGACGATGCGCTCGCGAGCTGGATCGAGCGGGAGGTCGCGTTCCCCTCGACGATGGTCGACCGGATCACGCCGGTGACGTCGCAGGCGGATATCGACGATCTGGCGGCGCGACACGGCATCGCCGACCGCTGGCCCGTCATATCCGAGACCTTCAGCCAGTGGGTGATCGAGGATCGGTTTCCGCAAGGCAGACCGGCCTGGGAGACCGTCGGCGCGCAGTTCGTCCCCGACGTCGCTCCCTACGAATTCATGAAACTGCGGTTGCTCAATGCCAGCCATCTCGCAGTTTCCGGCCTAGGCCAGCTTGCCGGCTACGTCACCATCGACGAAGCCCTCGCCGACAGCCGGATTCGTGCCGTGATGACGGCCCTGATGGACCGGGAAACCGGGCCGACCCTGCCGGCGATTCCGGGCGTCGATCTGCCGGCCTACAAGGCCCGGCTGATCGAGCGCTTCGCCAACCCGGCGATCCGCGACACGGTGCAGCGGGTCAACTCGGACGCGCCTGTCAACATCCTCCTGGATCCGATCCGTGACAGGTTGCGAACGGGCGACGACGTAAAATTTCTTTCGCTGGCTCTCGCGGCCTGGCTGCGCCGCGTTCGCGGAACGGACCAGCGCGAGAAGCCGCTGCTGGTCACCCACCCGCTTGCCGCGTTGCTGCGCGAGAAGGCGATCGAAGGTGGCGTGGATCCCAGGCCGCTCCTTTCGATCCGCGCG
Organism: Hyphomicrobiales bacterium; assembly: GCA_900473415.1. GTDB lineage: Bacteria > Pseudomonadota > Alphaproteobacteria > Rhizobiales > Beijerinckiaceae > Allobosea. The sequence continues at coordinate 156,679 of UCLR01000003.1, forward strand.
CTCTTCGGCGATCTCGGCGAGAACGCGACCCTCGTCGGCGCGGTCCGCCTTTGGCTCGGATCACTGTATCAGCGCGGCATCGACGCAACGCTGGACGATGCGGCCGCTCTGGCAGCGCAATGAGTGCGGAAACGAGATTGGACTCCACCTCTGCCAACGGATAGCCGCGGTGCCATTTCGCCATTCGACCAATGGCGAGCTTGGTTGGATTGCGGACATGTGACTTCCGTCAAGTCGGTGTCGGTTCGTGCCTCGGATCGCAGACCTCCATTTTGCTGGAACGGGTGACATCGGCCGATCGTGGATGTTCCAGGATCTGCTCTGATGTGTCGGTTTGGGTCGGCAAAACTCCCGGTTCCGTTCACGCCTTCCGCTTGACCCGCATCGCGTTTGGGCGCGTTTATTTGCGCTGTGCTTTCGCCAAGATCGACCGCTTCGCTTTTCGCGCCACGGGAGTTCAAAATGGCAAAGTTCGGCCTCGACCTCCTTGCAGGCGCCGCTTTTCTCGCTTTGATGTGTTTCTCGGCGCAGGGGCAGCAGGTTCCGGGTTCGCCCGGCGCGACCACGTCTCTCTCCGGAAAGCAGCTTCCGCCACCCAATCCGAGTTTTGGCGGCGTCATCAATGAGAAGGCGTCGGATTCAAAAGCCTGGTGGGCGCCACGCGTGGTACCGCCGAAGGGTGCACCCAACGTCCTGCTCATCATGACCGACGACGTTGGCTTCGGCGCACCGGGGACCTTCGGCGGCGTCATTCCGACGCCTGCGCTCGACCGCATCGCGAACAGCGGCCTGCGCTATACGAATTTCCATTCCACTTCGCTCTGCTCGCCGACACGGGCCGCACTGATCACGGGGCGCAACCATCACGTGGCGGGCTTCGGAGTGGTTGGCGAAGCCGCTACGGGGTTCCCCGGCTACGACTCTGTCATCCGCAGGGAGAATGGAACCATCGGCGCGATCCTGAAGGAGAACGGTTACGCGACCTCCTGGTTCGGCAAGAACCACAACACGCCCTTCTATCAAGCGACCCAGGCCGGGCCGTTCAGTCAATGGCCAAACGGCATGGGCTTCGAGTATTTCTTTGGCTTCATCGGCGGCGACGCCAGTCAGTGGCAGCCGAACCTCTATCGGAACACGACGGCGATCTACCCCTTCGAGGGCAAGCCGGGCTGGAACCTGACCACGGCCATGGCCGACGAGGCCATCCAGTATATGCGGGACCTCAAGGCCGTCGCGCCCGAGAAGCCGTTCCTCGTCTACTATGTCCCTGGCGGCACCCATGCGCCGCATCATCCCAAGCCGGAATGGATCAAGAAGATCGGCGACATGCGCCTCTTCGACGAGGGCTGGAACAAGCTGCGCGAGACCATCTTCGCGAACCAGAAGCGGCTGGGCATCATGCCGGGCGACGCCAAGCTGACGCCTTGGCCGAAAGAATTGCCGGAATGGGATTCCCTCGGCTGGGAAGAGAAGAAGCTCTTCGTCAAGCAGATGGACGTCTACGGAGCGTATCTGGCGTATACCGACAACGAGATCGGCAGGGTCGTTCAGGCCGTCGATGATCTGGGCGAGCTCGACAATACCTTGATCATCTACATCAGCGGCGACAACGGCGCGAGCCCGGAGGGCATGATCAACGGCACGCCGAACGAGTTCACCTTTTTCAACGGTGTCCAGGTTCCGGCTAAAGACCAGCTCCTCTGGTATCCGTTCTGGGGCTCGGAGCGGACCTTTCCGCATTATTCAGCAGGTTGGGCCTGGGCGATGAGCACACCCTTCAAATGGGTGAAGCAGGTGGCGTCGCATTTTGGCGGGACCGCTCAGGGCGTGGCTATGTCGTGGCCCGGGCACATCAACGATGTGGGAGGGATCCGCCGCCAGTTTCACCATGTCATCGATATCGCGCCGACCATCCTCGAAGTGACTGGTATCCCGCTGCCCGAGACGATCGACGGCATCAAGCAACGTCCCATGGACGGCGTGAGCATGATGTACACTTGGGACAAGACTAGTGGGGACGCGCCCAGCCGGCGAACCACGCAGTATTTCGAGATGCTCGGCAATCGCGCCATCTACCATGAGGGATGGGTCGCAGCGACGACGCCCGCAAATCTGCCATGGGCGCCGAGCACAGGCACGCCTCCCGACGTGATCACGGGGTACAACTGGGAACTCTACAACGTCGCTTCAGATCCAACTCAGTCCAACGATTTGGCGGCCCAGCAGCCCCAAAGGCTGAAGCAATTGCAGGACCTCTTCTATTCCGAAGCGAAAAAATTCGAGGTGCTGCCGCTCGACAATTCGACGCTTGCCCGCTTCACGACTCAGCGCCCAAGCCTGACGGCTGGCCGAACGCTCTTCACCTACGCGGGAGTTCTGACCGGCGTGCCCAATAGCGGTGCCCCAAGCATACTGAACAAGTCGTACACAATCACTGCCGAGGTCACGATCCCCGACGGAGGCGCGGAAGGCGTGATCGTGACCGATGGTGGGCGTTTCGGGGGCTATGCACTCTTCCTGAGCAAGGGCGAATTCGGCTTCGGCCGCGGCAAGCCTATTTTCCTGTACAACCTGCTCGATCTCAAGCGCACGGTTTGGGAAGGACCTGAACTGGGGCCGGGCAAGCACACCATCGTGTTCGACTTCAAGGCCGATGCTCCGGGCTTGGGCAAGGGAGGAACCGGCGTGCTCTCCGTGGACGGCACGCAGGTCGTCAGCAATACGCTGGAACACACCACCCCGATCACCTTCCCAGAAGACGAGAGTTTCGATGTGGGCCAGGACACCCGGACGGGGGTCGCGCTGCTGGATTATCGTTATGATCCACCGTTCAAGTTCACGGGCAAAATCGACAAGCTGACTTTCAAGCTCGAGCCATTGCAGTGAACGACGCCGGGTCCTGGCTGACTCCGGAGCGTCTTGAGCGGGGCACGAGGGCGCCGGAACAGACGTCGTGGCTGTGATTCAGAACGCGCTGAAATTGGCCGCGATCGGCGAAATCGCGACAGGGGTTGCGTTGCTGTTCGTGCCGCGCTTCGTCGCGTCGTTATTGCTCGGGGAGGCGCTGGACGGCAACGCCCTGACGGTCGCGCGCGTGGCGGGCATGGCGCTGATCGGGCTGGGAATCGCCTGCTGGCCCGGGCCTCCGATCCTCGGCATGCTGACCTACAGCGCGGCCGTTGCGGTGTTTCTCGCTTACCTCGGTCTTGCAGGCGGTTCGACGGGAGCCCTTTTGTGGCCAGCGGTCATTCTTCATCTGGTCCTGACAGCGCTTTTGATTTGGTCCGCGATGCGGGAGGCGCGCGAATAGAACGAGCGCCGATCACTCATTCTGAAAGCTAGGCAGATTGGCGCAATTGCGCTGATATCCTTGGCCTAGCAATCCCCAGAGCCATTTCGGATGCGCCCATGCTACTGTCGGAACGCTTCGACTGTGGCGATGCGCTCCAGCCGGTACCAGGCGTCACCTAGCTCGGCCGAGCCGCTATCAGGTCCGCCATACGCTCCGCGATCATGATCACCGGGAGGTTCAAGTTCGCCCGCGGCGCGGTCGGCATGATCGATGCGTCGACGACGCTGAGGCCGCCCACGCCATGAACCCGGCCGGTTGCTCCGTCGACGACCGCGTCGGAATCTCCGGCCGCCCCCATGCGGCAGGTGCCGCAGCAGTGCCATTGGCCGAAGGCATGGGCCTTGACATAGGCCTCCAGGATATCCGGCTCGTTCAACAGCGATTGCAGGCTGATGCCGCTGGAGACGGCACGCTGAAAGAAGAGTTTTCGCAGCGGCGGCAGCGCGTCGATGGCGAGTGCGATCGGCGCGGTGATCAGGTAGTTCCGCAGCGTCTGCCGGCCCAACGACTTGGCAAAGCCACTGTAGCTCGAAGCTCCCGGCATCTCGACGATGTCGGCCAGCGGGCGCGCGGCGAACAGCTTTGCGATCAGGTGCACGGCTGCCCCCATGCGCTGGAGGTCGCGGTAGTCGGAGAGATAGTTGAAATCGGCGGTCGGCTCCTGGCGCGGATCCGAGGAGACCAGCCGGACCTCCCCGCGCGAATGTGCCTTGTTGATCCAGGAAATGATCGTGCCGATCCGTGGCCCGAGCGGATGCCAGGCGGATTTCGCCGCCACCATCAGGAACATGTCCGAGGGCCCGCAATCCTCGACGCCCGAGCTGTAGCGCATGCCGACATGGATGTGCCGTCGTGTCGAGTTGCCGAGGCGAGCCGCTGGCTTGATATAGCCGGAGAGCGAGATGCCGGGGTGTTCCTGCAAATTGGCGCCGACACCGCGAAGGTCGGCACGAACCTCGACGCCGAGCGAGCGCAGATGCCCTCCCGGCCCGATGCCCGAGCGCATCAGCAGGGCAGGCGAATGCATGGCGCCCGATGCGACCACGACCTCGCGCGCCGCCAGCCGCTCCTGTCCGTTTCCCCTGGCGATGTCGACGCCAACGACCTGCTGTCCCTCCATCGCCAGCGAGAGGACCTGGGTGCTGGTCATGATCTCCAGATTGGGCCGGCGCCGGGTCGCGGCATCGAGATAGGCCATCGCGGTCGAGACCCGATGCTGGCCGTTGTTGTTTGACAGGGTCATCGCGAAATGGCCGTCGCCAAACGCACCGTTCTGGTCCTTGATGTCAGGATAGCCCTGCGCCTCCATCGCGGCCTCGGCAGCGATGGAAAAGGCAGGCCAGCGCTCACGCGGGATCCGGTGGATCGGGATCGGCCCCGCCTTGCCGTGTAGAGGGCCCGCATAGTCCAGGTCGGTTTCGGCTTTGATGAAATAGGGCAGCACGGCGTTCCAGTCCCAGCCGGTCGCGCCGGCCTGGCCCCACTCGTCATAGTCATCGGGAGTGCCGCGATTGGCGATCTGGCCGTTGATGCTGGAACCGCCGCCGATCAGCATCGGCTGCTCGTAGCGCTTTGGCGGCGGCCGATCGACGGTGTTGTGCAGATGCGGCTGCGTCTGGACCATCAGGCCCGGCCAGTGGTTCTGCGGGTCGAACGCCGCCTTGCCCGGATAGGTATCGAGGATCGCGGCACCTTCCTCGCCGGGCTTGAGGTCGCGCCCCGCCTCGATCAGCAGGACCTTCCGCGCGGGGTCGGCGGAGAGGCGATTGGCCAGGACGCAGCCGGCCGAGCCGCCGCCCACGATGATGATGTCCCACATGGCTTGGCTCACGATGCTTGGATGGACGAAAGGAGGCGGATCAGCCGGCGAGACTCAGCGCGGCGAAGGCGGCTGCGCCCGCCTCGGCCACCTGCTGGTCCTGAACCGTCGAGCCGGAACTCACGCCGATCGCGCCGACCACCTCCGCCCCGACGCATAGCGGTATCCCGCCGGCGAGCGTGGTGAAGCGGCCGCCATGGAGATTCTGGAGACCGAAACCCGGCTCGCCCGGCAGCGTGCGCGCGGCTATGGCCTTGGTCTCGACCCGTGCGCCGGCGGCGGAAAAGGCCTTTGCCAGGGCGATCTCGATCGAGGTGAACTTGGCACCGTCCATGCGCCGGAACGCAACCAGGTGACCGGCCGCATCGACGATCGCGATGTTCTGCGGCACACCCATCTGCGCCGCTTTCCCAGCGGCGGCGGCAATGACGGCCTCGGCTTCGCCACAGCCGATATTGACGACCCTGTGCATGTCTCAGCCCTTGACCGAGCCCTTGGTCAGGCCGGACACGATCAGGCGGCTGAGCAGGGCGAATGCGATGAGGATGGGAAGAATGGCGAGGGTGGCGGATGCCGTCAGCGGCCCCCATTCCCGCCCGAAATAACCGATGAAGTTGTAGATCGCCGGCTGGATCGGCCGCAGGTCCGGCGTGTCGATCATCACCGAGCCCGCGACGAATTCATTCCAGCAGGCGACGAAGGTCAGCACGCCCGCCGCTCCCAGCGCCGGGCGCGTCAAAGGCAGCATGACGCGCGTCAGGATCTGGAAATGGGAGGCACCGTCGATGATCGCGGCCTCGTCGAGCTCGCGCGGGATGCTCTCGAGCGAACCCTTGACGATCCAGATCGCCATGGGGAGCTGATAGGCCGTGTAGATCAGCGGCAGCGTGAACCAGGCGTTGGTCAGGCCCAGCCGCGTGAAATACAGGTAGTTCGGAATCAGCAGCGCGGCGGCACCGAGCGACAGCGGAATGCTGGCGACCACGAGCATGAAGAGGGCACGCCGCAGCGGAAAATCGAAACGGTCGAAGGCATAGGCTGCAGGCAGAGCCAGCACCAGCACGCCCGCCACTGTGACGACGCAGTAGAACACGCTCACGCGGATATTGCCGAGAAAGCCGCTGTCGATCACCCGCTGGTAGTTCTCGGCCGTCGGAACGAAATTGAGCAGGACCGGCGGCGTCCTGAACAGGTCCGGCTGCGACTTGAGCGAGGTCAGCACGCCCCAGAACAACGGCAGCAGATTGAGGCCCGCCAACACCGTGAAAAGGCAGGCAATGACCAGGCCCAACAGGCCGGGCAGGGCGATGCGGGATCGGGCCGGTACGGCAACGTGGTCCCGGGGCGCCGGCCGAGGATGGAGGCGGGAAGGTGCGGCGCTCATCACGTCTTCCACTTGGCCAGTCGAACATAGGCAAGGACGAGCAAAATGTTGCCGGCAAACATCACCAACGCGAGCGCGGTGGCTGAGCCCAGATCGAAAGTGACGAAGGCGCGGTCGAACACCTCGATCGGCAGGATGCGCGTTGCGTCCCCCGGGCCGCCGCCAGTCAGGACGAGCGGCGTCTCAACCGTGTTGAGATTGGAGAGGGTCAGCACGATCGTGACCAGCAACAGCGGTGTCTTCAGGAGTGGCAGGACGATCAGCCAGAATATCTGCCAGGGATTGGCGCCGTCGATCTTGGCAGCTTCCTCGTAGTCGTCCGGGATGCCCTTGAGCCCTGCGAGCAGAATGATCACGGCATAACCGACCCTCTTCCAGACGGAGACGCCGATCAGCAGGGCCATGGCGCTGCCGGGGTTGTTGAGAAGCTGCACGTCGGGGATGCCCGCCATCCGCACCAGCGATCCCGCCAGCCCGATATCGCTGACGAACACCCAGCGGAACAACAGCGTGGCGACCACCGTCGAGATGATCCAGGGCAGGATGACGATCATCTGGACGACGAAGCCGAGCCGCTGGCCAAGGCGGTTGATCCAGACCGCCAAGGCGAGCGCGATGACGAGCGTCAGCGCGACGGCGCAGCAGGTGAACAACGCACTGCGCTCGAGCGTCGCTCCCAGTTCCGTATCGTCGAGCAGTCGCGCATAGTTTTCCAGGCCGGCGAAATCCGTCGGTGCGCCGTACTGGATGCGGAACAGGCTGAACCAGAAGCCGTAGAGGACCGGCGAGAACAACACCAGCATCAGCAACGCCATTGCCGGCAGCACGTAATTGACGCCGGTCAGGCGCGAATACATCGTCATTGAGAGCGATCCCCGATCGGAGGCGGAGCCGCTCGGGCTCCGCCCGGGTCACGTCAGCGATTGTTCTGGCGATTGAAGCGGGTTTCCGCCTCTTCGAGGGCTGCCTTGACCGCAACGCCGTCGACGAGGATGCGTTGGGTCGCCTTGTTCAGCGCCTGCCGATAGCCGCCGACATTGAACTCGATCGGGGTCAGCCAGCCATATTTGCTCGCGCCCTCGCCGGCGACGCGGATATAGCCGTTGCCGGGCTGGTCGACGAAGGAGGCGACGGCCTTGGCGGTCGATGCCATCAGCGGCGACTGGCCGCCGACGGTGACCCAGATCTTCTCGGATTCCGCCCCGAGGAAATAGTCGACGAACCTGCCGGCCTCCTCCTTGTTCGGCCCCTTGGACCAGACGCCCACGGCCCAGCCGGCCATGACGGCGGGAGAATGAGCTGTCTTGCCGTTGCCGGGCCACAGCATCTGGCCGACATTCTCCTTGCCCAGCTTCGCCTGCAGCGACGAGACGCGCACGCTTGGCCCCTGGATCATCGCGACACGGTCGGAGGAGAACTGCTCGAACAGGTCGTCGACCGTCCAGGTCGCCGATTGCGAGGGCGAGACCTGATACTTCTTGATCAGGTCGGTCGCGAAGGTCATGCCCGCGACACCTGAGGGACTGGCGAAATTGGCCTTTCCGTTCGGCTTGAACAGCTGCTCCCCCTCACCGAGGAGGTAGGGGATCATCATATGCGGATCGGCCTGCTGCTCGCTGAAGCCCTGCGCATAGCCGTAGCGCGTCACTTGCCCCGCGGCATTCTTAACCGTGAGCTTCTCGGCCGCGGCCCGGAGATCGTCCCAGGTCTTGATCGAGGCCGGGTCGATTCCGGCAGCCTTGAGCAGGTCCGCCCGGTATACGATGGAGATATAGTTGGGTGAGGCGAACATCGCATATTGCTTGTCGCCCTTCTTGGTCAGATCCCAATAGGCGCTGGCGTGATCCTTGACCTGCTCGGCCGGCCACTTCCTGATGAACAGCTCGTTGAGGTCGGCCAGCGAGCCGGAGCCGATGGCGTCGCCGAGGAAGTCGGTCACGACCCAGCTGATATCCGGCGCATTGCCGGCCCGATGAGCCGCCAGGAATTTCGGCGTCATCTGATCCCAGACCTGCGTCTCGACGACGATCTTGGTGCCAGGATTGGCAGCCTCGTAGTTCTTGATGATCTGCGCCAGCGCGACCTCGCGCGGCGTCGTCCCGGTGGCGCTCAGGAACGTCCACATGCGGATCGTCTTGGTCTGCGCCGAGGCCGGCGCCTGCGGAATCAAAGTGCTCGCGAGCACGCAGCCGAATGCCGCGAGCGTATTCAGAAGCTGACGTCTCTGCATCATGATGTCCTCCCCGTGAGAATCCGGCCGATTAGCTTCGGCTCTGCGTCAGTTCTTCGATCAGATTGCGGGCCTTGAGATCGGCCTGGGCATCCTTGAGCGAGCGGGCCAGATGGGCGCGCACCGCCTTGGCGTAGTCATCCGGGTTGCGGTCGCGCAGCGCCTTGATGATGGCATTGTGCTCGACGGCCTCGGAGGCGTGGCGCGCGCGCCAGGTCTCGATGCCGCGCTGGATCCAGGCATGCAGCACCTGCATCTGAATGCCACGATAGGTCGAGAGCAGCAGGTCGTTGCCGCTGAACTCGACGATCTTGTGGTGAAAGCTTGCGTTCTGCTCGTGCCGATCCTTATGCGAGATCGCGTGAGGATCGACGGCGAGGCGCTGGTGGATGGCCTCGAGCTCGTCGATGGCCGCGTCCGCAAGCGCTCCGGCCCTCAGCCGGTCGATCATCAGTTCGCCGGCCATGAGCTCGATCGCCAGCCGCACCTGCCAGAGATCCAGGACCTGCTTGGCGTCGGGATCGCGGATATGATAGCCGCGCCGCTGGATGACCTCGATGAAGCCCTCCGCCGCGAGGCGCATCAGAGCCTCCCGCACCGGCGTCAGGCTGACATTGAAATGCTCGGCGAGCTTCTCCGGATAGAGCCGCGTCCCCCGCTCGAAATAGCCGAACACGATCATGTCGAGCAGCGTGCGCCGCAAGGTCTCGGCCAGTGTCTCGCCCGGCTTGCCGACGAGCTCGCCCAGATCTTCCCGGCTACGCACCGATATGGGCATGGGCTCGCTCCGCATTGTGCTCCAGGCCGCCCACGGCGTAGCGGGCAAGGCGCCCGAAATCCGGCTCACCGCCATGCCCCGGAGCATCCTGGGCGACAAGCTGCCCACCTTCGGTGACGAGAGGCCGCACCGCCATGTCGTCGCGTAGCGGGTTCAGCAGCCGGTTCGCCTCATAGGCATGGACAGCGGGAGCCGCCCGACAGGTATGCAGCGCGGCCGAGACCGCGACACATGTCCCGACCCCATGAGGCGCCATCGCGATGCCGGAGCGTGCACAGAGCGCGCCGATCGCCATCAGGCCGGACACACCACCGGCGCGTGAAATATTGGGCTGCAGGAAATCGACCGCATCGGCGGCGACGAGTTTAGCATGAGCATCGAGCGTGAAGTCGTTCTCGCCGGCCGCGATCGGCACGGGCGAGACCTTGCGGACCGCCGCCAGGGCCTGCGGATCGTCCGGCGGCACCGGCTCTTCGAACCAGCCGATATCGTAAGGGGCCAGGGCCTTCGCCACCGTGATCGCCGTTGCCACGTCGTAGGCGCAGTTCGCATCGAGATAGAGCGCCGTATGAGACCCCACCTCGCCGCGCACCGCCGCGATGTGGTCGATATCGACAACAAGGCCTCGGCCGACCTTGAGCTTGATCGCGGTATAGCCCTGATCGAGATAGGCGCGTGCGGCGCGTGCTGACTTGTCGGGATGATCCTGGAAGCCGACGGGGCTGACATAGGTCTTCACCGCCCCCGGAGTGCCGCCGAGCAGTGTGGCCAGGGGAACGCCCGCGGCGCGCGCCTTGAGGTCCCACAGGGCGATATCAACGCCGCTCAGCGCTTCGATCGCGGGACCGCGTGTGCTGCCCATCGCCGTGAAGTAGCGCTCCAGATCGGCCAGCATCTCAGAGGGCTCGCCGATGGCCGAGCCGACCAGCGCTGGCGCAATGACGCCGTTGATGATGGCCGTGGCAGCCCCGGCATGAGGGAGTCCGAAAGCCTCGCCATAGCCTATCGCGCCATCATCGCTTTCCACCACGACCAGCGTGGAAACCTGGCCGGTGCGCGGGATGCGCCGGAAATGCGCTGCCGGAATCAGCAGCTCCGCCGGGACCTTATCAATGCCACCGAACACGTCCGCGAACCGTGCTTCGAGCTGGATCGCCCTGAGTCGAGAAACTTTCAATGCCGCCTCTCCAATCTTATAAATTATAATTTATTTTTTTGGCGAGCGTGTCAAGGCGGGCCAGATGGGGATTTCGGCCAGGTTGAACGAGGTCACCGTCGTCCTGGCCCCCGTCATGGCGTCAGGTCCGGGCGTGGCTTCGCCCCGGAGGGGCGAAATCCTCAAGCCGTTTGGCGCCGGGCGCGGACATCGGTCTGCCGTCTGGCCGCGGTCGCTCCAACGTTGCGACCAGGACCGTGGGCGACGGAGCCTGCCAGCTGTTGCGGCAATCCGCTCTTGAAGCGGTTCCAGAGACGGTTCGAACGGGCCGCTTCGACTGCAGCGGATCGAGTAGCGAGTGACCCTGGTGACATCGTCGATCGCCGAGAGGCCCGCCAGAGCCTGCTACGAGCCGTTGGCAACCCGTGGCCATACGACGCGGAGGCTCACCCCGTCAGCCGTCCAACTTGGCTGGCTCAAGGGCGCTGGCGCGCGCTCATCCGACGATGAGCAGCGAACGGAGTGCTGCCGGCAAGTCCACGCCGTGCCTCGATATCCACCATCCGCACGACGAATTTCAGTCGTCGAAGGGCGCGTTCGCGACAAAGTCGACCGATGACGGCGCGCGGTAGCCGGCGACAAGCCGCTCGCCGAAATCACGCACGAAATTGTCGTAGCTGGTTTCCGGCCTGACCCTGGCGATGTGGCAGAAGCACTGCGTCATCAGCCGCTTCATCCCGAGCCTCGGATAGGCCGCGACGATACGCTGGACCTCGTCGGGCGGGATCGCGTCGTATTGCAGCCCGACGACATCGAGGCAGATGCCCGCCGTGCAGAGCGCAACCTCGGCCTCCTTGTAGAGGCCGATCGACGGCGTCGAGTTTAGGGCGACGCTATCCCAGATCAGCTGGGCGCGACGCTCATCGACACCGCTCTCTCGGGCGAAGCTTCGCGCGAGATCGGCGCCTTCAACTTCGAACCGGCGCGGCCCGTTGAAGCGCTCATTCAGCGTCACATCATGCAGGAGCGTGCCGACGGCGACGACCTCCTCGTCGTGCTCGAGCTCGCGGATCTGCCCCAGCCGGGCCGCGAAAAGCCACGACCGGACAACATGATTGAACAGATAGGGCTCGCAGGCCCGACGGGCATAAGCGAGGGCGCCAGCGACAAGCTCGGTGTCCGGAACGGAAACGCCGGCCAGAATTTGATAGCCCTTTTGGGTCGCGAGCATGGTCTTCGAGGCCTCCATGGGTCGATCTGAGGAGAGCTGGCGCGGAGATGCCGTTTCGCGGCCCGGGCCAGAGTCTGGCGGCCGATAAGCCAATGCAAAGCCGGCAAATTGATTGACGGACTGTAATGGTGACGAGGCGGCTCGCTTGCCGCCTCGTCCGCGAGCGTCAACCTCGGACGAATGCAAGGATGTCCTTGTTGACCGCATCCGCTTGGGTGGTCGCCATGCCGTGCGGGAACTTGTTGTAGATCTTCAGGGTCGCCTTCTTCAGAAGCTTGGCCGAAAGCGGAGCGCTGTCGCCGATCGGGACGATCTGATCGTCATCGCCATGCATGACGAGAGCCGGCGCCTCGATGAGCCTGAGGTCCTCGGTGAAATCGGTTTCGGAAAAGGCCTTGATGCCGTCGTAGTGGGCTTTGGCGGCTCCCATCATGCCCTGGCGCCACCAGTTCTGGACGATGCTGGCATCCGGCTCGACACCGGCCCGGTTGAATCCATAGAACGGCCCCGCAGGGAGATCGGTGTAGAACTTGCTGCGATTGGCCGCGAGGCTCTTCCGGAGGCCGTCGAAGACTTCGATTGGCAGACCGCCGGGATTCCGGTCGGTCTTGACCATGATCGGCGGGACAGCGCCGATGAGAATGAGCTTTGCGGTGCGGGCCCTGCCATGGCGCGCGACGTAGCGCGTGGCCTCGCCCCCTCCCGTGGAGTGGCCGATATGCACGGCGTTGCGCAGGTCGAGATGTTCGACGACAGCCGCGGCGTCGGCCGCGTAATGATCCATGTCATGCCCTTCGCTGACCTGGCTCGAACGGCCATGCCCACGCCGGTCGTGAGCGACGACCCGGAAGCCCTGCGCCAGGAAGAAGAGCATCTGGGCGTCCCAGTCGTCCGAGCTCAGCGGCCAGCCATGGTGGAAGACAAGCGGCTGGGCCGATTTCGGACCCCAGTCCTTGTAGAAGATCTCGACGCTATCCCGAGTCGTCACGTAGTTCATGCGTTGGCTCCTTCTGCTGCTCTGAGGGGAAACGGTGGAGGGCTGCGCGAAAGACTGGAGCGGAAGCGTGCCAACCGCCGCCATGCCGGCACCGCCGCACAGGAGATCCCGCCGACTGAGGTCGGTCGGATTGGATGATGCTTTGTCCGGCATTGGCACCTCCAAGGCGCGAATATCGAGCTACGGCTCGAAGTGTTCAGGACGCTGAACTGGCTATCAAAGATCGAGACTTCGACCTCGAAACGCGACCATATCTGCGCGTTCGTCAGCGCTTCGAGGCACTTTGATTTTGCGATTTGCGCGACGTCAATCAATACGCTCGACGTTATCTGGATCTATACAGACGTATAGATCGCATCGACCTCGGTACAATTTGATCTGACCTCACGGCATCCCAGCTTTGGATCACCAGAATGGAGGTCCACATGGGAAAACTGTCGAACAAGGTCGCGGTGATCACCGGCGGCAACAGCGGCATCGGCTTCGCGACGGCGCGCCTCTTCGCAAACGAAGGCGCGAAGGTCCTGATCGTTGGACGGCGAGAGGGCGCCGTGAATGAAGCCGTCGCGGCCCTGGGGCCTCAGGCTACCGGCCTTGCAGGTGACGTTGCCGACCTCGCCACGCATGAGCGTGTCGCCGCATATGTCGCGGAGCGGTTCGGACAGGCAGACATCTATGTGGCGAATGCGGGCGGCATCCGCATTCAGCCCAGCTCTGCCGTCACAGCGACCGATTACGACGCTCAATTCCTCGCCAATACGCGCGGCATCTTCTTCGGCGTGCAGAAGATGGCACCCTTGCTGCGCGATGGCGGCGCGATCCTGCTGACGAGCTCGATCGCGAGCCGCAAGGTGCTGGACGGTCACACGGTTTATGCCGGCAGCAAGGCTGCGATCGAGGCGTTCGCTCGCAACTGGGTGCTGGAGTTCAAGGACAGGCGCATCCGCGTGAACGTGCTGAGCCCAGGCCCCACCGATACACCGATCATCGGAAAACTGGGGGTCGCCCCCGAAGCGCAGTCGCAGGTCGAAGAGCAGGCCGCCCGGATGATTCCGTTCGGCCGGATGGGCAAGGCGGAGGAACTCGCACAGGCGGCTCTCTTCCTCTGCTCCGCCGAGGGGCAATTCATAACGGGCGTCAATCTGGCCGTTGACGGCGGCATCACGCTCACCTGATCGACGAGGGAGTCGCCACGGCCTTCTCCGCGCGGTGGCGGTGCGGCCAAGAATACCGCGCCGCCGTGGTCATCGCGGGCAGGAGCCACTTCGCGCGCCCCAAACGCGATGCTCCAGCTCAGCGGTGGCTAAGCTGCGTTCGCCTCACGCATTCTGACCGGCAGAGCCTCCCACGCCCGGATGAGCTCGCCGATGGAGGCGACCTTCATCTTCCGCATGAGGTTGCCCCTGTGCAGCTTGACCGTCACCTCGCTGATGCCGAGGTCGAAGGCGATCTGCTTGTTGAGACGACCTCGCGCTACCTCATGCATGATCTCGCGCTCCCGCGGCGTCAGGGTCTGCAGGCGCTCGACATAGCCCTTGATCCTCGCGGCCTCTGTCCTTCGGGCCGCATCCAGCCTGATCGCCGCGTTGACAGCGTCCAAGAGCGTCTGGTCGCGAACCGGCTTCGTCAGGAAATCGACCGCACCGGCTTTCATGGCCTGAACGGTCATGGGGATATCGCCATGGGCCGTCAGGAAGATGACCGGCTTGGGATTTCCGCTCGTCGTCAGATGCCGCTGGAGGTCGAGCCCGCTCGAGCCGGGCATGCGCACGTCGAGAATGAGGCATCCCGGCTGGTCGAGCACACTGGTCCCGAGCAATGCCTGCGTCGAGCTGAACGAAACCGCTGCAAAGCCGGCTGACAGCATCAGCTCCGACAATGCCTCTCGAACGGAGGCGTCGTCGTCGACGATGACGACCAGGGACTGCCCAGCCTCGGCCTGGCGTTGCGTCGAGAAAGGTATCGATTCCCGTGAGAGTGAGCGGTCAATGATCATGTTCACCTTCCACATCCCTATTTCCGCAAGGCTATCGCGATCGCCGCGAGCAAGGCCTGGCCGTCGAAGGGCTTGCAGAAGAAGCTCTCCACGGTTCGCGCCCTGATCTGCTCGGCGAATTCGTGGCGCCCGGTGATGAGAAAGACCGGCAGGTCCGGACGTTCCCTGTTGACGAGGTCGCGCAACTCGAAGCCGTCCACCCCCGGCATGCCGATATCCGTGATGAGGAGATCCAGGCCGGAGAGACCCGCCCCGGTCAATGCTGCCGCACCGGAGAAGCTGCGAACCGCGTAACCGGCCGACTCGAGCAGATCCTCGAGCGATTCGAGCAATCGCGGATCATCGTCGACGACGGCCACGACATGTCTGTGCTTGCCCACGCTCAGGTCCCTCCCATCCGGCGCGAATGCTGGATCGGGATTTCCAACCGCTCCGCAATTCGCACCAGGTCGGCGAGCGATGAAGCCGCCATTTTCTGCATCACATTTCTTCGATGGATCTGAAGGGTGACCTCCCTGATGCCGAGTTCGGCCGCGGCTTGCTTGTTGAGCA
Organism: Hyphomicrobiales bacterium; assembly: GCA_900473415.1. Classification (GTDB taxonomy): domain Bacteria; phylum Pseudomonadota; class Alphaproteobacteria; order Rhizobiales; family Beijerinckiaceae; genus Allobosea. The sequence continues at coordinate 172,174 of UCLR01000003.1, forward strand.
GGCCGCTCACCACCAACGGAAGGACTTCACGCTCACGCGGAGAGAGCTCGTCGTAGCGCTGCCTCAGCAGCGCGAGCTCGGCGCGCTTCGCCCTGGTCTCCCGATCCTGCACGATCGCGGAGTGGATCGCCTCCAGGAGCGCGGTATCGCTGAACGGCTTGGTCAGGAAGTCGACGGCGCCATGCTTGATGGCGCGCACCGATGAGGGAATGTCGCCATGCCCCGTAATGAACACGATGGGCGGGTGGTCTCCCTGCGCGATCTGCCGCTGCAGTTCGAGGCCGTTGATGTCGGGAAGCTCGACATCGAGAAGCAGGCAGGCCGGGAGATCCGGCTTGGACGCGTCGATATAGTCGCCGGCAGACTTGAACGGTACGGATCGGACGCCGTTCGCCGCCAGCAGCTCGCCCAGCGCCTCCCGAAGAGCCTCGTCGTCGTCGACGATGAACACGATGGTGTCGTCAACGATCATGGTCCGCCGTCGCCTCAACAGGCAGGGTGAAGATGAAGGTGGCCCCGTCGTCCTGATTGTTCTCTGCCCACAGGCGCCCGCCATGGGTTTCGATGATGGTTCGCGATATCGCCAGCCCCATGCCCATGCCATTGGGTTTGGTCGAGAAGAAGGGCTCGAATACTTTTTCAGGGGCGCCGAGACCCTGGCCGGTATCCCGGACTTCGGTTCTGACAAGATCGCGGACGCGCCGCGACTGGATGCGAAGCACTCTGCGCTGCGAAGGCTCCATTGCCTCCATGCCGTTGCGGATCAGGTTGACGAGAACCTGCTGGATCTGGATCTGGTCCAGTTCCAGCGGCGGAAGCCCGGCCTCGACATCCACCTCGATACGCATGCGGCGCCGGGTCGCTTCCTCCGTCATCAAATCCCGCGCCTCATGAAGAATGGTGTCGAGCTGGCAGGGGTTTCGCGCTTGGGCCGTCTGCCTGAACAGGGCGCGGACCCGTCCGACCACATCGGCGGCCGAGTTCGCATCGCGGATGATGCGCTCGACGGTCTTCTGCGCTCGCTCCAGGTTGGGCGGGTCCGAGGTGAGCCAGCGTTGGCAGGCATGCGAGTTGGCGACCACAGCGGCGAGCGGCTGGTTGACTTCATGGGCGATTGAGGCGGAGAGCTCGGCCAGGCTGGCGGCCTGCGCTGCGCGCGCCAACCGCTCCTGCGCCAATGTCAGCGCTTCCTGCGCGCGGACCTGATCTTCGATTTCGAAGCAGATGCCGTTCCACTGAACGATCTCCCCCTCGACGTTTCGCATCGCCGCGGTTCGCGTCTCGACCCAGCGATACTCGCCATCCGCCCGCCGGAGGCGGTGCTTCATCGCATAGGAGGAGCCCGTCGCCAGTGAGCGCCCATATTTCTCTCTCACGTCCGGGAGGTCGTCGGGATGGATGATGGCTTCGAGGGTGCCGGTCAGGCGTGTCCGCCCGTCCTCGTCCTTGTCCCCGAGCCCGAAGCCAAGAAACTCCCGCAGCTTCTCGCTGCGATAGATCGGCTCTCCGTTCGGCGCAGCGCAGTAGATCAGCGCAGGCAGCGTCTCGACCAGCTGCCGCAACGAACGTTCGCTTTCGCGCAACGCCTCTTCCACGCGAAGCTGATCGTCGATGTCGTGGGACAGGCCATACCACTGGATGATGCTGCCGTCCTCATCGCGAAGCGGCTCCGCGCGCCCGTCCATCCAGCGATAGACGCCATCGTGACGGCGCAGCCGGTAGCGCATCGCGAAGGGCTGGCCGCTGAGGAGGCAATGCTTCAGCTCGGCCCACAGCCGATCGGCGTCCTCCGGGTGGATGGCCGCCTTCAGGGCCGCCGCGTATTGCTCCGTTGCGGGCGTTTCCAGCCCCGCTTCGTCGAGGCCGAGGAAATCGATGAAGCGGCGGTTGTAGAAGTTCGGCTCCCCGGAGGGAGTCAGTCGCCAGATATGGCTCGGCACGAGGTCGACCAGCCGCGTCAATTCCTGCTTCCGGAAGTTTAGCTCCGTCTGCGTGGTGATCAGGTCGTGGATGTCGACCGATACGCCATACCAGCGAAGGACCTTGCCCGTTTCGTCACGCAGGGCCTCCGCACGCGTTTCAGTCCAGCGATACGTGCCGTCGGCCCGATGCTGAAGGTATTTGATGTTGTACGGCGTTCCCGTCGTGACGGACTTGGCGAATGTCTTCTCAGCCAGATCCAGGAAATTGGGGTGGATCATCTTCTTCAACGAAAGAGACCCGTCTGCGGCCGTAACCGTATCGAGCGTGGCGCCGGTCACCTCCATTATCCGCTTGTTGAGATAAGCGGGGTGGCCGTCCGCCGTCATGCTCCAGATCATGGCCGGGACCGTGTCGATCAGCAGTTCGAGCTGCTGCTCCCGCCCGCGCAGCGCGGCCTCGGTCTTCTTGTAGACGTCGATGTCGATCGAGGTGCCGAACCAGCCCGTGATGCGCCCCTCGCCATCCCGCGTCGGACGCGCCGAGATACGGTGCCAGACATACTGCCCCGTCGCCCGCAACATCCGGTACTCGATGTTCCAGGGCTCGCCCGTCTTCAGGCAATGGCGCAGGGTGGAGGCGGCGCCGTCGACATCGTCCGGATGGACGCCGCGCATCCAGCCTACCTCGCCGCCATCGATGAACTCCCGTTCGTCGAGGCGACGATTGAGATCCTCCAAAGCCATGTCGATGGCGATCTGGGCAGCCGGGGTCACGTAGGTGAATTTCCCCATCGCATCGAAGGCCCAAGCCTTGCCGTGCAGACTTTCGATCACCTTGGCCGCAGCCACCGCCTGCGCAGTCTCGCCCAGCGACTCCGCCACGGTCCAGCGATCACCCGGCCTGGAAACCATGGCGTCGACATCCACGCTGACGCCGTAGCCGGGCTCGGCGCGGAGCTCGGTCCAGCAGTAGCTGCCATCCGGCTGGCGCAACCGATAGCTCATCACTTGTGGCACGCCCGTCCAGAATGCGTAGGCCGCAGCCTGTGCGATCGCTGGCCTGTCGTCGGGATGGATCGCACTATCGGCCGCCTCGCCCGGGACGGCACCGAACGCGCCCGGATGCCCAGGCGCTTGTCGACGCGCTGGCCCGGCCGGGTTGCTGTGGCCGGTCGGATCGCGCGCAATAAGCGCGCCAATGCAAGCAGCCACCAGGACGAGCGCCGCGATGGAAAGCGCGGTTTCCCGTACGGCGCCCGGGTACAGCAGGGCCGCGACGATCGCAGCGGCAAAAGCGACGAGGAGGCCCGCCCAGAGCGACTGGAGGAGGTATCCGCGGGCATGGAGAAAGAGCGCGCCAAACGGAGCCAGGATGCCGATCGGAGTGCCGGCCAACCAGGATGCCAGAAGACCGAGAGCCAGCGTCGTAGGTATCGTGACCGATGGCGTTCGATGAAGCGCTGCTATCATGGTGGGCTGTCCTTCCAGGGACGGAATGCCAGGAAACCGTCGCAGCTTCATCTAGCACCAGTCCTCGAAGGCCCGGCTGGCAAACTCAACTGAAAGTAACGTCAGGGAGCCGGAGCCGCACTTATGGAAATCCATGGTCTGCAGGTCGCCTGAAAGTCGGGAGATCGTTGCGGGTGGCCGCCTCTTCTGCCTTCACAACGCGGCCGGGTACGCCGCTCCACTCCGGCGCTCCGAGTGGCTGTGAGCGCGTCGGATGAGTGCCTACGACACTCCGCGCGAAACACCCATCGCCGGGCACCGGTGGTGTTGGAACGGGGCCTAGGCGGGCTCGGCCAGCGACAACCCGCTTGCGCTGCATCTGTCATGGATGAGGTCGATGATCTCGTTCTTGGCGGCTATCCCGATCGCGATGCTCGCAACACGGAACTGCAGCTCCGCTTCAATTGCGGTCGCGTCGATGCCCTTCAGCGCAACGGCTGGCGGTGGGTCCTTGATGATCCGGGCACTGCTTTCCAGCACGGACCGCATGACGTCCTCGACGATGCGTGGTCGCTGCCCAGCGGCAAAACGCACGCCCAAGGTCATCAGATGCGACTCGTCAGGCCGGCTCAAGCTGGTCAAGCTCTGTTTGGCGAGCATGCTGTTCGGCAGCACGACAATGTTATTCACGCTGGTCAGCAGGTTGGTCGAGCGCCAGTTAATTTCGGTGACGCGCCCCGCGGTGCCGTCGCTCAACTGAACCCAGTCGCCGATCGCATAGGCTTTGCCGAGTGTCAGGGCGATGCCGGAAAAGACGTCGCCGAGCGTATTCTGCAGCGCCAGACCCAGGATCAGGGCGACGACGCCCGAGGTGGTGACCAAGGTGGCGATCGGCATGCCGAAGACGAAACCCATGACCGACAGCGCCACACCGAGATAGATGGCGGCAACGGCCATATCGAGGATCAGGTGCGCTTCCCGCGGCTTGCGATTGAGCCTGACATAGATGTGGATGAAGCCGATGACCGTCCATGCGAGATGAGTCCACCAGAGAATCCTGGCCGACTTGGAAAGCAGCGCGGCAAGACCCTCCGCATAAGCATCATCCGGCTGATGCGGAGCGATTCCTCCCAAGAAGAGCACGATGCTCATGCTGGTGAAGAAGAGGATCTGGACGATCAGGCGACCCCTCGGCCGCGCGCGGCCCTGAAGGTGCCACACGATGATGCCGGCAACTCCCAGGGCATTGATCAGGACAAGCGGCAGGAAGTGGTCATCACCAGACATGGGACGGGGTCACCGGCAGCGGTTGGTTACGGCAAGGAGCGGCCAGGCGCCGCATCGGACGCCCCATCTGCTCATCTATTTCTTGAGGGGGAAAGTCAGCTCCCGCTCGGCGGTATCGACCACGAACACCGCAAGCAGCTTGGCCGGTTCGGTCTTGCTCGCGTTCTCGCTCACGGCGTGGCGGTCACCCGGCAGCTCGGAGAAGCTTTCACCGGCCTTGTAGACCGTGACGGGGCCATCGTTGACCTGGCTGCGGATCGCCCCTTCCAGAACGGTCGCATAGATGAAAGCCGACGCGGCATGCGTGTGACTTCCCGAAAAGCCGCCCGGAGCGTACTCGACCAGAACGCTCCTTATGCTCTTGCCGGGCACATTGGGCAGTTCGCGGTCATAAACCAGGGTAACCTTGGCGCCCTCTCCGCCCCTGGGCGTGTCCTGCGCAAAGGCCGAACCGGACAGAAGAGCCGTCAGCGCGACGGCAGACGCCAAAAGCCTGATCATGTCTCGCGTCCTTTCTTGGGTCACGCACGGGGCGGTCTCAAGAAACGCCCCGTGCTCGGGCGATCACTTTCTCGGCGCTGTCGCGAACCAGCGATTGAAGTCGATGCGACCGATGCTGGGCTTGTTGTCGGAGACCAGTGAGCCCTCTTCCAGCTTGGTCCCGAAGTACGGGGCTTGCGGATCCGGGACGACGGCGCGGCTGTCTCCGATCGCCTTGAGGTAGCGCGCGACGAAATCGCAAAGGCGCGCGCGCTCCGGGCCCGCGATCTCGATGATGCCGTTGGCAGGCGCCGCAAGGGCGGCCTCAGCTACGAAATCGGCGACGTCATCGGAAGCGATCGGCTGCAGATTGCCCGTCGACAGGCGGGTGGTGTCGCCGACCGCACCGGCCTGGGCGATGCCCCCGAGGAATTCCATGAACTGCGTCGACCGCACGATCGTATAGGGAAGGCCGGATTCCCGGATGATCTTCTCCTGTGCGACCTTGGCGCGGAGATAGCCGCTGTCCGGCAGACGATCCGCGCCGACGATGGAGAGCGCGACGTGGTGCTTCACGCCAGCCGCCTTCTCCGCCGCGGTCAGGTTCTTGCCCGACGTCTGGAAGAATTCGAGCACGGCCTTGTCCTCGAAGGAAGGCGAGTTCGCGAGGTCGATCACCACCTCGGCATTCTCGAGCGCCTTCGCAAGACCTTCGCCGGTGATCGTGTTGACGCCGGTATTCGGGGCGGCGGCAATGACCTCGTGCCCATGCTTGCGCAGGCGCTCCGCGGTCTTCGACCCGATCAGGCCCGTTCCACCGATAATGACGATTTTCATGAGATGTCTCCGTTTGCAGCCGTCCATACGGCGCGTCGTTCGATCGTTCCTGAAGGCCGCGACCTCGCTGAGGCCGGGCTTTCGGCCGAACCGGGCTGGCCTCGAGGGCTGCTCAGCCAGATTCGGCCGGCAAACACGTCTTCAGTAGTCCCAGAAGACCGGGACCCAGCGGAAGGCATCACCCTCGACCGCCACCCGACCGACCGAAGGGAACGGGAGGTGGGTCGCCACCAGCTGTTCGCCGCTGGCCGCCAGCTCCGTCAGAAGGCGCAGCCGAACGCGGGCCGCCTCCTCGGGGTCGTGCTCGAACCCATTGTGCCAGTCCGGGTGGTCGAACCCAACCGCGAAAACGGCGTCACCGGCGAACGTCAGGCGATCACCGCCGGAGGCCAGCCGAACGATGCTGTGCCCAGGCGTATGACCGCCCGTGCGGCGAACGACGACACCCGGCGCGACCTCGTGCTCGTCGTCGAACAGGCGCAGATGGCTGCGATACTCCTGCGCGAATTTCTTGGCTGCCGTCCGAAGCGCATCCGGGAAGCCTGCCGGCATGTTGACGTGCGTGAAGTCGGGCGCCTCCCAGAACTTCACCTCGGCAGCCGCCACGTGGATCCGCAGGTCCGGACGCAGCCGCTCCTTCACCCCGTCGACGATGAGCCCGCCGACATGGTCCATGTGCATATGGGTCAGCACCACATCGGTGACGGAGCCGAGATCGATGCCGGCGGCCTCCAGTCGCTTCACCAGCTGTCCGGCCCGCGGGAGGTTCAGGTCCGGGTCCAGGCCCAGGCCGGCGTCGATGAGGATCACCTGCTCGCCGCTCCGCACCACGACCACGTTCAGCGACCAGTCGAAAGCGTCGGGCGGCAGGAACATGTCGTTCAGCCAGGCCGCCCGCGCCGTGTCGTCGGCATTGTGGCCCAGCATCTTGGTCGGCAGCGGCAGCACGCCGTCGCTCACCACCAGAACATCGATCTCCCCAACCCGTACCGCGTAGCGCGACGGAACCAGCTCTTCGGGCCCCGGCCGACCGGAGCGTGAAGCGACGTCTAGGCTCATGGTTCTCTCCTCATTACCGCCGTTTCACTCACGGCATCGACGACATTAATGGACCAAGGCTTTCATCTCGATAGAATCGAAGTATATTGTGATCTATACTAAGTTATAGATACTACTATTTAATTCGAGTGACTCTCGAATAATACTTGAATTACACCGCAGAAATACGCAGATTCGCTCAACTACGACTGCGGAATCGAACACCATCGAGCACCGCGGGCGGCACCGCCCGCAGGTTCGCGGCCAAGACCGCCCACCCAACGAATTCGCCAAACAACCCAAACGACTAGGCTCTCCAGGACCGATGGCGAAGGCCGGAATTGACGAACCGATCAGACGGTTGCGCGAGCCGCTTCGGAGGATCGCCGGTTGGGCTGCGAGGAATTCCGCAGTGCCCAGATGGTCAGCGCCAATCCAAGAAGGGCCGGCAGCGTCACCGCTGGAAAATCCCGCGGAATGGCGGCGGGCGAGCAGATCCCGACCGCGACCTCCCAGAAGTGGAAGAGCGCGTGCGCGCAAAGCCAGGCCGTCGCAGCCGCCCACAGTCCGACGCGGCGCTCCGGTAGGAACAGGCCAAGTCCAAATGCCACGCCGAGGAAGAGCTGGATCATCCCGATGTCGCGGATGAAGTGCTGGTTGAAGAAGCCAGTGTCGGTCACGCCAGGCACCAGCTCGTACCAGGCCAGGGGAGCGATCAGCATGAAGATGCCATTCGCGGACAGGAATATTCCGTTGAACGCCACCATGGTAACGACGACCGCGGCAACGGCCCGGTTTGGAGGCAGTGTCGCCTTCCTATCTAAGAGCGCTTTCATCAATTGCCTCTCGCCGACAGGGCGCTGACAGGCGTGCGTTCGCAAATAGCTCGGAGCAGGCTTGCAGCGCGGTGAAACGAGAGGAATTGTTCAAGTTAAACGGCTGGACCGCTACTAGACTGGCCGGCACCCACTCGCGATAAATGTCAGCTTGGCCTGTACCTTGGCATAGGCAAGAGTGCGCGAAGCGTGCGCAGGACCACCCAACGGCATGCCGGCAAAACTCTCCGAATGGGATCGGCGTTCAGGACCGACAAGGTCATCGCCAGGCAAATCCATAATTTCACTCGCTTCCGGAGGGCAACCGGCAGGCGTGCCAGACGGAAGGTCCGGCACGTCGCGATGGTATTTTCCGGGGGCGCCTCAGCCGCAGCATGAGTGGGGGAACACGGGCAGTTGCGGCGCCTCATAGGCGTCGCGGTGGCGCCACCACATGCCGCCCGCCTCGTTGCGGCCCTTCGGCGCGCGGTCGAGCCAGGGGTACATGCTCCAGATCGCGTCCACGCCGCGCGAATAGCTGGAGTAAGTGTGGTAGATCGCGCCGCCGTCCTGGATGAAAGCGCTCACCCCCGGCCTTTCGCGCACATACTGGGCGGCGCTGGTGCCGCTTTGCGCGGCGAAGCCCGCCACCACGGGGATGCTGCTCCAGTCCATCTGTGGCACGGGCCGGAAATTATACTCGGCCACTCCCTGCCGCTCCTGCTCCTCACTGAAGGAGACATTGAAGTCGAAGTTGAAGTCGCTTGTGGCCGAGGAAGCCCAGGGGAAGCTCCAGCCCATGCGCCGCTTGAAGGCGATCAGCTTGTCGAGCGGCGCCCGCGACACCGCCGTCAGCGTCACGTCATGGTTCGCCAGATGGACATGGATGCCGTTGAAGCCGTCGGCGATCAGCGAGCAGGAGGGGCAGCCTGCGGTATAGTCCGGCCCGAACATGAAGTGATAGACGAGGAGCTGCGAGCGCCCGGCGAAGAGTTCCGCCAGCCCGGTTTCGCCCGCCTCGGTCACGAAGCGATACGCCTTGTCGATCTTGACCCAGGGCAGGGCTTGTCTCTGCTGCGCCACGGCATCGCTCTGCCGCGTCAGCGCCTTCTCCGCCGCCAGCAGGCCGAGCCGGGCCTCGAGCCATTCCTCGCGTGTACCGGTGAGATGAGCCGTCATGATGCTTGCTCCTGTCCTTGGTTGACATTCGCCGCTCGCCGCTTCGCGATGCGACGTCGCGATCAGGGGTAGGGCGTGCGCGGCCAGAGGCGGGAGTGACAAGTTTGGCGGGATTTGGATCCTCGACATGGACTCGCTGATCACCGCCGCCGGACGGGCGCTGGCGGCGGGCGATCCGTTCGGTGCACTCAATCGCGTCGCCTTGCGCGACGATGCGCCGGCGCTTGCGCTCCGCGGCATCGCGATGGCGCAGCTCGGAGATCTCGACCGGGCCAAGGTCCTGCTCAAGCGTGCCGGCCAGGCTTTCGGCGCGCGCGAGCCCGTGGCGCAGGCGCGCTGCGTCGTCGCGGAAGCGGAGATCGCCCTGGTCTCGCGCGATCTCGGCTGGCCGGCGAAGGCGCTCGATGCGGCGCGCGTAACGCTGGAGACCCATGGCGATCGGCTCAACGCCGCCCATGCCCGCACGATCGAGATGCGCCGTCTCCTGCTGATCGGGCGGCTCGGCGAGGCCGAGCGACTGCTCACCGGCTTCGACGCGGGTCCGCTGCCGCCGGCGCTCGACGCGGCGCGCGCGCTCGCCGTCGGCGGCATCGCACTCAGGCGGCTGCAGGCCGGGCCGGCCAGGGAGGCCTTCGCCACCGCTGCTGCGGCAGCGCAACGTGCCGGCATTCCAGCGCTGGCGGCCGAGGTCGATGCGGCGTCTCGCGTGCTGGAGGCTCCGGCGGCCCGGCTGATCGCCGATGGCGGGGAGCGCCCGGTCATGCTTGACGCAGTCGCCGCGCTCCTCGCTTCGGAGGACTGCCTCGTCGTCGATGCCTGCCGCAATGCCGTGCGCGAGGCCACTGTCGCTGTCCCGCTCGCGACCCGGCCGGTGCTGTTTGCGCTCGCGCGGGCCCTGGCCGAGGCCTGGCCGGCGGATGTCTCGCGCGAGATGCTGCTGGGCCGCGCGTTCCGGGCAAAGGAGGCCGATGAATCGCATCGCGCCCGCCTGCGCGTCGAGATCGGGCGGCTGCGCGCCGAGCTGCACGGCCTCGCCGCAATCAACGCGACGAGCCGAGGCTTCGCCCTGGCGCCGCATCGCGCGACCAGGGTCGTGGTGCTGGCGCAGCCGCTGGAGGAGCCGCATGCCGATGTGCTCGCTCTGCTCGCCGATGGCGAGGCCTGGTCGAGCTCGGCGCTGGCTCTGGCGCTCGGCACCAGCCAACGCAACATGCAGCGCGCGCTCGACGCCCTGGCGCGGGCCGGCAAGGTGCAGTCCTTCGGCAAGGCGCGGGCGCGGCGATGGCTGACGCCGCCGGTGCCCGGTTTCCCGACAAGCTTGTTACTCCCGGCCCCGCTGCCGGACGGTTAGACCCTGCCTCGGCCCCATCGAACAGAGGAGACGAGCCCATGACCAAGGCAGCCACCATCATCCGCGAATACGGACCCTTCCCCGGCGTCGAATCCGTTGCCGGCGTCAGCTATGACGGCAAGAACGTCTGGTTCGCCTCCGGCGACAAAGTCAATGCGCTCGACCCCGAGAGCGGCGAGACTGTCCGCAGCCTCGACATCCCCGCCCATGCCGGCACCGCCTTCGACGGCCGGCATCTCTTCCAGATCGCCGAGGATCGCATCCAGAAGATCGATCCGGAGAGCGGGCGCGTGCTTTCGACAATTCCGGCGCCGGCTGGCGGCGGCGATTCCGGCCTTGCCTGGGCGGAAGGCACGCTCTGGGTCGGCCATTACCGCGAGCGCCAGATCCACCAGATCGACCCCGAGACAGGCAAGATCCTGCGCACGCTGCAGTCCAACCGCTTCGTCACCGGCGTGACCTGGACTGATGGCGAGCTCTGGCACGCGACCTGGGAGAACGACGAGAGCGAGCTCAGGCGGGTCGACCCCGAAACCGGCCAGGTGCTGGACAGCCTGCTCATGCCGGAAGGCGCCTTCGTCTCGGGCCTGGAGGCCGACGGCGGCGGGCGCTTCTATTGCGGCAGCGGCAAGAGCGGGGTCGTCAGGGCGGTGAGCCGTCGCTGACGCCAAGCAAATTCGCAATGTCTTCGGCTTGTCGCCCGCATTGTCGGAATCGGACTTTCAGGCCGGGTTCCCCACCGAGCAGCCTGTCACCACGTCCGCGCTGACGTCGCGGTTCAAACCTTCTCGATGAAGCGGCTCAGGAAAAGCCGCGTGCGCGGGTGCTGCGGATTGCCGAGCACCTTCTGCGGCGACCCGTGCTCCACGACCACGCCGCCATCCATGAAGACGACGCGGTCGGCGGCCTCGCGGGCGAAGCCGATCTCGTGGGTGACAACGATCATCGTCAGGCCCTGTCCCGCGAGGTCGCGCATCACGTTCAGCACCTCACCGACGAGTTCGGGATCGAGCGCCGAGGTCGGCTCGTCGAACAGCATCAGCTTCGGCCGGATCGCCAGCGCCCGAGCGATCGCAACGCGCTGCTGCTGGCCTCCGGAAAGCTGGCGCGGATAGGCGTTCGCCTTCTCGGACAGGCCCACGCGGGCCAGCAATTCCAGCGCATAGGCCTGCGCCTCGCGACGCGGCTGCTTGTGCACGCCGACCGGCGCCTCGACGATGTTCTCCAGCGCCGTCATATGCGGGTAGAGGTTGAACTGCTGGAAGACCATGCCGATCTTGCGCCGCTGCACAGCAATGGCGTGATCCGACAGCTTGGTCAGCCGATCACCACGCAAGGTGTAACCGACCTGCTCGCCATCGACCTCGATGAAGCCGCGCTGGATCGATTCCAGGTGATTGATGCAGCGCAGGAAGGTCGACTTGCCCGAGCCGGAAGGTCCGAGCACGACGACGACCTCGCCCGGCATGACGTCCAGGTCGATGCCCTTCAGCACCTCGTTGGAGCCGAAGGATTTGTGGACGTTGCGGGCGCGCACCATCGGCGCTGCGCCTTCGGCAGCCTTGCTCATGCGGGCTCCTCCACCCGGATCGGTGCCTTGTCCGCGCTGCCCGCCCCGCGCTCGCCGCGTGCGTAGTAGCGCTCGATGAAGCCCTGCACGACGTTCAGGATCGAGGTGATGATCAGGTACCAGATCACCGCGACCATCAGCATCGGGATGACCTCGAAGGTGCGGTTGTAGACGTTTTGCACCGAGTAGAGCAGGTCCGCCATCGCAATGACGCTGACGAGCGAGGTCGCCTTGATCATGCTGATGAGCTGGTTGCCAGTTGGCGGGACGATCGAGCGCATCGCTTGCGGGATGATGACGCGCCGGAGCGCCCGGGTGCGGGTCATGCCGAAGGCGTCGGTCGCTTCGACCTGCCCCTTGTCGACCGAAAGCAGGCCGCCGCGGATGATCTCCGCCATATAGGCCGCCTCGTTGAGCGAAAGCCCGGCGATGGCCGCCGTCATCGGCGTGATCAGGTCGTTGGTGTTCCAGCTCGCCAGAACCGGACCGAACGGCAGCTTGAGGACGATCTCGGGAAAGAGCGTCGAAAGATTGTACCAGAAGATCAGTTGCACCAGGAGCGGCGTGCCCCGGAAGAACCAGATGAACAGTCCCGAGAGTGAGCTGAACAGCCGGTCCTGCGACATGCGCGCGACGGCGAGGACGAGGCCGAGCGCCGTGCCCAGTGTCATCGCCACCACGGTCAGACCAAGCGTGACGCCGAGCCCGCGCAGGATCGAGGCTTCGGTGAACCACTGGCCGACGATGGGCCAGCCGAAATTCGGGTTGCGCGCAACGATCCAGGCGAACTCCGCCGCCACGAACAGCACGAAGGCCCAGAGCAGCCAGCGTCCCCATTCGGGAGGTTGGTGCGCGTTGGCGACGTCGCGCAGCGTCGCCTCCGCCCGGCCGGTTTCCGCCGACGTGCTCGCCATGGCTCAGTTCTGCGAGAGGTTGATGCCGGGCGCCTCGATCTTGTTGTTCTCGAGCCCCCACTTCTTCATGATCGCTGCGTAGGTGCCGTTGTCGACCAGGACCTTGATGGCATCCTTGAGCACGCCGCCAAGTTCCGAACCCTTCGGCACCACCGCGCCCTGGAACAGGTCGCTGAAGCCGTTGGACTTGCCGACCGCGGCGAGTTCCAGTTCGCCGTTTGACTGCTGGACGAAATAGGTGAGCGGCGCCTGCGAGGAGAAGAAGGCGTCGGCACGCTTCGAGCGGACGGCAAGGATCGAGGTCGGCTGGTCCGGATAGGACTGCACCGTGAGCACCGGCTTGCCTTCTGCTGCGCATTTTTCGGCTTGCGCCTTGATGACCTTCTCGGCCGAGCCGGCCGATTGCACGGCGATGCGCTTGCCGCAGGCGTCGTCCAGGCCGTTGATGCCGCCCGGATTGCCCTTCTGCACGGCGAAGACGACGTATTCGCGCACCCAGTCGACAAAATCATTGGCCTCCTGCCGCGACTTGAAGTCGCCGACCGGCCCCATCGCGAACTGGTAGCGACCGGCCTTGATGCCGGTCAGGATCGACGACAGGCCGTTCACCGTCGCGTGCTCGACCTTGACGCCGAGCAACTCGCCGATTGCTTCGCCGAGATCGGCGCTGGCACCCGTCACCTCGGTCGGGGACTGGACGATTTCATAGGGCGGGAACGAGCCGCTGTTGACCGCGGTCATCTTGCCGGCGCTGCGGATCACTTCCGGCAGGCGCGCGCGCAGCGGCTCGTTCAGGCTCTGCTTGGCGATTTTCACGCCGGAATTGGCCTGAGCGAAGGCTGGGACTGCTGCGAGGGTGGCGAAGGCGGCGGCGCAAACGGCGATGCGAAACGTCATGGTTTGATCCCCTCTCTTGTACTTGTCGGTTCAGGCCGCGCCGGCGAGGCGCTCGAGCGGCGGAAACAGCGTATCCGGCGTCAGGCCGGTCTCAGCGAGGCCTTGGGCGCGGATTTCATCGAGGAAGCCCGCAATCATCGGCCGGTTGGCTTCGAGCCCGCTGGCGTTCCAGCTTTCAGGCAGATCGCGGCCGCAGCGGCCGAGTTCGTCGATGATCCAGGGCGTCGTGTCGGCGTATTTGCGGCGCTTCTCCAGCCAGAGCCGCTGGGACTCGTCGATCAAGTCGCTCAGCGCCTGCGGCAGCCAGGGATGGCGCAAGGCGAAATCGGCCTTGATGCCAAGGATATGAATACCTGGCACGTAGCCGACCTCGCGGAAATAGGCGAGCTCCGCGCCCGGCAGGTCCGTGAGGAGGTGGCGGAAGGCTGAATCCGGCGCGTAAAAGCCCGGCGGCATGAAGGGCGTGAAGATGGCGTCGAGCTCGCCGTCAAGCAGCGCGTCGAGCATCGGCTTCTCGCCGGGCATGGCTTCGATCCGCCCGGGCCGTGCATAGGGCCCGAGCCGATCGGTGATCGGATGGACGGCGCTGAGGCGCCCGGCATACCAGCGTGCATCCTCGATGCCGACGCCCGCCCGCGACAGAGCGGCGCGCGTCCAGGTGTTGCCGGAATCCTGCCAGCCGGTGACGCCGATCCGGCAGCCCTTCAGCTCCGCCAGCCCCGTCAGCTTGCTGCTTCGGCTGGTGATGACGCAGCGATGGCGGAAGCCGCGCATGATGAAGTTCGGCACACCGAAGATGCCGGCCTCGCCACGGCTGCGCCCGGTCGTGTAGCGGCTGAACGAAACCTCGCAGGCGTCGTAGTCCGGATCGGTCGCCAGGTTTTCCGGCAGGGTGCCGACGCGATCGACCTTCAGCGCGATCCGCTCGTCCGCGACATCGCCCAGCACGAGCGGCGTCACATAATCCCAATCGCGCAAGGCCAGCCGGACTTCGACCTTCATCGACGCTCTCCGCATTGACAACTTCGCGGAGAATTGAATGTTCAGAAGCTGCGATCAATCATTATTATGTTATCGAACAATATAGAGTATTGCCGTGGTAGACAGGACAGACGACGCGGCCTGGTTCGCGAGCCAGCTCTCCGACATCAGCGCGCGCGGAATCACCAACCAGACCGCGATGCTGATCCGCCGTGGCGTGCTGCCGGCCGGCGCGAAGTTGCCGACGGTACGCGATCTTGCTTACCGGCTCGGCATCAGTCCGGCGACCGTCTCGGAAGCCTGGAGCGAGCTGCGCCACCAGCGCATGATCGAAGGGCGCGGTCGTTCCGGGAGCTGGGTGACGGGCGATACGATCGGTCCTCGTCCAGCCCGCACCGGCACCTCGGGCTTGTTCGGCAGCGACGTGCTCGACCTGTCGCTCTCCGTGCCCGACACGGCCATGCTGCCGCCGCTGGACAAGGCGCTCCGGCATGCCGCTGCCGCCCATAACCTGCACAGCTACGAACGCACGCCAATCCTCGACAGCCTGCGTCAGGCAGTCGAACTCCATTGGCCCTATGAGCCGGAGACCTTTCTCGCCACCAATGGCGGCTACAATGCCTTCTACTCGGTCGTTCACGCCCTGATCATGCCGGGCGCGACCGTAGCGATCGAAAACCCGACGGCCATGCGCTTGCTCGACATCCTGGAGGACCGGGGCGTGCGCCCCCTTCCCGTCACCTGCGACGCCGAAGGCCCGCTGCCGGATGCGTTGGAGCAGGTACTGGCCCAAAAGCCCGCCGCCTTCGTCTATCAGCCGCGTACTCATTCGGTGACGGGCCGCCGCGTCAGCCCGGCGCGCCTTGATGAGCTGGCGGCCGTGCTGACGGGAAGCGACACGCTGATCATCGAGGATGACGGCATCGGCGACGTCTCACCTCTGCCGCCGGTGAGTCTCGGCCGCCGGTTTCCGGACCGGGTCCTCCACATCCTGTCTTTCTCGAAGTCGCACGGCCCCGACCTACGCTTGGCCGTGCTTTCGGCCCCAGCGGCAATCCGGCGCCAGATTCAGTCCTATCGCAGCTTCAGCTCGGGCTGGACGAGCCGGCTGCTGCAGGAGATGACGGCCTGGCTGCTCACCGACGACGACACCCGGGCACGCCTCGCTGCGAACCGACGCCTCTATGCAGAACGACGTGCGGCGCTGGTAACGGCGCTCGCCGTGCGGGGCATCGCGATTCCACCCGGCGACGGGCTTTGCATTTGGGTCCCGGTCTCGTCCGAGCAATTCGCATTGGTCACGCTAGCAGCACGACGCATCGCGGTTCTCCCTGGCAGCAAATGCGCTGTGACACCCACCCGCCATATACGCGTCGGGACGGGCGTCCTTTCCGATCGCTATGACTACGTCGCGGAATCGATCCGGCTTGCGGTCACCGGCGACGGCTGAAGCCCGGCAGCCGAGCCGGCGCTTCGATCGTGTTGTGAGCGCGCTCGGCGTCGGCTTTCGGGCAAGGCTCCAGCGTCCGCTATTGGCGCCCCTTGCGCGGTCGCACGACGGCTCGCTGCAGGGCCTCGCTACCGGTCCCTTTTGCCGACGAACTGGGAGATTCCCAGCAGCAGCGATGTCATCACGATCATGATCGTCGAGATCGCCGCAATGGTCGGATCGATCTGGTCGCGCAATGCCAGGAACATCATGCGGGTCAACGTCGCATTGTCGCCGCCGGAAACAAACAGCGCGATGACGACCTCGTCGAAGGAGGTCAGGAAGGACAGCACCGCCGAGGTGACGATGGCGAACCCGATCTGCGGCGCCGTCACCTGCAGGAAGGCCTGCGCCCGTGTGGCGCCGAGGCTGCGGGCGACCCGCTCCTGGTCGAGGTCGAAGCTCTTCAAGGCGGAGCCGACGATCAGCATGACGATCGGAACGGCCAGCATCGTGTGTGCCAGCACGATGCCGAGAAACGAGTTCACCATCCTGAGCTGAACATAGGCATAGAACAGTGCGATACCGACAAGGATGACCGGCACGATCGTCGGGGTCAGCAGAGCCAGGATCGCAATCCCGGTGAAGCGCAGCCGCGACACATGCAGGCCGTAGGCCGCAAGCGTGCCGAGAGGCGTGGCCAGCAGCGCCGTGCAGAACCCCGCCTTGAACGAGGTCGCCGTCGCGGCCATCCAACTCGGCGACGCGAAATAGGCCTCGTACCAGCGCAGCGACCATTCACGCGGCGGGAACTCCAGATACTGTGACTGGGAGAACGACATCGGGATCACGATCAGCGTCGGCACGGAGAGAAAAGCCAGGACCAACGCGCCGAGCCCGTAGAGCCACAGCCGTGAGCGGTGGCTGATCTGCGTGTCGCTCGCCGGTCGATCGAGCCAGCTCATGATCCTTGTCCCGCTCCGAACGGCCCGGCTCCGCGCGAAAGTCGCGCTGCCAGAACCAGCACCATCAGCGTGATCACCAGCAGCACGACACCGAGCGCACTCGCCGCGCCCCAGTTGAAAAACAGCTCGATGTCGTTGGCGATCCGGTTCGAGACCATCGTCACCTTGCCGCCGCCCAGCATGGCGGGGGTCACGTAGAAGCCGAGGCAGAGCACGAAGACCAGCGAGGCACCGGCGGCGAGGCCCGGCAGCGACAGCGGAAAGAACACGGTCCAGAAGCCATGGACCGGCGTCGAGCCGAGGCTCGCGGCGGCGCGCAGCAGGTTGCCGTCGATCGCGCGCATCGTGCCGTAGAGCGGCAGCACCATGAAGGGCAGCATGATGTGGACCATGCCGATCAGCGTGCCACCGGCGTTGTGCACGAGTTGCAGCGGCTCGCTCCAGAGGCCGAGCTTGATGCCCCATGTGTTGATCAGCCCGCTGCGCTGGAGCAGCACGAGCCAGGCATAGGTGCGCACCAGAAGCGACGTCCAGAACGGCAGCAGCACCGCGATCATGCAGAGATTGGCGGCTCGCCGCGGCAGCTGCGACAGGAAATAGGCCAGCGGATAACCGAGCAGGATGCAGATGAGCGTGGTCGCCAGGCTGATCTCGAAGGTGGTGATGAAGGTCCGGGCATAGGACGGCTCGGACAGCATGCGCCGATAGTGCTCGAGGCTGAAGGCGCCGCTGTCATCGAGGAAAGACAGGCCAAACAGCCAACCGACAGGAACGAGCAGGGTCACGGTGACGAGCAGGAGTGCGGGCGCCGCCAAGCCGGCAAGCCCCATGCGTTCGCGCCACTGGTCGCGCCGCAACGCCGCGGCGTGGAAGTCCCTGGCCGGGCCAGAGGGATCGTAGGCGTCCGCCGCGCTCATAGTGCCCCGCGCGCTTCGTCGGGAAGCAGCACGGTATCGGCGACGGCGATCCCGATGCGGACCGGGGCACCGGGAGACGGCAGGGGCGCGCCGCCGCCGTTTGTCGTCAGTCGCAGCGAGACGGGGCTGCCATCGCCCAGGGCGGCCTGCAGCAGCAGCGTGTCACCCTGGTAGACCACGCCCGTTATGTGGCCGTCGAAGCAGTTCATCCCGTCTCCATCACCGGGTCCGAGCAGCCGCAAACGCTCCGGGCGCAGCACCATCGCATAGCGCCCCCGTTTCGTCGGCAGATCGCGGGCTCGGACGATCGCGCTGCCGGCACGGGCGACACCGTCCGCGATCTCGACGTCGAGAAAGGAGGATTCGCCGATGAACTCGGCAACGAAGCGGCTGCCGGGGTCGTCATAGATGGCGCGGGGCGTGTCGATGCGCGCAATGCGGCCCCGATCGAGAATCGCGATGCGGTCCGACATCGTCAGCGCTTCGCGCTGGTCGTGCGTGACGTAGACGGTGGTGGTTCCGAGGCGCTCATGAAGCTGACGCAGCTCGATCTGCATCCGCTCCCGCAATTGCTTGTCCAGCGCCGAAAGCGGCTCGTCCATCAGGATGATCCGCGGCTCGAAGACGATGGCGCGAGCCAAGGCGACGCGCTGGCGCTGCCCGCCGGAGAGCTGGTCGATGCGACGCCCGCCGAAGCCGCCGAGCTGGAACATATCGAGCGCCGCCTCGACGCGCCGGGCGATCTCGCCCGCCGGCATGCGCCGCAGCCGCAGCGGGAAGCCGATGTTGCGCGCGACATCCATGTGGGGGAACAGCGCGTAGTTCTGGAAGACCATGCCGATCTCGCGCTTGTGCGGCGCGAGGCGGACAACCTCGCGCTCGCCAAAGCGGATGCTGCCCTTGTCGGGCCGCAGGAACCCCGCGATCGCCATCAGCAGCGTGGTCTTGCCGGACCCCGACGGACCGAGCAGGGTCAGGAACTCCCCGGGCCGGACATCGAGGTCGATGTCATTCAGTACCGGAACGGCGCCGTAGGCCTTGCTCAGCTGCCGGATAGCGATGGGCAGCGCCGTCGCGGAGCCCCCTGATGCAACGGCCGCATCCTGCGGCCGTTGCTGATCGTCGGCCTGCCTCATTCCGTCAGCATGTTCTGGTAGGCGGCCGAAGCCTGGGCTTCGAATTTGATGTACCAGTCGAGGTCGATCGTCAGCTGCTTGCCGGCGTTGTCCGGATGGGACGGCAAGCTCTTGGCATAGGCGGCGTCGATCGCGCCGCCGTCATAGGCCTTCTTGTTGGTCGGCCCGTAGGTGATGTATTTCGTGAACTCCGCCTGGTATTGCGGCTTGCTGATCTCGGCGAGGAACTTCATCGCCAGATCCTTGTTCGGCGCGCCCTTGGCGACCGCAAAGCAATCGTAGTCGAGCAGCGCCTGATTGAAGGTGTAGGCGACCTTGGCGCCGTCCTTGGCGGCGACGTCGAAGCGGCCGTTCCAGCCGGTGATCATGTCGACCTCGCCGTCCTTCATGAGCTGCGCATGCTGCGCGCCCGAGCTCCACCAGACGGCGATGTGCGGCTTCAGCTCGCGGATCTTCTTGATCGCGCGCTCGATGCCGCCGGGCTGGGACAGGACCTCGTAGACCTTGTTCGGCGGAACGCCGTCCGCCATCAGCGCCGGCTCCAGCGCCCCGGCGACGCCCTTGCGATACGAACGCTTGCCCGGGAATTTCTTGACGTCCCAGAAATCGGCCCAGCTCTGGGGACCGTTCTGGCCATAGGTCTTGGTGTTCCAGGCCAGCACGGTGGAGAAGACGTCACCGCCGACGCAATAGTCCTGCGCCGTGCCGGGCAGGAAGCTCGACGTGTCGATGACCTTGTAGTCGAGCTTCTCGAGGATGCCCTCGGCGCCCGCCCGCGCCGCGCTGCCGGAGCCGCTGGCGACAACATCCCAGGTCACGGCACCGGCCTTCACCTTCAGGCGCAGGTCGGCGATGCTGGTGTAGGTCTCCTCCTTGATCTTGATGCCCAGCGCCTTGGCGGCGGGCTGGAAGAGCGCCTTGCTCTGGCCCTCCTGGTAGGAGCCGCCGAAGGAAACGACGGTCAGTTCCTGGGCCAGGGCGGGCGCTGCGCTGAACAGGACGAGGGCAAGGGCAAAGGCCGTTCTCGTCGGCATCATCGGCTGGCGCGACATGTTTCGGTTCTCCCGTTTGAACGTTGCGTTCCCTGACGATGTGAGCGCGGTTGGCCGGCCGCCGGCGTCCACGTTCCTCGACCTATGCAGAGTTTGACGGAATTGGTCTGGCCATAAGGTCCATTCTGAGAATTCGGGGCGACCATTCCATTGGGTCAGCGGGCCAGACGATCGCGCCAGCTGTAGTAGAGAACCGAGGGAGCGAGGAACCACGGATTGCCGGTGTAGAAGGGCCGTGTCTGGAAGGGCAGGCCGTCGAAGGCGGTGCGGCCTTCCTCCATGCCCAGCACCTGCTGGCCGAGCCGCATGCCGAGATAGCTCGCCATGCCGACACCGGAGCCGCAATAGCCCATCGCATAGTGCATCCCGTCATGGCGGCCGATATGCATCAGCTCGTCGAAGCTGTAGGCGACGAAGCCGCACCAGGAATGACTGATCTTCCGGGCCGCGAGCTCCGGGAATATGCCGCTCATGGCGGCATGGAGTTTCGGCCCGCTGCGGCGCGGGTCGGTCTCGCTCAGGGAGACCCGGCCGCCGAACAGGATGCGCCGCCGGTCCGGCGAGGCGCGATAATAGTAGACCACCTTGCGGGTATCACTGACGATGCGATTGCGCGGGATCAGCCGATCGACCAGTTCCGGCTCCAGCTCTTCGGTCGCGATGACATAGCTGCCGATCGGGATGACACGCCGGCGCAGCCAGCCCGTCAGCGGGCCCGTATAGCCGTTGGTCGCGATGACGACGTCCCGCGCGCGGATCGTGCCACGCGGCGTCTGGACGAGGAAGTCCTGCCCGGTCCGCTCGATCCCGGTCGCGGGGCAATGGGGCACGATCTCGGCACCGTCCGCGAGGGCGCGCTGCATCAGCCCCTGATGGTACCGGGCCGGATCGATGGAGGCATGGCTCTCATAGACCACGCCGCCATGGTAGAGATCGGAACCGATCTCGGTGCGCTGCTCGGCGCGAGGGACGACATGGCAGGCAACTTCGAGCCCCTTGGGCTGGGCGTCGACGCTGCGCGCCAGCTCCTCATATTTCCCCGGAGCGTGCGCGGCGTGGAAACGGCCGACGGCAGCGAAGCCGCAATCGATCTTCTCCTCGCGAACGAAATCGCCGACGAAACGCAGGGAGTTCCGGCCCTCCCGCAGGATGGCGAAGGCGCGCTTCTCGCCATGGCGTCGAGCCAGTTCGGTGAAGCCGGGCTTCACGCTGGTGGAGATCTGCCCGCCGTTGCGGGTGCTGCAGCCGAAGCCGGCAGCCTCGGCATCCAGGACGACGGTATGGCGCCCGCCCCGAGCGGTCTGCAGGGCGGCATGCAGGCCGGTATAGCCGGAGCCGACGACCACGACATCAGCCTGCTTCGGCGGTTCCGACAGGGGCAGCGCGGGCCTTGGCACCGCGTCCCACCAATAGGGCGCGGCCTTGAAATCGCTGGCGAACAGCTCACTCGACATCGTCGCGTCTTCCCCCCGGCCGCTCAGATTCGCGCCACCACACTCTTGAGCTTGCAGTAACTACGCAAGCCCGCCATGCCCTTGGCACGACCGAAACCGGATTTCCGATTGCCGCCGAAGGGCATCGCGACGCCGCCGGCAAAGAACTCGTTGATGTAGACTTGGCCGGCATCGACAGCCCGCGCGAATCGCCATGCCTTGGCGTGATCGCGCGTATAGATGCCGGCCACGAGCGCGAAGGAGGTCGCGTTCGCTGCGGTCACGGCCGCTTCGAAATCCGGTACGATCTGGACCGTCAGCACCGGACCGAATATCTCCTCCTGCACCAGCGGATCGTCCGCGCCACGGGCCAGAACGATCGTCGGCCGGTAGAACCAGCCGCCTCCGCAGTCCTCGGGCGGCACGATGCCGCCTCCGGTCAGAATGCGGTTGCCGGCCGCGCGCGCCCGCTCGACATGCGCCGCGACGCGAGACAACTGCGCGGGCGAATTGATCGGCCCGATGCCGGCTTCGCCCAGCCCATGTCCCGGGCGGAGCAACTCGGCACGCCCAACCAGACGATCGAGCAGCCGCTCCGCGATCGTCTGCTCGACAATCAGGCGCGAGCCGGCCGAGCAGATCTGCCCGGCATTCTCGAAGATCGCCTCCAGCACCCCGTCCACTGCCGCGTCGAGATCGCAATCACCGAGCACCACGACCGGCGATTTGCCACCGAGCTCGAGGACGAGCCGCGTCACATGTTCGGCCGCGGCTCGCATGACCCGCTGTCCGGTCGCGACGGAACCGGTGAAGGTGATGTGATCGATGCCGGGATGGGCGACGAGGGCCGAGCCGGCCTCTGCTCCGGTGCCGGAGACGACGTTGAGGACACCTTCCGGCAAACCGGCCTCCTGCAGCAGTTCCGCCAGCATCAACGTGGTCAGGGGCGTCTGTTCGGCCGGCTTCACCACGAGCGTGCAACCAGCGGCGAGAGCGGGCGCGATGCCGCGCGCCGCTGTCGACAGCGGGTAATTCCAGGGCACGATCTGGGCGGCGACGCCGACCGGCTCCTCGATCGTCAGCCCAATATGGTCGGAACCGAGCGGCATGCTGTCGCCGTACAGCTTGTCGGCGGCGCCGGCATAGTAGGCGAAGGCTCGTACGACGCCTGCCACATCGCCCTCCGCCTCCGAGAGCCGCTTGCCCGAGTCGAGGGTCTCGACCACTGCGAAGCGAGCCGAACGCTCGGCGATGAGCCGGCTCGCCCGCATCAGGATCTCGCCGCGGGCGGCCGGATTCAGCCGGGACCACGGCCCCGATAGGGCGGCGCGCGCAGCCGCGACCGCACGGTCGATGTCTTCGGCGTTCCCGGCCGCCACGGTGGCGAAGGGCTTGCCGTTGCCGGGATCGAAGCTCTC
The DNA here is from genome assembly GCA_900473415.1 of Hyphomicrobiales bacterium. Classification (GTDB taxonomy): domain Bacteria; phylum Pseudomonadota; class Alphaproteobacteria; order Rhizobiales; family Beijerinckiaceae; genus Allobosea. The sequence continues at coordinate 195,244 of UCLR01000003.1, forward strand.
CATCCGCCGTCCCGAGACGGCGTCGACGAAGCGGCCATTGATGAAATGCCCGCCCGGCAGGCCCGCAAGCGTTCCCGTCCGCATGGCCTCCTCGATGAGCTGCGCGCGCTCGGACGTCACGCGCCCACCTCGGTGACGTGGTATGCCGCCTTCTCGAGCCAGGCCGGCTCGATCTCGACGCCCCAGCCCGGGCCATCGGGGATCGCGACCATCCCGTCGCGCGCCTGCGGCGGGTTTCGCAGCAATCCCTGTTCCCAAGGATAATAATCGGCTCCTTCGATCGAGAATTCGACATAGGGCCCGGCATTGGCGAGCGCGCCCATGATATGCAGCGTGAACACCGTCACCAGCGACTGATTGGCCGAATGCGGCGTCACCGGCAGGCCGGCCTCTGCCGCCCAACGCGCCACCTTCAGCATCCGTCCGACACCGCCGATATAGCAGACGTCCGGCTGCACCACGTCGACCACCCGGCCATCGATCATCGCGCGCCAGACCGCGAGATCGCAGTCCTGCTCGCCGCCGGTCACGTCGAGGGCGAGCGCATCGCGTACCTCGCGTGTCCAGGCATGCTCCCAATAGGGACAGGGCTCCTCGAAATGGACGATGCCCTGGTCCTGGAGCAGCTGTCCGACGGCGATGGCCTTAGCCGGCGAATAGCAACTGTTGGCGTCGACGAGCAGGGTCGCATCGTCGCCGAGCGCCGCCCTGATCCGGGGCACGATCGCCTCCGTCCGGCCCGGCCACTCGTCGAGGTCGCAGCCGCATTCGCGCCCGACCCGGAACTTGAAGGCGCGATAGCCGTGGGCGTCACGCAGGCGCAGGAAGCGCTCGGCCTCCGCCTCGGGCGTAATCTCGCCGCGCTTCATGCTGGAAGCGTAGACCGGGAAGGGGCGCGGCGTGCCGCCGAGCAGTTCGCAGACACTCTTGCGCTCGATCCGGCCGCGCAGATCCCACAGCGCCGTGTCGAGCCCGGTCAAGGCGCGGCAGAGATAGGAGCCCGGGAATTTGTGTTCGCGCTCGCAGATGGTCGCGACGAGCTCGTCGATGGCGAAGGCTTCCTGGCCCATCGACCAGCGCGCGACCTGCCGGTGGAAGACGGTCGCGGTAATGTCGGCATTGTAGGCGGAGAACTGGCCCCAACCCTGGCTCCCGTCCTCGCATGTCACACGGACGAAACCGACATCCTGCGTCGAGAAGCTTTCGAGCCTGGTGATCTTCATCGCTGCCACTGCCAGATTCGCGATCGCCGTCCGGCGGGACTGCGGCCGGCTTCGGGCGCAAAGAGGGGCTTGAATTGGCCTGATCCCAAGGTCCATTCTCGGCAAAGTGACAGTCCACTCGCGAAGGATCACCGACGCATGGTCAAACGCGAGGAAGGCGTCCTGCTCCAGTCGATCGTTCTCGACCGGGCGGGAGAGCATGGGCTCAGCGTCCAGATTTGCGCCGGGCTGCGGGAGCTGATCCTGGGGGGAACGCTCAAGGTGGGCGAGCGCCTCCCCGCCACGCGCACGCTGGCTCAGGAATTCGGCGTCGCCCGCACAACCATCGTCGAAAGCTTCGAGCGCCTGGCCGCGGAGGGGCTGATCGAGACCCGGGTCGGGTCCGGCACCTATATCAGCCAGGCACTGGCGAACGAACGCCTGGTGCCAGCCACGGCCGCAGTCGCCGTACCCACGGCTCGCGTCAAGCTGGCGCAGGCGATGCACACGGCCTCCAAGCTGTTCGGCACGCGCCTGCCCCACCAGCCTCGCGCCTTCACGACGGCGATGCCGGCCTTCGATGCCTTTCCGATGGCACAATGGGCGCGGCTCTCTGGCAAGCACTGGCGCAAGCCGCGCCATCAAGTGCTCGGCTATCCCCATCCGCACGGCGAACGGGCGCTGCGCCAGGCCGTCGCCGCACATCTGCGGCTGAACCGCGGCCTCGCCTGCGAATGGCAACAGGTCTTCGTGGTTGCCGGCGCTCAGCAGGCCTTCCAACTCATCGCGGCGACGTTGCTCGACCCCGGTGACAAGGTCTGGTTCGAAGATCCGGGTGCGATCGGCGCCCGCAACAGCATGATCCAGTCGGGAGCCGATCTCGTGCCGGTTCCGGTCGACGAGTCGGGCCTGGTGGTGGAGGAAGGGCTGCGTCGGGCGCCGGAATTCAGGCTCGCCTTCGTGACGCCGGCCCATCAGCAACCGCTCGGCGCCAAGATGAGCCTGGAGCGTCGGCTTGCCCTACTCGAGGCTGCCGAAACCAGCGGAGCCTGGATCATCGAGGACGACTGGGACGGCGAGTTCTGCTTCCAGGGAGCGCCGATGGCGACGCTCACGAGCATCGACCGCAGCGGGCGCGTCATCTATGTCGGGACGTTCTCGAAGACCCTGTTTCCTTCGCTGCGACTGGGCTTTTTGGTCGCTCCGCCGCATCTCGTCGACCAGATCGGCATCTGCCTGGAGTCCTTTTCACCCGGCGTGCCGACGGCGCTGCAAGGCATCGTGGCCGACTTCATCGTCGAGGGACATTTCGCCACCCATGTCCGCCGCATGCGCAAGCTCTATCAGGAGCGCTACCAGGCTCTGGAGGAAGCGGCGCGCGAGCATCTGGCACCGGACGTACATCTGGTGCCGACCCAGACCGGCATGCATACCGTTGCCCTCCTCCGCGACGGGCTCGGCGCCGTGGCGCTGACACGGGCGGCGGCTCTGCGGGGCGTGACGATTGCGCCGATCAGCCGCTTCTGCCTCGAGCCAATCGCACAAGACGGCCTGGTGCTCGGCTTCAGCGGCTTCCCGCCGGCGGAGATCCGCGCCGGCGTGCTCGATCTGCGCCGGAGCATAGATGACCTCGCTCGCGGCGCAGACTGGACTGGCGCTTCAGCGGGAATGGACCTTAGCGAGAAGCCCAATTCTTCCTAGAGGCGAGGAACAGGCACCATCGGACTCCGCGCAGATCATTGGCAGGAAGAGCGTCTTGACGGAATGGGACGTGATCATCGTCGGAGCGGGCTCGGCCGGCTGCGTGCTGGCCGGTCGGCTCGCCGAAGCCAATCGCGGATCGATCCTGGTGATCGAGGCCGGGCCTCGCGATCTCAGCCCATGGGTCCACCTGCCGATCGGTTATGGCAAGACCTTCTACCATCGCCGCCTGAACTGGATGTACCGGACCACGGCCCAGGCGGAGCTTGACGGGCGCGAGATCTACCAGCCGCGAGGCAAGGTGGTCGGCGGATCGAGCTCGATCAACGCGATGGTCTATGCCCGCGGCCAGGCCGAAGATTTCGACGAATGGGAGCGGCTGGGCAACCCCGGCTGGGGGCGGGCCGAGGTGCTCGCCGCCTATCGGCGCATGGAGGACCACGCGCTGGGCGCCTCCGCCTGGCACGGCACTGGCGGGCCACTCCATGTCGAGGACGTGGCGGCGCAGGCCCATCCGCTCACGCCCCTCTTCGTGAAGGCCGCGAGCGAAGCAGGCCTGCCCTTCAACCCGGACCTGAACGGCGCGACCAGTGAAGGCGCCGGCCTCTACCAGATCACGACGCGCGGCGGGCGGCGGGAATCGGCAGCGCGCGCCTTCCTGCATCCAGCCCGCCGGCGCGGCCGCGTGAAGCTGGAGACCGACACGCTCGTCACGCGCATCCTCTTCGAAGGACGGCGCGCCGTCGGCATCGAGGCCCGGCGCGGCGGTGAGATCCTGCGCTATCGCGCCAGGGGCGAGATCGTCCTCGCCGGCGGCGCCTTCAACACGCCTCAGCTCCTGCAACTCTCCGGCATCGGGCCCGCCGAGCTGCTGGCGCAGCACGGCATCGCGCCCGTGCTGAACCTCCCCGCTGTCGGCCGCAACCTGCAGGACCATCTCTGCTACGACCATGTTTACCGCTCGAAACGTCCGAGTCTGAACGACGCGCTGCTGTCCTGGCCCGCCCGCATCGGCATGGCGGCGAACTATCTGCTGCGGCGGCGCGGGCCGCTCGCGCTCAGCGTCAACCAGGGCGGCGGCTTCTTCCGCACCCGCCCCGAGCTCGCGCGCCCGGACATGCAGCTCTATTTTTCACCGCTGAGCTACGAGCGGGCTGTCCCCGGCGTGCGCGCGCTGATGAGGCCGGACCCATTCCCTGGCTTCAGCCTCAGCGTCTCGCCCTGCCGGCCGCTGAGCCGTGGCCATGTCGCGATCCGCTCGCCCGATCCCCACGCCCCGCCGGAGATCGCGCCGAATTACCTGTCCGAACCCGAGGACGTCCGCACGCTCTTGGCCGGCGCACGTTTCCTGCACCGCCTGGCTGCGACGCCGACGCTCTCTGCCTTGATCGATGCCGAGATCCGGCCAGGACCGGAGGCAGCCGACGAAGGAGCGCATCTCGCCGCCATCCGCCGGGATGCCTATTCAGTGTTCCATCCCTGCGGGACCTGTCGGATGGGACCGGATCCGGATGAGGCGGTCGTCGATGCGCGCCTGCGGGTGCACGGGATCGATGGCCTGCGCGTGGCGGATGCCTCGATCTTTCCGACCATCCCCTCGGGTAACATCAATGCGCCGGCGATGATGGTCGGCGAACGGGCGGCGGCATTGATGGCATCTGGGTGATTTAGGCATCCGGTTCTCGATGCGCGATTGACAGCGCCGAGCAGTGATCACATCATTCTCGATATTATCGTATTGCTTGACGATACGCCCGCGGCCTCCGAGGCCGCGCCGGCGTCGAGAAGGAGCCCCTCATGTCCGATCTCGCTTCCATGGATGCCGCCGGGCGGACCGCGCCGGTCCTCGATCTCGATCCCTTCGCGGACGCGGTGCTGGAAAGCCCCTTCGAGATGCATGCGGCGCTGCGGGCGGCGGGGCCTGTGGGGTGGCTCTCGAAATACGGTGTCTACGTCATGGGGCGGCACAAGGACATCCTGCCGGCCCTCAAGGATTGGGAGACCTTCTCCTCCACCGGCGGCTCGGGCCTCGCCGACATCCGCAAGCCGGACGCCTGGCGGCCCGGCAGCCCGATCGTCGAGGTCGATCCGCCGCAGCACACGAAGGTCCGCACCGCGCTGCAGCGCATTCTTTCGCCCGCGGTGATCCGGCAGTGGCGCCAGGATTTCGAGATCGAGGCCGAACGTCTTGCCGATGAGGTCGTCGCCAAGGGCTCGTTCTGCGGCGTGACGGACTTCGCGGAGACCTTCGTCTCGACCACCTTTCCGACCGCACTCGGCCTGGCGGACTCGCCCCAGCGGCGCGACAACCTGTTCCTGCTGGGAGCGCTCAACTTCGACGGGCAGGGGCCGAGGAACGCGCGCTATGAGGCGACCCAGCGCAAGGCCGACGAGATTTGGGACTGGTATCTCGACAGCATGAAGCGGGAGGCCATGCTGCCCGGCGGCTTCGGCGAGAAGATCTTCCAGGCGGCAGATGCCGGCGAGATCGATCCGGAAATCGCGCCGCTGCTGGTCAGATCCTTCTTGCGCGGCGGCCTCGACACCACCTCGAGCATGATCTCCGCGGCGCTCTGGTACCTGGCGCAGGATCCGGCGCAGTGGCAGTTGCTGCGTGACGACCCCACCCGCGTCCGGGGCGCGCTCGACGAAGCGATGCGGCTGGAGACGCCGATCCAGAACGTCTGCCGGCAGACGATGCGTGGGGTTGAGATCGACGGAACGACGGTTCCCTTCGATTCCAAAATCCTGATCATCCTCGCTTCCGCCAACCGCGATCCGGAGCGCTGGGAGAATCCCGACCGCTTCGACGTCATGCGCCAAACCATGGGCCATCTCGCGCTCGGCAACGGCGTGCATATGTGCATCGGCCAGATGATCGCACGGCTCGAAGGCGAAGTGCTGCTCAAGGCACTGGTCTCGCGCGTCTCGGCGCTGAAGCTCACCGGCGAGCCGACCCGCGCGCTCAACAACAATCTCCGCAGCCTCGCAACGCTGCCGCTTTCCATCACCGCGGGCTAGCGGCAGCTTCAGGAACACGCCATGCCCACCATCACCTTCGTTCGCCCCGACGGCGAGCGCATCGCCGTCGAAGCCGGCAACACCGAGAGCGTCATGCTCGCGGCCGTGGGGCGCCAGGTCGCCGGCATTCTCGGCGAGTGCGGCGGCTCGATGACTTGCGCGACCTGCCATGTCTTCGTCGCACCGGAATGGCTCGACCGGCTGCCGCCGATGAGCGCGGCCGAGGACGAGCTGCTCGACGCCACTGCCACGGAAAGGGGCCACAACTCCCGGCTTTCGTGCCAGATACCGCTCAGCGAGGCGCTCGACGGGCTGGTGGTCGAGCTGCCCGAGATGCAAATCTGAACCGCTGGCCGGTGAAGCGAAGGCGTATATCGGAAATGACCAAGACCGCAGACGGCGACCACGCCGACGTCCTCATTGTCGGCGCCGGGCAGGCCGGGCTGCAGGCGGCGCTCTCGCTTCGGGAAGAGGGATTTGCAGGCTCCATCCGGTTGGTCGGAGAAGAGCCCATGCTGCCCTATCAGCGCCCGCCGCTGTCTAAGGGCTTTGTCCAGGGGACGGCGTCGGCCGACAGCCTCGTCCTGCGGCCTCGCAGCCTGCTCGACGAATTGCGCGTGGACATCCACTGCGACGCGCGGGCCACCGCGATCGACCGGGCGCGGCAGGAACTCGTTCTCCTGGATGGCCGGCGGCTGGCCTATGGCCATCTCGTGCTGGCGACGGGGTCTCGCGCGCGGCGCTGGAACGGTCCGGGCGCCGAGCTCGACGGCATCATGTACCTGCGCAGCATGACTGACGCCGCCGCGCTCAAGGAGCGGCTGGGGCAGGCGTGCAACGTGGTGGTCGTGGGCGCCGGCTTCATCGGGCTGGAGTTCGCGTCCGTCGTCGCCAAGGCCGGGCTTGCGGTCAATGTCGTCGAGGCTGCAGACCGGCCGATGGCGCGTTGCGTGACGCCGACGATGTCCGCGCTGTTCCGGCAGTGGCATGAGGAGGCGGGCATCGCCATGCATTTCGGCGCCCGGCTGGCCGCGATCGAGGGCAAGGCCGGGCAGGTCGCGGGGGTGCGGCTCGATGACGACCGCCTGCTCCCGGCCGATATCGTCCTGATCGGTATCGGCGGCATCGCGAATGACGAGCTCGCGGCGCAGGCGGGGCTTGCGGTCGATTCCGGCGTCGTGGTCGACGAACTGCTGCTCACGGAGGACCCGGCGATCTCCGCGATCGGCGATTGCGCGAGCCATCCGAACGTCTTCGCCGGAGCACGGATGCGCGTCGAGTCCGTGCAGAACGCCATCGACCAAGGCCGCACTGTCGCCGCGCGCCTGGCCGGCAAGCCGCTTCCCTATCGGGCCGTGCCGTGGTTCTGGTCGGATCAGGGCAGCCTCAAGCTTCAGATGGCCGGGCTCGTGGCACAGACCGATCGGCTGATCGAAATCGGCTCGCGCCACGAACGCCGGTTCTCGCTGCTGGCGTTCCGTGACGGCGTGTTCGCGGGTGCAGAAACGGTCAACCGGCCGGCCGACAACATGCTCGCCCGGAGGATCCTGGCGAAGCCCGTGCCGCTCGGCTTCGCCGAGGCCGAGGCCGCAGGCTTCGACCTCAAGGCACTCGCCGCGGCCGCCCCCGCCTGAAAGCCGGGTCACAGAGTATCGCTTTGCAATATGCGCGTATTGCGCTAGTCAACAAGGCACGCGCCGCTTGCCGGAGTGCGGGCGGCCCGGCGGCGTCGCCTTCGGCGATGCATCCTGCCAGACCCTGCTTCTGAGCTCATGAAAAAGCCCTCCCCGATCGCCGGCGTCGACGAGCGCCTCTTTCTTCAATCGGTGGCGCGGGCGCTCGACGTCCTCGAAGCCTTCGCCCAGAATCCACGGCCGAAGTCGCTCGGTGAGATCGCGACGGCGGCCGGTCTGAACAAGAGCGCAGCACAGCGCATCGGCCAGACGCTGCTGGCGCGGGGATATCTCGAAAAGGGCGAAGGCGGCGGGCTGATGCTCGGCAAGCGGCTGCTCGATCGCTCCTTCGACTACCTGCGCTCCAACCCGCTCATCGAGCGCGCCACGCCGATGCTGAACGAATTGCGCAAGCGCACCGGCGAGAGGGTCGACCTGAGCCTGTTCGACGACACGACCACGATTTATGCGATTCGCCTGCAGAGCAAGCGCGAGACCTTCTACGCGACGCTGCCCGGACGGCGCATCCCGACATTCGCCTCCTCGGGCGGCCGGGCCTGCCTGGCGCATCTGCCGGACGCACACGTCGACGACATCCTGGCGCGGTCGGAACGCGTACCGCTGACGCGCAAGACGCTGACCGAGATTCCGCAGATCTGGGAGAAGATTCGCGAGGCACGCGCCAACGCCTATTCGCACGCCGTCGAGGAAGCGCTGATCGGCGAGGTCGTTCTCGCCGCACCAGTCCTGGACATGGACCGCAAGCCGATCGGCGCGGTGCATATCGCCGGTTCACTCAGCGAGTGGTCGATCGACGATTTCCGCCAGCGGCTCGCGCCGCTCGCGGTCGAGGCGGCGCGCGCGCTCAGCGGCGCTTAAGCGCCGCTGAGCAGCCGTCATTCGGCGGCGTCGAGCAGCTGCTTGCGGCCGGTGGGGCGCAGGACGATCCGCTGCTCCGCGGCGGCGTCCACGGCCGGGCGCGAGTAGAGCAGCGGCACATATTCGCCCTTGGCCCAGAGCGGCGAGAGATCCCGGTAGTGCGGCGAGCGGCTGTCGCCGGACTGCCCCGGCGCATTGATGCACAAGCTCTCGTCCCAGTTGCCGACATCCATGAGCAGCCTGACCGAGGCGCCCATCGTCACTCGGAAGTCCTGCGGGCGGTAGGCGGCGTGCATCACGGTCGAGGCGCTGCCGCCCTTAGGCAGCGGCCCGACATCGAGCGCCGTGCGGGCGGTGCCGGCGACGGGAGAGATGGCATGCTCGAAGAAGCCGTGGTGCAGCGCGCCCCAGCTCCAGCCTGCCGGATCGGGGCCCAGCCGCTTCGCCGCATCGTCCCAGGCGCTGGCGAGCGTCGCCAGCAGCAGGGCGTCGCGGGCGGCCTCGGACGCCTCGCCGAAGCGCCGATCGGGGTTTTCCAGCGTCGTCAGAATGCCCTCTACGTCACCCGGCGCCAGGAGGGCGCGCAGCTTCGCATCCGGCACAAGCAGCGCGAACAGGGCGGGCTTGAGATGGCGGGTGAACCAGAGTTCGCTCAGCGCGCCGGCCGCAGAGTCGGCGTGCAGCTCGCAGTCCCAGCCGAGCAGCATCGTCCGCGCCTTCGCAGCGCTTTCGGAGGCAGGGGAGAGCGCCTCGACGAGCGGACGCAGGCGCAGTGCCGGCCAGGAGAAGACGTCGGTCTGCAGCGCCGCCGCTGCCTCGATGTCGTGCTTGTCGTCACGGCTCAGAACCTGGTGGATTCGCAGCGCGCGGCTCTTCTCCAGCCACTCATAGCCGATCTCGACCTCCTTGCCGTCCCAATCGGGAGGCAGGTTGGCCTCGTTGGCCGAAAAGACGAAGCCCTCGGGCGGATTGACCTTCGAGGGCATCTCGTCGAGCGCGAGGAAGCCGTCCCATTCGAAGCGGCCGTCGCCGGGAGCCGGCAGCAGCCCGTCCCAGTTGCGGCGCTTCGGCGTCATGCCGAAGGGCAGCCAGGCGATCGTGCCGTCGACGTCGGCATAGAGATGGTTGAGCGAGGGCGTCGCGAAGCGGGAGATCGCGTCGCGGAATTGGTCGAGATCGCCGGCCCGCATCGAACGCAGCCCCGCGAGATAGGCGGAGGAGCCGGGCTCGAACCAGACCGAGCGGATGCCATAAGCCCGGCTGTGGGCGGCATCGACGTAGAGCAGTGGCCCGTGATGGGAATAGAGCTGAGTCGCGACCTGCTCGGGCGCGCCCTTTACCGCGAAGCGCTCCTCGCGAGCCTCGAAGGCGCGCCAGCCGTCGCCGAAGCGATAGCGGCCGTGATCGGCCGGGTCGAGCTCATAGACGTAGACGTCCTCCTGATCGGAACCGAAGATCGTCTGCGAGAAGGCGATCCTGTCGTTGTGGCCAACGGAGATGCCGGGCACGCAGGGCTCACCGGCGCCGATGGCGTCGATGCCGGGGGCCGTCAAATGGACGATGTAGCGCAGCGCCGGCACGGAATGATTGCGATGCGGGTCTGAGGCCATCATGGCTCGGCCGGTGCCGGTGCGGTGCGGGGCGACGGCCCAGTTGTTCGAGCCGGTCCACTCCGAGTCCATCACAACGGATTGCAGGTCGTTGACCTTGGTCCAGGCGCCGGCCTGTTCGATCGGCGCCGCGAGCCGGTCTGCCTCGAAGGCGACGGGCGCAGTGGCGAGCTTGAACAGGTCGAGCACAGCGAGCGGGATCTCGGCCGGGTCGATGCCGTCAGCGGCCTGCGGCTTGTGGGCCGGCTCCAGGAACTTGCGCAGCAGGTCGTTGTCGTCACCGGCGCGCGGCGCGACCTGCGCCCTGAGCACTTCCGAGAGGGCGTTGCGTGTCAGCGCATGGCTGCGGATGCGCACGACATCCTCCGGCACCCAACGCTCGGGCCTCGTGCCGAGGATGCCGAATTCGGGCGGAAGGCGCTCGGGCTCGCGCTCCGTCAGCGCGATGTAGGCATTGATACCAGCCACGAACGCGGTCGCGATCTCCTGCGTATCCTCGCCGTAGCTCGCCCATTCGCGGGCCATGTCGCCGCGATAGAGGAACGCTCGGCAGGCCCGATCCTGCGCCAGATAGCCAGGCCCGAAGTCGCGTGCGAGCAGGCCGAGGCCGCGCTTGCGCCAGAGGTCGATCTGCCAGAGCCGGTCCCGCGCGGCGTTGAAGCCCTGGATGAAGAAGAGATCGGGCTTGTTGCCGGCGCGCAGATGCGGAATCCCCCAGCGGTCGACAAGAATCTCAGCTTCCTCGGTCAGGCCGTCGACCGGGATCGCCTCATGGCGAACGGGCTCGCTGTGCTGGGTCATGGAGGGTCCTTGCCGTCCGCCTCGGCGTTTATTGATCGTATCGATATACAATACGATCGTCTCGATTTACTTCTTTATGGAGGCACGGAAGGCGTCTTTGCAAGCCCGGGGGTTCGTTGCTCTCAAATTGAGCAAGTCGAAAAATTTTTCTGCCGCGCAGTCCGATTCGGCATTTGACAGCTTCGCTGGCGCAGGGCCATTATCGATATAGAAGTATCGATGTCCGATACGACCTTCGCCCGAGAGGTCCCCCATGACGCTGTTGTCCCGCCGTCACATCCTGGCCGCCATTGGCGCCGGCGTCGCCGCGCCTTCCCTCGTCCGCGCCCAGAGCAGCGAGACGCTCAAGATCGGTGGCATGCTGCCGTTCTCGGGGCCGGCCAGCATCGAGGGCCGGCAGATCGTCCAGGGCCTCCAGTTCGCCGTCGCCGAATGGAACGAGAAGGGCGGCGTGCTCGGCCGCAAGATCGAGCTCGTGCTGGAGGACGACGAGAGCAACTCCACCAAGGGCGTCACCGCAGTCCGCCGCCTGATCGAGCGCGAAAAGGTGCCCTTCATCATCGGCACCTACGCGTCGGCCGTCGCCATCGCCGCCTCGAAGGTCGCCGCCGAATACAAGGTGCCGATGCTTTCGGGCGGATCGACCGGCGCTGGCGCCACCGACCAGAACACCGCGGGCGATCCGTGGTTCTTCCGCTCCTGGCCGGACAGCAACGCGCAAGGCGACGATACGGCCAAGGCCATCGTCAACAAGTTCAAGAAGACCAAAGTCGCGATCATCCACGACAACACCAATTACGGCGTCACGCTGGCCGAACAGGTCACGCGCGTGGTCACCGGCGTCGGCGGGCAGATCGTCTCCAAGGACGGCTACAATGCCGGCGAGCAGGACTTCTCCTCGATGCTGACGCGCCTGCGCGGCCTCAAGCCCGACGCGGTCTATATCGGCGGCTGGGCCGGCGACGGCGCCAACATCCTCCGCCAAGCCGCCGAGATCGGGCTCAAGGCCCAGTTCGTCGGCTCGGGCTCGATGCTCTCCGATGACTTCATCAAGCTCGCGGGCTCTGCTTCCGAAGGCTTCGCGGTCGCGACGATGTTCGAGGCCTCGACGCCGAACCCGATCGGCAAGGCGTTCGCCGAGCGCTGGCGCAAGTCGCACGACTTCGACGCCAACACGTTCTCCGCGCTGGGCTACGACTCGACCAACATCGCCATCGAGGCGCTGCGCCGCGCCGGCAAGCCGGATGGGCTGGAGGTCCAGAAGATGCTGAAGGACGGCATGAAGGACTTCCCGCTCGTGCAGGGGCCGGCCGGGACGACCGCTGCCTTCAACGAGAAGGGCGGCGTCATCTTCCCGAACTTCATCGCGGTGATCAAGGACGGCAAGCGCCGCCTCGACGTCTGAAGCCGGCCGACCCTGGCTTCATCATGGATCTGTTCCTGCAATACGTCGCGAACGGCGTCGTGACGGGCTCGACCTACGTGCTCGTCGCGGTCGGCCTGACGCTGATCTTCGGCATCCTCGGCGTGGTGAACTTCGCCCATGGCGAGTTCTACATGATCGGCGGCTATGTCGGGATCGTCGCGATCACGATGCTCAAGCTGCCGGTGCTTGCGGCAATCGCCGTGGTGCTGCTCGCGGCTGCGCTGGTGGGCCTCGTGGCCGAGGCGATCCTGCACAAGCCGCTGAAGAGCCGCGACGCGACGAACTCGATCATCTCCTCCTTCGGGCTCGCGGTCGCGCTGCAGAATGCGGCGCTCCTCGTGATGGGGCCGCAGCCGCAACGGCTCAACCTCGACGTTTCGAAGATTCCCGTCCTCTCCTCGCTGCCGACCGATTTCGGGCCGGTCTTCCTGCCGCAGCAGCGCACGTTGATTCCGCTCACCATGGTGATCCTGATCGGCGTGCTCTACGCGGTGCTGAAATACACCTGGACCGGCCGCAGCCTGCGCGCCATGGCCCAGCACGCCACGGTGGCGCGGCTCTGCGGCGTGCGCGTGCAGTCCGTCGCGGTGGTGACCTTCATGGTGGGCTCTGCGCTCGCCGGTATCGCCGGCATGCTGATGTCGTCGATCTTCTTCGTCTATCCGGTCGTCGGCAACATGATCGCGCTCAAGGCCTTCACCGTCGTCATCCTCGGCGGCATGGGCAATGTCGCGGGCGCGGCCGTCGCGGGCCTCTTGCTTGGCATCACCGAGTCACTGACCTCGGCCTACGTCGCCAACAGCATGCGCGACGTGGTCGGCTTCGTCTTCGTGATCCTGGTGCTGCTCTTCCGGCCGCAAGGACTCTTCGGCAAGGCGGCTGAGCGGTCATGAAGCCCTATCTCATCGGTCTCGCCGTCGCGCTTGTGCTCGCCGTCGCGCCCTTCGTGCTCGGCGGCTACGAGACGAACGTGCTGATGATGATGCTGTTCTTCGTCATCCTCGCCGTCGGGCTCGATCTCGTCGCCGGCTACTGCGGGCAGTTCTCCTTCGCCACCGGCGCCTTCTACGGGCTCGGCGCCTATACGGCGGCGATCATGAGCCGCGACCTCGGCTCGCCGATCTGGCTCAACCTGCCGGCCGGCGCCGTCGTCGCCGGGCTGTTCGGGCTCCTGCTCGGCATCCCTGCGCTTCGGCTCAAGGGGCACTTCCTCGCGATCGTCACCATCGCCTTCCAGACCATCGTCTATCTGGTGATCTCGCAGTGGACGAGCTTCACCGGCGGGCAGGTGGGCGTGAGCCTGCCGAACCCGGCGCCGCTGACCGCGTTCGGCGTGACGCTGGTCCAGCTCGGCTCGCTGCGCTCCTATTACTGGCTGACGCTCGCCGTCGCGGTGATCTGCCTTCTCCTCGCCTGGCGCCTCGCCCATTCGCGGCTGGGCTCAGAATGGATCGCGATCCGCGACGACGAAACACTCGCTGCCGCGGTCGGCATCGACACGACGCGCGGCAAGCTCACCGCCTTCATCGCCTCCGCTGCGCTCGCTGGCGTCGCAGGGGTGCTGACGGCGCATGCCATGCGCGGCGTCACCCCGGACGACTTCACCATCTGGATCTCAGCCACCGTCGTCGCGATGATGGTGCTGGGGGGGCGCGGTACCTTCATCGGGCCGATCCTCGGCGCGGTCTTCCTCGTCCTGATGCCGGAGGTGCTTGGCCGGCTCGCCGAATACAAGATGCTGATCTACGGCTCGCTCCTCGTCCTCGCCATCACGCTGATGCCGGAGGGTGTGATCGGACGACTGCGCCGGAGGGCGGCACGATGAGCAAGATCATCGAGGCGAAGGGCATCACCAAGCGCTTCGGCGGCGTCGTCGCCGTCAACGCGGTCGATCTTTCCGTCGAGAAGGGCCAGATCGTCGGGCTGATCGGCCCCAATGGCTCGGGCAAGTCGACCATGGTCAACCTCGTCACCGGAGAGCTGCTGGCGGACGAGGGCGGCCTACTCTTCAACGGCCACGACATCTCGCGCATGCCGCTCTACAAGCGGGCGCGGCTCGGCATGGCGCGCTCGTTCCAGATGCTGCGGCTGTTCCATTCGCTCAGCGTCGAGGAGAACCTCGTCCTCGCCAGCCATATGCGGATGACGACGAGCGTGGTGGATTCGCTCTTCGGCCGCGCGGCTGCCCGCGAGGAGACCGAACGGGCGCGCGCCAAGGCACGCGAGCTGCTCGCCTGGTTCGACCTGCAGGAATTCGCCGAGCGTCCGGTCACCGCCATGTCGATCGGCCAGCAGCGCATGGTCGAGATCGCGCGCGGGCTGATGAGCGAGCCGACATTGCTGGTGCTCGACGAGCCGGCGGCCGGCCTCTCGCCGCCGAACGTCGACAAGCTGATCGTGCTGATCCGGCGCTTGCGCGACGAATTCGGCATCTCGATCCTGCTGGTCGAACATGTGATGCGCGTGGTGCGGGACCTCTGCGACCGCGTCGTCGTGCTCGATTCCGGGCAGAAGATCGCCGAGGGCGTGCCGGACGTGGTGGTGAAGGACCCCGTCGTGGTGGAGGCCTATATCGGTTCGGGATGGAAGCGCCGTGCTCAGGCTTGAGAACATCGTCGCAGGCTATGGCCGCACGCGCATCCTGCACGGGATCAACCTCACCGTTCCGACCGGCGGGCTCGTCGCGCTGCTCGGCGGCAACGGCACCGGCAAGTCGACGACGCTGAAGGCCACCGTCGGCCTCGTCGGCGTGCAGGAGGGCAAGGTCGAGCTCAACGGCACAGTCATCAACGACGTGCCGGCTGAGAAGCGCTCGGCGCTGGGCTTGTCGCTGGTGCCGCAGGGCAAGGAGGTCTTCGCCGCGATGAGCGTCGAGGAGAACCTGCTGATGGGAGCTTATCATCGCCGATCCGACCGGGCCGGCATCGCGCAGGACCTCGAGGCCGTCTACGTCCGCTTCAAACGCCTGCGCGAGCGGCGCAAGGTCAACGCCGGCATGCTCTCGGGCGGCGAGCGCCAGATGCTCTCGATCGGGCGCTCGCTGATGGCGCGACCTTCCGTGCTGCTGCTCGACGAGCCCTCCGCCGCGCTCGCGCCGCGCATCGTCGAGGAGATCGCCGAAGCGATCCTCGGCCTGCGCGACCTCGGGCTTACGCTCCTTCTCGTCGAGCAGAACGTCGGCATGGCGCTCGACATCGCCGACCACATCTACGTCATCCGCGGCGGGCGCATCGCCTATGAGCGCGAGGTCGGCGACGGCATCGCCATGGAAGAACTGCAGGAATTCTATCTCGGCGGAAGCGAGCACTAGCCTGCGGGCCGTGCCGGTTTCCCCGCCATCTGCGAGGTCACGATCATGGGCACAGATGCAAGCGGACAGTTCGCGGGCCGCGTCGCGGCGGTGACGGGTGCGGCTGGCGCTTTGGGGCGCGCTTGCGCCACGGCGCTCGCGAGGGAGGGCGCGAAACTCCTGCTCTTCGACCGCAACCCGGCTGGCCTGGCGGAGACGGCCGCACTCTGCCCAGGTTCGGTCAGCGTCGCCGGTAACGTCACCTCTGCCGCCGATCTGGAAAGAGCCGCGGCGACGGCCCTCGCGGAGCTCGGCCCGGTCGAGCTCCTGGTCGCGGCCGCAGGGCTCGTTGGTCCCTCGAAGATCGCCATCGAGGTGACCGAGGACGAGTGGGATCTCGTCTTCGGCGTCAACGTCAAGGGCTGCTGGCTGACGGCAAAGGCCTTCATCCCGCAGATGCGGACGCTCGGGCGCGGCTCCGTCGTACTGTTCTCCTCGACGGCGGGGCTGCAGGGCTCGGCCGTGCTCTCGGCCTATTCGGCGAGCAAGGGCGCGGTGACGCTGCTGACCAAGAGCCTGGCGCTCAACCATGCGACCGAGAACATCCGCGTCAACTGCGTCTGCCCCGGCACGATCGACAGCCCGATGAGCGACCGTGCCATCGCGCAGGCCGGCGATGCGGAAGCGCAGGCCGCCCGCGCCGCCTTCCAGAAATCGCGCCACCCGATGAACCGCTTCGGCACGCCGGCGGAGGTCGCTGGCGCCGTGCTCTACCTGCTCAGCGACACGGCCGGCTTCACCACCGGCGTGGCCCTGCCGGTCGACGGAGGCCGCCTTGCCTGATCCAACCCGTTTTGCCGGACAGACGGTCATCGTCACTGGCGCCGCGCGCGGCATCGGCGAGGGCATCGCAACACGCTTCGCCGCCGACGGCGCGAAGGTGCTGCTCGTAGACCTCATTCCCGAAGTGGAGGAGACCGCCGCGCGCCTCGGCCAGAAGGCCTTCACCTGCGACGTCACCGCCCGCGGCGCGGGCGAGGCTATTGCGAAGGCCGCGCTTGCCGCCTTCGGCCGGATTGACGTGCTGGTAAACAATGCGGGCATCGGAGGCTCGAAGAAGCTGCTCGATTCCGACGACGACCTGATCGAGCGCATCATCGACACGGACCTTTCGGCCGTGCTGCGGGTGACGCGCGCGGTCGTTCCGCACCTGCCGCAGCCCGGCGGGCGGATCGTCAACATCTCCTCGACCTTCGGGCTCACCGGCTATCCGGGCACAACCGCCTATGCGGTGGCGAAGGCGGGCATCGCGCAGTTCACCCGACAGCTTTCCGGCGAGCTCGGTCCCTCCGGCATTCGTGTCAATGCGGTTGCGCCGGGGGTCATCCAGACGCCGATGACAATGGCCCACCGGGAGAACCCGTTCTACATGCGGGTCGTGGTCGATCCGATCCCGCTGGAGCGCATGGGCGAGCCGGCTGATATCGCCGGCCCTGTCGCCTTTCTGGCGTCGGAGGATGCCGCCTTCGTCACCGGCGTGGTGCTGCCGGTCGATGGCGGCTATCTCGCCGCCCGCCATGGCAAGCTCTGAATATGTGAGGATGCTTCAATGCATGACATGAGCGTCAAATGGCCGAACGGCGCGCGCTGCGCCGTGATGCTGACCTTCGACTTCGACGCCGAGACCCTGTGGACCTCCCGCGACCCCGAGAATATCGGCCGCCCCGGCGTGCTGAGCCAGGGCCGCTACGGCGCCAAGGTCGGCGTGCCGAAGATCCTCGACCTGTTGCGCGAGGAGGAGATCAAGTCGACGTTCTTCGTGCCGGGCTGGACGGCGGAGAACCATACCGGCCGCGTCGAGATGATCCTCAAGGACGGCCACGAGGTCGGCCACCACTCCTATTCGCACAAATGGGTCAGCGGCGATCCCGCCGCCGAGATCGAGGAGATGGAAAAGGGGCTGGAGGCGCTCAAGCGCACGGTGGGCGTGGTGCCGAAAGGCTACCGCTCGCCGGCAGGCGAGGTTTCGTCAGGCCTGTTCAAGCTGCTGCAGAAGCACGGCTTCCTCTACGATTCCTCGCTCATGGACGACATCAACCCCTATCGCCATGTACTGGAGGACGGCTCGAAGGGGCCGATCGAGATTCCCTGGCACTGGAGCCTGGACGACGCGCCCTATGCGATGTTCTCGGCCAAGACGCCGCGCACGATCTGCACCAACGAGCACCTGCTCGCGATCTACAAGGCGGAGTTCCAGGAAATCTATCGCTGGGGCGGGCTCTACGACATCATCTTCCACCCGCAGTTCGGCGGGCGCCCGAGCCGCATCGCCTTGATCCGCGAACTGATCGCCTTCATCCGAACCTTTCCGGACGTCTGGTTCGCGACCGGGACCGAGGTCGCGGAGGCCTGGGCGAGCGCCCACGAGCACGACCAGGCTCAAGCGCTCTCATGAGCCTGGGATCAGCTTCCTTCCGGATCAACCCGCCGTAAGGAAGCGCAGGCCCGGCCCATAGCACTCCCATGAGCGGTGGCGGCCGCAACCGTCACCGCCTTCGATCGCCCTCTCTCCAGACTCTGCTGGGTGGCCGCAAAGTGGCCAGTGACCCCATGGCCATTCCCCGGACGGCGAACAGAGATCCCGGTCGATGCCGATTTCGGTCGAGCTGCGGCAGCCTGTCCGGGTCGTCCTTCTGCTGCAGGGCCGCAGTGCGCTCGTGGCGCTTTCCAACCGGAATTCGTGACGTAGGATTTTGAAACACGCTGGGAATCAACGCTGGCGACCCAGGGACAGGCGCCTCAAATGAGCCGGACCATCGATGCGCGACAGCCCGTGGCGAGCACGGGGCCGTTCGCGCCTCTCAACAACGCGACCTTCCGGGCAATCTGGCTCGCCGGGCTGATCTCCGGGATGGGATGGCTCATCCAGACCATCGCAATGAGCTGGCTGATGGCGACGATCACGCCCTCCAGCGTGATGGTTGCGCTGGTCCAGACCGCAACGAACCTGCCCGCCTTCATTCTATCGATCTTCGCCGGGGCCATCGTCGACAATTTCAATCGCCGCAAGGTGATGCTGATGGCGCGGTCCTTGATGGCCGTGACCGCTGCCGCGCTGACGATTCTCGTCGCAGTTGGGATGATCAACCCCTGGATCATCCTGTTCTTCAGCTTTCTCGCAGGGTGCGGCATCGCCTTCAACGACCCGGCCTGGCAAGCGTCGGTCGGTGATATCGTCGATCGGAAGGATCTCGCGGCGGCCGTGACGCTGACCTCCGTCGGCTTCAACACCGTGCGCAGCGTGGGGCCGGCTCTTGGCGGCATCATTCTCGCGTCCTTTGGCCCCCTGACGGCGTTCCTCCTCTACACCCTCGGCCATCTGGCGCCGCTGATCGTGGTATGGCGGTCCAGGTGGACGGTTCCGACCTCAGGCCTGCCACCCGAAGCGATGCTGACCGCCATCTCCGACGGAATTCGCTTCACGTCCCTGTCTTCGGAGATCAAGACAGCGCTCGCGCGTGGCTTTCTATTCGGGCTCGCCGGCATCGCCATGCTGGCACTTCTGCCGCTGGTGGTTCGCGATCAGCTGAAGCAGGGTGCCGTCGCCTATGGTGTCCTCATGGCCGGCTTCGGTGGAGGAGCATTGCTGGCGGGCCTGACTTCGACAATGCTGAGGCGCAGGTTGTCGGACGAGCAGTTGCTGAAGCTGGCTTGCACCGCTTGCGCGATATGCACGATCAGCCTTTCGCTGACGCAGACCGCCGCTGTCGCCGGTGTCGCGCTCATGCTCGGCGGCGCCGGCTGGGTCCTGGGCTGGTCGGGCCTGAGCATAAGCGTGCAATGGGCGAGCCCCCGGTGGGTCGTCGGCCGTACGATTTCGCTCTATTACGCCCTCACCTCATGCGGGCTCGCCGTCGGGAGCTGGCTCTGGGGGATGATCACCGAGAGCTATTCCCTGAGTTTCGCATTGCAGGCGTCGACCGCGGCCTCTCTTGGCGTCGCCATTCTCGGCTTGCTGCTGCCCATCCATCAGCGCAAGGACTCCGATGTCTCGACGTCCGACAGCTTCGAGGTGCCCGCCGCCCGCCTGGATCTGAAGCCGCGAAGTGGGCCGATCGCCGTCAGAATCGATTATCGGATCGCCTCTGATCAGATTGAGACCTTTCTCGCCCTGATGCTGCAGCGCCGGCGGGCCCAAGGACGCAACGGCGCCCGGAGATGGATCCTGACGCGCAACCTGCACAACGTCGAAGTCTGGACCGAGACCTTCCGCACACCGACATGGAACGACTATTTGCGGTTCAATTACCGCCAGACCGCGGCTGACAGAGCGCTGAACGCCAGCCTGCTTCAACTGCACGTCGGACATGACGCGCCGGAGGTCACCCTCTCGATTGAGCGGCCAACCGTTCCCCCTCGAAAAGCCGATATCTTTCGATCCGACACGCCACACACCTGACCGGCCAATCAGGCCAGAGCGGTTCGCGCCAGGTGAAACCAGCCTGCATCACGATGGCGGGAAACGGATAGGCGAGCGGCCTGAAGTCGGCCGGACACAGGGCGGATCGACGATCGCCCCGTGCAGCTTGTCAATTAGGCGCCGGCCGCACCGTGCGAGCGGCCGGCATTCATGTCGTCTCTGGAGCCGGTCCGATCATTCGGCGGGGGTGAGAAGGGGCTCGTCGAGCAGATCCGGCACGTTGCCGCTGAGAGCAGCCTGGAGTTGCTCCTGGTCGAGTTCGCCCTCCCAGCGCGCCACCACGATGGTCGCCACGGCGTTGCCGATGAAGTTGGTCACGGCCCGGCATTCAGACATGAACCGGTCGATGCCGAGGATCAGGGCCATGCCCGCGACAGGCACGGTGGGGACGACCGACAGGGTGGCGGCGAGCGTGATGAAGCCTGCACCGGTGATGCCGGCCGCGCCCTTCGAGCTGAGCATGGCGACCAGCAGCAGCAGGATCTGGTCGCCGAGCGGCAGGTGGATATCCATCGCCTGGGCGATGAACAGCGCGGCGAGCGTCATGTAGATATTCGTGCCGTCGAGGTTGAACGAATAGCCCGTTGGCACCACGAGACCGACGACGGAGCGCTTGCAGCCCGCCGCCTCCATCTTCTCCATCAGCGTCGGCAGCGCCGCTTCCGAGGAGGAGGTGCCGATCACCAGCAGGATCTCTTCCTTGATGTAGCGGATCAGCGCGAGGATCGAGAAGCCGTTATAGCGGGCGACCGCGCCGAGCACCCCGAGCACGAAGATCGCCGAAGTGAGGTAGAAGGTGCCGATCAGCATCGCCAGATTGGCGACGGAACCGATGCCGTAGCGGCCGATGGTGAAGGCCATGGCGCCGAAGGCGCCGAGCGGGGCGGCCTTCATCAGGATCGCGACCAGCTTGAAGATCGGAGCAGAGAGAGCCTGCAGGAAATCGAGCACCGGCTTGGCGCGCTCGCCGACCAGCGAGAGCGACAGACCGAACAGCACGGAGAAGAACAACACCTGCAGGATGTCGCCGGAAGCAAAGGCGCCGACGATCGTGTTCGGGATGATGTTCTGCAGGAAGCCGACGACGCTGGCGTCATGCGCCTGGGTCGCGTAGCCCTGCACCGCCTTCGCATCGAGGCTGGCCGGATTGATGTGCAGGCCGCTTCCCGGCTGGACCACGTTGCCGACGACGAGGCCGACGACAAGCGCCAGCGTCGAGAAGGTCAGGAAGTAGATCATCGCCTTTCCGGCGACGCGCCCGACCTTCTGCATGTCGCTCATCCCGGCGATGCCGGTCGAGACGGTCAGGAAGATCACCGGAGCGATGATCATCTTCACCAGCTTGATGAAGGCGTCGCCGAGCGGCTTCAAGGCCGCGCCTTGCTCGGGCCAGAAATGACCGAGCAGGATGCCGGCCGCGATGGCCGCGAGCACCTGCACATAGAGGTGCTGATAGAATTTTCTGGGGCGCGCCGGCTGGGCCGGCGCGTGGTCGAGCGTGATCGCCATGGTTTCCTCCTTGGGCCTGGCTCGCGGGTTCTTGCTGTTTTCGACGCCGCTGACGCGCTGTTCGCAAGCGCTATGCCATCGCCCATTCAGGATTTTAATTGTTTAAAAACAGTGGCTTGGCAGAAAGTCTCGGTCTTTGTAAACTGAAATCTGGCGATTTGTCGCACGTGGTACGGTTGATTTGTGCGAAATTCCGCACATCATGGCGCATGAGCAAAAGCCCGGACCGACGCGGCGACCGCTGGATGGTCAGACACCGCCTCTGGATCGCCTTCACGCTCGCGATGGCAGCCATCGCTGCCGTCGCCTTCGCGCTCGCGGCGGATGTGGGACGCAGCCGCGCCGTCACGACGATGCGCAGCCGCGCCGCGGATGCCGGGACGCTGGCTTTGGCCATCCTTCGCGGCGAGTTGGAAAAGCAGCGCGCGCTGCCTGTGATCCTGGCGCGTGACCCGGATGTGCGATCGGCTCTGAGGGGTGGCGACAAGCACGCGCTCGACCAGAAGCTGGAGGCGATCGCCGGCGAGACCCGCGCGGCGGTCATCTACGTGCTGGGAAAGGATGGCGTCGCGATCGCGGCCAGTAACTGGCGGGAGCCGACGAGCTTCGTCGGCAATGACTACGCGTTCCGCGATTATTTCAGCGGCGCGGTCGCCGGCGGCACGGCAGAACAGTTTGCGCTCGGCACGGTGAGCAACCGCCCCGGCCTCTACATCACCAATCGCGTCGATGATGCCGGCGATCCTCTCGGTGTCGTCGTGGTCAAGGTCGAGTTCGATCAGGTCGAGGCCGATTGGTGGGCCCTGGGTGGGCAGACCTATGTCGTCGACCAGCGCGGCGTCGTGCTGCTTTCCACCATCGCGGATTGGCGCTTCCAGACAGAGGTCGCACTTGCTCCTCAGACGGCGGCGGAGATCCGGCAATCGCTGCAGTTCGGCGCAGCGCCACTGACGCTCCTGCCCTTGCGGCGGGATGGCGAGGTCGTCCGTAGCGCGGGCGCTGCGACCGGCGCACATGTGGCGGCGCGCTCTCCGATTCCGACCACGGACTGGCAGCTCGAAGTGCTGATGCCGGTCGACACGGCGATCCGCGACGACCAGGCCCGCCTGCAGACGCTCGCTGCACTCATGCTCATGCCCGGCGCCGCGCTCGGCGCATTCGCACTGCGCCGCCGCCAGGTCAATCGTGCTAGGTTCATGGTCGAGGCTCAGGCCAAGGCCGAACTCGAGCGGCGCGTGGCCGAGCGGACCGTAGCGCTGGCCGGCGCGAATGACCGGCTCGTCGAAGAGATGGCGGAGCGTGCCCGGGCGCAGGAGCGCCTTTCCGACGCACGCGAGGAGCTGGCGAAAGCCAACCGCCTGGCCACGCTCGGTCAGGTCACGGCTGGCGTTGCGCACGAGATCAACCAGCCACTCGCCGCAATGCGCACCTATGCCGAGAACGCCCGCACGCTCCTTGGTCGCGCCGACGCGGCGGGCGCCGATGGCGCGCTCGTCAAGATCGTCGGGCTGACCGAGCGGATCGGCGCCATTACCGACACACTGCGGGGTTTCGCTCGGCGTGGCGGCGGAGCACACGCGCCGGTCGATCTCCGCGAGGCGATCGAAGGCGCGCTGATGATTCTCGACGCCGCGCTACGACAGGCCGGCATCACGCCGAACCTGCCGGCTCTGGCCGAGCCGATCTTCGTGCTCGCGCGACCGGTCGAGCTGGAGCAGGTCCTCGTCAACCTGATGCGCAACGCGATCGAGGCCATGGCGGAGCTGCGCGACGGCCGAACACCACGGCTCACGATCGATGTCGCGACACAAGGCGAGCAAGTCGAAATCGCCATCATCGACCATGGACCAGGCCTCGAAGACGACGCCCTTGCCGCGCTCTTTGCGCCGTTCCGTACGACGAAGGCGCGCGGGCTTGGCCTGGGGCTCGTGATCTCGCACGACATCGTCACCTCTTTCGGCGGCACGCTCTCCGCGACGAGTCGCCCGGGTGAGGGCTGCACCTTCACGATCAGGCTGAAGAGGGCCGCATGACCGCTCCCGACGTCGATCGGACCGCCATCGAGGTCGCCTTCGTCGATGACGATCCGGACCTGCGCGACGCCAACGCCCAGTCGCTGCGCCTGGCCGGTTTCGCGGCGGTTCCGCTCGCCTCGGCCCAAGCGGCGCTTGACCGCATCGGCCCGGACTATGCCGGCGTCGTCGTGACCGACGTGCGCATGCCCGGCATGGACGGCATCGAGCTCTTCAGGCGCCTGCGCGCCCTGGACGCCGATATCCCCGTGGTCGTGATCTCCGGTCACGCCGATATCGCCATGGCGGTCGAGGCGATGAGCGAGGGCGCTTACGACTTCATCGCCAAGCCGTATTCCACCAGCCGCCTGGTCGAGACCCTGCGGCGTGCGGTCGAGAAGCGCGCGCTTGTCATCGAGAACCGGCGGCTGCGCTCACTCGCTGTGGCGCCAGGCGAAGAGACCGCCCTGCTCGGCGAGGCTCCCGCAATCGTCCGCCTGCGTCAGACCATTCACGATCTCGCCGATGTCGACGTCGACGTCCTGATCCTGGGCGAAACCGGCACCGGCAAGGAGGTCGTCGCCAACCTGTTGCACCAGCAGGGGCGGCGGCGCAGCCAGCCTTTCGTCGCCCTGAACTGTGGGGCGTTGCCGGAGAGCGTGATCGAAAGCGAGCTTTTCGGTTACGAGGCCGGCGCCTTCACCGGTGCACAGAAGAAGCGCATCGGCCGCATCGAGCATTCCAGCGGCGGCACACTCTTCCTAGACGAACTCGAAAGCATGCCGCCAGCGGCGCAGGTCAAGCTGCTGCGGGTTCTTGAGGGTCGCGAAATCACGCCGCTTGGCTCGAATGATCGGCGCCGTGTCGATCTGCGCGTCGTCGCGGCGACAAAGCTCGATCTCGGCGACCCGGCGCAGCGCGGCGATTTCCGCGGCGACCTGTTCTACCGCCTCAACGTCGTCACCTTGCGGATTCCTCCGCTGCGCGAGCGCCGTCGCGACGTGCCGCTGCTCTTCGCTCATTTCCTCGCCCGCGCGGCCCGGAAATACGGGCGCGAAGTGCCGGTGCTGGACCGTAGCGTCGAACGCCATCTCGTGGAGAATGCATGGACGGGCAATGTCCGCGAGCTCGTCCATTTCGCGGAAAGGGTGGCGCTCGGTATCGCTGCCGACATGCCAGTCGCGCCAGCCCAGGGCGACATCACGGCGGCGAGCCTGCCCGAGCGTCTGAGCGTGATCGAGGCCAATCTCATCCGCGAAGCTCTGGAGGCGAATCGCGGCGATGTTCGCGCAACCCTCGAGATGCTCGGCATTCCGCGCAAGACCTTCTACGACAAGCTTGCGCGTCACGGGATCGACCGGGCGTCCTATGTGATCACGCAGTGAGGTTTCCAGTTTCCCTCACAGCGTCGGGCAGAACTGCGTCCTCCGGTCGTCCGCAGGCGCACACCGCCGCGCCAGCCAGCGAAGGGCGCGGCGATCATTGTCCCCAAGGACAATAGGCATCGGGCGGGCGCACATACGCTACTGGCGGGACGATCGGAGAACCAGAGCGCCTTGAACAGCTCCCGCCATATGAAAACGACAGTCTGGAAAGGCAACTGGCCGGGCCCCGCACGCTTTCCGCTCTTCGCGTCACCGCAACTGCGGGAAGGCCGCACATTTGCCTGGGAGTTCGGAGGGCTGACGCGACCGGCCCCATCTCATGGAATCTGACTGGAATGGGACCCAAGAAGAAAAGACGCGCCTTTTTCTTCGCTCTCGCGCGGCAGGTTCAGGTGATATGGCCGATTCTGTCTGGAGTGCTCGTCGTGATCGTCGGGCTCGGATTGCTGATCGGACGCATAGAGGACTGGCGGATCAGCGAGGCACTCTACTTCAGCTTCGTGACCGGTCTCACGATCGGCTACGGGGACTTTGCGCCGCGCCATCTCAGCTCGCGCGTGCTCGCCCTGTTCATCGGCTTCGCCGGTATCGTGCTGACCGGACTCGTTGCGGCGGTCAGCGTTCAGGCACTGCGCGCGACGGAGATCGATCACACCGAGGAATAGCAGCCCAGCTCAAATCACCTGAAAGCAGAAACCGTCAGTATTGAGCTTATATCCAACCAAGGACACCCGCCATGGCGTCAGGCCTTTCCGCATTGCTCAAGGAAATCCGCGGGAACGTCGTTCTGTGGCTCTTGGTTCTCGTTCCTGTCGTCTTCGTGGTCGAACGACTGCATCCCGAAGCGCACACCTTGCTCTTTCTGCTCTCGGTCCTGGCGCTGGTGCCTCTGGCCACACTGCTCAGTCACGCCACAGAGTCCGTCGCCGCCAAGACAGGCGACGCCGTGGGCGGCCTGATCAATGCCACGCTGGGCAACCTGACCGAGCTGATCATCGCGCTGGCCGCGTTGCGGGCCGGACAATACATGCTGGTGAAGGCATCGATCGCGGGCGCGATCGTGACCAACACCCTGTTCATGCTGGGGGCATCGTTCCTGATCGGCGGCCTCAAGCACCATGTGCAAGACTATAACCGAGTCAGCGCCCGCCTCCAGACGAGCCTGCTGTTTATCGCCACGATCGCCATGCTGGTTCCCTCGATCGTTCCCGATGCCGGTTCCGCGGCGGCGTCATCGAAGTTCACGCAGGAATTGAGCGTGGGCCTGTCGATGCTGCTCATCGGAACCTATGCGTTGGGCCTGTTCTTCTCGCTCAAATCCCATCGCGAGTTCTTCGGCAGCGCGGAGCTGGCGGAACATGGCGAGGCCGCGTTGCCGCTGGGCCTGTCTCTGGCGACGTTGGCCGGCGTCACTGTCCTGGTGGCACTGGTCAGCGAGATCTTCATCGAATCGGTCCAGGAGGCTGCCGTCACGCTGGGGCTCACTCCCGCTTTCGTCGGCTTCATCGTCGTGGCCCTGGTCGGCGGTGCTGCCGAAATGGCTGCGGCCTTCGCCGGCGCGAGCAAGAACCGGCTCGACCTGAGCGTCGGCATCGCCCTCGGGAGCGCATCGCAGATCGCCCTGTTCGTGGCCCCGACGCTGGTGCTCCTCAGCTATGTCCTCGGCCCGACGCCGATGAACCTGCTGTTCTGGCCGGGCGCTGTCGTCATGATGCTGATTTCGACGCTAACCGCCTTCCTGACGACCAGCACCGGACGCTCGGCCTGGTTCGTCGGCGTGCTCCTGCTGATGGTCTATCTGATCTTCGCCATGACGCTCTATCTTCTGCCCCCCGGCGGACAATAGACACCGGGCTCTCGCCTCGGCCGCCAGCCCTGCCGGCGACGCCTAGAACTCGATGCCGGCCTGTGCCTTCACGCCGGCGGCGAAGTGATGCTTCACCAGCGTCATCTCGGTCACGAGGTCGGCCGCGTCGATCAGTTCAGGCTTGGCGTTGCGGCCGGTGACGACGACATGCAGGTCCGGGCGGCGCGCGCGGACCGCCTCCACCACCTCGGCCAACGGCAGATAGTCGTAGCGCAGCGCGATGTTGAGCTCATCCAGCACGACGAGCCTGATCGTGGGGTCGGCCATCAACTCTCTGGCCTTGGCGAAAGCGCGCTCGGCGGCGGCGATGTCGCGGGCCTTGTCCTGCGTCTCCCAGGTGAAGCCCTCGCCCATGCTGTACCACGCCACCTGATCGCCGAAGGCTTCAAGCGCCTTGCGCTCACCGGTCGACCAGGCACCCTTGATGAACTGCACCACGCCGATGCGCCAGCCATGGCCCAGCGCACGCAGCATCAGCCCGAAAGCCGCCGTCGACTTGCCCTTGCCGGGGCCGGTATTGACGATGAGCAGCCCCTTCTCAAGCGTCTTGGAAGCGACCTCGGCGTCCTGCACCGCCTTGCGCTTCTCCATCTTCGCCTTGTGGCGGGCGGCTTCTTCGGCGTCGGTCATCACTTCGCTCTTACTTCACTTGCATCGGCAGTCCGGCGACCATGAAGGTCACCCGCCCTGCGCGCGCGGCCAGCGCCTGATGCAGCCGGCCGGCCTCGTCGCGGAAGCGGCGGGCGAGCGCATTCTCCGGCACGATGCCGAGCCCCACCTCGTTGCCGACCAGCACGACGGGGCCGCTCGCACGCTCACAGGCCGCGAGGAGAGCGGCGAGGGCGCCATCGGTGTCGCGCTCGGCAAGAATCAGATTTGTCAGCCAGAGCGTCAGGCAATCGACGAGGATCGGCCGGCCCGACGGCTGGGCCTCGACGGCCTCGGCCAACGCAAGCGGCGCATCGAAGGTTTCCCAGCCGGAAGGGCGGCGGGCGCGGTGCTCTGCGATCCGCAGGCGCATCTCGTCGTCATAGGCCTGCGCGGTCGCGATATAGCTCCACGGCGCGGGCAAGGCCTCGATCAGCGCCTCGGCATGGCGGCTCTTGCCGGAGCGGGCGCCGCCGAGGACGAGCGTGAGGTGAGGCAATTCCATGACAGATCCTTCGCCGCACTGCATTGCACAGCGCCGCGTCCATGGCTAATGATGATCGCTGACGGTGCCTCCGCGAGGAGGTGAAAAGGGAACGCGGTGCGAAACCGCGGCTGCCCCCGCAACTGTAAGCGGGTGCCTTCTGCCATCGGCCACTGGAGCGTTTCGCTCCGGGAAGGCGGCAAGAGGCATCGGACCCGCGAGCCAGGAGACCTGCCGTCGACCCGCAACGATCCAACCGGCTGCCGGCGGGGCGGCCACGGAGAGCCTGATGAACACCGCTTCTGTTTCCACCACCCAGCTCAGCGTTTCGGAGCGCGTCAAGGCGGTTGCCGCCGCGCTCGTGATCGGCGTCGCGCTGATCTATACGACCGGCTTCGCGGCCTCGACGAACGTCCATAACGCCGCGCACGACACTCGCCACGGCCTCGCCTTTCCCTGCCACTGAGGAGAGGCTCACATGGTTACGCGTGTTCTCACGGTCAGCATTCTGGCCGGGCTTCTGGCTGGGCTCATCGTCGCTGCGCTCCAGCATGTCACCACCACCCCGCTGATCCTCAAGGCGGAGACTTATGAAAGCGCCTCTGCGGCGCCGAGCACGTCGTTCGCGGCGTTCGGCGGCGAGGCGCGGATCATCCTCGCCCATGGCGGCGTCGACCATGCCGAAGGAGCGGAGCATGATGAATGGAAGCCGCAGGACGGCCTCCAACGCCTGCTCTTCACCAGCGCAGCCACCATCGGTACGGCGATCGGTTTCGCCGCGCTGCTGCTGGCCGGCATGCTCGCCGCAGGAGACGGTATCGACCAGCGCCGCGCTTTGATCTGGGGCGCTTGCGGCTTCGTCGCTTTCGGGCTTGCGCCGGGGATGGGTCTTGCGCCGGAACTGCCGGGCGCCGCTTCAGCCGCATTGCACGCGCGTCAGCTCTGGTGGATCGGGACCGCGCTCGCTACGGCCGCCGGACTCTTCCTGTTCCTGCGCTACGAAGCGCCGTGGCTGAAGGCGCTCGCGGTCGCGGTGATCCTGCTGCCGCATATCGTCGGTGCCCCCCATGCGCCGACGCCCGAAAGCAAGGTGCCGGCCGAGCTCGCCGCGCATTTCACTTCGCTTTCGCTCGGCATCCAGGCCGCGCTCTGGCTCGTCACCGCCTTCCTGGTCGGCACGTTCTGGCCCTGGCTGAGCCGGCGCGCCGAGGCGCGCTGAGGCCAAATAGGTGCGGCCTCGCCGCACCTGAAAGACTTGGAAAGCCATGTCCGAGGGCGACCTCACCATCCATGTCTGCACGGCCTGCAGACGGGTCCGCGCCGATCTCCCGGAGGGTTACGACCAGCCGGGACAGGCGCTCGCCGAGGCGCTCACTGAGCGCCTAATCGCCAAGGGCAGCGCGATCCCCGTGCTGCCCGTCGAATGCCTCGCCGTCTGCAAGCGGCCCTGCACCGTCGCCTTCGCGGCCGATGGCAAATGGACCTATCTGATCGGCGACCTCGAAACCGAAACCCATCTCGACGAGATCGTCGGCGCGGCGGAGGCCTATGCCGCCAGCACCAACGGCATCGTGGCCTGGAAAGAACGGCCGCCCTCGTTCCGCAAGGGCGTGGTCGCGCGCGTGCCGCCCCTGCCGGCGCGCCAGCAAGGATGACAGCATGAACGCTCCGCAGACCGCCGTTTTGGGCAAGACCCCCTGCACGATCATCACCGGCTTCCTCGGCGCCGGTAAGACGACGCTGGTGCGCCATCTCCTCGAGAATGCGCAGGGCAAGAAGCTCGCCGTGCTCGTCAACGAATTCGGCGATCTCGGCTTCGACGGCTCCTTCCTCGCCGGCTGTGGCATCGAAGGCTGCTCGGAGGACGACGTGGTCGAGCTGCCGAACGGCTGCATCTGCTGCACCGTCGCCGATGATTTCGTGCCGGCGCTGGAAAAGCTATTGAACCGGCCGAACCCGCCCGAGCACATCCTGATCGAGACCTCCGGCCTCGCCTTGCCGAAGCCGCTCGTCCAGGCCTTCAACTGGCCGGCGATCCGCGCCCGCGTCACGGTCGATGGCGTCATCGCCGTGGTTGACGGCCCGGCGGTGGCGGAAGGCCAGTTCGCCGACGATCCCGACGCGCTCGCGGCGCAGAAGGCGGCCGACGCTTCAGTCGAGCACGACAACCCGCTGGAGGAAGTGTTCGAGGACCAGATCCTCTGCGCAGACCTCATCCTGCTCAACAAGAGCGACCTGGTCGACGAAGCGGGCCGGGCCAGGGTCAAGGCCGAGATCGCCGAGCATCTGCCGAAGGCGATCAAGATCGTCGAGACCGCCCATGGCAAGGTCGAGCCGGCGCTGATCGTGGGCCTCGGCGCCGCGGCAGAAGCCGATCTCGCCGCCCGTCCCTCGCATCACGGCGAGGGCGAGGACCACGACCACGACGATTTCGACTCGATCGCCGTGCCGCTGCCGGCAGGCCTCTCGCCGGAGGAGCTGTCGGCCCGCATCGCGAAGGCTGCCGAAGCCGAGGGCGTGCTCAGGCTCAAGGGCTTCACCGCCGTGCCGGGCAAGCCGATGCGGCTCGTCGTGCAGGGCGTCGGCCGGCGCCTCAGTCATCATTTCGACCGGCCCTGGAGCGCCAATGAGTCCCGCGACGGCCGGCTCACCGTGATCGGCCTTAAGGGCTTCGACCTCAAGGCCGTGGAAGCGGCGCTTTCGGGGGTGTGACAGCCGGCGATGCATCTTCTCCCGACCAGCGAAATCAGGCTCGACGACGGCGAGGACGCCGTCGATCTCGCCCTGCCGCCGGGAGATCTGCTCGTTCTGTCCTTCACAGATAGCGACCTCTCGGCCCTGGCGGTGGCATTGCCGTCATGGTCGCGCTTGTCCCGACCATCCGCGTCGTCGCGGGTCGGAGGCAGTGTTCGAGACGTGGATGCTCGCGACAACGGCGAGCATGACGGTGGAGCGCCTTCCGTCCGCCTCGCCCCGCTCCGGCGGCTGAAGCACCCACTCTCGGTCGATCTCCTGATCGAGAAGACGGCGGTGCGATGCCGCTTCGTGCTGCTGCGCTGCCTCGGTGGACTGGATTACTGGCGCTATGGCGTGGAGCAGCTCGGAGCGGCCTGCCGGGAGCGCGGCATCCCGCTCGCGATCTTGCCCGGTGATGCGCGCAAGGATTCGCGGTTGGCAGAGCATGCGACCGTGCCGCCGGAGTTTGCCGCGGAGCTGCTGGCCTATTTCGAAGCGGGCGGCGGGGCGGAGAACATGCGCCGGCTGCTGGGGCGGGTTGCGGATTATCTGGAGGCGCTCCCCTCATCCGTCTCGGCTTCGCCGAGCCACCAGCGCGACGCTGCCAAGGTCGCTCCTGTCCCCCTCCCATTCTTCTTCGCGCTCGGGGAGCACGGCACGCCTGCCCCCTGGCGCGATGCGCTTGCCGCCTTGCCCCCCGACCGACCGCTCGTGCCGATTCTGCTCTACCGGTCCGGTGTCGCGGCTGGCGACACCGCCATGAGCGAAGCGATCACCGCCGCCCTCGCCGCACGCGGGCTCGCGCCGCTGCCGCTGGCGCTGACCAGCCTCAAGGACCCCGCCGTCACGGCCGAGCTCGCGACGCTGGTGGCGACGCGCAGGCCGGCGCTGATCGTCACCACGACCGCCTTTTCCGCTCGCGATGGCGCCGATTTCGTCCTCGACGGCGCCGATTGCCCGATCCTGCAGGCCGTCCCGGTCGGCAGTCCGCGCGAAGCCTGGGAGGCATCGCCCCGCGGCCTCTCCGCCGCCGATCTCGCCATGCAGGTCGCGCTGCCCGAATTCGACGGGCGCATCGGCGCGATCCCGATCGCCTTCAAGGCGGAGGAGAATGACGCCGCGACCGGGCTCGCGATCCGCCGGCTCGTGCCGGATGCCGAAGGCACGGTCGCGCTGGCCGATCTTGCGGCCAGCTGGATCACACTCTCCGGCAAACCCACGCATGAGCGGCGGTTGGCGCTGGTGCTGTCGGACTACCCGTCACGCGGCGGACGGGCCGGGTTCGCGGTGGGGCTCGATACGCCGGCGAGCGTCGACGCGATCCGGGAATTGCTGGCGGGGGCGGGGTATGAGGTCGACTCAGCAACCTCCGCCGTCATCCCGGGCTTGACCCGGGATCCATGCCGGAGCGCTTCTGACAAAGGTTCAGGCATGGATCCCGGATCGGCGCCGCTGACGCGGCTTGTTCGGGATGACGGCGGGGATATCGATCAGGGTGCTCGATTGATGGCCGCCCTGACCAACGGCCCGGCCCCCCTCACGCTTCCGCTCGCCACCTATCGCGCCTGGCTCGACACCATCCCCGCCACCGCTCGCGAAACGCTGATCGCCGCCCATGGCGCGCCCGAAGCCGATCCGGCCTGCAGCGACGGCACCTTCCGCTTCCGGGCCGTGCGCTGCGGCAAACTCACCATTGCCTTGCAGCCACCGCGCGACGCCAGGCCCGACCGCAAGGCCCGCTATCATGACCCCGACGCGCCGCCCGGCCACGGCTATCTCGCCTTCTACCGGGCTCTGCGTGAGGCCGAGGCCGTCGACGCGCTGATCCATCTCGGCACCCATGGCACCACGGAATGGCTGCCGAGCAAGGCGGTGGCGCTGTCGCCCGCCTGCTGGCCGCGCCTCGCCGTGGGCGGGCTACCCGTTGTCTATCCCTATGTCGTCGACGACCCCGGCGAGGCTGCGCCTGCCAAGAGGAGGCTCTCCGCCGTCACGCTCGGCCATCTGCCACCGCCGCTGGCCGAGACCGAGCCGGTGGGTGAGACCGCCCTGCTGCGCGACCTCGTCGAGGAATTCTCGCAGGCGCAGGTGCTCGATCCGCGGCGGGCCGATCTCGTCGCGGCCGAAATCCGCTCGCGCGCCGAAGCGAGTGGACTAGCCGCCTCCTGCGGCGTGAGCGCCGATCTCGACATGAGCGAGGCGTTGACGCGGCTCGATGCCCATCTCTGCGACATTGCGGAGCTGCCCTTCCGCGAAGGGCTGCACGTCTTCGGCCAATCGCAGGAAGACCCGGCTTCGGCCCGCAACGAGTGCGAGAATCTGCTGCGCGCGCTCGATGGCCGCTTCGTGCCGCCCGGCCCCGCCGGCTCGCCGCATCGCGGACGGCCCGACGTGCTGCCGACCGGGCGCAACCTCTCGACGCTCGATCCGCGCGCGATCCCGACGCGCGCCGCCGCGCGGCTCGGCAAGCTCGCGGCGCAGGCGGTCGTCTCGCGCCATCTGCAGGAACATGGCGACTATCCGCGCCGGATCGTCATGGATCTCTGGGCTTCACCGACGCTGCGCTCGGGCGGCGAGGACATCGCCCATGCGCTGGCGCTGATGGGCGTCGAGCCACTCTGGGACGACGCCTCGACCCGCGTCACCGGCTTCACCATCGTGCCGCAGCCAAAGCTCGCCTTCCCGCGCCTCGATGTGACGATCCGCATCTCCGGCACCTTCCGCGACACCTTCCCCGGCCAGATCGCGCTTCTCGACCGGGTCGCGCGCGCCATCGCGGCGCTTGATGAGCCTGAGGACTGGAACGAGCCAGCTGCCGCACGCCGCCGCGGTGAGCATGGGGCGCGCATTTTTGGCGCGGCGCCCGGGCGCTATGGAGCGGCGATGGCAGACCGCGCGCTCGACAGCGACTGGGCGATGCGCGACGAGCTGGGCGCAGCCTATCTCGCGGCTTCCGACCACGCCTATGGCGGGCCGGAAGGCGTGGGCGCAGCCGATACCGGCTTCGCCGAGCGCATCCGCGCTTCCGATGCCTTCATCCATGTCAGCGACACGGCGGGGCGCGACATTCTCGAAGCGACCAGCGCGGCAGACGTCATCGGCGGGCTGGCCGCGGCAGCGAAGGCGCTCGGGGCCAATCCGTCACTCTACAGCCTCGACAGCTCCCGGCCGGAAACGCCCAAGGCACGCACGCTGGCCGAGGACATCGCCCGCATCGTCCATGGTCGGCTGACGCATCCGCGCTGGATCGCCTCGCAGCTCGCCCATGGCTGGCGCGGCGCAGCCGAACTGGCGGAGGCTGTCGACACGCTCTTCGTCTTCGCCGCCAGCACGGATGCGGTGGCGGACGGGCTGTTCGACGCCGTCTTCCAAGCCTATTGCGCCGATCCTCAAGTCTGGTCCGCGCTCGAAGCCGCCAACGCGCCGGCCGCCGCCTCGATCCGCTCGCGGCTGGCGGAGGCGGCGCGGCGCGGGCTCTGGACCAGCCGGCGCAACTCAGTCGGCGCCTTCCTCGCGAGGGAGGCGGCGGAATGAGCGATCCGACGCGCAAGGAACTGCGGCGCGGCTGGTGCCCCAGCACGTTGAAGCCCATGGAAACCGGGGACGGCTGGCTGGTGCGCCTCCATCCGCCCGGCGCGAGACTGACGCCAGCCGGGCTGCGGCGCGTCGCCGCGCTGGCGGCGGAACATGGTAACGGGCTGATCGAGATCTCCGCGCGGGCCAATCTGCAGATTCGCGGTGTCACGCCGGCGAGCCACCCGGTTCTTGTCGAACGGCTGCTGGCGCAGGGCCTGCTCGATGAGCATGAAGGCGACGGGCCGCAACGCCTGACGCTGGTTTCGCCACTGGCAGAAGAGGCGGGCGGCCTGATCGATGCCCTCGCTCTTGCCAAGCGCATCGAGGCCCAGGGACGGACCGTCTCCGGCCTGCCGCCCAAATTCTCCATCATCGTCGACGATGGCGGATCGTGCTCGCTCGATACCATCCCCTGCGATTTGCGCGTGGTCGGAATCGCCGAGGGGCTCGCCGCGCTCGGACTGGCGGATCGCCGCTGGCACGGGCCGCTGCCTCAGGCGGAAGCCGCCGCGGCGGCCCAATCGATCCAGCAGGGCTTCGCGCATCTGCGCCGCGCTGCTCCAGAGAGCGTGCGCCGCCTGCGCGACCTGTCGGACGCGGCCCTCGCGACCCTGACCCATCTTCCACAGATCACCGCTCCCGCGCCTCGGCCCGCGCCGCAGCGCGCAGGGCTCGTCGCTATGGCGGACGACTGCTTTGCCGCGCTCGTTGCCCTGCCTTTCGGCCGTTGCGAAGCGGCGACGCTCGATCGGCTCGCCGAAGCCGTGGCCTCGGAGAGCGACATCCGCTTCTCGCCCTGGCGCGGACTCGCCTTCCGCGGGCTGGATCGAGCGGCAGCCGATCGCTTGCTAACGTTAGCACGAAACCTCGGCCTGATCGTGGCAGACGACGACCCGCGCCTGTCGGTGCAGGCCTGCGCCGGCAGCCCGGCCTGCTCGCGCGCCGAGGCGCCGACCATGGTGGATGCCGCCCGGCTGGCCGAGGCCGCCGCCGATCTGCTGGCGCGGGGCGTGAGCCTGCATGCCTCGGGTTGCGTCAAGGCCTGCGCCCATCCCGGAGCGGCCGACCTGACATTGGTGGGACGCGCGGGGCACTACGACGTGGTGATCGGCGGCACGACGCGGGACAAGCCCATCGCGACGCTTGACCTCCCGGCGCTGCTGGCGCGATTGCAGCCCGGACAAGACATCCAAGCGCGGCTCGCCGGGGCCGTGCGGAAAGCAGGACCGCGCGGTTGAAGACATACGACTACATCCAGGACGGGGCGGCGATCTACGAGCGCTCCTTCGCGATCATCCGGGCGGAGGCCGATCTCGCGCGCTTCAGCGGCGCGGCCGAGCGCGTCGTGGTGCGAATGATCCATGCCTGCGGCATGACCGACCTGCCGCGTGACGTCGAGATGTCGGCCGATTTCGCCGAGGCCGCACAGGCTGCACTCCGGGCCGGCGCGCCGATCCTCTGCGACGCCAAGATGGTCGCCAATGGCGTGACGCGAGCTCGGTTGCCGGCCGGCAACGACGTCCTCTGCACGCTCGACGATCCGCAGGTTCCCGCGCTCGCCGCCGAGATGGGCACGACGCGCTCGGCCGCCGCGATGGACCTGTGGAAGCCGCGCCTCGCCGGTGCTGTCGTCGTCATCGGCAATGCGCCGACCTCGCTGTTCCGCCTGCTCGAGATGCTCGATGCCGGCGCACCGACACCGGCGGCCGTCATCGGCATTCCGGTGGGTTTCGTCGGCGCTGCGGAATCCAAGCAAGCGTTGGCGGCCGACCGGCGCGTGCCCTTCCTCGTCGTGCACGGCCGGCGCGGCGGCTCGGCCATGGCGGCAGCGGCCGTCAATGCGCTGGCGCAGGACAGGGAATAGCCTCGTGAGCGGAACGACGACGACCCTGCTCTATGGCGTGGGCCTCGGCCCCGGCGCACCCGACCTGATGACGGTCAGGGCACGCGACATCATCACGAAGGCCGACCGGCTCGTGCACTTCTGCAAGCGGGGCCGCCGCGGCAACGCCCGCACCACCGCCGATGCCATCATCGCACCCGATCCGGAGCGCGAGATCGAGCTCGCGTTTCCGGTGACGACCGAGGCCGAGGTCGGGGACCCGGCCTATGACGGGCCGATCGCCGCCTTCTACGAGGAAGCCGCCGAACGCCTCGCCGTGGAGATGGCGGGCGGGCGAACGCTGGCCGTACTTTGTGACGGCGATCCGTTCTTCTATGGCTCCTTCATGCATCTGTGGCGGCGGCTGAGCCATCGCTTCCCCAGCGAGGTCGTACCGGGCGTCACCGCCATGACCGGCGCCTGGGGCGAGGCGGGCGCGCCGATCACCTGGGGCGACGACGTGATGACCGTGCTGCCCGGCACGCTGCCGGAGGCGGAGCTGACGCGGCGCCTCGCCGACACCGACGCCGCCGTCATCATGAAGCTCGGCCGTAACCTGCCGAAGGTGCGCCGGGCGCTGATTGCCGCCGGGCTGGAAGCGCGCGCGATCTATGTCGAGCGTGCGACGATCGAGCGGCAGGTGGTGGCGAGGCTCGCGGACAAGCTCGATGACGAGGCGCCCTATTTCGCCATGGTGCTGGTGCCGGGCGAGGGGCGGCGGCTGTGACGGGCTCGCTGACCATCGTCGGGCTCGGCCCCGGCACGGCCGAATGGATGACGCCGGCGGCGCAGGCCGCGCTCGACGCTGCAAGCGATCTCGTCGGCTACGGCCCCTATCTCGACCGCGTGCCGGAGCAAGAGGGCCGAACGAAGCATGCTTCCGACAACCGCGTCGAGATCGAGCGCGCCACCCATGCACTGAGGCTGGCTGCGGAAGGGCGCAAGGTCGCAGTGGTCTCAGGCGGAGATCCTGGTGTCTTCGCCATGGCTGCTGCGGTCTTCGAGGCGCTGGAGGCAGGCGAGCCGGGCTGGCGGGCGATCTCGATCGCGGTCGAGCCCGGCATCACTGCGATGCTGGCGGCAGCAGCCAAGGCGGGCGCCCCACTCGGCGGGGATTTCTGCGCGATCTCGCTCTCGGACAATCTCAAACCCTGGGAGGTGGTGACCGCCCGGCTCGAAGCGGCGCTCGCGGCCGATTTCGTGATCTGCCTCTACAACCCGATCTCGAAGGCACGCCCCTGGCAGCTCGGCGCGGCGCTGGAACTGGCGGCAGGGCACCGGGAGGGCCGCACGCCCGTGCTGTTCGCCCGCGCGGTCGGCCGGCCGGACGAAAACCTGCGTGTCCTGGCGCTGAGCGAGGCCATCACGGCTGCGGGCACGGCCGACATGGCGACGCTGGTGATGATCGGAGCCTCCGGCACGCGCCTGATCGCGCGCGGCAAGGAGCGGCCCTATGTCTATACGCCGCGCTCGGTGACGAAGAGCCCCTGGGCCACCAGCCAGGGCAGGACCTGATCGATATGGTCCACGGTCTCGACGTCGGGCTTGGGCGGCCGCTCGACCATGATCACCGGCAGGGACAGCCGGCGCGCCGCGACGAGCTTGCCGACCGTCGCCGGGCCGCCCGAATTCTTGCTGACGAGCACCTCGACGCCTTCGCGGCGCATCAGATTTTCCTCGTCATCGGCATCGAAGGGGCCGCGCCCAAGGATGACGTCGACATGCGGCACCGGCAGGCGGTCGCCGATCGGCTCGATGGCGCGGACGAGATAGCGATGCTTCGGGGCATCGGCAAAGGCGGGCAATTCCAACCGGCCGACGGTGAGGAAAACCCGGCGCGGCTCGCGGCCCAGCGCCTGCACCGCGGCGTCGATGTCCGGCACCGGCTTCCAGCGGTCGCCGGGCTGCGGCTTCCAGGCCTCGCGGCGGATGGCAAGCAGCGGCACGCCCTCCGCCTTGCAGGCATGCTCGGCATTGAAGGGCATGATGGCGGCGAATGGATGGGTCGCGTCGACGACGGCGACGATGCCGTTCTCGACCAGGTACTGCCTCAGGCCTTCGATGCCGCCGAAGCCACCAACACGCACAGGCAGGTTCGTTGGACGGGGATCGACGGTGTGCCCCGCCAGCGAGATAATGGCGCGAATCTCGGGAGCCTGATCGGCGAACAGCTCGTCAAGCGCCGCAGCTTCGCTCGTACCACCGAGAATGAGAACGGTCATGACGCAATCCTTGCTTGAAAACGAGGCAAAGTCGAGCACAGGGGCGGAAGTTCCGGCCCCTTGGCTCTTTCTGATCGGGCTGGGCGAGGACGGCCCGACCGGGCTTTCCGCGGAAGCACGCGCCGCGCTCGCCGAAGCGGAGATCGTCTTCGGCGGGGACCGGCATGTCGCGCTGGTGCAGGGCACGGTGCCCGGCGAGCTCAGGCCCTGGCCGCAGCCCTTCCGCAACGCGCTGCCGCAGATCCTGGCCGAGCGCGGCCGCAAGGTCTGCGTGCTCGCGACCAGCGACCCGTTCCACTACGGCATCGGCAACAGCCTGAGCCGCGCGATTCCGGCCGAGGAGATGCGGATCATCCCGCAGATCTCCTCCTTCGACATGGCCTGCACGCGGATGCGCTGGCCGCAGGAGGAGTGCGCGCTCGTCTCGCTACATGGCCGCACGCTCTATCGCATCGTGCCGCATCTGCAGCCCGGCGCGCGCATCCTCGCCTTGTCCTGGGACGAGACCACGCCACGGGCTGTCGCGGAGCTGCTGACCGCACGCGGGCTCGGCCAGAGCCACCTCGTCGTGATGGAGTCGCTCGGCGGGCCGGAGGAGCGCGTCCGCGAGACGCAGGCCTCCGCCTTCGCGCTGGACGGCATCGTGCCGCTCAACCTGATCGCGGTCGAGGTGGTGGCCACGCGCGACTCGCGTATCCTGCCGCTGACGCCGGGGCTCGACGAGGAGTGGTTCGCCCATGATGGGCAGATCACCAAGTCGGAGATCCGTGCCATCACCATTTCCGCACTCGCCCCGCGCGGCAGCGAACTGCTCTGGGATGTCGGCGCCGGCTCGGGTTCGGTCGCGGTCGAATGGTGCCAGCGCCATATGCATAACCGCGCGGTCGCCTTCGAGGCCCGGGCCGACCGCGCCGAGCGCATCGCCCGCAACAAGCTCGAGCTCGGCGGGCTCAACGTCACGGTCGTCGGCGCCGCGCCCGCAGGCTTCGTCGCGCGCGAGGCGCCGGATGCCGTCTTCATCGGCGGCGGGCTGACCGAGAAAGGCCTTTTCGAGGCGGCCTGGGCGGCTCTGAAGCCGGGCGGCCGGCTCGTCGCCAATGTCGTCACCATCGAGGGCGAGGCGAAGCTGGCCGAACTCCATGCCCAGCATGGCGGCTCGCTCAGGCGCATCTCGATCGATCGGCTCGCCCCGGTCGGCGGCAAGCATGGCTGGCGCCCGGCGATGCCGGTGACGCAGTGGCGGGTGGAGAAGCCTTGAGCGGCGAGCGCCTGATCGCCGGCATCGGCATCCGGCCGGGCACCGCGGCGAGCGACATCCTCGCCTGCCTCGACGAGGCGCTCGCGATCGCCGGGCTTGCCGGCGCGGCGACGATGCGGTTCGCCACGCTGTCGAGCCGGCTCGACGAGCCCGGGATGATTGCAGCCGCAAGCGAGCGCGGCGCGGAACTGGTCGCGATCCCGGACGAGGCGCTGAAGGGCTTCGAGGCGGCCTGCGCCACGCGCTCGACCCGCATCGCCTCGCTCTATGGCGTCGGCTCGGTGGCGGAGGCCGCGGCGCTCGCGGCCGCCGGTCCCGGCGGCACGCTGGTGCAGCCACGCATCGCCACGGCGCGCGTCACCTGCGCGCTGGCGAGAGCGGCATCATGACCATCCATTTCATCGGCGCCGGCCCCGGCGCGCCCGATCTCATCACGCTGCGCGGGCGCGACCTCATCGCCGCCTGCCCAGTCTGCCTCTATGCCGGCTCGCTGATCCCAAAGGCGATGCTGGACTGGTGCCCGCAAGGCGCACGCATCGTCGATACCGCTCCGCTCGATCTCGACACCATCATCGCGGAGATGGAGGGCGCGGATCTCGCCGGCCAGGACGTGGCGCGGCTGCATTCCGGAGACCTCTCGATCTGGAGCGCCTGCGGTGAGCAGATGCGCCGGCTCGATGGGCTCGGTATTCCCTACACGGTGACGCCCGGCGTGCCGGCCTTCGCCGCGGCAGCCGCCGCGCTCAAGCGCGAGCTGACACTGCCCGGCATCGCGCAGTCGCTGGTGCTGACCCGGACCTCCGGCCGTGCCTCGGCCATGCCGGAAAAAGAGAGGCTCGCCACCTTCGCCGCCTCTGGCGCGACGCTCGCGATCCATCTTTCCATCCATGTGATCGAGCAGGTCGTGGCGGAGCTGACACCCTTCTACGGCAGCGAGTGCCCGGTCGCGGTGGTGTTCCGCGCGACATGGCCGGACGAGACGGTCCTTAGCGGCACGCTCGCCGATATCGCCGAGCAGGTGCAGGCCAGCGAACTCGAGCGCACGGCGCTGATCCTCGTCGGGCCGGCGCTCGCAGCCGCGGATTTCCGCGAGAGTGCGCTCTATTCGGTCGACTACGACCGGCGCTTCCGGCCGCGGGGCGGCGTATGACGGCCCGCGGACTGCTGATCGCCGCGCCGCGTTCCGGCTCGGGCAAGACCACGATCACGCTCGGGCTGCAACGGGCCTTGGCGCGCCGTGGGCTGACGGTGCGCGGGCTGAAATGCGGGCCGGACTATATTGACCCCGCCTTCCATGCCGCGGCGACCGGCGCGCCCAGCGCCAATCTCGATTCCTACGCCATGCCGAATGGGCTGCTGGCGCACATTGCGCGAGATGCCGCGCAGGCCTCCGACATCGTCGTCGCGGAAGGCTCGATGGGGCTGTTCGATGCCGTGCCGGGCCCCGAAGGGCACACCGGCGCCAGCGCCGACATCGCGGCGTCGACCGGCTGGCCGGTGCTGCTGGTGATCGACGTCTCGGGGCAGGCGCAGTCGGCGGCGGCGGTGGCCCTTGGTTGCAGAGCCTATGATCCGCGCATCCGCATTGCGGGCGTGATCCTCAACAAGGTCGCGAGCGCACGTCATGAGCGGCTGGTGCGGCAGGGCATGGAGCGGATCGGCCTGCCGGTCCTCGGCGCTCTGCCGCGCGAGGCGAGCCTGATCCTGCCCGAACGCCATCTCGGACTGGTGCAGGCCGGAGAAACCACCGATCTCCATGCGCGGCTCGACGCGCTGGCGGAAGCGGTCGTGGCGGCGATCGATCTCGATGCCGTCATCGCTGCGGCCGGCGAGACCAGGCTGCCGGCCATTGCGGATGACGACACGCCGCCCCTGCCCGCTCCCGGCCGGCGGATCGCCATCGCGCGCGATGCGGCGTTCTCCTTCGTCTATCCGCATGTTGAGGCCGGCTGGCGCGCGGCCGGCGCCGAGATCATGCCGTTCTCGCCGCTCAAGGACGAGGCGCCGCCTGAGGATTCCGACGCCTGCTGGCTGCCGGGCGGCTATCCCGAGCTTCACGCCGGCACGATCGCGGCCGCCAGCCGCTTCCTCGCCGGCCTGCGCAGCTTCGCGGAGACCCGGCCGGTGCATGGCGAGTGCGGCGGCTACATGGTGCTCGGCCGCAGCCTGACGGATACGGATGGTGTTTCGCATGCCATGGCCGGCTTGCTCTCGGTCGAGACCTCCTTCGCGAAACGCAAGATGAATCTCGGCTATCGCCGCGCCGTGCTGCTGGCCGATGGCCCGCTCGGACCCACCGGCACCGCCCTGACCGGGCACGAGTTCCACTACGCCAGTGTCGTGACGCAGGGCGATGATCCACCCTTCGCTATGGTCACCGACCCGCATGGCTCGGCCCCTGCCCCGGCGGGAGGCCGACGCGGTCTGGTCACGGGTTCCTTCTTCCATGCCATCGCCATGGCCGGGACATCGTGAGCACGCCGCCGATCTTCGATGCGGCTTTCGCCCTGCAGTTCGCGGAATTGCTGCGCTGGCGCCGCGATGTGCGACGCTTCCGGCGCGACCCTGTTCCAGCCGCCCTGATCGAGGAGTTGCTGGCGCAGACGCAGCTCTCGCCCTCGGTCGGCCATTCGCAACCCTGGCGCTGGATGGCCGTAGATGATGCCGGCCAACGCGAAGCGGTGCAGGCGAGCTTCAGCCGCTGCAACGCCGATGCGCTGGCCGCCTATGAGGGCGAGCGCGCCGCGCTTTACGCCAAGCTCAAGCTCGAGGGGCTGCGCGAGGCGCCCGTCCAGTTCGCCGTGCTCTGCGACCATGGCACCGAGCGCGGCCACGGCCTCGGCCGGCAGACGATGCCGG
This sequence comes from Hyphomicrobiales bacterium, assembly GCA_900473415.1. Taxonomy (GTDB): domain Bacteria; phylum Pseudomonadota; class Alphaproteobacteria; order Rhizobiales; family Beijerinckiaceae; genus Allobosea. The sequence continues at coordinate 237,764 of UCLR01000003.1, forward strand.
AGATGCTCGACTATTCGGTCGTCGCGGCGATCACGCAGTTCTGGCTGGCGGCGCGAGTGGCGGGGCTCGGCGTCGGCTGGGTCTCGATCATCGAGCCGGCGGAGGTCTCCGCTGTGCTGGGCACGCCGCCGGATTGGAAGCTGATCGCCTATCTGTGCATCGGCTGGCCGGAGGAGGAATGCGACACGCCCGAGCTGGTCCGGGAAGGCTGGGACGCGCCCCAATGCTGACGCCTTGCTTTTGACGAAACAAAGAGGGAACATGGAACCATGTCCCTCGCGGAATCCCTGCTCAACCCGCCGCCGGCGCGGCCCGACATCACGCGCATGGTCTGCCGGGGCGCGGCCCGTCATCTGCGCGAGCGCGGCTATGCCATCGTCAAGGAGATGACCTTCGCCAATGGCCGGCGCGGCGACATTGTCGCGCTGTCGCCCTCGGGCGAGCTCTGGGTCGTCGAGGTCAAATCCGGCATCGCCGATTATCGCGTCGACGGCAAATGGCCGGATTATCGCGATTATTGCGACGGCTTCCTCTTCGCCGTGGCGCCCGATTTCCCGCAGGAGATCCTGCCGGATGATGTCGGGCTGATTGTCGCCGACGCCTATGGCGGCGCCCTGCTGCGCGAGCCGCCGCGCCACCCCCTGAGCGCCGCACGCCGCAAGATGCTGACGATCGCGCTGGCGCGGCTGGCTTCGGGCCGACTCGCTCTGCTCGAGGACCCGGCCGGCTCAGACTGAGGCCTTTTCCCTCGCCGTGATCCTGGGCGGCTTCGTGAAGGGACGCAGGTCGATCTGAGCCACCAGGAAGTCGATGAAGGCGCGCACGCGGGCCGGCAACCGCCCGCCATGGCCAACATAGACCACATGGATCTCCTCGACATCGCCGGGATTGAACGCCTCCAGCACCGGCACGAGCCGGCCGGCGGCGATGTCATGGGCGATGTGGAACAGCGAGAGCCGCGTCAGCCCCTGCCCGGCCAGCGCCAGCTCGCGCGCGCTTTCCCCGTCGCCCACCGTGGCGCGGCCATGCGCCGGATATTCGCTCCGCCGGCCGCCGACCGTGAACGGCCAGCTGTCGCTGTGGCGGGCGAAGTTGAAGGTGATCAGGTCGTGGCCTGCGAGGGCGTCGGGATGATCCGGCGCCGGATGGTGGGCCAGATAGTCCGGAGCGGCGACCACGGCCATGCGGCTCTCGCCGAGCTTGCGGGCCACGAGCTGAGACGAGCGCAGCGGACCGACGCGGATCGCGACATCGGCACGCTCGTCCATCAGGTCGATGACGGCATCGCTCAGCGTGATGTCGAGCTGGACGCCGGGATGCTCCTCGGAGAAGCGCGGCACCAGCGGCAGCAGGAAATGTCGGCCGAAGGGGACGTTCGTGTTCACCCTGAGCCGGCCACGCGGGATCTGGCAGGCCGCGACCGCTCGCTCGGCCTCGTCGAGATCGGCGAGCACCCGCAACGCCCGCTCGTGGAAGGTCGTGCCCTCCTCGGTCAGCATGAACTTGCGGGTCGAGCGCACGATCAGCCTGACGCCGAGCCGCGCCTCCAGCCGGGCGACGAGCTTGCTGACGGCCGAGGGCGTCATCCGCATCGCGCGGGCGGCCGGCGAGAAGCCGCCGAGCTCGACGACGCGGGCGAAGACCTCCATCTCACCGGAGCGGTTGACCTCGGGCCGCGGCATCGTGACTTCATCTCACAATTGCTGATCTTTACGACAGTCTAATTCACAAGCGCGCCGGGCGCTATCTGCGGGGCCGAACTCGTCCCCGGAGGCATTCCATGCCCGTCGCCCTCTATGCCCTGACCGTCGGTGCCTTCGGCATCGGCGTCACTGAATTCGTGATCATGGGCCTGCTGCTGCAGGTCTCTTCCGACCTCGGCGTCAGCGTCCCGCTCGCGGGACTCCTGATGACCGGCTATGCGCTCGGCGTCTTCGTCGGTGCGCCTGTCCTCACCATCCTGACCCGCAGCCTGCCGCGCAAGACGACGCTGCTGGTGCTGATGGCGATCTTCACCCTCGGCAACCTCGCCGCGGCGCTGAGCCCGAGCTTCGGCTGGCTGATGACGGCGCGCATAGTCACCGCGCTCGCGCATGGCACCTTCTTCGGCGTCGGCTCGGTCGTCGCGACCAGCCTCGTCGCGCCGGAGCGCAAGGCCTCGGCAATAGCGCTGATGTTCACGGGGCTCACGCTCGCGACGCTGCTCGGCGTGCCTTTCGGCTCCTGGCTCGGCCTCGCCTTCGGCTGGCGCTCGACCTTCTGGGCCGTGACCGTCATCGGCGTAGTGGCCTTCCTGGTGCTGGCCGCGCTTGTCCCGACCGACAAGGAGCGCCCGGTGCCTGGCCCGCTCGCGGAGGAGTTCAAGGTGCTGGCGCGGCCACAGGTCCAGCTCGGCCTTGTCATGACCGTGCTCGGCTTCGGCGGTATCTTCGCGGTCTTCACCTTCATCCAGCCGATCCTGGTCGAGCTCGCCGGCTTCAGCGAGGCCGCCGTCTCGCCGATCCTGCTCGTCTTCGGCGGCGGCCTCGTCGTCGGCAACCTGCTCGGCGGGCGCTGGGCAGACCGGAGCCTCGCCCCGGCCCTGATCGGCACGATCGGGCTGATGGCCGCGGTGATGTTCGCAGCGACCTTCGCCTTCCACAGCCAGATCGGCGCCATCATCGCCGCCTTCGCGCTGGGTGCGGCTGCTTTCGCCACCGTTGCGCCGCTGCAGATGTGGGTGCTGCAACAGGCGGGCGGCGCCGGGCAGGGTTTGGCGTCGAGCCTCAACATCGCCGCCTTCAATCTCGGCAACGCCTTCGGGGCCTGGCTTGGCGGCGCGGTGATCACGCAGGGGCTGGGCTATGGCGCCATCGCGCCGGTCTCGGCACTGGTGCCGCTGGTCGCATTGGGGCTTGCCGCCTATGCCGTCTCGCTGGACCGGTGCGCGGCCCAGACGGTCAGCGCCTGCGCGACCTGAGCCGAGACGCCTACCCGGCCACCAAGCCTGTCGAAGAAGGCGCCGTCCCTCGCGACGGCGCCTTCGCTCATCCGAATGGACTAATCCTCGAAACGACCCGTGGCGTCTCGATCGCGCTCGTAGCGTCGCTTCACCGGAAACGGCGGCAGCCAGGACTCGCGACGGATCGTCCAGAGTTCATAGGTCGGCGTCAGCTGGTCCGGGGCGTCGAGCGAGCCCAGGTTCACTTCGACCTCGTCACCGGTGCGCGCAAAGACGGAGGAGCCGCAGCGGGGGCAGAAGTGCCGCCCGGCGTAGTCGCGCGTCTCGCCCGTGATCGTCACCGCATCCTGCGGGAATATCGCGGAGGCGTGGAACAGCGCGCCGTGATGCTTGCGGCAGTCGAGGCAATGGCAAAGGCCGACCCGATACGGGCGGCCCGACGCCTCAATCCGGACATCGCCGCACAGGCAACCGCCGGTGAACCGATCCATGGCGGTCTCCTTCGAAAGCAGCCGCGCGCCGCATCTCGACGGCGCGCGCTATGGTTCGACGGTGCCCGCGGCTGACGTCAGCGCGGCGCGCGCTTGGCGAGTATGCGTTGCAGCGTACGCCGGTGCATGCCCAGCCGTCGCGCCGTCTCCGAGACGTTGCGGCTGCAGAGCTCGTAGACCCGCTGGATATGCTCCCAGCGCACCCGGTCGGCCGACATCGGGTTTTCCGGTGGCTGGGGGCGGGCGTCGCGAGCGGCGGCAAGCGCCGCGTGGATCTCGTCGGCATCGGCCGGCTTGGCGAGGAAGTCGAAGGCACCGAGCTTCACGGCGCTGACGGCGGTGGCGATATTGCCATAGCCCGTCAGCACGACGCCCCGCGCATCCGGACGGCGCTCCTTGAGGCGCGCGATCACGTCGAGTCCGTTGCCGTCCTGAAGCCTCAGATCGATCACGGCGAAAGCAGGCGCGGATTCCTCGACGGCAGCGAGCCCGGCGGCGACGCTGTCGGCTGTGCGCACGTCATAGCCGCGGCCTTCCATGGCGCGCGCGAGGCGGGTCAGGAACGGCTTGTCGTCGTCGACCAGGAGAAGGGACATGTCGGCGGCCGCCTCGGGCCTGCCAGTCTCGCTCGGCGTATCCTGCATCTATCGACTCCTTGCCGCTTCTCCGTGCGCGCTGCGGCGGCGCGAGGTGTAATGTGGTCCGGCTGGCCGAATGACGGCTCAGCCGGCTTCATTTAGTGTCGAAACGCCCGGCTTGGTAGCCCCATCGGTGGGTAGGTCGGCCTCGAAAGCATCGCGGGGCCAGGCGATTCGGATCACGGCGCCGCTCGCGGGCAGCGGCCGGTTGGAGAATTCCATGGTCGCGCCGCTGCGCTCCAGTAGGGTCTTGGCGATGAAGAGACCCAGGCCCAGGCCGCCACCGGCGCGGTTCTCGGCGGAGCCGCGCGAGAGATAGGGGTCACCGGCGCGCATCAGCACGTCAGGCGGAAAGCCCGGCCCGTCATCGGCGATGGTCAGCACGACCTGCGTTAGAGTCCATTCGGCGGCGATGCTGACAGTCTCGCTGGCGAAGTCGACCGCATTGTCGACGATGTTGCCGAGCCCGTAGATCATACCGGGATTGCGGCGGCAGACCGGTTCCGGCTTCTCGCCCGCCATGGTGATCTCGAAGGGCACGCCGAAGGGCCGCTGCGGGCCGGCCGCCTCCTCGATCAGCAGGCGCAGGGTGAGCTGGCCGAGCGGGCCGGCATCCTCGTCCTGCAGGCTCGAAAGCTTGGCAAGGATGCCGCGACAGCGCTCGACCTGTTCGCGCAGCAGCGCGATGTCCTCCGCCATCTCGCCGTCGGGCGGCGCGAGCCGCGTGAGCTCGCGGGCGACCAGGGCGATGGTGCCGAGCGGCGTGCCGAGCTCATGGGCGGCGGCGGCCGCGAGCCCGTCGAGCTGCGAGAGATGCTGCTCGCGGGCCAGCACCAGCTCGGTCGCGGCCAGCGCGTCCGAGAGGTCGCGCGCCTCCTTGGCGACGCGCCAGGCATAGATGCCGGTGAAGGCGAGCCCCAGCACCAGCGCGACCCAGTTGCCCAGCTGGTAGAAGGGCGGCAGCACCGGCCGTTCGTCGCCGGCCCAGGGCAGAGGCAGGTGATAGCGGCCGATCACCGTCGCCAGCACGATCGCCAGCAGGCCGAGCAGCAGGGTGCGCTGCGGCGGCAGCGCCGTCGCCGAGATCATCACCGGGGCGAGAAAGAGGATCGCGAAGGGGTTCTGCAGCCCCCCCGTCAGGAAGAGCAACGCCGCGAGCTGGACGATGTCGAAGCCCAGCAGCGCGGTCGCCGGCCCGTCCTTTAGCCGGTGGCTGAGCGGGAACCGGATCCGCAGCGCGATGTTGAGCCATGCGGACACAGCGATCACGCTGAAACACCAGCCGAAGGGCAGCGAGAAGCCGAGGCCGAAATGGACGCCGGCCACGGCGGCGCTTTGCCCGACGATCGCCAGCCAGCGCAGTCGGACGAGCGTATCGAGCCGCAGATCGCGACTCGAGCGGGTGAGTGCGAGCTCGGACAGGTCCGGGGCGGTCACGTCAGGCGGTCTCCTTTCGGGGCGTCCAGAGCACGGAAATAGCGGGGTTATCCCCATGCGCAGGAGTTTCTTAGCCTTTAGCCGGATTGAATGAGAAGAAAATTGACCTAGGTTACTTCATTGCGCTGCAGCATCCCTTGCTGCACCGCCGGACAATTCGTTCAACGAAATGCACGGGGCCGCCATGTCCTTCGCCTACCACGCCTATGAAGCGGTTCACATGATGGTGAGCCCCATGCGCGGGTTTTCGGACGCCATGCAACTGGCCTTCAAGAACCCGGCGAACCCGCTGACCTATACCCCGTACGGGCGCACGGTCGCGGCCTCCTGCGAGCTGTTCGAGCGCATCACCCGTCGCTACGGCAAGCCGTCCTTCGGACTCAACGAGACGACCATCAATGGCGTCAAGGTTCCGGTCGAAGAGCGCGTCGTCTGGGAGCGGCCCTTCGGCAAGCTCGTCTATTTCGACCGGCAGATCCAGGGTCGGCGCAAGCCGCAGCCGAAGGTGCTGATGGTGGCGCCGATGTCCGGTCACTACGCCTCGCTGCTGCGCGGCACGGTCGAGGCCTTCCTGCCTAATCACGAAGTCTACATCACCGACTGGGTCGACGCCCGGCTGGTCCCGCTCGCGGCGGGAGCCTTCGACCTCGACGACTACATCGACTACGTCATCTCCATGCTGCAGACGCTGGGTCCGGACACCCATGTCATGGCCGTCTGCCAGCCGGCCGTGCCGGTGATTGCTGCCGTGGCGCGAATGGAGGCCGAGGGCGACAACTGTGCGCCGCGCTCGATGACTCTGATGGGCGGGCCGATCGACACCCGCCGCTCGCCCACCGCCGTGAACCAGCTCGCGCAGGAGCGCGGCATCGACTGGTTCCGGCGCAACTGCATCACCGTCGTGCCGCTACCGCATATGGGCGCCTTCCGGCAGGTCTATCCCGGCTTCATGCAGCTTTCGGGCTTCATGGCGATGAATTTCGACCGGCACGTCAGTGCCCACTACGAGATGTTCAAGCACCTCGTCGGCGGTGACGGCGACTCGGCCGAGAAGCACCGGGACTTCTATGACGAGTACCTCGCCGTCATGGACCTGACCGCCGAGTTCTACCTGCAGACGGTCGACACCGTGTTCGTCAAGCACCTGCTGCCGAAGGGCCAGATGAAGCATCGCGGCAAGCCGGTCGACCTGACCGCCGTCCGCCGCGTCGCGCTGATGACGGTGGAAGGCGAGAACGACGACATCTCCGGCGTCGGCCAGACCCAGGCCGCGCATGATCTGTGCGTCAACATCCCCGCCTCCAAGCGCGCCCACTACCTCCAGCCCAAGGTCGGCCATTACGGCGTCTTCAACGGCTCGCGCTTCCGGGCCGAGATCGCGCCGCGCATCTCCGACTTCATGGTCAGCCTCGACATGGAGGCGGCCAAGGAGCGCCGCACCGCCAGCGCGGGCGAGCAGCGCAAGGCGCTCAAGGTCGCGGGTTAGGTCCGCGGCCACTTCCCCATCACGCGCGAATCCCGCACAATCGCGGGCGATGCGCATCTCCCTGTTCCGACGCCAGCCGGATCCCGACCGGATCGAGGTCGTCCACGCCGGCACGCGCTTTCCCGTCCTGGTGAAGCGGCGTGCCAATGCGCGGCGGATGACGTTGCGCGTCTCGCAGGCGACGGGCGAGATCACGCTCACCCTGCCGGAGCGGGCCGATTTCTCGGCCGGCCGGAGCTTCGCCGAGAACCATGGTGGCTGGATCGCGGCCCGCATCGCGAAGCGACCGCTGGCCGTGCCCTTCGAGCCCGGCCGCTCCGTGCCGCTGCGGGGCGTGCCGCACCGCATCGTACACTGGTCGAAGGCGCGGGGCGTGACGCAGGCGACGCGCGATCAGGACGGCCAGCCGATCATCGCGGTGGCGGGCGAAGCCGCCCATGTGCCGCGCCGGGTCAAGGATTTCCTGAGGCGCCTTGCGCTCGAGGACCTGGAGAAGGCGGTGCGCCGCCACACCGCGGCGCTCGGCATCCCCGCCCGCAAGATCACTATCCGCGACACGACGAGCCGCTGGGGCTCCTGTTCCTCGCAGGGCCATCTCAACTTCTCCTGGCGGCTGATCCTGGCGCCGCCCGACGTGCTCGACTATCTCGCGGCGCATGAGGTGGCGCATCTCAAGGAGATGAACCATTCGCACCGCTTCTGGGCGCTGACGCACAAGCTCTGCCCGCACACGGAAGAGGCCGAGGCCTGGCTGAAGCGCCACGGGGCGAGCCTGCACGGCTATGGCTGAACCCGGCGGATGGTGGCGTTAACCACTTCCTGAAGCTTGGCCCCGCACACTAAGCGCCGATTCGCTTTCAGCGTGAGTATGCCTATGGGTCAGGTCATCGCGTTCCGTCGCCCGCAAACGGCGCCCGTTCTTGCCGAGCCCGCGCTCGGTCTCCTCTCGGCCGTCGATTTCGCCCTGCGCGATCTCGCCGAGATCACGCCCCACATCGCGCTCGCCTCGGTCCGCGAGCAGGCCGAGGCCTGCCGCGCCATGCTGGCGGCCGCCTTCAACGCCGAGCTCGACGCCGAGCTCGACGGCTGACGCCGTCACCGGCGCATGGCACCCCGGCTCCGGCGCGGGTTGCCGAAGCGGCATAATTGTCGAACCTCCGACTGAAGAACCGGCGATCATGCCGGCCGAGGTGGGAGGCCATCCGTGTTCCTGACCAACAGCGATATGGTCGAGCTCGTCGAGCTCAGGCACAAGCTGCATCGCCGGCCCGAAATTTCGGGCGAGGAGCGCGAGACCGCCGCGACCATCGTCGAATTCCTCAAGCCGACGAGCCCCGACCGTATCGTGACCGAACTGGGCGGCCATGGCGTAGCCGCGATCTATGAGGGCGCCGAGCCCGGTCCGACCGTCTTGATCCGCGCCGAGCTCGACGCGCTGCCGATCGAGGAGCTCTCGACCAGCGACCACCGCTCCGAGATCCCGGGCAAGGGCCATCTCTGCGGCCATGACGGCCATATGACCATTCTGGCGGGGCTGGCGCGCGGGCTCTCCCGCAACCCGCCGCAGCGCGGCCGCGCCATCCTGCTGTTCCAGCCGGCCGAGGAAACCGGCGCAGGCGCCGCCGCCGTCATCGCCGATCCGAAATTCGCGGAAATCGCGCCCGACTACGCCTTTTCCCTGCACAACCGGCCGGGCGTTCCGATCGGCCAGACCCGCATCTCGGAAGGGGCCGCCAATTGCGCCTCGCGTGGCATCAAGATCGTGCTGACCGGCGAGACTTCGCACGCCTCGACGCCGGAGCACGGCCGCTCGCCGGCGCCCGCCATCGCGGCGCTGATCCCCTCATTGACCGCGCTCGGCCCCGGCGGCCCGCTCGACGCGAACTTCCGGCTCGTCACCGTGACCCATGTCGCCATCGGCGAGCAGGCCTTCGGCATCGCGCCGGGCCATGGCGAGCTCTGGGCGACCCTGCGGACGGTCAACGACGCGCAGATGGGCGCGCTGTGCGAGGCAGCGGAGAAGCTCGCGCGCGATGCGGCCGAACCCGGCCGCCTCTCCGTTTCGCTGAGCTATCACGACGTCTTCCACCATTGCGAGAATGAGCCTGAAGCCGTGGCCATGCTGCGCCGGGCGATGGATGAGGAGACGGTGCCGCACGGGCCGACGCCGCCTTCGCGCGGCTCGGAGGATTTCGGCCTGTTCCGACGCAAGGCGAAGTCGGCGATGTTCCTGCTCGGCTCGGGCGACACCGCCCATCTGCACAATCCGGATTTCGACTTCCCGGACGATGCGATCGGCACCGGCGCGCGCGTCTTCATGCGCGCGATCCGCAACCTCCTCGGCGAAGCCCGCCCGCAAGCCTGAAAGAGCCTTCGATGACGCTGGATTGGGTTGCCGCCGCAGGCAGGGCGCAGGAGATCGCCGCGAACTGGCAGCGGGAGGCCGGGCCAGGCGGCGCGGTCGTGCTGTTCGACCGCGACGGCGTCCGCGAGGCCTTCGCCGGGGGGCTCGCCAGCATCGAACACGGCCTGCCCTTTGCGCCGACGACGCCGAACCGCTTCGCCTCGATCAGCAAGCATGTGCTGGCGGTCGCACTGCTGCGCGCAGGCCTGCCGCTCGAGGCCCCGCTCGGCCGCTGGCTGCCCGAGCTGCCGGCGCCGCTCGCCGAGGTCGAGCTCGGACGGGCGCTGGACATGACCGGCGGCCTGCCGGACATGATGGAGGCCTTCTGGCAGCAGGGCGTGCCCTTCACGGCGACGCTCGATGCGGAGGAGATCTTCGCGCTGGCCCGCTGCTTCCCCGCGCTCAGCGCCACGCCCGGCACCGAGATGGCTTATTCCAACACCGGCTGGCGCCTCGGCCAGCGCATTCTGGAGAAGGTGACCGGCAAGCCCTATGCCGAGATCGTCGCGGCGCTTTCCGGCGAACTCGGCCTTGGCCTCCGTCTGCCCTATGACGGCGCCGAGATCCTGCCCGGCCTCGCCACCGGCTACTGGCGTTCCGCGGAAAACTGGCGGCGCGGCCATTATGGCTTACATTTCTCGGCCTCGGGCGGCATCGCCGGTTCGGCCGCCGATCTCGCCGGCTGGCTGTCGGCGCTGCTGGCCGGGCGCGGGCCGCTCGCCGGCATGCTGGAAAAGCTGACGGCGCCGCGCCGTTTCGCCGACGGTCGCGAGAGCGTCTACCGGCTCGGGCTGGTCTGCAACCGCCTCGGCAGCAGCGATGTCGTCGGCCATGGCGGCTCGCTGCCGGGCTATCGCAACCATTTCCTGACGGCGCCTGCCCATGGCGTGGGCGTGGTGGTGCTGACCAATCGCGAGGAAGAGGCGCTCTGGCCGGCGCTGACCGTGCTGGCCGCGCTGCTCGGCGAAGAACTGCCTGCTATCGGCAACGCGCCGTCTGGCCTCTTCGCGACGGAGGACGGGCCGTTCTGGGCCGAGCTCGCGCCGGATTCGATCAGCTTCATGGGCGGTTTCGAGCGCCTCGTTGCCGATGGCGAAGGAGGCCTGCGCAGCCTGCCGGCCTATCTCGACATCCGCCTGCGGCAGGAGGGCAATGACGTGCTCTCCGGGCTGATCGGGGGGGTGCAGCGTTCGCTGCGGCGCGTGCCGACCGATACCCTGCTCGATCCGCAGCTCGTGGGCCGCTGGCGCGAGCCGCGTTTCGGCACCGAGATCGAGGTCCGGGCGAACGGCACGGCGCTGATGCCATGGCCCTCCGGCGGCACGGTGAGCCGGCTGACTCCGCTGCCCAACGGCCGGGCCCTGGCGGACCTGCCGCACGGCCCCTGGCGCTCACGGCCCTGCCTCTGGCTCGATGGCGAAGGCGGCTTGCGGGTGTCAGGCCACCGGGCAAGGATCTTGCAAATGCAACGCGCCGGCTGACCAGTCCGCGGACGCGGCGGCCAAGCCGGTGCCTATGGAGGAGACGTTCCGATGCACCTGCCTCGTTTTGCTGCCGCGCTGCTGCTCTCGGCTTCCGTGTTGCTGCCGCTCCCGGCGGCAGCCCAATCACAGCCGACGGCGAACCGCGTGCTGCGCGTCGCCCCGCATGCCGATCTGAAGACGCTCGACCCCGTCGCGGCCTCCATCGTCATCACCCGCATGCACGGGCTGATGATCTACGAGACGCTTTTCGCCTGGGATTCGAACCTCGAGCCCAAGCCGCAGATGGTCGAGAGCTTCGAGACCTCGCCGGACAAGCTCACCTGGACCTTCAAGCTGCGCCCCGGCCTCAAATTCCATGACGGCCAGCCGGTCACGACGAAGGACGTCATCGCCTCGCTGACGCGCTGGATGAAGCGCGACACCATCGGTGGCAAGCTCGGCGAATATACCGAGGGCATGGAGGCGATCGACGACGCCAGCTTCCGGCTCAAGCTGAAGCGCCCGCTGGCGCTGGTGCCTTTCGCGCTCGGCTCGGCCGTCGGCCAGATCCCGGTGATCATGCGCGAGGCCGATGCCAAGACAGACCCGATGAAGCCGGTCACCGAGACGATCGGCTCCGGTCCGTTCAAGTTCAACCGCGAGGAATGGCGCAGCGGCTCGAAGATCGTCTATGACCGCAACCCGGACTATGTGCCGCGCACCGAGCCGGCCGACGGCCTGTCGGGCGGGCGCGTGGTCAAGGTCGACCGTGTCGAATGGCTGATCATGCCGGACGCTGCGACCGCAGCCGCCGCACTGCAGACCGGCGAGATCGACATCTGGGAGCAGCCGAGCCAGGACCTGATCCCGGTCATCCGCACGAGCCCGCAGGTCAAGGTCGAGCGCTACTCCAACCTTGCCAACCAGGCCATGCTCCGGCCGAACCATCTCCACCCGCCCTTCGACAACCCGAAGGCCCGGCTGGCACTCGCCTACGCCACCGACCAGGCCGATTTCCTGGCCGCCGGCTTCGGCGACGAGAGCTGGTGGAGGCGCTGTGCCTCCTACTTCGTCTGCGGCGGCCCGAACGGCACGGAAGCCGGCACCGAGAGCTATGCCAAGCCCGATCTCGCCAAGGCGCGCGCGCTCCTCAAGGAGAGCGGCTACAAGGGCGAGAAGCTCGTGCTGAGCACCAGCAACGACATCGCCCCGATCGGCCGCATGGCCGAGGTCGCCGCCGCCTCGCTCAAGGAGGTCGGCTTCAATGTCGATGTCCAGTTCGCCGACTGGGGCGCCGTCACGACGCGCCAGCAGAACCGCAACACGCCGGACCAGGGTGGCTGGAACCTCTTCGTCACCACGGCTTCGGGCGCGACCATGCAGTCGCCGCTGACCAATATCGGCACCAACATGGCCTGCGAGCGCGCCTGGGCCGGCTGGCCCTGCGATGCCGAGGCGGAAAAGCTGCGCGGCGCCTTCATCGATGCGCCCGACGACGCCAGCCGCAAGCTCGCGCTGGAGGCGCTGCACAAACGCCTTGCCGAGGTGCAGCCCTATCGCGTGCTCGGCCAGTACGAGCAGCCCTATGCCCGCCGCATCAATGTTGCGGGCGTGCTGGCCGCGCCGGTCATGCTGTTCTGGAATATCGAGAAGAAGTGAGCAGCTGTTACCTGTAGCCTGCCGATTTTCTGCGGAACCACGCCGTCATCCCGGGCTTGCCCCGGGATGACGCAGGGCGCAGTCGAGGCGTGAGCTACAACGTCACCCGCCAGATGAAATCGCGGCTCTCGCCCGGCGCCAGCGTCAGGATGCCGGGCTTGTCCGCGAATTCGCCCTGCCAGCCCACCGGGCTCGCCATGCCGGCCCAGGGCTCGATGCAGAGGAAGGGGGCGCCCGTCGGCTTCGACCAGATGCCGAGGTCCCAATAGCCCTCCCAGCTCACCGTGAGCGCGCGACGTTCCCGCCCGTCAGCGTCGAAAGCGACCAAGCGCACCGAGCGGTTGGCGACATCGGGGATGACGATCGCGTCGTTGGTGAAGAGGGCTTCCGCCAGCGGCAGCTCCGTGCCCGAGAAAGGCAGCGGGATCGGCCCGCCGATCAGCCCGCCCTCGACGCTACGGCCGGAGCCAAGCTCGGGCTCAGGGAAGCTCAGGCGGTGCGCCTCCTTGGGCGTACCCTCGGCGAGCGGCCAGAGAAAGGCGGGATGGGCGCCGACGCCGCATATCAGTGGCTTTGCGGCCGGGTTGGTCACCCGCGTGGTCACGCTGAGCGTGTCGCCCGCGACCGCGTAGATCATCTGCAGCACGAAGCGGAAGGGATAGATCGCCAGCGTCTCGGGGCTCTCACACAATTCCAGCACGGCTCGATCGGCGCTGCGCTCGACCCATGTGAAGAGACTGTCGCGGGCGAAGCCGTGCTGGGTCAGGCGGTAGCTGCGGCCGCCATGGATCAGCGTGTCGTCCGTGAGCCGTCCGACGATCGGGAAGAGCACCGGCGCGTGGCGCGGCCATTCCGGCCCGCCGTGCCAGAGCGCAGGCCCCTTCGCATCGGCCAGAGCGACGAGCTCGCCGCCCTGCGCGCGGACGGTCGCCTGCAGGCTGCCGGAGGAAATCACATGGGTCTCGGTCATCTATCAGGTCTCCGGCAGCGGCTCGCCTGGGATAGCCGATCGCCGCAGGTCGCGGAATCGCGAATTGGCCGCACCCGCAACCTCTTGCCGCAGCGCGCGTTTCGCGCGATGCCGCAGCGACCATCCAGGAGGCCTGACGTGCCGATCACCCGCCGCCAATTGACCGCCGGCCTCGTCGCGGCGCCCGCCATCCTTGGAAGCGGACGCGGCTTCGCCGCCGGCCGCCCCGTGACGGTCGCCTCGCTGCTCGGCGAGGACAAGCCGGAGACGAAGATCTGGCGCCGGGTCAACGAGATCCTCGCGCGAACCGCGCCGGGGCGCTTCGACCTGCGCATCGTCCCCAATGCGGCGCTCGGCGGCGAGAAGGAAGTCGCCGAAGGTCTGCGACTCGGCTCGATCCATGCCGCGCTCTCGACCGTCTCGGCCCTGTCCGGCTGGGTTCCGGAGGGACAGATCCTCGACCTGCCCTTCCTCTTCCGCGATCGCGACCATCTCGCGCGGGTGCTCTCCGGGCCGCTCGGCGCCGAGCTGAAGGCGCGCTACGAGGCGCAAGGATTCGTCGTTCCCGGCTTCATCAACTATGGCGCGCGCCATCTGCTCGCCAAGGAGCCGCTGACGGCGCCGGCTTCGGTCAGGGGCAAGCGCATCCGCGTCATCCAGAGCCCGCTCCATACCGAGCTCTGGTCAGGCTTAGGCGCCTACCCGACGCCGATCCCGATCCCCGAGACCTACAACGCGCTGAAGACCGGCGTGGTCGACTGCATGGACCTGACCAAATCCGCCTATGTCGGCTTCCGCCTGCATGAGGTCGTGCCCTGGCTGATCGAGACCGGGCACATCTGGGCGAGCGGCGTCGTGATGTTCGGCGCGGGTTTCTGGAAAGGGCTGGCGCACCAGGACCGCGAGGCGCTGGCCGCCGCCGTCTCAGAGGGCGCCGCCTATTTCGACGAGCTGATGCAGGCCGACGAGACGGCCTCCATGGCCAAGGCGGCGGCCGAAGGCGGCAAGGTCGCGGCCGCCGAGGACCGGCCCGGCTGGCAGGCCGGAGCGCGCAAGGTCTGGACGAATTTCGCCCCGCAGCTCGGCGGCATCGAGAAGATCGAGGCCATCGCGAAGAGCACCTGAGCCGCTCGGTCATGATGGGGTCACGCTTTGGGGCGAGAGTCGAACGTTACCTTCGAATAATTCAATTTATGCTGTAAAAACAAAGACTTGCTCTGACAGATCCGCATCCCTATCTTGGCGTTCCGATTCGTGAAGCAACCGACGGAGGTGCCAGGATGGGTGGGATCACCGAGGCGGAGGTCGCGGCTGCGACCGGCCCGATCGACCAGATCGTCATGCAGGAGATCGTTCGCACCGGCGCGAGCCCGCTGGAGCTTCGCCGGGCGCTCTCCATGGCCCGCGGCCGCGCCGACCTTGCCGCCGACGCTGACCTTCCGCCGCATATGCAGCGCCTCGTCGAGCTGCTCGCTGTCACCCTGCCAGAGCAGGGACCTTCGCGCCCGTTTCGCGGAACGCGGAGCGTCGGGCGCGCGGCCTGAGGCTCTCATGGAAGCGGGAAGGCGTTCCCCTTTCCCGCGCGATGCTCTAAGCCCCTCGCGATCGGCGAGGCGGCATGCGCAACATCCTCATCATCGGCATCGGGTCCGGCAATCCCGACCACATGACGGTCGAGGCGATCGAGGCCCTGAACCGCGCCGACGTGCTGTTCATTCCCGACAAGGGCGAAGAGAAGGCGGCGCTGCGCAGCCTGCGTGAAAGCATCTGCACGCGCTTCATCCGCCAGCCGGGCTATCGCACGGTGCCGGTCGCCATTCCGAAGCGGGCCGAGGCCGGCGCGGACTATCGCGGCGTCGTCGACGACTGGCATGAGCGGATCGCCGCAAGCTACTGCTCCCTGTTCGAGACGGAGCTCGCGGAAGGCGAGAACGGCGCGCTGATGGTTTGGGGCGATCCGGCGCTCTACGACAGCACCCTGCGGATCATGGAGCGGGTCGCGGCGTCGGGGCTTGCGCTCGACTGGCAGGTCTATCCCGGCATCAGCAGCGTGCAGGTTCTGGCGGCACGCCATCGCATCCCGCTCAACAGCATCGGCGGGCCGATCCTGGTCACCACCGGGCGCCGGCTCGCCGCCGGCTTTCCAGCCGATCAGGACAGCGTCGTCGTCATGCTCGACGGCGAGCAGTCCTTCGGCGCGGTCGATCCGGAGGGGCTGGACATTTACTGGGGCGCCTATCTCGGCACGCCGGACGAGATCCTGCTGGCCGGGCCGCTCGCGGCGCTCTCCGCCGAGATCACGCGCGTCAGGGCCGAGGCGCGGGCGCGCCACGGCTGGATCATGGACACCTATCTGCTGCGCCGCCGCCCGGCTTGACGCCGACGCCCTCATCCGCCATCGCTCGCCGCGACCTTTTCGAACCTGCCGGAGCCGCCAGATGTCCCTCGCCGATCTCGCCGCCACCATCGAAGCCGCCTGGGAAAACCGGACCGAGATCGGCGTCACGACGCAAGGCGCGGTGCGCGAGGCAGTCAACCAGGCGATCGAGATGCTGGACTCGGGCGAGGCCCGCGTCGCCGAGAAGCAGGGCTCCGACTGGGTCGTGCACCAGTGGCTGAAGAAGGCGGTGCTGCTCTCCTTCCGCCTGACCGACAACATGATCATCGCCAATGGCCCGGGCGAAGGCGTGTTCTGGGACAAGGTGCCCTCGAAGTTCGAAGGCTGGGGCGAGAACCGCTTCCGCGCCGCAGGCTTCCGCGTCGTGCCGCCGGCCGCTGCACGCAAGGGTTCCTATCTCGCTCCGGGCGTGATCCTGATGCCGTCCTTCGTCAATATCGGCGCCTATGTCGATTCCGGCACCATGGTCGACACCTGGGCGACGGTGGGCTCCTGCGCGCAGATCGGCAAGAACGTCCATCTCTCGGGCGGCGTCGGCATCGGCGGCGTGCTCGAGCCGCTGCAGGCCAACCCGACCATCATCGAGGACAACTGCTTTATCGGCGCCCGCTCGGAGGTCGTCGAGGGCGTGATCGTCGGCGAGGGTTCGGTGCTCTCGATGGGCGTGTTCCTCTCGGGCTCGACCAAGATCGTCGACCGCGCCACCGGCCAGGTCCATATTGGCAAGGTGCCGCCCTATTCGGTCGTGGTGCCGGGCTCGCTGCCGGGCAAGCCTTTCCCGGATGGGACGCCGGGGCCGTCGCTGGCCTGCGCCGTCATCGTCAAGACGGTCGACGCTCAGACCCGCTCCAAGACCGGCATCAACGAACTGCTTCGGGACTGATCTCCGCAACCGCCGTCATTCCGGGCGACCGTAGGGAGACCCGGAATGACGGCGTCTGGATCGACTAACCGATTGGCGACGGCGCGCCCGTGCCCTCCGGGGCCGGCGGAGCATCGGTGGCATGCGCCGGCATCGTGGCGTGGGCATCGGCCAGCGCGTCGCGCAGCTTCTGCTCCTGCGAGCGGTCGAGAGAGGTCTTGAGCACGGTGCCGCCCGTGCCGCGCAGCGCCTCGAGCACCTTGTCGCCGGTGACCTTCTTGACCAGCACGAAGAGCGCGGCGTTGCCCGGGCGCAGGCTGCCGGACAGCTCCTTCATGAACTTGTCGTCGATGCCGTAATCGGTCAGCGCGCCGCCAAGGGCGCCGGAGGCCGCGCCGAGCGCGACACCAAAGAGCGGCATCAAGAAGATCGCGCCGATCAGCAGGCCCCAGAACGAGCCCGAGACCGCGCCCAGCGCCGTCGTGTTCATGAGCTGATTGAGCTTCACCTTGCCGCCTTCCTGCATCACGGCGATGGCGGCGTCGCCGATCTCGATCAGATATTCCTTCTGCAGGCCGATGAGCTTCTGACGCATCTCCTCGGCGCGGGCCTCGGTCGAATAGACGATGACGACGAGATCGGACATGGAGGCAACTCCTGCTGCGAAAGCAGGAATGCTGACCCCTCCGGATGACAAGTTCAAGGCAACGCGCAGCCGGCTCGCTGTGCTTTCGTCCTAGTCGCCGCCGATCGCCTGGGCCGTCTCGACGGCGCGGCCGCGCAGCGGCAGCTCCTTCATCAGGGCCAGCATGAGCAGCGCGAAGGCGAAGCCGAGCCCCGCGGCGCCGAAGACGTAACGGAACAGCACGACCATCGTCTCGCGATCGACGGTGCCGAGCTTCAACGCCTCAGGAGAAAGCTGCGCGCCGGCCCCGCCGACGCCGCCCAGCACGATCGCGCCGAAGACCGCGACGATCAGCGCCCCACCGATCTGGCGGAAGAAATTCGCCACGGCCGTGGCCGTGCCGAGCTGATGCGGCTTGACCGCATTCTGGATCGAGACCGTCGCGACCGGCAGCAGCGTGCCGAGCCCGATGCTGACGACGGCCAGCAGCGCGCAAAGCGGCAGGAGCGGAATCCGCCCGGCGAAGGCCGACAGGATGGCCGCGCCGATGAAGGCGACCGAGAGCCCGACCAGCGGCACGCGCTTGTAGTGGGCGAGATGCGACATGGCGCGGCCGGAAGCCGTCGCGCCGAGCACCGTGCCGCAGGTCAGCGGCAACAGGCCGAGGCCGGAATAGGTGGCGCTCAAGCCCATCACCGTCTCGAAATAGAGTGGCAGGTAGATCGTCAGGCCGATGAAGGTGCCCATGCCGAAGCCGGCCGCGACCGTGCCACGGCGCACGACGCCGTTGGAGAGCATGTCGAGCGGGAACAGCGGTTCCTGCGCGGTCCGCAGACGCCAGGCGAAGAGACAGCCGAGCAGCACGGAGCCGCCGACGAGGCCGGCGATCGGCCAGGAGCGCCAGGGATAGGCTGTGCCGCCCCAGGAGAGCGCCAGCAGCAGCGACATCGTCGCCGCCGTCATCAGCAGCGCGCCGAGCACGTCGAGCTTGTGCGGGCGCTCGTGACGCGGCAGGCGCTTCAGCGCCGAGCTCGTCATCCAGTAGGCGCCGAGCCCGAGCGGCAGGTTGATCCAGAAGATCGCCGACCAGTGCAGCCGCTCCGCGATGAAGCCGCCGAGCACCGGGCCGAGCAGCGAGGAAGAGAGGAAGACGGAGGCGAAATAGACCTGGTAGCGCCCGCGCTCCTTGGGCGAGACCATGTCGCCGACGATGGTCTGCGCCAGCGCGATCAGCCCGCCACCACCAAGGCCCTGGACGAAGCGCGACGCGACGAGCAGCCAGGGCGTGGGCGAAAGCGCGCAGGCGACAGAGCCGACCACGAAGACGACGATGCCGGAAAGCAGCACCACCCGTCGTCCGTGGATATCGGCGAGCTTGCCGTAGAGCGGCGTCACCGCCGTCGAGGCCAGCAGATAGATCGTGACGATCCAGGAGAGATGAGCGACATCACCGAACTCGCGCCCCATCGTCGGCAGGGCGGTGGCGACAATCGTCTGGTCGAGCGCGGCCAGGAACATGGCGAGCATCACACCGATCAGGATCGTGCGGATATCCTCAGGCGTCAGGGGTGCCGCCTGGGTCTGTGTATCGAGCCGCTGGTCCATGGAATAAGGTGATCTTGCCTGCGTCTGAGGAATGGCGGACGTTAATGAGAGCCCACGTCATGCGCCAGAGGCGCGGTGTAGGGTCGGCCCTGCGGCAGGGGCGCAACGTCGTGCCTTGCGGTATCAGGAGGAGAGCAGGAGGTCGCCGATGCCACTCGTGAACGCCGAGAAGGCGATGCTCGTCATCATCGATTTCCAGGCTCGCCTGATGCCCGCGATCCATCAGGGCGAACGCGTCCTGCTCAATGCCGTGCGCCTTGTCGAGGCCGCACGGCTGCTCGCGGTGCCCGCCATCCTGACGGAGCAGAACCCGCGCGGGCTCGGCGCGACCGTTCCCGAGCTCGCCGGCGCCGGCCCGGCCATCGCGAAGATCAGCTTCGACGCCTGCGGCGAGCCGGCCTTCGTCGAAGCGATCGCGGAGGCCCGCGAAATCGTTATCTGCGGCTGCGAGGCTCATGTCTGCGTCGGGCAGACGGTATTGGGCCTGCGGGCGGAGGGCCGGCGCGTCGTGGTCGCGGCCGATGCGATCGGCTCGCGCGCGCCCGAGTCCCGCGAGATCGCGCTCCGGCGGATGGCCGAGCACGGCGCCGAGATCGTCACCACCGAGATGATCCTGTTCGAATGGCTGCGGAGCGCCGAACACCCGCAGTTCAGGCCGGTCTTGAAGCTCATCCGCTGACGCTCCATCTGTGATTGACATCACAGAACGGCTCCTGCAAACGCGGGATGCTGCAACCATGCCGCGGATGTCATGTCGCGAGGCGCGACGTGGCGATGCACAAAACCCACAGTTCGGTTTGAACCGAGCGCGGGGCTCGGGCGACCAACGGGCATCTGGTTTACCGTTGGGAAACGTTGCGGTAGATATGCGTGCTGGACTTTGTCGTTATTTGTCATCCGTTGGTCGCTCGTGCGGTGTGCCGCGCGGGCATTTCTATGGCCCGTTGCGGGCCGTTCCTGCTGAATCGGGGGAGGTTGTCGTGAATTGCGCGTCTCTGGTTTCGGTGTTCCATGCTCGACTGGCTGCGGCCCTTGCGCTGGTGCTCTATGCCTTCGCGCTGGCCGCTCCGGCCTCCGCCGCGCTGCCCGAGCGCCGCGTCGCCCTGGTCATCGGCAACAGCGCCTATACGGCCGTGCCGCCGCTCGCCAATCCGCAGCGAGACGCCAAGGGCGTCTCGGCAGCCCTGAAGCGGCTCGGCTTCGAGGTCGTGGAAGGCTACGACCTGAAGATGGAGGACATGACGGGCAAGGTGCGCGAGTTCGCACAGAAGCTCGACGGCTCCAAGGCCGGCCTCGTCTATTACGCCGGCCACGGCATTGCCGTTGGCGACGAGAACTATCTCATCCCGGTCGACGCCTCGCTGCGTTCCGAAGCCGACCTCGACTTCAGGGCGGTCAACGTCCAGCTCGTTCTGCGCCAGATGCAGCGGGACGAGCGCGTCAACATCGTCATCCTCGACGCCTGCCGCGACAACCCCTTCGCGACGCAGTTGCAGGCCAAATCACGCGCCGTGACGCGCGGCCTGACCGCGATCGAGACGCAGTCGGCCTCCGGCATCCTGATCGCCTTCGCCACGGACCCGCGCTCCACCGCGCTCGACGGCGAGCGGGACGGCAACAGCCCCTTCACATCGGCGCTGCTCAAGCACATCGAAACCCCCGAAGTCTCGATCACCACCGTGATGGATCGTGTGCGCGCCGATGTCTGGGAATCGACCGGCAAGAAGCAGAAGCCCTGGACCAATTCCTCGATCATCGGCGAGTTCAGGCTCAACCCGACGCTGAAGCTCGCTTCCGTCGATGCGGGCGTCGCCGCGACCAAGACCATCGACGCCGCGGTTCCGGTTCCGGCCGTGCCCGCCCCGGTGGGCCTCGACCGCGCCCAGCTCGACGTGAAGACCTGGGAAGTGGCCGAGCGCGGCAATTCGGCGGCGGACTACCGCGCCTATCTCGACTCCTTCCCGACCGGCCAGTTCGCCAGCTTCGCGCGCAACCGCCTGGCGAGCCTGGAGGCGGCCAAGCCTGCGACCAGCGCGGCGACGACGCCGGCCGGCGTGACCGACGAGGCGCTGAAGAAGGAGACCGGCAGCGCCGAGACCGAGACGGCGATGAAGCTCTCCGCCAACGACCGACGCGAGCTGCAGACCCGCCTGCGCCTCGCAGGCTTCCAGCCGGGCAAGGCTGCCGCGACCTTCGGGCCGAGCCAGCGCAAGGCCATCACCGAATGGCAGAAGACCCGTGGCATCCCGGAGACCGGCTTCCTCACTGCCATGCAGGCCACGGCGCTGCGCGCCCAGAGCGAGCCCGCCTATCAGCGCTCGCTGGCTGAGGACGCCAGCCGGAAAGCAGCGGCTCGCGAGCAGGCCCCGAAGACCCGCAAGGTCGTCGACGAGGGCGAGGCGATGTACCAGCGCGATATCGCTCGCGAGCGCGGCGGCAGCACCGAGGCCGCCTCGAGCAGCCAGCGTGGCACGGCCGGCACCTATCGCGGCCAGGTCCGCACCCGCGAGAGCTCCGGTGCGGATAATGCCGGCGCGGCGGCGATCGGCGGGCTTATCGGCGGCGCCATCATGGGTGGCATCCTCGGTCGCTGAGCCGGCACAGGACATCAAAAACAAAAAGAGCCGGCCTTCGGGCCGGCTCTTTTTGTTCGGCAGGCTTGTTGTTCGGGCCGGCACGATCAGTGGGCTGTGAGCCCGCCATTCTCCTCGATGAAGCCGACGATCTCGTCGAGGCCGATGCGCCGGTTGAGATCGGAGAAGACGAAGGGCCGCTCGCCGCGCTGCTTCTGTGTGTCGGACCGCATCACATCGAGGTCGGCGCCGACATAAGGGGCGAGGTCGATCTTGTTGATGATCAGAAGGTCCGAGCGGGTGATGCCCGGCCCGCCCTTGCGGGGGATCTTCTCTCCGCCGGCCACGTCGATGACGTAGAGGGTGATGTCGGCGAGGTCTGGCGAGAAGGTCGCGGCGAGATTGTCACCGCCGGATTCGATGAAGACCACATCGAGATCAGGGAAGCGCCGGCGCATCTCGGCGATGGCGGCGAGGTTGATCGAGGCGTCCTCCCGGATCGCGGTATGCGGGCAGCCGCCGGTCTCGACGCCGATGATGCGCTCTTCCGGCAGGGCCTGCAGCCGGTTGAGGATCAGCTCGTCCTCCTTGGTGAAGATGTCGTTGGTGACGACGGCGACCGAGTAACGGTCGCGCATCGCCTTGCAGAGCTTCTCGGTCAGTGTGGTCTTGCCGACGCCGACCGGGCCGCCGATGCCCACGCGCAGAGGACCATTCATCGATTTCACGAGCGGAACACCCTCGAATATTGCGTTTCGTGGTTCATCGCCATGATGTCCGCGACGAGCGTGCAGGAACCGAGATCGTCGAGCGTCGAGGCGGCCGCCTTCCGGGCCACACGCAACACCACGGGCTCCAGCGCGGCGAGCGCACCGACACCATCGCGCTGACCGAGCGGGACGAGACGCACGCTAGCCTGGACGAGATTCGAGGCGAAGGCATGGAGATAGGCCACAAGCGCATCCTCCAACCGGATCGCGTGGCGGGCCGCAGCAGCGCCGACGGCGACGGAATAGGGCATCAACCCCTCCCCGCTTGCTGGCTCGCCCCCACCCCAGGCCGTCATCGCATCGACGAAGGCGCCGCCCTGCAGCGTCGTCTCCATATGGCGCTCGCGTGAGCCCGCCATCGCAATCGCGAGCTCCGCCACGGCAACGAGGCCCGCGCCAGCGGAGGCGCTGCGCCAGGCTTCGGCCAGCAACACCGCATCGTTCCAGCCCGAACCGCCTTCGAGCAGGGCATCGAGCCATGCGACCAGCGAAGCCCTGTCCGCGATCAGCCCGTCATGGATCGCCCGCTCCAGCCCATGGCTATAGGCGAAGGCCCCGACCGGGAAGGCCGGCGACAGCCAGGTCATGAGCCGGGCCAGCGTCGTGGCGTCAGTCATGATGGTGGTGATGCCCGTGGGCATGGTCGTGGCCGTGCGAATGATCATGGCTGTGGGCGTGGGCGTGATAAGCGCCGTGCACCGGCTGGAAGCGGGCGACGACTTCCCGGATCGAAGCACCAAGCCCTTCCAGCATCGCACGGATGACGTGGTCGCGCTGGATCAGGATGCGATCCTCGTCGATCTGCGCCGGCAGATGGCGGTTGCCGAGGTGCCAGGCGAGGTGGCGTAGCGGACAAGCCGCGCCGGGCCGGACCTCGTAGAGTTGCTCCTCGGCCGCGACGATCGCGATGTTGCGGCCATCCTCCAGCACGAGCCTGTCGCCATCGGCGAAGAGGACGGGCTCGGGCAGGTCGACCATGATCTTCTCGCCCTGATCGGTGGTGACGAGCTTGCGGCGCAGATGGCGCCCGGCATGGTCGAGGTTGATCGTCCCCGCGGGCTGGCCACCACCATGGCTATGTGAAACGGCGCGCATGGTCAGAACAGGAAATAGCGCTGGGCCATCGGCAGCACGGTGGCGGGTTCGCAGGTCAGGAGCTCGCCATCGGCCCGCACTTCATAGGTCTCGGGATCGACCTCCATATGCGGCGTCGCGTCGTTGAGGATCATCGAGGCCTTCGAGATGCCGCCGCGCGTGTTCTCGACCGCGAGCATGCCCTTGGCGACGCCAAGCCTCGCCTGCAATCCGCTCGCGATCGCCGCCTGACTGACGAAGGTCACCGAGGAGACGGCCGGCCCGCGCCCATAGGCGCCGAACATCGGCCGGTAATGCATCGGCTGCGGCGTCGGGATCGAGGCGTTGGGGTCGCCCATCGGCGCCGCCGCGATCATGCCGCCGACCAGCACCATCTCCGGCTTCACGCCGAAGAAGGCCGGGTTCCAGAGCACGAGATCGGCGCGCTTGCCGACCTCGATCGAGCCGACATGCTTGGACAGCCCCTGCGCGATAGCGGGGTTGATCGTGTATTTCGCGATGTAGCGGCGCACGCGCAGATTGTCGTTGTCGCCCGTCTCGCCGGGCAGGCGGCCGCGCTGCAGCTTCATCTTGTGCGCCGTCTGCCAGGTGCGGATCGGCACCTCGCCGACGCGGCCCATGGCCTGACTGTCCGAGGAGATGATCGAGAAGGCGCCGATGTCGTGCAGGATGTCCTCGGCCGCGATCGTTTCCTTGCGGATGCGGCTCTCGGCGAAGGCGATGTCCTCGGGGATCGCGGGCGAGAGGTGGTGGCAGACCATCAGCATGTCGAGATGCTCGGCGATGGTGTTCTGCGTGTAGGGCCGCGTCGGGTTGGTCGAGGAGGGAATGACGTTCTGCAGCCCGCAGACCTTGATGATGTCCGGCGCATGGCCGCCGCCGGCGCCTTCCGTGTGGAAGGCGTGGATGGTGCGGCCCTTGAAGGCGGCGACCGTGTCCTCGACGAAGCCGCTCTCGTTGAGCGTATCCGTGTGGATCATCACCTGGACGTCGTAGTCGTCGGCGACGGCAAGGCAGTTGTCGATGGCCGCAGGCGTCGTACCCCAGTCCTCATGCAGCTTGAGCGCGCAGGCGCCGCCCTCGATCATCTCGATCAGCGCGGCGGGCTTCGAGGCGTTGCCCTTGCCGGAGAGGCCGAGATTGATCGGGACCTGGTCGAAGGACTGGATCATCCGGCCGAGATGCCAGGGGCCGGGGGTGCAGGTCGTCGCCAGCGTGCCATGGGCCGGACCGGTGCCGCCGCCCAGCATGGTGGTGACGCCGGACATCAGCGCCTCCTCGATCTGCTGCGGGCAGATGAAATGGATATGGGCGTCGATGCCGCCGGCGGTGAGGATCTTGCCTTCGCCGGCGATGGCTTCCGTGCCGGGACCGATGACGATGGTGACGCCGGGCTGCGTATCCGGGTTTCCGGCCTTGCCGATCGCGACGATCACCCCGTCCCGCAAGCCGACATCGGCCTTCACGATGCCCCAGTGGTCGACGATCAGCGCATTGGTGATGACGGTATCGACGGCGCCCTCGGCGCGGCTCACCTGGCTCTGGCCCATGCCGTCGCGGATGACCTTGCCGCCGCCGAACTTCACCTCCTCACCATAGACGGTGAAGTCCTTCTCGACCTCGATGATCAGGTCGGTATCGGCGAGGCGGACCCGGTCTCCGACCGTGGGTCCGTACATCTGCGCATAGGCGGCGTGGGAAAGCGTGGCCGGCATCAGAGTTTCCCCATCACCTTCTGCTGGAAGCCGTAGACGGCGCGACTGCCGCCGAGCGGCACGAGGCGGACCTCGCGCTGCTGGCCGGGCTCGAAGCGCACGGCGGTGCCGGCGGCGATGTCGAGCCGCATGCCGCGCGCGGCCGCGCGGTCGAAATCGAGCGCCGCGTTGGTCTCGAAGAAGTGGTAGTGCGAGCCGACCTGGATCGGCCGATCCCCGGTGTTGGCGACGAGCAGCGTGACCGGCACCGCACCCTCGTTGAGGGTGATGTCGCCCGCAGCGGGAAAGACCTCTCCGGGGATCATCGCGTCAGGCTCCCGCGACGAGCCAGAGGCCGCCGAGCGCGGTCAGCCCGCCGGCGATGCGCGCCGCGATCCGCCCGCGATGAGAGAGCGCATTGCCCGCAAGGCCGATGCCGACACCGGCCGCATGCAACAGGGCCGTCGCCAGCGCGAAGCCGACCATGAAGGGCAGGCTCGTCGCCTCGCCGAGCTCGCCGCCATGTGCGTAGCCGTGGAACAGGGCGAAGAAGCCGACCACCGCCATGCCGACCGGCGCCGGCGCCTGCAGCGCGACCAGCGCCAGCAGGCCGAGCACCACGACGGAAGCCGCGATCACCGGCTCGACGAAGGGCAGGCCGATGCCGGCGAGCGCGGCAGCGAAGCCGACCATCATCGTGACGACAAAGGCCGCCGGAATGGCCCAAATGGCGCGGCCGCCGACGAGAAAGGCCCAAAGGCCGACGCCGACCATCGCCAGGATATGGTCCGCGCCGAACAGCGGATGCGAGAAACCGGCGGCGAAGGAGCCGTGCTCGGCCGGGTTGAGATGGGCGAAGGCCGGGCTCACGGCACCGAGGCTCAGGATCAGGGCGATGGACAGTCTCTTCATGGCAGCCTCTGCGTTCGGAATGTCAGCGGATCGGCACGTTCACCGGATCGGTTCATGGACCGTGACGAGCTTGGTCCCGTCGGGGAAGGTCGCCTCGACCTGCACATCATGGATCATCTCGGCGACGCCCTCCATGACCTGCGCGCGGGTGACGACATGAGCGCCCGCCTCCATCAACTCGGCCACGCTGCGGCCATCGCGCGCGCCCTCGACGACGAAATCGGTGATCAGCGCGATCGCCTCCGGATGGTTCAGCTTGACGCCGCGCTCCAGCCGCCGGCGCGCCACGATGGCCGCCATGGAGATCAGGAGCTTGTCCTTCTCACGGGGTGTCAGGTTCACGATCGCATTCCTAGAGTTGCCAGACCTTGGGCAGCGCCCGGCCGCCCGTGAGCAGAGTGAGCAACGGCTCCAGCCGCCTGCGCAGCGCGAACCCGGTCTCCTCGACGAGCCGGGCGAGGAACTTGCCGTTCCAGGCACTGGCGCCACCGGCGGGGCCGATGATCTGCCGGGCGGCTTCGAGGAAACGCTCCGGCGCCGAACCGGCGAAGAGCACGGTGGCCATGGCCTGCCTGCCGCCCATGACGGCCTGCGGCGCGAGCTGAGCCGCGATGTCGCCTTCGAAGCGCAGATCGTCGGCGAAGAGCAGCCGCCCGTCGCGACGCACGCGCCAGCGATCGGCGAGGCGCCCGCTGCGGAGCGTTTCGCCCATCGCCATCCGGCCGAAAAGCACCGCCTCGACCGCGACGAACTCGGCGTCGCCTGCGAGATCGGCTTCGAGCCGGCGCGTCAGCCGGCCGCCGTCAAAGAGGATCGTCTCCTGCGGCAGCCATGCGAGGCGCGCACCGGCCGCAAGCCGCAGGTGGTTGGAGACAACCGCATCATCGCCGGTCGAGCGGTAGATGCGCTCGCAGGCCTGGGTCGTGATGCAGGCCGAGGCACCCGGAGCGAGATCGACCTCTACCGCGAAACGGTCACCGCCCGTCAGCCCACCCGCCGTGTTGATGAGGATCGCCTGCGGAACATTGCCATCGATGGCGCGCGGCAGGCGGATCTTCGCGCAGCCTTCCTGGAAGAGCCGCTCAAGCCGCGTCGTGCCGCCGTCCGTGCGAAAGCTGACGCCGGCGCGCCCGGAGGCGCGCTGCATGCGCGCCGGCCCGCCTTCCTGAACCGCCGCTATGCCCACGTCCATCAGCATCGCCTGGACAGCTTCCCCCAACTCCAAAACCTGCCGAAAAAAGAAGCAAGGGCTATGCCATACAGGCGACTAGAGCCTCCGGGAGAGGCGCGGATCGAGCCGGTCCCTCAGGCCGTCGCCGAGCAGATTCACCGCCAGCACCACCAGCGCCAGCGCGATCGCCGGGCAGAAGATCGTCCAGGGCGCGCGGGCGAGGTAGAGGCGGCTCGAAGCGATCATGTTGCCCCAGCTCGGAACTTCGGGAGGAACGCCCGCGCCCAGGAAGGAGAGCGATGCTTCGACCAGGATCGCAGAGGCGCAGATATAGGTCGCCTGCACGATCAGCGGGGCGATGGTGCTGGGCGCGATGTGACGAAACAGGACGCGCGGCGTGCGCGCGCCGCAGGCAACGGCTGCCTCGACATAAGGCAGTTCGCGCACGCTGAGTACGATCGAGCGCACCAGACGGACGACACGGGGCAGTTCGGGGATCGAAATCGCCGCCACGACGATGGCGATGCTGCCTTGATTCAAGGCAACCATGGCGATGGCCAGAAGAATGGCCGGGATCGCCATCAGCCCATCCATGAGCCGCATGACGATGCTCTCGAACCAGCGGTAGTAGCCGGCGAAGAGGCCGATGATCAGCCCGACCAGCACCGAGATCGTGGCCACGCTGAAGCCGACGATAAGCGAGACGCGCGCGCCATAGACCGTGCGCGCGAAGACGTCCTGGCCGAGATGGTCGGTTCCGAACCAGAGCTCCGGCGAGGGCGGGCGCAGGCGCCGGTTTGGCAACTTCAGCATCGGGTCGCCGGCGATCAGCGGGGCGACGATGGCGACGCCGACGAAGAAGATCAGGATCAGGGCGCCGAGCACCATGGTCGGGTTGCGGCGCAGGAAACGGCCGAGGCGCGCGAGCTGGCCTCCGGAAGAGGGAGCGGCGGCGGGGGCTGGTGCGGTGGTGATCGCGGTCATCTTTCCCCTCCCTCAATGCCGAATGCGGGGATCGATGAGCGAATAGGACAGGTCGACGGCCAGGTTGATCAGCACATAAACACCGGAGAAGAGCAGGATGACACCCTGGATGATCGGGTAGTCGCGCTTCGAAATCGCGTCGACGACGAGGCGGCCGATACCGGGGATGTTAAACACCGTCTCGGTGATGACCACGCCGCCGATCAGCAGCGCCACGCCGATGCCGATCACGGTAATGATCGGGACGCCGGCGTTCTTGAGCGCATGCGTCATCAGCATCGCACGGGCCGGCACGCCCTTGGCGTTGGCGGTGCGGATATAGTCCTCCTCCAACACCTCCTGCATCGAGGCGCGGGTCATGCGCGCAATCAGGGCGACATAGGCGAGGCCGAGCGTCAGCGTCGGCAGGACGAGGTGCTGGAACCAGGGGCCGATGCCCTCCATGATCGGCCGGTAGCCCTGCACCGGCAGCCAGCGCAACTCGATCGCGAAGATGTAGATCAGCCCGTAGCCGACGACGAAGGCCGGCATGGAGAAGCCGAGCACCGAGAAGCCCATCAGCAACCGGTCGACCGGCCGGCCGGCCTTCCAGGCGGCGAGCACGCCGAAGGTGACGGCGATGCTGACCGCGAAGACCATGGTCAGCACGGCGAGCGACAGCGTCGGCTCCAGGCGCTGGAGGACGAGCGTCGAGACGGGCGTGTTCGAGAAGATCGAGACGCCGAGATCGCCCTGGACCACGCGCCAGGCCCAGCGGCTGAATTGCACCAGCAGCGGATCATCGAGTCCGAGCCGCTGGCGGATGGCCTCGATCTGCTGCGGCGTCGCGTAGTCACCGGCGATAATGGCAGCCGGGTCGCCGGCCGAGAAATGCAGCAGCATGAAGACGAAGATGCCGACCAGCGTCATCACCAGGAGAGTCGATGCGAGACGTTGGGCGAGATAGCTCAGCATGATCGGAAGCATCCTTCTTCAGCCGGCCCGTGCCGCGCGCGGCGTATCCGCCAAACCCGCGCGACGGGCATCATGTTGCAAAGACAGGGCCGGACGGAACGTCTTTTTCGCGAACCCAGCGCGAACGACACGGCCTCGACGCCCGCGGATGGCGGGCGCCGGGCACAACACGGATCGGCAGAGGGCGTCAGCCCTTCTTGACGTTCCAGAACGGAATCAGCTCGGGCATGCCGATCAACCCCGAGAGCTTGCGCTGGGCGGAAGGCTGGAACCACTGGCCGAAATACATGTGCGGCACGAAATCCCAGGCGTTCTGCTGCATGTCGCGAGCGACCTGCCTGCGGTCAGCGTCGTTCTCGGCCTTTGCCCACTTGTCGCGGAAGGCCTCGTGCTTCTCGTCGGTCGGCCAGCCGAACCAGCCCTTCTCGCCATTGGCCGCGTGGCCGCTCAGCGCCACGGGGTTGCCGAAGGCGTTGACCGAGCCGGAGGTGAAGAAGACGTTCCAGCCGCCCTGATCGGGTGGGGTCTTGACGGCGCGCCGCGTGATGACCGCGCCCCAGTCGGAAGCCTGTAGCGAGACGTTGAAGCCGGCCTGGCGCATCCATTGGGCGATCAGGTTCGCGGCATTGTTCATATAGGCGATGTTGGTCGCCTGCAGCACGACGACGGGGCGGCCGTCATAGCCGGATTCCTTCACCAGCTGCTTGGCCTTCTCGATGTTCTGGCCGCCCTTGAACCAGTCGATATTGGCGTCGTTTTCCATCGGCGTGCCCATGCCGAAGAGCGAGGAGCAGCCGCGGAAGTACTTCTCGTCACCGAAGGTCGCCTTCATCACCTCGGTCGGGTGAATGAGGTGCAGCATCGCCTGGCGCGCCTTGACGTTGTTGAACGGCGGGTGGAGCCAGTTGACGCGAACCCAGCCGAGCTGGCCCTGCTTGTTCAGCACCTCGAGCTTGATGTCCTTCTCGCCGGCGAGCGAGTCGAGCAGGTCGACGTTCGGATATTCGATCATGTCGATCTCGCCGGCGCGGATCGCGGCGATCGCAGTCGCCTCGTCGGCGATGTTCTCGAAGACGACGCGGTCGACATTCACGACCTTGCCGCCCGAGGTGAAGACCGCCGGCTCCGATCGCGGCGCGTAGTTCGCGTTGCGATCATAGACGTAGCGCTGGCCCTGGACGACGGCGTCCTGGTTGAAGACGAAGGGACCCGAGCCGATGATCGTCTGGATCTGCTGCATCGGGTCGGTCTGCGCTTCCTTCTCGCGCATGATGTAGCAGACATTGGTCGCGGCCTTGGCGAGCCATTCCACCAGCAGCGGATAAGACTCCTTCATCACGACCTGGAAGGTCTTGTCGTCCTTGATCGGCGTATCGGCGAGGCGCGCCAGCATGTGCTGGCCGCCGCCGTCGCGGGCCGCCCAACGCCGCATCGAGGCGACGCAGTCCTTGGCCGTCACCGGCGTGCCGTCAGTGAAGCGCAAGCCGTCGCGCAGCTCGAAGGTGTAGGTCTTGCGGTCGTCCGAGAGGTTCCATTTCGAGACCATCTGCGGCTGCGGCTCGTATTTGTCGTTCACGCCGAAAAGCGTGTCGTAGACCATGCCCGCGTGGTAGGAGGTCATGTTCGCCGTCGTCCAGATCGGATCGAAGACGCGCAGGTCGCCGTGCAGCACGGCGCGGATGGTGCGATCCACGGAGGGCGTGGTCTGGGCGCGGATCGTCGCTGGAGCGGCGACGAGCGCGCCTGTCGCCAGACTGCCCTGAACAAAACGGCGGCGTGTCGTGGTCATGTCGTTCTCCTCCTCAGTTGCAGGAGGACCGCGGGCATTCGCCTCGTCTGGCCCTCGCGGATCGTGGTGTTCAGATCTCCTTTTCCGCCGAGCGCATGGGGCTTTCAGACGACGAGCCGGCCGGGCGGGAGCGGATCATGCGGCCAGAGTGGCCGGTTGATCTTGCGGTACGGATATTTGCGCACGTCGAGATGCGAGGGCCCGCCGCCATCGGTGTAGATGACCTCGCTCGCGATCGGGCCGAAGGCTGCGTGGAAGTGGTTGGTCGACTTGACCGAGACGATGCGCTTCTGCGTCGGGTCGATGCCGACGCTGGTGAAGATCTCCAGGCCGAGGGCCTGCGTCCGGTGCGACAGCAGCGAGACGTCGATGCCGTCGATGCGGATGCCGACCGCGTCCCCGATCGGCACCTTGGCCGTGCCGAAGCTCTGCGTGCCGTCGCGGACCGCGCCGAGCACCGTCACCTCGCCGTCGACCGGCGTTCCGGAGGTCGCGGCCGCCTTGCCGCCGAAGCGCAAGGGAATAGTCGCGCCGACGCCCGCGGTCAGGCAGAAGGCGACGGCGACCGGGTCCCAGATCGGGCCGATCGCCGCATTCTGGATGCCGCGCTCGCGCAGGCGGTGGATGATGTTGGTGTTGTCGGAGGCCGCGCCGCCGCCGGCATTGTCGGTCGAATCGGCGATGACGCTCGGGCCGTTGGCGCCGGAGCCGAGCGCGCGGTCGAGCGCCGCGTCGAGCGGCACGACCGGCGGCGCGAACTGGCCCTTCAGCGCGCGGAACTCCTCGCCGATCTGCGTGGCCAGCGCATCGCCCCTGGCCTTGTCGTTATCGGTGATGACCAGGACGCGGGTGCCGATCTCGGGCACGTCACCCTGCTGGAAGCCGTGCGCCAGCGAGACGGAGAGCACGCCGTCCTTGCCTTCGAGCGAGCTCATCCGGTCGACGAAGGAACGGCCGGGCTCACGCGTCGTCGGCACCAGCTCGATCATACGGCAGTCGTAGAGCGACATCACCGGCTTGATCTCGCCCTTCACCGTGCGGACGATGATGTCGACGAGCTCCTCGGCCCGCTCGACGAAGTCGATATGCGGATACTCCTTGTAGAGGATGATGACGTCGGCGAGCCGCACGCGCTTCTCGGTCAGGTGGCAATGCGGGTCGAGTTCGACACCGATCGGCACGGAAGGACCGACGATGGCGCGGACATGCTCCAGGATGTCACCCTCGCAATCGTCATAGCCATGCGCGACCATGGCGCCGTGCAGCCCGAGCAGCACGCCATCGACCGGCAGGGCCGCCTTGAGCTGCCCCAGGATCTCGTCGCGCATGCCCTCGTAATCGGCCTTGGCGCAGGGGCCGGACGGCTCCGCCCAGAAACAGGAGCCCTCGACCAGCTCGAAATCGCCCTTCTTCGCCCGTTGCCGAGCGACATAAAGCGGAGCCGTGGTGTGGGTGGCACGGTCCGGGTGCTTGCCGGCCGGAAAATAGGCCGACTCCTCGAAATTGGCGCGCGATGTCGGGACCGGCGAGAAGGTGTTGCTTTCGGTAGCAAGCGACGCGGCAAACAGGCGCATAATTCACCTTCTCCCAGTCCGCGGGCATGTTCGGTTGGCCGGGAAGCACCTGTCAAGCAGGATCGTAGCCGGTTTTCCTTCTCCCGCCGCGGAGCAGAGAATGGTTTTCTCCGGCAAGCGGCGAATTTTGCACGCGGCCGGAAGCTCAACCACAAGCAACCTGCCGTTCCTTAGAATAATTCCATTGAATCGTCAGGCTCTTGCTATTCCCCGGCAGAGGATTACAGCGCGTGCTCATCTGTCACCCGCACCCGTTCTTCAATGCCCCGGCTCTCGACATTGGCGGTCTTTCTCGCGGCGCTCGCGCTCTGGCATCTGGCGAGCAATTCGGGACTCGTCAGCACTTTCCTGCTGCCCTCGCCGCGCACGGTTTTCGAGACGCTGATCGAGCTCGCGGGCTCCGGCGTGCTCGCCAAGCACACGCTGGTCAGCCTGCGGCGCGTCGTCTCCGGCTACCTGCTGGCGATCGCCATCGCCGTGCCCTGCGCCGCCCTGTTCAGCCTCACGCCCGCGCTCCGCCGCCTGATCGAGCCGCTGCTCGAATTCCTGCGCCAGGTCCCGCCGCTCGCGATGATGCCGCTGCTGATTCTCTGGCTCGGCATCGGCGAGGCGCAGAAGATCGGGATCATCGTCCTTTCGTGCTTCTTCCCGATCTTCCTCGGCGTGCGCGGCGGCATCGCGGCGGTCGACCGCAAGCTCATCGACGTCGGCACGGTCTGCGGCTTCAGCCGCAGCGAGATCATGCTGCGCATCGTGCTGCCCTCGGCCCTGCCGGCCATCGTCGTGGGCTTACGCATCGGGCTCGGCTATAGCTGGCGGGCGCTGGTCGGGGCCGAGCTCATCGCCTCCTCAGCCGGGCTCGGCTACATGATCGTCGACGCCGAGAACCTCGCCCGCACCGACATCGTGCTCGCCGGCATCCTGGTGATCGGCGTGCTCGGGCTGATCACCGACCACCTCCTGCGCGACCTGATCCAGCGCAAAGCGCCCTGGCTCGCCGGCGATCTGGAGATGGCGCGTGCTTGAGGCGCATCATCTCGGCAAGAGCTATCGGCTCGGCGACAACGAGGTGACGGCGCTTGCCGATGTCAGCCTCACCTTCCCGCGCGGCTCGATCACCACGATCGTCGGGCGCAGCGGCTGCGGCAAGACGACCCTGCTGCGGCTGCTGGCCGGCCTCGAACAGCCGAGCAGCGGGGAACTCAGGCGCAGCGAGGGCGGCCCGCAGCGCATCGGCGTGGTCTTCCAGGAAGCGCGGCTGATGCCCTGGCTCGATGTCGCCGGCAACGTCGCCTTCGGGCTGCGCCGCAGGCTTCCGCCCGAGGCGATCGCCGAGCGCAGCCGCGCCGCGCTCGACATGGTCGGTCTCTCCGCTTTCGCCGAGGCCATGCCCGGCCAGCTCTCGGGCGGCATGGCCCAGCGCGTCGCCATCGCCCGCGCGTTGGTGATGGAGCCGGACCTGCTGCTGCTCGACGAGCCCTTCGCCGCGCTCGACGCCTTCACCCGCCGCGCCATGCAGAACGAGCTGATCGCGATCTGGCAGCGCAAGCGCCCGACCATCGTCTTCGTCACCCATGACGTCGAGGAGGCGGTGCTGCTCGGCGAGCATGTGCTCGAGCTCGAGCGCGGCCGCGTCGTCGGCCACGAGCCGGTCGCCCTGCCCTTCCCGCGCGATCCAACCACGGCCGAGGTCAACGACCACCGCCGGCGCATTCTCGCCAAGCTGACCGCGCCGTCTCCCGCTTCCGCGCCGCTTCCCGAAGCGGCGGCCAATGCCATCGCAACTTAAGGAAACACTGCCATGAAACTCCTCACCGCCCTCGGCCTTGTGCTTGCGCTGACGCTCGGACCGGCCGCCGCCCAGCAGCCGAAGACCGTGCGCGTCACCTATGTCACCGCGCCCTTCAACGTGCCCTCGATCGTGATGCGCCAGAAGGGCTTCCTGGACGAGGCCTTCGCCAAGTTCGGCATCAAGGTCGAGAACCCGGTGATCACCTCCGGCGCGCAGCAGACCCAGGCCATCGCCGCCGGCGAGATCGACATCGCCAGCGTGCTCGGCGGCACCTCCGCTATTCTCGCCCGCGCCAACGGCGTCGACCTCAAGGTCGTCGCGGCCTATGCCCGCTCGCCCAAGGCCTATTTCCTGATGACCCGCGCCGACGGCCCGGCGAAGCTCGCCGACCTCAAGGGCAAGAAGGTCGCCGGCCCCAAGGGCACCGTGCTGAACCAGCTCCTCGTCTCGGCGCTGGCATCGCAGAAGCTGACGCTGAACGACGTCGAATACATCAACATGGATCTGTCGGCGGCGCGCGCGGCGCTGCTGGCCGGCCAGGTCGATGTCGCGACGCTGGCCGGCGCCGACGTCACCGTGGTCGAGAAGGCCGGCGGCAAGCCGCTGACCAGCGGCGAGGGGCTGATCAAGCCGACGACCGTGATCGGCGCGCGCTCGGCCTTCGCCGAGCAGCATCCCGAACTGCTCGCCGCCTATTTCGAGGCCCACAAGAAGGCGCTCGACTTCATGGCCAGGAACCCCGAGGAGGCGCTGGAGATCGCGGCCAGGGAGCAGAAGATCTCGATCGAGGACGCGCGTGCCCAGATCAAGCTCTACGACTTCACCCCGGCCATGACCGATGACGACGTCGCCAACCTGACGGCCGACCAGTCCTTCATGGTCGAGGCCGGCATGCTGCCCAAGGCCAAGGCGATCGACATCAAGACGAACCTCATCGCCCCCTCGGCCTTCGCCCTGAAGTGACGACTGGGCTATGACGACCGTCTGGCGCCGGCTTCCCACCGGCGCCAGATCATTTTCCGGAAGCTGATCTCATGCGCATCTCGCTCCTCGATCCGCTCGTCCTGCCGAAGGGCGGCACCTCAGGCGATGCCCTGCGCACGGCCATCGCCATGGCGCAGGCCGTGGAGAAGCTGGGCTTCACCCGATACTGGATCGTCGAGCATCACGACGTCGCCTTTGAGGCCAATCCGGCGCCCGAGATCATGGCGGCCGCGCTCGCCGGCGCAACATCACAGATCAGGATCGGCGTCGGCGGCGTTCTGCTGAACCATTACAGCCCCTACAAGGTGGCCGAGGCGCTGCGGACGTTGAACGCGCTCTATCCCGGCCGCATCGATATCGGCATCGGGCGCGCCACCGCCGGGCCTCTCGCCGACCGTGCCTTGCAGCCGCTGCGCGGCGCCGCAGAGCCCGACGACCATGGCGCGCGCGTCGAGGAGCTGATCGGCTGGCTCGGCAACGACCAACCCGAGGGCGCGCCCTTCGCCAGCATCAAGATCATGCGCGACGAACCGGCGGGCCCCCGGCCCTGGATTCTCGCCGTCAGCGAGGAGAGCGCCGCGCGAGCCGCCGCGCTCGGCCTCGGCCTCGCCTGCAGCGCCTTCCACAGGCCCGAGCAGGCTCCGCATGCGGCGGCGACCTACAAGTCAGGCTTCAAGCCCTCGCGCTACGCGGCAGGCCTCCAGGCCCCGCAATCCTTCATCGCCGTGCGCATCATCCTCGGCGAGACCCAGGAAGAAGCCGAGCGGCTCGCCATGCCGGTGAGGGCCGTCTTCCGGCAGCGGCGCAAGCCGGAGCGGATCATGGTTCCGCAATTGCCCTCGCTCGACGAAGCCATCGAGATCATGGGCGGCATGGTCCACGCCGACACGATCCCCTGGCCGATGTTCATCGTCGGCACGCTGGAACGGGTGAAGGCGACACTGGCCCGCATGACAGAAGAGACCGGGATCACCGAATTCATGATCCAGGATTTCCTGGACGACCCCGCCATCCGCCTGCGCAACTACGAGCTTCTGGCGAGGGCCTTCGCGCTTTAGGGCACCGGCCGCGCGACGCCGCGATCAGCCTCAGGCCCGCGGCATCCGGAACTGGCCGGTGAACTCGCGATAGCTGCCGTGCAGGATCTTCTCGCCGCCGCGCGCCTTCAGGGTCTCGGCCGCGGCCAGGCCCAGCTCCTTTGCGCTCTCGCCAGGCCGTTCCTCGACGGCGACGACCTGTTGCTGACCGTCGAGCGAGGTGATCTGCGCCTGAAGGACCAGGCGGTCATCCTTCCAGCTGCAGAAGGCGCCGACCGGCAGGCTGCAGCCGGCCCCCAGCGCATGCATCATCTCGCGCTCGGCATCGACCTCGGCGCGAGTCTGCCGACATTCGATCGCCTGCAGCACCTCAAGGATATGCGTGTCCTGCGCGCGCGCCTCGACGCCGAGCGCCCCCTGGCCCACGGCATAGGGAAAGCGCTGCGGATCGAGCACTTCGGTGGTCGCCTCGCCGAGACCAAGGCGGCTCAGGCCGGCCTGGGCCAGGATCACGGCGTCTAGCCCGTCCTCGCCCTCGATCTTCGCCAGCCGCGGCCCGACATTGCCACGGATCGGCACCACCATCGCATCGGGGCGCAGGTTCAGGATCTGAGAGCGGCGGCGCAGCGAGCCCGTGCCGACGCGCGCACCCTGCTTCAGGCCCTTCAGTGTCGCGCCGCACAGCACGTCGCGGGGATCCTCCCGCTTCGGCACCGCCGCCAGGGTCAGCCCGTCCTGCAGCGAAGTCGGCAGATCCTTCAGCGAGTGGACGACGAAATCGACCTCGCCGCGCAGGAGCTGCCCCTCATGTTCGGTGGTGAAGACGCCGACCATGCCGAACTGGTGGAATTCCGAGACCCTGTCCTTGTCGGCGACCGTGGCGATCGAGCAGATCTCGAATTCGATCTCGGGCCGGATTTCCTTGATGAGGCCAATGATGAAATTGGTCTGGGCGAGAGCGAGGGGGCTTCGGCGTGTCCCGACCCGGAGCAGCATTTCTTCTTTCCCTTGCGCCGGCCAGATGCCGAATCGACGATTCACGGTAGCCGCGCGACTTCGGCGCGCCTAGCCGCGAGCCTCGACAGCCTGCGGCCCTGGCATTTGCCGGTGCAGCGGCCTGCGCTCCGATAGAGCCGATCCTGAGACAGCGCAATGGCGCAGGGCCGATGTGCGCCCTGCTGGCGGTCAGCGCCGAAGCCCTTCGGCAGCGCGGACGTATCTCCCATTCCGATAATAGCTATCAGAATAAATCGTTTTCTATCGCCTTCGTCGATAGATAGATTTCGCCACCAGAGCCTGAAAGGCCATGAAGAATTATGCCGGGCGGAATCAATGAAAATTGAGAATGCGATCAATATAGACGATATCGCGAAGCTTGCGCGGAATTATCTTCCAAAGATCGCCTATGATTTTATTGATGGCGGCGTCGATGGCGAAGACGGCCTGATACGTAACCGAGACGCCTTTCAGCGCTATCGTCTCGTTCCCCGCTATCTGATCAACGTGGAGAAGCGCCACCAGCGCACCACCTTGTTCGGCCATGAATATTCATCGCCCTTCGGCATCTGCCCGATGGGCATCGCCGGCTTCTTCAGGCCGGGCGCCGACCTGATGCTGGCGCGCGCAGCGGCAGGCTTCGACCTGCCCTACATCATGTCGAGCGCCAGCTGTGACTCGATCGAGGCGGCAGTCGCTGCCGGTCCGAAGACGACCTGGTTCCAGATCTACGGCACGCGCAGCCCGCACATCACGGCCGACCTCGTCCGGCGAGCCAAGGCGCTCGACGTCAAGGTGCTGATCCTGACCGTGGACACGCCCGTCATGGGCAAGCGCGAGCGGAATATCCGCAACGGCTTCCGGCGGCCGATGAAGATGACGCCCCGGGTGATCATGCAGGGGCTGAGCCGTCCGGCCTGGACCTATCGCTATCTCACCGGCGGCGGCATTCCGATGATGGAGAACTGGCGCCCCTATGCCGGCAAGGACGCCGACGCCAACAC
The DNA here is from genome assembly GCA_900473415.1 of Hyphomicrobiales bacterium. GTDB lineage: Bacteria > Pseudomonadota > Alphaproteobacteria > Rhizobiales > Beijerinckiaceae > Allobosea. Next base: position 276,072 of record UCLR01000003.1, read on the forward strand.
CGTCGCCGATCTCTATGGCAGCGAGACGCCCGCGCCGAGCCAGACCTGGGAGGTCCTTCGCAGCGTGCGCAAGGCCTGGTCCGGCCCGCTGGCGGTCAAGGGCATCCTGCACCCTGATGATGCGCGGACCTGCATGGAGCTCGGCGCGGACGGCCTGCTGGTCTCGAACCATGGCGGGCGCCAGCTCGACAGCGCGCCTGCCCCGCTCGACATGCTTCCACTCATCGCCGACGCGGTGGGGCACAAGATGGAGCTGCTGATCGACAGCGGCTTCCGGCGCGGCGCCGACATCGCCAAGGCGCTGAGCCTCGGCGCCAGGGCCGCCTTCTTTGGCCGGCCCGCCATGTTCGGCGTCGCCGCCGGCGGCGAGGCCGGGGCGCGCAAGGTGCTCGATATCTACCGGCAGGAACTGAACCTCGCGATGGGTCAGATGGGATGGACCGATGTCGGCTGCGCCGGCCCCGACTCCATCGTCGACCTGGCCGATCCGAAGCTCTTCCGCGAGCGCCCCGACGATGGCGCGCCAATTCGCCTCGAGCGAGCAGAGGGATGACTATGACCAAGCGGATGCATTTGATCAGCTTCAACATGCATAGCCCGATCAACCACAGCGTCATGAGCTGGGCTGATCCGGACGACAACCGCCTCGACGGCCTGGCCTCCTTCGATCACTGGAAGAAGCTCGCCCGGACGCTGGAGCGCGGCCGCTTCGACGCGATGTTCTTCGCCGACACGCCCGGCGGCTTCGATCGTTACAAGGAAAGCTTCGACGACTACGTGCGCTACGGCGTGTGCTGGCCCAGCCATGATCCGATGGCCGTCGCCGGCGTCATGCTGGCGGAAACCAAGCATCTTGGCTTTGCGGTGACCCTGTCGACCTCGGGCACCTATCCCTACATGACCGTTCGCCGGCTCTCGACACTCGACTATATGAGCGGCGGCCGGGTCGGCTGGAACATCGTCTCCGGCCATCTGCGCGGGGAACATCGGGCGCTCGGCGTGCCGCAGCTCGAGCATGACGAGCGATATGACCATGCCGACGAGTATATGGAGATCTGCCACCGGCTTTGGAACGGCGTGAGGCCGGGCGCGATCAAGGCCGACAAGCAGCAGGGCATCTATGCCGACCCGGCCAATGTCGATGTGGTCGAGTTCGCCGGCAAGCATTTCAGCTGCCGCGCCGTGCCGCCCACCCTGCCGTCCCCGCAAGGTCGTCCGGTCCTGTTCCAGGCGGGCTCGTCGGGACGCGGTCAGCAATTCGCCATGAAGCATGCCGACGTCGTCTTCGCGATCCAGCCGCGGCTCAAGGAGATGACGAGCTTCGTCAAGAAGCTCGGCGAAACCTCCGCGGCCGCGGGCCGGCCCGAGGCGCCGAAGGTCGTGTTCGGCGTCCAATGCATCGTGGGCGGAACCGAAGCGGAGGCGAAGCGCACACAGGCCGAAATGGCCGAGCGCATCCCGCTCGACGCAGCGCTGAGCCGCATGTCGGGCACGCTCGGCATGGATTTCAGCAAGATGGATCTCGACCAGCCGCTCGGCGGCAACGACACGCAGGCCTCGCGCGGCATGCTGCAAATGCTCGCGAACCTGACGGGCGACGGGAACTCGACGATCCGCGACGCGGCGAAGGTGTTCGGCGCCTCGACGGGCATGACGCAGATCGTCGGCACGCCCGAGCAGGTGGCTGACAAGCTCGAGGAGCTCTGGCGCGAGAGCGGTTGCCATGGGTTCAACATGACCCCGGCGACGAACATCCAGAGCGTCGAGGACTTCGTCGATCAGGTCGTCCCGCTGCTGCAGAAGAAGGGCGTCTTCCGTCGCGAATACGAGAGCACGACGCTGAGCGGCAATCTCGCGAACTGACCGCGCGTCCAGATCATTGAAGAGGAACGAGGCCACGATGTCCGCGACGCCCAAGCGAGCCCCTCGGCTCAAGGCCCCTCCCGGCGCTTGCGACACGCATATGCACTTCTACAACAGTGCGTATCCGACCTCCTCCAAGGCCTGGCTGTTTCCGCCGGACTTCCTGCTGGCGGATTACAGGAAGGTTCAGGAAAGGCTCGGCCTTCAGCGTATGGTCCTCGTCCAACCGGTCAGCTACGGCTTCGACAACAGCTGCATCCTCGATGCGGCGGACGAGGTTGGCGATGACGCGCGTGCCGTCGTGACGGTGCCGGTCTCGATCTCCGACGCCGAACTCGATACCCTCTGGAAGCGTGGCGCGCGCGGCGTGCGGTTCCATCAGATGCGCGGCGGCATGATGGAGTGGCGCGAGTTGCCGATCATGGCCGACCGGCTCGCCGGCAGCGGCTGGCACGTCCAGGTGCAGCTCGACGGCATGGAACTGCCGCAATACGAGAAATTGATCGCCGATCTTCCAGGAACCGTCGTGCTCGACCACATCGGGCGTTATTCCCAGGCGATCCCGCCGGAACACGAGGCATTCCAATCGCTTCTGAGGCTGGCGGCGCAGGACAATGTCTACGTCAAGATCTCGGGCGCCTACCACATCTCCAAGCTCGGCGGCCCGGATTATGCCGATGTCGTGCCGCTGGCGGCCGCGCTGGCGCGCCAGTCCACCGAGCGCCTGCTCTGGGCCTCGGACTGGCCGCATCCGACGCATCTGAACGAGCACGCGCCCGATGATGCGGACCTGCTCGATTTCCTGCTCGCATGCACGGAGTCCGACGCCGATCGCAAGGCGATCCTCTCGGACAATCCGGCGCGGCTCTACGGTTTTTGAGGGCGGATCGCAGATGCGGGCGGCTCCCTCCCCTGTGGGCATTTCAAGAGAGAGCCCTGGGGAAGGTAGCCTGGTGCGGCCTCATGACCGCCGGAAACTTCCTCGTGGCATGCCCGGTGGTTCGCGGTATCACCGGGCTCTATGGTTTGGAGGGAGCACGGACATGATCAACAGGATGACCCTGGATCAGCTCCTGATACTCATCACCGTCTCGGAGCTGGGCAGCTTCTCGGCCGCCGCGCGCAAGCTCAACCGGGTCCAGTCGGCGGTCAGCCAGTCGGTCCAGTCGCTCGAGGATGCGCTGGAACTGCAGCTCTTCGACCGCTCGCACAAGCTTCCGCAGCTCACCGACGCCGGCAAGGCTATCCTCGCCGATGCCAAGCGCATCGTCAGCAGCGCCAATGCCCTTCGCGCCCGCGCAAAAAGCATCGGTACCGTCGCCGAGCCCGAGATCAGCCTCGCCATCGAGCAGGTGTTCCCGAACGACGTGCTGATCGAGGCGCTGGACGATTTTCGCGCCAAGTACCCGCTCGTCTCGGTGACGCTGTTCGCCGAGGGGCTGGGTGCGCCCGAGCAGTCGCTGCTGGAGGGCAATGCGCGGCTGTCGATCTATTCGCCGGCCTTCAACGGGCTGCCAGGCATCCAGCTCCAGTTCCTCGGCAATGTCCCGGTGTCGCTGGTCGCCTCCTCCCAGCATCCGCTGGCGTCGATATCGGGGCTGATCTCGCAATCGGAGCTCGACGAGCACGTCCAGCTCACGCTGACCGACCGCACGCGGCGCTATCGCGGCGTGGTGATGGGAACGAAGTGCTGGAGCTTCGTCGACCAGTTCAACCGCCTGGACTTCGCCCTGCGCGGCTTCGGCTGGTGTGCGATGCCGACACATCTGGCTCGGCCGCATCTCGATGCCGGCCGGCTCGTCGAGCTGCGGCTTGCGATCCATCAGGACCGGCCGCTGCTCTTTCCGCTCTACGCCGCCTATCGCGTCGACGAGCCGCCGGGCCTGGCCGCTCAATGGCTGCTCAACCTGCTGCGCGAGCGGTTCACCCAATGGCTGGAACGGCAGGCACGCCGGACCGAAAACGGCATTCAGATACGGATCACCGCCACGACGCGATAAGTCGTCGCGGCGGTCGTACCAAAGGACGATCAGAATGAAATCGGCACTCGAAAGCGGCACTCCGTCGGCGGATCGCAGCGCATTCCGGCGCACGCTCGGAGAGTTCGCCACCGGGGTAACGGTCATCACCACGACCGTGGACGGCGCCTCCTACGGATTGACGTCCAATTCGTTCAGCTCCGTCTCGCTCGACCCGCCGCTGGTCCTCTGGTCGATCCGACGCGAGAGCCAGAGCTTTGCCGCCTTCGAAGCTTGCGAGTATTTCGCCGTCAATGTGCTGGCCGACGACCAGATCGGCCTCTCGCAGTTGTTCGCTAAGTCGGCGCCGAACAAGTTCCAGGATGTCGCGCACGCCAAGGGGCGCGGGGAAGCGCCGCTGCTGCACGGCGTCGCAGCCAGCTTCGAATGCCGACGCACCTGCGCCTATGAAGGCGGCGATCATCTCATACTCGTCGGAGAGGTCGAGACCTTCTCGCGCTACGATCGCGCGCCGCTGATCTTCTCGAAGGGCCGCTACGCCGTCACCGCGAACCATCCCGATGTCGCCGCATTGGCTGTGGCGGCGCCGCCTCCGGCCCCACAGGGCGAGAGCGAGGTGCTGTCGAACCTGATGATCCGGGCCTATTCGCTGATCGCCTCCGAGGTCGAGAGGGCCCGCATCAAGGCGGGCCTGGGCCTGACGCTCATGCAGGCACGGCTACTACGCGCCTGCGCGGCGAATCCGGGCAGCACGCTCGAGGCGCTGCTGCCGGAGCTGCTTCTCGACTTCAATTCCAGCCAGAATGTCCTCGGAACGCTCGTGTCGCTGGGCCTTGTGACGGCGGATGCGCAGAATCGCGTCTCGCTGACGCTGGCCGGCGAAGTGCGCGTGAAGGAGATCATCGCGCATGCGCGTCAGTGCGAGGAGATGCTGTTCCGCAACGTGCCGGCAGAGGAGCTGGCGACGATGAACAGCACGCTTTCGCGGATTATCTGCGCAAACGAGGCAACGCGGCGCGCGTCGACCGGCTGATCGGGGTTTGCGAAAAAGAACCGCCCAGATTGCTCGGCAATCAGGGCGGTTCACACATCCTGATGTTCTGATCGGGATCGGGCGCTAGAGGTCCCTGTATCCGCCACCATAAGCCAGCGTGGCGCCCCGGTCGGGCGCGATCCGGAGCCCGACGACGCGACCGATCGCGATGACCGCCTGCTCTTCCTCGACGATGCTGCGCAGGCGGCAGTCGAAGACCGCCGCCGACGACGCCAGGATCGGCGAGCCGGTGACGAGGCTGCCCCATTCATGCGGCGCGAAACGGTCCGCGCCGCTGATCGCTCCGCCGAATGCCCTGGCCGTCGCCTCGCTGCCCGCAGGAAGGACGCAGACCGCGAAGGCCTCAGCCGTGCGGATGGCGGCGAGCGCTCCGGTCTTGTGACCGATCGAGACGAGCACGACCGGCGGGTCCGCGGAGACATGGGCGAAGGACAAGCCGAGGAAGCCGGTCGGGCCTTCCGGGCCCTGGGCGGTGACGATCGTCGCGCCGAGCGGGCGCGTTCCGATCGCCGTCCAGAATGCCCTCTGGTCGATCGCCTCGCCGACGAGCTCCCGCGGCCCGCTCACGGCTGGCCGCTGGTCAGGCTCGGGCACACCCCTTCGACGACGGCGATGTTGGCCGCGTCCATGTATTTCTGCATGTTCATGATCTCAAACAGCGTCTTGCCCGCCTTGATCTGCCTGCGAACGTCGTGCTCGGTCTCGTTGCGGCGTCGGGCACGCTCGATGGTTTCGGCCGCCAGTCGCACCGGAATGACGAGGACGCCGTCGTCATCCGCGGCGATGATGTCGCCGGGCTCGATCACGACGCCGTCGCAGACGACGGGGATGTTCACCGATCCGGGCCCGCGCTTCTCGGGATGAGCGGGCGAGACGATGGTGGACCAGACATTGAAGCCCATCGACCGTACCGCATCCGTATCGCGCACCGGGCCGTCGGCGACGACGCCGGCGATGCCCTTCTCCATCGCGTAGGTCGTCGCGACATCGCCCCAGAGCGCCCCCTGCGGCACGCCGCCATTGACCAGCACAAGCATGTCGCCGCGCTCCGCGACCTTGAGCGCGGCGTGGATCATGAGGTTGTCGCCGGGATAGTTATAGGATGTCACCGCCTGCCCGACCGCCTTCTGCGACACACCGATGGGGCGCATCCGGGGGCTGAGCAGCCGCCTCCGGCCTTCGATCGCACCCAGCGCCTCGTGCAGGTCGGCGACCGGGAATTCAGCGATCTGGTCGAGAAGACCGCGGGAGCATCGCGGGATTTGCGTGTAGATTACCGACGACATCTTGAAAGTCTCCTTCGCAGAACGCTGCGCTTCAGTGAAAGCTCGAAGCTGTGATGGCATCCCGCCTGGAACAGCGATGGAAAAGCCTGCCAGGGCGCAGCCTGGCTGGTTGTTGTCCGTGCGCCGCCACCCGGCAGCCGAGAGGCCGCCGGCATGCTGCAAACCGCGCCGAAATCATCCCGGCCGGCGTCGCCTAAGCCGACTGGCTGGGCACCGGCTCAGCTTGGCCAGCCGGTGCCTTGCGCGCCCCGTTGAGCCGCGCAGTGATCTCGCCGACCACGCCCTTCGGCAGGAACAGCAGGGCGCCGCCGTACAGGATGCCGAAAATGAGCTGGCTGTACTCGGCGTAGCCGCCCAGATTCTGCGACACCCAGACCAGCAACACGGCGCCGACCAGAGGCCCCCACATCGTGCCGATGCCGCCGACGACGAGGATCGCCATCAGCTGGATCATGACGCTCAAGTCGAAGAAGGTGCCGTTCACATAGTTCAGGAAATGCGCGTAGAGGCAGCCTGCGAGAGCCGCATAGACCGCGCTCAGCACGAATATCTGGATCCGGCAGCGTACGACATCCACGCCCAGGGACGCGGCGGCGGCTTCGTGGGCGCCCAACGCACGCAGAGCCCGGCCGAAGCGGGAATCCACGATCCTGAAGGACAGCAGGAACAGCACGATCGCGACGAACCAGATGAGATAGTACATCCTCAGCTTGGTATCGAAAGCAAAGCCGAAGATGCTGAGATCCGGCACACCGGGGATACCGGTCAATCCGCCCGTGACCTCGGTCCAGCGCGTGCTGACGATGATGATGATCTGGGCGAAGGCCAGCGTGATCATGGCGAGGTAGTGCCCGCGCACGCGCAGGATCGGCGCCCCGATGAGAAAGGCGACGAGGCCGGTGCCGACGACGGCGACGAGCATGGCCGCCAGCGGCGGCCAGCCATAGGTGACCGTCAGGATGCCCGAGACATAGGCTCCAAGCGCCATGAAGGCGTTGTGGCCGAAGGAGATCTTCCCAGCGTAGCCGACCAGCAGGTTAAGGCCGATCGCGACGATGGCGTAAAGCCCCCCCAGCGCCATGACCGTCACTGTGGCGGCGCTGCCGAAGAACGGGAAGACGACGGCGACGGCAATGAGAGCCAATACGCTCTGCGTATGAGTAGGACGCCAGCTCATATCTCTTCATTCTTCAGTTCGATGAGAGGGCGGAACAATCCGTGTGGCCAGATGATCAGCAGCGCGAACAGCACGGCATAGGTCACCGCGTCGCCATAGACGGACGAGATGAAGGCGGTGCTGATCGACTGGAGGATGCCGATCACCAGCCCGCCGACGATCGCGCCCCGCATGTTGCCCATGCCGCCGATGATCGCCGCGGCGAAGCCGTTGAGGGTCATCGAGACGCCGGCGTCGAACTGCGTACTGATCAGAGGCGTGAAGATCACGCCGCCGATGGCGCCGAGCAGCGCGGCAAGACCGAACGACATCGCGACCATCTGCTCGACGGCAACACCGAGCCAGGCCGCGACGCGGCGGTTGATCGCCGTCGCCTTCATCGCCTTGCCCACCAGGGTGCGATCGAAAAAGCTCTGCAGAGCGAAGAAGACGAGGACGGTCACCAGGAGCACCCAGAGAGCCTGGCTGCTCAGCATCACCGATCCGAGCTTAACCGACGGCAGCACTCCGAAGGCGGGGAAAGTCAGAGGGTCGCGCCCAACGCCCAGCATCACGAGATTGGGGAGCACGGTCGCGACCGCGAAGAGCATGAACACATAGGTCCAGTCCTTCGCGCCACGCCGCCACAGCGGCCGGATGAAGAGCCGCTCGGTCAGCAGGCCGATGACGACGGTCAAGGCGACGCCGCCGATGATCGCGAATGGCAAGGGCAAGCCGACATGGCCAAAGAGGAAGGCCGTCAGCATGCCGCCCAGCATGACGAACTCGCCCTGGGCGAAATTGATGATCCCGGTCGTGTTGTAGACGAGGCCAATGCCGATGGCATTGATGGCGTAAATCGCGCCGAATACGACGCCGTTGACCAGGAGAACCGGCAGCAGGTCTATCATGGGGACTTCTCTCCCGAGCCGAGATAGCTCTCCTCGACCAGAACCAGACCGCCCTGGCGCAATTCGGAACTCGATCCTTCCATGATGATTTGACCGGTTCGGAAAACGTAGCTTCTGCTGGTGGTTTCCAGCGTGACATGCGCGTCCTGCTCGACCATCAGGCAGGCGAGACCCTCCGCGTGCAGCCGCCGCAAGGTGGCGAGAATCTCGGCGAAGACCATCGGCGCCAGCCCGAAGGACGGCTCGTCCAGAAGCAGCAGGCGCGGCCGGCTCATCAGCGCGCGGCCGATGGCCAACATCTGCTGCTCGCCGCCGGAGAGCGTCGCCGCGAGCTGCCCGGCGCGCTGGCGCAGGATCGGGAACAGATCGAGGATCATCTCCTGATCCCTGGCGATCACCGCCCGGGGTTCAGCGCGGCGCTGGTAGGCTCCGAGCTCCAGATTCTCCATGACGCTCAGCGGTCCGAGCACCTGGCGGCCTTCAGGCACGATGGCGATGCCACGTCCGACGCGCAGATGCTGCGGGAGATGGGTCACATCCTCGCCGTCGAAGAGAACACTGCCGCTGCCAACACGCACGGCTCCCGAAAGCGCCATCAGAAGCGAGGTCTTGCCGGCGCCGTTGGCGCCGATCACGCCGACGAATTCACCCTTGTCGACCCGTATCGAGACGTTCTTGAGGGCTTCGATCTGACCGTAGGAAATTTTTAGATCCCGGACCTCAAGCACGATGCTCACCGCTCCCGAGATAGGCTTCGATCACCTTGGGGTTGCGACGGACTTCGTCCGGGCTGCCATTGGCAAGCCTGCGGCCGAAGCTGAGGACGGTGATCTGATCGCAGATCTTCATGACCAGGCTCATATCGTGCTCGACCAGCACCAGAGTCTTTCCTTGTTCGCGAATGGCGAGCAACAGATCGGCGAGGCGCGCCGTCTCGTTTGCATCGAGGCCGGATGCCGGCTCGTCCAGCAGCATGACACGCGGCTCGGTCACCAGACCGCAGGCGATCTGCAGAAGGCGCTGGTGTCCGAGCGGCAAGGCGTCGGCGAGCACATCCGCCTGCGCTCCGAGACCGACGAAGGCCAATGAGGCCTTGGCGGCCTCCCGGAAGCGCTGCTCCTCGGCCTTCACCGCCGGAAGGCGCAGCATGGCGGGAAGTATCCCAGCGCTGCCGCGGGTGTGGCAGCCGACCATCACCGACTCGAGAACCGTCATTCCGTAGAAGGGGTGGATCTTCTGGAATGTCCGCACCATCCCCAGCCGCACTCTGTCATGCGGCTGGACTCCGTCCAGCCGCTTGCCATCGAAGTGGATCTCGCCGCCATTGCCGGGGAGAACCCCGGTCAGGACGTTGAAGAAGGTGGACTTCCCGGCTCCGTTCGGGCCGATCAGCCCGGCGATCTGGCCGGGCTGCACGGCGAAGTCGACCTTGTCCAGGGCCGTGACGCCGCCAAATTTCTTGGTCAGGCCCTGGACGTCGATCAGCTGGCTCGATGTCACTTCGACACCAGGCCCACGTTTCCGTTCTTGATCTGCGCGACCACAACGCCGCTCACGCCGGAATGATGTTCGGGCGAATAGTTGTAGGTGACGCCGAGAACGCCCTGCTGGCCCTTGATCGTTTCGAGCGCCTTCTTGAGCGTCTCGCCGGTAACGTTCGGACCCGCGCGCTTGATGCCTTCGGCGAGCAGCATGCCGATGTCATAGTTCTGGCCCACCCACCACTGGGACGGCTCGGGATACTGGTTGTACTTGGCCTTGAACGCCTCGCGGAAGTTGCCGATCGTCTTGGAACGGGGATCTTCGCTCGGGAAGGTATCCCAGACCGAGTAGGGCACGGCAGCGAAATAGGTCCCCTCGGCAGCCTCCTGCCCGGCGATCTGCACGATCGCCGGAAGGCCCGCGACCGGGAAGGTCGTGCTGCCGAACACCTTGGCGTTGTAGCCCATCTCCGCCTTCTGCTTCAGGATCAGGCCGGCCGCCGGGCCCGCGCCGGTAACGAGGATCCAGTCGGCATTGGCCGCCTTGAACTTGGAAAGCTGCGGGATGAAGTTCTTGTCCGTGGCCGAGTTGTAGCTCTCGGCCGCGACGACCGTCAGTCCTTGCTTCTTGGCCTCGGCCGCCCAGTTCTGGCCGAGCGTCCTCGCCCAGACGTCGATGGCGCTGAGGATGGCGACCGACTTGGCGCCCTGCTGCTTCAGGAAGGCGATGGCGACCGGCGCTTCCTCGTCCGGCGTCGGAGCGGTCGCGAAGGCATAGTCGGACTTCGTCGGCAGGATCGTCGAACAGACCATGTCCACGACCTGGTTCTTGATCATCATTGGCGCCACGGCCTCGACGATGTCGCTGCGCACCGGCCCGACGACCGCCATGACCTTCTCGCCCTCGATCATCTTGACCGCGAGCGGAACGCCCTTCGTCGCATCCGATTCGTCGTTCAGCTGGACGACCTCGATCTTGCGACCATGAACGCCGCCGGCCTGGTTGATCTGGTCGATCGCCAGCATCAGACCGTCACGCCCACCGAGGCCCATATTCGCAACATAGCCGGACATCGATGTCAGCATGCCGATCTTGTAGGTATTTTCGGCGCCGTAAACGCTACTGCCGGCAAGGCCGACCGCCAAGCCGAGCAAAGCCCGGGAAATGCTGCGAACCTTCATTTGATGTCTCCTCCCAATTTTCTTGACATTGTTGCCCGCCTCACCGGTCAAATCCGGCTTCATGACGGGTCCGTCTGATGATGATGCTGCGCCGCGCCTGTCAGCTCGAAGGGCTCAAGGCCGCTTCGGCGCCGATGGATGTCGTCAACTTCTGAGGCAGCCCGTTCCCCCTAGACCGCAGACCATCGACGATATCGCCGAAATCGACGGCCGCGCTTCGCGCAATGGCGCGAATGATCGTCAAAACTGATGGCTTGATCGATTTGCACGGGACCGGGTGTCGATATGCGTCTGGCTGAACCCTGCCGTTCACCCTCAGAAGAAGATTTTATTGTGCTGTCCTCCCTTGGCCCCAGCCTAACCTAGGATGAAGCTCGACCGCGGGAAAACCGGCCAAATGTTGATATGAAGTATCGGAAAAGATGATGATAGCTGTGCGGCCGTGATCGGCAAAGGCGAGGTTCGCAGGAAGACCGCCGAAATGGGCCGCATCAAGGTCGACATTACCAGCATTGCGGGGAATCGCGCGCCGCCCGAATGACGGCCGGAGCACGCCGTTCTCTCATCGGCGCGGTCGGCGTATCGGCGGGGCGGTCGCACAGAATCTGCAGGTCGCCCCGGCCGCTTCCGCCGCGACCTCCTGCCTCCAACGACGGCGATCGTCTGAGCGGGACCGGATGACGGCTCCGCTCAGAGGTTTTTTGCAGCGGCACGCCCCGTGCGAGGAAAGCTGAAATCTATCGCCCCTGAAACAGGTGCTGAACGATGGGGCCAAGACGAGCCCGAGGGTTCAGCAAGCGGCTCAATGCGCTCCGGCTTTGACGAAGTTGCTCAGCTCCGGCGTCTGGGGATTCGCGAAGAGCACCTTCGACGGGCCGCTTTCCCAGATCTTGCCCTGGTGCATGAACACGGTCGTGTCGGCGACGGTGCGGGCGAAGTTCATCTCGTGGGTGACGAGCAGCATCGTCATGCCGCCCTTGGCGAGCTTCTCCATGACGAGCAGCACCTCGCCGGTCAGCTCCGGGTCGAGCGCCGAGGTGACCTCGTCGAACAGCATCACTTTGGGCTTCATCGCCAGGGAGCGAGCGATGGCGACACGCTGCTGCTGGCCGCCGGAGAGGTTGTCCGGATAGCTGTCGAACTTTTCCGAAAGGCCTACCTGCGCCAGCACGTCCTTGGCGAGCGCAAGCGCTTCGGCCTGCGGCACGTTCTTGGTGATGCGCGGCGAGAGCATGATGTTCTGGCCGACCGTCAGGTGCGGGAACAGGTTGTAGCTCTGGAAGACGATGCCGACATCCTTGCGCAGTTCGCGCAGCTTCGTCGGGTCCTGAGTCATGGTGTGGCCCGCGACCTCGATCTTGCCGGCATGGAAGGTCTCGAGCCCGTTGATGCAGCGCAGCAGCGTCGACTTGCCGGAGCCCGAGCGACCAATGATCGCGACCACCTGGCCCGGCTCGACGCTCAGCGAGACGCCCTTCAGCACCTCCAGGGAGCCGAAGCGCTTATGGATGTCTTCAATGAGAACGGCTGGCATTCATCACCTTTTCAAGATGGCGGCTGAGCCGGGACAGCGGGAAGCAGATCGCGAAGTAGATCGCCCCGACCAGGGTGAAGATCTGGAAGGCCTGATAGGTCGCGTTGTTGACCAGCATGCCGGCGCGCATCAGGTCGACGAAGCCGACGACCTGGACGATCGAGGTGTTCTTCACGAGCTGGACCAGGAAGCCGACCGTCGGTGGCAGCGAGATCCGGACCGCCTGCGGCAGGATGACATAGCGATAGGTCTGCGCCGTCGTATGTGCCAGCGAGGCCGAGGCCTCCCATTGCTGGCGTGGCACGGATTCGATCGAGCCGCGCCAGATCTCGGCGAGATAGGCTGAGACATAGATCGACAGCGAGGCCGAGGCGGCCAGGAAGGGCGGCAGCTCGATGCCCAACGCCGAGAGCCCGTAATAGCTCATGAACAGCACCATGAGCACAGGAATGGACTGGATCACCAGGATATACCCGGAGGCGAAGCGGCGCAGCCACCTGACGCGCGACAGGCGCATGATCGCGAAGGCGCCGCCAAGAATACTACCGATGAAGAAGGCGATCGCCGTGAGCGCCAGCGTCCAGCCGGCGGAGCGGAAGATGAAGAGGGCCTCGGGCCAACCGAAGGTTTGCATCAGGCGGCCTCCCCATGCGCTTCGGTGAGGCGGGCGAGGCCCGACACCTGCGGGAAGAGCTTGTGGCCGAGCCAGTTCAGGAACAGCTTCAGCGAGAGCGCCAGCACGAGATAGATCACGGTGACGACGATGTAGGTCTCGAAGCTGCGGAACGTGTCCTGCTCGATGATCGCGGCCGTACCGGACAACTCCTGGACCGAAACGAAGGAGCAGATGCTGGAGGCCAGCATCATCAGCACGAACTGGCTCGACAGCGCCGGCCAGACGCGGGCGAAGGCCGGCTGCAGCACGACATGCTTCAGCACCTGCCATTTGCTCATCGCCAGGGCCAGGCCCGCCTCGATCTGCGATCTATGGATCGAGTCGACGCCGGCGCGGATGATCTCGGTGGCGTAGGCGGCAAGGTTGAGCGTCATCGCCAGGATGGAGGCTTCGAGCCCGTTCAGCCGGATACCGAGCTGCGGCAAGCCGAAGAAGATCATGAAGAGCTGCACCAGGAACGGCGTGTTGCGCATCAGCTCGACATAGGCGTCGACGACATAGCCGGCCCAGCTGCCCGCGAGGCTGCGCAGGGCGGTCATCGCCGTCGCCAGCACGAGGCCGAGGGTGATCGCGACGAAGGAGAGCGCGATCGTGAGCCAGACCCCGTGCAGGATCATCGGCCATTTGGATAAGACGTCTTGGAAGAGCAACGGCGCGCTCCTTCGGCTTAGGGTCCACGCCCATTACCGATGGGGGGACAGACCCTTGCGGTCGAGGACAGTAGCCGGCGCACCCGAGGTGCGCCGGCGCGTCGGCAGATCCGATCAGAAGGTCGGCAGGTTCGGCAGCGGGCTTCCGACCCACTTCTGGGCGATCGCGTCGAGCTCGCCGTTCTGCTTGACGTAGTAGATGAAGTTGTTGAGCCACTGGTGCAGCTCCCAGGCGTCCTTGCGCATGGTCATCGAGTTCGGCTGCATGCCGAAGAAGAACTTGACCTCGGTCTCGGTCTCGCCGCGCGCCTTCATGGCGGCGTTGGCCTGGGCATCCGGGCCGGCGATGGCCTGGACCTGACCGGAGAACAGCGCCTGCATGGTGGTGGCGTCGTCCTCGAAGCGCAGGATGGTGAGGTTCAACTCCTTCTCGCGGTTGGTGAACTCACGCTCGACGCTCGAGCCGCGGTTGACGCCAACCTTCATGCCCTTGAGGTCCGCCCAGTCTTTGATCTGCACGTTCTTCTTGGCATAGATGCCGGTCTGGAAGGCGCTGTAGGGGATGGAGAACATCACCGCCTTGGCACGCTCGGGGGTCGGCGCCAGCGTGGCGACGAGGAAGTCGACCTTGTTGGCTTCCAGCGCCGGGATGCGGGCCGGTGGGGTGAGCTGCACCATCTCGACCTTGACGCCGAGATACTTGCCGATCAGCGCGATCACGTCGGCATCGTAGCCGATCGCATTGCCCTGCGAGTCGACCGAGCCGAAGGGCGGAGCGCCGATCAGAACGCCGATCTTGACCGAGCCGCGCTTGACGATGTCGGTGATCGTCTGGGCCGAGGCATGGCTGGCCGCGAGCATGCCGGCGCCAAGCGCCAAGAGCGTGCCGGCAATCTTGATGTGCTTGAGAATCTTCACTGGACGTCTCCCGTTGTGCTGCGTTCGCGCTGATTTGTGCCCGGCTTCTTGCGGCCGGTTCGTCTGCAAATCTTAGTGTCCTTCCCGAACGACGTTTTCGAGCTTCTCGCCGGAAAAACGCCGCCTGATGTTACCAGCGATAACCGCCTGGCGCCGCCGGATCGTTCCGTTGGTCCAGCCGGACATGTGCGGGGTCATTAAAACGTTTGAAAGCTCGTGAAAAGGCAGGCTCGCAGGAAACGGCGCGCCATCCACTGCTGTTGGATAACGATACCAGGTGTCGATGATCGCGCCGCCGATGCGACCAGCCTTCAACACCTCGTAGAGCGCCTGTTCGTCGATGACGGGACCGCGCGCGACATTCACGACAACGGCGTCAGGCCGCATCGCGGCGAAAGCGGCGGCATTGACGAGTCCCTTGGTGCCCTCCGTCAGCGGTATCGAGACCACGACGAAGTCGACCGAGCCGTAGAAGGCGCCGAGCTCATCGAGGGAGAAGGCGCGGTCGACCACGGACGAGGCCGCCACGGGGCTGCGGTTGGCGACATGCACCTGCATCTCGAAAGCCTTGGCCCGGGCCGTGATCGCCTTGCCGATATGGCCGAAGCCGAGAAGGCCGATGGTCTTGCCGGCGATCTCGCCATGGACGCGTTCCGGCGCACCGGCCCAGTAGGTCCAGTCGCCGGTTCGGAGCCGCCGGTCAGCATCCGCGAGCGGAATATGGCGGGCGAGCAGCGCGCTCATCACATATTCGGCGATGGCCTGTTCATGGCCGAAGCAATTGCACACGGCAGCGGAGGCCGGCAGCAGGCCGAGATCGACCATGTCGTAGCCGGCGCCTGGCACATGGAAGAGCTTGAGCTGAGAGGGCTGCGGCAGGGTGGCATCGAACTTCACGCCGATGATGGCGTCAGCCTCGGCATAGGTGCGCTTGTCAGCCTCGGTTGCGAGCACGTCGGGCAGCAGGCTGATCTGCGCATCCCGGCCCAGGACCTTCGCGAAATCATGGCTGAAGGAGGCGGCGTTCTCGCCATGGAAGACAATGCGCATGGTCCGGGTTTCTCCTGTCAGGCGCCGAGCAGTGGCTCGACGCTGCAATCCAGCAAGGAAGGGTCGATCGCTGCTTCCATCTCGTCGAACATGCCGTCGACGAAGCCGATCAGCGCGTCCGAGGCGGCCGTGGCGCGCTCGGCGTGGCGCGTCGCGATCGCGTTCAGCACGGCGAGGTGATGATCGACCGTGCCGCGCAAACCGATCTGCCGGGGCATGTGGTTATGGTAGATGAAGCCGATGCGCCGGAAGATCGTGTGCAGCGGTCGCAACGTATGCTCGAGAAAGGGCTCGCCCGCTGCCGCCAGCACCATGCCGTCGATGCGGCGGTCGAGCGTGTTGAATTCCGGCAACGTCAGCGTATCGCGACGCTCGCGCAGCAGCCGCTCCATATGCAGCATCTGGTTGCGGTGCGACGGGCCGGCCCGCTCGGCCGCAAGCCCGATGACGAAGCGTTCGAGATCGCGGCGCAGGCGCAGCAACAGCCGCTCGCGGGCCAGGTCGATCGGCGCGATCTGCAGGCCGTGCCGCGGCCGGATGATGATGAGCGTGTCCGCCGCGAGCTGGTTGACGGCGTGGTGGATCGGCGTGCGCCCGAGGCCGGTCATCGCCTGCAGGTCCTGCAGCGAGAGGAAGCGGCCCGGCTGCAATTCGCAGGTGACCAGCATCTCCTCGATGCGCTGATAGGCGACCTCGAACAGGTTGACGCGGTTGCGCCGCTTCGGCGCGGGAGCGTCTTCGGCCAAAACCAGCTGGGGACGCTGGGCGCGCCTCGCCATCCGCATTTCCTCCCGATGCATTCTTGCGATGCTCTTGTTACGGCATCGTCATGAGCAACAATAAACATGTTGTGAAAT
Source organism: Hyphomicrobiales bacterium (assembly GCA_900473415.1). GTDB lineage: Bacteria > Pseudomonadota > Alphaproteobacteria > Rhizobiales > Beijerinckiaceae > Allobosea. Next base: position 292,669 of record UCLR01000003.1, read on the forward strand.
TTTACAAGCGCTCCTAATGTCCCCCGCGAGGCGGCCGGCTTCCCAGAGACCGGCCACGGCCGAGCCGCCATCCATCAAAGGTGCTCCCGAGCCAGGCTCGCGAGAGAGCACCGTTTCCGGGAGGCTCGCTTTGAAGATCACCATGATCGAGACGTTGCGGACGGACGAGTTCGCCAATGTGCTGTGGGTGCGCGTGCACACCGATGCCGGCGTGGTCGGGCTCGGCGAGACCTTCTACGGCGCCGCCGCCGTCGAGGCCCATCTGCACGACACGCTCGCCATGCGCCTGCTCGGCAAGAACCCGCTGCATATCGAGGCACTGCACAAGGAGATGACCAACCTGCCGATGGCCCAGGCCTCGACGGGAGCGGAATCCCGGGCGACCTCGGCGGTCGACATCGCGTTGTGGGATATCTTCGGCAAGGTCTGCGGCCAGCCGGTGCACCAGATGCTCGGCGGCCTGTGCCGCGACAAGCAGCGCATCTACAATACTTGCGCGGGCTATCGCTATGTCCGCTCCCACAACATCAAGCCGGTCTCGACCTGGAACCTCGGCGAATCCGCCGGCCCTTATGAGGATCTCGACGGCTTCATGAACCGCGCCGACGCGGTGGCCGAGAGCCTGCTCGAAAGCGGCATCACGGCGATGAAGATCTGGCCCTTCGACCCGCCCGCGATCGAGAACCAGGGGCTCTTCATCACACCCGAGCAGATGCGCAAGGCTTGCGAGCCCTTCGAGAAGATCCGCAAGGCCGTCGGCGACAAGATCGAGATCATGGTCGAGATGCATTCGCTCTGGAACCTGCCCACCGCGATCAAGATCGCTCGGGTGCTCGAGCAGTACGAGCCGAGCTGGTACGAGGATCCGATCCGGATGAACTCGCCGCAGGCATTGGCCGAGTTCGCCCGCTCGACCACGGTCTCCGTGACGGCGAGCGAGACGCTGGGCTCGCGCTTCCCCTACAAGGACATGCTCGACCGCGACGCGATGCATGTCGTGATGGCCGATCTGTGCTGGACCGGCGGCCTGACCGAAGGCCGCAAGATCGCGGCGATGGCCGACACCTATCACCGCCCCTTCGCGCCGCATGACTGCATCGGCCCTGTCGGCTTCATCGCGGCGATCCACGCCTCCTTCAGCCAGCCCAACACGCTGATCCAGGAATCGGTGCGTGCTTTCTACACCGGCTGGTACAAGGAACTCGTCGACGAGATGCCGGTGATCAAGGATGGCCATGTGTATCCGATGGAGGCGCCGGGTCTCGGCGTCGATCTTCTGCCGGCGATCTATGAGCGCTCGGACCTGACGGTCCGCCGCTCCACTCTCTGAGAGGCCACGCCCATGACCAATCCTCTCTTCGACCTCACCGGCCGCACCGCCCTTGTCACCGGCTCCTCGCGCGGGCTCGGCCGCGCCATGGCGGAGGGCCTGGCCGCGGCCGGCGCGCATATCCTCGTCAACGGCACCGATGCCGGGCGCGTCGGTACCGCCGTGAAGGAAATGCGCCAGGCCGGCTATGAGGCCGATGCTGCGCCCTTCGATGTGACCTCCGAAGAGGAAGTCGCCAAGGTCTTCGCCGGCTTCGACGCCGCCGGCATCGCGGTCGATATCCTGGTCAACAACGCGGGCATCCAGTTCCGCAAGCCCATGGTCGAGCTGGCGACGGCCGACTGGCAGCGCGTCATCGACACCAACCTGACCTCCGCCTTCGTCATCGGCCGCGAAGCCGCCAAGCGGATGATCGCGCGCGGGCACGGCAAGATCATCAATATCGGCTCGCTGACCAGTGCCCTGGCGCGGGCGACGGTCGCGCCCTATACGGTCGCCAAGGGTGGCATCAAGATGCTGACCCAGGCGATGGCGGCCGAATGGGCCGAGCACGGCATCCAGGCCAACGCCATCGGCCCCGGCTACATGCTGACCGACATGAACCAGGCGCTGATCGAGAACCCGACCTTCGATGCCTGGGTGAAGGGCCGCACGCCCTCGAAGCGCTGGGGCAAACCCGGCGAACTGGTTGGTGCCGCTGTCTTCCTCGCCGCCCCGGCCTCCGACTACGTCAACGGCCAGATCATCTATGTCGATGGCGGGATGCTCGCCGTGCTTTGATGTCAGGTGCCGGAGGCGCGTCTGATACGACTGGAACGACGCGCGACAACGTCGACATCGCGGCGATCGATTTCCTGTATTGCTATTCGGTCCCGCGCTTCGCACGCTGGATGGAAAGGCGGCGTCGGCTCGGCGCGCGCTACCGAGCTTGATTGAGACGATGCTAGACGCCTTGCCGCGGGTCGCACTGCTTACCGGCCCGACCCCACTCGAACGGATGGCGCGCGCCGGCGCGGCGGTCGGGCATGACCAGCTCTGGGTCAAGCGCGATGACGTGATGTCGCTCGGGCTCGGCGGCAACAAGCTTCGAAGCCTCGAATACTGGCTGGGCGAGGCCCTGGCGACGGGATGCGACATGCTGGTTGTCGCTGGCGCGCCGGCCTCCAACCAGTGCCGGCTCGTGGCGGCCGCGGGCGCCAGGACAGGCCTCGAGACCCATGTTCTCTACGCCGGCGACGAGCCCGAAACGCTCGATGGCAACGCCTTGCTCACGCAGCTGTTCGGCGCCCGGATCCGCTGGCTCGGGCCCATGAGCGAAGCCGAGCGGGGCGAATGTGCCGTGCGGGCCGTCGAAGAGCTGCGCGCGCAGGGGCGCCGGCCCTATCTGATCGGCGACCCCGTCATTGCCGCGCTCGGCTATGTGCTGGCGGCGGAAGAACTCGCCGGGCAGGCGCGCGTGCTGGATCTGCGCCATGTCCTGCTGCCGGGCTCCATGGGGCCGACCGAAGCGGGATTCATCTTCGGCAGTGCCGTGGTCCAGGCGCCATGGACGATCCATCTTGTCAGCGTCGAATATCAGGAAGACGAACTGCGCCGGCGCATCGCGGCGTTGCTGGCGGGGCTGCGAATCCGCACCGGCATCGCGCCGCCGATCGACCCGATGACGCGAGTGCTGATCGATTCCGGCGAGTTGGGGGCAGGCTATGGCGTGGCCACGCCAGCCTCACGCGCGGCGGCCACGTTGTTCGCGACGCAAGAGGCCCTCATCCTGGAGCAAACCTATGTCGCCAAGACCTTCGCCTCGCTCCTGCGGCAAGTGAAGCAAGGCTCGATCGCGCGCAACGAGGCCGCCTGCGTGCTCCACACCGGCGGGGTGCCGGCGATTTTCTCTCGGGAAACGAGATAGTATGACGCCTGCCATGGACCACACGCCCGCCTCCTACATCGATACCTATTATCGCCGGACGCAGACCTCGGATGAAAGCTATCCGGCTGCGGCGGGCCCGATCAGCGCCGAGATCTGCATTGTCGGCGGCGGGCTGGCCGGCCTGACGGCGGCGCTGGAGTTGATGCGGGCCGGTCGGTCCGTCGTGCTTCTGGAAGCGCAGCGCATCGCCTGGGGCGCTTCCGGGCGCAATGGCGGCTTCGTCAGCGCCGGCTACGCGACCGCGCTGTCTGCCATCGAGCGACGCGTCGGGCGCCAGCAGGCGGACGAGCTTTATCGCCTGACGCTCGAAGGCGTCGAGATCGTCCGGCGCAATATCGAAAGCCTCGATCTTGCCGATGCCGCCCCGTCGCCCGGCATCATGCGTGTGCTGCGCTATGACGGGCGCACCGCGCTTCGGGCCGAGCGCGACGCGCAGGAGAAGCGCTTCGGCCGCAAGCTGCGCTATCTCGACAGGGACGAGACGCGCGCGCTGCTGCAATCACCCAAATACCATGCGGCGCTCGTGGACGACGACGCCTTCCATTTCCACCCGCTCAACTATGCCCGCGGACTTGCCCGCGAGATCACGCGGCTTGGCGGCGCAGTCCATGAGGGGACGCCGGTGCTGTCCTGCGAGCTCGAGGGGCAGGTGAAGCGCCTGCGTACGGCGCAGGCGGTCATCGAAGCCGAGCAGGTGCTGTTCACGACGGGCGGCTACACGGGCGCCCTGCTGCCACCGCTGAAACGCGCCTATCTGCCGATCGCGACCTATGTGCTGCTGACCGAGCCGGCACCGGCGTTGATCCGCGAGGCCATCCGCACGAGCGCCGGGGTCGGCGACGACCGGCGCGCCGGCGATTACTACCGGCTTGTGGATGGTGGCGCGCGCATTCTCTGGGGCGGGCGGATCACGACGCGCACGACCGAACCGCGCGATGTCGCCACGCTTCTGCGACGCGAGATGGTCACGACCTACCCACAGCTCGCCGAGCTGAAGGTCGAGCTCGCCTGGTCGGGTTTGATGTCCTATGCGCGTCACCTGATGCCGCAGATCGGGCAATATCGGCCGGGCGTCTGGTATTGCACCGCCTTCGGTGGCCACGGCATGAACACCACGGCGATCGGCGGCACGGTCATCGCCGAAGCCATCCTGGGTGAAAGCGACCGCTTCAAGCTGTTCGCGCCTTTCGGCCTCGCCTGGAACGGTGGCCCGATCGGCACTGCCGCTGTCCAACTGACCTATTGGCGCTACCAGGCCGCCGATTTTCTGCGGGAGCGCCGGCAATAGCCGCGTGTCGGCCAGATCGCCGCTTACAGATCTTTTCCATGGGCGAACTTGACCGCGAGCCCATGCTCACCGAGTTCCTCCGAACGCGAGGACGGGGACGGGCTACCGGCACGGTCATTAGTCGTCAACGATGGCGAACACCCTGAAGCCGCGACCATCGTTGATCTTGGCGGAGAGCAAGTCGAGGCTCCAGCGCGCGTTAGGCGCGATCAGGCTCCAGCGTGAGCCGCCCGCCTTCCCTAGCCGCCATCTCGAACGCCTCTCGGGCGTCGGCAATGGCCCCCGCGCCCTTGATGGCCGCCATGCAGGCCTGGACCGCGGCGCGCCAACTCTCGCTTTGGCTCTGATCACGCCAGGAAAGCAGAAATTCTGCTGCCCGCTCGACATTCATGACGGCATAACGCGCGCCGCCCTTCGAGGCAGCGACATAGATGGGTGGGTCGAACCAGTGCAGCGGCATACGCCCCCTACTCCGGTCGCGATCAAACGTTCCACGTCGCGGGCAACGCTTCTTTCCGTGGTCGGCGTCGCGGTCGAGGACCAGGGTCTCAAGTCAACGGCGGGGGCCCTTGCGGTCGTCTCCGGGCCCTCATAGGCTCGCCTGGACGCGCCGATGACAGGCGCGCACAAGGGGAAACGCCTATGCCAAAAATGCTCAGTAAACTGGTTGCATTCGGCTTTGCCGCGGCTGCCTTTTCAGTCTTTGCAGCGCCCGCTTCGGCGCAAGCGACACTCGAGGCCGTCAAGAAGCGCGGCAAGATCCTCTGCGGCGTCTCTCCGACGGCCCCGGGCTTCTCCTATGCCGACGACAAGGGCGTGCGCCAGGGTTTCGACAGCGACATCTGCCGGGCCGTTTCCGCGGCGGTCTTCGGCGTGCCGGACAAGGTCGAGTTCGTCCCGCTGAACACCAATGTGCGCTTCCAGGGCCTGCAGTCCGGCGAGGTCGACATCCTGTCGCGCCAGACGACGATGACCTTCTCCCGCGACACCTCGCTCGGCCTCGATTTCGCGCCGGTCGTCTTCTATGACGGTCAGGGCCTGATGGTGACGAGCAAACTCGGCGTGAAGAGCGCGGCCGAGCTGTCGCAGACAGCGATCTGCCTGCTGCCGGGCACCACCACGCTGCAGAACCTCGAAGACTACTTCAAGCCGCGCAACATCAAGTACGAGGCGGTCGTCTTCGAGGACTCGAACGAGTGGCGCAACGCCTTCTTCTCCGGCCGCTGTGACGTCATCACCTCCGACCGCTCGGACCTCGCCTCCGTGCGCGCGATCGCGAATGATCCCAAGCAGTACGTCATCCTCCCCGAGACGATCTCCAAGGAGCCGCTGGCGCCTGTCGTCCGCCAGAACGATAGCAACTGGCGCGACATCGTCTCCTGGACGGTCAACACCCTGGTCGCTGCCGAGGAGTACGGCGTGACCAAGGCGAATGTCGACGAGCAGCTCAAGACCAAGGACCCCGAGATCCAGCGCATGCTCGGCGTCAATGGCGACCTCGGCAAGATGCTGAACCTCGACAACAAATGGGCTTACAACGTCATCAAGCAGTTCGGTAACTACGGCGAGCTCTTCGAGCGCCACCTCGGCGAGAAGACTCCGCTCGGCCTGACCCGCGGCCCGAACCAGCTCTGGACCAAGGGCGGTCTGCTCTACTCGCCGCCGTTCCGGTGATCGAGGCCACACCGCGTTCCTTCGATTGAACCGAAACCGTCGGCCGCAAGGCCGACGGACCCTCCGGCACGGAACAGCCCGATGGCCCCCTCAGCCTCCAGCCCGCTGCGGCTGATCTACGACCTGCGCGTGCGCGCAGTGCTCTACCAGGTCGTGGCGGTCGCGCTCGTCCTTGGCGTCGGCTTCTACCTCTTCGGCACAGTCTCGCGGAAGCTGGCGGAGCAGAACATCGCAACCGGCTTCGCCTTTCTGTCGCGACCGGCGGGCTTCGCCATCAGCCAATCCTTCATCCCCTACGATTCCAGCGATACCTATGCCCGCGCCATCCTCGTCGGGCTGCTCAACACCATCTGGGTTTCGGTCTTCGCCGTCATCCTCTCGACCGTGTTCGGTCTTGTCGTCGGCATTGCGCGGCTGTCGCGGAATCCGCTGCTTTCCTTCCTCGCACTGGTCTATGTCGAGGCGCTGCGCAATGTCCCGCTGCTGCTGTACCTCTTCCTCTGGTACGCGCTGATCGTCGCGGTCTTCCCGCCGGTGCGCGAGGCCTGGCAGCTCCTGCCCGACGTCTATCTCAGCAATGGCGGGCTCATCGTGCCCTCGCTGCGCTGGTCGTCCGCTCATACGGGGGTCGCAGTGGCCGTCGCGCTCGGTATCGTGCTGGCCTTTCTTGTCGCGTCAGCCTTCCGGCGCCGGCGGGTCGTCTCCGGCCACAGCCGGACCGCCTGGCCATTCGTCCTTACCGCCCTGATCGCTCCACCGCTCGTGGCCGTTCTGCTGCTCCAGCCGGATTTCGTCGTGAACTGGCCGGAGAAGGGGCGATTCCGCATATCGGGCGGCGTCCAGGTCACGCCGGAATTCACGGCGCTGCTGGTGGGGCTCGGCCTTTCGGCCTCGGCCGGCATCGCCGAGATCGTTCGCGCCGGCATCCTTTCGGTCGGGCGCGGGCAATGGGAGGCGTCGCGCGCGGTGGGTCTGCATGATCGGCAGACCATGAGGCTGGTCGTGCTGCCGCAGGCGTTGCGCGTCATCGTGCCGCCGCTGACCAGCTCCTATCTCTCGACCTTCAAGAACTCCTCGCTCGCCATCGCCATCGGCTATCCGGATCTCGTGATGGTCTCCAACACGACGATGAACCAGACCGGCCAGGCCATCGAGGGCATCGCCATCTTCATGCTGGTCTATCTCGGCATGTCGATCACGATCTCGCTGCTGATGAATTGGTACAACGCCCGCGTCGCGCTGGTGGAGCGCTGAGATGGCCAACCTGACCGATACGGCCGTGCTCGGGGCCGCACCAAGGGAGCTGCCGCCGCGAAGCGGCCGCAGCTGGCTTGCGCCGCTCAAGCCCTATGTCGGCTCGCCGCTCAATGCCGTCATCACTTTCGTCTGCCTCTGGCTGATCTATCGGGCGGTCACGGGGGCGTGGGGCTGGCTCGTCACACGCGCCGTGACGGAAGGCGGGCCGCAGGCCTGCAAGGTCGGCCATGGCGCCTGCTGGCCTTTCCTGGCCGCTAAGCTGCGCTTCATGATCTTCGGCTTCTACCCCTACGAGGAACATTGGCGGCCGGCGCTGGCGGTGCTCTTCTTCCTGGCGGCGATGATCATCTCGATGATGCCGCGCTTCTGGTCGCGGCGGCTGCTCTGGCTCTGGCTCGGCGTGGTCGTCGTCTGCGCCGTGCTGATGTATGGCGGCATCTTCGGGTTGCCGATCGTCGCCACCACGAGTTGGGGCGGTCTGCCGCTGTCGTTCATGCTGTCTTCGGTCGGGCTCGCCTTCGGCTTTGTGCTCGGCGTGCTGCTGGCTTTGGCACGCAGCTCGAAGCTGCCCGCGATCCGGGGCATCGCTGTCATCTTTATCGAGATGGTGCGCGGCGTGCCGCTAGTCTCGATCCTGTTCATGGCGTCGGTGATGCTGCCGCTGTTCATGCCCGACGGCGTAACCATCGACAAATTGCTGCGGGCTCAGGTCGCGATTGTCATCTTCGCCGGCGCCTATATCGCCGAGGCCGTCCGCGGGGGCCTGCAAGCGGTGCAGAAGGGCCAGCATGAGGCAGCCGCCTCGCTCGGGCTCGGCTACTGGCTGTCGATGCGCAAGATCGTGCTGCCGCAGGCGCTCAAGATCGTCATCCCGCCGCTGGTCAACATCTTCATCGGCTTCTTTCAGGACACGACGCTCGTCACCATCATCGGACTGCTCGACTTCCTCGACACCGTGCGGGCGGCGATGCGCGACCCCAACTGGCAAGGCATCGCCGTGCTGGAAGGCTACGTCTTCGCCGCCCTGATCTATGCCGTGTTCAGCTACGGAATGGGCTCCTATAGCCGCTTCGTCGAACGCCGCCTCAAGAACGACCACCACTAGTGCGCGCGAGCGGCTGTACGAAGCAGCTTCGGCGTCGTCGGGTGCCGAAGCTCGACCCCGTCTGGCGCCGGCAGGCGCCCTGTTTCTTCCTGCGAAACAGGCGATCCTTGACGCGAATTCCTGCCCTCATCTAGCCTGAACTTCGTAAGGAGAGCCCTATTCGCAAACGCGAATACGATGGGCGAAACGCCGCGAACGCATTGGCACGATCCGTCTCGAGCGAGGACCAAGCTCGAGCAGAGATCGGGCCGGGCGCAGGCGGTCGGGATCGGGTCGGGAGGATCGTTCGTGACGAAACCGTCATTCCCCTTGGCCGATGAGATGCCATCGCGAAGAAGCCTGCTGCAGCTGCTGACGGCAGGCGGCGCCGCCCTGGCCAGCCCGAACCTGTGGAGTGCCCTGGCCCAGGCGCAGACGCCGGTGGCGGGCGGCACGCTGACGATCGGCGCCGATGCCGACCCGATCGGGCTCGACCCGGTCACCATCAACGCCTTCTCGTCCTACGATTTCACCAGCCTGCTCTATACCGGCCTGTTGCGCTGGAACGCGCAGATGAAGGTCGAGCCGGACCTCGCCACCGGCTATGAGCAGCCAGATCCGAAGACCTATGTCTTCAAGCTCCGGCAGGGCGTGAAATTCCACAACGGCAAGGACTTCACCGCGGCCGACGTCAAGCACACCTTCGATCGGATCATGAACCCGGCGACCGGCAGCCGGCTCAAGGCGCTCTATTCCAGCGTCGAATCGGTCACGGTGCTCGACGCCTTCACCGTGAGGTTCCAGCTCAACGCCACCGACGCCGCCTTCCTGAGCAATCTCGCCACCAACCCGAACGGCGCCATCGTCCCGGCCGGCGTGGACGGCCTCAACACCCAGCCCGTTGGCACCGGGCCCTTCGCCTTCGAGGCCTATCAGCCGAACCAGCAGTTCTCGCTGACGCGCCATGCGGACTACTACGAGAAGGGCGAGCCCCATCTCGCGAAGGTCGTGTTCAAGTTCTACAAGGACCAGGCGACGTTGACCTCGGCGCTGCGCTCGCGCGCCATCGACATGACCTGGCTGAAGGACCCGAAGGTCGCGGCGGCCATCGCCAAGGCATCGCCCACCCTCGTCTCGGCGCCGGGCCAGACCTCGCGCACCTTCCCGATATGGCTGAACATGAAGGAGAAACCCCTCAGCGACGTGAAGGTGCGCCGCGCGCTCAGCCTCGCGACCGATCGCAAGGCCTGCCTCGAGACCGTGCTCGGCGGCTCCGGCAAGGTCGGCGCGATGATCCCGGAAAGCCAGGTCGGCGGCTATGACGGCACCGGCGATCTGCCTTACTACAAGCACGACCCGGCGGCAGCGAAGGCGCTGCTCGCCGAGGCCGGATACCCGAACGGGATCGACCTCGGCGACTACATCGTCGTCGCGGCCAACCCGCTTGACGTCGCCTGCGCGCAGATTCTGCAGCAGCAATGGCAGGCGGCCGGCATCACGGTGAAGCTCGTGCCGATGGAGACCGCCCCGCTCCTCAACATGTGGGCGACCGGCAACTGGCCGACCTTGCTTTCCGTCGCCCTCTCCTGGACGCCGGATTCGGACGCCATCTTCCAGTACATCAAGTCCGACACCGGCTTCGGAAAGGCGATGGGCTCGAAGGATGCCGAGCTCGACCGGATGATCCTCGATGCGCGCGCCGAGCTCGACGCGAGCAAGCGTGCCGCGAAGAACCTCGATATCCAGAAGCGCATCGCCGACAACGCCTATGTCATCCAGATCTACCAGTATCCGCTGCGCTGGGAGATCTGGTGGAACTATGTGCAGGGCTATGTGCCGCTGGCGGCGAATATCCGCTCCTTCGTCCGCACGACATGGCTGAAGAAATAGGCCCGGGCTGGGCCCGCTTCGCGGCGGAGCGGCACCGATGACGCGCTTCGTCCTCGGCCGCCTGGCCTGGATGGCGGCGATCCTGCTCGGCGTTTCCCTGGTCGCCTTCGTGCTCATGCGAGCGATCCCTGGCGACTTCGCCATCGCCGCGGCCGGCTCGCAGCGCGTCGCGCCAGAGGTCTTGGCCGCGATCCGGCGCGACCTCGGCATCGACCAGCCACTGACGGCGCAATATCTCTCATGGCTCGGGCATGCGCTGACGGGCGACCTCGGCACCTCCTTCGTGACGCGCCGGCCGGTGCTGGGCGAACTGCTCTCCCGGCTTGCCGTCACCTTCCAGCTCACCTTCGTCGCGGCCATCATCGCCACCCTGATGGGCCTCGCCACCGGGCTCGCCGCGGCGCGGCTGCGCGGCGTGACAGACTGGCTGGTGCGGCTCTGGAACGGGCTGATGCTGGCGGTGCCAAACTATGTCGTCGCGACGCTGATCGTGCTGCTCTGCGGGCTCTATTTCCCGGAGATCACGGTGCTAGGCTACACGCCATTCCTCGAGAACCCGCTGGCCAATATCGGCAGCCTGCTGCTGCCCGGCCTGGCGCTGGCGCTCGCCGTCTCCGTGACCATCGCCGAGAACATGCGCGCGGCGGTGCTCGAGGTCGCGAGCCAAGATTTCGTGATGGTGGGGCGCGCCAAGGGACTCGGGCGCGGCGCGATCCTGCGCGATTATCTCGTACGCAATGCGCTGACGCCGGTCATCACCGCCGCCGGGCTCAAGATCGCCGCGCTGCTCGGCGGCAGCATCCTGGTCGAAACCATCTTCGCGATTCCGGGGATGGGGCAGTATCTCTTCGACTCCATCAACAGCCGGGACTATCCCGTGATCCAGGCGATCGTGCTGGTTGCGGCCGGGATCGTCGTGCTGGTCAACACCGCGATCGACATCGCCTATGCGCGGGTCGACGCGCGGGTGCAGATGTGAGCGGGGCCGCGCAGGAGACGGCGCCGGCCGGCGCCCCCGCCGCGGCGGCCGGCAGGCAGGGCTCCGTCTTCACTCAGGGCCGGCTGCTCCTCGGCCTGGGGCTCGCCATGCTCGCCGCCATGCTGGTCGTCACCATCCTCGCGCCGCTGATCGCTCCCTACAGCCCCTCCGCAACCTCGCCGGATTCGCTGGCCCCGGCGAGCGCCGGTCACTTGCTGGGCACCGATTCGATCGGTCGGGACGTGCTAAGCCGGCTCATCGTCGGCGGGCGCACGACGCTCCTGATCACCGTGACGGCGGTGCTAATCGCGCTGGTGGCGGGGCTGATCCTCGGGCTGGCAGCAGGCTATCTCGGCGGGCTCGTCGACGAGATCATCATGCGCGCGCTGGACGTGATCTTCGCCTTCCCGGTGCTGCTGCTGGCGATCGCGGTCGTGGCGGCGTTGGGACCGACAGTGCCGAACCTGATCCTGACGATCGCGATCGTCTACACGCCCGCCATGGCCAGAGTCGTGCGCGCGCCCGTGCTCAGCGTCAAGCAATGGGACCATGTCGAGGCGGCGCGTAGCATCGGCATGAGCGAGATGCGGCTCGTGCTGCGCCACATCCTGCCGATCGTGGTCTCGCCGATCCTGGTGGCGACAAGCCTGACGCTGTCGCAGACCATCTTCACGGTGACGGCGTTGTCCTTCCTGGGCCTGGGCCCGCCGCCGCCGGATCCGAACTGGGGCGGCATGCTCTCGGAGGCGCGCCAGTTCATGGAGCTCGCGCCGCTGACGGTCATCGGCCCTGCCGCGGCCATCGTCTTCGCGACGCTGACCTTCATCATCATCGCCAACGGGCTGCGCGAGGTGCTCGACGTGGGGAGCGTGCGATGACCGGCCCGTTGCTCAGCGTCCGCGACCTCGCCGTCACCGTGACGACCCGCCGCGAGGTCGTGCGAGCGGTGCGGGGAATCTCCTTCGACATCGGCGCCGACGAGGCGGTCGGCTTCGTCGGCGAGTCCGGCTCCGGCAAGAGCATCACCGCCAAGGCGCTGATGCGGCTCGCCCCCGAAGGCACCGCGATCGCGCTCACGGGCTCCATCGCCCTGCGCGGGCAGGACATCCTCGGCCTCGGCGAGGCCGAGATGCGCGGCCTGCGCGGTCGGCGCATCGCCATGGTTTTCCAGGACCCGATGACCTCGCTCAACCCGGTCATGAGCATCGGCGCCCAGATGGGCGACATGCTGCGCCGGCATCTCGCGCTTTCGGGGCGCGCGGCTCGCGAGCGCGGCATCGAACTGCTCGATCTCGTCGGCATCCCCGATGCGGCGCGGCGCATCGACGACCATCCGCATCAGTTCTCCGGTGGTCAGCGCCAGCGCATCCTGATCGCGATCGCGATCTCCTGCGAGCCGGACCTGCTGATCGCCGACGAGCCGACGACGGCTCTCGACGTGACGGTGCAGGCGCAGATCCTGCGGTTGCTGCTGCGGCTCCGGGAGGAGCGCGGCATGGCGCTGATGCTGATTACCCATGATTTCGGCGTCGTTGCCGGCATGGTCGACCGCGTCAACGTGATGTATCGCGGCGAGATCGTCGAGAGCGGGCCTGTCGGGCAGGTCTTCGCCGAACCGCAGCACGGCTATACGCGGGCGCTGCTCGATGCCGTGCCCCGGTTGCAGGGGACGGCCGGATGAGCGCGCCCGAGATGCTCCGCCCGCCGCAGGATGTGCCGCAGCCCGTGCTGCAGGTCCGCGATCTCTCGGTCCTGTTTCCGGCGCGACGCGGCGGCGTGGCGGTCAGGGCGGTCGAGCGCCTGTCCTTCGACATCGCACCGGGCCAGACGCTCGGTCTCGTCGGCCAGTCCGGCTCCGGCAAGACCACGGCGGGCCGGGCCATCCTCCAGCTCCAGAAGGCGGATGGCGGCTCGGTACGCCTGCTCGGGCGGGAGCTGACGACGATGCGCGCCGGCGAGCTGCGCCGGATGCGGCGGCACATGCAGTTCGTGCAACAGAACCCCTATTCCAGCCTGCATCCGCGCCTGACCATCGGGCAGGTCCTGAGCGAGCCGCTGCAGGTTCATCGCGCTGTGCCCGCGAACCGGATGCGCGAGCGCGTCGCCGAGCTACTGGAGCTGGTCAATCTCGATCCGGCGATGATGCGGCGCTATCCGCACGAATTCTCCGGCGGGCAGCGCCAACGCGTCGTCATAGCCCGGGCACTGGCGGTCAATCCGGATTTCCTGGTCTGCGACGAGCCGGTCTCGGCGCTCGACGTGCGCACCCAGGCGCAGATCGTCGCGTTGCTCCAATCGCTTCAAGAGAGGCTGAAGCTCTCCTATCTCTTCATCGCCCATGACCTCGCGATCGTGCGCGAGATGGCACATCGCGTCGCGGTGATGTTCCGCGGGCGGATCGTCGAAATGGGCACCGCCGACCAAGTCTACGAGAGCCCGGGCCATCCCTATACGCGGCTGCTGCTGGATGCGGTCCCAGTGCCGGATCCCGCCCTGCAGCGCGAACGCCTGCGCCGGGCGCCGCCTGATATGCGCTTCCTCGAGGGTGACGGAGGCGGCTGCATTTTCGGCCTGGACCATGCCGGGGCCGGGACGGCCGAGTGGCACGAACTCGCCGAAGGACACGGCGTCTCGTGCCGCTACTGGCCGCAGAAGGCCGCGTCGGCACCCGGCCACATCTGAGCATCGCGCCGGGAGGCAGGGGCCTGTCCGGTCGCCGGCGGAGAGGGAGGACGACCTTGCGGATCACCCGGATCATCGCGCAGCCTGTCCTCGTGCCGCGCAGGCAGGCCTATGGCCGCGACGCGGCGTCCGCTCTCGGAGCGGCGCCCGCCTCCGAGCACGGCATCGTCACGATCGAGACAGACGCCGGCCTGACGGGCCATGGCGAGATATGCAGCGTCTTCAGCCGGCGTGGCCGGCTGCTCTGCCGCGACGTCGAACTCAACCTGGAGCCCGTGCTGATCGGCCAGGACCCGCGCCGCATCGCCGCGCTCGCGGCGGCGATGGACAGGGCACTCGAGGGCAGCGAGCCGGCGAAGGCCGGTATCGAGATGGCGCTCTTCGACATTCTCGGCAAGGCGGCCGGCCTGCCCGTCTATCAGCTGCTCGGCGGCCTGGTGAGGGAACGAATATCCCTCAGCTATTCCATCCCCTTCGGCACGCCGGCCGAGATGGCCGCCTTCGCCCGCGAGCGGATTGCCGAAGGCTTTCGCACCGTCAAGGTCAAGGTCGGCCGGGACCGCGACACGGATGTCGAGACGGTCCGCGCAGTGCGCGAGGCGGTGGGCGGCGATATCCGCGTCCGCGTCGACGCCAATATGGGCTGGAGAACCCCCAACGAGGCGATCGGGATCATCCGCGCGATGGAGCCGAGCCGTCCCGAGATGATCGAGCAGCCGCTCCCCGGCCATGACCTCGACGGGCTGGCGCGCGTCCGCGCCGCCGTCGGCGTGCCGATCCTCGCCGACGAGAGCGTGTGGACGCCGCGCGACGCGATCGCGGTGGTCAAGCGTGGCGCCGCGGATTTCGTGAACGTCTATGTCAGCGAGGCAGGCGGCCTGCTCAAGGCGGCCGGCATCTTCGCCATCTGCGAGGCGGCGGGCATCCCCTGCATGATCGGCAGCATGCCCGAAACCGGCATCGGCACCGCCGCCCAGATCCATCTCGGCCTCGCCATGAACAATCTGCAGATCGACAGCGACACCTGCGGCGTTCTCTATCACGAGATCGACCTCATCGAGACGCCGTTGCGCATCGAGGGAGGCTTCGCCTATCCGCCACAGGGGCCCGGCCTCGGCGTGCGGCCCGATCATGAAGCGATAGCCCGGCATGCCCTGGAGGACCCGCCGCGCCGAGGCTTGCGCGCCGGACCTGCCGATTGAGCCATCCCCAAGGCAGCCATGGATAGCTGCCGTAGGGCTGAAGCATTACGACAGATTCTCAAAGCATTGATTTTGCTTTGGAATTTTGGCGCGCACTCAAGATAAAACTGCTAACACATATGTATTTGAAATATCGATATAATTTCTGCGTTAACATAGATGCCGCACTGCAATTGTATTTTTGAGTTGCCCCCAGAACTTTGTACCCCGTGCTGGAAATTCTGAACGCTTCTATTACGAATTCATTCGAGAGCACCCAAGATGCGGTCAACGTATATGACTTGCTGCGCCGCCATGCCGAATTATTTATCAGCGTCAACCGGTTGCGGAGCATAGCACAGCAGGTACGCCAATCGGGATACCCCTCGATGGTACAACGCTTGGTAGAAGGGTAGCCTGGTCAAGTTCGCTCCGGAGGAAGTCCCGCGGACAACCGTTGCGGCCGCGTCGACGGCCAAGAACTCTGGAAGGGAAGCGGCGAGTCCACGGATCAGGGATGGGCGTCATCACTTGTCGAGCGGAAAGATGGGCCGCCGCACCCTGCGATATGGCAGTTTGCTGAGATCGGGCGTGCAAAGCGCGCCACTGTCGCAGACGATTACCTTGCCGGCGATCGGCTCGAAGGCGGCGCGGAAATGCTGCATCGATTTCAGCCCGACCACGCGCTTCGCCGCCGGATCGATGCCGAAGGCGCGGAACTGCTGCAGGTCGGTCATCTGCGCGCGTATCGTGGTGACGAGAATCTCGATATCGCCGACTCGCAGCACGGCACACGGCCCCCAGCTCGCCTGCAGGCCACCCATCATCGGGCCGTCGCCGACATAATCGCCGTCGCTGACGCGGACCAGCGTGCCGGTGAGTTCGAGCGGCCCACCGCCGAGTTCGGCATCGACCTTGCCGCCGAGCCTGACCGAGACGGTCGAGCCTGGCTTGCCCTTGCGCAGTTCGGCGGCGACCTCCGGATCGACCATCGGACCGAAGCAGGCATCCTTGAGATCGGCCCCGATCATGCCCTTGAGCAGGCCGGTTGCGTCGCCATAGCCGCCGCCGCCGGGATTATCGGCATAGTCGGCGATGATCAGCGGGCCGGATGACGCGACATAGGACTTCGCTTCCGCGACAGCGTTCTCGACCGACAGGAAGGGTGTCACCATGTCGAAGCGGCGCTGCCACATGTCGTCGACCAGAGCCTCGGCAAAGGCCTGGTGCTTCTCGCGCTGGCCCTCGCAGGTCACGAGCACGGTCGGGCCCGCCTCATGGATATCGGCATTGCCGAAGCCGCCATTGACGCTGACGGCGAAGACGCCCGCCTCCTTCTCGTAGGCCTTGGCCTTGGCGATGCGCTCGACCATCGGGCCGATATCGGTGCGCCCGCCATTGACCTCTTCCAGCATGGGCCGCCCGGCACGCAGCGTCACCGGCCTAATATCGCCTTTCAGCGTCCGCTGCATGATGCCGGCGGCGAGCTTGCCGGTCTCGCGGACATCGACATGTGGATAGGTCTTGTAGGAGACGACGATATTGGCGAGTTCGGTCATCTTGCGGGTGACATTGGCATGGGGATCGAGCGTGATGCCGATTGGCACGTCCGGGCCGAGTACGGCGCGGACGCGCTCCAGCAACTCGCCCTCGCCATCCTCGCAGAACTCCGTGACCATGGCGCCGTGCAGGCCGAGCAGCACGCCGTCGATCTTGTCGGCGTGAGCCTTCGCGGTCTCGACGATGACACCGGCGATGCGGTCGAAGGCATCGCGCGTCACCGGGCCGGATGGCTGTGCGGCGGCGCTGATCGCATGAATGACCCGCCACCCGGCCGGACGGCCGATATCGAGGAAACCGGCGATCGGCGTGTTGGCCTTGCCCCGCGCGGCGATCGCGTCCTCTCCGAGGTTGATGCCGCGATCGGTGAAAGCGGCGTAATCGGCCGGGCAGCGGCTGAAGGTGTTGCTCTCATGCGAGAACTCGGCGGTCAGGACGGTAAAGCTCATGGCGTTCCTCTGGCTGCTTCGCGCGTGTCTTGCCGTGTCAACCGTCCCTGAGCGGGCGGCGGATATCGAGCGCCTCGATCAACGCATCGCCGAAAACATTGATGGCGATGACGGCGGTGGCGATGACGAGGCCAGGGAAGATGATGATCCAGGGTGCGATGAAGATCTGCGCGGTGCCGGAGCTCATCATCGCCCCCCAGCTCGGAACGGGCGGCTGCGCGCCCAGCCCGAAGAAGCCGAGCGTCGCTTCCAGCACGATCGCATCGCCTGTCGCCAGCATCCCGGCGACGATGACCGGCGTCATTGCATTGGGCAGGAGATGCAGGAAGAGCACGCGCGCAGGCCGCGCGCCCGCCGTCACTGCCGCATCGACGAAAAGCTCGCCCTTCAGCGCCATCACCTGCGCCCGCGTCAGCCGGGTGAATTGCGCGAGATAGGCAATCGCTATGGCAATCGCCGTCGAATGCAGTCCCGGCCCGAGGATCGCAATCAGGATCAGCGCCAGCAGGATCTCGGGGAAGGACCAGGTGAGGTCAACGAAGACGGTAACGACCCTGTCGAAGATGCCGCCGAAATAGCCGGCGGCGGCGCCGAGCGTCGCGCCCACAAGTACCGACAAGGCGATCGAGAGCACGCTAACGCTGAGCGAGGTGCGCGCGCCCTGGATGATGCGCGAGAGCAGGTCGCGCCCGAACTCGTCCGTACCGAGCCAATGCGCCGCTGATGGCGGCGTATTGGCGATGGAGAGCTTCTGCGCGGCATAGTCATAGGGCGCGATCCAGGGCGCGGAGATCGCGCAAAGCACGAGCGCGAGTAGGAACAGAGCGCAGATGGCGCCGCGCGGCGACCGAACAAGGCGGCCTGCGAGGGAGGAGCGGCTCATCTTGCACCCATCGCTTCACGCAAACGTGGATCGAGCGCCGCCTGGGCGAGATCGCCGATGAGCGTACCGAGCATCACGGCGATCGCCAGCATCAGCAGGCAGCCCTGCACCAGCGGATAATCGCGCTGCCCAAGCCCCGTGATCAGCAGCGAACCCAATCCCGGCCGGGCGAAGACATACTCGACCGTGACCGCGCCGCCGAGAATCCAGCCGATGCGCAGACCGAGGATGGTCATCACCGGCAGCATCGCCTGCTGAAGGATATGACGCAGCTGGATGCGCCAGAACGGTACGCCCTTGGCCTGCAGCACCCGCACGAAGTCCCGCTGCGAGATTTCGACCATCGCCGCGCGCGTGACGCGGGCGATCAGCGCCGTGCCGCCGATGCCGATGGTCAGCGCCGGCAGCACCAGCGCGTCCCATGTCCGGGCGCCGGAAACCGGGAACCATTCGAACTGCACGGCGAACATCAGGATCATCAATAGTGCCAGCCAGAAGCTCGGTAGCGTCGATCCCAGCAGGATGAAGCCCATCACCGCCCGGTCGAACAGGCTGTCGCGGAACGAGGCCGCGAGCACGCCGGTCACGATCCCGACCACCGTCGAGAAGATCAGCGCCGTGCCGCCGAGCGTGAGGCTATGCGGCATGTTCTCCGCGATGAGCTGCGAGACGGGCCGGCGCATCACAATGGCGTCGCCGAGATCGCCGCTGGCGATCTTGGCGAGCCAGCGCCCGTACTGGACCAGCAAGGGCTGATCCAGGCCGTAGCGCGCGATCATCTGCGCCCGCTGTTCCGGCGAGGACCCGACCTGGATCAGATGCTCCAGGGGGTCGCCCGGCACGAGATGGATGATCATGAAGATCACCAGCGAGACGGCGAGGAAGACCGGCACCAGCATGGCAAGGCGCCGGATCGCGAAACGCAGCAAGGATCGATCTCCCGCGTGGTGGTTCGTCCCGGCTCAGTTGGCCGGGGCGATGTCGATCATCGACTGGCTGGAGAAGCCGACGCCGCGGATCTTCTCGGGCAAAACGACACGCTTGCCATAGGCCAGGCTCTGCACCGGCTGGTAGATCGGCGCGAACGGGTACTGCGACAGCACATACTCGTGGTATTTCGTGAAGTTCGCGACGCGCTCGTCCCAAGTCTTCGACTTGTTCATGGCGATGTCGTTGAGCTTCTCAGCCTCGGGATCGTTAAACATCGAGACGTTGGGGTAGCCCGCGCGCTTGGCCGCGAAGAACCAGTCGACGATATCGGCATTGGTCCACTGATAGGCGCGCACCGCGAGCTGGTGCTCGGTCTTCTTGCGGTACTGCGCATTGATCGAGCCGGCATCGATGATGCTGATATCTGCCTGCATGCCGACAGCCTTGAGCTGCGCCTGGACGATCTCGGCGAGGCGCTTGAACTCGGTGCCGTTCTGGCCCCAGAGCTTCACTTCGAGGCGTTTGCCGTCCTTGACGCGGATGCCGTCGGCGCCCGGCTTCCAGCCGGCGGCGTCGAACACCTTCTTCGAGCGCTCCGGATCGTAGGAGATCTTGTACTTGGGATCGACCTGCGACTCCTTCAGCGAGGAGATCAGGAAGGTGTCGGCCGTCTCGCCATTGCCGCCATAAAGGCTGGTCAGGATTTCCTTTTGGTTTAAGGCGAAAGCGGTCGCCTCGCGCACCTTGATGTCGGTGAACGGCTCGACGCTGGTGTTGATCGGCATATAAACCACCTCGTTGCCGGGAATGGTCACAAGCTTCACCGCCTTGTCGGTCTGGATGCGCGGCAGGAAATCGGTAGGGACGTTGACGAGCACGTCGGCGCCACCGGTCTTGAGTTCGAGATAGGCGGTCGACTCCTCGCCGATCTCGCGGAAGGTCAGCTTCTTGAACTTAGCGGGCCCCTGGTTCTTCGAGAGGTCCGAAGCTGATTTGTAGTCGTCATTGCGGACGAGCACGGTCTGCTGGCCCACCGTGAACTGCTGCATCTTGTAGGGGCCGGTGCCGATCGCCTCGGTCACGCCGAACTTGTCCCCCAGCGCCTCGTAGGATTTCGGCTCCGGCACGCACATGAAGGAGCTGGCGAGGTTGAACAGCAGGTTCGGGTCGGGATGCTTCATGTGGAAGCGCACCGTCACGTCGTCGACCACCTCGACCTTGTCGACGGCCTCGACGGTGAAGGCGTTCTCGGTGCCCTTGAACTGCGGCACCCACCATTCGATGGTCTTGGCGTTGAACGGCTCGCCATTGTGGAACTTCACGCCGGGCTTCAGCTTGAAGGTCCAAAGCATGCCGTCCGGGCTCGACTCCCAGGAGGTCGCGAGCTGGCCATGGAAGCTCTGGTCGGCATCCTGCACCACCAGCCGGTCGTAGATCAGCGTCGTCGCGGTGTTGAGCTTCGTCGCCTTGATCGGGTTGTAAGTCGGCGCGCCGACAAGGCGCGCGGTCATCACGAACGTGGCTTCCTGAGCCAGCGCCGTGCCGGCGGCGAGCGCCGACAGGCCCAGCGCCAGAATGCTCCCCTTCATCATCGTCTTCATCCCGCTTCCCCTTTTGTTTCGAGATGTTGCGAAAGGCGCGTGGCCCGCGACCGTCAGTCGAGTGGGCCGGAACTGTCCCCGACATGGCCGGTGAAATGGCCGTAGAGTTCGGCCATCCGGTTCAGCCGCTGCTCGACCTGCGGCCCGAGCTCGACGAAGACCGCATTGATCAGCAGGTTGCTCAGGCTCGCCATCTGGGCGGTCGAATCCCAGAACAGGTTGAACTCGGTCGAGACGACCAGTATCTCGTCGACGAGCCCGCGGCCCCAGTCGCAGAAGGAATCGGTAATGAGCGTGGTCGGGATGCCCGCCGCCTTCGCTTGCTCGGCCAGCACCTTGGCCATGCGGGAATAGCGCCGCGCCTCAAAGATCACGAGGCAGCGCCCCTTCTCTCCGGATAGGAGCAGCTCGGAGAAGTTTCCCGCTGCGAGATCGGCGAGATGCACGCCGTCGCGGAGATATTGGAGCTGGTTCGCCAGATATTGCGCGAGGCCGCGCTCGGTCTGGAAGCCGGTGACATAGACGGACGACGCCGTCGCCAGCCTGCGCGCGACGCGCTTCCACTCCTCGCTCTGCGCAAGCTCGTAGATGCGGACGAGACCGGCGATCTCCAGCTGGAGGCTGCGAGCCAACTGGTCGTCGCCCGCGAGGCTGCGCTGCTGGAAATCGCGTAGGCGATCGCTGATAAGCCAGGGCTTGTCGCCAATCTCCTCGGCGAGGCTGGACTTGAGGTCCTTCAGGCTCCTGTAGCCCAGCGTCCGGCAGAAGCGCCCGACGGTCGGCTCGCTGAGCGAAACCTTCTCGGCCAGGCTCGCAGCCGTCTCGAAGGGCAGGCTCGGCATCTGCGCCAGCATGTAGCTCGCCAGCGCCTTGTCGGCCCTGGAGCCGTTGGCGAGGCAAGCCTGCAATCTCTGGCGAAGCGTCTGCGGCATCGGCACTCCCGCGCTTTGATGAATGAAGAAATTTTTCTTTCAAACTGTCAAATTGTTTTTATTTTCTTGCAAATCTAACTCGATTGAGGCTCGGTTCGGCGATGCCGGCTTCGGGCAGGTGGGACGGATTCGATTGGTGATGGCGAGCGCGACAGGACAGGCCGATGTGATCGTGCTCGGCGCTGGCATCGTCGGCGTCAGTGTGGCGCTGCATCTGCAGGAGCGTGGCCGGCGCGTGCTGCTCGTTGACCGCGGCGAGCCCGGCGCCGAGACCAGCCACGGCAATGCTGGGCTGATCGAGCGCTCCTCCGTCGTGCCCTATGCCTTCCCGCGCGACCTTGCGACGCTGGCCAGCTTCGCCTCGAACCGCTCGATCGCCGTGCGCTATCGGCCGGCGGCGCTGCTGCGCATGGCGCCCTGGCTCGCGCGCTACTGGTGGAACTCCGCCCCGAACCGGCTAGACAAGTTGGGGGGCGCCATCCTGCCTTTGATAGAGCGCTGCATCGAGGAGCACAGGCACTGGACCCAAGCTGCCGGGACTGAGGCGCTGATGCGGGGCGACGGCTGGATCGAGCTTTACCGCACGCGGCGCAGCCTCGATCTAGCTGCCCGTAGTGCAGCCGAGCTGGCTTCATACGGCCTCGCTTACGATGTTCTCGACGAGAACGCGCTGCATCGCCTGGAACCCGGACTGCGTACCGGCGCAGTTGCGGGCGCGGTTCACTGGCGCGACCCTGTCACGGTCAGCGACCCCGGAGCGGTGACGCGCGCCTATGCCAGACTTTTTGTGGCACGCGGGGGCTCGCTGAAGACGGGAGATGCGGGAGACCTCCTTCAAGGCGAAGGAGAATGGCGCCTGCAGGCGGATGGAATCGGCTGGCGCGCACCGGAGGTCGTCGTCGCGCTGGGGCCATGGTCGAATGATCTCTGCGAGCGCTTCGGCTACCGCTTTCCCGTCGGCTTCAAGCGTGGCTACCATATGCATTATGAAAGTGGCGAAGAGGCCGCGCCGCATCATCCACTATGCGATGCCCGGGCCGGCTTTGTTCTGACGCGGATGCAGCGCGGTGTCCGCCTGACGACCGGGATCGAACTCGCCGGGCGCGACGAGCCATCGGATTCCTGGCAGCTCGACCAAGCAGAGCTCGTTGCGCGAGAACTTGTTTCGCTCGGCCGGCGCCTTGATGCCGAACCCTGGCGCGGAGCGCGCCCTTGCCTGCCAGACATGCTGCCGATCATCGGTCGAGCCCCACGGCATCACGGCCTCTGGTTCGCGTTTGGCCATGCCCATCATGGATTCACACTCGGGCCGGTGACAGGGCGGCTTCTGGCCGATGCAATGATCAACGCACCTACATTTTGCGACATCGGGCCGTTCGCAGCCGATCGGTTTTAGATCGTTTCTTTTTAGGAACGCACAGCAACCTTACTGCAATGCAGCGCGGCCTTCTTCAGAGTCGCACCTGCTTCCCGGCTGTTTTGAGCCCGCTTCCGCAAGACCGTTCGCGAACGTTCGCTTTCGGGCAAGGCGCCAGAGCCCGCAGCTGGCGCACTTCAGTCTCCGCCACTCGGCAGAGGCCAAGTTCCGTCAAGCTTGCCGCGCCGCGATCAAGGCGCGGTCGATGTTCCGTGTCAGGAAGGAGTGAATCTGCGCGATGACGGCGGCGCCTTCGCCGACAGCGGCGGCGACCCGCTTGGTCGAGCCGGCACGTACGTCTCCTGCGGCAAAGATACCGGGGCAGCTGGTTTCGAGCGGCAGCCGCTCGCGGTCACCGGCGCGCTCCCCCGTGAGGATGAAGCCCGTTCCGTCGAGCTCCACACATCCGTCGAGCCAGCGCGTATTGGGATCGGCCCCGATGAACAGAAAAAGGTGGCGCGACGCGCACTCCTTGACCGCACCGGTTCGTCTGTCCCGAAACGTCGCCCCGGTCAGGCCTGTCGCCCGGTCGCCGTACAAATCGGCAATGTCGCTGCCCATATGCAGTTCGACATTGGGCAACGCCGCGATCCGATCGATCAGGTAGCGGGACATCGTCTGCTCAAGGGGCCGGCGCACCACCAGGTGCAAATGCCGGACCTGCGGCGCGAGATAGGCTACGGCCTGGCCCGCCGAGTTTCCTCCCCCGACCAGGACAACGTCCTGCCCGGAACAAAGTCGCGCCTCGACGGGCGATGCCCAGTAGGAAACGCCGGCCCCTTCCAACTCTTCGATGTTGGGAATGTCCGGCCGCCGATAGCGCGCTCCCGACGCGACAACGATGGCGCGTGAACGCGCAGTGCCTCCGTTGCTGAGTTCGAGGGTGAATGGGACTTCCGTATCCACACCGTGACAGCGGAGCCCTTCGACGGTCAGCGGAATGGCGAGCTCGGCGCCGAACTTCGCAGCCTGATTAAAGGCCCGCCCTGCGAGCGCCTGTCCGGAGATGCCGGTCGGAAAACCGAGATAGTTTTCGATCCGTGCTGATGCGCCGGCCTGACCGCCGAAAGCGCGGCTGTCCAGGACCAAGACAGATAGCCCTTCGGATGCGCCATACACGGCAGCTGCGAGCCCGGCCGGCCCGGCCCCAATGACCGCTACGTCATAGACGGTCTTCGAGTCGAGATCCGGCGTGATGCCGAGACAGGACGCGGCATCCGCATTGCTCGGGCTTCTGAGAACTGTGCCGTTTGGACAGATCATCAGGGGCAGGTCTTCGGGGGCGACGCCGAGCCGTTCGACCAGTTCGCGCCCCTCTTCTTCACATGCCGCGATGACGGTGTGAGGATAGCCGTTGCGGGTGAGAAACCCTGATAATGCGACGATGCCCGGATCGTCCCGGCGCCCGACCAGGATCGATCCCGCGCCGCCGGTCTGCCCCGCCTCAATCAGCATGACGCGCCGGAGGATGAAGGCGCGCATAATCGTTTCACCGACATCTGCCGATCCAATGATAAGCGCACGGAGATGCGGCGCATCAAACGGTATCGCGGTCGCGCCAGCGTCGCCCGCCACGACCGACATGAGGGCTGGACGACCGGAAAGCTGATTGGTCTCGCCAGTGAATTGGCCGGGACCATAGGTGGTGACCACTGATGACTGACCGGCTGCGCTGCGCCTGATCGCGTCAGCCGAGCCATCGAGGATCAGCCACGAAGGGGCGTCGCGGTCGCCGATATCATAGACGATGTCACGGGGACCGAAGCGGCGCGCCGGACCACTCACGAAGCGACGCGCCGTCGCGATTTGAAGGGCGGACAGTGTCGGAAATATCTGCTCTCGCCGAGTGTCGCCGATCGCCACGTGATGACCTCCGCGTCGCACTATGCCACTTCTCGTGCACGACACCATTCGACCAGGTGGGGAGCCTGATCGCAATCAAGCGGGCGCAAGCCGAGGCTCCCTCCGCAACGTAGGCGCGAATACGAAAAGGCCCAACAACGTCAGCCCGAAGCCCGCCCATACGGCGGAGGGCAGGCCATAGCCGGCCGCAATCGTTGCGCTGCCCGCCCAGGCGCCGAGCGAACGACCTCGATGTCCTCGCCTGAGTGCGCTCTTAACCGGGACAGGGCTGCCGGGCAGCGCCCCACATTGCCATGTCCTTGACGTGGTCCTCGAAGGTTCCCGGCGGTGTCGAGCGACCAGCGCCGGGCTCCCATGCCCTGGGAATGAATCCGCTCAGCGATGCATCGTGCCTCAGATGCTCGAGGAGACCAACGGCATCGCGACCGCCGTTACGCTTGGAGTCCTTAAGTTGGGCACAAATCTCGGCGCCGCTCTTGCCGAACCAGATGAACTCGACCGGCGCAAGCTGCCAGTCGATGCCAGCCTGCAGGGGCGCCGGCGCGGGAAGGTTAGGCAATATCGAAGTGATATGGCAGGTCGAACACGGAACGGCCTCCGTTCCGATGCGGCTTTTCCCACCATGGATGTTCATGCCGTGCACGCGGGGCTTGCTTTCGCCGGCTGGCGTCCAGATGGGAATGGCCTTCGCATCGACGTGACAATTGGCGCAGCGGGGATGGGTCACCACCGCTTCAATTCTTGTCCATGCCTGCAGCCCCTCCGCCCGGCTGATGCTGCCCGGCGGCAACGCATCCTTCGACGGTTCCTTGGCCAAGACAAATCCAGCCAGGGCGACGATCGATGAACTGGCGAGAGTGAGCGCGATCAAAGTAGTCGTCCTCATGGCCCGCCCTCACACGAAATCGATGAACTTGTTGAAAGGCATTTCGCGGATGCGCTTGCCGGTCGCGGCGAAGATGGCGTTTGCCAGCGCCGGCGCCGCAGGCGGCACGGGTGGCTCGCCGATGCCCCGGACCGTGAAATCGTTTTCCAGGCCACGCACCTCGATGACCGGGCACTGATACATGCGCATGGCTTCGTGGTGATGGTAGTTGGTCTGCTGCACGCCCCCCTTTGCATAGGTGAGTTCGCAGTTCATGGCGTGGCCAAGGCCCCAGACCACGCCGCCCTGGACGAGATTCTCGAAGTTGACGGGATCGACGACCTTGCCGACGTCGGCGGCCACCCAGACCTTGTCGATCTTGATGCCGGCGTCGGTCATGGTCACTTCGACGATCTCGGCGACGGCCGTTCCGAACGACTCGACGAAGGCGACGCCGCGGCCTTTTCCGCTTCCCAGAGGCCCCTTCCAGTCCGCCATCTCACCGACGGTTTCCAGGAGCTTCCGGTAGATCGGGATTTTGCACATCTCGATGCGCGCCTTGAGCGGGTCGAGCCCGGCAGCATGGATCAGTTCGTCGATGTGTCTGCCGTCAGCGCCCTTGAGACCGTTTAGGGGTTTTCGGGAAGGGAGGATTTCTGGATCATCGCAGCCATTCAGGAGCGCAGATGAGACAGAAATCCGGGCCGGAGAAAGCACCGGCAGAGCAGGTCGTGAAGGACATTCGGCGCGCGACGCGCCGGCAATTTTCCGCCGAAGAGAAGATCCGCATCGTGCTGGAAGGCGTGCGCGGCGAGGAGAGCATCGCCGAACTGTGCCGGCGCGAAGGGATCGCCGCGTCGATGTATTACGGCTGGTCGAAGGAGTTCCTCGACGCCGGCAAGCGCCGGCTGGCCGGCGATACGGCACGGGCGGCGACCTCCGATGAGGTGAGGGATCTGCGTCGTGAGGCGCAGGCCCTCAAAGAGGCGGTGGCTGATCTGACCCTGGAAAACCGCCTGCTCAAAAAAAGCATGCTGGCGGATGGGGAGGACGACACATGAGATATCCCGCATCCGAGAAGGCCGAGATCATCCGGCTGGTCGAGGCCTCGCATCTGCCGGCGCGGCGCACGCTGGAGAAGCTCGGCATCCCGCGCGCCACATTCTACCGCTGGTATGATCGCTATCTCACCGGCGGGATCGAGGCACTCTGCGATCATCGCTCGCGGCCCGACCGCGTCTGGAACCGGATCCCTGACCCGATCCGGGCCGAGATCGTCGAGCTGGCGCTGCGCGAGACGGACCTCAGCCCACGTGAGCTGGCGGTGCGCTTCACCGACGAGAAGAGCTACTTCGTCTCGGAAGCCTCGGTATATCGGCTGCTGAAGGCGCATGACCTGATTACCAGCCCAGCTTACATTGTCATCAAGGCGGCGTCCGAGTTCAAGGACAAGACGACGGCGCCCAATCAGCTCTGGCAGACCGACTTCACCTACCTGAAGATCACTGGCTGGGGCTGGTATTATCTCTCGACGATCCTCGACGACTTCTCGCGCTATGTCGTCGCCTGGAAGCTCTGCGCCACGATGCGTGCCGACGACGTCACTGCCACGCTCGATCTGGCGCTGGCGGCAGCGGGGCTCGACCAGATCACGGTCGCGCATCGGCCAAGGCTGTTGAGCGACAACGGCTCGTCCTACATCTCGGCCGACCTCGCCGCCTGGCTCGACGGCAAGGGCATGCAGCACACGCGCGGCGCGCCCTACCATCCCCAGACGCAGGGCAAGATCGAGCGCTGGCACCAGACCCTCAAGAACCGCATCCTGCTCGAAAATTACTATCTGCCGGAGGATCTCGAACGGCAGGTCGCCGCCTTCGTCGCGCATTACAACCAGGCCCGCTATCACGAGAGCCTCGGTAACCTGACGCCCGCCAACGTCTACTTCGGCCGTGGGCAGGCCATCCTCACCGAACGCGAAAGGATCAAGCGCCAGACCATCCAGAAAAGACGCTTGCAGCACCAGTTGCGGGCCGCATAGCCTCAATCCCAGATGAGCCAGAGCCTCCGTTCCTGAGACCCGCAATCAGTCTCAAATCATCTGACGACGGACAGGACTTTGACGCCAAGTTCTCCAGCGATGCCGTAAGATCCTCGGTATCCTGGAGATGCCTAAACGTACCCAGCGCATCTTTCAGTTCGAACACGCCGCCGAAAACCGAAAGATGCCTTAGAAGTTGCGCTTCCCGATGCGGAAGAAGCTTATAGCTCCAGTCGAGCGTCGCTTTGAGCGTTGTGTGCCGCCCAGAAGCTGCCTGCTTCCGCGAAGCCAGGGCTTCGAAACTGTGCTCAAGTACCCTGAGCAGTTTGTCGGGCGAATGCGCGACGAGTCTCGGCGCAGCCAGTTCGATGGCGAGTGCGATGCCATCGAGACGACGGCAGATAGCCGCAAGCGATGTTAGATCACAGGAATCTAGGCGATATCCATGTCCCTCAGCGCGACGAACCAACAGCTCTATTGCAGGGAACCCTTCAAAATTCGATGATACGGACTCGCTGATCTCGGGATAGCGAAGTGGAGGCAGGCGATAAATTGTCTCTGATCTGCATCGCAGCGGCTCACGACTGGTCGCCAGGATTGTAAAATTCGGCAGCGCACGATGCAAATGGTCTGCGACGCTTGCTGCAGCCGTGAGCACATGTTCGCAATTGTCCAACAGCAGCAACACGTCACGATCGCGCAATGCGTCAATGAGGCCGTTCAAGATGTTGGTGATGTTGCTATCCAATCCAACTGCGAACGCGATGGCCGGGAGGACCAGACTTGGGTCTTCAATCACAGCGAGATCGACGAAACAGATTCCGTCCTTGAGTTGGTCCGAGATCTGCCGTGCAGCTGCAATTGCGATGCTTGTCTTACCAACGCCGGCTGGGCCGACGATCGTGAGCATGCCGGCTCCCGGGATGGCGGAGGCGATATCCGCAATTGCTCGCTCCCGCCCGATTAGGACCGGAGTAACCGGCAACTCTCCTGAAATGGACTGCACCGCGTCGGAGAGGGGGGATTGGTCAAGCGTTCTTGATATGTGCAGCGGTGCGACAAACCGATAACCACGCCCTGGCACGGTTGCGATACAAGACAGTTGCGAATGGTCCCTCGGCAGCACGCGCCGGAGGGCCGAAATATGGACCTTGAGATTTCCTTCATGGACGAAAGTCGTCGGCCAGGCGGATCGGATCAATTCGTCCTTGCTGATAAGTTCGCCGGGCCGGCGGATCAGTGCATGAAGAACATCAAGCGCGCGAGACCCAATCCTGACCGGCACATCACGGTGCATCAGCAACTGACGCTCGGGGATGAATCTGCAATCGCCGAAGCAATAGACGGTCTGCCCGCTGCTGCTTGGTCGACCCAAAGTTAACCTCCTTGCTCCGAAGGGTGTGCGTGGCTGCGGCGGCAACCAGGGTGCGGCGGTTCTGGTTTTACTTTCTTCAGATTGCGCTTTTGTAGATCGATAAGAAGCTTTCTACCAAGCCTCCCTTGCGTCGGTTCGCCTGACACGAGATGCGGCAGGCCGAAAGAGTAGATCGGCCACAGACGCATCTCCAGCTCCGGCAAGTCGTTACCACAATTTCGCGGCTTCTGCCGGAAGCCACGACGTAACCTGGGCAACGGCGGCCGCGAACGCCAAGGATTGGCTGCTGGAAAGCGGACCCCGTAAACATCTGAGCTGGGTCGGCTCCGGCCCTTACGCGCGGCGCTCCGTAGGTCCGCTTTCCGGCGAGGAGGCAACGTCCGCTCATGGCGCGGCTTGTCGCCGGCAGCCTTTGCGTTCAAAGGCCCGCCTGGTTCCTAAAGGTCAA
>UCLR01000004.1 GCA_900473415.1 Hyphomicrobiales bacterium
GCCATCATCCGCCGCGACGAGGACCAGCGCTTCCGCGATCTCGGCTGGCAGGGCCGGTCCGAGCGTCGCAACGGCGAGAACCGGACCGTCTTCGAGCGGCCGGACGGCACGCGCATCGTCACCGTCACCGACCAGGAGGGCCGGCTGATCCGCCGCACCCGCATCGACCGCGACGACCGTGAGGTGGTGATCATCGACAACACGCTGCGCGACCGGCCGGGCCGTTTCGCGGATGACGTCGTGGTGCTGCCGCCGCCGCCGCTGCCGATCCCGCGCGAGCGCTACATCGTCGATGCAGATCAGGCCGACGAGGACCTGATCTACGAGACGATCACGGCGCCGCCGATTGCCGCGATCCCGCGCCGCTACACGCTCGACGAGGTGCGTTATTCGCCGGATCTGCGCGCCCGCATGCGCAGCGTCGATATCGACACGATCAACTTCGACACCGGCTCCTGGCAGGTTTCTCCGGATCAGGGGCGCCGTCTGGCGGTGATCGCGGAATCGGTCCGGCGTGCCTTGCAGAGCTCGCCGAACGAGGTGTTCCTCGTCGAGGGGCATACCGACGCCGTCGGCCCCGATGTCGACAACCTGTCGCTCTCGGATCGCCGGGCGCAGTCGGTTGCCGAAATCCTGACGCGCGATTTCCAGATACCGCCGGAGAACCTGACGACCCAGGGCTACGGCGAGCAATATCTGAAGGTCCAGACGCAGGAGGCGGCGCGCGAAAACAGGCGCGTCACACTCAGGCGCATCACGCCGCTGCTCACGGGCCAGAACCGCTGATCCTCAGACGGGGCTGCTCACAGGGCAGCCCCGTTCGTCCTGCGACACAGGGAACTCCCCACTCCGACAGCGGTTCTTCTTCAGGAGGAATCGATGATGGGAGGTGTCGCCATGAAAATCTCCGTTCTGGCAAGCGCAGGCCTGATGCTTGCCGGTCCGTTCGCGCCGTTGCCGGCATGGCCTCAGAACTCTCCACCGACCGTGAGTCCTCCGGCCGCGAGGGAGCGTGCTCCCGGTGTGCCGATGGCGCCGCGAATGGATGATTCCGTGCGACTGCCGGCTGGGGATCGGGCCGCGCCACTCCCTAACGGGCGTGAAGAGCGTGATGACAGGGCACAAGCCAGTCGCGATCTGCCGATGCCACGCGGCGTGCCGTCGATCATCGCGCCCTGAGGTTCGCGTTCAGGATTTGGCAAGGCCGCCGGCCTAGGGTCGCGGTCATGAGCGATGTCGTTTCGATAGCCCAGAGCTTTGCCGCAACGCAGGCAGCTTCGCTGCAGCAGGCGCTGAGCACGGAGATGCTGCGCCAGAACGCGGAGTCTGCGCAGAGCCTCGTCTCCATGCTCCAGCAGAGCGTCGACCAGACGAAGGCGACCCTCCCCGAGGGTCAAGGCACGATCGTCGACCGCACCGCCTGATTCCCCCGCTTTCCAGCCTTCCGGATTCCGGCACGGCTCTGCCGTTGCCAAGTCCCGGTCGCGCGCCTAACCTCGCCAGTGTTCCGAGGGGTGCCCGCAAGGGCTGAGATGGCTTCCGAAGCCGAACCCGTCGAACCTGATCCGGGTCATACCGGCGGAGGGACTGGAACGCGGCAACAGGGCTACGGCCTTGTCCGCAGACAGCGACTGGACCGCTTTCGAGCCCGGATCTCCTGACCTGTACCAAGGAGGAGATCCTCATGAATGCCCCCACCAAGCCCCAGAAGAATAGCGTCAAGGCCGCTCCGCAAACCGTGACGACCGGCCCGATCATCGGCTCGCGCAAGATCTATGTCGCGGCGCCGGATCATCCCGAGATGCGCGTGCCCTTTCGCGAGGTCGTGCTGACGACGGATGCCGAGCCGCCGGTGCGGATCTACGATCCCTCCGGGCCCTATACGGAGACCGAGGCGAAGATCGACCTCAATGCCGGCTTGGCGCAGCCGCGCCGTGCCTGGCTCGATGCCCGCGGCTTCGAGCAGGTCCCAGGCCGTGCCGCCACCGCGGCCGATAACGGTCATATCTCGGCCGATCAGCTCGTTCCGGCCTGCCCGGCCGAGCGCCCGATCCTGCAGGCCCGGCCCGGCCAGATGACGACGCAGTACGAATTCGCCAAGGCCGGCATCGTCACGCCCGAGATGACCTATGTCGCACATCGCGAGAATCTGGGCCGCGCCGCGATGCTTGAGGGCGCCCGCGAACGCCATGCCGATGGCGAGAGCTTCGGCGCCGCCGTGCCGGAATTCGTCACGCCCGAATTCGTCCGCGACGAGATCGCCCGCGGCCGCGCCATCATCCCGGCCAACATCAACCATCCCGAACTCGAGCCGATGGCGATCGGCCGGAATTTCCTGGTCAAGATCAACGCCAATATCGGCAATTCCGCCGTCACCTCCGGCGCGGCCGAAGAGGTCGAGAAGCTGGTCTGGGCGATCCGCTGGGGTGCGGACACGGTGATGGACCTCTCCACTGGCCGCAACATCCACAACATCCGCTCCTGGATCCTGCGCAACTCGCCGGTCCCGATCGGCACGGTGCCGATCTACCAGGCGCTGGAGAAGGTCGGCGGCGATCCGATCAAGCTCGACTGGGAGGTGTTCAAGGATACGCTGGTCGAGCAGGCCGAGCAGGGCGTCGACTACTTCACCATCCATGCCGGCGTGCGCCTGCCTTACGTCCCGCTGACGGCGAACCGCGTCACCGGCATCGTCTCGCGTGGCGGCTCGATCATGGCGCGCTGGTGTCTCGCCCATCACCGCGAGAGCTTCCTCTACGAGCGCTTCGACGAGATCTGCGAGATCATGCGTCGCTACGACGTCTCGTTCTCGCTGGGTGATGGCTTGCGCCCCGGCTCGATCGCCGACGCCAATGACCGCGCCCAGTTCGCCGAGCTGGAAACCTTGGGCGAGCTCACCAAGATCGCCTGGGACAAGGGTTGCCAGGTGATGATCGAGGGCCCCGGCCATGTGCCGATGCACAAGATCAAGGAGAACATGGACAAGCAGCTCAGGGAGTGCGGCGAGGCGCCGTTCTACACGCTCGGACCGCTGACCACCGATATCGCGCCGGGCTACGACCACATCACCTCCGGCATCGGTGCGGCGATGATCGGCTGGTATGGCTGCGCGATGCTCTGCTACGTCACGCCGAAGGAGCATCTGGGTCTCCCCGATCGCGACGACGTCAAGACCGGTGTGATCACCTATCGGATCGCTGCCCATGCCGCCGATCTCGCCAAGGGCCATCCGGCGGCCAAGATCAGGGACGACGCACTTTCCCGCGCCCGCTTCGACTTCCGCTGGGAGGACCAGTTCAACCTCGCGCTCGATCCCGATACCGCGCGCGCCTTCCATGACGAGACCTTGCCGAAGGATGCCCACAAGGTCGCGCATTTCTGCTCGATGTGCGGCCCGAAATTCTGCTCGATGAAGATCACGCAGGATCTGCGCGCCGAGGTGCAGGCGATGAGCGACGACGAGCGCGCCAATCTCGAAGCTCTCGCGTCCGAAGGCATGGCGGCCAAGTCGAAGGAATTCCTCGACAAGGGCGGCAGCATCTATCTACCTGCCGCCGAATGAGCAGCACGAACGATAGCCTCGACGCGGCCCAGGTCGCGTCGATCCTCGCGCGGGTGGCCGAGCGCCGCCCGCGCGTCCATTGCCTCACCAATACGGTGGCGCAGAACCTCACGGCCAACATGCTGCTCGCCTTCGGCGCGGTGCCCTCGATGGCGAGCCATCCCGAGGAGGTCGCGGCGGTTGCGAGCGGCGCCGGTGCGATCCTGATCAATCTCGGCACGATCAGCCCCGAGGGCGAGCGCGCCATCCCCAAGCTGCTGGAGGTGGCGCGGCAGCGCGCCATCCCGCTGGTGCTCGATCCGGTCTTCGTCGAGCTTTCGCCCTTGCGCCTCAAGTTGGCCGACGAGGTGCTGCGACTGCCGGGCGTGACGGTGCGCGGCAATGCCACGGAGATGAAGGCGCTGGCTGCCGTCATGAGCGGGGCGGATGCCGTCTTGCGGGTGACGACCGGCAAGGTCGATCGCATCGAAGGCGATGGGCGCGTTCTTGCGGTGAGCCACGGGCACGAGCTCATGACCAAGGTCACCGGGCTCGGCTGCGCTTCCAGCGCGCTGGTCGCCGCCTGTCGGGCGGTCGAGCCGCAGGCCGATCTCGCCGCCGCCGCCGCGCTCACCGCCTATGGCATCGCCGGCGAGATCGCGGCCGAGCGCGCTGAAGGTCCCGGCAGCTTCGCCATGCATCTGATCGACGCGCTCGCCGGCCTCGACGAGGCGACGTTGGCTGCGCGGATGGTTTAGAGCGAGCTGACTTGACGCGGAACCGCGCCGTCATCCCGGACAAGCCGCGAAGCGGCGCTGATCCGGGATCCATGCCGGAGCGTTTCCGGTCGAGGTTCAGGCATGGATTCCGGGTCTGCGCTTCGCTTCGCCCGGAATGACCCGCGTATGTATTGAACGCCGTTACTGCGTCGGCGTCAGCGAACGCGGCTTCGGCGCCGCCGGGCGCGGCTTCGGCTTGGCGGCGGGCTTCGGCTCGGTGCTGAGGCCGAGGCGGGCGCGCAGATTGGCGGCGCGCGCCTCAGTGATCCGGGCGGCGCAGAAGCCGAGCTGGCCTTCACGCTGGAAATCCCGGCAGGTCATTTCGCGCTCGGCCGAGAAACCGGCCTGCTCGCGCGCGATCGAGCGCTGCTCGACCGGATCCGATTTGGCGGTCAGCGTCCGGTATCCTTCGCGCACGGCGCGCTCGGCAGAGCCCCGCGCCCGCTCGATCTCGCGCGCCTGGGCCACGACCGTGCGCGCATCGGGACCCCAGAGCCCGCGTGGGTCGATCCGGCACTGGGCGACCTCGACGATGCAGGGCTCGCTGGGCTCCACGACGAGAAAGGCGCTTTCGAGCACTTCGAAGACGATCGGGCAGACCGGCGCTTCCAGCCGGTAGCGCGGCACGCCGGCCGGGCGCCCGAGCGCCGTGACCGGGACCGGATCATCGCCGAAGGAGACCGAGCAGGGCTCGACCAGATTGGCCGACTGAAAGCCGTCCAGATTGAGCTTCAGCCCGTAGCCCGTCGCCGTCTTGGTGAAGCTGGCCTCGCCGTGATTGCCATTGCGATGCAAGGTCTTGCCGAGGATTGCCTCCTCGCCGGCGATCTTGATCGCCGGCATGCTCGGACCGCGCGGCTGGGCCGGAGCCCCCGGCTGGGAGGGGGCTGCCTGCTGTGCGCCCGGCGCATTGAACGGCTGCGCGCCCGGCAGCTGCATGGGCTGGGCGTGTGCACAGACGACCATCGCGGCGAGAGCCGCCAGGACGAGGGGCAGGCGCGTCGATCGGCTCATGGGCAGTCCTATGGGAGTCCACGGGCAAACGGAACGGCCTTCTTGCATGACCGCCGGCGGGCCGGTGCGCAAGGGCGGCAAGGCCACAGTCCGGCCGGAAAAGCGTGGCCGCGACTACGCGAACCCTGAAATCCCCGTTTCTTAATCGGCTCGCCTGTCTTGCAAGGCTGGGAACACCCTCACTATATACGCCGCCAAGGGGCGGTTGTTGGAATTCTGACCACCGTCGAACGTGGAATGCCGGTTCCGTTCGCCGCTGAAGCGGGGGCGGGCCGGTCCATGGGCCGGCAGGTGGCGTGAACGCGTCGCAGGCCGGCGATCTGCTCAGTCGAAAGGGATCCCGTCCATGGGTAAAGTCATTGGTATCGACCTCGGCACCACCAACAGCTGCGTTGCTGTGATGGAAGGCACCACGCCGAAGGTCATCGAGAATTCGGAAGGCGCACGCACCACGCCCTCCATCGTCGCCATCACGGATGACGGCGAGCGTCTTGTCGGCCAGCCTGCGAAGCGCCAGGCCGTCACGAATCCGGAGCGCACCTTCTTCGCCATCAAGCGTCTCATCGGCCGGACCTTCGAGGACCCGATGACGCAGAAGGATCTGAAGCTCGTCCCCTACAAGATCAAGAAGGCCTCCTCGGGTGACGCCTGGGTCGAGGCTGACGGCAAGGACTATTCGCCGTCCCAGATCTCGGCCTTCACGCTGACCAAGATGAAGGAGACGGCGGAGGCCTATCTCGGCCAGCCCGTCACCCAGGCCGTCATCACGGTCCCGGCCTATTTCAACGACGCCCAGCGCCAGGCGACCAAGGATGCCGGCAAGATCGCCGGCCTCGAGGTGCTGCGCATCATCAACGAGCCGACGGCGGCCGCGCTGGCCTATGGCCTCGAGAAGAAGTCTTCCGGCACCATCGCGGTCTATGACCTCGGCGGCGGCACCTTCGACGTCTCGATCCTCGAGATCGGCGACGGCGTCTTCGAGGTGAAGTCGACGAACGGCGACACCTTCCTCGGCGGCGAGGACTTCGACATGCGCCTCGTCGAGTATCTCGCGGACGAGTTCAAGCGCGAGCAGGGCATCGACCTGAAGAAGGACAAGCTCGCCCTCCAGCGCCTGAAGGAAGCTGCCGAGAAGGCCAAGATCGAGCTCTCGACCACGGCCCAGACCGAGATCAACCTGCCCTACATCACGGCGGATGCCTCGGGCCCGAAGCACCTCGCCATCAAGCTTTCGCGCGCCAAGTTCGAGAGCCTGGTCGACGACCTGATCCAGCGCACCGTCGAGCCCTGCAAGAAGGCGCTCAAGGATGCCGGTCTTTCGGCGGGCCAGATCGACGAGGTCGTTCTCGTCGGCGGCATGACCCGCATGCCGAAGGTCCAGGAGGTCGTGAAGCAGTTCTTCGGCAAGGAGCCGCACAAGGGCGTCAATCCTGACGAGGTCGTCGCCATCGGCGCCGCGATCCAGGCCGGCGTCCTCCAGGGCGACGTCAAGGACGTGCTGCTGCTCGACGTGACCCCGCTCTCGCTCGGCATCGAGACGCTGGGTGGCGTGTTCACCCGCCTGATTGACCGTAACACCACGATCCCGACCAAGAAGAGCCAGGTCTTCTCCACCGCCGAGGACAACCAGGGCGCTGTGACGATCCGGGTCTTCCAGGGCGAGCGCGAGATGGCGGCCGACAACAAGCTGCTCGGCCAGTTCGACCTGATGGGCATTCCGCCGGCCCCGCGCGGCATGCCGCAGATCGAGGTGACCTTCGACATCGACGCCAACGGCATCGTTTCGGTGACGGCGAAGGACAAGGCCACCAACAAGGAGCAGCAGATCAAGATCCAGGCTTCCGGCGGCCTCAGCGAGGCCGATATTGAGAAGATGGTGAAGGACGCCGAGGCGAATGCCGCCGAGGACAAGAAGCGCCGCGATCTGGTCGAGGCCAAGAACCAGGGCGAGAGCCTCGTCCACTCGACCGAGAAGTCGCTGAAGGACTATGGCGACAAGGTCTCCGAGGCCGACAAGTCCGCGATCGAGGCTGCCTCCGAGGCGCTCAAGACCGCGCTCACCGGCGAGGATGCCGAGGCGATCAAGGCTCGCACCAACGAGCTGATGCAGGCTTCGATGAAGCTCGGCGAGGCGATGTATGCCGCCAGCCAGGCCGAAGCCGGCGCAGCCGAGGGCGGCGAGACCACCGAGGAGGCCAAGAAGGACGACGTCATCGACGCCGACTTCAAGGACGTCTCGGACGACAAGAAGAAGAGCGCGTAACGCGCGCTCGCCTTCCGCTGGAACGTCATGGCCGGGCTTGACCCGGCCATCTCGTTACGGGAAGGCACCGTGAAGGGAAGATCGCTTTCCTGCGGGAGATGGCCGGGCCGAGCCCGGCCATGGCGCGTGAGGGAGCGAAGGGGCCATTCGATTGATGTCGAAGCGCGATTATTACGAGGTCCTCGGCGTTAGCCGGACGGTGACGGAGGTCGAGCTCAAGAGCTCCTTCCGCAAGCTGGCGATGCAGCATCACCCGGACAAGAATCCCGGCGACAAGGAAGCCGAGATCAAGTTCAAGGAAATCAACGAGGCCTATCAGATCCTCTCCGACGGCCAGAAGCGCGCGGCCTATGACCGGTTCGGCCATCAGGCTTTCGAGAATGGCGGCGGTGGCGGCCCTGGCGGCGGCGCCGATTTCTCCGACTTCATGTCGGACATCTTCGATTCCTTCTTCGGCGACGCCCGGCGCGCCGGGCCGCGCGGCGCCAATGGCCGCGAGCGCGGCGCCGATCTGCGCTACAATCTCGAAATCGGGCTGGAAGAGGCCTTCGCCGGCAAGAATTCCACCATCCATGTGCCGACCTCGGTCTCCTGCGAGGCCTGCTCCGGCACCGGCGCCAAGCCCGGCTCCAAGTCGCGGCAATGCCCGACCTGCGGCGGCCATGGCCGCGTGCGCGCCAACCAGGGCTTCTTCTCGGTCGAGCGCACCTGCCCGACCTGCTCGGGCCGCGGCGAGATCATCGACGACCCCTGCAAGAACTGCCAGGGCGCCGGTCGGGTCACGCGCGAGCGCACGCTCTCGGTCAACATTCCGGCCGGCGTCGAGGACGGCACGCGCATCCGGCTTGCCGGCGAGGGCGAGGCCGGCCTGCGCGGTGGGCCGGCGGGCGACCTCTACATCTTCCTCTCGATCAAGCCGCACGCGATCTTCCAGCGCGACGGCGCCGATCTGTTCTGCCGCGTTCCGATCGGACTCGTCTCGGCCGCGCTCGGCGGCGAGATCGAGGTGCCGACGTTGTCGGGCGAGCAGGCCCGGGTGAAGATCCCGGAAGGCACGCAGACCGGCAAGCAGTTCCGCATCAAGGGTAAGGGCATGAGCGTGCTGCGCTCGCGCGACGTCGGCGACCTCTACATCCAGGTCGTCGTCGAGACGCCGCAGAAGCTGACCGCGCGCCAGCGCGAACTGCTCGAGGAGTTCGAGCGCGAAAGCTCGCAGAACACGCATCCCGAGACGGCCGGCTTCTTCGGGCGCGTCAAGGAGTTCCTCGGCGGGCTCGGCGGCACGGCCTGAGACCCAGACGAATCGATATCAAGAAAGGGCCGCCGAAGGGCGGCCCGTTGCTTTGGTGGCGCCGGATTGACTGTCCGGGCGGTCACGCCGTCCCGCTGCCGTTCGCGACGAGCGCCCGCAGGATCTCCGCGGTGCCGGCATCGGCCGGAAAGAAGGTCTCCAGCGCAAGCTCGGACAAGGTGATGTCGACGGGCGTTCCGAACACCGTCGTCGTCGAGATCAGCGAAAGCACGCTCTCGCCCAGTCGAAGCTGCATCGGCACGGCAATGCCGGCTTCCATCTCGGCGGCCTGATGGCGTTTCGTCGACCCGTCGGGTTGCGGATAGGCCGAGAGTTCGTCCAGCAGCTCGCCCAGCGTGCCGTCCGCCGTCGCGCGAACCTGCTGGCGCAGCCGGGCGAGCAGATGGCTCCGCCACTCTCCGAAATTGACGATGAAGGGCGCGAGCCCGTCCGGGTGCAGCGAGAGGCGCAGCACATTGACCGGCGGCTTCAGCAGCTCCGCATCGCTGACGAGGCTGAGCAGCCGGGTCACCGCGCCATTGGCGGCGAGAAGCGACCAGTGCCGGTCGACCGCGAGCGCCGGATAGGGCTCGTGGCCCTTCAGGATCAGATCGATCGCGCTTCGGGCTGCCTTGAGGGCGGGATCGTCGAGTGGGCGCTCCAGATAGATCGGGGCGTAGCCGGCGGCGAGCAGCAGCGCATTGCGCTCGCGCAGCGGCACGGCGAGGTGTTCCGCCAGCAGCAGGACCATCTCGCGGCTGGGGTGCGAGCGGCCGCTCTCGACGAAGCTCAGATGCTTCTGCGAGATCTCGGCTTCGAGCGCGAGGTCGAGCTGGCTGAAGCGACGCTGCTGCCGCCAGTCGCGTAGCAGGGCGCCGATGGTGGGCGAGGGATGACCGGTCATGCCGGCAAGCTAGCGAGGCTGGCGTCGCGTTCCAATTACCTCCCGCTTAATCGACCGGCCGCCGCGGATTCGTCAGCATTCCCCATCGACCGCGGGCCGCCGGCCCATGACCGCAAGGAGAATGCCATGTCGCTCGTCCAGTCCTCGCCCCTGTTGCGCAAGGCTCTCGCGCTCGATGCCGCCGCCTGCGCCGGCATGAGCCTCCTGCTCACTACGGCCGCCGGGCCGCTCGCTGCACCGCTCGGCCTGCCGGAAAGCCTCCTGCGCGGTGCAGGCATCATTCTGCTGCCCTGTGCCGTGCTGCTCGGCTTGCTCGCCAGCCGCAAGGTCCTGCCGCGCCTCGCCATCTACGCCGTCATCGGCATCAACCTGGTCTGGATCGTCGACAGCATCGCGATCCTGCTGATGGGCTGGTTCGCGCCGACCGGGCTCGGCATCGCCTTCGTGCTGGCGCAGGCAGCGGCCGTCGCCATCGTCACCGAGCTGGAGGTGATCGGCTTCCGGCGCTCGTCGGCGCAGGCCGGCGCGGTCCTCGGAGCCGATGGGGCGAGCCTTGGCTGAGCCCTTGTGACCTTG
Source organism: Hyphomicrobiales bacterium (assembly GCA_900473415.1). GTDB lineage: Bacteria > Pseudomonadota > Alphaproteobacteria > Rhizobiales > Beijerinckiaceae > Allobosea. Next base: position 10,369 of record UCLR01000004.1, read on the forward strand.
TCACGTGGCTGTCGCAAGGACACCCTAGCCGACGGAGTTCCCATTCCCTCAGCAGGTACGATCCATGCGCCAGCCCCTCGTCCTTGCGGCCCTCGCTTCCTTGCTCCTCGCCGGCACCGCCGCTGCCGAGCCGATGTTCAACCGCATCGCGACCTTCTCGGTGCCGCTGAACCTGCCGGCCGACCGTGATGCGAGCAAGAAGACCGTTTCCGAGATCGTCGCCTCGAACGAGGCCGGCACGCTGCTCGCCTACACCGATGCGGAGCAGAAGGCGCTCGGCCTCATCGACATCGCCGATCCGGCCAACCCGAAGCCGGCTGGTTTCGTGCCGCTCGAAGGCGAATCCACCTCCGTGACGATCCTCGGCGACAAGGCCTTCGTCGCCGTCGTCACCTCCGGCGACAACTTCAAGGAGCCGGCCGGTCATCTCGCTACCGTCGATCTGAAGACCAGGCAGGTCGTGGCGAAATGCGATCTCGGCGGCCAGCCCGACTCGGTGACGCTGACCAAGGACAAGGGCAAGATCGCCATCGCGATCGAGAACGAGCGCGACGAGAAGCTCAACAAGGGCGCCCTGCCGCAGCTTCCCGCCGGCAACCTCACCCTGGTCGGTATCAAGGATGGTGCTATCGATTGCGCATCCCGTCAGGTCGTCGACCTGACCGGCATCGCCGGGGTCGAGCCGACCGATCCGGAGCCGGAATTCGTCGACGTCAATCAGGACGGCCTCGTCGTGGTGACGCTGCAGGAGAACAACCACATCGCCGTCGTCGACAGCCGCAGCGGCAAGGTCGTGACGCATTTCCCCGCCGGCACCGTCGATCTCAAGAACATCGACAAGACCCGCGACGGCCAGATCAAGCCGGTCGAGGAATTGAAGGGCGTGGCGCGCGAGCCCGATGCCGTGCGCTGGCTCGACAATGACCGCTTCGTCACCGCCAATGAGGGCGACTGGAAGGGCGGCTCGCGCGGCTTCACCATCTTCCGCAAGGACGGCACGGTTGAGTTCGACTCAGGCTCCGATGTCGAACACATCGCAATGCGCGTCGGCCATTATCCGGAGCGGCGCTCGGCCGCGAAGGGCACCGAGCCCGAAGGCATCGAGGTCGGCACCTTCGGCGGCGACCGGCTGATCTTCGTGGGTACGGAGCGCGCCTCGCTGGTGCTGGTCTATAAGGACGAGGGGCCGGGCAAGGCGCCGCGCTTCCTGCAGGCGCTGCCGGGCGGCATCGCGCCGGAAGGCCTGCTCGCGATCCCGCAGCGCGACCTCTTCGTCGCCTCGGCGGAAGCCGATCTCGGCGAAAAGGGCGGGCCGCGTTCCGCCGTGACGATCTATCGCCGCAGCGAGGGGCCTGCCTCCTATCCCACGATCCAGTCCGAGCTGGAGAACGGCCTGCCGATCGGCTGGGGCGCGCTCTCGGGGCTCGCGGCCGACGCGACCACTCCCGGCAAGCTCTTCTCGGTCACCGACAGCGCCTATACGCCCTCGCGCATCCTCGAGATCGATACGACGGGCAAGCCCGTCCGCATCACCAATGCGATCACGGTCACCAAGGATGGCAAGCCCGCTTCCTATGACCTCGAGGGTATCGCGACGCGGCCCGGGGGCGGCTTCTGGCTCGCCTCCGAGGGCGATCCCGACAGGAAGGACGGTCCGCTTGCCGACATCCTGCTGCGCGTTACGGCCAAGGGCGAGGTCGAAGAGGAGATCCGCCTGCCGGAAACGCTCGCCAGGCACGCCACCCGCTTCGGCTTCGAGGGCGTCGCCGTGACCGGCACCGGCGCTGACGAGACCGTCTGGATCGCCGTGCAGCGCGAGTGGAAGGATGATCCGAAGGGCAAGACCAAGATCCTGTCCTACAAGCCGGCGAGCAAGGAATGGGGCGTGCTGCACTACCCGCTCTCGCAGGCCGCTTCCGGCTTCTGGATGGGCCTTTCCGAGCTGACCGCGCTCGGTGACGACCGCTTCGCCGTGATCGAGCGCGACAACGGCTTCGGCGCCAAGGCGGTGAAGACACTCCAGACCTTCTCGGTGAAGGGGCTGAAGCCCGCCGCGATCGGCGCCAGCGAGATCCCGACCGTCTTGAAGACGCTGCTGCGCGATCTGACGCCGGATCTGATGAAGGCCGGCGGCTATGGCCTCGACAAGGTCGAGGGCATGGCGGTCGACAAGGCCGGCCATCTCTTCGTGGTCACCGACAATGACGGCGTCGATGACTCGTCCGGCGAGACGCAGTTCTTCGCCTTCGGCCCGGTCTCGCGCTGAGCGGTCAATGAAAAAGCCCCGGATGCTGGCGCGTCCGGGGCAGGTGCCTGGCGATGGCTGGAAGCCAGGTGGGGAGGAGATGGATTACCAGCCGGCGAGCACGGCGCCCTTGTAGCGCTCGGCGATGAAGCTCTTGATCTCGGGGCTGTGGTAGACGTCGACCAGCGTCTGGACCCAGGGCTTGTCCTTGTCAGCGGCGCGGACCGCGATCAGGTTGACATAGGGGCCCTTGGCGTCCTCGCGCAGGATGGCGGAGGTCGGGTCGATCTTGGCGTCGACGGCATAGTTCGTGTTGATTGCGGCTGCAGCGACGTCGGCCAGCGAGCGCGGCGTCTGGGCGGCCTCGAGCTCGATGATCTTGAACTTCTTCGGGTTGGCGGTGATGTCGGCTACGGTCGGCTTGAAGCCGACGCCGTCCTTGAGCTTGATCACGCCCTTGTCCTGCAGCAGCAGGAGGATGCGCCCGCCATTGGTCGGGTCGTTCGGGATGGCGATAGTGGCGCCGTCCGGAATCTCAGCCCAGCTCTTGTATTTCGCTGAGTAGATGCCGATCGGGAAGTTCACGGTCAGCCCGACCTTGACGATCTTGTAGCCGCGATCCTTCACCTGATTGTCGAGATAGGGCTCGTGCTGGAAGGAGTTGGCATCCAGCTCGCCGGCATCGAGCGCCTGGTTCGGAACGACATAGTCCGAGAACTCGGTGATCTTGAGGTCGAGGCCCTTCTGCGCGGCGAGCGGCTTCACCTTCTCGAGGATCTCGGCGTGCGGGCCAGGCGTGACGCCGATGCGGAGGACCTGGGTCTGCGCAAACGCGGGGCCGCCGGCGAGGGCCAGGGCGAAGCCGGCGGCAAGCGCGGCGCGGCGGTTGAGGGAGGTCGTCATGATACTGGTTTCCTTCGGTATAATGCGGACGGAACGAGGGATCAGGCGTGGCGCAGGCGCTTGTTGAGGCGGCGCGCCAGGCGGTCTCCGAAGCTCTGGACGAGCTGGACGAGGACGATGAGGACGGCGACGACGGTCGCCATGACGTCGGGCATGAAGCGCTGGTAGCCGTAGCGGATGCCGAGGTCGCCGAGCCCGCCGCCACCGACTGCGCCGACCATGGCCGAGAAGCCGATCAGGCTGACGACAGCGAGGGTGAGCCCCAGCACGATCGCCGGCAGCGCCTCCGGCACCAGTACCTTCCGGACGATCTGGACGGGCGTGGCGCCCATGGCGCGGGCGGCCTCGACGAGGCCCTGGTCGACCTCGCGCACCGCACCCTCGATCAGCCTTGCGATGAAGGGGGTCGATGCGACCGTCAGCGGCACGATTGCGGCGGCGGTGCCGATCGAGGTGCCGGCCAGCAGCCGGGTGAAGGGGATGATCGCCACGACCAGGATGATGAAGGGCGTCGAGCGCGTGGCATTGACCAGCACGCCGAGAAGCGCGTTGGCCGCGGGCGCCGCAAAGAGCTCGCCGCGCTTGCTGGTGGCGAGGAAGACGCCGAGCGGCAGGCCGAGCAGCGTGCCGATGCCGGCCGCGACCGCGACCATGGTCAGCGTGTCGAGCGTCGACTGGACGATCAGGCGGATGATTTCAGGAGACATGGCCGATCACCTCCGCCTTGAGTCCGAGGCTCTTCAGGGCGCCGAGCACGGCGTCGCTTTCGGGCAGCCGCGACGGCACAGAGACTAGCAGGCTGCCGAAGGGCTGGCCGGCGATGGCGTCGATCCGCCCGGCCAGGATGTTGACGTCGACACCGACAACCGAGCTGAGCCGGCTGATGACCGGGGCAGTGGCGTTCTCGCCAGTGAAGGTGATGCGCAGCACGAGGCTGTCGCCGTCGCGCGCCTCTGCACGGATCTGCCCTTCGAGATGGGCTGGCACTTCGACGCCGGTGACGGCCTCTACGAAGCGCGCCGTCGTCGGATGCTGCGGGTCGGTGAAGACCGAGAAGGTCTCGCCCTGCTCGACGATCCGCCCGCCTTCGATCACCGCGACACGATCGCAGATCTCCTTGATGACCGGGATCTCGTGGGTGATCAGCAGGATGGTGATGCCGAGCTCGCGGTTGACTTGGCGCAGCAGCGCCAGGATCGAGCGCGTCGTCTCCGGGTCGAGCGCCGAGGTCGCCTCGTCGCAGAGCAGGACCTTCGGATCGGTGGCGAGCGCGCGGGCAATGCCAACGCGCTGCTTCTGCCCGCCCGAGAGCTCGGAAGGATAGCGAGCGCTCTTGTCGGCCAGGCCGACCAGCGCCAGCAGGCGCTCGACCTTGGCGGCGATTGCGGCGCGTGGCGTGCCGGCGATCTCCAGCGGCAGCGCGACATTGTCGAAGACCGTGCGCGAGGAGAGCAGGTTGAAGTGCTGGAAGATCATGCCGATCTGGCGCCGCTGCCGGCGCCAGCCGGCCTCGTTCAGGCCGGTGACGTCCTCGCCCTCGATCAGGATGCGGCCGCTGGTGGCGCGCTCCAGGCCGTTGACGAGGCGGATCAGCGTCGACTTGCCGGCGCCGGAACGGCCGATCACGCCGAGGATCGAACCCGCCGGCACATCGAGGTCGATGCCGGCGAGCGCGGCCACCGGCTGCTGGCCGCGCCGGCCCGGATAGGTCTTGCCGACCTGCTCGAAGCGGATGGCCGGGTCGGGCAGGGGAATGAGCAGGGCACCGGCGCTGACGGCGCCGGGTTTGACGGGGGCGTTCATCGGGTCCTCAGCGACGTGGGGAGGCAAGCAGCCGGGCCGCGCTTTCCGCCGCGACGGGCGTCGCGAAGCGGTGCCCGTCCAGGGCGTGATAGGCCGGCGTGGCGGCAATGAAGGTGAAGTAGCGCTCGTCGCCGCGGCGGCTGACGAGCCCGGCCTGCGTCTCGCCGATCTCGATCACATAGGCTTGCAGCGCCGGGCTGGGCCGGCTGGAAAAGGAATGAAGCTGTGACATGGCTCTGCCTCTCGCCATCTGGCGGGGTTTATCGAAACGATGGGATGGAACGGCCTCTCGGCCCTCGCGATCTCAGCGTCGACAACAGCAGAGGAAGCGGCGGAAGCGGGCTTGGCTTCGGCTCGATTTCGCGTCGGTCATGTCAGTCTCCTCGATCTGGAGCCCACGACCCTGTCGTGGCGCTTTAGCGTTTGGTGACGCGGCGCAAGCTGCTCGCTCAAATCTCCGCGGCTCTCGGATCGCTCCGGGAACGGTCCGTAATCTGATCCGAATCGTCCTGTTTGTCAACCGGATCGTTCTTTTGAAGAAACGTAAGGTTGGAGAATATTCTTCTCTAGCCGCTATCGCAGGCACTCATCGGGAGAGCTCCATGCCCTGCGGCAAAGCGCGTCTTGACGATGCGGCAGAAGCGGCGCCTTGTGCTCGCATGTCGGCTCACGCCACCCTTTTCCAGCGCCTGCGCCGCTCCGGCCTCGGAGTCTGGCTGGCGGTGGCCTATGCCTGGGGCGTGCTCGCATTGGCGGTCGCTCCGGCGCCCGCCTTCGCCGCGCTGTCCGGGCATGACGGTGTCGTGCTCTGCTCCGGCGCGCCGGTGCCGGATGATGGTTCGCCTGTTCCGGCCGGCGAGCTCTCTCATTGCAAGGGCTGCCCCCTTAATCCCGTGTTGGCCGGCCCGCCGGTCGAGGCGACGCCTGTCGCCGAGCGGTTGGCCGTGCGCCTGTCGCCGCTGCCGTTTTCGACTGAAGGTCTGGCGCATCGCTTCGCCACGGGCCTCGCACAATCGCGCGCGCCGCCGGTCGGCTGAGCCGCAGGTCTTCTTCCCATTCGAATCCGTGCCTGCCTGCCCAAAACGGGCGGCCGCACCACACGTCAGGACTGCGTCAGCGGTCCGCCGTTCAGGACATCAGCCATGAAGCTTTCCCATTCGCTCGCCGCTGTCGCGCTCGCGTTGTCGGCCACCGTCGCTTTCGCCCACGGCTACCAGGCCGGCCCGCTCAAGATCGGTCATCCCTGGTCGCGCGCGACCCCGGCCGGTGCCAAGGTCGGCGGCGGCTATCTCACCATCGAGAACACCGGCTCCGCGCCGGATCGGCTCGTCTCGATCTCGGTGCCCTTCGCCGGCCGCGCCGAGATCCACGAGATGGCCATGAAGGAGGGCGTCATGACCATGCGCCCGCTTGAAAACGGCGTGGAAGTACCGGCCGGCGCCAAGGTCGAGTTCAAGCCGGGCGGCTACCACATCATGTTCATGGAGCTGAAGCAGCAGCTCAACCAGGGCGATTCGATGAAGGGCACGCTGACCTTCGAGAAGGCCGGCAGCGTCGATGTCGAGTTCAAGGTCGACGCGATTGCCGCCAAGGGCGCCGAAGGCGAGCACAAGGGGCATTGAGCAGGCTGTCAGCCGTAATGCCCGGGCTTGACCCGGGCATCTCGTGCCGAGGAAGGCTCTGGAGCCTCTGACTGCCGGAGATTCTCGGGTCGCCGCTCGGCGGCGCCCGAGAATGACGCAATGGCCTCAGATCTTCGCGCGCGGATCGTGCTTCGCGATGCGCGCGAGCAGGTAGTCGACCTCGGCCTTTGCCGCCGCGGTCAGGCCCGGGCCCGGCTTGCGCTGGGCGTCATGGCTGAGGATGCCGCGCTTCATCAGCGTGTATTTGCGCACGGCCAGGCCCACGCCCTGCTGCTGCTCGTAGCGCAGCAGCGGCAGATGGGCGTCGAAGATGTCATGCGCCGCGTCGCGCTGCCCGGCCTTCTGCAGCCGCACCACATCGATCAGCAACTCGGGGAAGGCATAGCCGGTATTGGCGCCGTCGGCGCCGCGCTCCATCTCGAAATCGAGGAAGAGGCCGCCGTTGCCGGTCAGGATCGAGATCGGCCGGAGCGACCCTTCTGACTGGAACTTGCGCAGCGTCGAGATCTTTTCCAGCCCCGGCCAGTCCTCGTGCTTCAGCATCACGCAGGAGGGGTTGTCCTGGACGATCTTGCGGATCACGGCCGGCGTCATGACGACCGAGAGCGTCAGCGGGTAGTCCTGGATCACGAAGGGGATGTCGGTGCCGATCGCCTCGACCGCCTGGGCGTAATAGCCGGTGATCTGGTCGTCGGTGCGCAGGTTCGTGGGCGGGGCGATCATCACGCCACCGGCGCCGAGATCCATCACCTGCCGCGCGAGCGAGCGCATCGCGGCGAAGCCCGGCGCCGAGACGCCGACGATGATCGGCTTGCCGCCCATCTTCGCCACCGACCGCTTGACCAGCTCCACCGACTCCTCGGGCTCCAGCTTGGGCGCCTCGCCCATGATGCCGAGCACCGTGACGCCGTCCGAGCCGATGCCGTGATAGAACTCGAACAGCCGGTCGGCCGAGGTCCAGTCGATGCTGCCGTCCGGGTTGAAGGGTGTCGGCGCGATCGGGAAGACGCCGTTGGCGTCAGGTGTCAGGCGCATGCTGCGCTCCTTGGTCTTGTAACTTGGCTCAGACGATACGGGTGCGAACGGTGCCGACGCCGGCGATCTCGCCCTCCAGCACGTCACCTTTGCCGACGGCGGCGACGCCTTCGGGCGTGCCGGTGAAGATCAGGTCGCCGGGCCTCAACTCGACCAGGCCCGAGAGATAGGCGATCGTCTCCTCGACGTTCCAGATCTGCTTGGCGAGGTCCGAGCTCTGGCGGACGGCGCCGTTGACGGTGAGCTCGATCTTGCCCGCGGCCGGATGGCCGGCCTGGCTCGCCGGCACGATCTCGCCGATCGGCCCGGAAAGGTCGAAGCCCTTGGACATGTCCCAGGGGCGGCCGGTCTTCTTGGCGGTGTTCTGCAGGTCGCGGCGGGTCATGTCGAGCCCGGCCGCATAGCCGTAGACATGGGCGAGCGCTTCGCCTTCCGGAATGTCCTTGCCGCCCCGGCCGATTGCGACGACGAGCTCCATCTCGTGGTGCAGATCGGAGGTCTTGCTTGGATAGGGCATGTCGGCGCCGTTGATGAGCAGCGCGTCGGCCGGCTTGGTGAAGAAGAACGGCTCCTCGCGATCGGGATCGCCGCCCATCTCGCGGGCGTGCTCCGCGTAGTTCCGGCCCACGCAGAAGACGCGCCGCACCGGGAAGGAGCCGCCTCCGGCCACCGGCACGGCCACGGCGGCCGGCGGGTCGATCACATAATTATTCATCGGCAGATCCCCTCGATCATAGGCTTGCCGCCGTTCATGCGGGAGCATGGCGCCGACCGCAAGCGGCTTTCGACCCGGAACGGGTTTGCACGGGTGGCATCGCGGCGGGTCTTCGCTTGCGCGGAAAGGTTTGTGCGGCGCGGCATTGCAACCGGCAGGATTTGCCGCCTACAGTGCCCTCGCTGGGGGATTCGGCGACAGGAAGGTATGGCATGAGCACTGGAACCGTGAAGTGGTTCAACGAAACGAAGGGCTACGGCTTCATCACGCCCGATCAGGGTGGAAACGACATTTTTGTCCATATCAGCGCGGTGACGCGCGCGGGGCTGCGAGGCCTCAACGAGGGTCAGAAGATCAGCTACGACCTCGAGCCCGATCGTAAGACCGGCAAGAATGCGGCTGTGAACCTGAAGGTCGCGTAGGCGCGCGACCGCGGGACGGCCGGAGGAGGGGCCCGCTCCCGAGCCATGGTATTCCAGGCATGCCGTCGCCGCTGGCGGCGGCTCCGGGGAGCGAAAGCTCCTATCAGTTCCGGCCGGGCGCCGGGTGGAACAGTTGGCCGCGCTCGACCACCAGTACGATCGCGAGCGCGCATAGCCCGTAAATCGCGAAGCCCAATGTCAGCGGGATGACCGTGCCGTCGAAGTGCTGGCCGATATAGAAGCCGAGCAGTGCGCCGATCACCGTCGTGACGAAGCCCTGGATCGAGGAGGCCGTGCCGGCGACATGGCCGAGCGGCTCCATCGCCAGAGCGCCGAAATTCGGCCCGATCAGCCCGAAGCAGAACATCGCGCCGCCCTGCAGGATTGCGAACGTCCAGAGCGATTCATGGCCGGAGAGCGCCAGAAGCGCGTGGCCGCCGGTCAGCACGATATAGCCGAGCAGAGCGCCATGTGAGACGCGGCGCATGCCGAGCCGGCCGACGATGCGGGAGTTCACCAGCGAGGCGGCCGCCATGAACATCGCGATCAGCGCGAAGATGGTGGTGAACAGCTCGGGCGTGCGGAAGACGTCGACGAAGACCTGCTGCGCCGAATTGACGAAGCCGAACAGGCCGCCAAGGATGCAGGCCATTGCCATCATGTAGCCGACGGCGATGCGGTTGGTCAGCGTCGTGCGGAAGGCGGCGGTGACGCTGGCCGCGTCGATCGGCTTGCGGTCTTCGGGGTGCTGGGTCTCGGGCAGCTTCACCAGCACCCAGATCATGACGCTGGCGCCGAAGGCGGTGAGGATGCCGAAGATCCAGCGCCAGGGCGCGACCCAGAGGATCGCCTGTCCGATCGAGGGCGCCAGGATCGGCACGGTGAGGAAGACGATCATCGCCAGCGACATGACGCGCGCCATGTCGCGACCGGAATAGCAGTCCCTGACGATCGAGACGACCAGCACGCGCGTCGCGGCCGCGCCAACGCCTTGCACCACGCGCGCCACCATCATCGCCTCGAAGGAGCCGGCGAAGGAACAGGCGATGCTGGCCAGCACATAGACCGTGAGCCCGAAGAGCAGCACCGGGCGGCGCCCATAGCGATCCGAGATCGTGCCGTAGATGATCTGCGAGACGCCGAATCCGAGCAGATAGGCCGTGATGATCCACTGGCGCTGGTTGGCCTCGGCGATGCCGAGCGCCTCCGCCATGTCCGGCAGGGCCGGCAGCATCGAATCGACGGCAAGCGCGTTCGTCGCCATCAACGCGGCGGTCAGGCCCACGAAGGGGTAAAAGCCCATGCCGTGGCGCGGCCGGGCGATGGGAGACATCTCGTTCATGGCGATCGCAAGAGGCGGCTGCGCTGAGCGGTCGCAGCAGCGGAGCATCTGTGGAAGACATGAGTAGCCCGCGCGGGCGGGGTGCGGCAACCCGCCCTGCCGGCCGTGTGCCATGCGCCCGGCGCGTTCCGAATCAGTTCGCTTTCTGCATCTCTGCGATCAGCGCATTGTCGATCGCGTCGGCCCGCTGAGCTGCCGGCCGCGCCCCGAGCCGGGCGCCATAGGCCTCGAAGGCCGGCCGCTTCTCGATCGTGCCGAACTGCAGACCCCAGAGAATATGGGAACCGACATAGAGATCGGCGGCGCTGAAGCGGTCGCCGAGCAGATATTCGTCGCCGCTGACGGCCTGCTCCAGCGTGTCCATCACGTCGGCGAAGCTGCCATAGCCGATCGAGCGCTCCCGGCCGGGCGGAACCTCGAGCCCGAAGGCGTTGTTGCTGACGGCCGCCTCGATCGGTCCCGCGCCGAAGAACAGCCAGCGGTAATACGGACCGCGCAGTCGGCTGCCGGGCTCGGGAGCAAGACCGGCCTGCGGGAAGGCATCGGCCAGATAGGCGCAGATCGCGGCGCATTCGGTGACGATCGTCTCGCCGTGGACCAGCGTCGGCACCTTGCCCATCGGATTCAGCGCCTTGTAGCCGGCGCTCTTCATCGGCTCGCCGAATCCCATCACCTCGGCGCGGTAAGGCTGGCCGATCTCCTCCAGCATCCAGCGCGCGATCCGTCCTCGTGACATCGGGTTCGTATAAAGGACGAGTTCGTCGGGGCCGGTTTCGCTAGCCATGGCATGTCCTTTCTGACGATCGACTGTCGCAACTAACCCGCAGCCGACGCATGGCGCTGTCAGGAGCGGCTTGCCTGACGCGGGCGGAGCAAGCTGCTATCCTGCGCCGCAAAGCGGGGCGGGAGCATGGACGAATCAGGCGCGGAACGCAGCATATCCGCCGAGGGCGGACAGGCGTCCCGCTATGTGCAAGGCGTCGCCCGCCGTTTCCGGCTGACGGCGTCGGGACTGAGGTTCGTCGGCGGCTATGAGAGCCGCGACGGGCGCCTGGAGGACGGGGGGCGCATCGTTGCCGAGGCCCGTGTCCTCGACGGCACGCTCGGGCGCGCCGGCGTTCCGGGCGATGTCGGCCCCATCGACCTGACATTGCGTCCGCTCGCCGCATCGGCCGGGGAGACGCGGCTCCTGCTGATGCTCGGCTATCGCGAGACGCCTTTCGCCGAGGCGTTCCTGGCGCCGGCCGTCTTCGACCAGCTCAAGGCCGACATGCTGACGGGGCTGGCGCAGGAGCTTTCACTCAGCGCGACGACGAGCCTCTGGGTTCTGGCCGAGGATCGCGGCAAGCCCGATGGCGAACCGCTCGACTGGTATCTGGGCCGTGACGGCGACGGGCGCGCTGCGGTGCCTGCGCGCGGCTTCATCGAGAGCATCAATTGGCGGCCGCGTCCGGTCGCCGCCGCGCCCGAAGCGGCGCCCGTTCATGAGGACGGGGAGGATTGGCAGGAGAGCATCGCCGACGAGTTGCGGCGGCTCAACTGGAGCTTCAAGCTGCTCCTGCTCCTGCTCGTCTTCCTGCTGCTGGTCATCGCGCTGAGATAGGCGCTGACACCCTAACGTCTCCGACTTTCTGCGGAAACGCGGCGTCATCCCGGGCTTGCCCCCGGGATCCATCGTAAGGCTTAAGCGCTCTACGATGGATCCCGGATCGGCGCTGCTTCGCAGCTTGTCCGGGATGACGGCGTGGTTCCGTGCATAATCAGCACGTCTTTGGCGCCCTCAAGGCTCGTGACGGCGGATGCGGCGGATGATCTCGTTCAGCGCCAGCAGCACCAGCGCCAGGATGAAGGGCAGGATGTAGTAGACGACGCGGAAGATCAGCAGCGCGCCGAGCACATGCTCGAACGGAAGCCGGTTGAGCGCGACCAGTATGGTCGCCTCGAAGACGCCGAGCCCGCCCGGCGCGTGGCTGGCGATGCCGATCAGGCAGGCGAAGATATAGGCCGCGAGAAAGGTCGGATATTCGAGGTTGTAGCCGCCCGGCAGCAGCACGAAGAGCACCGCCGCCGCGGCGCTGACCTCGCAGGCGCCGAGCGTCATCTGGCCGAGCGTGACCCACAGGCCCGGCAGCGGCAGGTTCCAGCCTCTGACGCGCAGGCTCCGCTCGCCCGTCGCGACCCAGATGAGGTAGCCGAGGATGCCTAGGCCGACGAGGCCGCCGACGAGCTGGACGACGAGCGGAGAGGTGCGCGCCAGCGTCGCGACCGCCTCGGCCGAATAGATCAGGCTGGCGCAGAGGATGGCGCCGAGGCCGAGCCAGAAGGTGAGGCCGGCGATCACCGTCAGGCTCGCCACTTCCGAGGCGCGGATGCCCTTCGGCGAATAGATCCAGTAGCGCACCGTTCCGCCCGTCACGATCGGGAAGCCGAGCGTGAACGACACCGAATAGGAGGTGAAGGAGGCCAGCGCCGTGGTGCGGTAGGGGATCGAGAGGCCGAGCCGGCGCAGCGCCAGCGCGTCGTAGCCGGTGAGCAGCAGATAGCTCAGTGCCGTGAAGCCGGCCGCCAGCCCGAGCTGGCGCAGGCTCGCATTGGCGAAGGCGTCGGCGAGTTCCGCCGGCTCCATCTGGCTGACGATGTGCCAGAGCACGACGAGCGAGGCGCCGAAGATGGCGATGCTCGCCAGCGGGCCGAGCCACCACCAGCGGCTGCGCCTGCGCAGGGGCATTCCTGGCTCATGCGGGCCGAACGACATGCGGTCTCTGGGTTCGGCGCCGCCGCGGTCTGCGGCGACGAGGTGGCAGGCGAGAGGGCGCGGGCGCACCCCGGCCGCAGACATAACGCGTCTTCGGCGATGCACAAGCCGCCGCGGCGAATGGACCTATGAGGGAACCGATCGCGCCTGCGCGCGATTGACGCGCCTTAGACCGTCACCTGCGTGCCGACCTCGACGACGCGGCCGGTCGGGATCTGGAAGAAGCTCGTGGCGTCGGTCGCGCTCTTGGTCAGGCTGATGAAGAGGTTGTCCTGCCACATCGGCATGCCCGATTGCGGCGAGGCCTTGATCGAACGGCGCGACAGGAAGAACGAGGTCGACATGATGTCGAACTTGAAGCCCTGCTTGCGCAACATGGCCAGGCCCTTCGGCACGTTCGGGCTTTCCATGTAGCCGTAGACCATGTCGACCCGCCAGAAATCGTCGGTGATGCGGGAGAGGCGCACGCGCTCCTCCTCGGCGACGCGCGGCGTGTCGGCGGAGCGCACGGTCAGGATGACGTTGCGCTCGTGCAGCACCTTGTTGTGCTTGAGGTTGTGCAGCAGCGAGGCCGGTGCGGTTTCCGGATCGCTGGTCAGGAAGACGGCCATGCCCTTCACCCGCACCGGCGGGCTCTTGGAGAGCATGCTGACGAGCTCGAGCAGCGGCACATCGGTCTTGCGGGTCTTGTCGAACAGGATCTTGGTGCCGCGCATCCAGGTCCACATCACCAGCGTCAGCACCATGGCGAGCAGCACCGGCACATAGCCGCCATGGAAGAGCTTCAGCATGTTGGCCGAGAAGAAGGACACGTCGACGATGAAGAACGGCAGGATCAGCGCCGCGGTCGCCGGCACGCTCCAGCCCCAATGGCGGCGGATGACGATGGCTGCGAGCATGGAGGAGACCACCATCGTCCCGAAGACCGAGATGCCATAGGCGTGCGACAGGCTCGACGAGGTGCGGAACGACCAGACCAGGATCAGCACGACGACCAGCAGCAGCAGATTGACGCGGGGCACGTAGATCTGGCCCGAGGTCTGCTCGGAGGTGTGGCGGATCTCCATGCGCGGCAGCAGGCCGAGCTGGATCGCCTGCCGCGTCAGCGAGAACGCGCCCGTGATGACGGACTGGCTGGCGATGATGGTCGCCACCGTCGCCAGCACCACGAAGGCCGGCAGAAGCCCGGGCGGTGCGAGCCGGTAGAACGGATTGTCGACCGCGGTCGGGTCGGCGAGGATCAGCGCGCCCTGGCCGAGATAGTTGAGCCATAGCGCCGGGAAGACGACGTAGAGCCAGGCGCCGCGGATCGGGCCGCGGCCGAAATGGCCCATATCGGCATAGAGCGCCTCGGCGCCCGTCACCGCCAGGCAGACCGAGCCCAGCACCGCGAGCGCCACGCCGGCATGGTCGCGGAAGAACAGCAGGGCGTAATACGGATTGATCGAGCGGAAGACGCTGAGGTCGTCGGCGATGTGATAGATCCCGAGCACACCCAGCGTCAGGAACCAGATCAGCATGATCGGGCCGAAGAAGGTCGCGACGCGATGCGTTCCGTGGCTCTGCATCACGAAGAGGACGATCAGGATCGCCGACGCGATCCAGAGGATGTAGTCGTCCAGAGCCGGCGTGATCAGCTTCACACCCTCGATCGCCGAGAGCACCGAGATGGCCGGGGTGATGACGGTGTCGCCGTAGAACAGGCCCGCGCCGATCATGCCGAGCAGCAGGGCGAAATGGCTGCGCGCCCGCCCGAGGCTGCGCTGGGCGAGCGCCACCAGCGTCAGGATGCCGCCTTCGCCGTTGTTGTCGGCCCGCATCAGCATCACGACGTATTTCAGGGTCACCACGACGACCAGCGACCACAGGATCAGCGAGAGCACGCCGATGACGACGGTGTCGGGAACCGACGCGTTCTCGACGCCCCCCGTGGCGGCCATAATGGTCTCGCGCAGCGCATAGAGCGGGCTGGTGCCGATATCGCCATAGACGACGCCGAGCGCGCCCAGCGCCAGCGCGGCGAAGCCGGTCTTGCCGTGGCCGTTGCCATGCGGCTGGCCATGGCCGTCGTCGAGCCCGAAACGGGCATCCTCCGGCCGGACGGCCACAGGAGTCGGCTGGTCATGCCCCATAGGGGAACTCCGCGCGTGCTGCGATGCAGCGAAAGGCCGGGGCCTCTAGCATAATGTATGCGGGGCGCAAAGGTGTCGAATCAGTCGGTGCTGCCAACGCCGCTGCCGAAGCGCTTGACGACATAGTTCGCGACCATGGCCTTGAACTCCTCCGCGATCCCGGCGCCGCGCAGGGTCGCCACCTTCTTGCCGTCGACGAAGACGGGGGCGGTCGGGGCTTCGCCCGTGCCAGGCAGCGAGATGCCGATATCGGCATGCTTGGACTCGCCCGGTCCGTTGACGATGCAGCCCATCACCGCGACGTTGAGGTTCTCGACGCCCGGATAGGTGTTCTTCCACTCCGGCATGGAGCTGGAGATCCAGTCCTGAATGTCGCGCGCCAGCTCCTGGAAGACCGTGGAGGTCGTGCGCCCGCAGCCCGGGCAGGCGGCGACGAGCGGCACGAAGGCGCGGAAACCCATCGTCTGCAGCAGTTCCTGCGCCGTCTTGACCTCGAGCGTGCGGTCGCCGCCGGGCTCCGGCGTCAGCGAATAGCGGATGGTGTCGCCGATGCCTTCCTGCAGCAGAATGCCGAGTGCAGCGGAGGAGGCGACGATGCCCTTCGTGCCCATGCCGGCCTCGGTCAGCCCGAGATGGATGGCGTAGTTCGCCCGGCTCGCCAGCATGCGGTAGACCGTGATCAGGTCCTGCACGCCGGAGACCTTGGCCGAAAGGATGATGTATTCGCGACCCAGGCCGATCTCCTCCGCGCGCTCGGCCGAGAGCAGCGCCGATTGCACCATCGCCTCGCGCATGATGGCACGGGCGTCGAGCGGGCGCACCGCGCGGGCGTTCTCGTCCATCAGCGCGGTCAGCAGCTCCTGGTCGAGCGAGCCCCAGTTGGCACCGATACGGACCGGCTTGCCGTGCCGGATCGCCATCTCGATGATCTGGGAGAACTGCTTGTCCTTCTTGTCCTTGAAGCCGACATTGCCCGGGTTGATCCGGTATTTCGCCAGTGCCTCGGCGCAGGCCGGATGGTCGGCGAGCAGCTTGTGCCCGATGTAGTGGAAGTCGCCGACCAGCGGCACGTCAATACCGACGCGGTCGAGCCGCTCGCGGATCTTCGGCACGGCGGCCGCAGCCTCGTCGCGGTCGACGGTGATGCGAACGAGTTCCGAACCCTGACGGGCCAGTGCGGCGACCTGCGCGACAGTGGCGGCGACATCGGCCGTGTCGGTGTTGGTCATCGACTGTACGACGATGGGCGCGCCGCCGCCGACCGTGACATGGCCGACCTTGACCGGCACGGTGAGCTGGCGGCCGAGCGGACCAGCCCGTTCCGGCGTCAGGTATGAGAAGGCGCGCTCATTCATGCGGGCTCATCTATCATGAAGCGGCGTTGCGGCAATGCTCGCAGAGGCCGACGATCTCGACCATCTGGTGCGAAGGAGAGAATTGCCGGATTTCGGTGACCGCCGCCACAGCCTTCTTCATGGCGGACGAGGAATCCTCGTCGACCCCTCCACAGGCCTCGCAGATCAGGAAGGCGACGACATCGTCCGCGCCGTGTCCGTGGAGGCAGGCGATATAGGCATTCTTCGAGGAAAGCCGGTGGACGAAGCCCTGTTCGACCAGGAAATCCAGTGCGCGATAGATCGAGATCGGTGCGAGCCGGCGCCCGCCTGCGGGCGAGATGCGGTCGGCGAGGTCATAGGCTCCGACCGGGCGGTGATCGGCATGGAGAGCCTCCAGCGCCTGGCGCCGGATCGGAGTCAGGCGCAGGCCCCGCTCCTTGCAGAGGCGCTCGGCCCGCGCCAGCGCCTCCGCGCCATGGGCACGATGATCCTGCGCGTGACGGCAGGTCTCCCCGTCATGCATATCGTGCGCATGGTCGCCATGCGCATGGGCGTGTGGCTGCAATTTCGTCATGTTGCGTTGCGAAGACTCATCGGGCAACCTGCTGTCCTGTCGTTGCGGCAATTGCCCTGTTCCAGTCAGAACCTAAGCATTTTCTTCCCGATTGTCAGGAGCCTCGACGATCATGTTTCTCAAGGACCGTGCTGCCGCCATCACCGGCTCGACGTCGGGCATTGGCCTCGCCTATGCCCGCGCACTCGCCAAAGAGGGCGCCAATCTCGTCATCAACGGCATCATGCCGCCGGACGAGGCGGAGAAGCTTCGTGCTGATCTTGCCCAGGAATTCGGCGTCAAGGTGGTGTTCTCCCCCGCCGACATGACCAAGCCCGCGGAGATCGCCGCGTTCATCGCGGAGGGCGAGAAGGCCTTCGGCGCGATCGATATCCTGATCAACAATGCCGGCATCCAGTATGTCGCGCCGATCGACGAGTTCCCGTTGGAGAAATGGGACCAGATCATCGCGATCAACCTGTCCTCGGCCTTCCATACGATCAGGGCCGCCCTGCCGAAGATGAAGGAGAAGGGCTGGGGCCGCATCATCAACACCGCCTCGGCGCATGCGCTCGTGGCCTCGCCGTTCAAGTCGGCCTATGTCGCCGCCAAGCACGGCATCGCCGGGCTGACCAAGACGGCGGCGCTCGAGGTCGCGACCAAGGGCATCACCGTCAACGCCATCGCGCCGGGCTATGTCTGGACGCCGCTGGTCGAGAAGCAGATCCCCGACACGATGAAGGTCCGCGGATTGACCCGCGAGCAGGTCATCAACGACGTGATGCTGGAAGGCCAGCCGACCAAGGAGTTCGTCACGGTCGAGCAGGTGGCGGCGCTGGCCGTCTTCCTCTGCACCGACGGCGCGAAGTCGATCACCGGCGCGACGCTGCCGATCGACGGCGGCTGGACGGCCGAGTGAGCGGGCGCCAGCCGCGTAGCGAGCCGATCCTCGGGCTCGCCGGCCCGAAGGCGCAGAAGACGGTGTCGCTGGCGCTCCAGGGCGGCGGCGCGCACGGCGCCTTCACCTGGGGTGTCCTCGATGCGATCCTCGAGGACGGGCGGCTCGGCATCGAGGCGCTGACCGGCACCAGCGCCGGCGCCATGAACGCCGTGGTGATGGTCGAGGGCTGGCTCGAGGGCGGGGTCGACGGCGCGCGCGCCCAGCTCGAGACCTTCTGGCGGGCGGTCAGCGTCGACGGCAAATATGGCGGCGCCCAGCGTTCACTGCTCGACACCATGCTGGGCGCCTGGGGGCATGACGGCACGCCGCCGGGCATGGTCTTCTTCGAGATGCTCTCGAAGGTGGCGAGCCCCTATGACGTCAATCCGCTCAACATCAATCCGCTGCGCGGCGTCATCGCGGACCTGATCGACTTCGGGAAGGTCCGGGCCTGCGAGACGGTCAAGCTCTTCATCGCCGCCACCAATGTCCGCACCGGCAAGATCGCGCTGTTCGAGCGGAGCGAACTGACGGCGGATCACCTGATGGCCTCGGCCTGCCTGCCCATGGTCTTTCAGGCGGTCGAGATCCAGGGCGAGGCCTATTGGGACGGCGGCTATATGGGCAATCCGGCCCTGTTCCCGCTGTTCTACCAGGCCCATTCCGACGACATCCTGCTGGTGCAGATCAATCCGCTCCGGCGCAAGGAACTGCCGACCCGGGCACGTGAGATCCAGGACCGGCTGAACGAGATTACCTTCAACGCCTCGCTGCTGCGCGAATTGCGCGCGATCGACTTCGTCAACCGCCTCATCGACGCCGGCAAGCTGCCGCGCGAGGAGTACAAGCGGGTGCTGATGCACCGCATCGACGGCGGCGCACCGCTCGCGGAGCTGACCTCGTCCTCGCGGATGAATGCCGACTGGTCGTTCCTGCTGAGGCTGCGCGACATGGGGCGCACGGCAGGCAAGCGCTGGCTGAGGCGTAACTTCGAGGCCATCGGCAAGACCGGGACGATCGACCTTCGCGAGGCGTTCTCCTGAGCGGCGAGGATATGAATCCCGCCGTCATGCTCAGGCTTGACCCGAGCATCTCGTAAACCAGTGTTCTTGGGTCCTGAGATTCTCGGGTCACCGCTATGCGGCGCCCGAGAATGACGCCGAGCGTCGAGCGCTCAGCCCCCGATATTGAACGCCGCCAGCGCCGCCATGTTGACGATGTCGGAATCCTTGGCGCCAAGCGGCACGATCTGCACCGGCTTGTCGAGGCCGACGATCAGCGGGCCGATCACGGTCGCGCCGCCGAGCTCCTGCAGCAGCTTGGTCGAGATCGAGGCCGAGTGGAAGGCTGGCATGACCAGCACGTTCGCCGGGCCGCGCAGCCGGCAGAACGGGTACTGGCTCATGATCTCGCGGTTGAGCGCGACGTCAGCCGCCATCTCGCCATCGTACTCGAAGTCGACGCGCTGGCCGTCGAGGAGCTTGACCGCCTCGCGCACCTTCTCGGAACGCTCCCCGGCCGGATGGCCGAAGGTCGAGAAGGCCAGCATCGCGACCTTGGGCTCGTAGCCCAGGCGCCGGCCGACGCCGGCCGCCTCGATGGCGATCTCGGAAAGCTCCTGCGCCGTCGGCATCTCGGTGATCGCCGTGTCGGCGACGAGCACGGTGCGGTCGCGCGAGATCACGATCGAGACGCCGATCACGCGATGCCCGGGTTTCTCGTCGATGACGCGGCGGACCTCTTCCAGCGCAATCGAGTAGTTGCGGGTCACGCCCGTCACCATCGCATCGGCGTCGCCCAGCGCCACCATCGCCGCGGCGAAATGGTTGCGGTCCTGGTTGATCAGCCGCTGGCAGTCGCGGAAGAGATAGCCCTGCCGCTGCAGCCGTTCGTAGAGATATTGGGCATAGGCCGAATTGCGGTGCGAAAGCCGCGCGTTATGGATCTCGATGCCCTTCGCTTCGAGGTCGACGCCGAGGAAGGCCGCCGTCTCTTGGATGCGCTCGTCGCGGCCGACCAGGATCGCCTGGCCGAGCCCCTGTCCGACGAAGGAGGCCGCCGCGCGGATGACCTGCTCCTCCTCGCCCTCGGCGAAGACGACACGCTTGGGATAGCGCCGCACGCGCTCGAAGATGCGGTTGAGCGTGCCGGCGATCGGATCCCGCCGCGCCGAGAGCTGCGCCTTGTAGGCCTTGGTGTCGACGATCGGTTTGCCCGCGACGCCGGTATCCATCGCGGCCTTGGCGACCGCCATCGGCACGACATGGATCAGCCGCGGATCGAAGGGCACGGGGATGATGTAGTCCTTGCCGTAGCGCGGCCGGGCGCCCTGGTAAGCGGCGGCGACCTCGTCCGGCACGTCCTCGCGGGCGAGCATGGCCAGCGCCTCGGCCGCCGCGATCTTCATCTCCATGTTGATGGTCGTCGCGCGCACGTCGAGCGCGCCACGGAAGATGAAGGGGAAGCCGAGGACGTTGTTGACCTGATTGGGGTAGTCGGAGCGCCCGGTCGCCATGATGGCGTCGTCGCGGATGGCATGGACCTCCTCCGGCGTGATCTCCGGGTCGGGGTTGGCCATGGCGAAGATGATCGGGTTCGGCGCCATCGAGGCGACCATCTCGGGCGTCACCGCGCCCTTCTGCGACAGGCCGAAGAAGGCGTCCGCCCCCTCCAGCGCCTGCGCCAGGGTGCGACGGTCGGTGACCGCCGCATGGGCTGATTTCCACTGGTTCATGCCCTCTGTGCGGCCCTGGTAGATCACGCCCTTGGTGTCGCAGAGGATGACGTTGTCGGGTTTGAAGCCCATCGCCTTGAGCAGCTCGATGCAGGCGATGGCGGCAGCGCCCGCACCGTTGATGACGAGCTTGGTCGTCTTGATGTCGCGCTCGGTCAAATCGAGCGCGTTGATCAGGCCGGCTGCCGCGATGATCGCCGTGCCGTGCTGGTCGTCATGGAAGACCGGGATGTCCATCAACTCGCGCAGGCGCTGCTCGATGATGAAGCACTCCGGCGCCTTGATGTCCTCGAGATTGATGCCGCCGAAGGAGGGCCCGAGATAGCGCACCGCCTCGATGAACTTGTCCGGATCCTCGGTATCGACCTCGAGGTCGATCGAATCGACATCGGCGAAGCGCTTGAACAGGATGGACTTGCCCTCCATCACCGGCTTGGAGGCGAGCGCGCCGAGATTGCCGAGACCGAGGATCGCCGTGCCGTTGGTGATCACGGCGACGAGGTTGGAGCGCGTCGTGTAATCGTAGGCCTTGGACGGATCCTCCGCGATCGCCAGCACCGGCACGGCCACGCCCGGCGAATAGGCGAGCGAGAGGTCCCGCTGCGTCGCCATCGGCTTGGTCGGCACCACCTCCAGCTTGCCGGGCCGCCCCTGCGAATGGAAGAGCAGCGCCTCCTGGTCCGTAAAGGTCGGACGGGCGCTTTTGGTCGTCGGCTTGCTGGTCATTGCAGGAGTCTTTTCTTGAGCGTTTCCTCGGGGGGCGCTGACCATACGGCGCTGCGGCGCCAGATCACAAGCGGCGCTGCTTCACAGCACCCTTGCCGGAGCGAAGGAGGTCGGGGTGGGACCGGCCGGCGGCGGCGGGCCGGCTAGAAGCGGTTGCGGACGCTGCGGACGAAGTCGCCGACATAGCGGTCTAGCGCCTCGGTTTCCTCGTCGACCTTCCGGGCGGCATCCGCGACATGAATCGCGGCGTCGCCGGTGATGCGCGCCTCCGCTCCGACCGCGCCGACATTGACGGTGACGGCATCGGCATTGAGCGCGACGGCCTGCGCATCGGCGGCGATGGTCGAGGCGATGTCGGCCTGGCGGCTGACGACGGAGGCGATCGCGCCGGACGTCTGCTCGATCGTCGTCATCGTGCCTTCGATATGCGCCACGGCCTCGAAGGCGGTGGCGGCGGCGGCGCGGATGTCGGCCAGCGTCTCGGCGATGTCGCGCGTCGCCTTCTGGGTCTGTTCGGCAAGCGTCTTGACCTCGCCCGCCACCACGGCGAAGCCGCGGCCGGCGGCGCCGGCACGCGCCGCCTCGATCGTGGCGTTGAGCGCCAGCAGATTGGTGCGGGCTGCGATCTCTTCGATGAAGTCCAGCACGGCGCGGACCTTGTCGGCGGCCTCCGTCAGCCCGGCGACGTCACTGCGCGTGCTGCGGACATAGCTCGCCGCGGCGCGGACTGTCTCGTCGGCGTGCTGCGCCTGGCGGGTCAGCTCGCGGATCGAGGCCTCGATCTCCTCGGCCGCGACCGCCACGCTGCTGACGCGCTGCGAGGCGCTGCCGGCTTCCTTCGTCACGCCGTCAGCGCGCTGGGTCGTCTTGTTGGCGCTCTCGACCATCTGGTTGGCGGCTTCATGCATGCTGAAGACCGACTCGCTGACGTCGGAGAGCGCCTTGCCGACGGTGCGTTCGAGGTCGCCGGCGAGCTCGTTGAGCGCGGCCTTGCGCAGGGTCTCGATCTCATCTCGGCGGGTCTCCAGCGTCTTCTCCGCGGTCACGTCGATCAGGATGCCGTCCCACACGACCGTGCCGTCCGGGAGGCGGCGCTTGGTCGATTCGCTGCGCAGCCAGAGGATGCCGCCGTCCACGGTCTGGTGGCGCCCCTCAAAGCGCCAGAACGTGTCGTCCTCCCGCACGTCGCGGCAGCACGCGTCGTAGCGGGCGCGATCCTCGGGCAGCATCTTGCCGAGCCAGGCCTCCGAATCGCGCTCGGCCTCTTCCTTGGTGATGCCGAGCAGCTTGTCGAGCTGGAACGATGCGAACTGGTAGAAGCGCGATCCGTCCGGGCGCTGGATGCGCTGATAGAGCGTTCCCGGCGCCCTCTCGAAGAGCGTCCGCAGCCGGTAGGCGGTCTCGCGCCGCTCATGGTCGTTGATCACGACGATGCCGGTGAGGAAGATGCCAGCCACCTGGACGAGAGCCAGCACCGGCACCCCTTCCTGCAGGAAGGCTTGCCGGCTCGAGGGCGGAGCCGCCGTAATCGAGATGATGGTCGCGAGCACGTCGAGCAGGCCGAGCAGCGGCAGGTCGGCGAGGCGCAGCGGGCTGCGGCGGCGCAGCAGCCAGACGGCATAGGTGGCGCTGATCAGGCCGCGCACGAGGATCCCCGAAAGGCCTGGCATCACGCCTTCGCCGCCCTTCAGGAAACGCATCACGGCGAGCGAGAGAGTCGTCAGCAGCGAGGCGAAGGGCCCGCCGACCGGGCCCGCCATCATGACGAAGCTGTTGCGCGAATCGATCGGGAGCCCCGAGGGCGTCAGGAACGGGTTTGACAGGCTGATCACACCGCCCGCTGCAAACAGCAGGCCGACGACGACCTGTCGCAGCCAATCGCGCTCCGCGATGCGCGGCGTGATCACCGTCACCAGTAACGCGGCCAGCAGCAGGAAGAACAGGCTCTGAGCAACGTTGATCAGCAGCAATGTCGGACCCTTCGGCCGATTCGGCTGGACAACCCTAGTTTCAATTGTTGAAAGCCGTCCTAACGGATGGCCTCGCCGGCGCATTTTGCTAGCGTGCGCGCCGATGCGCCACAGCCCTCCCAGCGAAGTCACCTCCGCCGCGCCGGCCACCGCGCCTGAGCGCGTCACGCCGATGATGGCGCAATACATCGAGATCAAGGCTGCCAATCCGGATTGCCTGCTGTTCTACCGGATGGGCGACTTCTACGAGCTCTTCTTCGCGGATGCGGAGATCGCCTCGCGCACGCTCGGCATCGTGCTGACCAAGCGTGGCAAGCACCAGGGCGACGACATCCCGATGTGCGGCGTGCCGGTCGAGCGCGCTGACGACTACCTCCAGCGCCTGATCGCTGCCGGCCATCGCGTCGCGGTCTGCGAGCAGACCGAGGATCCCGCCGAAGCCAAGAAGCGCGGCGCCAAATCGGTGGTGAAGCGCGACGTCGTGCGCCTCGTCACACCCGGCACCATCACCGAGGACCGGCTGCTCGATCCCGGCCGCGCCAGCCTGCTCGTTGCCGTCGCGCGCCGGAAGACAGGCGAAGCGGCCGCGCTCTATGGCATTGCCGCCATCGACATCTCGACCGGCCGCTTCACTGTCATGGAGACGCCGCAGGAGCGGCTCGCCATCGAGTTCTCGCGGCTTGAGCCGCGCGAGATCGTTTGCCCGGACGCAATCCATGACGATCCGGAGCTGAAGGATTTCTGGCGCGAGATCGCGGTTCCGGTGACACCGCTTGCCCGCGACGGGCTCGATGCGGCCTCGGCCGAACGCCGGCTCAAGGAGTTTTTCGGCGTCGCAACGCTCGATGCCTTCGGCGCGTTCAGCCGGGCGGAGATTGCCGCTGCCGGTGCGGCGCTGGCTTACGTTGAACGCACGCAGCTCGGTGCGCGGCCGCCGCTCTCCGCACCGGTGCGCGATGCGGGCTCGGCGACGATGCTGATCGACGCCGCCACGCGCGCCAATCTGGAATTGACGCGCACCCTCGGCGGCGAGCGCCAGGGCAGCCTGCTCGCCACCATCGACCGCACCGTGACGCCGGGCGGCGCGCGGCTCCTGGCCGAGCGCCTCGCCGGTCCGCTGACCGACCCCGTGGCCATTGCGGCCCGGCACGATGCGGTCGAGCTCTTGGTCACGGACGGCGGGCTTCGCGAGGATCTGCGCCACGCGTTGGCGAAAGTGCCAGACGTAGCGCGCGCCTTGGCCCGGCTTTCGCTCGACCGCGGTGGCCCGCGCGATCTAGCGGCGCTCGGCGCCGGGCTCACCGCTGCTCGCGAGATCGCCGCCCTGCTCGTCCGGCGCGGCGAATTGCCGGCCGAACTGGCGCGGGCGATGCGGGCCTTGGGCGAGAGCGATCCCGACCTGCCGGTCAGGCTCGACGCGACGCTGGCGGAAGAATTGCCGCTCAACCGCCGTGATGGCCGCTTCGTCCGCGAGGGTCACGATTCAGCGCTCGACGAGTTGCGCCTGTTGCAGGTTGATTCGCGCAAGGTCATCGCTCAGCTGCAGGCGCGCTATGCGACCGAGACCAACTGCCGGACGCTGCGCATCAAGCACAACGCCATGCTCGGCTATTTCGTCGAGGTGCCGCAGGCGGTCGGCGAGGATTTCCTGAAGGAGCCCTGGCGGGCCGTCTTCGTGCATCGCCAGACCATGTCCGACGCCATGCGCTTCTCCTCGGTCGAGCTCGGCGAGCTGGAGGCCAAGATCGCTTCGGCCGCCGACCGGGCGCTCAAGCTGGAACTTGCCATCTTCGCGGGCCTGAGCGAGGCGGTGCTGGCCGAGGCCGAGCCGATTAAGGCTGTGGCGCTTGCCTTGGCCGAGCTCGATGTCGCGGCTGCGCTCGCCGACCTCGCCGCGCGCGAGGGCTGGAGCCGGCCGGAGGTCGATGCCGGCCTCGCCTTCACCATCGAGCGCGGCCGCCACCCGGTGGTCGAGGGGGCACTCAAGCGCGACGGCAAGCCCTTCGTCGCCAACGACACCGAGCTTTCGCCTTCCGGCGCCGAGGCGAAGGGTGGGCGCATCTGCCTGATCACCGGCCCGAACATGGCCGGTAAATCGACCTTCCTGCGCCAGAACGCGCTGATCGCGGTGCTGGCCCAGATGGGCTCCTTCGTGCCGGCGGCACGGGCCCATATCGGCATCGTCGATCGGCTGTTCTCGCGTGTGGGCGCCGCCGACGATCTGGCGCGGGGCCGTTCGACCTTCATGGTCGAGATGGTCGAGACCGCGGCGATCCTGAACCAGGCCGGCCCGCATGCGTTCGTCATCCTCGACGAGATCGGTCGCGGCACCGCGACCTTCGACGGTCTTTCGATCGCCTGGGCCGCGATCGAGAACCTGCACGAGGTCAACCGCTGCCGCAGCCTGTTCGCGACGCACTACCATGAGCTGACCGCCCTGGGGGACCGGCTGGACCGCGTCGCCAACGCGACTGTCCGTGTCACCGAATGGAAGGGCGAGGTCGTTTTCCTGCATGAGGTCGTGCCGGGTGCCGCCGATCGCTCCTACGGCATCCAGGTCGCCAAGCTCGCAGGCCTGCCGCCGGCTGTGGTCGAGCGCGCGCGTGCCATCCTGAGTGAGCTGGAGAAGACGGAGCGCGAGAAGCCCGTCGCCTCGCTGGTCGACGATCTGCCGCTCTTCGCCGCGCCCGCAAGGCGCCCGACGCCCATCGCGGCGGAGGCCGAGCCCGATGGTTTGCGTGATGCGCTGGCCGGGATCGACCCCGACGAGATGACACCGCGCGAGGCGCTGGAGGCGCTCTATCGGCTGAAGGGATTGGCCTGAGGCCCCGAGAACCACGGCGTCATCCCGGGTCTACGTTGCGCTTCGCCCGGGATGACCGCGCATCCTATTTCAACCGCCTGATGCTGGTGATCGCGCCGAAGCTCTTGTCGCGGATGCGGTCGCGCGCTTCCCGCAAGGGTTCGCGATGGACGCTCATCGTATGGCCGTTCGCGTGGAGCAGCGTGTCGGGGTCGGTCAGGATGCCGACATGGCCCTTCCAGAAGACGAGGTCGCCGCGCTGGAGACCGGACAGCGTCTCGTCGAAGGGAACGGTCGTGCCGAGGTCCGCCTCCTGCATGTCGGAATCGCGCGGCGCGGCGATGCCGGCGGCGGCGAGCGCAAGCTGGGTCAGCCCCGAGCAGTCGAGCCCGAGGCTGGTCTTGCCGCCCCAGAGATAGGGCACGCCGAGGAAGCGCTCGGCCACGGCGACGAAATCCGCCTCATGGCTATCGATCGGCGCCAGATGCTTCGCGAAGACATGGCCGCCATCGGAGAGCACGGCGAAGTCTCCCTTGGTTTCGACGATCGCGACGCTCACGCCCAGCGAGAGCGCGGTCAGCGGCGGCAATTTGATCGAGGCGCCGGGATAGACGAAGGTCCTGAGCGCCGCGATGCGATGGGTCGGTACGGGCTGATCCGGCCGCAATGCGTCGTCCGGCAGATAGCCGACATAGCCGTCGCCCGCGAGCTGGACCCAGGCCCAGCCCTCCTCCCGCTCATAGACCTGCACCAGCTCGCCCGCGAGCGCCTCGGTGTCGAGAGGCGCATCGGGTCGCGGCTCTCGCCGGAGCGGAGCGGACGGAGCGACGACGCGCATCGGTTGCGGATCGGCGAAGCGGGCGGCCTCGACCAGCCCGGCCAGATGGCGCGCGGCGAGATCGGGACGGAAGGCGGTGATGCGGCGGTCGGGAATCGTGCTCATGGCGGCAATCTAGCGCGCCCGGCGGCGTGCCGGGAGAGGCATCAGCTCGCGCCGATCTCCTTCGCATGCTCGGTGACGAGATCGGCAAGCCTCTCCACGGCGAGCGCGCCGGCCACCGTGCGCTGGATCACGACGTTGCGGCGGTCCGCCTCGTCGCGCTTGCGGGCGAGGAGGCCGAGCTTGCCCAGCGTGTCGAGTGCCCGCGTGATGACCGGCTTCGTCACGCCGAGCTGCTTCGCCAGCCCGCGCACCGTATGCGGTGGCAATTCGAGATAAACGGTCAGCAGGATCGCCGTCTGGCGGGCGGAGAGATCGGCCTCCCCGTCCTGCACCAGATCGAGATGCACTTGCCGCCACAATCTGAGCGCCTGCGAGGGCCTGATCTCCAGGGGCATGAAGGCACGGTTCCCGATCGTTACGGGTCCGTATCATTATCGGGTCGCCGGGCCGATGCAATCGGCTTTCCCGATCAGCCTTAATCGCCGAACGGCTTATCTGGCGTAGCGCTGCTTCACCAGGGCGTAGGTCAGCCTTGCGCCCTGGCATTCGCCGCCTTCAGGGCGCCCCGGCTTGGCCGAAGGGTTCCAGGCATAGATGTCGAAATGGGCGTAGGACGCGGTCTTCCCGACGAAGCGGTTGAGGAACAGCGCCGCGGTGACCGAGCCCGCCATGCCGCCGCTGGACACATGATTCACATCGGCGATCTTGGAATCGAGCAGCGCGTCGTAGTTCGGCCAAAGCGGCAGCCGCCAGACAGGATCGTTCACCGCCATGCCGACCCGGGCGATCTCGCCTGCCAGCGCCTCGTCATGCGTGTAGAAGGGCGGCAGCTCCGGGCCAAGCGCCGTGCGCGCGGCCCCCGTCAACGTCGCGAAATCGATCAGCAGCTCCGGCGCCTCCTCGTCGGCGAGCGCCAGCGCATCGGCCAGGATCAGCCGGCCTTCCGCATCCGTATTGCCGATCTCGACGGAAAGGCCTTTGCGGCTCGCCAGGACATCGCCGGGGCGGAAGGAGGAGCCGGAGACGGCGTTCTCCACCGCCGGCACGAGCAGGCGCAGCCGCACCGGCAGCTTCGCCAGCATGATCATCCGCGCCGCTGCGATCGCGGCCGCCGCGCCGCCCATATCCTTCTTCATCAGCAGCATCGAGGCGTCGGGCTTGAGATTGAGCCCGCCCGTGTCGAAGGCGACGCCCTTGCCGACAAGCGTGACCTTGGGGTGGGCCGGATCGCCCCAACCGAGATCGATCAGCCGCGGTTCGCGCGACGAGGCGCGGCCGACCGCATGGATCATCGGGAAATTGCGGGCGAGGAGTTCGTCGCCGGCGATGCTGGTGACGCTCGCGCCGCATTCGGCCGCCAGCGCCCGGATCGCTGTCTCGATCTCCGCGGGACCCAGATCGTTCGCCGGCGTGTTGACGAGGTCGCGCGCCAGCATCGCCGATTCGGCGATCAGGCTGATCTCCGCGCCGTCGACCTCGGCGGGCAGGCAGAGGCGTGCACGCGCCGGATTCGGCTTGCGGTAGCGGTCGAAGCGGTAGCCCTGCAGCAGCCAGCCGAGAGCGGCGAGCGCCGGATCGTCGATCTCGCCTTCGAGTGCATAATCGCCGGCCGGCAGCAGCGCGGCGAGGCGCGCCGGCGCGAAGGGATCGCTCCGCCGACCACCGTCGCGCCCGAGCAGGACCGCGGCGAGCGCGCCCGTGGCATCGGGAAGCAGGCAGTGCTGGCCGGGCTTGGCCGCAAAGCCCTGCGCCAGCGCGAATTTGCGGCCGGTGGGCGGGAGTCGGCCCTGCAGAGCAGGCCAGTTCTCGGCGGAGACGACATGGATCGGAACCGCCGTGGCGGAAGCGGAGGTCAGGAGGCTGTGCACGGTCGGCTGATCTGTTCTGGGCCGCGAGGCCGGGGCGGGGATTAAGGATGCATTAGGGTTAACGCTTTATCACCGGAGGAACCAGTCAACCCCATTCAGACGACCCCCGTTGTCGCGAGGCGATCCGGCCCATGTCTTCCCGGCTCCTGTCTTTCCGGTCCGCCTCTCCAGCAAAGCCCACTTTCGACCGACCATCCATCAGCTCGCGCCGCCACGGCCTGGCGTTCGCCGTCTGCCTTGCGGCGCTGGCCGCAGCGGGCTGCCAGGGGCGCGGTGGCCTCGGCGACATCACGGGCTCGATCGGTCGCAGCCAGGCGAGCCAGCCCCGCACGGCATCGGACTGGCAGGCCGAGCGCGACGGCTGGGGCAAGCGCTACGACGCCAATCAGAAGGATCGCGACGCGGCGCTCTACTATGCGCGCGCCCTGCGTGCGCTCGACCAGAACGCCCAGGCGCTGGCCGTGCTGCAGAACGCGGTTCTGATTCATCAGGATGATCGCGAGCTGCTCGGCGCCTATGGCCGTTCGCTCGCCGACAACGGCCGCCTGCAGGAGGCCGAGGAAGTCCTCTCCCGCGCCCACTCGCCGGAGCGGCCCGACTGGCGCATCCTCTCGGCCCAGGGCACCGTTGCCGACCAGCTCGGCGATCATGACCGGGCGCAGCAGATCTACCAGGCGGCGCTCAAGCTTGCGCCCGGCGAGCCGACGGTGATGTCGAATTATGGCCTGTCGCTGGCCCTCTCCCGGCATCTGCCGGAGGCCGAGCGCGTGCTTACCGAAGCGGTTGCGTCCGACCGGGCGGATATCCGGGTGCGCCAGAACCTCGTGCTTGTGCTTGGGCTGCAAGGGCGCTTCGGCGAAGCCGAGGCGTTGGCCAGGCGCGACCAGAGCCCGGCGGAAGCGGCGGCGGCGATCGCCTATCTGAAGCGCAGCGTCAGCCAGCAGAACAGCTGGGAGCTGCTCAAGGGCGCGAAGGGCCGGGCGAAGCCAGCCAACCAGCCAGTCGCGACACAGGGAGCTGTCGCGCGGCCCGACGGCGAACTGCGCGGATAGGGGGACGCCCCTGCGTCTCGTCATTCACGGGCTTGACCCGGGAATTCTGGGAGTCCGGGGCGCCCGAATCTCTTTTGGCAGGAGATGCGCGGCTCAAACCCGAGCATGACGGGTGTCAGATGGGTCGCGGATTCTCCGTCGACCCTTGGCCCAGCCGTCACTTCCAGCCGAAGACCTGCACCAGCGCCGGGAACATGATGATCACGAAGAGCACCGGCAGGAAGAACAGGATCATCGGCACGGTGAGTTTCGGCGGCAGCGCCGCTGCCTTCTTTTCGGCTGCGTTCATGCGCTGGTCGCGGCTTTCCTGAGCCAGAGTCCTGAGCGCCGTTCCCAGCGGCGTGCCGTAGCGCTCTGCCTGGATCAGCGCCGTCGACACCGATTTGACGCCCTCGAGCCCCGTGCGCAGTCCCAGATTCTCATAAGCGATCTTCCGGTCCGTCAGATAGGAAAGCTCGGCCGTGCAGAGCGCGAACTCTTCCGCCAGCGGCACGGACTGCCCGCCGATCTCGGTCGAGACCTTGCGGAAGGCCTGCTCGATCGACATGCCGGATTCGACGCAGATCAGCAGCAGGTCGAGCGCGTCGGGAAAGGCGAGCCGCATCGAGACCTGGCGCTTGCTGATCTGGTTGGAGAGGAAGATCTCCGGCGCCTTGAGGCCGAGATAGGCGCCGCCGATCGCCATGGCCCCCCGGATCGTCGGGGTTTGGCCGAAATCCTCGATGAGGAAGAGGTAGAACAGCGCGAACAGGAACAGCCCGATGGGCGCCGCGAGGCGGAAGAACAGGAAGGCGATCTCGGCCTGCGCGCCGCGATAGCCCGCCATGGCGAGCTTCTGTTTGGCGTTCTCCGTGCCGAGCCAGTCGCCGAGTTTGAACTGCTCGACGATGCGCCGCATATAGGCTTTCGGTTCCGGACGCAGATTCACCCGGTCGTTCTGGCGGTTGAGCTTCTCGCGCTCGCGGGCGCGGATCTTGTCGCGCTCGGTCGCGACGCTCTTCATGCGCTTGTTGAGCGTGTTGCCTTCGGTCAGCGGGATCGCGATCGTCAGCACTGTCGCCGCCGCCGCGACCGCAGCCAGCATCCCGAGCAGGAACTGTGCGTTGGTGATGCTGTCGACGATCTGGGAGATCATGGCGGTGCCTCAGATGTCGAAATTGATCATTTTGCGCATGATGAGCACGCCGATCATCATCCAGATGCCGCAGGCGACCATGGCGAGCTTGCCCATCTGGGTGAGCCAGAGCAGCTCGATGTATCTCGGGGTGGTCAGGTAGACCAGGAAGGCCACGGTCGGCGGCAGCGCGCCGATGATCGCTGCCGAGGCTTTCGCTTCCATCGACACGGCCTGGATCTTGTCGCGCATCTTGCGGCGCTCGCGCAGGACACGCGAGAGGTTCGCCAGTGTCTCGGAGAGATTGCCGCCGGTCTTCTGCTGAATCGCGATGACGATGCCGAAGAAGTTCGCCTCGGCGCAGGGCATGCGCTCATGGAGCTTGCCGACCGCATCGGCGAGGGGCAGGCCGAGCGTCTGTGTCTCGACGATCTGGCGGAATTCGCTGCGGACGGGCTCGGCCGCTTCGCTGGCGATGATACGCAGGCAGTCATTGACCGGCAGACCGGCCTTGATGCCGCGCACGATGATGTCGAGCGCGTTTGGGAATTCGATACCGAACCTCTTGAGGCGCTTGTTCCTGCAGCGCTTCAGAAACCAGGCGGGCAGGCCGAAGCCGCCGATGAAGAGGCCGGCCGCGCCGAGGATCGCGTTGGAACTTCCGAGCCAGAAGAGCAGTCCCGTGACGGCGGCCGTCGCGGCGCTGACGAGGTAATATTTCTGCCGCGTCCAGCCGAGGCCCGCCTGGGCGATGCGGGCTTCGAGCGTCAGCTTGCTGCGGTCGTTCTCGCGGTGCTCGATCTCCTTGAGGCTCTGGGCGATCTGGCCGCGCTTGGTCCGCGCCTGCGCCTCGCGGTCGACCCCGCGCGCCGTCACCGGTCCGGCGAAATCCCGGCGCCGCTTCTCGGCGCGCTTTTCGCCGCTGAGAAGGGGATAGAGCAGCGCATAGGCCACGCCGCCGACGGCGAGCATGGCCAGGAAGACTACGGCGAGCGTGCTGCCGTTCATCGCAGATCACCCTTCGGACGTGCCCGCTCAGACTGCACTGCCGTTGCCCATCTGCTCGAGCTGGTCGAGTGCATCGGCGAGGCGCTGCTCCTCGCCGAAATAGCGGGCCCGCTCCCAGAAGCGCGGCCGGCCGATGCCGGTCGAGCGATGGCGGCCGATCAGCTTGCCGGCGGCATCCTCGCCGAGCACCTCGTAGACCATCAGGTCCTGCGTGGTGATGACCTCGCCTTCCATGCCCATCACCTCGGTGATGTGGGTGATGCGGCGCGAGCCGTCGCGCATGCGCTGGGCCTGGATGATGACGTCGATCGACGAGCAGATCATCTCGCGCAGCGTCTTCGAAGGCAGGCTGAAGCCGCCCATGGTGATCATCGATTCGATGCGGCTGAGGCACTCGCGCGGCGTGTTGGCGTGCAGCGTGCCCATGGAGCCGTCATGGCCGGTGTTCATCGCCTGCAGCAGGTCGAAGGCCTCTGGCCCGCGCACCTCGCCGACGATGATGCGCTCGGGGCGCATGCGCAGGCAGTTCCTGACGAGGTCGCGCATCGTCACAGCGCCCGTGCCCTCGAGATTGGGCGGGCGGGTTTCGAGACGCACCACATGCGGCTGCTGAAGCTGGAGTTCGGCCGCATCCTCGCAAGTGATAACGCGCTCGTCATGCTCGATGTAGTTGGTCAGGCAGTTGAGCAGCGTCGTCTTGCCCGAGCCCGTGCCGCCCGAGATCACGATGTTGCAGCGGACCTTGCCGATGATCTTCAGGATCTCCGCGCCCGGCGGCGAGATTGCGCCGAACCGGGTGATCTGGTCGAGCGTTAGCTTGTCCTTCTTGAACTTGCGGATGGTGAGCGCCGGCCCGTCGATCGCCAGCGGCGGGGCGATGACGTTGACGCGGGATCCGTCGGCGAGGCGCGCGTCGCAGATCGGCGAGCTTTCGTCGACGCGTCGACCGACCTGGCTGACGATGCGCTGGCAGATGTTCATCAGCTGTGCATTGTCGCGGAAGCGGACATTGGTGAGCTGGATCTTGCCGGCCGTCTCGATGAAGGTCCGGCCCGCGCCGTTGACCATGATGTCGGCGATGTCGTCGCGCGCCAGCAGCGGTTCCAGCGGACCGTAGCCGAGCACGTCGTTGCAGATGTCGTCGAGCAGTTCCTCCTGCTCGGCGATCGAGAGCACGACGTTCTTCAGCGAGATGATCTCGTTGATGATGTCGCGGATTTCCTCCCGCGCCGATTCGGAGTCGAGCTTCGCGAGCTGCGACAGATCGATGGCCTCGATCAGCGCCCCGAAGATCATGCTCTTCATCTGGTAGTATTCTTCGGAGCGCGGCGCCTCGAGCGGGGGCGGGGCTACAGACTTGCGCTCCTCGATCGCCGGCGGGACCGCCTCCGGCCGGCGCGGCACGGCCTGCAGGGCGGCTTGTGCTCTCGGGGTCGGGACGGTGGCGCCCGCGGGTCGCTTTCCGAACATCTCAGGAGGCCTTGCGGCGTTTCAGCTTGGCGACGATCGGTTCGAGCAGGCTGCGCCGGCTCCGCTTGGCTTCGCCACGGCCGGTGAGCGTGCTGGCGATCTGGGTGAAGGCCTCGGCCGCCTTGCCCGAGGCCTGGACCTCCGCGATCATCTGGCCGTTGTTGGCAGCCGTACCGAAGAGCTGGGCGTCGAAGGGGACCGAGCAGAGCACCTCGACGCCGAGCGCCTTGGCGAATTCATTCGCGTTGATCTCCGGGCGCTTGGGCATGCCGACCTTGTTGAGGACGAGCCGGGCCACGGAATCGTTCGGGCGCGAACTGCGCGAAAGATCGACGAGGTTCTTGGCGTTGCGCAGCGAGGCGAGCTCCGGTTCGGCCACGATGAGGATCTCATCCGAGCCGAGCAGGGTCCGCTTGACCCAGTGGCTCCACTGGTGCGGAACGTCGAGCACGATGCAGGGCACGCTGGCGCGCAGCAGCTCGAGAAGCTGCTCCAGGGCATCCTCCTCGATGTCGATCGTGCGATCGAGCACCGCCGGCGCGGCGAGCAGCGCGAGGTTGTCGCTGCAGCGCGAGAGCAGCCGGTCCAGCAGGGCGGAATCGAGACGTTCCGGCGCGAAGACGGCCTCTGCGATGCCCTGCGGCGGGTCCTGGTTGAAGTTGAGGCCGGCCGTGCCATAGGCGATGTCGAGGTCGACGATCACGGTCGAGGCGTCGAGATTGCGGGCGATCGCCCAGGAGATGTTGTGCGCGATGGTCGAGGCGCCGACACCGCCCTTGGCGCCCATCACCGCGATGACGCGGCCGAGATTGCGCGCTTCCGGCGCGACATAGAGCTCAGACAGCGTGCGTAGCACGTCGAGCGTCTCGAGTGGCGCGATCAGATACTCGCTGACGCCGCGGCGGATGAGGTCGCGGTAGAGCTGGACATCGTTGACATGGCCGATCACCACGACCTTGGTGCCGGCGTCGCAGCTTTCCGACAGCGCTTCCAGATGGGAGATGAGGGTCGCCGGATCGGAGACCGTCTCGAGCACGATGATGTTAGGGGTCGGCGCCGACCTGAACGCCTCGACGGCGGCGGCCGGACCGCCCATCTGGACGCGGGCGTGGGCCTTGTCCATGCGCCGGTCGGCCACGGCGGTCTGCATCGTTGCGGCGACGGCGGGCGTCTCGCAGAAGGCCTGCAGCGTGATCCGCGGCAGCGGCGCGATGATCTCCTCGCTCGCCGGCTCCGCTGCTGCGGGCTCGTTCGTCTCGGGCTGCATCAATTGCTACCTCCGACCGAGGAATTGATCTGCGGCGTCTGCTGACGGTACTGGGTCGATGGATCCTGGCCCTGGCGGATCTTGCCGATCGCCCCCATGCGCTTGGCGATGTCCGGCCGGCCTTCGCCGCGCGCCCTGACGAGATCGATCGGATCGGCGACCTGGGCGGCGAAGGTCGCTTGCGTGGCGCAGCCGAAGTTCCAGTAAGCCTCGTTCGAGGCATCGAATTTGTAGTCCGAGACGCCAAGATCGGTCGGCCACTGCCCGCATTGATGCGGCAGGCCGGCCTGGAGCGACGCGAAGGTCAGCCGGATCGGGGAAGCGAGATCGGGGTCCTCGACCGGGTAGCTGCGGACGCTGAGCCCGGAGACGCCGTTGCGGGATAGCTCGGCGCGGATGCCGGCGAGCGTATTGTGAGCCGCGTGGTCGCGGCGCGCGCCGGTCGGCACCTGCGCCACCATTCCGCCCCGGCCCGAGCGGCGATATTCGCGAGCGAAGGAGGCGACATCCTGCGCCTGCCGGCTGTCGAGCCGTCCGCCGGCCCGGCCGACGAAGACGTCGAGCGAGCGTGGAGCATCGCGCAGCACGATCGGATGGCGCTCGCGCACATCCTCGGGGGCGAAGGAAACGGGGTCGCTATTGGGGCCTTTGCCGGCGCAACCACCGAGAAGCGCGCCCAAGGCGAGCGCCGCCGCGAGGCTCTGCGTCCGGAGCGATCTGTTGCGTGAAGGAGCCGTCATGTCGGAGCGTCCGTCATCCATTGCCATCTCTGTGCCGATCAGTCGGTGATGAAGCCGACCCGGCCCTTGTAGGCCTGCGGGATCGGGCCGCCACCGCTGCCGTAGAGCTTGTTGAGCCGCCCGAGCAGGATCGCCTGG
This sequence comes from Hyphomicrobiales bacterium, assembly GCA_900473415.1. GTDB lineage: Bacteria > Pseudomonadota > Alphaproteobacteria > Rhizobiales > Beijerinckiaceae > Allobosea. Next base: position 46,027 of record UCLR01000004.1, read on the forward strand.
GCGTCGTGGCTATCGACGAAGCCGTCATCGGGGCGCTGGATCTCGTTCGGCTGCATCGGTTTGGCGATGTAGGGGGTGGCGGTGATCATCAGCTCGGTCTCCTCGCGCTGGTAGTCGCGGGAGCGGAAGAGCGCGCCGATGATCGGCAGGTTCATCAGGCCGGGAAGGCCGTTGATCGAGGTCTTGGAGATGCGCTGGATCAGGCCGGCGGTGGCCAGTGTGCCGCCGGAGGGCAGCTCGACCGTCGTGTCGGACTTGCGCACACGGAAGGCGGGGACCGTGACCGTCGGCTGGCCGGATCCGCCCTGGAGCACGATCTGGTTTTCGAAATCGAGCTCGGTGACCTCGGTCGCGATCCGCATGCTGATCTTGTTGCCGGAGAGCACGATCGGGGTGAAGTTGAGCGCGACGCCGATCGGCTTGTATTGGACGCCGAGCGTGCAGACGGCCTTGGCCGGATCGCAGGTGTAGCCGGTGGGGACCGGAACTTCGCCGCCGGCGGTGAACTTCGCGCTCTCGCCTGAAATCGCGGTTACGGTCGGCTCTGCCAGAACGCGGGCAAGGCCTGCGCGCTCGAGGGCCCGCAGCGTGAAGTTCTGCGTGCTGCCGATGCTGGCGCCGATCGCCGTCGCCGAGAGGGCCTGCGGCGAGAGCGAGAAGGGCGTGTCGATCACGGGCGTGATCGACAGCTTCCCGAGCTTCCATTCGCCGCTCGAATTGATGCCGAGCTGCTTGATCGCCTTGCGCGCGATTTCGGACACCGTGACCTTGACCATAACCTGGTCGCGGTCGCGGATCGTCAGCGAGTTGATCACCGCGCCCTTGGTGTTGGCCCAACCCGAGGAGCCGACGAAGGCGTTGGCGATGTCTACGGCCTGGGTCGCGTCGGAGGCGTTGGGCACGCTGCCGACCAGCAGGATCGAAGTACCGGCCGGCTTGACCTCGATCTGGGAGTTCGGCAGCGCGCTGCGCAGTGTCTGGCGCAGCACATTGAGATCGCGCCCGACATTGATTTCCAGCGCGGTGATCTGCCGGCCCTCGCTGTCCATCACGAACATCGACGTCGCGCCGTCGGCGATGCCGATGACGAAGAGCTTGCGCGCCGTGCGGACGACGGCATTGGCGACCTTCGGATTGGCGACGAAGACCTCCTTGGCGTCCCGCGGCAACTCGACGATCAGCGAGAGGCCGATCGAGAGGTCGAGCTTGCGGGCGATCGCATGTTCGCTCGCACCGACATTGAGGACCGGCGATTGCTCCCGGCCGGACTGGGCGTGGGCGCCGCTTGCGCCGAGGACAAACGCGAGGGCCGCCGCGAAGCGTAGGGATGATCTGGTCATGGCTTCACGCTCTTGGAGGAGACGCCGTAGCGCACGAGCGTCATCGCGTTCTCCGCCTGGGCCGGCGGTGTGGTTTCGCCTGCGTCTTTCAGGCTGCGCAGCGCCAGCGAAAGCGTTCCCGCCTTCTGAGCCTGGATCAGGGTCTCGACCTGTCCGGGATCGACTTCCAGCGTCGCGGTCTCGCCGATCACGACCTTCTCGCCGTTGCGCTCCTGGACGTTCTGGCCGATCGCCAGGACGCGGATGTTGTGAAGCAGCGTTTCGCTGGACGTCGTCGCGTTGTTGCCTGTCCCGGTTCGGCTGGTGTTGATCACGTCGACGCGGTCATTGGGCAGGATGAAGCCGCCGGCGGTATTGGCGCCGCGGCTGTCGGTGCTGATCGCCACGGCGCGCATGCCAGACGGGAGCACCGCGGAGAGAAAGCCGGTTCCGTCGGTCTTGATCAGCTTCTCGCGGCGGATCGGCTCGGCCGCGAGAAGGGCCTGGCGGGCAAGCTGCCCGATGATTTCCTTCTCTGCCTCGGGCGTCTCGTCCTTGCGGATGATGCCGGCAGGCATGCCGGAGACTGGCCAGCTCTGCCAGCGCAGGTTATCGGCGGTCACGGTTTGGCCGATGGGGATGTCGACCGCCGCGACGAGCACCGGCACGGTCGGTGCGGCCTCCACCTTGGCGACCGGCTCGGGCCCCTGCGAGGGCCTTTGCACCAGCAGCGCGGCGCCGACGCCGGCCACCAGCGCGACCAAGAGAATAATGATGCGTGCGGGACTCATCGGCCTGCGATCCTCAAGCCGGATTCAAGCCGGCCCCCTCACAGGATCGTCGGTCCCAAACGTCAACTTATGGTTAATCGGACGTATATTTTCTGAAGTTCCGTGTTCAGGCGCTGACCGCAGCCTGCCAGATCGCCGTTTCCGGCAGCAGGAACAGCGCGGTGAAGGCTAGCGCGATGCCGTAGGGGACGCCTTCCTTGGGAGCGTGCAGGCGCTGGGCCCAGCCCCAGTTCATGGCGAAGGCCGGCAGCGGCTGGGCGCGCAGCTGCAGAATGAGCAGGGTGAGCAGGCCGCCGCCTGCGCTCGAGAGCAGCAGATAGGGCATGAGCTGGTCGAAGCCGAACCAGAGCGCGGTCGCCGCGGCGAGCTTGGCGTCGCCTCCGCCGATCCAGCCGGCGGCGAAGAGGCCGAAGGCGCCGACGAGCACGGTGAAACCCGCCGCCAGATGCCAGGCAATGTCGGTGAGGCTGAGGCCGAGCAGCGCCGCGCAGACCGCGAAGGCCGCGACCAGAGACAGGCAGAGCCGGTTCGAGATCGTCATCGAGACGAGGTCGCTTGCCGCGGCATAGGCCATGGCGAAGGGAAAGACGCCGAGCATGATGATCAGCGAAAGCGACATGGGCTGGCTCCGATCCGGTCTTGGCTCCGATGTCTCGCAGACAGGTCTCACCAAAGCCTTACGGCGGAAGCATGAACACGGCGTTGATTGAGCCCGTCAGCGGGCTCTGAAAGCAGAACACCCCGGCAAAGCCGGGGCGTTCGTTTGTCTTGTCGAGCGCGGAATGGCGCTCGAGAAAATTCTTACTTGAGGCCCTCGCTGACCGCGACGAACTTGGTATTGAGGTCGGTGCCGATGAGGCGCCAGGTGCCGATGCAGACGACGGCGATCAGGGCGGCGATCAGGCCATACTCGATGGCGGTGGCGCCGGACTCGTCCTTGACGAAACGCGCAAAAACCTTGGTCATGCTGAAGCTCCTTTACACCACGGTTTGACGGCTGCCTTTGCTCTCAAGTGGCTTGGGTCAGCGACAGGAACGACGTTAGACGGCTCCTCTTGCTGATCAGTTAAGCCGATCGAAGAATTAGGGCGTCGGGAAAATGGTCTTTCCCGTGGTTAACGCGCAATTGATTGTTTGCCTTCGGGTTAGAATCTCAGATTTAGCCGCAGCTCGCGAAACTCTAATCGGTAAATGAGACATTTAATCGATGCTAGATGCACGATTGAACGGTTCGGTCTGATCGAATTGTTGCGGATTGTCGGCCAGCTTCTGTTCCGTCGGACCGGAGCGCGTCGAGCGAAAGCGCTGGGGCCGCCTGGTTTTAGGCTTTGATTCATCATTTTGCGCTTCTCTGGTGCCGTCACAAAGCTTTGAGGCGCCGCCATGTCGACCAATTGCATTCCTGACGGGCATCGCCGGCACGGGCTCTGGACGGTTGCCATGGCCTTGATGTCGGCCGTTCTTGTGGGGTCTGCGGCGCAGGCCGCTCCGCAGGACACGCCGGGCGACAGCGTTCTCGTCCTGGTCGATCATGCCAAGGTGGTGCGGCTGCCCGAGAAGGCTCGCACCGTCATCGTCGGCAATCCCGCCATCGCCGACGTCACTCTCCAGCGCAACGGCGTCATGGTGGTGACGGGCAAGAGCTTCGGCGTCACCAATCTGATCGCTCTCGATTCGAGCGGCACGCTGCTTGCCGAGTCGCTGGTGCGGGTCAGTGCGGCGTCGGACGCCCTGCTCACGGTCCAGCGTGGCATGGAGCGGGAGAGCTATTCCTGCACCCCGGTTTGCCAGCCCTCGCTGCAGCTTGGCGATGCGCAGAAATATTTCGGCGATACCGGCACCCAGGCGGAGCGTCGCAATGCCATGGCGACCGGCGGAGACTCCAAGTGAGGCACGTCCTCCGTTTCTGATCCTGCACGGCGCCTTCCGGGCGGACCTCTCGTTCTGGATAGGAAACGCGCGCGTGAGTCCCGCCGCCGCTCGGCGCGAGGGGCGCCCGATAAGGTAAATCGAATCTTCACCCTGCTTTTCGTGGGGGCGGGACGCCTCTAACCGATCGGAAATTCTTTTGCCCTAGAGATGGTTTGTCCGAGCCCGACGCTCGACGAGGCCATCGATGTCCGAACGGAAAACAGAAACCGTGGGTTCCGCAGGCGAGGCCGGGCCTCAGGCCAAAAGCCGCAACTGGCGCGTATTTCGCCGCTTCGGGCGGTCCCAGGACGGCGCGGCCGCGATGGAGTTCGGCTTTGTCGCGCTGCCCTTTCTGATGCTGCTCTGGGCGATCTTCGAGACGGCGCTCATGTTCTGGACCAATCAGGTCCTGGAAGAGGCGCTGTCGCAGGCATCGCGCTCGGTGCTGACTGGCCAGTCGCGCAGCCTCTACGCCTCCAGCAACGCCGCCACCAACGCGGCGGCCTTTCGCGACGCGGTTTGTGCGCGCGCGCCCTTGCGCCTCATCGATTGCAGCAAGCTCAGCATCGACGTGCGCAGCTACGCCGACTTCGGCGCGGCCAGTTCTGGCACCGCCAGTAACAACCCGTTGGCGGGCGGCAAGCTCGACACCAGCAGCTTCTCCTACAGCCAGCCGGCCTCCGGCCAGATCGTCGTGATCAGGGCCGTGCTGGACTACAAGCTCTTTCTCACGAGCTGGGCTTCGGCTTCGCTCGCCAATATCGGGTCCGGCCATCGCGGTCTGGTCGCAAGCATCGCCTTCCGGACGGAGCCCTTCGTCTGATGTCGAATTCAATGGACAAGAAGCGCACTCCGCATCTCTGGCGCCGCTTCCGCGACGCGCATGATGGGGTGGCGGCCGTCGAATTTGCCATGGTGTTGCCCGTGCTGTTGGTCGCCTATTTCGGCATGGTCGACGTCGCGCAACTCGTGATGGCCAACCGCAAGGTCACCCAGCTCACGTCGACTCTGAGCGATCTCACCGCCCGCCTGCAGACGGCTCCCGTCTCCGAGATCGTCAACATCTTCGGCGCCGCCAGCACGGTCCTGCTGCCTTATGATGCGAGTAAGGCCAGCATGGTCATCTCCAGTGTCATCGTCGACTCCGCCGGCGTCGGCCGGGTCTGCTGGAGCAGCAGCCATCCGGCCGGCACGCCCGCGCCGGCCCGTGGCACAACCGTCTCCTTGCCCGACAGCGCCAAGGTTCCGAACACGTCGGTGATCATGGCGAGCGCGAGCTATCGCTTCACGCCGGTCTTGGGCGAGGTCATCGTCGGCACGGTGACGCTCGGCAACCATCCGATCTTCACGCGGCCACGCAACGGCAAGGCGGACGGCAGCAGCAGTATCGAGCAGATCGTCCGCAGCGACGTCACGGGTTGCCCCGGCTACTGAGCCGGGTCGCCTCTTCGCTGGCGAGAGTCGCGATCTCGGCCCCATAGGGAATGCTCGGCTGCGCGCCGGGACGGGTGCAGGCGAGCGAGCCGGCGGCCAACCCATGGCGCAGCGCCCGCGCGAAATCGCCGTCATCGGCCAGCGCTGCCGCGAAGGCGCCGGTGAAGCTGTCTCCCGCCGCGACCGTGTCGACGACCGCAACCTGCGGAGCCGGCAGGCGGTGCCGGACGCCGCCCTGCCAGGCGACGACGCCCCCTGCACCGAGTGTCGCGATCGCAGCGATGCCGCGCTCGGCGTCGAGCCTCTGCGCGATGTCCTCCGGCTCCCGCTGCGGCCATCCCAGTGACTGCGCGAGGACCAGCGCCTCATGCTCGTTGACGATCATGATGTCGAGACAGGCGAGAAGTGCGGCGGCTGGCGCTTCCGCCGGAGCGAGGTTCAGGATCACGCGCCCGCCGGCGGCCTTCATGGCCTGCGCCGCGGCGATGCTCACGGCGGCCGGAACCTCGCATTGCAGCAGCAGGATGTCCTTCGTGCCGAGCGGCATCCGTCGCAAGGCGTCGGGCTCGGCGGCCGCGTTGGCGCCTGCCGCGACAATGATCTGGTTGGCGCCGTCGCGGTCGATCGCGATGAAGGCCGCGCCCGTGGGCTCAGCGAGCCGGGCGACGCCGGAGAGATCGACGCCCTCCGCCGCCAGCAGGGCGAGCGCCGCCTCGCCGAAGCCGTCGCGCCCGACAGCGCCGACCAGCGCCACATCGGCGCCCGCGCGCCGCGCCGCAAGCGCCTGATTGGCGCCCTTGCCGCCGGGATGGACGGCGTATCCGGGGCCGAGCACGGTCTCACCTGCGCCGGGCAGCCGCTCGACCGGCGTCACCAGGTCGATGTTGATCGAGCCGAAGACGATGATCATGCGGCAAGGCCGGAGGAGAGGCGCCTGACGCCTGCGATGAAGGCCGCTTCCGGCGTGACCGTGCGGACTTTCAGGCCAGCGGCCTCCAGCTCGCCGCCATAGCTCTCGCCGAGCGCCCCGTCGGCGACGAGATGGACCTCGGCGCTGTGACCGAACAAGGCCTGCGCCCCCGCGATCTCCTGCCCGACCAGTAGTGCCGAGAGATAGGGGCCGACGGCCCCGCCCGGCATGCGGCCGGCCAGGACCTCGGTGCGAGACGCGAAGATGCTGTTGAGCAGCCCGCCGGCCCGGCTGACGGCCGCCCGGCCGCGGGCGGCGCCCTCAACTGTGTCGGTTCCGGCAGGTGCCTCGGCCAGTCGGCTCAGGATCGAGCTGTCGCGCAGCAGACCGTAGACCTCTCCGGTCATGAAGCTCGCGAAGCGGGTGATGCGCCCGCCCTTGATCTCGGCCCATTTCGAGTGGGTGCCGGGCAGGCAGGCGATGCCGTCCGTCAGGCCGAGGCCGACGATCAGTGTTTCCTCGCCGCGCATGACGTCGAAGGCGCCCTCGTCGCAGCTCAGCCCCGGCAGGATGGTGGCGGTCGTATTCTTGTCGAGTTCGACCTGGATCGCCGCGGCCGCGATCTCCTCCGGCGAGGCGGGACAGGCGACATAGGCCGCCTCGATCCAGCCATTGCGGCTGCCGACCATGCCGGCGAGCAGGATCGACGCGTCGGGAGCGGCGCGCCGGAAATCTCCGGCCAGCGTCTCGAAGGCGGCGGGATAGCCGCCGGCCGGCACCGACTGAATACCCTGATCGGCGATGCGCCGCTGCAGCACCTCGCCCGTTTCCGAGATCAGGAAGGCGCGCGCGCGGGTCGTGCCCCAGTCGAGCGCGATCAGAGGTTTGGGCATGGCAGGTTCCGGCACGGCAGCTTGAAAAGGGCGCAACTTTCTTTGCCGCGTTGGCCCCGGTCAAGAGCGGCGTCTTGCGCCGCTCACGCAGCCGCGGCAACGCTCCCAGGGGAAATTGACGAATCGGATGGGTGCGATGCTCGAATTGCAGGCTGGTGGCCTCGAAGCCACGCTCGTTCCAGAGGCGGGCGGCATCGTCTCCCGCCTGACCTGGCGCGGTCCGGACGGGCGCCTGCACGACGTCCTGCGTTCGTCACCGGGCGAGGAGGCTTCGACCGCCGCGCCGAACTTCTTCGGCACATGGGCCATGCTGCCTTTTGCCAACCGCGCCTTCGGCAGCGTCGTCGACGATGGCAAGCGTCGTTTCCTGGTTGCTGCGAACGATGCGAACGGCACCATCCATGGTTTCGGCTGGCAGTCGGCCTGGCAGGTCCTGGATCACGGCCGCTCGCGCGCCGTGCTCGAGCATCGCCGAACCGAAGGCCCGGACCCTTACCGCTATCGCGCACGGCAGGACGTCATCCTCGACGAAGCGGGCATGACCATCCGCTTCTCGATCGTGAACGAGGCGCAGGCGACGCTGCCCTTCGGCATGGGGCACCATCCCTGGTTTCCTTGCGCTGCCGATACGCGCCTTGCCCTTCATGCTGAGGGCGCGCTGGTCTTCGGCGAGGCTTTTCGCGCGACAGGGCAGCAGGCTTTTCCCGATGGCGGCCCCTATGCGCAGGCTCCTGTCTTCCGGTCCACGGAGGTCACGGCCTGGAGCTTCATCGGCTGGGACGGCCGAGCCCGCGTCGAGACGCCCTCGACGGGACTGGCAATTGCGCTGACCGCGAGCGAGAACCTGAACTGCCCGGTCGTCTGGGCGCCGGCTGGGGCGGATTTCCTCTGCGTCGAGCCGCAGAGCCACGCCATCGGCGCACCGAGCGAGCCGGCTGCGCGCCTGGCCGCGCCGTTGCGGCAGCTTGCCCCGGGCGAGAGGCTGGAAGGCTGGCTCCGGATTGCGCCGGAAGCGATCTAGCGCCAGCCGCCGCTGCTCGGATAGCTCGGATAATAGGGCTGGTAGCCATAGACGCCGGCCGGCAGGGTCGGCCGCAGCAGGATCTGCCCGCGCGCCGCTTCCCAGCCGTTCTGACGCTGCTGCGCGACCGTGATGTCATGATGGCGCTGCTTCGCCTTGGCGATCGTGCTCTTGGTCGAGGCAGCCTTCGTGAACTTCGTCTTGGACGTCCCCGACGCCTTGGCGAAGCGCGACAGGCCGTCGTTTTGCGAGCCGTTCAGCGCGATCCGGGTCTCGCCGAAGCCGTGTTTCCGCACCAGCGCGAAGAGCTTGGCGGCATTGGCCGGATGCAGGCGGATGCAGCCATGCGAAGCGGGCCGGCCGAGCGCGCCGACGGCCGTCGTGCCGTGGATCGCATAGCCGCCGCGGAAGAACACCGAATGGGGCATCGCCCCGTCGTATTTGCGCGAATACCAACTCTTTTCGAGCCGGATCGGCCGGTAGACGCCGGTCGGCGAGCGGAAGCCCTTGCGGCCGGAAGAGATCTTCCAGTCATAGGCTTCGCCATCGGTGGTGGTCACGCGCATGCGCTGGGCGGCGAGGTCGATCTTGACGTCGATACCGGCTTGGGCGGCGCTTCCGAACAGGGTCAGGATCAGGACGGCGAGGCAACCGAGAAGGCGTCGCATCACTCTCACTCCATCGACACAACAACTGGGTGAGGCAACCGGGACGCCCCCAAAGCCCGCCGCCGCTGACTCTAGGAAAGCCCTGTGGGGGAGGATTGTAAAGCGCGAAGCCGGATCGTGGTTTCCGCCTGTCAGATCATCGGCAGCGAATGCGGCTTGCGGCCGAGCGGGAAAGCGGCGTCGATCCTGGCGATTTCCGCCGCCGAAAGCGCAAGCCCCAGCGCTTCGGCGTTCTCCTCGACATGGGCCGTTCTGCCGGCCTTCGGGATCGCAAAGACGCTCGTTCGCCGCGTCAGGAAGGCAAGCGCGACCTGCCGGGCCGTCGCGCCATGCGCTGTGGCGATCTCGGCCAGCAGCTTGCCCTGGGTGCTGCCGGGTTCGGGGAAGTCGTCATGGCCGAAGGGGCTGTAGGCGGTGACGGCGACGCCGTTGCGCTCGCTCCAGGGGATGACGGCGTGCTCGATGGCGCGCTCGCGCAAATGATAGAGCACCTGGTTGCAGGCGATCCTGCCCTTGCCGGCCGCCCTCAGAGCCTCGTCGAGATCGTCCTCGTCGAAATTGCTGACGCCCCAGGAGAGGATCTTGCCCTCCTGCTTCAGCGCCTCGAAGGCGGCGAAGGTCTCCGCGAGTGGGTGGGGCCCGCGCCAATGCAGCAGGTAGCAGTCGAGCCGATCGGTCTTGAGATGCTTCAGTGAGCGCTCGCAGGCCGCACGCACGCCCTGCCGCGAGGCGTTGTGCGGCAGCACCTTCGAGACGAGGAAGACCCCTTCGCGCCGCCCGGTGATGGCCTCGCCGATGATCGCTTCGGAGCGGCCGTCGCCATACATCTCGGCGGTGTCGATATGGGAAAGGCCGAGATCGAGCCCGCGCCTGAGAGCCGCGATCGCCTCACGCTTGTCGCCCTGCTCGATATACCAGCTGCCCTGGCCGATCTGTTCGATTGCCTGTCCGGTGGAACCGAAAACGTGACGTGCCATGGGCGCCTCCCTTTAGGTCGGCGGCGTGCCGTTGGCCGAGAGCACTTCGCCGGCGAGATAGAGCGAGCCGCAGATCAGGACGCGCGGCGGCGCCGGCCAGTCCCGCTCGGCGATAGCGCGCAGCGCCTGCTCGACCGAGCCGGAGGCTTCGGCGGCGAGTCCGGCGCTGCGGGCCGCCTCCGCGACCTCCTCGGGCGAGCGCGCGGCGAGCGCGTTCTGGATCGGCACGGCATAGAGCGCCTGCGCCAGCCCCTTGAAATGGCCGAGTGTCGCGACCGCATCCTTGGTCGAAAGCAGGCCAGCGATCATCACCAGCGGCGCGGGATTGCGGTCGGCGAGATCGGCCATCGCCTGGGCGAGCACGCGCCCGCCATCGGGGTTGTGGCCGCCATCGAGCCAGAGCTCGGCGCGCGGTGGGATCAGCTCGGCGAGCCGCCCGCGCGCCAGGCGCTGCAGCCGCGCCGGCCAGTCGGCATGGCGCATGCCCTCCTCGAAGGCGCGCGTCGGCAGCCCGCCATAGCCGGCCGCGCGCAGCGCCGCGATCGCGGTACCGGCATTGACATGCTGGTGGCGGCCGGCGAGCCGCGGCAGCGGCAGGTCGAGCAGCCCGTCCTGGTCCTCGTAAACGAGCCTTCCGCCCGCCTCATGGACGTTGAAGTCCTGCGCGCCGATCAGGATCTTCGAGGCCCCGGTGCGCTCGGCCGCGGCTTCGAGCACGGCGGTCGGCTCCGGCTCCTGAGGCGCGATCACGGCCGGCGCGCCACGCTTGAAGATGCCGGCCTTTTCGCCGGCGATCTTGGTGACGGTGTCGCCGAGATATTCGGAATGGTCGAGGGAGACCGGCGTCACCACCGTGCAGGCCGGGTGGGCGATGATGTTGGTGGCATCGAAGCGCCCGCCAAGCCCCACTTCCAGCAGCAGCACATCGGCCGGATTCTCGGCGAAAAGCAGCATGGCCGCTGCCGTCGTCATCTCGAAGAAGGTGATCGGATCGCCGGCATTGATGCGCTCGCAGCGCTCCAGCGCCTCGACGAGCTTGTCTTCGTCGACGAAATGGCCGCCGCCGGGTGCGCCCAGCCGGATGCGCTCATGGAAGCGCACCAGATGCGGCGAGATATAGACATGGACCCTCAGGCCCGCCGCCTCGAGGATCGCCCGCATGAAGGCGATGGTCGAGCCCTTGCCGTTGGTGCCGGCGACATGGATCACCGGCGGCAGGCGCTTCTGCGGGTCGCCAAGGCGTTCCAGCAGCGTGAGGATACGGCCGAGCGAAAGGTCGATCAGCTTGGGATGCAGCGCCATGAAGCGCGCGAGCAGCGTGTCGGAGGACCCCATGGCGCGACCGTCCAGGTGAGCCGGGCTCAGATCGCCTCGGCCACCGGGCGCACGACGGGAGCGGGCGCGGGCGCCTCGCCCTTCGCCGCCGGCTGCTTGGTCAGCAGCCTGCCGAGGCGCGCGAGCGTCTCGGGGATGTCGCGGCGATGCACCACCATGTCGACCATGCCGTGGTCCTTGAGATATTCCGAGCGCTGGAAGCCGTCCGGCAGCTTCTCGCGGATCGTCTGCTCGATGACGCGGGGCCCGGCGAAGCCGATCAGGGCGCCGGGCTCCGCGATATGGACGTCGCCGAGCATGGCGTAGGACGCCGTGACGCCCCCGGTGGTCGGGTTGGTCAGCACGACGAAATAGGGAAGGCCCGCCGCGCGCAGGCGCCGCACCGCGACGGTCGTGCGCGGCAGCTGCATCAGCGAGAGGATGCCCTCCTGCATGCGCGCGCCGCCCGAAGCGGCGAAGACGACGTAAGGCGTCTTCTTGTCGAGCGCGGTCTCGGCGCCCTTGATGAAGGCCTCGCCGGCCGCCATGCCGAGCGAGCCGCCCATGAAGTGGAAGTCCTGCGCGGCGACCGTCATCGGCAGGCCCTTGACCCGGCCGAACCCGACCTTGAAGGCATCCTGCGCGCCGGTCTTGGTGCGGGCGTCCTTCAGCCGGTCGACATAGCGCTTCTCGTCGCGGAACTTGAGCGGATCGACCGCGGCCTCGGGCAGGGCAACATCGACCCATTTGCCCTCGTCGAAGGTCAGGCGCAGTCGCTCCGGCGCGGTGACGCGCATATGGTGCTCGGAGCCGGGGATGACGTAACCATTGGCCTCGACATCCTTGTGGAACACCATCTGCCCGGAATCCGGGCATTTGATCCAGAGGTTCTCCGGCGTCTCGCGCTTGAACAGCGTCTTGATGCGCGGCCGGACGACTTCGGAAATCCAGTTCATCGGATGATCCCTGATGGCGGTCGGCGCCCGGAGGCGCCGTCACGCAAAAGAATGGGCTCAGGCCGCCTTGGCGACGGAGCGCACGCCCTGGGCGAGTTCGCTGACCAGCGAGGTGACAGCGGAAACAGTCTTTTCCGTGGCCTTGCCCTCGGCGTCCAGCGAGAGCCGCACGCGTTCCACAAGCGCGGAACCGACGACGACGCCGTCCGCGCCCTTGGCGATGGTGGCGGCGTCAGCTGCGGTCTTCACGCCGAAGCCGACCGCAACGGGCAGGTCGGTATGGCGCTTGATGCGGGCGACCGCGTCGCCGACCGCGCCGTAATCGGCGATGGCGCCACCGGTCACGCCGGTCATCGAGACGTAGTAGACGAAGCCCGAGGTGTTCTGCAGCACCTTGGGCAGGCGCTTGTCGTCGGTCGTCGGCGTGGCCAAGCGGATGAAGCTGACGCCGGCCTTCAGCGCCGGCAGGCAGAGCTCGGCATCCTCTTCCGGCGGCAGGTCGACGACGATCAGCCCGTCGACGCCAACGCGGCGCGCCTCGGCGAGGAAGGCCTCGACGCCATAGACGTAGATCGGGTTGTAGTAGCCCATCAGCACGATCGGTGTGTCGTGGCCGGCCCTGCGGAAGCTCTCGACCATGGCGAGCGTCTTGCGCAGCGTCTGCCCGGCTTTCAACGCGCGCTGGCCAGCGAGCTGGACCGGCACGCCATCCGCCATCGGATCGGTGAAGGGCACGCCGAGCTCGATCACGTCGGCGCCGGCTGCGGGCAAGGCGTTCAGGATCGCGCTCGACGTCTCGAAATCGGGATCGCCGGCGGTGACGAAGGTCACGAGCGCCGCCCGGCCCTCGCGGGCACAGGCCTGGAAGCGGTTCTGGATGCGGGTCTGGCCGGTCTCTGTCATGGCGCTGCGGTTAGCACGGCGCGCGCGGGCTGGCGAGTGGCTTGCGCGTAAGGCCGGCCTGCGCCACATCGGCCGGGCATGCGCGTCTTCGACACCAGCCTTCCCATCGACGCCGTTCTTGGCGATCTCGCCGCGTCCCTGCGGGCGCAGCCCAACGTCGTCCTGGTCGCCCCGCCCGGCGCCGGCAAGACGACGCGCGTGCCGCTTGCGCTTCTCGACGAGCCCTGGACGAAGGGCGGCAAGCTCATCCTGCTCGAACCGCGTCGGCTCGCGGCGCGCGGCGCGGCGAACCGGATGGCGCAGACCCTGGGCGAGCGCGTCGGCGAGACCGTGGGTCTGCGCGTCCGGCTCGGCTCGAAGATCGGGCCGAAGACGCGGATCGAGGTCGTCACCGAAGGCGTCTTCGCCCGGATGATCCTCGACGACCCGGCGCTCGAAGGCGTCGCGGCCGTGCTCTTCGACGAGTTCCACGAGCGCTCGCTCGACGCCGATTTCGGGCTCGCGCTCGCGCTCGATGCCCAAGGCGGCCTGCGCGAGGATCTGCGCATCCTCGTCATGTCGGCGACGCTCGACGGCGCCCGCGTTGCCAGACTGCTGGGCGATGCCCCGGTGATCGAGAGCGAGGGACGCGCCTTTCCGGTCGAGACGCGTCATCGCAGCCGCGATCCGCTGAAGCGCATCGAGGACCAGGTCACGGAGACGATTCTGCTGGCGCTGAACGAGCAGCCGGGCTCGCAGCTCGTTTTCCTCCCGGGGCAGGGCGAGATCCGCCGCGTCGAGGAGCGCCTGCGCGAGAAATTACGCGACCCTGCCGTCGAGATCGCCCCGCTCTATGGCGCGCTAGACCAGCGCGAGCAGGACCGCGCCGTGCTGCCGGCGCCCGCCGGCCACCGGAAGGTCGTGCTCGCCACCGCCATCGCCGAGACCTCGCTGACCATCGAGGGCGTGCGCGTCGTAATCGATTCAGGGTTGGCCCGCGTGCCCGTCTATGAGCCCGATATCGGCATGACCCGCCTGGAGACCCGCCGCGCCAGCCGCGCCGCCGCGGACCAGCGCCGCGGCCGCGCCGGGCGCACGGAGCCGGGCGTCTGTTACCGGCTCTGGGAAGAAGCCGCGACCGGCGCACTCGAACCCTTCGCCCGCCCCGAAATCCTCTCTGCGGATCTGAGCCCCCTGCTGCTGGACTGCGCCGCCTGGGGCGTTGCGGACCCGACCACGCTCGCCTTCCTCGATCCACCGCCGGCTCCGGCCCTCAAGGAGGCGCGCAGCCTGCTGACGAGCATCGGGGCGCTCGATGCCGAGGGGCGCATCACGGCGGATGGGCGAGCCCTGCAGGCGCTGCCGCTGCCGCCGCGGCTCGCCCGCATGCTCGTGGCCGCCGCGCGTTTCGGTCAGGCCGATACGGCGGCCGAACTCGCAGCCGTGCTGGTGGAGCGCGGGCTCGGCGGCGATGCCATCGATCTGGCGGAGCGCCTCGAACGCTTCGCCCGCGAGCGCGGCGGGCGGGCCGGCGACATGCGCCGCCTGGCCGAGGGCTGGGCGCGCACGGCCGCAGGCAAGGCCGGTGCCTCCGCCGGCGAGCCGCTTTCAACCGGCCTTCTCCTCGCCTTCGCCTATCCCGACCGTGTCGCAAAGGCGCGCGCGCCGGGCTCGGGGCAGTACCTCCTCGCCAATGGCCGCGGCGGTGCGCTGGAAGCCTCGCAGCGGCTGGCGCGCGAGCCCTATGTCGTCGTCGCCGAGATGACCGGCGCGGCGCAGCAGGCGCGGATCATGGCTGCCGCCGCGATCGAGGAAGCGGAGATCGCAGCCCTCGTCGGCCACGGGCTCGCGCCTTTCGCCATCGAGGAGCGCGAGGAGGCGAGTTTCGATCGTGCGGCTCGTGCATTGCGGGTGCGGGCCGTGCGTCGCTACGGCGCCCTCTCGCTCTCGGAGCGTCCTCTGCCGGTCGCGGATACGGCCGAGAATGCCGAAGCTCTGGCGAAGGGCATCGCAGCGCTCGGCATCGGTCTCCTGCCCTGGACGAAGGCGCAGGCGCAGCTGCGCGAGCGCGTCGCTTTCCTGTGCAAGGCCGAGCCGGAGGCCAGCTGGCCCGATCTCTCCGACGAGGGGCTGGCAGCTGACTCCGAGCTCTGGCTCGCGCCGCATATCCTCGGCCGCGCCTCGCTGGCTGCGATCCAGCCTTCCGATCTCGATTCAGCGCTCGCGAGCCTGCTGCCCTGGGAGATGAAGCGCCGGCTCGATGCGGAAGCCCCGACGCATTTCACCGCGCCGACCGGCTCCTCGCTCGCAGTCGACTATGCCGCCGAGGCCGGTCCGACCATCGCCGTGCGCGTGCAGGAGCTTTATGGCCTCTCGACCCATCCGGCGCTGGCCGGCGGGCGGGTGCCGCTGGTGCTGGAGCTATTGTCCCCGGCGCATCGGCCGATCCAGGTCACACGCGATCTGCCCGGCTTCTGGCGCGGCTCCTGGGCGGCTGTGAAATCCGAGATGAAGGGCCGCTATCCGCGCCATCTGTGGCCGGACGATCCCGCCGCCGCGCTGCCGACGACGCGGGCCAAGCCGCGCGGGACGTGAGCCACTCCGCCATTGCTTCGTCGATTCGCTCCTCGCAGTGACGACGAGTGGCTCAATTCCCCATCCGGTCGCGCCATTGCCGCTCGCCGGCGAGGCAGCTCGCGGCGTTGCTGGCCTGCGCCTTGTGGACCGTCGCATCCGCCGGCGCCTCGGCGATCTCGCGTAGCAGCTTGGTCTTGGTCGCCTCGACGAACTGGTGCTTCTCGCGGATCGGGATGACGAACGCGCCGATCCCGGTGATGACGCAGTCGCTGTAATAGGCGTCGAGATTGTCGATGTCGAAATAGCCGGCCTGCTTCAGCATCACCGGCAGGCCGTTGATAGCGATGCCCTTGGCGCCGGCCTCGTCGCGTGCGGCGGTGACGGGGCGCCCGTCATTGTTGGCGCCGTCGCCGGAGATGTCGATCACGCGGCGCATCGCCGTGACATGGGCCTGCTCCAGCAGTTGCACGCCGAGATCGATCGCTCCTGAGATCGAGGTCCGCCGGCCGCGCCGCGTCGGCGCTTCGCCCAGCTCCTCCGCGAAGGCGATCGCAGCCGCTGGCCCGTCGATCACCTTCCAGGGACGGACGACGAACTGGAAATTTCCCCCGGCCCATTCGACATAGGTCACGGCGATCTTGCCGAGCGCGCCCTTGCCGATGGCATCGTGCAGCTCCTTCGCGCGGAAGGCCTCGATATAGCCGTTGCGCTGCAGCGCGAGTTCGTCGAGATCCATCGAGTAGGACACGTCGACCGCGAGCACGAGCGCGACGTCGACTTCCTCGGGCGGTCCCTCCGCCGTCTGGGCACGGGGCAACGCCGGGCTCAGCAGTACCGCTGCTGCCAGACACGAGAGACCGTACAGCCACCGCCGCATCGCCACCTCCGTCATCCAATTGTGACGAAGTGTGCGCCCTGCCGACGCGCGCGCCAAGGCGAAAATCCACGAACGCAGCCTGTTTCGGCGGCAAATGACGGATGCTGCCCCGTCAGGCGGCGCGGCGCGCCTCGATGATACCGATTGCGGCCGCAACCGCCTCCTCGACCGTGAGCGCCGAGGTATCGAGGGTGATGGCATCCTCCGCCGCCTTCAGTGGGGCGTCGCTGCGGCCTGAATCGCGCGCATCGCGCCGGCGGATATCGGCGAGGATGCCGTCGAACGTCACGGTCTCGCCGCGGCCGATCAATTCCTTGTGACGGCGCGCGGCGCGCACCTCGGGCGTCGCCGTGACGAAGAGCTTGGCCGGTGCGCCGGGGCAAATCACCGTGCCGATATCGCGCCCGTCCAGCACCGCCCCGCCCGCCTGGCTGGCGAAACGCCGCTGCCTTGCCAGGAGCCCTGAGCGCACCGCCGGCACGGCGGCGACCACGGAAGCCGCCTCGCCGATCTCGCGCCCACGCAGCCGCTCTTCCGGGAAGCTGGTCTCGTCGAAGCTCTCGACGATCTGGCCGGCTGCCTCGGCGTCGCGGATGTCGTGGCCAGCGTCGAGCATGGCGCGCGCCACCATCCGGTAGAGCAGGCCGGTGTCGAGGTAGGGCAGGCCGTAATGCGTCGCGAGCCGGCGCGCCAACGTGCCCTTGCCGGAAGCGGCAGGGCCGTCGACGGCGATGACGAAGGGATGGGCCGCCTTGGCGGCGCTCATCCGATCCGGCCTCCGAGGCCGTTCATCAGGGAGACGAAGCTCGGGAAGCTCGTCGCGATCATCAGCCCGTCATCGACCACGACCGGCTGCTGCGTCGCCAGTCCCATGACCAGGAAGCTCATCGCGATGCGATGGTCGAGATGGGTCGCGATCGGCCCGCCGCCGCGCACTGGTCCGCCGCCCGAACCCTCGACGATCAGGTCGTCGCCCTCGATGGCGCAGGTGACGCCCGCAGCCTTCAGGCCGGCTTCGACTGCGGCCAGGCGATCGGACTCCTTGACGCGCAGTTCCTGAAGCCCGCGCATCCGGGTCGTGCCATGGGCGAAGGAAGCGGCCACGGCCAGCACCGGATACTCGTCGATCATCGAAGGCGCGCGCTCCGGCGGCACGGTCACGCCCTTGAGGCTGGAAGCGCGCACGCGCAGGTCGGCGACGGTCTCGCCGCCTTCATTGGCCTCGCGCTCGACGGTGATGTCGGCGCCCATTTCGAGCAGCGTGGTCAACAGGCCGGAGCGCAGCGGGTTGGTCATCACGCTTTCGATCAGGATGTCGGAGCCCGGTACGATCAGGCCCGCGACCAGCGGGAAGGCGGCGGAGGAGGGGTCGGCTGGAACCACGATCGGCGCGGCCTGCAGCTCGGGCTGGCCCTTCAGCACGATGCGCCGGCCATGTGCACCTTCCGGTGTCACGATGATTTCGGCACCGAAATGAGTCAGCATTTTCTCGGTGTGGTCGCGCGTCGCCTCCGTCTCGATTACGGTGGTCTCGCCCGGCGCGGCAAGGCCGGCGAGCAGCACGGCGGACTTGATCTGCGCCGAGGCGACCGGTGGGCGATAGACGATCGGGATCGCCTCCTTGGGGCCGCGCAGCGTCAGCGGCACGCGCCCGCCCTCCTGCTGCGAGACGACGACCGTGCCCATCTGCTCGAGCGGGTCGAGGATGCGCCGCATCGGGCGCTTGCGCAGCGAGGCGTCGCCATCGAAGGTCGTGGTGATCGGATGCGAGCCGCAGACGCCCATCATCAACCGCGAGCCGGTGCCGGCATTGCCGAAGTCGAGGATGTCGGCCGGCTCGCGCAGGCCGCCAACCCCGACGCCCTGGACGCGCCAGGCGCCCGGCCCGTCATGATGGACGATCGCGCCGAGCGCGCGCGCCGCGGCTGCGGTCCGCATCACATCCTCGCCCTCGAGCAGGCCGGTCACCTTCGTCTCGCCGATCGCCAGCAGGCCGAAGATCATCGCCCGATGCGAGATCGACTTGTCGCCGGGCACGCGGACGTGGCCCTTGAGCGGCCCCCCGGACTGGGCGGTGACGGGAACGGGATCATGATCGTGGGACACGGGCGTCGCTCTCTGCGAACGGTCGAAAGGGATGCGCGCCCGCCCTAGCATGCTCGCGCGGGCGGCGCCAATGCGGCTGTCGGACCATGGCGCCGGCAAAGCGGATTCGCCGTCCCTCTTGCGCGCTGTCGCCACAGGAGGCAAATCAGCATTTGACAGGGCCGGCCGCCCCGACTAACGGACGCGCCTGCTTTTCCAGAACATTTAGGTTGAAGGGTCCGACGCAGTGGCGAAAACGGAACTCGGAACGAAGCGTGTCTGCCCGGTCACGGGCCGCAAGTTCTATGATCTGAACAAAGATCCCATCGTCTCGCCCTATACGGGGCAGGCCTATCCGCGCTCCATGTTCGACCCGCAGGCTGCCAAGGCGGCCCCGCCGGCGAAGCCTGAGGCCGACGAAGAGGACGAGACCGAGGCCGCCGAGGGCGCAGTCGAGCTCGTCTCGCTCGACGAGGCGGATGCCGAGGCTTCGGAGTCCGAGGCCGTCGTCACCAGCGAGGACGACATCGAGGTCGAGGACGTCGGCGCCGATGACGACGATGACACCTTCCTCGAGGAAGATGAGGAAGGCGACGACGACGTTTCCGACCTGATCGACGGCGACATCGAGGGCGACGAGGACAACTGATCCACAGCCTCGAAAAAAGATGACGACACGGCGACATTAAGCGCTTGTGTCTTCAGCCCGGGCCGCCTATAGAGCGCTGCGTCGCCGGCAGGCGGCCCGGAAGAAACCGCCGAGAGGCGCGTTAAACTCCGGATTTCACGGCCGATCCCCAATTCGGCCGTTGCGCGTGGGGCCATAGCTCAGTTGGGAGAGCGCTTGAATGGCATTCAAGAGGTCGGCGGTTCGATTCCGCCTGGCTCCACCAATTTTCCCTCGATCGATAGCCGATTGTGTCGAGGGTTCCGGCGGGCGCTGCGGCGCCACCTGCCACATGTTCTGACACCTTCTTCCCAGCGGGCCGACAGGCCACGCGATCCTCGCACAGCTGCAAGGCGGACGGCGAAGGTCGCCTCCGCAATCGCGACAGAATCTTATTGTCGTTTTGCTGCAATGTCCTGCACCCTGCCGAGAGGTCTGGCGCGCTAAATCTGCGCCTGATGTCAGGTCCTCTCAAACAGGTCGTGACTTCGTGCTGGCGACGGGCCACGGTGGGCCGAGGTGAGGGACTTTGGATGAACAAGCTTTTCGTGGCGGCGTGCTGCCTGTTGCTCGCGGGGTGCGCTGCCCCAGTTAGCCTGTCCGGCTCCCCTGGCGCCGATCCGATGGAAACCGACGGGCAGAGCTATGTCGGTCAGTCGGGGGAAGGCTTCCAGCTGCCTGCATCCCAAGAGCCGATCACGAAGGGGTGCACGATCAAGAATGAGACCGTGACCTGCTTCTGACCCGCGGCGGCGGATCACGGGCTTGGGCGGGCATCCGCGGTGTAATTCCCCCCGGTGCGGTTTTCGCGCATCATGAACGCGCCGGGGTGGTGCTTCCGATGAGGAGACCGCGATGGATCGACGCTTATTCCTGACGGCGATATTCGGCACCATTGTCGCGACGGGTTTCGCGGGAATCGCGACCGCAAAGGCCGATTCGGCGCAGGGACGTGACGGCGTCCCGACCGATCTCGCAGAGAGGCTCGACCAGGTCGAGGCGAGCTTCAGCCAAAGCGCTCCGAACCGCCGACAGCGAACACGCCGCGAGCCGCCCAGCGGTTCCGTCGATCGTCGGCACTGGAAGCATCACCACACCCGGCGACGCCATAACCAGTTTGATCGCGGGCGAATCTGAAAGCATCGCGGCGGCGGAACCCCGCCCCGCGAACGTCGATCGACCCCGATCAAGGCGAGGCTACGGCTCGATCTAATGCCGCCAAACCATAGGCAGGAGCGCGGCCGCAATGATCGAGGCGACAAGTGCGGTTCGCGCCCACACGGCGAGCACGCGACTGCTGTTCAGCATAGCCGTCTCCCCATTTGCCACGACAATCGACCATGAGGCGGATGCCGCATCAAGGCGGCAGGCAATGTCGAATACTGACCCGGCAGCCCGGATGCGCGTGCTGGATCTCGCCTCGACGGAGATGATCGTCCAACAACGACACCGGGCATCCGGCGCACCCCGGCGAGGGAAGCCGTGGTCAGTCGGTGGGCGCAAGTAACGGATTATTTAGCATAAAAACATAGTGTTATTCCCGACGGTCAAATCGGCGCAACCGCCAAACCCCGGGGGGATATCATGCGTATACGCCTTCTGCCCGCGACCCTTCTTGCGACCTGTCTTGCGACAGCGGCCTATGCGGCCGACATGCCGCTGCGGCAAACCCTCTCTCCTGTCGTTTACCCTGCCGCCTTCACCTGGACCGGCTTCTACATGGGCCTCAACGCCGGCATCGGCTGGGCCGACGTGGGCAATGTCGCGGTCACTGGCCCGACCGGCTCCTCGGCGGTCCTGAGTGGCGGGGGCGGAGACGGCACATTCGTCGGCGGCGGCCAGGTTGGCTTCAACTGGCAGGCCGGCGCGATCGTCTATGGCCTCGAGGCCGACATCCAGTATGTCGATGCGGGCGGCCGCGTCGCATGGGGATCCTATACGTGGTGGGCCGGCAGGGGCGAGGATGACGGCGGCTATCTCGGGACGGTCCGCGCCCGCCTGGGCTACGCGATGGACCGGACCTTGCTCTACATCACGGGCGGCCTGGCCTATGGCGGCCTGAACAGGAATCCGCTGACCGGCAACAACACCAGCAATACCGGCTGGACCGCTGGCGGTGGCGTCGAATACGCCATGACCGACAACTGGACACTCAAGGTCGAAGGTCTCTACGTCGATACGGGCGACGGCAGAAAAAGCCGGGTGTTCGACAACCCCCCTGGCGGCCTGCTTCTGCCGGGAACCTACACCGCAACCACCGATGGCAGCGGGGGCGCCGGACTGCTCCGAGCCGGCGTGAACTACAAGTTCTGAATCGAGGATCTTGGGGTTTTGGCAGCCCGGCGCGATGCGCCGGGCTGTTTGCATTGACCGGCTCGGTAGCGTCAGCCGATGAGCTTCTCCGTCTGCTTGTCGAAGATTCGCAGGCTCTCGGCTGTCGCCCCGAAGAAGACCGGGTCACCGGCCTTGAACGAGACGGTCGAGGGCGCGCGGGCGACGATCTGGCCTGCCGGCAGGTCGAGCAGGACGAAGGTCTCGGAGCCGTGCGGCTCCGCCACCCGCACCTTGCCTTCGATCCGGATCGGGAAATCCCGGTGCTCTCCGTTGAGCAGGGTGAGTTCCTGTGGCCTGACCCCCAGCACGACCGAGCGGCCGGCGCCGAGATCCCCCGGCAGGCTGGCGAGGCCGGAGACATCGATCGCCGCGGCATTGGCGCCAAGATCCACCCGCCCATCGCCGATCGTCGCGTCGATCATGTTCATCTCGGGCGTGCCGATGAAGCGCGCCGTGAAGATGTCCGCCGGCCGGTTATAGAGCTCCATCGGCGCGCCGACCTGGAGGATGCGCCCCTCGCGCATGACGACGATCCGGTCTGCCAGCGACATCGCCTCGACCTGGTCATGCGTGACGAAGACGATGGTGCTGCCGAGGCGCTGGTGCAGCTGCTTGATTTCGAGCCGCATCTGCGCGCGCAACTGCGCGTCGAGATTGGAGAGCGGTTCGTCGAAGAGGAAGGCGACGGGGTCGCGCACCATCGCCCGGCCGATCGCCACGCGCTGCCTCTGTCCGCCGGAGAGCGCGGCCGGGCGACGTTCGAGATAGGGCTCCAGGCTCAAGGTCCGCGCGGTCTCGCGGATGCGCGCTTGCTTCTCCGCCTTGGAGAGCCTGGAGGTATAGAGCCCGAAGCCGATGTTCTGCGCCACCGTGAGATGCGGGTAGATCGCGTAGTTCTGGAAGACCATCGCGATATTGCGATGCTTGGGCTCGTGGTCGTTGACCACCTCGCCACCGATGCGCAGCGTCCCGCTCGAAATCGCCTCCAGCCCGGCGATCATGCGCAGAGTCGTGGACTTGCCGCAGCCCGAGGGGCCGACGAGCACGACGAATTCGCCATCCTCGATGGTCAGGTCGATGCCATGGACCGTGGTCAAGCTGCCAAAGCGCTTGACGATCTGCTCAAGCTCGATCCGTGCCATCATCCGCCTTTCGCGAGGTCTTGAATGCGGCGTTCGAGCGCCGCGGCCGCCACGGCCTGCCGCTCGGCGATCCGCGTCGCCTGCAGCTCGAAAGCGCCGAGCGCATCGCGGTAGCCGGCCAAAGCGGCGTCGAGCGCGCTGGGCGCCGGGCCGCCGAAGCGATCGCGGATCGCGACGAAATGCTCCGGAGAAACCATCCGGGCGAATTCGGCCGCACCCGCTGCAGGTTTGCGCCCGACATGGTGTTCGAAAGCTGCGGTGAAGGCCGGATAGCCATCCGTCGGCAAATCTCCCGCCATCGCGACGACCGCGCGGGCGACGTCGGCGGCGATCTCGTGGCCGAGCCGGAACGACAGCCCTTCGCTGCGGACCAGCCAGTCAGCGAGTTCGGTGATCGTGGCGCAGGAGCGGCTGAGATTGACCGCGACCCGCTCCGAATCGATGCGGCCGGCGCGGATCGTTGCCGTCAGCAGGTCGAGGACACGAAGCCCGACATCGATGGCCTGATAGCCCATCTCATGGGTCTCGGACTCGCTGTCGGTCATGTCGGTGAAAGGGGTGTTGTGCATCACGTCGACCACGGCGCGAGCCCGCCCGACCGCCTGGCTCGAAAAATGGCGCAGATGCTCGAACGGCACCGGATTGCGCTTCTGCGGCATGATCGAGGAGATCTGCACGAAGGCGTTCGGCAGATAGAGCTGCCCCACCTCGAAGCTCGACCAGAACTGGAAATCCTGAATCGGCCGGCCGAGATGCAGGAACAGCAGCGAGAGCGCGCTGTAGACCGCGGTCAGGTAGTCGGTCGCCGCGATGCAGGAATAGGAGTTCTGCAGCGGCGCGGCGAAGCCGAGAAGTTCGGCGACGCGCTCCCGGTCGATCGGGAAGCCCGAGGTGGTGATCGCGGCGGCACCCAGCGGGCACAGATCGACGATGTCGCGCGCGGCCTCGATCCGCTCCATGTCGCGGATCAGCACCTCGATCATCGCGGCGAGATAGTGCCCATGGGTGGTCGGCTGGGCCGGCTGTCCATGCGTATAGGCGACGATCAGCACGTCGCGGTCGCGCGTGCCGACCTCGATCAGCGCCGCGAGCAGCTGCCGGCAGGCGGCAAGGACCCGGTCGATGCGGGGCTTTAGGTCGAGCTTGAGGAAGGTGTGGTCGATGTCGTTGCGGGAGCGGGCGGTGTGGAGCCGCCCGCCGATATCGGCCCCGGCGCGCGCCTTCAGCTCGCGCTCCATATAGAAGAAATAGTCCTCGACATCGCCGCCATAGCTGAGGGCGGCCGGGTCGATCTCGCGCTCCATCGCCTGCAACGCCCGCGCGATCGCCATGCCCTGATCCGCGTGGAGAATGCCCGTCTCGACCAGCATGACGAGATGCGCGCGGTCGATCTGCCGCAGCGCTCCGGCGTGGTGGTGGCGCGCGCCGTCGAAGAGCGGCTTCAGCACGGTTTCCCGGTAGATCGGATCGGGAAAACGCGTCTCGTCGTTGGCCTGCAGAAAACCCATGAAACTCAGCCTTTGACTCCGGCGAGCATGACGCCGCGCACGATGTAGCGTTGGAAGAAGAGGAAGATCGCCAGCGTCGGGATGGTGGCGAGCGCCGCGCCCGTCATGATCAGCTCCCACTGGATCGACTGTTCCACGGCGAAGGATGAGAGGCCGACCGGCAGCGTGTAGAGCGTTTGGTCGGTGGTCACGATCAGCGGCCAGAAGAAGGCCGTCCAGTTGCCGAGGAAGGTGAAGATCGCGAGCGCCGAGAGCGCGGGCGTGACGAGCGGCAGCGCGACCTTCCACCAGATCGCGAATTCGTTGAGGCCGTCGACCCGGGCCGCCTCGAGGAAGTCGTTCGGCACCGTCTCGAAGAACTGCTTCATCAGGAAGACGCCGAAGGCTGTGACCAGGCCGGGGAACATGATGCCCCAATAGCTGTCGATCCAGCCGAGCTTGCTCGCCATCAGGTACCAGGGGATGACCAGCATCTCGGTGGGGATCATCAGCGTCGACAGGATCGCCAGGAAGACGACGCGGCGGCCGGGAAACTCGAATTTCGCCAGCGTGTAGGCGACGAGGCTGTCGAAGAACAGGCAGGACAGGGTGACGATCGTCGCGATCAGCGTCGAATTCACGAACCAGCGGGCGAAGCGCCCGTCGGACAAGACCTTGATGTAGTTCGCGAGCGTCGGCTGGTCGGGGATCAGGCGCAGGTCGTAGACATGGCCGGCCGATTTCAGCGAAGTCGAGAACATGAAGAGCAGCGGCGTCATCATCACGATGCCGCCGAGGAAAAGGATCGTCCAGGCGACGATCCGGCCGGGGCGGATGGTTCCGTAGCTCGCCAGAGGCTTTGTGCTCTCGCTCATCTCAGCGGCTCCTCAGGATCCAGAGCTGCGCCATCGAGATCGAGAACAAGATGATGAACAGCACGACGGTCTGGGCCGCGGCATAGCCCATCTGGTAGGAGGAGAAGGCCGTCTGGTAGATCATCAGGACCAGCGGCTTGGTCGAGTTGAGCGGCCCGCCGGGATCATTGCTGGTCATGTTGTAAACTTGGTCGAAGATCCGCAGGAACCCGATCGACGAGAACACGACCAGGAAAACGGTCGTCGGCTTCAGTAGCGGGATGGTGATGCGGGTCAGGATCGCGCCCTCGCCCAGCCCGTCGATCCGCGCCGCCTCGTAGTAGCTCGTCGGGATGGCGCGCAGGCCCGCCATGAAAATGATGATCTGAAAGCCGAGATGCGCCCAGATCGCGGTCACCATGATTGCCGGCAGCGCCTGGGTGACCGAGCGCAGGAAGGGCTGCGCCGGCACGCCGAAAGAGCCGAGGATGCTGTTGATCACGCCGATCGGCGGTGGCTGGTAGAACCAGCGCCAGACCCAGGCCATCGCCGCTGCGGTCGTCAGGTAGGGCAGGAAATAGAGCGCGCGGATCAGCCCGTGCAGGAAGGTCACGCGGTCGAGATAATAGGCGATGGCGAAGGACAGCACGATCGCGATCGGCGTGCCGAAGATCAGATAGGCGAAGGTGTTGCGGAACACCTGCCAGAACAGCGGGTCGGCGAAGAGCTTGCGATAATTGTCGAGGCCGACGAAGCGTGGCTCGTTCAGCAGGTCCCAGTCGGTCACCGACAGGTAGAAGGCTTCCAGCGTCGGGTAGAAGCGGACGACCGCGAAGAAGAGCACCGGCAGGACAAGGAACGCCCAGGCCCAGACGATCTGCTTCGTCGAGATCGAGAGCCGCCCCCACACGCCGCCGGAGCCTGCGCTCCGGGGCGCTCGTGTCGCGGTCATGCGCGGCCTCTTACTTGGCCTTGAACTTGTCGAGGATGACCTGCTCGCGCACGGCGGCCGCGCTCAGCGCATCCTTGATCGGCGTATCCTTCAGCAGCACGCTGTTGATCATGTCGATCGAGACCTGGCGCTGCGCCGATTCATCGACCATCGGCGGCGTCGCGGCGTATTCGAGCCCGCGGATGAAGGGGCCGTAGATCGGGTCCTTGACGTTGGCCTCGGTCAGCGCCACGGCGCGGCGGGCCGGCAGCTCGCCCACCTTCTCCAGCCAGACATTCATCGCCTTCTCGGAGGTGATGAACGCCAGGAATTTCTCAGCGGCCGCCAGCTTCTCGCCCGTTGCCGCGGCACCGATGCCGTTGGCGAAGTAGCTGCCGAAATTGGCGCGCTTGCCGTCGTTGCTGGGCAGCTCCGCGACGCCCCATTTGAAGCTCGGGATCGTCTTGTAGGACGCGATCCGGAAGGTGCCGTCGACCACCATGCCGGCGAGGCCGGCGCGGAAGGCGGCCTGGCCCTCGTCCATGAAGCCTTCCTGGCCGACGCGGTGGACCTTCTGCAGGCTCGTGTAGAATTCGAGCGCCTTGGCGCCGGCCTCGGTGTTGTAGGCGACCTTGCTGCCGTCGGCCGAATAGGACTCGCCGCCATATTGACGGAGCAGGATTTCGCGCACCCAGTTATGGTCCTGCCGCGCGATGTCGAGCGCCATGCCGACCTGCTGGAAGTTTCCCGCGGAGTCCCGCTTGGCCAGCGCCTTGGCGGCGGTGACGAGCTCGTTCAGCGTCTGCGGCGGCTTCTCGGGATCGAGCCCGGCCTTCTGGAACATGTCCTTGTTGTAGAACAGCGCCATGGAGCGCACCGCCGTCGGCAGGCCGTAATACTGCCCGTCGCGCTTCATCGCCGAGACGATGGCGAAGAAGTTCTTCTCGATGTCCTCGTCCTTGAACGCGGTCTTCGAGAGCGGCTGCAGCAGCTTTCCGGCGATGAAGGTGTCGAGCCAGCCATAGAACAGCTGCATCACTTCCGGGCTGCGCCCGGCGGCCTTGGCCGCGATGATCCGCGTCTGGTAGTCGGCATAGGGAAAGGTGACCTGCTTGACCGTGATGCCGGGGTTCTCGGCCTCGAACTGCTTGATCAGCTCGGTCATCGCCTGCACGCGGGTGTCGAAGACGTACTGCCAGTACTGGATCTCGACCGCCTGAGCGCCGCCGGAGCCATGCGCGAGGAAGCCGAGGGCCATGGCGGCCGCGAGCAGCGGCCGGCGAATCGAGAAACGGGCGATCGTCGCAAACTTCATGTGGGCTCCTCCCGCGCTTCACTGTTGGCCAGTGTATTGTGCAAGCGCTTGCATGGTAAGCGCACGAAAGCCTTTGTCAATCTGCCATAATCTGAGCTAAATCGCCCTAATGGGTGGCTCTGTTCGGTGGGGAAAGTCAATTCGGGTGCGTGAGGAGGGCAAGCGCTTGCATCGAAGCACGGCGGATCTGAAGACTCTCGCGCTCGAGCTCGGCCTCTCGCAGTCAACGGTCAGCCGCGCCCTGCGCGCCCATCCCGGCATCCCCGAGACGACGCAGCGGCGCGTCATCGCCGCTGCGGAGGCCGCCGGCTATCGGCCTAACGCGCGAGCGCGCAGCCTTGCCACTGGCCGGGCGGAGACGATCGGGCTGATCTTCCCCCTGGAGCGGTTGCAGCTGCCCGAAACCAATTTCGTCGACGTGCTGGCGGGCATCTCGACCGTCGTCACGCGCCGCAACTACAGCCTGCTGCTGTCGCCCTTCGCGGATGACGAGGCCGCCGTCCTGCGCCGGCTCGCCTCCACCAAGGCGGTCGATGGGGTCATCATCACGCGCCCCCTCGTCGACGATCCGCGCATTGCCCTGCTGAACCAGCTGCGCCTGCCCTTCGTGGTGCATGGCCGCAGCGAGGTCGCGGAGCCCTACTCCTTCGTCGACACGGACAATGACAATGCGTTCGAGCGGCTGACGAGCCTGCTTCTCGACTACGGACATCGGCGCATCGTCCTGGTCAACGGCCTGGCGCAATTTCGCTATGTCGACGCACGTGCCGCGAGCTTTCGGCGCGCCTTCGCCGCCCGCGGGCTGACACCGCTGCCGGATGCGATCGAATTCGTCTCGATGACCGAGGCGACGGGCTACGAGACGGCGATGCGCCGCCTGGCCGGGCCGGAGCGGCCGACGGCCTTCCTCTGCGGCTCGGTCTTCCAGGCACGCGGCGTCTACCGCGCGCTTCGTGAGCATGGGCTCGAAGTTGGCAGGGACATCTCCGTCGTCTGCCACGACGACGGTGTCCGGGGTGTCAGCGCGGCCGATTTCACGCCGCCACTGACGGCGACTTCGACCTCGATCCGGGGCGCAGGAGAGAAGCTTGCTGCGACGCTGATCGATCTGATCGAGCGAAAGGTCGCGGAACCACTCCGGACGATCCTTCCCTTCGAGCTCATCCTTCGCGATTCCGTGGCCTTGGCGCGGCCTTAGCGGCCGCCCGGCCCGGCGAAGGAGCTCGCCCTCGTGGCGGCCGCGGAGCGCGTTATCCGCCGATCGCTACCTTGACGCCGCCGAAGGCGCCGAAACCCGGAACGAGGAAGCCGACCGGATTCTCCCAGCGCTTGTCGAAGAGGTTGTCGATCCGCCCGAAGACGGTGACCCTTTCGGTCGCCTTGTACTCGGCGGCGAGGTTGACGAGGGTCGCTCCCTTCGCCTTGAGGCGTGGCACCGAGAAGTCGCGGTTCCCGTCGACCCAGGGACCGACATAGATCAGCGTCGCGGAGAGCGTCAGCTTCTCCATCGGTATCCAACTCGCGGTCGTGCTCGCCTTGTGGCGCGGCCGGCGCAGCAGTTCCTGCTGGGCGATCTCGTCCTTGGCGAGAGTGAAGGTGTAGTCGGCACGGATGCGGAACTGGGGCGAGATCTCCAGCGCGGCGAACGACTCGACGCCCTTCGTCTTCGCCTTGCCGACATTGGCGTAGGAGTCGCCCGCGGAATTGGTGACGATCAGGTTGTCGATGTCGTTCTGGAACCAGGTCGCGCCGAATTGCAGCTTCCTGTCGAAGAGGGGCTGCTCGAAGCCGACATCCCAGCCCTTGCTCTCCTCCGGCGCGAGGTTCGGATTGCCGAAGAAGTTGTAGCCGGGGCGGTAGTCGATAAAGAGCTCGCTCAGCGTCGGCGCCTTGAAGGCGGTGCCGTAGCTCGCCTTCAGCTTGGTGTCCGTGCCCGGCACGATCGCGGCCGGCGCGACCCTGTAGGTGGTGTGCCCGCCATAGCTGTCGTCATGGTCGTGGCGGATATTGGCGGCGAGGAAGAAGCGATCCTCGATATTGCCCTGGTATTCGAGAAAGGCCGCCTTGTTGCCGTTGGAGGCGGTGAGGCTGGGAGTGTCGAGCCGTTCCCGTTCATATTGCAGGCCCATGATCAGGCTGTGGCCCTTGGCCAGCTCGAGGTCGCCGCGCCAGTCGAGCTTGGTGCGCTCGCCGAGATTCTCGCTCGGCAGGCCGAGCAGGCCGAAGGCGCCCGGCTGGCGGGTTGAGCGATCCTGGTTCGAATAGGAAACGCCGAAGCGGTTGACAAAGCGCCCGCCGAAGGGATCCCAGACGATTTCACCGCGGGTGAAGGCCTGCGCGTCGTTCTGCAGCGCGCGATAAGGCGTCGGCCGGCTCGGGAAGCCGCTATCATAGGTCGAGAGGAACTGTCCGTCGGTATAGCGGCCGACCCAGTTGACGCTCAGCGTGTCGGTCAGGGCAAAGCCGAGTCGGCTGGAATAGGTGTAGGCGTCATAGGCGTTCGGCTTCACCTTGACGCCCGGCGGGACGAGGTTCGCCGGCACGGAGTCGGTTGAGTCCGAGCGCATATGCGCAACGTTCAAGGCGTAGTTGAAGCGGTCGTCACCGCCGCTGAAGCCGGCCGACTGGCTGAAGGTGCCATGCGAGCCGGCCTCGATGCGCGCAGTCGCCTTGGGTGGGCCGTCCCCGCGTTTCGTCGCGATCGAGATCACACCGCCCAGCGCGTTGGCGCCGTAGAGACCGCTCTGCGGGCCGCGCAGCACCTCGATGCGCTCGATGTCGTCGGTCAGCATCGAGCCGAAATCGAAGGAGCGGTTCGGGGTCGAGGGATCATTGGCCTCGATGCCGTCGATCAGCACCTTGACGTGGTTGGAATTGGTGCCGCGCATGAAGACCGAGGTCTGGCCGCCCGGCCCGCCGATCTGGACGATGTTCAGGCCTGGCACGGCAGCCAGCGCCTGCGGCAGCGTGCGCCGCTGCTGCTGCTCGATGTCTCTGGCGGTGATGACGGTAACGGAGCTTGCGACCTCGCGTGCCGGCGTTGGCGCGCCGGTGGCGCTGACGACGATTTCGTCGAGGGCGAGCGTACCGGGCTCGCTCTGGGCGAGGGCGGGAGCACAGATGGCGAGGACGAGAAGGGAAACGGACAGCGGCAGGCGGCCGCGCCGAGCGGCCGGAAGGGAGACGATCACGATGGAGACCTCGGGCGTTGACGTCAGTGGCACGTCACCGCGAACGCGATCTCCCATCGGCCGCGACCCGCGCGGCAAACAGTGCAATCAGCGATCGGCTCACCCCGTCCGAACGTGTTCGCGTGTGACCACGGCTGACGGCAGGTCTCCTGGCTCGCGGGTCGGTGCCTTTCGCCGCCTTCCCAGGTCCGAGGCCCCAGTGGCGTGTGGCGAAAGGCTCGCCGCTTACAGTTGCGGGGGCAGCCGCGGCGTGGGGCAGCAAGCCGCCCGCACCGCGTTCCCTTTTGATCCCGTGAGGGAACCGTCACAGCGACGACTAAGGCGCAAAGGTGGCGACGTCAAACGCCGAATCCGCTGCCGGCCACAGTGCCGCCGTGACCGAATGGCGCGGCCGAACGATCGCCTCAGCGATTGCGCCGCTGGACGATGAAATGGGCGGCGACCGTCAGCAGGATCGTCGCCGTCATCAGGATGAAGGAGATGGCGCCGCCGAAGGGCCAGTTGTTCTGCTGTGCGAACTGGCCGTAGACGAGCGGCCCCATCATCTGGAATTTCGGCCCGCCGAGCAGCACCGGCGTGGCGTAGGCGTTCATCGCCAGGATGAAGGTGAGGATCGTGCCGGCGAGGATGCCGGGCAGCGCCAGCGGCCAGAGCACGCGGCGGAACATCGCCGCTGGATTGGCGCCCAGGCTGAAGGCGGCCTCCTCGACATTGCGCGGGATGCCCTCGATCACGCTCTGCAGCGAGAGCACCATGAAGGGCAGGTTGACCGCGATGATGCCGATCAGCACCGCGACCTCGGTGTACATGATCTCGAGCGGCTGATCGATCAGCCCCATGCCCATCAGCGAGGCATTCAGCGCGCCGCGGCTGCCGAAGGCGGTCATCCAGCCGGCGGCGCGCACGGCGTTGCCGACGAAGAGCGGCAGCACGACGGCGATGACGAGCAGGTTCTTGAAGCGGCTCTGGGTGCGCGCCAGCACATAGGCGAGCGGGAAGCCGAGGATGAGGCACGCCAGCGTGCAGAGCACCGCCACACGCACGGTGCGGGCCAGCACGTTGAGATAATAGGCGTCGGTGAAGAACTTGACGTAGTTCTCGATGACCAGCGCATCGACCATGAACTGGCCGGGCACGAACTTGTTGAGCGAGTAGCGGAACAGGATCGCGAGCGGGCCGATCAACATGAAGGCGACGAAAAGCGTCGCCGGCACGACGAGCAGGCCGGCGAGGTTGGTCCGGGCGCCGGCCACGGCTTCGGGAGCGGCGGTGCTCATGCGAAGAGCCCGTCATGCTCGGGCATGACCCGAGCATCTCTGGACGATTTGGCACTGTTCATGGGTGTGTGCTTCCTCATCGTCACGAGATTCTCGGGTCTGCGCTGCGCTTTGCCCGAGAATGACGCGCCTGCGACTATCGTCAGCCCTTGAAGACCTTGTCCCACCACTCCTTCATCGCCGAGTCGTTCTTGGCGAGGAAGGCGTAGTCGAGGTCCTTGAGGGTCTTCTCTTCCTCGGGCGTGAAGCCGATGCGCTTCTGCAGCGCCGGATCGACGTTGAGGCCGGTGACCGTGCCGTTATAGCCCATGTCGACGGCGAAGGCCTCCTGCGGCGCCTTGGCGAGCATCGCGTCCATATAGGCGTAGGCATTGGCCTTGTTCGGCGCGTTCTTCTGGATCACGAAGCCCGAGACATAGGTCGGGATGCCTTCGACGGGCGAGACCGCCTCGCAGGGGATGCCGGCGTTCTGCCACTGGACCACGCGGGCCTTCCAGATCGCGCTGATGCCGATCTCCTCGTTCTTCATCGCGGCGGCGAAGGCCTCGTTCGTCGGGTAGACGCGGGCGCCCGCCTTCTTGACGGCCATGAGGACTTCCTTGGCCTTCTCGATGTCGTTCATGTCCTTGCCGCCGGTCGCGGCCATCGAGGCGGCGATGAAGATCGACTGGTACTGGATGTCGATGAAGCCGATCTTGTTACCCCATTTCGGGTCGAGCCAGTCCTTGAAGCCCTTCGGCGCCGGCGAGATCAGCTTGGGATTGTAGATGACGACGTTGCCCGAATAGATGTGCCCCATTCCGTAGGGGTATTTCATCGTCGGCAGCAGGTTCTTGGCGTTGGGCAGCTTGGAGTAGTCGATCTCCTCCAGCACGCCGGCCTCGTTCATCTCGAACATGTTGGCGGCGGAGAGGCCCTGGATGTCGACGGTGCCGCGCGGCAGGCGCTTCTCGGCGACCATCTTGGCGCGCCGCGGCGCGTCGCCCGCCTGGTCCTGCACCACCTCGAGGCCCTTGGGCTTGAGGATCGGGTCTTCGATGTTCTTGGTCAGCAGCCGGGCATAGTCGCCGCCCCAGGTGCCGACGACGACGCGGCCGCCGGATTGGGCGAAAGCCGGGGTGCCGGCCGCAGCGGCGAGCGCGGCCGCGCCGGTCCCTTTCAGAAGTTCACGCCTGTCGAATGCGGTCATGGTGGTTCCCCTGTTTATATGACGCCGAACGAGGCTCATGCCCCGCGCGGATAGACGAGCCCGGCGTCTTCGGCCCAACCTATCGTGATGCTTTCATCCGGCTGCGGCTCGGTGAGCCCCGGTCGGTTCGGGATCTGCAGCAGCATGCGGTCATGCTCATCGAGCGCGACCTGGATGTCGAGCAGCGCACCCAGATAGGAAGCGTGCTCGACCTTCGCTGTGAAGCGGTTGGGCAGGCCGTCGGCCTCTCCACCCACGGCGATCCTTTCGGGCCTGAGCGCCAGCGTCGCCGGCCCGGGCTTCGCCGCAGCAGCGCAGACCATGTCGAGCCCGCCGGCCGTGCGGAAACGGCCGGGCGCGGTGACTTCGCCGTCGAGGAAGGCGCTGCGTCCGATGAAGCCGGCGACGAAGCGATCGGCGGGCTTCTCGTAGAGCTCGCGCTGCGTGCCGACCTGGCGGACCTGGCCCTTCTCCATCACGACGAGCCGGTCGGCCATCGTCAGCGCTTCTTCCTGATCGTGCGTCACCATGATGGTGGTGAGCCCGAGCTTGCGCTGCAGCTCGCGGATCTCCACACGCACCTCGAGGCGCAGCTTGGCGTCGAGATTGGAGAGCGGCTCGTCGAGGAGCAGCACCTGCGGCTGCATCGCCAGCGCACGGGCTAGTGCGACGCGTTGCTGCTGGCCGCCCGAGAGCTGGCGCGGATAACGGTCGTCGAAACCCGTGAGCCGGACGAGGCGCAACGCCTCCGCGACGCGCGGGCCGCGCTCGGCCTGTGGAACCTTGTGCATCTCGAGGCCGAAGGCGACGTTCTGCGCCACCGTCATATGGGGGAATAGCGCGTAGCTCTGGAAGACCAGGCCGCAATGGCGCTTCCAGGGGGGCAGCGCCGTGACGTCGCGCTCGCCGATGGTGATGCTGCCTGCGGTCGGCGGGATGAAGCCCGCGATCATGCGCAGCGTCGTCGTCTTGCCGCAGCCCGAGGGGCCAAGCAGCACCAGGAACTCTCCGTCGGCGATCGCGATGTCCACGTCATCGACTGCGATGAAGTCGCCGTAGCTCTTCTTCAGATGCGAAATCGAGAGCCGCGCCATTCGTTCACACCACCCGGCTCAGTTTGACATAGCGGTCGGTCACGATCATCGCGACGCCGATCAGGACGATCTGGATGAGCGAGGCCGCGGCCACCGTCGGGTCGATCTTCCATTCGAGATATTGGAGGATTGCGATCGGCAAGGTCGTGCGCCCCGGGCCGACCAGGAACAGGCTCATCTCGAGATTGCCGAACGAGGTCACAAAGCCGAACAGTGCCGCGGCGACGATGCCGGGACGGATGCTCGGCAGCGTCACCCGCCAGAAGGTCGTGATGGGGCCTGCGCCCAGATTCTGTGCCGCCTCCTCGATGGTGCGGTCGAAGCCGGCGAGGCTCGCCGTTACCAGCCGCACCACCCAGGGGATGACGACGAGGGTGTGGGCGGCGATCAGACCGCCGAGCGAGCCCATCACCGGGATCTCGGTCGCGAGTTCGACCTCGATCTGGAAGACATAGGTCGAAGTGCCGAGCACGATGCCCGGCATCACCAGCGGCAGCAGCAGCAGTGTCGAGACGCCGGGTCCGAGCGGGATACGGTGGCGCGCCAGAGCGAGGCTCGCCGGCACGCCGAGAACGAGGCCGATCAGCGTCGCCACGATGCCGACCTGCAGGCTCAGCACGAAGCCGTCGATGAAGGACTTGTTGTTCGCGGCGGCTGCGAACCACTGCAGCGAATAGCCCTCCGGCGGGAAGGAGGGGATTTCCTGCCGGAAGAACGAGAGCCAGGTGACGAAGATCAGCGGCAGCAGAATGAAGCCGAGCGACAGCGCGGCCGCGCCGTTCAGCACATAGCGCCCGAGCCGCGGCGAACCCGCACTCACCCGGCGGCTCCTGTACGGCAGGCCAAGCCGGCTCCTTGCCGGATGCTCTTCGCCATGAAAGCCAAGGCCATTCCCCTCTTTCGCCCCGAACTCTGCGGCGCAACTTACAAACAGTGAAGCCTGTTTTTCTCTCACGCCACGCTCAGCGGAGAGGCAGGCCGGACTTCAGCGCAGGGTGTTCTTGTGGAACGCCCCGCCCTTGATGATCGCCGCCAGATGCCGCCCCTGCTCCTGGAAGAGTCCGAGATCCTTCAACGGATCGCCATCGACCAGGATCATGTCGGCGAAGGCCCCGGCGCGCAGCGTGCCGAGCTTGCCGTCCATGCGCAGGATTTGAGCACCGACCGTCGTTGCCGAGCGGATGATCTCGATCGGCGAGAGCACCTCGCGGCGCAGCAGGAACTCGCGCGACTGGTCGACCTGGAGCTGGCCGAGCAGATCCGAGCCATAGGCGACGGGCACGCCCGCGCGCTTGCAGATCTCCAGCGAGCGCAGGCCTCCGTCGATGACGAGGTCGTTCTTGGCCAGCATGTCGCCGGTCATGCCGAACTCCGCCGCGCGTTCCTTCATCGCGTAATAGGCGACGAGGTTGGCGGTCAGGAACATGTTGTTCTCGGCCATCAGCTTGGCGGAGGCGTCGTCGATCAGGTTGCCGTGCTCGATCGCACGCACGCCGCATTGCGCGGCCCGCGTGATGGCCTCGGGCGTATAGGCATGGGCGCAGACATAGCGGCCGAAGGCCTTCGCCTCCTCGACGGCGGCCTTCACCTCCTCGACGCTGAACTGCATCGAGTCGAGCGGGTCATAGGGGCTGGCGACACCGCCGGACATCATGATCTTGATGTGGTCGGCGCCGAGCCGCATCTGCTCGCGCGCCGACTTGCGCACCGAGGAGATGCCGTCCGAGATGTTCATCGTGTAGGCCATGGCGTTGCAGCAATGGCAGCGCGCGCCGAAATCGGTGCGCCGGCGCGGGTCGCTGTGGCCGCCGGTCGGGCCGATGGCGGCGCCGGCGATGAACAGGCGAGGGCCTGCGACATCGCCCTTCTCGACCGCTTCCTTGATGCCCCAGTCGGCGCCGCCGGTGTCGCGCACCGAGGTGAAGCCGCGGTCGAGCATGCCCTTCATCAACCGGACGGCGCGGGCCGTCATCAGCGTGAGCGGCATGCTCTCCATGGTGCGGATATAGACTTCCGAGAGGAAGACATGGACGTGGCTGTCGATCAGCCCGGGCATCAGCGTGCGCCCGCCGCAGTCGATGACGTCTGCCTTGGCGGGCTTGAGCGGCTTATCGGAGAGCTCGCGGATCGTGTCGCCCTCGACGAGAAGCTCGTAGCCGCGGCGCAGCTCGCCGAATTCAGGTTCGAGCAGAGCGAAGTTCTTGAAGTGCAGCGCCGTCATGAGCCCTCTCCGAACGAGCCGGCCGCCGAAGCGGCATTGGCTCCGATTGTCTGATATATGAGCAAAACTAGTCGTGCCTGTCGAGCGTGCATTGCCGGCCGAGATGCATGGCTCAACCCGGCCCGCGGGCCCCTCAGTTCAGGCTAGCCCGCTTGACGATCGCGCCGCCCTTCATGATCAGCGGCATGTGCTTGCCCTGGCGGGTCAGCAGCGACAGGTCCTTGAGCGGATCGCCGTCGACGACGATCAGATCGGCATGGGCTCCGGGCGAGACCGTGCCGACTTTTCCTTCCAGCTTCAGGAGCCTGGCGGCGATATAGGTCGCGGAGGCAATCACCTCCTGGGCCGGCAGCGCGCGGCCGCGAATGACGAATTCCTCGGATTGGTAGCGATGCATCTCGCCCAGCAGATCGCTGCCATAGGCCATGGCGAGACCGGCCTTCTGCATGATCGCGAGCGACTCCATGCCGGCCGAGCGCACCACGTCGACCTTGGCGACCGAATCCGGCGGGAAGCCGAGCTTCGGGCCATCCGAGACGAGCTTGTCATAGGTGACGAGCGTCGGCACGGCGACCGCGCCCTTCGATGCGGCGAGCTTCGCCGTCTCGGGCTTGATCAGGTTGCAGTGTTCCAGCGAATGGACGCCGGCCTCGACGCAGCGGCGGATCGCCTCGTCGGTGTAGACGTGGGCCGAGACATAGGTGCCCGCCATCCTAGCTTCCTCGACGATGGCCTCGAGCTCGCTCACCGAATAGCCGAGGAAATGGATCGGGTCGGTCGGCGAGGCGCAGCCGCCATTGGCCATGATCTTGATGAAGTCGGCTCCGCCCTTGAGCTCCTCGCGTGCTGCGCGGCGGACCTGATCGATACCGTCGCAGATGCGCCCGAGCGAGCCGAGTCTGTGGCGTTCAATTACCGAGGGGCGGTCGTCGTAGCGCCCGCGGAAATCGGCATGACCGCCGGTCTGGCTCAGTGCCTTGCCGGAGATGACGAGGCGCGGCGTCGGGAAATGCCCTTCCTCGGTCGCCTGCTTCAGCCCGAAATCGGCGCCGCCGACATCGCGCACCGTGGTGAAGCCGCGCATCAGCATCTCCCGCATGATCACGAAGGAGCGGGCAGTGACGAGCGAGTCGGGCAGGCGCGCGTTCAGGCCGAGATCGGCGACCCCGGCGATGACATGGACATGGGCGTCGATCAGCCCGGGCATCAGCGTCTTGCCCTTGAGGTCGATGACCTTGGCCTTGCCGGCCGCGACCGACTTGCCGACCTCGCGGATCGTGCCGCGCTCAACGAGGACGCTGACCGGGGCGCCGGCCTCCGGGGCCGTGCCGTCGACGATGCGGGCATTGGTGAAGAGAGTTGAGGTCACGGGCTTTTCCTTCGGACAGGCTCGGCGCGATCGGGGGCGGCCGCTGCAGGCTTAATCGGGAAGTGCTGGCGCACCTGCCCCTTCCAGAACTGCAGCAGGCTTTCGTAGTAGACTGGGTCGTTCGGGCGCAGCACGGTCTGGCTGATCATGCCGCGGACCAGGCACATCGTGGCGTTCATCACCGTGCGGGTGTGGTTGGGATCGGTGCCGGCTCGGGCGGCCAGCGCAGTCCAGATCGCATCGAGCCCGGCATGGAATTCGCGCGTCGTCGGGATCAGCTCGGCCCGGAAATCGGGGTTGTGACGGGCCTCCGGCAGGAACTCCATCGTCACGTAGAACAGCCGGTCGTCCATCATCTGCCAGATGTAGTCGACGATCTCGTCGCTGGAGCCGCCACGCGCCATGAAGTCCTCGGCGAAGCGGTGCAGATCGCGCGCCGTCTTGCTCAGCAGTTCCGCGACGGAGGCGCTGATGACCGCTTCGCGGCTGGCGAAATGATGTGTCAGCGCGCCACGCGAGACGCCGGCATGCCGGGCGATGTCGGAGGTCGTGGTGCGGGTGAGCCCCTGCTCGTGCAACAGGTCGATCGTCGAACCCATCAGCCGGCCGGAGGTTTCGGCGCTGCGTTCCTTCTGCGATCGCCGCTTGTTCATCGATGCGGTTGAGGCTCCCCGGTGCGAGGCAAGCCTCTCCTGAAACTTGCAAACATTCAAGCCTGTTTTTTAACGTTTTGCCGCCTCCATGAGCGACACTCTGGAACCGGCTGAAGACGGCTTGGCTTCAGCCTTGCTTCCCGCCCCGGCGCCGAGGATCTGCTGGTCGGCAGGTCATGCGACCTCCGCTGCAGCTATTCTTCCGGCGATATGTGATACCGCTCGTATCGCGCGGCGGCGGGACCCCGCGCTGCCTCGCGGTCGCTGCCTATGGTCGATGTCTTGAAAGCCGTTCCCTTGCGTATCACGACCGATGCCGCCTCGGACCCTCGCTCGCTGCGCCGCTTTGAGGATGAGCGCTTCCTGACCGGGAAGGGGCGCTATCAGGACGACGAGCAAGCAGTGGATGCGCTTCACGGCGCGGTTCTGCGTTCTCCGCATGCTCATGCTGCGATCCTCTCGATCGACATCACGGCGGCGCTGGAGATTCCCGGCGTGCGGGCCGTCTATACCGCGGCGGATCTCCCCGATCTCGATGGGTTGCCGTGTTCGCTCGTCGACAAGCTGCCCGGCCCCTTTTTCGTCCCGCACCGGCCGCCTCTGGCCGAGGAGCGGGTGCGCCATGTCGGCGACCCCGTTGCCTTCGTCGTCGCCGACAATGCCGAGGCAGCGCGCACGGCCTGCGAGGCGATCGTCGTCGATTACGACATCCTGCCTGCCGTCACCGATCTGGAGGCCGCCGCCGCCGAGGATGCGCCGAAGATCTGGCCGCAAGCCGATCGCAATGAGGCGCTGCGCTATCGGCTGGGCGATCCCGGGGCGGTCGAGGACGTCATGCGCCGGGCCGCGCATGTCGTGACCTGCCGCGTCGTCAACAACCGGATCGTGGCGGCGGCGCTGGAGCCCCGCTCCGCGATCGGGCGCTTCGACCCCGGCCGCGGCTCCTACGAGCTCTCCCTGAGTGGCGCTTCGGTCCACGACATCCGCCGCGAGCTGGCGACCGTGCTGTGCGTGCCGCCGGACAGGATTTCGGTCCGGACGCCGGATGTCGGCGGCGGCTTCGGCATGAAGAACGTCACCTATCCGGAATATGCCCTGCTGCTCGTCGCAGCCGAGAGGCTGGGCCGGCCGGTGCGCTGGGTCGCGGACCGGATGGACGAGTTCACCAGCGGTGCGCATGCGCGCGACAATCTTACTGTCGGTCGGCTCGCGCTCGACGAGAAGGGCCGGTTCCTGGCGCTTGCGGTGGAGACGATCGCCAATCTCGGCGCCTATGTCTCCTCGCTCGGTCCCGGCAGCGCGACGACCGCCCCGACGCCAGCCATGGGCGGGCTCTACGACATTCCCGTCATGAGCATGGATGTCCGTTGCGTCTTCACCAACACGGCGCCGATCGACGCCTATCGCGGCGCGGGCAAACCCGAGGCGAATTATCTGATCGAGCGCCTCGCCGACGAAGCCGCGCACCGCCTCGGCATTGATGCGGCGAAGCTGCGCAAGCGCAATTTCATCCGCCGTTTCCCCTATCGCAAGCCTTTCGGCGCGGTGATCGACGGCGGCGATTTCGCCGGCAATCTCGACCGCCTCCTGGTTCTCGCCGACCGGCCGGGTTTTCGCCGGCGCAAGGCGCTCTCGCGGAGGTCGGGCAAGCTGCGCGGCTTCGGGCTTGCCTGCTTCCTGGAAACCTCGCGCGGCGGGCCCGACGAGGATGCCTGGCTGACGATGAGGCCGGATGGCGGGGTCGACATGGCGGTCGGTACCCAGTCGAACGGGCAGGGTCACGAGACGAGCTTCGCCCAGGTGCTCTCGGAGCAGTTTCGCCTGCCTGTCGAGGCGTTCCGTCTCGTGCAGGGCGATACCGCGCTCGTGCCGACCGGCGGCGGTCATGGCGGAGCGCGCTCGCTGCATATGGGGGGCGGCGCGCTGGTGCTGGCCGCGCAGGCCATGATCGAGGCAGCGAAGCCCGCCGCGGCCCAGCTCCTCCAGGCGGAGCCCGAGGTGGTCAGCTTCGCGGACGGGCAGTTCCGCGTCTCGGCGAAGCCGGGGGCGGCGCGTGAGGTTGGCTTGGCGGCGGTCGCACGGCACGTCGCGGATACGACCGGGCGCGCGCTCGCCAGCCACGGCGCGCATCGGGCGGCGCCCATCACCTTTCCGAACGGGGCACAGATGGCGGAGGTCGAGATCGACCCCGAGACCGGTGCGGTCGACCTCCTCCGCTACGTCGCGGTCGACGACTACGGCCGGCTGATCAACCCGCTGCTGACCGAGGCGCAGCTCCATGGCGGGCTGGCCCAGGGCATCGGCCAGGCGTTGATGGAAGAGGCCCGCTACGATCCCGAAAGTGGCCAGATCCTCAGCGCCACGTTCATGGACTATGCGGTCCCCCGCGCGATGGACCTGCCGTTCTTCGACATCACGATGGCTGAGGTTCCGACTGCCGCGAACCCGCTCGGCGTAAAGGGCGTTGGCCAGGCCGGTTGCATCGGGGCGCCGCAGGTCGTGATCGCAGCGATCCTCGATGCGCTGCGCCCGTTGGGGGTGACGCATGTCGATATGCCGGCGACGCCGCAGCGCGTTTGGCATGCGATGCGGCAGGCGCAAGACAAGCCTGCTTCTGAAACACGCCCGTAAGCATTAGCCGGCTTCAGAAGGTTCGCCCGCGGCGTCGCGGGCGACCAGCCCTGCGGAGCCCCCAACTCGGTGTCAGCGCCCACCGGACAGGCGGAAGCTCAGCTTCGTCGCAGCGAGATAGGTGTGCTCCTCGAGAGGCGCGCCCGTCCGCAGCCGTTCGATCAGCCAGGTCCCGCAGCTTTGGGCCAGCTCCTCGATTGGCATCGCCATCGCAACCAGCTTCCCCGGCCACCAGTTGAAGGCCGACTCGTCGCCGAAGGCCGCGATCGCCATTTGCCGCGCCAGCGGGTTTCGCGACGCTGCGAGCGCTCCAAATACGGCGCCGGTGAGCTGAACCGCGCCGGTGACGATCGCGCTCGGCGGCTGGCCGGCTTCGAGCAGTGATGTCGCGGCCTCGGCGCCAAAGCGCGTATCGGCCGGAGGTCCGAGACGCTCCATGGTGAGTGACGGGTCGAGCCCGGCCTCCGCAATGGCTTGCCGGAAGCCGGCGAGGCGGGCGGCGCCCGTCGAATAGCGCATCTCGCCGCCGATATAGGCGATGCGCTTGTGGCCGCGGGCGATCAGGGCCGTCGTGCCGGCGCGCAGGCATTCCTTGTCGTCGATGCCGAACCAGATCGGCGCAAGACCCTCGGCGCGCCGCAGCAGTTGCACATGAGGGAAGCGCGCGAGGATCGCACGGGTCTCCGGCGCCGGCTCCGGCGTCGGCACGATGAGGATGCCGGCGACCCGGGCACTCGCCAGCTCCCGGGCGTGGCGCGCCTCCACGGCCGGATCATCGGCGATCGAGACGACGAGCTGATAGCCGGCGGCATCGCAGCAGCGCGACATGGCGTCGGCGATGGTGGCGTAGAAGCTGTTGCGGATGTCGGGGAGCATCAGCCCGATCAAGCGGCTCGCGCCGCCGCGCATCATCCGCGCCGGCAGGTTCTCGACATAGCCGAGCCGGGCCGCGGCCTCCTGCACCAGCGTCTTGGTCCGCGTGCTGATGCGGGGATCGTCGGCGAGCGCCCGGCCGACCGTCGAGATGGCGACGCCCAGGCTCTCGGCGACCTGCCTCGCCGTCACCATGCCGGGAGCGGACGAGGACATCCTCAGCTCACCAACGCCGGGCGCCCGGCGGCAGGGCCGCCCAGCCGGCGAAGCTGGCCTCGCCGACGAGCTCCTCCTCGATACGCAGGACCTCGTTCCATTTCGCCATGCGCTCTGAGCGGCTGAAGGAACCGACCTTGAACTGCCCGGAATCCCAGCCCACGGCGAGATGCGCGATGGTAATGTCCTCGGTCTCGCCAGAGCGCGCCGAGACGATGGTGCCGAAGCCTGCTGCCTTGCCCGCGTCGAGTGCAGCCCGCGTGCCGGTCACGGTGCCGGACTGGTTCGGCTTGATCAGCACGGCGTTGAGCGCCTTGTCGCGCGCCGCAGCTTCGACCCGGCCCGCATGGGTGACGAGGTAGTCGTCGCCGATGATCTGGCAGCGTTCGCCATGTGTGGCGGTGAAAGCCTTGAAGCCCTGCGCATCGTCCTCGGCCAGCGGGTCCTCGATCGAGACGATCGGATAGGCTTCGAGCCAGCGCCCGAGCAGGGCGATCATGCCGGCTGAATCCAGCTCGCGCTGCTCCAGCGCCAGCTTGTAGATGCCACCGCGGCCGAATTCGGACGCCGCGATGTCGAGCGAGATCGCGACCTCCGCACCGGGTTTGAAACCGGCGTTCTCGATGGCGCGCACCAGCGCATCGAGCGCCTCCTCGTTCGAATCGAAGGCCGGCCAGAAACCACCCTCGTCGGCTACGCCCTGCAGCTTGCCGGCCTGTTTCATCAAGGCTCCGGCGGCACGATAGACCTCCGCCGTCCAGTCCAGGGCTTCGGCAAAGGAGCCGGCGGCCGGGCACATCACCATGAAGTCCTGCACGTCGACGCGCCGCGCCGCATGGGCGCCGCCGCCGAAGATCTGTATCTCGGGCAGCGGGATGCGGACCTTCCGTCCTTGCGACAGATGACGCCAGAGCGGCTGCCCGCTGGCGGCTGCAGCCGCATGCAGCACCGCCATCGAGGTCGCCACCATGGCGTTGCCGCCGAGCCGTGCGAGATTCTCGGTGCCGTCGAGCGCGATCAGTGCCTCGTCGATGGCTTCCTGATCGCCAGCGTCGCGGCCGATCAGCGCCTTGGCGATCTCGCCATTCACCGCTGCGACCGCGCCGGTCACGTCGAGGCCGCCGAAAGCGGCGCCGCCGTCCCGCTTGTCGACGGCTTCGCCCGTGCCCGTCGAGGCGCCGGCCGGCGCAATGGCGCGGCCGCTGAGGCCGTTCTTCAGGACGATGTCGGCTTCGACCGTCGGCCGGCCGCGCGAGTCCCAGACCCGCCTGCCGCGCACCGCGGCGATCGTTGCGTCCGTCATGCCGACACCTCCTTGGCCCAGGCGGCCTGAATCTCCGAAAGCCGCCGCGGCGGCCATGCCACCAGAGGCCGGGCAATGCGCCTGATTCGCTCCTTGTCGGCCGCCTCCGTCACGTATTCTGCCGGCGACTTGCCGTCGACCCGCGCCAGGAACAGAGCCGGCAGCAGCCGCGCGATGCGCTCCTCGATGGCGGCTGGCCGCTCCCAGCTCACCCCGTCGAGATAGGCCCCTGCCAGCGCCTCGAAGCAGTCCAGGAAGTCGGCGCTCGCGACGGGCGTCCACAGGCATTTCAGCAGCATGTGATTGAGGCAGAAGGCGACGTCGAAGGCGGGCTCGCCATACCAGGCGCATTCGGCGTCGAGGATCACCGGGCCTTCCGGGCCGACCAGAATGTTCTTCGGACTGACATCGCCATGGACCAGCGCGAGCTTCGCGCTCAGCGTGTCATGGGCCAGCGCCAGCAGCGGCCCCGACAGATCCGCATGCACGCGGCCGGCGGCTTCGAGATAGGGCTCGATGCGGATCGAGTGGAAGGTCTCATCATTGTCGAAACGCTGCGCGATCTCGGCCGAGCCTTGCGTCCCGGCATGGATCGCCGCGATCCTGCGGCCGACATCCGCCGCGAAGGCCGGGTCGGCTCTCCCCGCGCGCAGTTCCTGCTTCCAGACCGGGTGATCGGCCGGGTCGAGATAGTCCATCGCGAAGACGCCGGCCTCGGGATCGCTCGCGAGGATGGCGGGGACGACGCCTGGCACGATCCGCCCTGCCTCGCGCAGCCATTCGACCTCACTCGCGTTTCGGGAGACCGGCGCGAGCCAGGTCTGCGCCACGCGCAGCTGTGGCAGCGCCTTCTTCACCGCGAAGATCCGCTCCGGCGTCTCCACCTTCCAGATGTCGGAGGCGACGCCGCCGGTCAGCGGCGTGAGCCTAGCCGCGCTGAGGTCCGACACGAGGCCGCTCTCGCGCAGGAAGGTCGAGATGATGTCGTCACGCACGTCCGCCAAGGCGATCCTCACAGGCCGTGCAAAGGACAGCACGCAATTACGTCAGGGCGCGCACTGCCGTTTGCGCTAACGATAGCGCAATGCCGCCGCCGTGGACGCCTGTCAAGGCTGCCGTACGTTGGGGAAGTGGCGGCTTCAGGCGAGCATGCGGGTGTCGCCGCAGACGGAGATTTCCTGGCCGGAGATCGTCTTGCCGAAGGGCGAGGCCAGGAAGACGATCTGCCTGGCGATGTCGGCCGGATCGACGAAGCGCTTGATCGAAACCCCGGCGAAAAGCCGCGCCGTCATCTCGTCATGCGAGATGTTGAAGCTGCGCGCCTTGTTCGCGATCACGCTCTGGATGCGTGGCCCTTCGACGAGGCCGGGGCAGATCGCATTCGCGCGGATGCCGAACTCACCGAGCTCGGCCGAAAGCGCCTTGGTGAAGCCGATCACGCCCCATTTCGCGGCACCATAGGGCGAGCGCAGCG
The DNA here is from genome assembly GCA_900473415.1 of Hyphomicrobiales bacterium. Classification (GTDB taxonomy): domain Bacteria; phylum Pseudomonadota; class Alphaproteobacteria; order Rhizobiales; family Beijerinckiaceae; genus Allobosea. The sequence goes on from UCLR01000004.1 coordinate 90,863, forward strand.
GAAAGCCGTGCTTGCCGGCCTGGCTCGACAGGTTGACGATCGAGGCGTTCGTGGACTGCTTGAGGTGCTGGACCGCCAGTCGCGTGCAGTTGAATTGGCCGGTCAGGTCAACCGCGATGCAGCTGTCCCAGTCTTCCGGCGCGATCTCGTCGACGCGGCCCGTTGGCCCGGCGATGCCGGCATTGTTGACGAGACAGTCCAGCCCGCCGAGCGCGGCGAGCGCTTCCTCGAACAGCCGCGCCACCGCCTTGCGGTCCGACACGTCGCAAATCGAGCGCGTAATTTCGGGGTCGCTCTCCGCGAGTGCCGCGAGGGCCGCCTCGTCGACGTCGCAGACATGGACCTTCGCGCCCTCGGCCGCGAAGGCGCGCGCCGTGGCGCGGCCGATTCCGTTCGCGCCCGCCGTCACCAGCACGCGCAGGCCCTCGATCTTCAGATCCATCGTTTCCAACCTTTCGTCATGATAGCCCGGTCGTTCATCCCGCCAGCCTTGCCGTGCGTTCGATGTGATCGGCGGCGGCGTGGATGTCCTGCTCCAGCGCCGCCCGCGCCGCCGCAGGGTCACGCCGGCGCAGCGCCGCGACGAGCGCCGCATGGGCCTGGACCGCGCTGCCGCCGTCGAGCCGGCTCGGCTCATGGCGCATGTCGAGATTGAGCACCGGCCCCGCCTTCAGCCACAGCCGCTCGATCATCTCGATCAGCGAGGGCATGCCGGCCGCCTCATAGACGGCGAAATGCAGATGGCGGTTGGCGGCGACCGCCGCGGCACTGTCGGTCGGATCGACCTTGGCCGCGGCGCGGAAGGCGGCCTCGTGTTGCGCAACCGTCTCCACCTGCTCGTCGGATGCAGCCTTGGCCGCTTCCTCCACCGCGAAGCCTTCGAGGACGAGGCGGATGCGCGTCAGCTCGCGGAACTGCGTGAGCGTCAGCATCGGCACGCGCACGGCCCGCCCGGGCAGCACCTCGAGCGCCTTGTCGGCGGCGAGCCGGCTCACCGCCTCGCGTACCGGCATCATCGAGACGCCGAGCGCCTCGGCGACGCGCCGCAGCGAAAGCTTCTCGCCCGGGGCCAGCCGGCCGGAGATCAGCAGCTCCCGCAATTCGCCGGTGACGCGCTCTCCCAGCGTCTCGTGCAGGAGCGAGCCCACCTCGTCCAGCGCGGAAGGATCAGGCGCCTTGCGGCTGCCGGCCGGCGCCGCGTCGCTCTGCGGCCTGCCGCGGTGGATGGAGGGGGACTGGACTCGGGAAACCATGTCTGCCAACTTAACTGTGATCACAGATCACGACAAGCGGTCCGAGATCCCGCAAGCGGGACAGAGAGGCCACGGCGAGATTGGAAGCGCGCAAAAAGCGCAAACGTTCTGGGAGGAACGCATGACTGGGATCATCAAGGGCATTTCGCGTCGTCAGGCGCTCGCAGGGGCAGGTGCAGCAGCCGCAACGGGGCTTGTCACGAGCCCCTCCATCATCCTGGCGCAGACGCCGGAGACGTTGCGCTTCGGGCATCTGACACCACGCACCGGCTTCCTCGGGCCGCTCGGCGAATACGGCGTGATGGCCGTCGACCTCGCGGTGGAGGAGATCAACGCCGCCGGCGGCGTGAACGGGCGGAAGTTGGAGGCGCTGAAGGAGGATTCGGTCAACCCGCAGACCGCCTCGACCAAGGCCGAGCGCATGATCGAGCGCGACAAGGTCGCCTGCATCATCGGCGAGATCTCCTCGGCCTCGGCGCTGACCATCGCGCAGGTCGCCGGCCGCACCAAGACGCTCTTCGTCAACACCGGCGCGAACTCGGACGCGCTGCGCGGCGAGAGCTGCAACCGCTACATGTTCCATGTCGAGCACCAGAACTCGATGTATGTGAAGAGCTGCGGCCGCTCGCTGCTGGCGCAGGGGTTGGTCAAGGGCAAGAAGTGGTTCTCGCTGACGGCCGACTACGCGTTCGGCCATGACCTGCTCAAGGTCGCCAAGCGCTTCATGGAGGCCAATGGCGGCCAGTTCGCCGCCGACAAGCTGGTGCCGACCGACGCGACCGATTTCTCCGCGCTGCTGCTCGAAATCCGCGCTGCCAAGCCTGACCTCGTGGTCTCGAACCTGGCCGGCAACCAGATCACCAATTTCCTGAAGCAGTATTCCGAGTTCGGCTTGACCTTCCCCGTGGCCGGCTTCGGCTTCGACACGGCGCTCGCCTGGGCGGCCGGCAAGGACAATTTCGGCGGCACCTGGCCCTGCGTCTGGCACCACCTGATCGACACGCCCTCGACCAAGGCCTTCGTTGCGGCCTTCACCAAGAAATACGGCAAGCCGCCGGAGAACCAGGCCTGGGGCGACTACATGGCCGTGAAGATCATGGCGCAGTCGATGAACGAGCTGAAGAGCACCGAGACGCCCAAGATCCTGGAGCACTGGGAGAAGGGCGCGAAATTCGACGTGATGAAGCCGCGCCAGGGCTATTTCCGCGCCTCGGATCATCAGCTTATCAGCGAGATGTACACGATCACGGCACTGCCGCCGGCGCAGGTGAAGAACCAGTGGGACCTCTTCACCTCCTCAGCCCCGGTCCCCGGCCCCGACGAGAACATGGAGGTCATCGCCACCTCCGGCGACGAGGCCGTCTGCAAGATGAGCTGACGCCGCCAGCTCCGCCGTCATTCCGGCCGGAGCGAAGCGAAGAGCCGGGATCCATCGTAGAGCGCGACGCCCTTCGATGGATCCCGGATCGGCGCCGCTACGCGGCTTGTCCGGGATGACGGCGGGGTAGCCGGCTCGATTCTAGTTTTACACCCGAGGCAAAGGCTCTTCCTTGCTCACGCTCTTCATCCAGCAGGTGCTGAACGGGCTGCTCGACGGGGTCTATTACCTCCTGATCGCGCTCGGCCTGTCGCTGATCTTCTCGCTCGGCGGCATCGTCAACCTGGCCCATGGCGCCTTTTATGCGATCGGCGCCTATCTCACGATCGTGCTGGCGCCGCATATCGGCTTCGGCGGGGCGATCGTCGCCTCGCCGCTGCTCGTCGCGCTGATCGGCGTCGTCATCGAGCGCGGGCTCTTCCGGCATTTCTACCGCCGCGACCCGATCCTCTCGCTGCTCCTGACCTTCGGCCTCGCTATGGTCGCCGAGCAGTCGCTGCGGATGATCTTCGGAGCGCCGCCGCTCTCCTTCTCGATCCCGCCGGCGCTGCGCGGCCAGCTCTTCATCGGGGACTTCATCTATTCGCGCTATCGCGCCCTGCTGATCCTCATAGCGGCGGCCTGCGTGCTCGGCCTCTGGTTCCTGTTGCAGCGCACCGCGTTTGGCCGCGTCGTGCGCGCCGGCGTCCAGAACCCCGACATGGTCGGCGCGCTCGGCATCTCGCTCCAGCCCTACATGATGGCTGTCGCCGCGCTCGGCATCGGGCTTGCGGGCCTTGCCGGCGTGCTGCTCGCGCCGATCTATTCGATCCATCCGGCCATGGGGCAGGAGATCATCACCCCGGCCTTCGTCGTGGTCGTCATCGGCGGGCTCGGCTCCTTCTGGGGCGTGGTCGTCGCTGCGCTCATGGTCGGCCTCGTCAAGGGCGTAACGATCGGACTCGGCTACCCCCAATGGTCGACGGCGGTGATCTATCTGATGATGCTGCTCGTCCTGCTCTTCCGTCCGCGCGGCCTGTTCGGCGAGCGCATCCAGCGCTTCGAGTGAGGCCGCGATGCGCCGCGATCATCTTCCCCTTTTCCTTGCCTTGGCCGGCCTGCTCGTCCTGCCGTCCCTGATGCATCTGATTGGCCTCGGCACCACCTCGGCTACCGAGGTCGTGGTCTTCGCCATCGCCTGCATGGCGCTCAACATCCTCGTCGGCATGACCGGGCTTGTCTCCTTCGGCCACGGCGCCTGGTTCGGCATCGCCGCCTATGCGGCCGGGTTGATGCAGCGCAACTGGTTCCCCGGCCAGTTCGTGCTTCCGATCCTGCTCGCCATCGCCCTCGTCGCCTTCATCGCTTTCGCCTTCGGCGCGTTGATCCTGCGCCGGCGTGGCGTCTATTTCTCGCTGCTGACGCTGGCGCTCGCCGCCATGACCTATTCGGTCGCCTTCCGCTGGACCTCCGTCACCGGCGGAGAGGATGGGCTCGGCGGTATCACCCGCCCGCTCTTCGCAAGTGTTGATTTCGAGGCGGCGCTGCCGTTCTACGGGCTCGTCGCAACCATCGGCTTCGGTGTGGTCTATGCGCTCTGGCGCTTCCAACGCTCGCCGGTCGGGACCGTGCTCGTCGCGATCCGCGAGAACGAGCAGCGCGCCCGCTTCGTCGGCTATGCCACCTCTCGCTACAAGCTGGCGGCCTTCACCCTGTCTGCCGCGCTGACGGGGCTCGCCGGCACGCTGCTACTCTTCAACAACCGCATGACCTCGGCCGAGCCGATCTCCGTCGCGTTCTCAGGCGAGCTGCTGGCGATGGTTGTGATCGGCGGCATGCGCTCCTTCCTCGGGCCGGCGCTGGGCGCGCTCTTCTTCGTCGTGTTCCGGGACTATCTCTCGAGCGCGACCGAGAACTGGCTGTTCTGGTTCGGGCTGCTCTTCGTCGGCTTCATCGTCTTCTCGCCCGACGGTCTTGTCGGCGTGGGCGAGCGCCTGCTGAAGCCCTTCCGCAAGGTGACGACCGAGGATGCGGCCATGGCCTCCCGCAGGAGCGGCGCGGTCGAGCTTCCGGCTTTCCTGCGTCCGCAGGATACCGGCGACGGCACGGTCCTCGCTGCGCAGGGTCTCGCCAAGAGCTTCGGTGGCATCAAGGCGGTCGAGCATGTCGACCTTGCGATGAAGGACCGGCGGCTGCATGCGCTGATCGGCCCGAACGGCGCCGGCAAGACCACCGCCTTCAACCTGATTTCCGGCCTGTACAAGCCCGATCGCGGGACGGTGCGCCTGCGCGAGCGCGACGTCGCCGGACTTTCGCCCGAGGCCATCACGCGCGCCGGTATTGGCCGGGCGTTCCAGATCACCAATCTCTTCCCGTCCCTGTCTGTCGAGGAGAACGTCCGGCTCGCCGTGCAGGCGCGCGCACCCGAACGTTTCGGTTTCTGGCGCGCGGCGGCGGGGCTGGCGCAGGTCAATGACGAGACCCGTCAGGTCATTGCGACGATGGGGCTCTCAGGCATCGAGCGCGCCGAGGCGGGCTCGCTCAGCTATGGCGGCCAGCGCCTGCTCGACATGTCGCTGGCCGTGGCGACGAGCCCGCGCGTGTTGCTGCTCGATGAGCCGCTCGCGGGCCTTGCCGCCGCTGAGCGTGAGCGCGTCGGCAGGCTGATCAAGTCGATCTCGACCGATCTGCCGGTGCTGCTCGTCGAGCACGACATCGATCGTGTCTTCCAGATCGCCGACCATGTCACCGTGATGAACGAGGGTAGCGTGCTGGTCGACGGCACGGTCGAGGATGCCCGCTCATCGGCCAAGGTGCAGGAGATCTATATCGGCTCCGGCGCCCATGCGCTGGCTGAAAAGCCGCGCGAGAGCGCTGCCGGCGCGGATGTGCTGCTCGGGCTGACGGAGGTCGACACCTTCTACGGCAAGAGCCACATCCTGCAGCAGGTCTCCTTCGAGGTTCACGCCAACGAGATCGTCGCCCTGCTCGGCCGCAACGGCGCCGGCAAGTCGACCCTGCTCAAGACCATCACGGGCATCGCGCCACCGGCGAACGGCAGCATCAAGCTCGCGGGGCAGGAGACCGCGCGTTGGGCGCCGGCCGCGATCGCGCGTGCCGGCGTGGCCTATGTCCCGCAGGGGCGTGGCCTGTTCGCGGGCATGAGTGTGAAGGACAATATGGAGCTCGGGCGGCTGCGCAGGCTCACCGGCAACGGCACGCATTGGGGGGACGAGAAGATCTTCTCATTCTTCCCGCGCATCCGCGAGCGCTGGAATTCGCCGGCTGACTACCTTTCCGGCGGAGAGCAGCAGATGGTGGCCGTCGCCCGCGCGCTCTCCGGCGACACCCGCGTGCTGCTGCTGGATGAGCCCTTCGAAGGGTTGGCGCCTGCGGTCGTCGAGGAGCTCTTCGAGGCCTTCGACAAATTGCGGCGCGAGATCGCGATCGTCATCGTCGACCATCATCTGGACCTGGCGCTGGCGCTTTCCGACCGCACCGTCGTGCTGGAGCGCGGCCAGGTCACCCATACCGGCCCCTCGCGCGCGCTCAGCCAGGATCTGGCGCTGCGCCGGCAGGTGCTCTGGCTATGAGCGGCACGATGGTTCCTTCCCCCAAGCCTCGCCAAGGACGCACTGCCATGACCAAGATCGCCATCGTCGGTTCGGGCCTTATCGGCCGCGCCTGGGCGACCGTCTTCGCCAGCCATGGTTTCGAGGTCGCGCTGCATGACGTCGCGCCGGGCGCGGCGGAGGCCGCCCGCGCCCATATCGCCGTCAATCTGGAAGAGCTCGCCGGGCATGGGCTCGTCGACGATCCGAAGGGCTCGATCGCCCGCATCCGTGTCGCCTCCGGCCTCGCCGACGTGCTCGCTGGCGCCGGCTTCGTCCAGGAGAACGGGCCGGAGACGGTCGAGGCGAAGCGCGCGCTCTTCGGCGAGATGGACGAGCTCGCCGCTCCCGACGCGATTCTCGCCTCCTCGACCTCCTTCATCATGGCGTCGGTCTTCAGCGAAGGCCTGAAGGGCCGCGCCCGCTGCCTCGTCGGTCATCCGGTCAACCCGCCGCATCTCGTTCCGATCGTCGAGATCGCGCCGGCGCCCTGGACCGATGCGGACGTCGTCGCCCGCGCCAAGGCGATCTACGAGCAGGCAGGCCAGGTTCCGATCACGCTGCGCAAGGAGAAGCCCGGCTTCGTGCTCAACCGCCTGCAGGCGGTGCTGCTGGCCGAGGCCTTCCGGCTGGTGGGCGAGGGCGTCGCCAGCGCCGAGGACGTCGACAAGACGATCCGCGACGGGCTCGGGCTGCGCTGGTCCTTCATGGGGCCGTTCGAGACGATCGAGCTCAATGCGCCGGGCGGGATCCCGGACTACTGCGCCCGCTATTCCGCCTCGCTCGACCGCATGGTCAAATCCTCGGAAGGGCTGGGCAACCCGTTTGATTCAGGCACCGTCGCTGAGGTGATGCGGGAATGGCGCGGGTCGCAATCGGCCGAGCGCGTCAAGAAGCTGAGCGATTGGCGTGACGGGCGGCTCGCCGCACTGCAGGCCCATAAGCGCGCTTCCGCGCGCAAGCCCGATTGAGACCAGAACCGCGCGAGAGCAGAGGAACCGAACCATGGCGAAGAACCGCAAAGTCATGATCACCTGCGCGGTGACGGGCGCGATCCACACCCCCTCCATGTCTCCCCATCTGCCGATCACGGCCGACGAGATCATCGATGCCGCCGTGGGCGCGGCGGAAGCTGGCGCGGCGCTGGTCCATGTGCATGCCCGCGACCCGAAGACCGGCAGGCCCGACCAGTCGCCGGAGGCCTTCGAGCCCTTCCTGAAGGTGATCAAGCAGCGCTGTGACGCCGTGATCAACATCACCACGGGCGGCGCCCCGACGATGAGCGTCGAAGAGCGGCTGCAGCCCTGCGCCTATTTCAAGCCCGAGGTCGCCTCGCTCAACATGGGCTCGATGAATTTCGGGCTCTACCCGATGCTCGGCCGCTTCAAGGAGTTCCAGCACGATTGGGAGCGGCCCTATCTCGAAGGCTCGAAGGACCGCATCTTCAAAAACACCTTCCAGGACATCGAGAACATCCTGACGACCTGCGCCGAGAACGATACGCGCTTCGAGATCGAGTGCTACGACATCGGCCATCTCTACACGCTGGCCCATTTCGTCGATCGCGGGCTGGTGAAGCCGCCCTTCTTCGTGCAGTCGGTCTTCGGCATCCTGGGCGGCATCGGCCCGCATCCCGAGGACGTCGCGCACATGAAGCGTACGGCCGACCGGCTCTTCGGCGACGACTACCAGTGGTCGGTGCTGGGGGCAGGGCGCCACCAACTCCCGATCGCGGCGATGGCGGTGTCGATGGGCGGCAATCTGCGCGTCGGCCTCGAGGATTCGCTCTGGCTCGGCCCGGGCCAGCTCGCGAAGTCCAACGCCGATCAGGTTCGTGCCGCCCGCCAGATCGTCGAAGGGCTCGGCCTTGAGATCGCCTCGCCGGCCGAGGCCCGCGAGACGCTCAAGCTCAAGGGCGCCGACAAGGTCGCGTTCTAGGCGACCTGGCGGGCCGCAAAGGCAACGCGGCCGCTGGTCGCCTCGCGGCGTGTACGGAAGGTGGCGACGAGGTCGTTGAGCTGGCCGATGCGGCCGGACAGCGAGGAGGCGGAAGCCGCGCTCTGTTCGGCCAGCGCCGCATTCTGCTGGGTCATCTCGTCGAGATGCGCCACCGCCTGGCTCATCTCGTCGATGCCGTTGGCCTGCTCGCCGGAGGCGGCCGAGATGTCGGCGATGGTGGCCGAGACCTTCTGCGAGGCTTCGAGGATGCGGGTCAGCGATTCACCCGCCTGCCGCACCAGCTTGACGCCCTCGGTGACCTCGGCATTGGAGGACGAGATCAGCCCGGAGAT
>UCLR01000007.1 GCA_900473415.1 Hyphomicrobiales bacterium
TGGGCGAACTCGGTCGTGGCCGAATCGACCACGGCGTTGATCTCGTTGATGCCGGCGACGAGGCGCTGCATCTGCTCGTCGGCGTCGTTGATCTCGAGACGGGCGCTGAAGTCGCCGGCGGCGGCCGCGGCCACCACCTCGCCGACATCGGAGACCACCGCCTCCATCGACTGGGCGCGGGCCAGACGGGCGGCAGCCGCGGCGCGCTCCTGTTCTTCGAGGGCGTGGACACGCTTCAGATTGGCGTCGAAGTCGCTGAGACCATGGCTGATGGCGTCGACCTCGACCATCGAGACGGGGCCCGGAATCTTCGCATCCGCGGCACCGGCCAGCATCAGACCCACCGATTCCGCGAGCCGCTTGAGCGGACGCACGACGCCGCGGTTGAAGAGATAGACCACGGTGCAAACCGCGCCGACCACAAACAGGATGGCCAGAACGGAGAGAGCGAGCCGCCAGGTCACGGCGGAGAGATCCGCGGCGACCGCTTCGCGAGCCTGCTCATAGGCGGCATCGCGCAGGCCGAGGATGTTCGACAGCGACTTCTGCGCAAAGGCGCGCCAGCCCGCCACCTCGAAGCCGGCGGGCACTCCGTCGCGCGCGGCCCGGTACACGGTCGCATAGGTTCCGGAATGCTCGTCGACGAAACCCTTGGTGAAAGCTTCGATGGCGGTCTTCAGCTTCGGTGTCGGCTCGACCTGGGCGAGCGCCTGCTCGGTCAGGACCAGCAGCTGGTCGATGCGGCCGGTATAACGCGCGACCTCCTCGAGCGTATTCGCATCCAGCTTGATGCCGTTGACATAACGCGTGAAGCGGATGGCGCGGTTGCCGGCGCTGTCGCGCAACGCCGTCGTCAACTCCGCCAGTGAGACGACGCTTTCGACCTCGGGCGCTATCGTGCCGATGCGCGCGCCGATGCGCAGCTGCAGCAATGCCTGCTGCCCCAGCAGCGGCACGACCATGTCATTGAATTTCGTGGCGGCGTCTGGCGCGCGCTGGGCCTGGGACTTGGCAGCCTCCGCCTGTGCGAAGGCGCGTGCATCCGCCAGGCGCTTGCCGAACTGGGCAATCTGCTCCGCGAGGTCGGGTCGCGCCGCGAAACTCGTGTTCGCGAAGCGCAACCGCATCTCCTCGACGCTCTGGTCGGTCAGGCGGCCGGAGGCGGCGACCTCGGCGGTGACCTTGCTGTCAGGCTCGGTGGAGAGAACGAGCTGCGTCAGGCCGCCGCGCTCGACGGAGACGCGCTCGATAACCCGCCCCACGCTCTCGGAGGCCGCGACGAGGCGCTCGACGTCGCGAACCGTCGAAAGATTGACGAACTGGCTGTAGGCGACATAGCCGCTCGCGAGGATGGCCAATAGGCCTGCGCCAATGGTGCAGAGCAGGAAATGCGTGACGCGCATCGAATAAAGCCCCCTGGCGGCAGCATCCCCGCCACCGTGTTATGCAGCGTTGTCGAAGCCGGAATCCGCTCAGCCGCTGACGCCGACCGTCCGTCCTTACGGGAATGCCGTTAACGGCGGCTTTCCCGAGAGGAAGCATCTGCGAAGATTGAGCGCCTCTTCTTGCATTTCGACCGGGTTGCGGTTCTGCTGAGCGCCGATGCATCGCCGTCTCGTCTTCGAGGAACCGGTTTCGCGCGCCGCCATCTGGAGCCGACGGCTGGCGTGGTTCTCGCTCGCGGTGCTGCTGCTTTCGGTGCTGCTGGTCCGGCTGAGGGAGCCCAGCATCGAGGGGCTCGCGCCGATCGCGGGCGCCTATGTCTTCGTGCTCGCGGCGCTCGGGCTGGCCGTCCTTGCCTTCATCCGCATCTGGCAGCAGGGCCATCGCGGCGTCGGCATCGCATCGGGCGCATTGCTGCTGCTGCTGATCCCGCTCGCGCCGGCCGGCTATGTCGGGCTGAAACTGCTGACCCGGCCGACGCTCGCCGACGTCTCGACCGATATCGATGACCCGCCGGGCTTCAGCCGCTCGCAGGCTGCGCTGACCGCGCGCGCGGGGCGGGTCCCGCCCGACGTGCCGGCCGAGCGGCGGCGCCTGCAGCGGCAGGCCTATCCCAAAACGGTTCCGATCCTGCTTGAACTGCCGGCGGAAGCCGCCTTCGATCTCTCGCGCCGGGCGGCGACCGCGCTCGGCTGGCAGGTGCTGGAAAGCACGCGGCCGGGCGGGCGCAGCGGCGCGGGGCGGATCGAGGCGGTGGCGCGCGGGCGCATCCTGCGCTTCTCGGAGGACATCACCATCCGGATCAGGCCGCGGGTCGACGGTAGTCGCATCGACGTCCGCTCCGCCTCGCGGCTCGGCAGCCATGATCTTGGCGTCAATGCGGAGCGGATCGCGGCCTTTGCCGACGAGATCGAGCTCCTGATGGATAACCGCTGAGGGCCGGCCCGATGGCTGTTGCTCCGAAGGCCGCTCAGGCGAGGCGATAACGGCTCGCCAGCGCAGGGATCTCGTCGCTGGCCCGGACGATGCCGCGTGCCACCAGATCCTCCAGTTGCGCGAGCACGGAGAGCGAAGCCGCCCCGTGGAGGGCGGGCGCCAATCCCTGATAGATCGGGGGCACCATCGCGGTGATGGTCTCGTCACCGAGGCCAAGCCGGTTCAGGATCGCAGCCTCGCGCTGGCGGCGATGCTGCACGAGGCCACGCAGGAAGCGTTGCGGATCGGTGACCGGCCCGCCATGGCCCGGCCGATAGAGCGCGTGCTCTTGGCCGCGCAGCTTCTCGATCGAGGCCATGTAGGCCACCATCGAGCCGTCGGGCGGCGCCACAATGGTGGTAGACCAGGCCATGACATGGTCGCCGGAGAACAGGGTGTCCTCCTCGGGCAGCGTGAAGGCGAGATGGTTGGCCGTGTGGCCCGGCGTCTCGACGGCCGCGAGGCTCCAGCCCGGACCGGTGACGGTGTCACCCTCCTGCATGAGCCATTCGGGGGCGAAGGCAGTGTCACCGGCCGCATCGAGGACGTAGGCCTCGCCCGCGCCGAGCTCGCGCGAGGGGCGATGCGGCCCGCAGCCGACGATTCGCGCACCGGTCGCCGCCTTCAGCGCGGGCACGGCGGGGGAGTGGTCGCGATGGGTGTGGGTCACGACGATGTGGCTCACCGTCTCGCCGCGAACGGCGTCGAGCAGCCGCTCGACATGGGCGGGATCGTCCGGGCCGGGGTCGATGATCGCCACCGTGCCGTGGCCGATGATGTAGCTGCAGGTGCCGGTGAAGGTCATCGGGCTGCTGTTGCCGGCGATGATCCGGCGCACCAGCGGCGAGAGCGTCGCGACCTCGCCCGCGGGCGTGGTGGCGCTCCTGTCGAATTCGATCTCGTCTTTCGTGGTGTCCTGGGTCATGCGCTCTTGTAGCCGATGCGGCCGCGCCTGCCTTCTGCGGAATCCGCGCAAGCGGTCTGCCCATTCGCGCATGAGGATGGCGGGTTGTGAGGCCCGGCGGCTTTTCCTATAGACGAAAGGAAGCGGCCGCGCGGCGCGGCCTTCTGACAAGGACCGAAAGCCCATGGCCGAGACGATCTCCATGCAGGCGCCCACGCTCGCCGGTGCACTCTTCCCCGCCGCTCAGACCCGTTCCGCCACGCTGCGCAACGTCGCGCTCGTCGTCGCCGGAAGCCTGATCATGGTGCTCGCCGCCAAGGTCAAGGTGCCGTTCTGGCCGGTGCCGATGACGCTGCAGACGCTGGCCGTGCTCGGCATTGGCGCCGCCTACGGCGCGCGCCTCGGCGCTGCGACCATGGCGCTCTACATCGCCTACGGCCTCGCCGGCCTGCCGGTCTTCACCAACACCCCGCCGGTCGCTGCCGGCCCGCTCTATCTCGTCGGTCCGACCGGCGGCTTCCTCATCGGCTTCGTCGTCGCGGCGGCGATCGCCGGCTGGGCGGCCGAGCGCGGCGCCTCGCGCCTGCGCCTCGTCGGCGGGCTGGTGCTGGCCGATCTCGCTCTGCTGACGCTGGGCTGCCTGTGGCTCGCCTTCGGCGCGCAGATGGCGGGTGGCGTTACCGGCGTCGGCCTCGCAAAGGCTTTCGCCTATGGTGCGCAGCCCTTCCTGCTTGGCGAAGCGCTGAAGGTTGCGCTCACGGCCTGCCTCGCAGGGGCGGGATGGTCGCTGATCGGCCGGCGTGGCTGAAGCCAGCTTTCCTCAGACATGAAAAAAAGGCCGGGGCTTGCCCCGGCCTTTTTCGTTGTCCGCCTCGCCAGCGCCGCGTCAGTTCGTCGTCTGGCCACCGCCGCAGCTCTTGTCGGACATGCCAAAGAACGGGCCGAAATTGCCGCATTTGTCGCAGGCGGAGAGCGACAGGGCCAGCCCGAGAAGACCAGCAAGGATGACAACGCGCTTCATGGATTCAGACCGTCCGATTCGATGAGGACGGCATCTTAGAAGCAGTCGGCCGTCGAAGACAGGGGGATCAGAAGCCGGCGCCGCAGAGCCAGGCCAGGATGCCCCCCGCGAGAAGAGCGATCAGGGCGATCGTCGCTTTGGCTTCGCTCGGCCAGTGAGTCAGCATGCTTCGTCTCCTTTGCGGAAGGCGATGCGATAGTCATGCCATCTGACAAGGGGGTGACGGTTTCCCCGGTGCCATGGACACCGGGGAAACCGTCCTCTCGGCCGGCTAGGGCGGGGCGGGGCCGGCCGAAAGCCCGTCAGGTTTCGCGGAAGGCCCGCGCCATGCTGTCCTTGAGCGGTTGCAGCAGGTATTCGAAGAAGGTCCGCTCGGTGGTCTGGATGTAGACGTCGGCCGGCATGCCGGGCGTCGGCTGGAAATCGCGCACCGAGGCCAAGCTCTTCGCATCGAGCTTGGCCCTCACGACATAGAGGTCGGGCACGCCCGGATAGGCGCGCTGCTTCTCGTCGGGCAGGGCATCGGCCGAGATGTAAATGACGCGGCCGGTGACCATCGGCGTGGTGCGCTGGTTCAGCGCGGTCAGCCTCACCGCGGCGAGTTGGCTATGCTTGATCTTGTCGATGTCCTGCGGGCGCACGCGCGCCTCGATGATGAGCTCGTCCTGCAGCGAGACGATCTCCATAATGTTCTTGCCGGGCTCGATGACGCCGCCGGCCGTGTGATAGCGCAGCTTGACCACCGTGCCCTTGACCGGCGCGGTGATGACCGAGCGGTTGAGGGTGCCCTTCACCGTGTGGATGCGCTCGCGCACGTCGTTGAGATCGGCGCTGATGTCCTGGAGCTGGTCCGAGGCGATCTTCTGGGCGTTCTTGCGTACGCCGTCGATCTGCTCCACCGAGCGGGCGATGCGCTCGCGCGCATCGCCGATATCGCCGGTGATGCGGCCGGCTTCGCCAGAGAGGTTGGCGGATAGGCGCTGGAGCGAGAGCACCTCGGGCTTGCGGATATAGCCGCGCTGCAGCAGCGCCTGCTTGCCCTCAAGCTCCTCCTTGAGAAGCTGCATCTGCAGCTGGACGCCGGCGAGCTGGGTCTTGCTGCCGCCAATCTTCTCCTCCAGCGCGTCGATGCTCTTCTGATGCGCAGCGATCTCGCTATCGGTGTTGTTCCGGCGTGCCCGAAAGGCGACCTGCTGGGAGGAGATCAGCGCTGCAACGTCGGGGTCGAAACGCTGCGAGACGAGATGGCTCGGGACAGCGAAGTCGGCGTGCCCGGCGACCTCGGCCTTGAGCCGTGCCTCGATCGCTTCCAGCCGATAGAGTTTGAGCTCGTGGCGGCGCAGTTCGGCGCGCGACGAAACGTCGTCGAGCTTCACCAAAGGCTGGCCGGGCGAGACGACGTCGCCTTCACGGACGAGAATCTCGCGGATCACGCCACCTTCGAGATGCTGGATCGTCTTGTTCTGCCCCGTGGTGACGAAGACGCCGGTGGCGATGACGGCGCCAGCGATCGGCGCCGTGTTGCCCCAGACGCCGAAACCCATCACCGTCGTGGCAACGATGACGACGCCTGCGATCGTCATCGACCGCGTGTTGCGCGGAACGTCGGAATACCAGGGTTGCGGAACCACTTGCTGCGCCATGACGCATTCCTTCCCCATCTCGCCCGGCTTCGAAGCGGATTTCGTTCAATGCGGCCGCGAGCCGCCGCTACCCTCGATATTGCGCTGACCGACGATCATCGGCAGGATCTCTTCGCGCGTGCCGATGGCCTGCACGGCGCCGTCCTTGATCATCATGATCTTGTCGACGTTGCGCAGCAGGGCAGGGCGCTGCGTCACCGCCACCACCGTCATGCCGCGCGCCTTCGCCCGCTCGAAGGCGCGGGCAAGGGCCGCCTCGCCGAGCGAGTCGAGGTTCGAATTCGGCTCGTCCAGCACGACGAGGCGCGGGCTGCCGAAGAAGGCGCGGGCGAGTCCCAGGCGCTGCTTCTGGCCGCCGGACAGGGGCGCACCGTCGATGCTGATCTGCGTCTCGTAGCCATGGGCGAACTGCGCCACCATTTCGTGGATATCGGCGATCTCCGCCGCCTCGAAGACGTCGGCGTCGGAAGCGTCCTCGCGCATGCGGGCGATGTTGGCCTTGATCGAGGCCGGGAAGAGCTGCACGTCCTGAGGCAGATAGCCGACGCTCTCGCCGAACTGGCGCGGATCCCAGTTGCGCTGCTCCATCCGGTCGAGCCGGACCGTGCCGGCCGTCGGGTTGATCGAGCCGACGAGCATGCGCGCCAGCGTCGATTTCCCGCAGCCGGAGGCGCCGACGATGGCGAGCGAGTCGCCCGGCTCCAGGCTGAACGTGATGCCGTTGAGGATTACCTTCTTGTTCGGTGGCGGCACGTAGAGGATGCGCTCCACGTCGAGCCTGCCCTTCGGGCTCGGCAGCTTCAGCCGGTCGAGATTGAGCGGCGAGGCCTGGAGCAGCGCCTTGACGCGGGAATAGGCGGCGCGCGCGTGGATGAAGTTGCGCCAGCCCTCGATCGTGCCTTCGAGCGGCGCCAGTGCGCGGCCGGCGACGACGGAGGAGGCGATCACCATGCCGCCGGTGAGCTGGCTCTCGAGCGAGAGCATCGCACCCCAGCCCAGCATCGCGACCTGCGTGCCGAGGCGGAAGAACTTCGAGGCGCCGGTCATCATGATGTTGCGGTCCTGGGCGTTGACCTGCGCCTTCAGGGATTCCGCCGTCTCGCGGCCCCACATCAGCACGCCTTCCGGGATCATGCCCATGGCGTTGATGACCTGCGCATTGCGCGACATCGCCTCCGACTGGAGGTTGGCTCGCGTCGAGAAGGCGCTGGAGCGCGCGAAAGGCACCGCGGTGAACTGCTGGTTGAGATAGGCGATCACGAACAGCACCACCGACGCGACCGTGACGATGTAGCCAAGATGCGGATGGATCAGATAAACCGCGAGCAGGTAGATCGGCGCGGTCGGCGCATCGAGCATGGTCAGGATGACCGGGCCGGTCAGGAAGCTGCGGATCTGCTGCAAGTCCGCGAGCGTCTGGAACTCGCGGTTGGAGCCGGTCTGGGCAGCCTTGGCCGCCGCTGCCAGCACAGGCCCGCCGAGCCGGCTTTCGACATCGACCGCCACCCGCATCAGGATGAAGCGGCGCACCATGTCGAGCAGCACATGCGCGCCGATCGCCACCATGACGATGATGGAGAGCATCACCAGCGTATCGAGGCTGCGGCTCGTCAGCACGCGGTCCGACATTTGGAAGAGGTAGATCGGGACGGCGAGCACGAGGGTGTTCACCACGATCGAGAAGATGCCCACGACGACGAGGTTGTGCCGGGCGCCGGAAAGCCCCGAGCCCAACACTTGCTTGAAGTCACGGTCGCCGAGGCGTTGCTCGATTCCGCCGCCGCGTCCCGGTCCTCCGCTGCCCCTGCCGCCGCCACCACCGCCCTTGCCCTTGCCGCCATTGTCGCCGTCGCGCTGCGTCTTCGGCGCCTGCGCATCCGCCTTTGGACGCAGGATGGCCTCTTCGCGGGCCGGCGGCCCGTCGGTGCGAGCCTCGCTGCGCTCCACCGGGCGCTCCCGCATCGCCGGCGGGATCTCCGTGGCGCTGTTGGTATTGGCCGTGGCCGCCATCTCGACCGCGCTGAGCCCGACGGCCGGCGGCAGGCCCACCATCCTGACCGGCCCCGGACCAGTAGACGCTGCCGTCATCGGCCGCGCGTCGCTCTTCTCGTTCATCATCCCGCCCTTTTTTTGCCCGTTCTCGTTCGTTCTTCCCGCCTCAAACCAGGATGTTGGATGTCAGATGATCGTGCTGGGCCGGATCGGGGACGGGGGCCGATGGGCATTCGGGCTCCGGTTCCGGCGTGGCGTGCTCCGCGAAGGCGACGAGCTCCGGCACCAGCGTCGTGGTGTCGTGGATCGTGACCGTGTCGCTGTCTGTGACGATGTTGACCTGAATCAGCACCGCCTCCTCATAGGCATCGCCACCGAGATAGTTGGAGGTCGAGAGCGTGCCGGCGTCGATGATGATGGCCTCGTTCATCGCCGAGTTGCCACCGGCGCCGACCCCCTGTTCGGTGCCTTCCTTCGCGCTGGCCTGGATGCTCTGATCGCCGTCGACCAGGAAGTTCACCTGGGTGATGACGTTGAGATCATAGTAGTCGCCACTGATGTAGAGGATGCTCAGCGTCCCCGACGCACTGCCGTAGAGATCCCAGTCCGCGTGGGGCGTGATGACCGTCACGCCGTCGGCAAGCAGACCCATGAGGTCATGATGGGCATCGAGCATCGGCTTGAAGGCCGGCGCGTCATAGGTTTCGATCGTCGCGTTGTTGGTCAGGCTGTTGAAGCCGGTGGTGACCGTCGTCTCGCTATCCGTGCCGCCGGTGCTGTAGAGCGTGGCATAGTCGGGATCGAGCATGATGTTGTATTGATAGATCCAGTCGGCGCGGTGGTAATCGCCGGCGATGATGATGATGTCGTAGCGCTCGAGGCCATAGATCTTGGCCAGGTTGAGCTGCTCGTTGCCGCCGGTCCCGAGATTGTAATAGGTGCCGCCCTCGGCCTGCACCGTGCGGTCGTTGTCGTCGAGCCCGTTGAACTGGACGATCGACTTCACGTCGTAGAAGTCGCCGAACGTGATATCGATCACCCAGTGCGGCGTCGCGGCGGCGCCCTGCACCTCGATGGTCGAGACATGGACGACGAACTCGGCGACGTTGTGCGCCTCGTTGCTGTCGGTCCGCACGACGGGATCGAGCGCGCCGGAGACGGCAATGTCGACATGGTCGTTGTCGACCAGGATGTTCGTCTGGACGATGCCGCGGCTGTAGAAATAGTCGCCGCCGACCATCATCGAGCCGACGGCCTCATTGATGTCGACGATGTAGGCTGCGTTGATCTGCACGTTGAGCCCGGTCTCGGCAATGGTCGCGATGCCCTCGGTGGGGCCGAGGATTTCGTGCGTGGCCTCGGCTTCCGTGACCTTCGGGGCCTCCTCCGTGTCCTCGGGCCGCCAGGGGGCGATCTCCAGGATGGTCGGCACATATGGCTCCGGGCCGCCGGCGACGCCGTCGACGATGCGGCCCTCCGGCGCGGGCTCGGTCGTGCTGCCGTCGGGATTGGGGCTGCCGGTCTCGGCCCAGCGCGCGTCGCGCGCCGACACCCAGTCGACCAGGTCGCTGGTGCCGGACTGAAGGGCCGTCATCATGTCCGGGATGCCATCCGGCGCGACATGGTTCGCCTGGTCGACCAGTTCGTCGAAAGCGGCGCCGAGCTGGAGCTCCGGCGGAACGACGACCGTGCCGTCGGCATAGCGGATCGCATCCGAGGTCACGAGATCCCGGTCGCTCATGAGGTTGATCTGCCTGATGCCGAGATCGACCTGCGCACCAGCTTCGCGATATTCGACCGTGATCTCGCGCGCGACGCCGTGGCCGCCGTGACCCGTCCAGCCGATTTCCTCAAACGAAGGTGGCAGGGGCTTCGACGGCAGCCGGAACGGCGCGATAAAGCTCGGGATGTCGGCGGGGGTTGATATCGGGGCCAGGTGAAGCGGCGTCTGGGCCTCGGCGACGGGGACCTCGGGGACCGTGGTCGGCACCGAAACCAACTCGTCGAAGGCGAGACCTCGCAGCGGTTCATGCCCGGGATGGAGCCCCTCTGGCGGGGGCTGCGGCGGCGGATCGCCCTCGTAGAAGACCGGCATCCGGGCGACCGAATCCGCCATATGCAGGTAGCCGATGAAATGCCAGATCGTTTCGGTGAAGCCGCCGGCCTGCATGGCACGATCCTCCGTTTCGCTCGGGGCGAGCCGAGCAGGAAGACCTCAAGCGCGTGGAGCGCATTTGAGATGAAGGAGCCGGAGCGGAAACCGCGCGGGGAGGGCCCCGCGCGGTTGCCTTGCTTCCGTCAAAAGCTCAGAGCGAATCGTCCGCACTGGCAACCGTCAGGTCGATCGAATTGAACTGGATGTTGGCACCCTGGACGATCGACTGGGTGAAGGCTTCCTGCGTGATGTTGGCCGCAGCCGAGCTGCCGCCGATCCCGCTGAAGTCGCCGTCCTCACCCGTGATGTCGCCGATCGTGGCTTCGGCATGGCCACCCCTGGCGATCGCAACCAAAGTGAAGTCGCTGGACGAGGAATCCCCACCCCCGCCATGCTCCCACGGATTGGAGGAAAATGCCGAGGGGCCTTCACCACCGCCGCCGCCGCCACCATTGTACGTTACGGTCGGGGCGTTGAGGGTGTCATTGTCGGTCAGGTTGTTGACCTGATCGATATTGAAGTTGTTGCCGGTGGTCACGGTCTGACTGACCACGTCCGGCATGATGATCGATTCACCGATGTCGTGAATCGAGTCGATATCGATCACGTCGTTGTCGGCCGGCGGGCCGAGAGTGGCCGACAGGTCCAGATCGACCTTGACGTCGACGTTGACGCAGTTGTTGACGACGTTGTCGACCTGATTGTCGATGTGGTTGACGTTGTCGTTGAAGTTCAGGTTGCCATTGGCATTCAGGTTGCCATTGCCGTTCAGGTTGCCGTTGCCATTGACGGCGGCGTTCCAGACGCTGGTGTCAACCGCCTGGCCTGCATACTGCCCAGCATACTGCGCCTGGCCCTGAGCCTGCCCTTGGCCCTGGCCTTGACCCTGGCCTTGACCCTGCAACTGACCCTGAAGCTCGGCCTGGCCCTGCAATTGACCCTGAAGTTCGCCTTGGCCCTGGAGCTGGCCCTGGGTCGGATCGTCGTCGTCATGGTTGTTATGATGGTTATTATTAGGCATGACACGCTCCTGTGTGTTTCAGGAGACATCGCAGCCCCGGGTTTGGCGCCTCTCTTCTGCGCTGCGCCGTTCCGCCCTCAGCGATGTCAGTTGAAAAAAGCACGCAACAATACTCAAAAGCACGCAACGATACTGGTATTGATGCTGGGACTTTTTTTACGCTCACGCTTTGAGCGCTGTCCTCTTGTCGAGCCTTTCGACTCTGATTAGCTCTTTACTCTAAATCATTGGCGACCCTCCTCTTCATTGTTGATCGTATTGCTCTGGCGCCACGTTTTTTGTGTTTATTTTCAGCCCAACCAGAACAACCCATATAGAGACGACAAAGCAACCCGGCGCGTCGAATTCGACGCGCGATATAAAGTAACTATGTAATATTATTGGCACGAAAACGAAGCTCTTCTCAGAGCTTCTCTTTATCTCATATAAGAGAACAAGTCAGGAGTGCTGACCAAAGCGCCGTTAGTGTTTTTGCTTCCCTATCAGACGCTCCGTGTATATAAACAGCCACGGAGCGGCCGGGGGGTCAATGTGCTGAATCGTTACCCTAAGTTAACCGATCATTGATTTTTTGTGACCCAAGGGCATCCAGGCCCCTGGTCCAAGTCTTGCGCGCCGGAGGTTGGCTATGCCGAATGCCGTCCGCCTGCACGACGAAAAGGCAGCGGTCTTCTCGCTCGAGAAGCTGGTGTGGCGCGACGGTCCCTTATGTCCCCATTGCGGTGAAACGTCCCGGCTCGGCCGGCTGAGCGGGCAGAGCACCCCGATCGGCGCCTGGAAGTGCTATGCCTGTCGCAAGCCTTTCACCGTCAGGCACCGCACCATCTTTCAGAACAGCCATGTTCCCATGCATGTCTGGCTGCAGGGGCTCTATCTGCTGATCGCGAGCCAGAATCGCCTCAGTTCACAGAAGCTCGGGCAGATCCTGGGCGTTTCGGTCCGCACTGCCTGGCATCTCAAGACGAAGATCATCGCGGGCCTGGCCGTGGCCGGGGATGATCCCGAGCCGTGCAACGGCGCCCGCCGGATCGACCGTGTCGTTCGCGGGCCGGTGCCTGACGATCCGTCGCCGCCTCAACCAGGCCAGGCCGTTCACAAGGCGCGCTACGAACGCTTTCTGAAGGCGATCGAACACCTCGCGGATTCTCGTAGCGATGTCTTGTTCCTCGAGGCGCTGCACATGCTCGTGCGCCCGTCCCGCGATCCCTGTCGGGGCAGCGGCGAGACCCGGCGCTTCGTCGAGCAGCAACTTGAACTCAGTCTCTTCGACGATGGACACCGGCAGATGGGCGGCTGCCGCAACGGCCTTCGCAACGGGGACGAATCCTAGCAGGGACGGCGTTTCGAGCCGGTCTCCTATCCGTAGGCGGCGCCGCGCCGGAGACAGTGATCGACATGCTCCTCCCAGAGCCTCAGAAGCGTGGCATAGTCCGGGATCGGCACGGACTCGATGTCGTCGAGCTGGCTGCGCGGTCGCAGGGCCTCTACGAACGCTACAGCACCGTGCGCGCCGGTGGTGAAAGCCGGGTCCTCGCGGCTGCTCAGCAGGCAGATCTCCGCGCCGATCAGCTCCTGCCCGATTCCGGTCACGGTGTTGAGGACTTCGGATTGCACAGCGGCAAGGGCATCGTTTCGCATGGGGCCGCAATGCCGTTGCGCAAGCAGCGTGACAAGCGTCGCCAGGAAGCCGATGATCTGGGGTTGCAGCCAGTCGCCGGCTTGCAAGGTCACGCACGCGCCCGGATCCCGCTGGAGGAACGGCGCGATCGTGGCATGAGCCAGGCGGCGCGCCTTGCGGATCTTGATGAGTTCGAACATGGCGGCCCCGCCGTAATCGAAACCTCGCCGTGATGGGACGCTGATGGGCAAACCCGTTCGAGGACAATCCGCTCTGCCGCCCCGCCCGGATTTCGGAGCGCTGGAGGCCCTCGCCGCGCGGCGCTCGTCGGAGCGTAGGCTAACCTTCATGAACCTGGTAGGCGACCTGAATCTCGCGTGGTCCAACAATGAGAGCCTCTTCATCTATGTGCTGATGCTGCTGCTGCGCACGGACGAGCGAGCGGCCGCGATCGTGTTCGCGACGCTGAACACCACGCGTGCGCGGCTCGACCTGGTGCAGCGCCTCGCCAAGATCGCAGTGGCAGACCGGGCCGTCCGCAATGAGCTCACCGATATTGTCGAGCGGTTCTCCTCGGCGACCCGGCTGCGCAACGATTTCAGCCATGCGACGTTCGTGCTCGACGACCATGGCGAGATCACCCACACCCAGCACATGAAGGTCGAGGAGAGCCGAGGCAACCTGCGCTTCGGCGCGCGCCGCCCGGTGGATGATGCCCGGCTGGAGGAAATCGTCCACGCGATCCGTGATCTCGATACGCTCAACCGCCGGATCTGGGATCTCATGCCGGTCCTGGAGGTGGCGACGGGAGCGACCGCAGGACCGGGCTGAGCCTACGAGACATCGCAGCGGCATCCGCTGGCACAATGGTTGCCAAATCGTTACCGGCGTAACGATGGATGTGCTGAGATGAAACAGAGTGCTTCGAAAGCAGACACGGGTCGTAGCCGGACGTCGGGGGGCGCGACGTCGGGGCAGGCGACGCGGAAATTCCTTGCCGGAAGTGTCTGCGCTTTCGCGTTACTTGTCCCGATGGAGGGCTGGGCCGACTGGCAGCTGAGCAAGCGCAATGAGGCCGATGGAACGACATGGACCTACCGCAAGATAAAGCCGACCAATTTCGCGATCAACGAATTGGAGGGTCCGGCGCCTGCGAATGATTGCCCCGGCCTCGCTTTCGAGGTTGCGAATCCGAAAGCCGGCGAGGCGCGCTGCGTCGGCTACCTCGCCAGGCGGCGCTGACCGGGCCGGGGTCGCAAGGCGGCCCAAAGAACTGAAAGAGCGACGGGAACCGTCGCTCTTCAAATCACCAGCGCGGCGGGGGGGCGTAGGGCGGCGGCGGGCGATGCCAGCCCGGACGCGGGCCGTAACCATAGCCGGGCCGCGGACCATATCCGGGGCGCGGGCCGTATCCGGGGCGCGGGCCGTATCCGGGGGGTGGGCCATAACCCGGGCGGCCGTAATGCTGCTGGCGCTGCGCACCCTGCATCATCATCAGGCGTCGCCTTTTGGCGTCGGTCATCGTGTATTCGGCCGAGACGCCGTCCAGGCGCTGTGCAAGCGGCTGGGGCAGCGATTCCGATGCCATGGCCGGCGCGCAGAAAGCCGCTCCCGCGGCGACGACGGCAATAGTCAGTAGCTTGTGCATGCGAACTCCTTTGTTCGCCGCATTCAATCCCGCCAAAGCTCAACGAGGGGTGAACAAGGCAGGCGCGCCGGCGCAGGGGCGTGCCTGCGTCGAGCGCAGAGCAGGCGGTTGCCTGTCGTTGCGTCATGCAGCATCATTCGAGCGGCCGAAAGGGTGCTCAAATGACCAAGTGGCTTATCCTGGCTGCCGGCGTGTTCCTGCTCTTCAACGGGATGCTGGCGCGAACCTACGATTACGCGAGCCCCGCCAGATACTGCTGGCAGATGGACTACATCAATCTCTACAGCTGCTTTGCAAACCCCATCGGCCCCTATGTCGTGGTCTGGGGAACCACCCTTCTTGGGGCGGTTCTCGTTTTTGGCTGTGTCCTGTACGGCCGCCGCAAGGGCGTCTAGGCGCCGTCGCGCGCGATCGCCGCGTAGGCAAGCGCGCTGAGAGCTACTGGATTGTTCGGATCGCGGGGTGCCGGAACTGGACGATATTGGAAGGCGTCCCCCCTTCCTTTGCTTTGGCAAGGTCGACCAACGCGCTTTGTATCGCCTTGCGCAGACGGGCGTCTGGTTCGGCTTTTCCAGCCAGGCAATAAAAGGCGCTGATGAGGAAGACACTGCACTGGTCGTAGTCCGAAATGAAACGACCCCGATTGCGCTTAAACTTCATGATGGCCCCATGTGGTACAGATTGGTTCAAATCGGGCCGGCATAGGCATGTCGAAGTACAGGGCCGCAAAAGCGGGGCCAGGGCGTCATTCGATCGAGGGGTGGGCTTGGGTAGCGGCGGAAGCCGCACTGGCGAGGTCGGGGTGTGTGCCGGTCAGAGGCGCATGTCGATAGATCGCGCCGACGGCGTCGGAGGTTAACGCGGGCTCGCGGATGCCCGCCGCAGACCCAAATGCAGCCTCCGTTGTCTCGATCTGGGCCGCCTGGATCAAGCATGAGCCATTGAGGACTCAAGACGGCACCGTAACGCGATCAATGGCAGGCCGGTCACCGCCGGGCGGGCCAAGGTTCTGAGATGCCTGGCGTGAGGACAATCGGCCTTGGCGGAAGTGGTACGGCACCGCCCGCTGGCACCGGATCAGGCCGTGACAGCTCGCGCAGGAGCCGCTCTGTCGCCTGTATCTCGATATCGACGTGGCCTCAGCGGCCAACGCCGTCGATTACATCGAACCGCACCGCGGCGACGAACTCAGGTTCCTGCCCGGGCCATGCCGCCAAGCGCTTCAGCCGAGATCGGCGCGGACTTGAGCAAAGATTGCTTTGACCGCTTCAGCGTGGGCGCGCCTGGCTACGGCGACTTCTTCCGGCGTGGCGCCTCCGACCGCGCTTGCTTCTGCCGTCGGAAGCCATGATGCCTCCAGCTCGTTGAGCCTGGCCGCGCCGCCATTCTTCGCCAATTCAAGCAAGGCGGCGCGCGCCACCCCGATGGCGCCGGCGAGGGCCCCTGCCTGCCCGGCGGAAAAAACACAATCGTCTGAAACGCTCATGCCAGCCCGCCTTCTTTGTTGCCCTACCGTCATCCGACGGCAGGGCGCGGTCAAGGGAGCGAAGGTAGGGGGGCGATCCAAGCGATGGACAGCGCATACAAAAGGGGTAGTCGCGTAGTCGGCCGGCGCTATTCATGAACGCCGTGAACGTGTAGCCGCGCCATCAAAGAGCGCCGAGGTGAGTGGGAGCCAGGGGCGAGGCAGGGCAGTGCGCCCATCAATCCTGCGTCATTGAGTGGCGAAAAAGAAAGGGCGCCCGAAGGCGCCCTCTTAACCAGCTGTTTCTGTCAAGAAATTTTGGTCGGAGTGGCAGGATTTGAACCTGCGACCCCCTCGTCCCGAACGAGGTGCTCTACCAGGCTGAGCCACACTCCGATCAACTGGTGGGCGGCTTATAGCCAGCACACGCCGGCTGTGCAACAGGCTGTTTGCAGCTTGCCGTGGATTTCTTGCCCGAATGCTCTTGCACGGGGATATCCGGCCGATAGGGGGCGCGCACGGCCCGAGTGCTGCCTTCGCCAGCTCCGAAAACGGCTTTCCCTTTCCCGATCGATGCTCTAGAAGGCGCGGCGCATTGGGGCGTCGCCAAGTGGTAAGGCAGCGGTTTTTGGTACCGCCATTCCCAGGTTCGAATCCTGGCGCCCCAGCCATCTTATTTTTCAATTTCAGTGGCTTAAGTTGTCTGGCGTCGCCGGGAGTCGCCGCTCCTGGCCACTGGACGCGCCGTGCGGACTGATCCGAGTTGGTCACGCCGGTTGCCCTGGATGATCGGAAACGCGATCGAGAATGCGGTCAGTCGTACGCGATGGACCCAGCGCAGCTTTGGATGCTGACCCGCGAAACCTTTCGCGAGCCCGCGCGCATCGGGGCCCGGGGAAGGGTCGGCTTCATTCAAGGGGACTTGTTCTGAACCTGATGGTCCGTCCGCTTGCAGCAAAGCAAGGGCCGGCGTCAATGAATCGATTCACCGCAAGCGCGCGCTGGCGGGCATGGCGACGGCCTCGATCCACGGAGAGATTGACGATCACCGCGAGATCGGCTGGGGAAGGGCGGTCGCGACTGAGCGGCTGCCTGTCAGCTCGCGAGCGTGCTGAGGCTGCGCGAGGGATAGCGCAGCGCGACGTCGAAGGGGTTGAGCCGGGCGCTCAAGCCCTCCGCCTCGCTGCGTAGGATGGCGACGACATTGGGCAGCCGGTCCTCCCGCAGCCGCTCGGCCAGCGTGCCGACACTGAGTGCAGCGACGACGCGCCTGCGCGCATCGAAGACCGGGACGGCGACGCCGGCCATGCCGGGGATGAGGCCGGTATTGAGGTTGACCCAGCCCTGCGCCTGCGCCGTCGCGATCGCACTGCGTAGGCCGGCCTCGTCGAGGAAGCCGCGGTCGAGCAGGCGGGGCATGTTGAAGCGGATCACCGCCTCGCGCTCGGCCTCCGGCAGATGGGCCAGCATGGCGAGGCTGCCCTGGCCGATGCCGAGCGGCACCTTGCCGCCGATGTCGCCGGTGAAGGAGCGGATCGGGAACGGGCCCTCGATCCGGTCGAGGCAGACGGCGTCATAGCCGTTGCGCACCAGCAGGAAGATCGTGTCGCTGAGCGTGGCCGATAGCCTGAGCAGGACCGGCCGCGCCAGCTCGCGCAGGCCCCCGGCCTGCCCGGCGCGGGCGGCCAAGACGAAGAAGTCGAGCGCGAGCCTATAGCGCTTGCCGCTCGCGACCTGCTCGACAAAACCCTCCGCCATCAGGTCGCGCAGCGCGCGGTGCGCCGTCGGCTGCCCGCAGCCGGCGCTGTCGGCGATGTCCTTCAGCCGCATGCCGTCGCTGTCGCCATCGGCGAGGACGCGCAGGAGGCCGAGTGCACGGCGCAGGGAGGAAAGGGGTTCGTGTGATGCTTCCATGAATCAGAATACGAGCCACCAATGCGACAAGAAAATTCCATATACCGAAATTCAGTCAATAAAAATTCTCTAATGCGGAATTCCTGATTGACGAAATTATGTCAGCTTCGCTTTCGTTTGGGGATCGCAGCCCGGCTTTCCGGTCAAGAGAAAGCCCACCCACCGAGGTGCTGATGGCCTTTCTGACACTGCAATCGCTGAGCAAGGCCTTCGGCGACTTCACCGCTGTCCGCGATGTCGATCTCAGTGTCGCCAAGGGAGAATTCGTCTCGCTGCTCGGCCCCTCCGGCTGCGGCAAGACCACGACGCTGCAGATGATCGCCGGCCTCGTCGAGCCGACCAAGGGCACGATCACGCTCGACGGGCGCGACATCACGCATGAGAAGCCGAACCGCCGCGGCCTCGGCATCGTCTTCCAGAGCTATGCGCTGTTTCCGCATATGACGGTGGCGGACAACGTCGCTTTCGGCCTCGAGATGCGCAAGATCGGCAAGGCCGAGCGCGAGCGGCGGGTGAAGGAGATCCTCGGCCTCGTCCATCTCGCGCCCTTTGCCGAGCGCTATCCGCGGCAGCTCTCTGGCGGCCAGCGCCAGCGCGTCGCCATTGCGCGTGCCCTCGTCATCGAGCCGCCGGTCCTGCTGCTCGACGAGCCGCTCTCAAATCTCGACGCCAAGCTGCGCGAGGAGATGCAGTTCGAACTGCGCCGCATCCAGCGCAGCGTCGGCACCACGACGATCATGGTGACGCACGACCAGGCCGAGGCGCTCTC
This sequence comes from Hyphomicrobiales bacterium, assembly GCA_900473415.1. Classification (GTDB taxonomy): domain Bacteria; phylum Pseudomonadota; class Alphaproteobacteria; order Rhizobiales; family Beijerinckiaceae; genus Allobosea. The sequence goes on from UCLR01000007.1 coordinate 18,569, forward strand.
GATCAGCGACCGCGTCGTCGTGATGGAACAGGGGCGCATGACCCAGATCGATGCGCCCTATCGCCTGTACGAGCGCCCCGCCACGGCCTTCATCTCCTCCTTCGTCGGCAAGATGAACCGCATCGATGCGGTCTGGCGCGGCGGGCGAGCGGAGGCAGCGGGCTTGGCCCTGCCGAGCGAGGCCGCGAGCTTGTCGGAAGGCGTGGCCGCGCATGTCGCGGTCCGTCCGGAGAAGATCGTACTCGGTGCGCCTGGGCAGGGGCTGTTCGACGGGACGGTGTCGAGCCGCTTCTTCCTCGGCAGCTATTGGCTGTTCAATGTCGAGACGCCGGTTGGAACCGTCATCGTCTCCCTGCCCAACCAGGGGGCCGAGCCGGTGGCGGAGGGAGCGACCGTCTCGCTGCGCTGGCAGCCGGAGAGCGCCGCGGTGATCGCGGCGGGAGCCGCGGCATGAAATCCCGCGCGCTGACGCCCTGGCTTCTGGTCTCGCCGGCGACGCTGCTGTTCCTCGGGCTGGTGGTCCTGCCGCTCATCCTGACGGTGATCCTGTCCTTCCACGTCTATGACCACAGCACGGGCATCAAGGACGGCTTCACCGTCGCGCATTATGTCCGCGTCCTGACCGATGACTACTACCTCACGATCTTCTGGCGCACGCTCAGGCTCGCGGCGCTGACCACGCTGATCTGCGTGCTGATCGGTGCGCCGGAAGCCTATGTGCTCTCGCGCATGGGCGATCCCTGGCGCTCGATCTTCCTGCTGGTGATCATCGGCCCGCTGTTGGTCTCAGTCGTGGTCCGCGCCTTCGGCTGGAGCATGCTGCTGGGCTCGACGGGGCTCTTGAACCAGACGCTGCGCGCGCTCGGCCTCGATCCCGTACGGCTGCTCTACACCGAGACTGCGATCGTCATCGCGCTCGTCCATGTCATGTTGCCCTTCATGGTGATCCCGGTCTGGACCGCGCTGCAGAAGCTCGATCCCGCGGTCGAGGCCGCCGCCTGGAGCCTCGGCGCCTCGCGCTTCACGGCGCTGCGCCGGGTGGTGCTGCCGCAGGTCTCGCTCGGCATGCTCTCGGGCAGCCTGATCGTCTTCGGATTGTCGGCCAGCGCGTTCGCCATACCGGGCCTGCTCGGCGGCCGGCGTCTCAAGATGGCGGCGACGCTCGTCTACGACGAATACATGTCCGAGCTGAACTGGCCGCTTGGCGCCGCCATCGCGATCATCGTTCTCGCTGCCAACCTCGTCATCATGCTGGGCTACAACCGTCTCGTCGAGACGCGCGCCCGCCGGGCCCTGGGCTGAGGGAGCGCGCCATGCACAAGAACGGCCCAGTCGCTTTGATCTTCCACAGCCTCGTCGTCGCCTTCGTGCTGGCGCCGCTCGTCGTGGTCTGCCTCGTCGCCTTTACGCCCGAGAACACGCTCTCGATCCCGACCACGAGCTTCTCGCTGCGCTGGTTCGAGGCCATCTTCAGGCATCCCGACTTCGTGCCCTCCTTCTACAACAGCCTCTGGCTGGCGACGCTGGCCGCAACGATCTCGATCCTGCTCGCCGTGCCGGCCGCTCTAGCGATCGACCGCTACCAGTTCCCGGGTCGCGACGCGCTGAACGGGCTCTTCCTCTCGCCGCTGATCATCCCGCATCTGGTGCTGGGCGTCGCCTTCCTGCGCCTCTTCGCGCTGATCGGCGCGACGGGCTCCTTCACCTGGCTGGTTCTCACCCACGTCATCATCGTGACGCCCTATGTGATGCGCCTCGTCATGGCGTCCTTCACCGGCATGGACCGCAGCGCCGAGCAGGCGGCGATGACGCTCGGCGCCTCGCATATGACCGTGTTCCGCCGCATCACCGCGCCGATGATCCTGCCGGGCATCACGGGCGGCTGGCTGCTCGCCTTCATCAACAGCTTCGACGAGCTGACCATGTCGATCTTCGTCACCTCGCCGCAGACGGTGACGCTGCCGGTCAGGATGTACATGTACGCGACCGAGTCGATCGATCCGATGATGGCGGCGGTCTCGGCCCTGATGATCGCGCTGACCGCCGGCGCCATGCTGGTGATCGATCGCGCCTTCGGCCTCGACAAGATCCTGGTCGGCGAGAAGTGACCGCGATGTCCGAAGATCGTTTGCCGCTGTTGCGTCGCATTACCCGCAAGGAGCATGCTGCCATCGCCTTCACGCTCGACGGCGCGCCCTGCGAGGGCCGCGCCGGAGACACGCTGCTGAGCGCGATCCTGAGCCGTTCCGACAGCCTGCGCCGCACGGAGTTCAGCGGCGAGCCGCGCGCCGGCTTTTGCCAGATGGGCGCCTGCCAGGATTGCTGGGTGATGACCGAGACGGGCGAGCGCCTGCGCGCCTGCACCACGCCGCTCCAGCCCGGCATGCGGATCGTCACCATGACGGGGAAGGCGGCATGAGCACGCGCCCGCAACCGCTCGTCGTCGGCGCCGGCCCGGCCGGCATCCGTGCCGCCGAGGCGCTCGTCGCCGGAGGCTTGCGCCCGCTCGTCGTCGATGAGGCGCCGGCCTGCGGCGGCCAGATCTATCGCCAGCGCCTCGTGCCGGACGGACGCTCGACCAGGGACCTCTACGGTTCCGAGGTGGGCAAGGCCGATCGGCTCCATGCGGCATTCGCCGCGTTCGAAGGCAAGATCGACTATTGGCCTCAGGCGCTGCTCTGGAACCTGCGCGACGGGGTGGCCGACATCGTGGTCGCCGGAGCAACCCGCCGGGTTTCCTATGACGGGCTCGTTCTCGCCACCGGTGCGACCGACCGCGTGCTGCCGGTGCCGGGCTGGACGCTGCCTGGCGTCTTCACGCTCGGCGGTTCGCAGGTCGCGCTCAAGGCGCAGGGCTGCGCCATTGGCAGTCGCGTCGTCTTCGCCGGCTCCGGCCCGCTGCTCTATCTCGTCGCCTGGCAGTACATGAAGGCCGGCGTCGAGGTTGCCGCCGTGCTCGATGCGGCGCCGGCTTCCGCCAAGCTCCACCTGATCAAGGCCCTGCCGCTCGACCCTGGCATCGTGCTGCGCGGCACGCGCTTCGTCGCCGAGCTGCGCCTTCGTGGTGTCGCCATTCGCACCGGCATCGAGGGCCTGCGCTTCGAGGGCGAGGGCAGGGTGTCCGGAGTTGCCTGGCGCGAGGGTGGCCGCGAGCGGCGGCTCGCCTGCGATGGCGTCGGCTATGGGCTCGCGTTGCGATCGGAGACGCAGCTTGCCGATCTCGCCGGCTGCGCCTTCCGCTTCGACGAGCGCGACCGCGCCTGGCTGCCACTGCGCGATGCAGCCGGCCGTTCCTCAGTCGCGGGCGTCTATCTCGCCGGCGACGGCGCCGGCATCGCCGGGGCCGATGCAGCCGAGCGGGCCGGAGAACGCGTTGCGCTCGCGCTGCTCGAAGATCGCGGCCTGGCTTTCGACAAGGCGCGTGCGGCCGGGCTCGAGGCCGAGCTTGCCCGGATCGCCCGGCTGCGCGATGCGCTCGAGGCGGCCTTTCCTTTCCCGGCCCATTGGGCGGCCGCTATCGACGACGCCACGACATTGTGCCGCTGTGAGGAGGTCACGGCCGGGACGGTTCGCGAAGCCGCCAGCCGTTTCGACATCGGCGAGATCAACCGGCTGAAGGCCGTGAGCCGCGTCGGCATGGGCCGCTGTCAGGGCCGCATGTGCGCGGCCGCCTCCGCCGAAGTCCTCGCTGCTGCGACTGGCAAGCCGATCGAGGCCGCAGGCCGGTTGCGCGCCCAGGCCCCGGTGAAGCCGATCCCGCTGGCGCTGCAGCTTGCCGCAGAGCCGGCCAAACTGCCGGAGGCTGCGGAATGAGCCGGCATCTCGACGTCGATGTCGCCGTTGTCGGGGGCGGCCTGGTTGGCTCCTCGGCCGCGCTCGCCCTGCGCAATATGGGCTTCGGTGTCGCGCTGCTCGACAAGGGCTTCTGTGGCGCGCAGGCGAGTGGCGTGAACTATGGCGGCGTGCGCCGGCAGGGCCGGCCGCTCGAGCAGCTGCCGCTTTCGCAGCGCGCCCATGCCATCTGGCCGCGCCTCAAGGGTCTGATCGGCATCGACGGCGAGTTCCTGCGCTCGGGCCATCTCAAGCTCGCCCGCAGTGAGGACGACATGGTTTCGCTCGAAGCCTATGCCGCTACGGTCGCCGATCAGGGCCTCGATCTGGAGCTCATCGGCCATAACGGTTTGCGCGAGCGCTTCCCCTGGGTCGATGGCAGCATTCTCGGCGCCTCTCTCTGCGCCGGCGACGGCCATGCCAATCCGCGCCTGGTCTCGGCGGCCTTCGCCAGTGCCGCGCGTCGCGCCGGGGCGCATGTGCTGGAGAACACAGCTGTCACCGGGATCGCGCGCAACGGCGAAAGCTTCGCGCTGGAGGCCGGCGAAGGCGTCAGCCTCAAGGCGCGCTTCATCATCAACAGCGCCGGTGCCTGGGCCGATCGTTTTGCCGCCGATTTCGGCGAACCGGTGCCGCTGACGCGAATTTACCCCTCGATGATCGTCACCGAGCCGGTGGCGCCGGTGATGACCGTCAATATCGGCATGGAGGGCGGCGGCATTTACGCAAGGCAAGTTGAACGAGGGAACTGCGTGGTCGGCGGCGAGCGCGCCTTGCCGCTCGACGATCCCGACTTCTCGCGCCCGCGCGGCGACGGCGTGCTCGCGATCATGAACCGCACTGCCGAGGTCTTCCCGGCGCTGCGCCACGCGCAGGCGATTCGCTTCTGGTCAGGCACCGAAGCCGCGATGCCGGACAGGAACCCGGTGATCGGCTTCAGCGACACCACGCCGGGGCTGATCCATGCCTTCGGCTTCACCGGCGCCGGCTTCCAGATTGCGCCGGGCGTGGGCGAGGTCCTGGCCGAGCTCGTCCGCGACGGCCGCACTTCAACGCCGATCGAAGCCTTCTCCATTTCCCGATTCAGCCGGCCGACGTCGCCGGCGGATCTCGACCGCACCCGCTACGGCTCGGGTGCGGGGCCTCATCCAGAGCCGCAACCCAGGGGAGCCTCAACATGAACATCCATCGCAATCTTCTGGCGGGCACCGTCGCTGTTGTGGCGCTCGCCACTGCCGGCAGTGCCTTCGCCCAGAGCAAGACGCTCTATGTCGGCATGAACGGCGGCAATTTCGAGCGGACCTTCACCCAGGCCGTTTTCCCGGAGTTCGAGAAGGCCAACGACGTCAAGATCGTCGTGGTGCCCGGCACCTCGGCCGACATCCTCGCCAAGGCGACGGCGGCCAAGGACAAGCCGCAGATGCACGTCATGTTCCTCGATGACGGCGTGATGGTCCGCGCCATCGGCGCCGGCCTCTGCCAGAAGCTGAAGGACAGCCCCGAGCTCGGCCAGGTCGACAAGGGCGCGCGCATGAAGGACGACATGGCCGTCGGCATCGACATGGGCATGACCGGCATCGCCTACAACAAGAAGATGTTCGACGAGAAGGGCTGGGCGGCGCCGACCTCCTGGATGGATCTCGCCGACCCGAAGTTCAAGGACAAGGTGGTCTTCCAGTCTGCTTCGGCGTCTTCCTTCGGGCTGCACGCCTTCCTGATGTTCAACCGCATCCAGGGGGGCACCGAAGCCAATGTCGAGCCGGGCTTTACGAAGTTCCGCGACACCATCGGCAAGAACGTCCTCGAATTCATCCCGAGCTCGGCCAAGATCTCGGAGATGGTCCAGACCGGCGATGCCGCAATCTTCCCCCTGACGCCGACCGCCGTCGCTACGCTGAAGGAGAAGGGCATTCCGGTCGAATACGCCCAGCCGAAGGAGGGCTCGGTCGTGCTGATGGTCGCCCAGTGCGTGATCGCCAACAACTCCGAGCCTGATCTGTCGCAGAAGCTCGCGGCCTATCTGCTCTCGGCCGCGGCTCAGGAGAAGGCGCTGGCGGGCGGCAACGTCGTGCCGTCGAACCCCGGCGCGAAGGCGCAGACGCCCGAGGCCACCAAGAAGCTCGAAGACTTCCACACCAACATGAAGACCGCCATCGTGCTGGACTGGGACGCGATCAACGCCAAGCGCCCCGAGTGGAACAGCCGCTGGAACAAGATGATCGAGCGCTGAGCACCGCTTAGGCTTCAAGCTGAGATGGCCGGCCCGCGAGGGCCGGCCATTTCCGTTCAGATCTGCCCTTGGAGCGGTAGTGCGGCACCCATTCTGTCGGCAGCGCCCGCGCCGATCGCACGCTCCACGAATGCCCATAGCGATTGGGCGAAGGCTTCGGGCGCGATGCCGCGGCGCCGGTATTTCGAGCGCTTCACATACCAGTCCTGCAGCATCGGCTTGATCAGGGACGCGCTCATCTCGACATCGTCCAGCGCGAAGGCACCGCTCGCACGCCCTTCCGCGAGGATGTCGGCGAGGAGCTTTTCCGTGCGGCGTTCGCCCGCTACGGCCATCGCCCGTGCCTTCGGCGGGAAGCTCTTCGCCTGCATATAGGCGAAGGTGAACCAGGGCAGCATCTCCTCGGTGAGCGCCACGTGGCTCGCCAGCAGCCAGCGCAGGCGGTCCTGCGGGGCGAGTTCGGTGGGCGGACTTCCGAGCCTCTCCTCGACGACCTCGAAGACCGTGCCGAGGACCATCAGCAGCAACGTCTCCTTGGTGTCGAAATAGGCGTAGAGCGCGCCCATGCTGAGCTCGGCATGCGCGGAGAGGTCGCGCAGGCTCATCGCGTGGAAGCCGTCGCGGTTGGCAAGCGTGAGCGTGCTGTCGAGGATGCGCGCAAGGCGCTTCGTGGCGAGCTGCGGCTTCTTCACCCGCACTGTCTCCGGGTGTCGCGCCAGGGTGCGCGCCGCGAGCGCCTCCATCGAGAGATCAAGGCGGGCGATGACGACGGTGGATGGCAGCGTGGTCTGCAAGCTCCGCCCCCTGCGGAAAGACTGATTTCGATCCGAGCCTATTGCGGCGGCCTCGTCGCGAAGTTTATAAAACGAGCGCTCGCTCGGAAAAAGCAAAATTCAACGGCGAGGCCGGTTGGGAGATCGCTCATGAGTGTTCAGGTATCGGGCGTCCAGGCATCGCGAGGCTTTCAGGTGTCGCTCGGCGGCCGGACGGTGATGGTCACCGGCGCCTCTCGCGGACTCGGGGCGCATTTCGCTCAGGTCCTTGCCGCATCAGGCGCGCGGGTCGCCGTGGCGGGCCGCAAGAAGGCGGACAGCGAAGCCGTATGCGAGACTATCCGGGCGGCGGGCGGAACGGCGCTCGCGATCGCCCTCGATGTGACGGATCGCGCCTCCGCCGAGGCGGCGGTGGCCGCTGTCGCGGCCGAATGGGGGCGGCTCGATGTGCTGGTGAACAATGCCGGCATCACCACGACCACGCCGCTCCTCGAGCAGGACGAGGCGAGCTGGGACGCCATCATGGACACCAACCTGAAAGGGGCCTTCCTGGTCGGGCAGACCGCCGCCCGTGCCATGGCTGCCGACGGCAAGGGCGGTGCCATCGTCAATGTCGCGTCGATCCTCGGCTTTCGGGTCGCCGGGCAGGTGGCGGCCTATAGCGCCTCGAAGGCCGCGCTGATCCAGCTCACCCGATCCATGGCGCTCGAATGGGCACGCCATCAGATCCGGGCGAACGCGCTCTGCCCCGGCTATGTCGAGACCGACATCAACCGCGATTTCTTCGCCAGCGAGGCGGGCCAAGCCCTGATCCGCCGCATTCCGACCCGGCGGCTGGGCCAGCTCGCCGATCTCGACGGGCCGCTGCTGTTCCTCTGCTCCGACGCTTCCGCCTATGTCACCGGCGCCTCGGTGGCGGTCGATGGCGGGCATCTCGTCTCGTCCCTGTGAGGCTGTGTCATGGATTTCACTCTGCCGCCCGCCATCGAGGATGTGCGCAGCCGCATCGCGGCCTTCGTCGAGCGCGAGATCATGCCGCTGGAGGCCGACCCCGCCTCCTATGACGCCCACGAGAACATCCGTATCGACCTGCTCGATGCGATGCGCGCGAAAGCGCGGGCGGCGGGCTTGTGGTGCGTCCAGCTCGGCCCGGAGAGCGGCGGGCTCGGCCTCGGCCGCGTCGGCATGGCGGCCTGCTACGAGGCGATGAACCGCTCCATCTTCGGCCCGGCCGTCTTCAACTCGGCCGCTCCCGACGACGGCAACATGATGCTGTTGGAGAAAGTGGCGACGCCGGCCCAGAAGACGCGCTGGCTTGAGCCGATCGCCAGCGGCGCGGTGCGTTCCGCTTTCGTCATGACGGAACCCCATCCCGGCAGCGGTTCCGACCCGTCGATGATGCTGACGAGGGCGGAAAAGCAGCCTGACGGCTCCTATCGCATCTACGGCCGCAAATGGTTCATCACCGGCGCGGAAGAGGCGGCCCACTTCATCCTGATGGCCCGCACCTCGGACGATGCACGCAAGGGCCTCACCGCCTTCCTGTTCCACAGGGACCAGCCGGGCTGGCGCATCCTGCGGCGCATTCCGATCATGGGTCCGGAAGAGCATGGGGGGCATTGCGAGCTGGGGTTCGACGGCCTCACGATTCCACCCGAGGACGTGCTCATGAATGAGGGGGACGGGCTGCGGGCCACGCAGATCCGCCTTGGGCCGGCCCGGCTCACCCATTGCATGCGCTGGCTCGGCCTCGCCAAGCGCTGTGTCGAGATCGCCCGTGCCTATGCCGCCGAGCGGCAGGGCTTTGGGGTCGTGCTGGCCGAGCGGGAAAGCGTTCAGATGAAACTCGGCCAGATCGCGATGGCCATAGAGATCGGCAGGCTTCTGGTGATGAAGGCCGCCTGGGAGCTGGATCGCGGCGGGCTCGCCCGCAAGGAGATCTCCATGGCGAAGATCCAGGCGGCCAACACGCTGCACCAGGCGGCGGATATCGCTATCCAGATCAATGGCGCGCGCGGCTATTCCAGGGACACGGTGCTGGAATGGGTCTACCGCTACGCCCGTCAGGCGCGCCTAGTGGACGGAGCTGATGAGGTCCACCAGATGGTCCTGAACCGCTTCCTCTCCAAAGAGGAGACCGGTTTCTGGAGCTGGCCGGTGGCAGCGTCATGAGCCTCGACGCCGCAAGGCTCGACGCTTTCCTGCGCGGGGCTTTGCCGGATCTCGAAGGTCCCTTGCGGCTGGAGCCGATCGTCGGTGGGCAGTCCAACCCCACCTTCTTCGTCACTTACGACAATCGCCGGCTCGTCCTGCGCAAGCAGCCGCCCGGCGAGCTCCTGCCTTCCGCCCATGCGATCGACCGGGAGTACCGGGTCATCAGCGCACTGAGGGAGACCGGCGTGCCCGTGCCGCCGGCGCTGCTCTATTGCGACGACCGCGCGGTGGTGGGCACGCCCTTCTATGTGATGGAGCGGGTGGAGGGCCGGGTCTTCCACGACTGCACCTTGCCCGGTGTCGCGCCAGCTGAGCGCCACGCCATGTATGAGGCGATGGCACGCGCGCTGGCGGCGCTGCACAATGTCGACTTCACCGCCATCGGGCTCGGCGATTATGGGCGGCCGGGCAATTACTTCGCCCGCCAGGTCAGCCGCTGGAGCCGGCAATGGGCCGAGGTCCGCACCCGGGACGACGCCCATATCGAGCGCCTCATCGCCTGGCTGCCGGCGCATATTCCGGCCGAGGAGATCACCTCCATCGTCCACGGCGACTACCGCATCGGCAACCTGATGTTCCACCCCACCGAGCCGCGGGTGGTGGCGCTGCTGGACTGGGAGCTTTCGACGCTCGGCCATCCGTTGGCCGACCTCGCCCATAGCGCCATGGCATGGCTATCCGGCCCGGACGAATATGGCGGCATCCGCGGCCTCGATCTCGACGCGCTCGGCATCCCGGCGCTGGAGCCTTATCTCGCTGCCTATGACGCGGAAGCTCGCCACGGCGCGCGCCTCGGGACCTTCCATATGGTCTTCGCGCTGTTCCGTTGGTCGATGATCTTCGAGGGCATCGCGGCGCGCGCGAAGGCCGGCACGGCCAATGCGGCGAACGCGGCCGATACCGGGCGCCTCGCCGCGGCCTTCGCGAAGCGCGCCGTGGATCTGATCTAGCGAGTCAGCCAGGGAGAGGCATGGTCCGCGGTGTGCTCAAGCCTTGTTGGCGAGGAACCACTGATAGGTCTGAGCAATGCCGTCCTTGAGCCCGATCTTCGGGGCCCAGCCCATCTCCCGCAGCCGGTCGGCGCTCATCAGCTTGCGTGGGGTGCCGTCGGGCTTGCTGGTGTCCTTGACGATCTCGCCATTGAAGCCAACCACCTCGCAGACTGTCTCGGCAAGCTCAAGGATCGTCACATCCTCGCCGGAGCCGATGTTGACGTGCTCGTAGCCGGAATAGTGCTTCAGCACATGCACCAGCCCGTCGGCGCAGTCGTCGACATGCAGGAACTCACGCCGTGGCGTGCCAGTGCCCCAGATCGTCAGCGCCTTGTCGCCCTTGAGCTTCGCCTCATGCGCCTTGCGCATCAGCGCGGGCATGACATGGCTCGACTGCAGGTCGAAATTGTCCTCCGGTCCGTAGAGATTGGTCGGCATCGCGGAGATGTAGTCGGCGCCGTACTGCTTGCGATAGGCCTGGGCGAGCTTGATGCCTGCGATCTTGGCGATCGCGTACCACTCGTTCGTCGGCTCCAGCGGTCCGGTGAGGAGCGAATCCTCCTGGATCGGCTGCGGTGCGAGCTTCGGATAGATGCAGCTCGATCCGAGGAAGAGCAGTTTGCCGACCCCGGCCTGACGCGAGGCCTCGACGATGTTCGCCTCGATCATCAGGTTCTGATAGAGGAAATCGGCCGGATAAGTGTCGTTGGCGAGGATGCCGCCGACCCTCGCCGCTGCGACGATCACGACGTCCGGCCGGCTTTCCGAAAGCCAACGCTCCGTCTCGGCCTGCCGCATCAGATCGGCCTTGTCGCGGCCGGCGATCAGGACCTCGCAATTCTCGCTTGCGAGCCGGCGCACCAGCGCCGCCCCCACCATGCCGCGATGGCCGGCGACCCAGACGCGCTTGCCGGCGAGGTCGTAGACCGCCTCACTCGGCATTGCGGCGGCGCTCCTGCTGGACGCGCTTCAGATCCTCTCGGACCATCTCCTCGCACAGCGCCTGCCACTTCGTCTCGTGCTTCCAGCCGAGCTTCTGCTGGGCCTTGCTCGGGTCGCCGATCAGCAGTTCGACCTCCGTCGGGCGGAAGTAACGCGGGTCGATCTCGACCAGAACCTGGCCGGTCCTGGCGTCGATTCCCTTCTCGTCGATGCCTTCGCCCTTCCAGTCGATGTCGATATCGACCTGCTTGAAGGCGTGCGTCACGAAATCGCGCACCAGCGTCGTCTCGCCGGTGGCCAACACGTAGTCATCCGGCTCATCCTGCTGCATCATCAGCCACATGCCGCGAACATATTCACGGGCGTGGCCCCAGTCGCGCTTGGCATCGAGATTGCCGAGAAAGAGTTTGTCCTGGTAGCCGAGCTTCATCGCCGCCACCGCCCGCGTAATCTTGCGGGTGACGAAGGTCTCGCCACGCAGCGGGCTCTCATGGTTGAACAGGATGCCGTTCGAGGCGTGCATGCCGTAGGCTTCGCGGTAGTTCACCACGATCCAGTAGGCATAGAGCTTGGCTGCCGCATAGGGGCTGCGCGGATAGAACGGCGTCTTCTCGCTCTGCGGGATCTCCTGGACCTTGCCGTAGAGCTCCGAGGTCGAGGCCTGATAGAAGCGTGTCTTCTTTGTCAGGCCGAGCAGACGGATCGCTTCGAGCAGGCGCAATGCGCCGGTCGCGTCGGCGTTGGAGGTGTATTCGGGCGTCTCGAAGGAGACCTGGACATGGCTCTGCGCCGCAAGATTGTAGATCTCGTCGGGCTGAACTTCCTGGACGATGCGGATCAGGTTCGTCGAATCCGTCATGTCGCCGTAGTGGAGGACGAAACGCTGGTTCTCCTCGTGCGGGTCTTGGTAAAGATGCTCGATCCGGCCGGTGTTGAAGGACGAGGAGCGGCGCTTGATGCCGTGGACTACATAGCCCTTCTCTAGCAGCAATTCCGAAAGATAGGCTCCGTCCTGCCCCGTCACGCCCGTGATGAGAGCCACCTTGCCTACGCCAGAGCGATCCATTCCGTCCTCCAGTTGCGTCGCGATTTGCGGCGCTGGATTGTGCATTGCCTGTTCGGCACGCAGCCGACCGACAGAGGCGGTCTTATGGCAACGCACAAATCCTACATCCCGCTCGGATGTGCAATCATCAATAGTGGAGTACGGGCTCGTGCCGGCGGCCGTCCTCAGCTTTGGCGGTGGCCGTAGCTGAAGGAGATAGGATCTCGGAGGCCCGGCATCGGTGCCGTCCAGATCACGCTTCGAACGGCGGACGAGTGCCGGGTCGCGTATGCGGCGTCCGCGGTCGGCCAGTCTCCGAAGCATAATTCCCCACGATTTGGAGTTCTTCGTGCTTTGATCCGAACAGTCATCAGTGTGATCGGAGCGTAGACTCCAAGATTTTGCTTGATTATCGTCGGAGCTGACGTCTGTGAGACACGCGAATACGCCGCGAGGTGACCCAATGTCCGCGCCGATGATCAAGTTCGATGACGGCGCCGTCTATGAAGGGATGATGGGCAAGTGGAGTGGGCTGGTCGGACGCGCATTTATTGATTGGCTCTCGCCCCCGCCCAATTTGCGATGGGTAGACATCGGTTGCGGCAATGGCGCGTTTACGCAGTTGCTGGTCGAGCAGTGCGCCCCCATGGCCGTCGAAGGCGTGGATCCCTCGGAAGGTCAGCTGGCCTTTGCACGAGAGCGACTGGCGACATCGGTCGCGACGTTTCGACAGGGCGATGCAATGGCATTGCCATTTCCCGATGGCACCTTCGATGCGGCCGTGATGGCGCTCGTTGTGTTTTTCATTCCGGACCCTACCAGGGGCGTCGCTGAAATGGCTCGCGTCGTGCGGCCGGGCGGTCTCGCGGCCGCCTATGTCTGGGACGTCGTCAGCGGCGGCGGCCCGTCGGAAGCCATCATAATCGAGATGAAGGGCATGGGGTTCGCGCCTCTGCGGGCCCCGAAAGCGGAAGCCTCGACGCCTGAAGGACTACATGCGCTGTGGACGTGGGCAGGCTTCGCCGGCATCGAAGCGCGAGTGCTTCGCACGCGGCGAACGTTCGATGATTTCGAGGACTATTGGTCGACTACGATCGCGGCGCCCAATCTCGCTCCGATTCTCACAACGATGGCGTCAGCTGACGTGACGCAACTCAAGTCTCGGGTTCGTGAGCAGGTGCCTGTCGAGGCGAGTGGGCGTGTCTCGATCGAGGCGTGCGCCAATGCGATCGTCGGCCGTCGGCCCGGATAACGCTGTCGATCGGTCTTCCGCTCCTCCCCTTAGAAGCGGCCAACCTTTATCCTTGCCATGAGGTCATCGGGGCGACCGCTTGTGGCCCAGGCCCGAAGTAACTGAATGTCCGCTTTCGTGCCGCTATTAAGATAAGAGCGGACGGGCGTTTATGAGTACGGGGCCTAGGCCTGCTGCAACTGATCAAAGCTGGTGCGATGAGGTTTTGGCAGGCCGCCGCATACGGCAGGGAGACGGTTTTCGGAGCAAGTACCGGAGATTCTTCCTATCGACGGAGATGCTCGGCGGCACGGCTGAGTCTTCTCTCGGGCGGTAAGTGCCCCATTCCATCGCCATTTGGCGGGCGTTAGGGAGTGTGTTAGTTCGCAGCCGCAAACGGCCGTCGAACCGGCTCTCGGCAGGAGCACGCCATGAAGATCGTGATGGTTGGGTCGGGATATGTCGGGCTCGTCTCCGGCGCATGCTTCGCGGATTTCGGCCATGATGTGGTCTGCGTCGACAAGCAGGCCAGCAAGATCGAGGCCCTGAACCGCGGCGAGATTCCGATCTTTGAGCCGGGCCTGGCGGATCTGGTGCGCAGCAATGCAGCGGCCGGCCGCCTGTCTTTCACGACCGATCTGGCCGGCCCCGTGGCGGATGCGGATGCCGTTTTCATTGCGGTCGGCACGCCGTCCCGGCGCGGCGACGGCTTCGCGGACCTGTCCTATGTCTATGCGGCGGCGCGCGAGATCGCGCAGGCGCTGAGCGGCTACACGGTGATCGTGACCAAGTCGACCGTGCCGGTCGGAACCGGCGACGAGGTCGAGCGGATCGTGCGCGAGCTGCGTCCGGATGCCGAGTTCGCGGTCGTCTCGAACCCGGAGTTCCTGCGCGAGGGCGCGGCGATCGAGGATTTCAAGCGCCCGGACCGGATCGTGATCGGCGCTGAGGAGGAGCGCGCCCAGAATGTGATGGCCGACATCTACCGGCCGCTCTATCTCAACAGCGCGCCGATCCTGAACACCAGCCGGCGCACGGCTGAGCTGACGAAATACGCCGCCAACGCCTTTCTGGCCACGAAAATCACCTTCATCAACGAGATGGCGGATCTCTGCGAGCAGGTCGGTGCCAATGTCCAGGACGTCGCGCGCGGCATGGGGCTCGACAACCGCATCGGCTCGAAGTTCCTGCATGCCGGGCCGGGCTATGGCGGCTCCTGCTTCCCGAAGGATACGCTGGCGCTGATCAAGACGGCGCAGGACTATGGCACGCCCTCGCGGATCGTCGAGGCGGTGGCCTCGGTGAATGACCAGCGCAAGCGCGCCATGGGCCGCAAGGTCATCGCCGCCTGCGGGGGCTCGGTGCGAGGCAAGACGGTCGCGGTGCTCGGGCTGACGTTCAAGCCCAACACCGACGACATGCGCGATGCGCCCTCGTTGGCGATCGTCGCCGCCTTGCAGGACGGCGGAGCCGAGATCCGGGCCTTCGATCCGGAAGGCATGGAGCAGGCAAAGGCGGCGCTGCCGGCGGAGGTGCGTTACTGCAGTGACGCCTATGACTGCGTGACGGGTGCGGACGCTGTGGTCATCGTGACCGAGTGGAACATCTTCCGCGCGCTCGACCTCGGCCGGGTCAAGAACCTAATGAAGGAGCCCGTGCTGGTCGACCTGCGCAACGTCTATCGGGCCGAGCAGGTGAGGGCCCAGGGCTTCCGCTATGCCGACATCGGCCGCGGCATCGTTTCGCCCGCCTCCAAGACGAAGGATCACGCGGCCTGAGAAGGCCGCGCGACACCATAGGTTAACCCTGTCGGCAAGTGACGCCAATCCTACACGGAGTGTAACGAGCTGCCCTGTTAGACTGCCGACATTATCAGTGGAGCCGAACATGCTGCTTTCGATGGGTGTCGTTTGGCTCGCCTGCGCGGCGATCTTCCTCGAACTGGCGGAGCGCGCGCCGGTTACCAAGGACTGAGAGTTCAGCCGCCTCAGCATCTTCCTGATCGAAAAATTTGACGAATCCGCCCGAGGCGCTCGCCCTACGGAATAGCCTGCTCGCGGCGTCGCGCCGCGTTATGCGCGGTCGTGATCGACCCTCGTCAGGATGACGAATTCCCTGCAATCAGGGAATGATCAGGGAATTCCGTTCCTCGCACGCGCTCTTGCCCGACATCTCTCCCCGCCTTTCCCCTTATCGCGCAAGGGTTTGAGCGCAGGATGCCGGTAGTTTTGAGCAGGGAATCGTGTCGTGCCTTGCAGGGAATGGTTTTCGTGGAGCAGGGAATTCTCGGTTCGCCGAGCAGGGAGGTGGCGATCGCTGGGATGCCCGCTGCCATGTCGGGACAGGGCGCGATGGAGCGGCACCGTCCGGGCTGGCCAGGTTGGGGCTGACGAAGACACGCTATGATGCTAGAATCGTTGACGTTTTCTTGATTTCGCCTCTTGCGACGGCGCGCGAGCGCGATTAGGTTATCGGCGCGTCCTGCACTATGCGGGGCGTTGAGCCGAGACTGATCAGTCCGGCATCCTACCTAATTGAGGCATTTTACCCCTGAGGTGAGCAGCCCTCGTTAGGCAGAGTGGGGTCCCAGCGCGTTGAAGCGTTCTGGGTCCGCTTTGCCACGGGTGCTCACCAGGCCTGGTCGTCTCCTTGCAAAAGGAACGATCGCAATGTCTTCGAAGAAGATCCCCGAGACCCTCTCCACCCCCAAGCCCGCGGTCCGTGTGCGCCAGCGCGGCGGCGCGATAGCCAACGACCGGGCCCTCAGCCAGGCGGTTGCGCGCTTTGCGCCGCAGATCGTCGAGCGTCCGCTGTCGGAGCTGAAGCCGTCGGCGCGCAATGCGCGCACGCATTCGCAGAAGCAGATCCACCTGATCGCGGGTAGCATCGAAGCGTTCGGCTTCGTGACGCCGGTTTTGATCGATGGCGACGATGAGATCGTGGCGGGCCACGGTCGCTATGAGGCAGCGAAGCTGCTCGGCCGGGAGACGGTGCCGACCATCTGCCTCGATCATCTGAGCCTGGATCAGACCCGGGCTTTGCGGATCGCGGATAACCGGATCGCGGAGCATGCCGGCTGGGACGAGGAGATCCTGAAGCTCGAGCTCGGCCACCTGGTCGAGATCGACTTCGCGGTCGAGCTCACCGGCTATGAGACGCCGCAGATCGATATCCTGCTCAGCGAGGGCCAACCGGCGCCGGCCAAGGCGGATCCGGCTGACGCGCTGCCGGAGGCCGACGAGGTCGCGGTGACGCAGGCTGGGGACCTCTGGCTGCTCGGCGAACACCGCATCCTGTGTGGCGATGCGCGCGAGCGGAAGGCCTACGCGACGCTGATGGGCGGCGAGCAGGCCCAGATGGTGTTCACCGACCCGCCCTACAACGTGAAGATCGACGGCCATGTCGGCGGCCTCGGCAAGATCAAGCACCGCGAGTTTGCGATGGCCTCGGGCGAGATGAGCAAGGCCGAGTTCACCGCCTTCCTGAAGGCGGTGTTCGGGGAGATCGCGGCTGCGTCGCAGGATGGCGCGCTGATCTTCAGCTGCATCGACGGCTTGCATCTGTACGAAACGCTCGATGCCGGTTTTGCAGTCTTCGACGAGCTGAAGAGCGTGATCACCTGGGCCAAGCCCAATGCGGGGATGGGCTCGCTCTATCGCTCCCAGACCGAGCTGATCACGCTGTGGAAGAAGGGCAAGGCGCCGCACATCAACAACATCGAGCTCGGCAAGCACGGCCGCTACCGCACGACGCTGTGGAGCTATGCCGGGGTGAATGGCTTCCGCAAGGGCCGGATGGCGGAGCTGGCGAGCCATCCGACGGTTAAGCCCTGTGCGATGGTGATGGATGCGCTCAAGGATGGCTCGAAGCCGAAAGGCATCATCCTCGATCCGTTCAGCGGCTCGGGCACGACGCTGATCGCTGCGGCGAAGACGAAGCGCCGCGGGTACGTCATGGAGCTTGATCCGCTCTATGTCGATCTCGCGGTGCGGCGCTGGGAGACGCTGTTCAAGGTGGAGGCGCGCCACGCCGAGACGGGCCTGAGCTTCGCCGAGATGGCGGCGCTGCGCGGCGCGACGTCCCCGTCCGAGGTGGAGGGCGACCGCGATGTCGCGTGATGATGCTCTCGAAGGAGTGGGCTACAAGCGCCCGCCGCAGCACAGCCGCTTCCGTAAAGGCCAGAGCGGCAACCCGTCCGGGCGCCGCAAGGGTCGGCCGCGGCTCGGCCTGATCGAGGAGCTCGACAAGCTCCTCGGCGCGCCGATCAAGGTTGCCCGCAATGGTCGCCAGGAGTCGATCTCGTTCATCGCTGCCTTGCTGAACAAGACTGCAGAGGCAGCGCTAAAAGGCGATGCCAAGGCGCGGCAGACCGTGTTCGCACTGCTGGCCCAGTATGAGCAGGCGCGTGGACCGGAGACGGCGAGCCTGACCAACGCGCAGGAAGAGGCACTGATCGCTGCCTTCCGGGCGCGGACGGGTCAGGCAGGAGGCGGCGATGGCTGAGCGCGCCCTGCTCAATGCGATCCTGCGTCGGGATCTGGCCAGCTTCATCGCGCAATGCTTCATGACGCTGGAGCCGGGGACGGCCTACCAGCCCAACTGGCACATCGAGGCGATCGCCTGGCAGCTGATGCGGGTCTGGTACGGAGAATGCAAGCGGCTCATCATCACCGTGCCGCCGCGCTCGGCCAAGTCGATCTGCGTGACCATCGCCTTCACCGCCTGGGTGATGGGCCAGGATCCGCGCAAGCGGATCATGGCGATCAGCTATGCCAACGAGCTCTCCCTCACCCACGCTGCGGGCTTCCGCAGCGTGGTCACCTCCGACTGGTATCGGGAGCTGTTCCCGGACTTCGCGATCAACGCCAATCGCGGCCAGGAGATCAGGACCAGCCAGCAGGGCTATCGCTTCGCCGGCTCGGTGGGTGGATCGGTGCTGGGCCGTGGCGCCGACCTGATCGTGATCGACGATCCGATCAATGGGCTGGAGGCGGCGACCTCGGCTGCAGCCCGCCGGCGGGTCCAGGAGTTTTATGACGGCACGCTCTACTCGCGCCTGAATGACCGGCTGAACGGGGCAATCATCATCGTGATGCAACGCCTGCATGAGGATGATCTCGTCGGCCATGTGCTCGAGAAGGAGGATTGGGAGGTGCTCTCGATCCCGGCGATCGCCGAGATCGATGAGAGCTACCGGATCGGCGAGGGAGCGGAAGCGGTCTATCATCGCAAGGCCGGCGAGGTGCTCCATCCCGGTCGCGATACGCTCGCATGGCTCGACGCGGCGAAGCGCAATCTCGGCACGCTCCACTTCTCGGCGCAGTACCAGCAGAACCCGCTGCCCTCTGAGGGACAGATCATCAAGCGCGATTGGTTGCGCTACTACGATGAGCGCCCCGGTTGCTTCGACCTCATCATCGCCTCCTGGGACACAGCCTCGACGCAGGCCGAGCACTCCGATTGGTCGGTCGGGACGGTCTGGGGCGCCATCGGGCAGGCGTATTATCTGATCGATCTCGTGCGCGAGCGCTGGGAGGCGCCGCAGTTGCGGCGCCAGATGATTGCGCTGGCTGAGCAGCACGCGGTCGATGCGACGCTGATCGAGGACACCGAGCTCGGACGGGCGCTCTCGCAGGATCTGCGCCGCAGCGGCGCGCTCTATCCTTTGCTCCAGCAGTCGCGGGTCGAGAAGACGGCCCGCTTGATGGCGCAGGCGGCCCGCTTCGAAGCAGGGCAGGTGTTCCTGCCGCGGGAAGCCTCCTGGCTGGGTCCCTATCTCGGCGAGCTTCTCGCCTTCCCGCTCGGGCGCAACGACGATCAGGTCGATGCCACGAGCCAGGCCCTCAAATACCTGACCGCGCGCACGCCGATCCCGCGCGAGAGGCCCCAGCGCATCGTGCGGCGGCAGGGTGTGCGGGCGCGGCCGTAGCGATCGTCCCGCGCGCGGTGTCACGACGGCAGGCACCTCGCGTCGGGTCACTCATCGTCGCGACGCCAGGCGGCCGGCTTGGCGAGCGGGCGGGAGGCGACACGTTGGGGCGGAGGGCGGACAAACCCGCGCGAGGCGAGCCGCCTGATCCCGAGATGGCGAGCCTCGCGGCGTTTGGCCTCGGCGATGGCGGCAAGATCCTGTGCGGTCTTGGCGCCGGGTGCGCGATGGCAGCAGTCGCGGCCGAGCACACGGCCGTCCTCGATGCTGAGGGGGCGATCCTTGTCGAGGATCAGCGCCTCCGGGATCATGTGATCGAACTCGATCACCTTGCCGGTGATGTTAAGGCCGCATCCTTCGCAACGGATGCGGCCTACATCATCCATGGCACGCTTGAGCATCGCGACCTTCTGGGCGCGGGTGAACTCCCGGCGGGGAAGGCTACGCATCACGCCGCCTCCGGCCGGCCATAGGCCCGGATCTGATCCACGACCCGGTCGAGCTCGGCATTGAAGGCCTCGACCGCATCAGCGAGCTCGCGGATATAGGCTTCATCACGATGGGCGCGGGTGATGAAGATCGGCAGGCCCGGCCAGTAGACGGCAATATCGATCCACGCGCGCCCGGCGATCCAGAGCTGGCCCTGGCACTGGGCCTTGTGTTCGGGTGGGAACTCGCCGCGCAAAATGGTCTCGACCATCAGATGCGGCAGCTTGGTCTTGATCTCGACGAGGCCGTCGGTGCCGATCAGCGCATCGGGCGAAGCGCCGGCCCGACCGCGCCGGAAGAAGCCGATCCGCTCGCAGGCATGGCCGGTGACAAAGCTGTAGACGCTGCGCGCCTCATCCTCCAGCAGCCGGCCACGCTCCATATGGGCGGTGGTGATGCTCTCCATCGGCTCACCGGTCAGACGCTCACCAGCGAGCTTGTAGAGATAGCTCTGCCGGGTCCGGCTCTCCGCGCCGCCCCGCCCCTTGGACAGGATGGAGGCGAACTCAGAGGCGGTCGGGATACCGAGCCGGGCTTGAGCCCATTCGGGCGAACCCTGGTCGCAGGTAACGATCTCGAGCATGATCATGGGCGCTCCTTGCGGGTGTTGAGCATGGTGAGGGCCTGGCGGAAGCGGGATGCCGGCAGCTCGGCGAAGGCCTTGATCCCGAAGGCCTGCAGGAAGGCGTCTCGATCGGCGCCGACCTTCTCAGCCAACCCGATCAGCTCGCGGACCTGCTGGCGGGTGATGGTCTCAGGATCCCCGGCGGCCTTGCCGTCATCGTCGTCGGAAGCCGCCAGGCCGAGCGCGGCTTTCAGCGTCATCCGCTGCAGATAGGTCAGGGCCGAACCGATCGCCTGGATGGCGTTCTTCTCGCCGCTCTGGTCGGCACCGGCTGAAAGCTGCGCCTCTTCGCTATGCCCATCGCGATGCGCGATCACGCAGGTCACGGTGACGAGTCCGCCTTCGGTTGCGGAGCGGAAGCGATAGGACAGGCCATGTCGCGCCAGGATCGGTCCGACCGTCCGGACGATCTCGGCCAGGTCCTCATGACGGTAAACCTGCCGCCCCAGCATCGCCTGCCGGTTCTTGGCAATCACCGGCAGCTCCGCCTTCGCTGCCGCAAGCGCGTTCTCGAAGGCCTTGCGCGCGTCCAGCGCCTGCGCCCGTTCATGCAAGCCGATCAGCTGGGCCAGCATCCCGTCATCGACGCCGCGCTCCAGCGCCGCCGCCAGCAGGTTGAGCGGAGTTGGCGATAAAAAGGGTGGTAACGGCGGCGCCTCACTCAGTCGGCGTCTGCGGGCGAATGCGGTCATCGATCTGTCCGTCTGGTGAGAGGACAGGGCGATGCAGCGCGAGCCGGGCCGAACCGCCAGGTTCGGTAGGCTTGAGCCAGCTCGGCTGATCCGAGACAGGATGTCGATGGCAGGGGCTCGACGCTCTCGGTCGGCAGCTTCCGTAATGTGACAATGAGAGAAGGCGGCGAAGTGCGCGACATGGAGAACCCTCAATGAAGCTGCCGATGGGTGAGGGCGGCTAACGGTGCGGCCTCCGGCGGAGCGAGCTCCATGCGATTCCGGATTGGTCGGACATCGCGGCGGGAGCCGTCGCCGATCTGCAGCGCGTCATGGCGGGCCTGCTGAGAGCGCGCTTCCCGCCCTGCCGGCGCCGCGGCCCACAATCGTCGAAACCCTGCCAGCTGGGATTTGGCTTCAGCCCATCCGCGCTTGAGCGACAGCGACAAAACTTGGCGCCGCTCGGCGCAGCTTCGTGCCGCGCAAAGCTGTGGTCCTGCCTGGCGCATGGCATAGCGCAGGATACCAGGCTTGTAGAAGATGAGCTTGTGCTCGAACTCCAGGATCAGGGTCATCATCGTCCTCCAGCGACGAAAATCGTCGGTGGCGGACGGTTCCCTTCCTGTCGGGCTACCAGTCAACTATAAATGTTGATGCTCGACGAAAAACGCTGCTCGCGCTATGCTGTCATCATGATCACACCCGCACAGAGCCGCGCTGCCCGTGCGCTCCTCGACTGGAGCCAGGAGGACCTCGCCAAAGCCGCCCATCTCGGCCTGTCGACCATCCGCGACTTCGAGAAAGGCCGACGCGTCCCGACGCATAACAACCTGCGGGGCATTAGACTTGCCCTCGAGGAGGCAGGCGTCGAGATGGGTTTGGAGAACTCCAGCGTCGCGCTGAGAAGTGAACGCTGACGCGCAATCCAGTGTCGATGCATCCTCGTGCGCGCATTTCGTGGCGTGCTGGTGATGTTGGCAAACGGAAGAGATCGCCACGGTTTCTGGCATAGAGTCGGACCACTCGTGCGCTGAGATAGATCTCAATGCCGAATCGCTGCCCTCGTGTCACCGCCTTCGGGCCGCATCAGCGTTGATAGCAGGCCGTAGTGATGCCCGAGCAGGCCTACGAGTGCTGGCTGGCGAAGCTCTCGCTCGAGCTTCTGGGCTGAAAGCTGGCGTTCGACGTAATGTGCGTGCTGACACCGACCCAGGTGAAACGCATGGGGCTTCGCGCACGTCCGGCGCGTTACGGCTCTCGCATGGGCTCCCCGGTCCAGCCCGCGGCAGGAGTCACAGGGTCGTTGTCTGCGGCATCGGCCAATGGCGCGGCGAAAAGGCTAATAGCTGAGTCCTGCAGCGCAAAAATTGGCCGAAGATGACCGGCGTCGGCATCATTGACGATTTCGTCATACCGGTTATCGAGCATCTGCCAGGCCCCATGCTGGCGCACGGCTAGGACGGCATGATCTTCGAGCGCCTGCTGGTCCCAGACGAGGAGTATCCGGATATCGTCGTCAGCCGTGCCCAGCCGACGCAAAAGGGCATATTTCGCAATTGCATAGTCCTCACAATCCCCGAAGCTATCGATGACCTTGAGGGGCGATGACCAGACGTCGACAAGACCCTGGCGCGAAAGATCGCTGGCATAGCGGATTGCGCGATTGACAGCGCGGTTGACGAATCCGACCCGCTCGCTCGGGGGCAGTGCATTTGCCTCATTGACGATGTTGTGCAAGGTCCGCGCGGCTGGCGCGCATTCGGCCAGCGAGGCGCCGCACCGATCGACGGCAGCGAAATCCAAGGTGACCTCCTTCTGGACCGTGCTCCACTTCGCGGCAACCGCTGCGTTGGTTGTTCCAAACTGGACATAGCCACGGTTGGAAAACGGGTCGTGCTTCGGCGCCGGGACGGTGACGTCATCTTTTAGAGATGCGGTCGAGGCCAGGCGGAGGCCCTCACCGGGTTTGGTCTGCAGGGAGTGCGGCTCGGAGATGCCGTTTCGGCGGGAGACAACCTGCGCGATCGAGAAGAACGTCGGGACGCCTGTCGACAGTGCAAACGGCACGGCCGTCTGCTTGATCGGCTGGCCGGCGCGGGATTCGCTCGCGGCCGCGTCGCCAATGAAGGCCAGGGCAGCGAATGCGCCGACAAGCGTCATCACGCTGCGTACGATGCGCAGTCGATCCATATCCGATGGTCCCTGTTGCGACGAGCAATCGACCATTTGAGTGGTTCTCTAGGCTTTCGCCTCAAGCTCATCTCTATTCAATAGCAACAAAGAACGGCGAGTGCGGTTCTATTCAGGTTAATGGCCGTTGATATGAAGCCATTACCTTTGAGTTCGGTGAACGTCGGTCTTGAAAAATAGCTCTATTTTTATTTTAATCGGAGCTGTCTGGGTAAATTCTTTATTGACGCCGGCGTCGGCGTTTTACTGGCTTTTTCCACGGATGCCCAAATTAACTCTTATTCACATGGGTCTAGCGCTCTTCCGCTCTCGCGGTTGACGAATGGTCAATCGTAAATAATACGTTAAACAACCAGCTAAAGATGGCGCGACTGTGCGTGTCGGGGGGATGGCGTGATGAACGCTCCGTTTATTTTGGCTCAGGCTTCGGTGCCTGGGGGTGCTACGGCCGGCTCAACGGCAAGCGTGAAGCTCGTCAAGCCTGCGGATGGTTCCGCGGTGGTTCTGCGCGTGGATCCCGGCATGCGTCTGGATTTCTCCGGGATCGCCAACGACCAGATCGTAATGGTCCGCTCCGGCGATAGGCTGGTAATCCTCTTCCAGGATCAGACGGCCCTGGTCCTGCAGCAGTTCTTCGACCCGCTCGGCCGCCCTGCGGCGGGTATCGGTATCGAAATTGGCAGCGGCCAGAACATTTCTGGCGCGCAGTTCGCGGATATGTTTCCGATCTCGACGGACCAAGCTGTCCTGCCCGCGGCGGGGCCTGCCTCGTCGTCTGGCTCTGTAGGCTCGGCGCTGGCCGCCACCGATCCGAATTTCGCCCCTACGAACACGCAGCGCGACGGCACGGCTCTTCTTGCGGACGAGGACGGTGCTGCTGGTCGCGAACTAGGGGCTCTTGCGGAGGGGAACATTCCCACGGTCGCGGCGGCGCAGAGCGCCATCGTCGTCGACGAGGACGGTCTTGGCGGATCCGATGGTGGCATCGGCGACGTCGCCGGCAATGCCATTATCGTCAACGGGCGGATCACCTTGGCGTTCGGCGCCGACGGGGCTTCGCCGACGACGCCCATCATCTTCACGGACGGTCCGACCAGCCTGGCATCCGCCGGCCTGCCGGTGACGCTGTCCTGGGATCAGGCGAATCTTACCTTGACCGGCGCGACGGCGAACGGTCCCGTGTTCACGCTGGTCATCACGAACTTCCTGACCGGCGACTATACATTCACCCTGCTCGCGCCGCTCGATCACCCGCTCGCGAACGCCGATGACAGCCTGACGATCGAACTGCCGTTCATCATCCAGGACGGCAGCGGCGATCGTGCCGCGGGCTCGCTCTCGGTGACGATCAACGACGATACCCCCGATGCGGCGCCGATCGCGGCGCAGTCGCTTGCCGAGACGACCGGTGGGGAAGGTAATGCCTTCATCACCGCCGTCGCGAGCTCGTCTCTGAACATCGACTGGAACAGCGACGACGCCAACACGAACATCGGCCCGATCGACCGCAAGGTCGCCTTCGCGGCTGGTGTTTCCGCGCCGGCTGGACTGACCTCGAACAGCGAGGCGATCAGCTATGCCTTTAATGGCGAGCGCACGCTGCTTACGGCCACGGCCGGTGGCCGGACGATCTTCACCATCCAGCTCTCCGATCTCGCCAACGGCTCCTACACCTTCACGCTGCTCGACAATCTCGACCATCTCGGTGCCGGTGCCGCGCTTCAGGCGCTCGGCTTCGCCGTCGTCGCGACCGACGCCGATGGCGACACTGTTCCGAACAGCTTCACCGTAAACATCGTCGACGATGTTCCGGTTGCGGGCGCGATTGCGGCGCAGACCCTGTCCGAAATGACGGCTGGCTCGAGCGAGGGCGAAGGTCAGAGTGAAGAGCAGGGCGAGGGGCAGGGCGAAGGTGAAGAAGCGGGCAACGGCTTCATCGGCAGCGATGTGACCGCGTCGCTGAACATCGACTGGAACAGCGACGACGCGAACACGAACAGCGGCGCGATCGACCGCAAGGTCGCCTTCGCCGCCGGGCTGTCGGCGCCTGAGAGCCTGACCTCGAACGGCGAGGCGATCAGCTACAGCTTCAACGCCGATCGCACCCAGCTGACGGCCACGGCCGGCGGGCGCACGGTGTTCACCGTCCAGCTCTCGGATGCTGGCAACGGCTCCTATACCTTCACGCTCCTCGACAACATCGACCATCTCGGCGCCAGCGCGGCGAGCCAGGCGCTCGGCTTCGCCATCGTCGCGACCGATGCCGATGGCGACAGCGTCAACACCGGCTTCACGGTCAACGTCACCGACGACGTCCCGACCGCTGGCTTCATCGTGGCGCAGACGGTCGCCGAGTCGACCGGCGGGAAAGGCAATGCCTTCATCACCGTCATTGCCACCTCCTCGCTGAACATCGACTGGAACAGCGACGACGCGAACACGAACGCCGGCGCGATCGACCGCAAGATCGCCTTCGCCGCGGGCGTCTCGGCGCCTGAGGGCCTCACCTCGAACGGCGAGGCGATCAGTTACGGCTTCAATGCCGATCGCACCCTGCTGACGGCGACTGCCGGCGGCCGGACGATCTTCACCGTCCAGCTCTCCGATGCCGGCAACGGCAACTACACCTTCACGCTCTCCGACAACATCGATCATCTCGGCGCCAGCGCGGCGAGCCAGGCGCTCGGCTTCGCCATCGTCGCGACCGATGCCGATGGCGATGCCGTGCCGTCAAACTTCACAGTCAACGTGATCGACGACGTCCCGACCGCCGCTCCGATCGCCGATGAGACGGTCGCCGAGACGACGGGCGGGGAAGGCAATGCCTTCGTCACCGCCATCGCGACCTCCTCCCTGAACATTGACTGGAACAGCGACGACGCCAATCCGGGTGCCGGGGTGATCGACCGCAAGGTCGCCTTCGCGGCCGGGCTGTCGGCGCCGACGGGTCTGACCTCGAACGGCGAGGCGATCAGCTACGGCTTCAACGCCGACCGCACCCTGCTGACGGCGACTGCCGGCGGCCGGACGATCTTCACTGTCCAGCTCTCAGATGCCGGCAACGGCGCCTACACCTTCACGCTCTCGGACAATCTCGACCATCTGGGCGCCAGCGCGGCGAGCCAGGCGCTCGGCTTCGCCATCGTCGCGACCGATGCCGACGGCGATGCCGTGCCGTCGAGCTTCAACATCAACGTCACCGACGACGTCCCGACCACGGCTGCGATCGGGGCGCAGACGGTTGCCGAGGTGACGGCGAGCGGTGGCTCGAACGCGTTCCAGGCCCAGACGCTGTCGGCGATCTCGCTGAACATCGACTGGAGCAGCGACGAAGCCAATCCGGGCGTCGGCGCGATCGACCGCAGCGTCGCCTTCGCCGGCAACTCGGTCTCGACGCTCAATGCGCTCGGCCTGACCTCGAACGGCCAGGCGCTGAGCTATGCGCTGAGCAGCGGCAACACCGTCCTGACCGCCTCGGCCGGCGGGCGCACGATCTTCACGGTCCAGCTCTCGGATGCCGGCAACGGCAGCTACACCTTCACGCTCTCGGACAACATCGACCATCTCGGCGCCAATGCGGCGAGCCTGGCGCTGGGCTTCGCTGTCGTCGCCACCGACGCCGATGGCGACAGCGTCAACACCGGCTTCACCGTCAACGTCGTCGACGACGTGCCGGTGATCACGAACTCCGTCGCCGGCTTCGTCGACGAGGAAGGCCTGTCCGGCAGCGGCAACAGCGACAGCGAGCACAGCTATCCCGGCGATCTCGCGGGCACGGCGACGACGGTGACGGCCTCGCTCGAGGTCGACTGGAACGCGGATGATCACAACAGCGGCAGCGCCAACCGCTCACTCGCCTTCAACGGCTTCGTCAACGGCCAGAACGCGACCTATGGGGCGGGCACGAACCTGACCTCGGACGGCCAGCAGGTGAAGATCTGGGTGGTCGGCACGACGCTCTACGGTTTCGTTGGCAACAATCCGCCGAACGCGAACACGGCGCCCTCGGCGGGGCAGCGCGTCTTCACCGTGACGCTCGACGACACCACCGGCAACTACAGCTTCACGCTGCACGACAACCTCGACCACCCGGTCGCCGGCAGCGAGGACGACATCGTCCTGAGCTTCGGCTTCCGCGCCACCGATTCCGACGGCGACAGCGCGGCCGCGAGCTTCTCCGTCAGCGTCGACGACGACGGCCCGCACTTCACCAGCGCCCCGGATGCGCGCACCGTCGACGAGGAGTTTATCAACCTCTCCGGCAATATCGGGCTGGAGCACAACTATCCCGGCGACGTCCTCTTCGACTTCGCCAGCGCCAGCGGCGACCTCAACATCGCCTGGGGCCTGGACGACAACAACAGCGGCGCGGCCGATCGCTCGGTTGCCTTCCTGAACGTGGCGAACAACCAGGCCGTCACCTATGGCAACGCCGCCGCGACCCTGGCCTCGAACGGCGCGACGGTGCGCTTCGTGCGAGTCTCGGCGACCGAGATCCTCGGCATCGCCGACGACGACAATGACGGGCTGGTCAGCGCCGGCGGCCGCCGGGTCTTCCGGGTGACGCTCTCCGACGAGGACAGCGGCAGCTACCGCTTCGAGGCGCTCGACAACCTCGACCACCCGCTCGCCAATATCGAGGACAACATCGTCCTGAACTTCGGCGTGCGCGCGACCGACGCCGATGGCGACAGCGTCGATGCGAGCTTCTCGGTGGCGGTCAACGACGACGCGCCGCGGATCGGCAATCCCGAGAGCGAGTTCGTCGACGAGGACGACCTCGCCAACGGCAACGACAGCCCGCCGAAGGACTCGCTGGTGCACACGGGCGATCTCGAGATCGCCTGGGGCATGGACGACAACAACACCGGCACGACCCATAACCGCAGCGTCGCCTTCACGACGAGCTCGGCGCCGGCGGGTCTGACCTCGAACGGCGAGGCGATCAGCTACAGCGTCAGCGCCGACGGCCTGACCCTGACCGCCAGCGCCGGCAGCCCGGCGCGCACGGTGTTCACGATCACGCTCTCGGACAATGGCAGCGGCTCCTACACCTTCACGCTCAGCGACAACATCGACCACGCCGCCTCGGGCCCGAACGACGCCAGCCGCGCGCTGAGCTTCGGCTTCCGCGCCACCGACTCCGACGGCGACAGCGCCAGCTCGAGCTTCAGCGTCACCATCGCCGACGATCGGCCCGAGATCGGCAACCCGGTCGCCAGCGCGGTGACCGAGAACACCAGCGGCCCGGCCGGCTCCGAGGTCTTCGTCGCGGCCAGCGCCGGCGGCTCGCTCGCCATCGCATGGGGCGCCGACGACGCCAACCCGAACACCGGCGCGATCGACCGCTCGGTCTCGTTCTCGAGTTCGATCGACACCGGCGACATGGTGCGCACCAGCACCGGCGCGACGCTGACCTCGAACGGGGTGACGGTGCGCTTCCTGCGGGTCTCGGCGACCGAGATCCTCGGCGTCGCCAACGACAATGGCGGTGCGCTCGACGCGACCGACCGCCTGGTCTTCCGCGTCACGCTCTCCGACGCCAACAACGGCTCCTACAGCTTCGAGCTGCTCGACAATGTCGACCATGTCGGCTCCCAGCAGGGCAGCTCGCTGCGCCTGGACTTCGACTTCGTCGCCCGCGATGCCGATGGCGACACCGCCAGCGACGACTTCAGCGTCACCATCAACGACGACCAGGGGCGGCCCTCGATCGCGCCGGTCGCCACCCAGAGCGTGACCGAGGCGACCTCGACGGCCAGCAGTAACGCCTTCACGCCGGCTAGCCTGAACAATATCGCTCTCGGCATCTCCTGGGGCGCTGACGACGCCAATCCCGGCGCGGGCAGCATCGACCGCAGCATTGCCTTCGCCGGCAATACGGTCGCGACGTTCAACGCGCTCGGACTGACCTCGAACGGTCAGGCACTGAACTATGTGCTGAGCGCCGGCGACACGCTGCTGACGGCCAAGGCTGGCGGGCGGACGGTCTTCACCGTCCAGCTCTCGGATGCGGGCAGCGGCTCCTATACCTTCACCCTCTCCGACAATATCGACCATTTCGGCGCGAACGCGGCGAGGCTGGCGCTAGGCTTCGGCTTCGTCGCCAGGGACGCAGACGGAGACACCGCGACCTCGAGCTTCACGGTCAACGTCAGCGACGATGTGCCGACGGCTGGTCCGGTGACGGCGCAGACACTGGCCGAGGTGACGGCCAGCGGCGCCTCGAACGCGTTCCAGGCCCAGACTCTGTCCGGCATCTCGCTCAACATCGACTGGAACAGCGACGACGCCAATCCCGGTGTGGGCGCGGTCGACCGCAAGGTCGGCTTCGACCCGGCGCTGGACGGGTCGAGCCCGGCCGGGCTGACCTCGAACGGCGTTGGCCTGCGCTATGTGCTCTCGGCCGACGGCGCGACGCTGACGGCCTATCGCTTCGACGGCGCCAACTATATCGGCAGCAGCGGCGGTATCCTGGCGGGTGGCGCGCAGCCGCCGGCCGGGGCGCGCGTCTTCACGATCAGCCTGTCTGACGCGCAGAACGGCAGCTACAGCTTCACCCTGCTCGACAATCTCGACCACACCGGCGCGAACGCGGCGAGCTTGGGCCTGAGCTTCGGCTTCATCGCCAGGGACGCCGATGGCGACCTGGTGTCGTCGAGTTTCACCGTCAACGTCACCGACGATGCGCCGCTGTTCTCGGCGGCGAGTGCCGGGACCGCGAGCGTGGACGAGAGCGGCCTGCCGCTGGCCTCGGTGGCGACGGCGTCGCTGAACATCGACTGGAACAGCGACGAGGGCGCGGCCAAGACGCTGAAGTTCCTGCCCGACGGCAATGGCGGTCATATCCTGCCGACCGGGCTGACCTCGGACGGGGTGGCGCTGGCCTATGAGGTCCAGACCGATGCGGAGGGCAATCACCGCTTGGTCGCCTTCAAGCAGGGCGACAGCGCGGCGAACCCGGTCTTCGTAGTCTCGTTCACCGAGCAGGGCAGCCCAGTCTACAGCTTCGGCCTGTTCCAGAACCTCGACCACCCGGCCGGCGGCGGCACCACCGCGCTGCCGATCAGCTTCACCGTCCGCGCCACCGATGACGACGGCGACTTCATCGACCGCAGCTTCACGGTCAACGTCAGCGACGATGTGCCGACGGCGGGCGCGGCGCCCGCGACGGCCTCGATCGACGAGGACGAGCGTATCGCGGCCGCCGGCGGAACCGTCAGCGAAAGCGGCACCTTCGCCATCGCCTGGGGGGGCGATGGCGCGAGGTCGCTCGTCGCGGGAACCAGCGTCGCGGTCAGTGGGCTCGCTTCGGCCGCCACTCTGAGTTCGGGCGGACAGGCCGTCTCCTTCGGCTATCTGAACGGCGTTCTGGTCGGCTATGTCGGCGCGACGGTTCCAGACAGCCTGTCGGACGCCCGTGTCGTCCTTTCGGTAGAGTTTTCGACTGCGGGCACCGGCTCCTACAGCTTCACCTTGCGCCAGCCGCTCGACCATTCGGGCGCGCCGGGCACGCCAATCGAACTCGGCTTCACCGTGACTGCGACCGACTATGACGGCGATGATGCGGTCACGAGCCTCGCGGTGCGCATCGATGCTGCCGGTTCTATCTCCTCGATCAACTATGCTGCGCTGCAGACGGGCGTGTTCGTCAATCTCGACGGTGCAGCGCATACCGGCCTCAACGCGCAGGTCGTTGCTGGCGATACGGCGACGGACGTGCAGGGCGCCTCGCCCAAGATCGTTGGTGTCGACAACGTGTCCGGCATCGCGACGGCGGTCGGCGGCGCGGGTGACGACATCCTGTTCGGCGGCGCAGAAGCCAATGTGCTGACCGGCAATGGTGGCGCCGATGAACTGCACGGACTCGGAGCCGCCGACCAGCTCTACGGTATGGCCGGCGACGACACGCTCTACGGCGGCGAGGGCAACGATACGCTTCGCGGCGGCGGCGGCAGCGACAAGGTTTATGGCGGTGCGGACAACGACACGATCGAGGGCGGCCTCGACGCGGGAATGACGGGTTATACCAACGCGCTGTTCGATGGCGGCGAGGGCTTCGACCGGATGATCGTCAAGGGGCTGGCGGTTGGCCAGACGGTCGTCGCCGACATGGCTGCGAGGACGATCACGGGCGGCGTCTACCTCGGCTCCGGCAACCAGATCGCCAATCTCGAGCGACTTGAGAACGGCAATCCCGAGAGCATCCATGTCGAGTTCCACGGCGACGCCAACGCCAACGAACTGATCGGTGGCGACCGGAGCGACCTGCTCGAAGGGCGCGGCGGGAACGACCTGCTCGAGGGCAAGGGCGGCGACGACACCTTCCTCTATGCCCAGAGCGACGGTGACGACACCGTGTCCGGTGGCGACGGCATCGACACGCTCGTTCTCGCCAAGGGCGATCCTGCAGGCCCCGGCCGCAACACCTATCTCAGCGGCAACGCGACGGGC
Organism: Hyphomicrobiales bacterium; assembly: GCA_900473415.1. Lineage (GTDB taxonomy): Bacteria > Pseudomonadota > Alphaproteobacteria > Rhizobiales > Beijerinckiaceae > Allobosea. Next base: position 50,185 of record UCLR01000007.1, read on the forward strand.
TTCACCGCCGTGGTCAGCGATGACCAGGCCGGCACCACGGCCGTCGGCGAAGGCACGGTGACGACGACCGGCGTCGAGAAGGTCGAGCTGACGCTCGGCGACTACGAGTGGGCGATCATCGGCACCAGCGGCGCCGGCGGCTACTTGACCGGCGTCACGAATGTGACCGTGACTGGCGCCGAAACCGGCAACGTCCTGTCGAGCGCCTACCTGTCCTCCGCGACGAAACTGGCCGCCGACCTCAAGGGCGGTGACGATAGCTTCGGTGCGGGCAACCAGAGCGTCGCGGCGGATGTCGATGGTGGCGCGGGCATCGACTTCGTCTCCTATAGCCAGCTCTCGAACCCGCGCGTCGTCATCGACCTCGATGCTGGGACGGCGGATCGCTTCAACAACACCACCAATGCGCTGATTGCGACCGACCGGATCGTCAACTTCGAGAACGCCGAAGGCACGATCAATAACGACACGATCTATGGCGAGGAGGGCGTCAACCGGCTGCAGGGCAATGCCGGCAACGACATCCTCGTCGGACGTGGCGGCGACGACCTGTTGGAGGGCGGCGCCGGCAGCGACGTGCTCTACGGCAACAACTTCTCGCTGAACCCGACCGGCTCCGATCTCGGCCCGACCACCGGCGAGAACGACCGCGCCGTTTATCGCGGGCCGGCCGCGAGCTATGTCGTGACCTTCAACGCCGGGCTCGGCGCCTGGCAGGTCACGGCTCTGGCTTCGGCCCCCGAATACGATCCGGGCGGTGCCAACACCGACACGCTCTACGGCATCGAGGGCATCGACTTCGACGGCAATGTCGACTTCAACCTCGACCCCGCGACGGCGCCCGTTCAGGTCTATAGCGGCGCCACGCTGATCGGCACCTATGCCAGCATCCAGCAGGCCAACGACGCGCCCACGACGCTGGCCGGCATGCGCATCCTGATCGCCGGCACGATCGTCGGCGAACTGGCCACCCTGACCAAGGATAACCTCGTCGTCGAAGGTCAGGCGGACGACACCGGCATCGTGCTGGCGCTGGGCGCCGGCGCTAGCGACGTCACACTGGTCGGCACGGCCCCGATCAACGTCATCGGCAATGCCGACAGCAACGTGATCGCCGGCAATGACGGCGCCAACGAGATTGCGGGCGGCAGTGCAGGCGACACGCTCTCCGGCGGTGGCGGCGGCGACACGTTCCGCCTCGGCGCTGACCTGGTGCTGAGCAGCGGAACCCGCGACATCGAGCTCGGCGACGGCAGCACGCGCGCGCTGAGCGTGGCCGGGCTGGCGGGGACGATGGACCCGACCGATGGCGGCACCGGCAGCGACGCCATCCTGCTCGACAAGGGCGCGGGTTCGGGCTTCGTCTACGACGCCTACACCGCGACGAGCTATCTGAAGAACATCGAGAGCATCGTCGGCACCGACGGGAATGACATCATCCTGGTGCCGGCCAACTATGCCAGCAACAACCCCGGCGGCGGCATCGTCCTGGACGGCGGTGCGGGCAATGACGCGCTCGGTGGCGGAGCGGGCTCCGACACCCTGATCGGCGGCGCCGGTAACGACCTGCTTTCGGGCCTCGGTGGCGACGACACGCTCAATGGCGATGACAACGACGACGAGCTCTGGGGCGGCGCGGGTGCCGACACGCTCAACGGCGACGCCGGCAACGACACGCTGATCGGCGGCGCCGGCAACGACATCCTCAATGGCGGGGCAGGAGACGACCTCTTCGTCTACAACCCCGGCAACGGCGCCGGAATCGTCGGCGACGGCTCGGACCTGATCGACGGCGGAATCGGCACCGACAAGCTCAAGGTCACCCGTCTGGCGGCCGAGCAGAATCGCTACGATGTGACCGCGACGGTTGCGGGCTTCGATCTGACGGTCAACAACTTCGCCGGCCCGGCCGAGGCGACGCTCGTCACCACCGGTGTCGAGAAGGTCGAGATCGAGCTCAAGGGCAACGAGCAGGTCGTCCTCACCGGCAACCTGACGGGCGTCGACGTCCATGTCGACGGCAATGCCGAGGGCAATAGCTTGTTCCTCAACCAGCTCGCGTTGATCGGTTCTGTCACGGCGAATCTGGGCGGTGGCGGCGACGAGGTCTATGGCGGCTCGCACACGACCGGCGCGGTCGTCGATGGCGGAGACGGCGTCGACACCGCCAATTACGGCATCGTCAACGGCGCCGTGACGATCGACCTCGCGGCCGGCACGGCCGTTCGCAGCAACGCGACCGACACGATCCTCAATTTCGAGAACGTGGTCGGCACGGCCGGGAACGACACAATCCGCGGTTCCGCGGCGGCGAACATCCTGCAGGGCGGCGCCGGCAACGACCTGATCGAGGGCCGTGGCGGCGACGACATCCTGATCGGCGGCGAGGGCAACGACACCATCGTCCACACCGCCGGCGACGGCTATGACCGGGTGGATGGCGGTTCCGAGACCGGCAGCGCCTATCCCGACTACGACGTCCTCGTCGTCAATGGCGACGCCACCGCGCGCAGCTACACGCTGTCGCGGGTCATTGGCGGCGACGAAATCCTGCCGGGCACCGGCAGCGATGCCACCGATATCCTGGTCAGCTATGCCGGCGGTGGCATCCGGGCCGACGAGATCGAGCGCGTCGTCTTCAACGCCGGCAATGCCGGCGACACGCTGACGATCGGCAACATCGAGAATACGGCCATCGCGATGTCGACGATCGTGTTCAGCGGTGGGGCGGGCGACGACGTGCTCGACCTGAGCACGGCGAACCTCGCAGGGCGCACGGTCGTCTTCAACGACCAGGACGTCGTGACGTCCGGCGACACCGACCTCATCAAGCTCGGCGGCTCCTGGGCGGACTACACCGTCAGCCGCGCGGGCGACGTCTACACCGTCGCCCACAAGGTGACCGGCGCGACGGTCAAGACCACCAACATCGAGACCTTCCAGTTCGCCGGCAGCGGCCAGACGCTGACGCTCGAGCAGATGATCAACGACGCGCCGATGGCCAACGCAGACGCTTTCGTCACCAGCGAGGACACCGTCGCGGCTATCCTGAAATCGGTTCTGCTCGGCAACGACACCGACCTGGACGGGGACACCCTGGACCTCACCGGGGTCTCCGGCCTCAGCGCGCTCGGCGCCGCCGTGACCATTGTCGGCAACGAGGTGCGCTACGACCCGACGGCCGTTGCGGCGCTGAACGCGCTGCGCCTGCCCTCGGACACGCTGCAGGACAGCTTCACCTACACCGTGTCCGACGGGCGCGGAGGCACTGCGACGGGAACGGTCTCGTTGACGATACAGGGCGCGAACGACCGTCCGCACGACATCTCGCTTTCGGCCCCCAGCATCGCGGAGAACAACGCCGCGAATGCCGTGATCGGCCTGCTGTCGACGGCGGATGTCGATACCGGCGACTCGCACAGCTACACGCTGTCGGGGACCCACGCCTCGCTGTTCGCGATTTCCGGAAACCAGCTGCTGGCGGCCGGTCCGTTCGACTATGAGACGGCGCCGGTGCTGGCGGGAGGCGGCCGAGGTTATTCGGTCGACGTGACCTCGACCGATGCCGGAGGCCTGAGCTGGACCGAGACGTTCATCGTGCAGGTGACGGACGTCAACGAGACGCCGGTGCCGATCACGGTGGCGTCTGCGAGCGCGCAATACGCGTTCGTCGATGGCGTTCCGACGCCGGACAAGTTCAACCTGAACATGGCGTCGCTGTTCAGCGGCGGGCAGGGCGCGCTGACCTACACCGTGCAGCACATCGCCGGGGGCGCGATCTGGGGATGGGAGCAGATCAACGGCTCGGTGATCAGCGGCGATCCGACGAACGGCCAAGTCGGCCTCTATGTCGCCAAGATCACGGCGACCGACAGCCTCGGCCAGGTCGCAAGCAATTATGTCGCGTTCTCAGCTCTCGATGCGAACGGCGATAAGTACACCATCACGAGCAGCAACGACCCCGCCTATCAGAACAACAACAGAGGCGACGCGATCATTCTCGATCCCGCGCAGTCGATCACGACCGCCGTCTTTGGCGGCCCGAACGGCGATGTGATGATCGGCAACGGGTTCAATAACATTCTTGACGGAGGCAACGGCAGCGACGCGCTCTACGGCGGAGCCGGCAACGATACTCTTCGCGGAGACACGGACACCGACTTCCTCTCTGGCGGCGATGGGAATGACACGCTGGAAGGCGGCAACGGTAGCGACGTGCTGCTGGGCGGCGACGGCGACGACACTCTCATCGGCGGCACTGACAGCGATATCCTAGAGGGCGGCGCAGGCGTCGATACGATGGATGGAAACAACGGCGCCGATATCCTGTTTGGCGGTCTGGGCGCCGATATCCTGACCGGCGAGTCCGACTCCGACATCTTCGGCTATCGCTCTATGGCTGAAGGCGGCGATCGTATCACCGACTTCAAGCAGAACAGCAACGCCGACAAGATCCAGGTGGAAATCGGGGGCTTCTTGGGCTTGGCGGCATCGGACTTCAACAACGATTTGTCGCTGAAAGCATCGTCCTTCAAAAAAGTGGACTCAGCAGGCGACGCCCAGACCGGAACCTTCTCCGCCGACCAGCACTTTATCTTCTTCGACGGGACCGGCGGCAACAACCCGTCGCTGCTCTACTACGATCCGACGCCGACCAGCGCCGGCGGCGACCGTGTCCTCCTCGCTCAGCTCGAGAACGGCGCGACGGTGACGGCCAGCGACATCATCCGCGCCTGACCCACCGCAAGATGACCGGACGACCAGGCGGAGGCCCCACTGGGCCTCCGCCTTTTCTTTTGGCGCCGGATCGGCGCTGCGGCAGCGATCGGAAGGGCGCTGCGTCTTCCGCTCTATGCTCGTGGCGCTGGATCGACCGTGCCGCGCGCTTTCCGCGTCGAGCCGGCGTTTCCAGCTGCGGCCACGAGGCGCGGACATAACCCGCCATGCCAGTCGGGAACGAGACTGGCCAGCCTTCGTCCGAGGCTCGGCCGTCGCAGCCGCAGAAACTTCCAGAGCCTCGGCGCCGTCGCGCCCCACGCGCTCCGCCAAACGGGGCCGAGGCGTCAGCGAGTCCGGGCTCGATCGGACTGCGCCGGTCCAACCTAGGGCATCGCCAGCTTCGGAGTAGGATGCGACCTCGCGCGAGGCGCTTGGACACGCCATCACGCCAAAAAAGGACGGCGCCCGTTGGGGCGCCGCCTCGGGAATTCGCGATGTCAGGGCTCGGCTTGCCGGCCGTCAGCGCTCGCGCAGCGCCTCGGTCCGAACCTTCGTGACCGGCTTCAGCATATAGGCCAGCACGCTCTTGTGTCCCGTCAGGACCTCGATCGTTCCGACCATGCCCGGGATGATCGGCAAGGGGGCGTTCTCCGTGCCGAGATGGTTCTTCGTCGTGCGCACGGTCACGCGATAGAAGGTCTCGCCCTTGTCGGTCGACGAGGTGTCGGCGCTGATGCGCTCGACATTGCCGTGAAGCGACCCGTAGATCGTGGGATCATAGGCCGTGATCTTGACCACGGCGGGCTGGTCCGGGCGGATGAAGGCGATATCGGACGGCCGGACCTGCGCCTCCACCAGCAAGGTGTCGTCGAGCGGAACGATCTCGACGAGGTGCTGGCCCGGCTGCAGCACGGCGCCGATGGTCGCCACATTGACCTTGTTGACGATGCCGTAGACCGGCGCGCGCAGGTCAGTGCGCTTCACCCGGTCCTGGGCGGCCTTGATGGTCTCGTCGAGAACGGCCAGGTCGCCGCGGCTCTTGACCAGCTCTTCCTCAGCGAGCGCGCGGAAAGTCGCGGTCGCGCTCCCCCTGCGTGAGGCGGCCTCGTCAATTGCCAGCTCGATGCGGGCGAGCGATGCCTTGGCGACGTCGAGCTGGCCCCGACCATCGGTGACCTGTCGCTCGAGCCGCAGCATCTCGATCTCCGGCACCACCTTGGACTGGTGGAGGCGTCGCGTCAGCGTGACTTCGCGCGCCAGCAACTCGGCCGTCGCGCTCAGGCGCTGCTCCTGGGCGCGAAGCTCGTCGCGCTCACGCCGACGCTGCTCTTCCTGCTGTCGTAGCACCTCGACGTCCTGGGCGAGCTTGCGCGCCCTGGCCTCGAACAGCGACAGCTCGAGCGCGACCACGCGCGCGAAATCGCGCTCCAGCGCAGGGTCGAATTCGAGCTTCTCCGCCCCGCTCGCCTCGGCAGCGAGGCGGGCGGCACGGGCGACGAGGGCGCCGCGGCGCTCGCTGACCTCGCCGAGCTGAGCGGCGAAGCTGGTCGGGTCGATCCGCATCAGCACCTGCCCGCGCTGTACGATCGCGCCCTCGCGGATATCGATCGACTCGACGATCCCGCCTTCGAGCGTCTGCAGAATCTGGATCTGGCGCGAGGGAACCACCTTGGCCTCGCCACGCGTCACCTCGTCCAGCACGGCGAAGGAGGCCCAGGCGAGCCCCACCACCAGAAGGGCGAGGCAGACGCGGATCAGGATGCGATAGGTCTTCGGCGTCCGCAGCTCGATCGCGGCGCGGACGTCGTTCGCATAGACGAAATCAGTTGCCCGCATGCGCCGCTCCTCCCTGCTGGCCGCGGTTTGACTTGGCCAGTTCCGTCAGGATGCGGTCGCGCGGACCATCAGCGATGATGCGGCCATGCTCGAAGACGATGAGCCGGTCGACGAAACGAAGCAGCGAGACGCGGTGGGTGCTGACGACGAACGTGCTGTCACGGCCGAGTACCGTGTTCAGCCCGGCGCAGAACTCGGCCTCGCTGCTCATGTCGAGCGCGCTGGTGGGCTCGTCCATGAACAGGATCTTGGGGTTGCGGATTAGCACGCGAGCAAGGGCCACAGATTGTCGCTGCCCGCCCGAGAGGCTGCGCCCGCCCTCTGCGACCGCCATGTCATAGCCGTCCGGGTGCTGCCCGATGAAATCCTCGACGCCGGCGAGGCGTCCGGCTTCGACGACTTCGGCGTCGGTGGATGCCGGGCGACCGACGACGATGTTCTCGCGCACGGTGCCGAAGAAGAGCTGGACGTCCTGAAGCACGATCCCGATGCCGGAACGGATGTCGGCCGGATCGTATTGGCGCAGATCGACGCCATCGACCAGAACCTGCCCCTCGTCCGGCTCGTAGAGGGCCGAGAGCAGGCGCCCGACGGTGGTCTTGCCCGAACCGATGCGGCCGACGATGCCGACGCGCTCGCCGGGATTGATCGTGAAGCTGACGCGGTCGAGCGCCTTGGTCTTCGTCCCCGGATAGCTGAAGGACACGTTCTGGAAGCTGATCGAGCCCTTGGCGACCTGGCGCGCCACGAAGACCCTGTCCTTGGGCCGCTCGGTGTCGAGCGCCATGATGCGGTCGATCGCCTGGAGCGACTGCGAGGTCTGCGCGCCACGGGTCATCATCGCGGCGATATTCGTTAAGGGCGACAGGATGCGACCGATCAACATGTTCGCCGCCACGAGTCCGCCAACGCTGATCGTGTTGTTCATCACCAGGAAGACACCGGCGACGATCAGGATGAGTTGCGCCGCCTGCTGCGCCGCGTTCGAAAGTGTGAGCGCAAGCGAGGACCAGTAATGGACTGCCTCACCGGAACGGGCAGAGGCCGCGACCGACCGCTCCCATACCGATTGCATCCTTCCTTCCGCGCCGAGAACCTTCACCGTCTCGAGGCTTGCAATCGATTCGACCAACACGCCGTGACGGGCGGCCGCCTCGGCTTGGAGCTCCTTCATCGCCCGCTCCATGGGGCGTTGGATCAACAGGCCGATGCCGATGATCACCGGCAGTACCAGCACCGGAATCCAGGCGAGCGGTCCGACGGTGATGAACATGAGTGCAACAAACAGAATAGCGAAGATCAGGTCCGTTACCGAGATCAGCGTGGACGAGGTAAAGAACTCCCGCACGCTGTCGAAATCGCGGATTTGGTTGGCGAGAACACCGACGCTGTTCGGTCTCGCCCGCATCTTCAGGCCGAGGACGTGTTCGAAGATGTTCGAGGCGAGGACGACATCCGCTTGCTTGCCCGTGAGGTCGATCATCCGGCTGCGGGCAATCCGCAGCACGACGTCGAAGGCGAACGACAGGGCGACGCCGATGGCCAGCGCGATCAGCGAGGAAACGGCATAATTGGGCAAAACTCGGTCATAGACCGCCATGACGAACAGCGGGAAGACTAGCGCCAGCATGTTGATGAGGAAGGCGCTGAGACCGATGTGAACGTAGTTCGAGCGAAATTTTCCGACGACCGACCAGAACCAGTGTGCGGTGGCGATGTCTTTGAGGATCTCGCGCCGACCCGTCGCGAGCGGCTTGGGGCGGACGAAAAAGACGAGGCCCGAATAGCGCGCCTGTAGGATTGCGATCGGAACGTCCTCGAGCCGAGCGCTATCGGTCGAGCAATCGACAATATGAGCGCGGCCCGCCTGCGGATCGATGGCCTTCAGCACTGCGATACCATCCAGCAACACAAGAACGGCAGGCAGCACCAGAGCAGGGATATCGGAGAGAGAGCGCCCTTGAGCGATGGCCTCGAGATTGGCTCGCTCGGCCGCCCGAGGGAATAGTTCCGCAGTGAGGCGGCCATCGACGAGTGGAAGGCCGGATTTGATCGCTTCGGCGCCCACGGAACGGCCGTAATGCGCAGAAGTAATGAGCAGCGCTTGTAGAAGTTGGTCGGTAATATATGGAGATTGGTTCTGCTGACGTGCTTCTGAAGCGGCTTTCATTTCTGCTAACGACATCAGTAATTCCTCCTGATGCCGCTATTGCATAGATTTTGACGCATTTTTCTGCGCTCTTAATAGATAGTTAAGAACGATTCCCGAGATCGACGCTCAACGCAGGGGCGAAGCGAAGATGTCGGGGAACAGATTGCGCTGCTGCTCGGCACGCAAGCGCGACTCCTCCGGAGGGGTGATGTTCAGACGGCTTAGGAGGCGGCCGGATGTTGCGAGTAGCTGATAGTCCGCAAAAACGGCAACCATGCGCGCAGAAGCCAGTGAGAGCTTGGCGTTGAAGATGCCGTTCTCAGCGTTAAGCAAGTCGAGCAGCGTCCGCTGCCCCAGCTCGTATTCCGACCGATAGGCCTTCACGACCGTCTCTGCCGCCGCGACCTGCGCGACCAGGGAGGTGACCCGCGCCCCTGAATTCGCGCGGGCAGCCCACGCTCGGTCGACGCTTTCGAAAGCTGACCGGCGCAATGCGTCGAGACGCAGCTGCTGTTCCGTTACGCGTTCGGACAATTCGCTGCGTCGCGCTGCGCGCGTGCCGCCGTCGAAAACATCCCAGGACAACGCAATCTTGGCGGTGGCGTCATCGAAACGCCCGGTTCGCTCGCTGGAGTTGCGGCCGCTGCTGGCGCGCCCTTCGAGCGCGACGGTCGGCAGCATTGGTCCAAGCGCGGCGTCATAAGCGCGCTGGGAGGCCGTCACATCCGAATGAGACGCGAGCAGGGTCGGATTGCTCTTGAGGGTCAGTTCGAGCGCCTCCTTCTTGTTGGCAGGAAGGCCGCCGATGCGCGGGGGTGACTTCAACGCCAGTGGCTCCTTGCCCACCGTCCGGCGAAATGCAGCGTTTGCCTCTTCAAGACGAATCTTCAGCTCGGCCTCGATGGCGAGCGCGGCTTCGAGCCTCTCCCGAACCTGTTCGCGATCGCCAACGCCGGCGCGACCGCCTTCGAAGCGCGATTCAACATTCTGACCCAGATCCCGATGGACCTGGATGTTTCGCCGAGCCGCTGCCAGGGATTCCGAGTAGCGGATGATGTCGACAAAAGCCTCGATAGTATCGAGGGCAGTCAGCTCGGCGCGCTCGAAGGTTCTCCATGCCGCAGCGTCTGATCGTGCCATTTGCCGATAGATCTCGTTGATCGTGGCGCCGCCATCAAAGAGCAGCTGCCGCACAACCACGCCGCCTTCGCCGCCGCGGCGCCAGTCATCGTCTTTGGCGCTCGGAATGCTGTCGAAGCGGCGTCCTCGCTCAAAACCCGCTTCGCCATAAAGCCGGACTTGCGGCAAAAGACCGCCCTGAGCTTGTCGGACCTCGAGATCAACTGCCCTACGGTTGGCCGCAGCTTCGCCAATTCGCGGGTTGGTTGAAACGGCTTCCCTAATCGCCTGATCGAGCGACATTGCTTGCGACACGGCAGGGCACATCAAGAAAGCGGCTGTCGCCGCCCACTGGAAGATTCGCAACATTTTGCCCTGCCCCAGAGAAATTAGTCGTTAGTCAGTCCCCTGTTGCGATCGGATAGCCAAACCCTACGGAAATGCAACATCCGTTTTGGATTTTATTGAATTTTTACGTTAATTTGCACGGAATTCCGTGCTGATTGTGCAGCGGCGTTGCGGCTCGGCGCTTCTTGGCTCCCGAACTGCATGGGGCTTGTCTCGACCCTATCGGGGCGCCGGGCTTTATGCCACCCGATATCGAGGCTTCGGTCATGAACGAGCCCGCTGGCTGGCGGGCATAAAGACGGCGGGCCTGGCTGCCATGAGTAGGAGTGCTAGGGTCAGGACCCATTGATGTGAGAGGCGTAATCTGATTCAGGCTCCGTGAGCGGACTGGGCATGAGCGACCTGTTTCGGCTAACGGACGAGCAGATGGAGCGTCTGCGACCGTACTTTCCCAAGAGCCACGGCAAGCCCCGATTGGACGATCAATGGGTGCTGAGCGGGATCTTCTTCGTCAACCGCAACGGGCTGCAATGCCGGGATGCACCGAAGAACTATGGTCCTTACAAGACGCTCTACAATCGCTGGAAGCGCTGGGGCGTAATGGGGGTCTTCGTCCGCATGATGGAGGGGTGGCTGCCCTGGTGCCGAGCCAAAGACGGTGATGATCGACGCTACCTATTTGAAGGCACACCGCACGGCATCAAGCCTGCGGGTCAAGAAAAGAGGATCTCGGGCGGCTGATCGGGCGCACCAAAGGCGGCATGAACACGAAGCTTCACGCTGTCACCGATGCAAACGGACGCCCCCTGAGCTTCTTCATGACCACCGGGCAGGTCAGCGATTGCACCGGTGCGGCGGCGTTGCTGGACGATCTGCCGAAGGCACAATGGCTGCTTGACGACCGGAGCTACGCCGCCGATTGGTTCAGGGATGCCTTGCGGGCGAAGGACATCCAGCCCTGCATACCGAAAATCCCGCGACGAGCACATCAGGTTCGACAAGCGTCGCAGCCGCATCGAGATCATGCTCGGGCGCCTCAACGACTGGCGACGCGTCGCTACCCGCTATGACCGGTGCCCACCGCGTTCTTCCCCGCTATCGCCGTCGCGGCAACCGTTATCTTCTGGCTCTGATCAGTGAGTCCTGAGCCTAACGGCTCCGCCAGGTCAGGACGGAAGTCGTCGCGTAGTTCCAAACGGCGCCAACGAGAATGCCGGCAAGCCCTGCCGAAATCCAGCCATAGCGGAAGTCCGAAAAGAGGTAGTCGGCGATGCCGACATTCGCGAGCGCGCCGATCGAGCAGACCGCGATGAAGGAGGCGAGGCCCTTCATCAGGGGAAGGAGGCCGCGGATGCGCTGGTCACGATAGGTCAGGATATTGTTCATGAAGAAGTTGAAAACCATCGCGCCGGAGGCCGCCACCGCCTGCGACAGCCAGAACCGGGTATCCGTGAGGCCGATCAGCGCAGAGAGGATGGCCATGTGGACGAGGACGCCCAGAGAGCCGATCGCGATGAAGGATAGGAACCGGACCGGCACGATGTGCCCGACGAATTTGTCGGCGATCAGCAGCAGATACTCCCAGATGACGAGGGAATCGAGCTTGCTGTCGCCATGGACCCGGTTCTTGAAGACGTAAGGGACTTCCTTGACCCGCAGCGTCGTCGGCGACGAGGCGCAGATGTCGACCAGGATCTTGTACCCCTGCCCGGAGAGGTTGCGCACCGCTGCGTCGAAGGCCGTTCGCGTGATGCCGAAGAAGCCGCTCATGGGATCGCTGAGATCGGTCGAGATGGCGAGCTTGGCGATCTGCGTCGCGACCGAGCTCACGCGGGCCCTGCCGGCGCTCCACTCGCCGATCCCGCCCCCCATGACGTATCGCGACCCGACGACGAGATCATGGTCCCCGCTGCGCAGCGCGGCGACCATATCCGGAATGATCGTCTCGTCATGCTGAAGGTCCGCGTCGATGACGACGACGTAGTCGGATGTCGTGCTCAGTATCCCTTCGATGACGGCCGTCGCCAGCCCCCGGCGCCCGATGCGCTGGATCACGCGGATTGCCGGATTCGAGCCCGCGAGGCGGAAGAGCTCATCTCGCGTTCCGTCGGTGGAATCGTCGTCGACGAAGACGATCTCGAACGACAGTCCCGTGAGAGCCTCGTTTATCCTCTCGGCCAGAAGGCGGACATTGCTCACCTCGTTGTAGGTCGGTACGACGATCGAGAGACTGGCGCCCTTTCTCGTATCGGGAGCAGGAATAGCGCCTGCAATCGCTACCGCCGACGCTACGGACATCTCGCCACTAGCCATATCACCAAGGCCTTCATTTGCCGGCCTTAGCCGTCAGAAACCAACGGTAAAGCCCTAGCGGCGGCGCTAATAATTGTAAATGATTACCTATAGTTTCTAAATTAGATTAAAATGCCGTATGGTTTATTTTGGCCTGATCTCGACTTTGTTCTTCGGCGCTGTTGGGGCGGGTCGCTGCCGATTTCTTGGCAAGGGAAGCGGCTCGGGCGAAGCGACCCCCGCCCATGGCCCGCTTCGTTCTTGAGCCGGGAGAGTGCCGGCGTCATGATCTCGCTTTATTCGGTCTCGGTCCGGTCTCGCTGGACGGTCAGCACCGCCAGGGGCAATCGGTTGATTTCTCGCCGAGACGTCGTGAAGCCGCTCGCCGCCAGCTCTGCCGCTGTCCTCGGGCTCGGCAGCCATGCGATCGCCGAGCTCCTCACGCCGGTCGCCGTCACGCGCTATCGGCTGCAGCCTGCCGGGTGGCACGCCGGCCGTGCTTGAAGTGACCCGCAAGGCACGCGCGTTCAAGGCGAAACCGGTGTTCGCTGGAGAGATGCCGTGAGGACTCCGCTGTTCGTGTGCCGCATCCGCAAGCTGCCGCGGAGACCGAACCTCGCGCTCGTCGCCTCGTCGCCCGGCATCGCTTTCGCCACGGCGGCCGGGGTCGCTCTTCTCCTGGATGAACGCGGCACCTCGTCCAAAGACACCGGCTCGCGCGCCCGGCCATCCGCCGTCCAGGCGCAAAAGAGCGATCCGGCACCTCCGAGTGGGAAGCTCGCAGCCAGGATGGAGGCCGCGGCCATCGCGGAGATCCGGCAGCAACCGCAAGCTGACCTGAGCAGCCTGCCCGCCTTTGAACTGCCGCCGCCGCTGGTCTCCATCGACGGCACTGGATTCCGTCGCGGCGAGGAGACCATTCGACTGGATGGCGTCGTCGGGCCACGGGCGGGGGATGTCTGCCTCGACGGGCTGCGCTGGTCCTGCGGCCTGCAGGCACGTGCGGCGCTGCACAATCTCGTCGCCGGCCGCAGCATGTCCTGCCAGCCGCGCCGCGCCCTCGCGAATGCGGTCATGAGCGCGGACTGCCGTCTCGAAGGGAAGGACGCATCGCCGGACGAGGATGTTGCGCGCCTGCTCGTCCAGCAGGGCTGGGCGCGGCCGGCTGCGGGGCGCGAGGCCGATTTCGCGGCCGAACTCGATCAGGCCCGGGCCGCGAATGCGGGTCTCTGGCGCGGCGGATGGGTGATCTCCAGGCCATAGCGCAACCGGATTCCCGAAATCGAACAAATGCGATCGAGCGCATGCACCGAAGATCAACCGCGGAGTGGGAACATCCGGTCCGGTTTCCGTCGGGGGCTGACCTGCGTGCTCATCTATCTCGGAATCGCTTGGCTCGGCTGCGCTGCAATCTTCCTGGAACTGGCTGATCGTGCGCCGATCATCGATGAATGACAGCGCGAGGCATCTGCCCGGCTGACCTGCCTCCTGTCTTCAGCGCGAATTTGCGGCGAGGCCTTGCTTGATCGGAATGGCCGGGCTGCCGCGCTCCGGCCCTTTTCGGTCGCGACTCTCCGGATTGCGCCGTCTATAACCGGCGGCGCTCCCAGGCCTTCAATCGAGACCCTTCATGACCGATTCAATTAGTCCGCATGCCGGGAAACGGCTCGAACCCGCAATGCTCGTCGACGTGGGAGCGCTGACGAGCGCTTATTTCGAGCGGCCTGATCCGTCGCAGCGCTCGCAGCAGGTCGCCTTCGGCACTTCCGGCCACCGCGGCTCGGCCTTCTCGAAATCCTTCAACGAGGCGCATATCCTGGCCATCGCCCAGGCCGTCTGCCTCTATCGCCACCAGCAGGGCATCGACGGGCCACTCTTCCTGGGCATCGACACCCATGCCCTGTCGCGCAATGCCTTCGAGTCGGTGCTGGAGGTTTTCGCCGCCAACGGTGTCGCCACGGTGATCGACGAGAAGCTCGGCTTCACGCCGACCCCGGTGATCTCCCACGCCATCCTGACCTACAACCGGGACCGCAGCAGCGGGCTGGCGGACGGCGTGGTGATCTCGCCGTCGCATAACCCGCCGGCGGATGGCGGCTTGAAATACAACCCGCCCCATGGGGGGCCGGCCGATACCGACGCTACGGGCTGGATCGAGAAGCAGGCGAACGCGTTCCTGGCCGCCGATCTCGCCGGGATCAAACGCATCCCCTACGAGAAGGCGCTGAAGAGCGCGGATGTCCGTCGCTATAACTATATCAGCGGCTATGTCGCGGACCTCGCCAAGGTCGTCGACATGGAGGCGATCGCCAAGGCCGGTGTCACGATCGGCATCGATCCGCTCGGCGGCGCCGGGCTCGACTATTATCAGCCGATCATTGATCGCTACGGCCTCAACGCCACGATCGTCAGCACGGAGATTGATCCGACCTTCGGTTTCATGACGGCCGACTGGGACGGCAAGATCCGGATGGACTGCTCCTCGCCCTATGCGATGGCGAGCCTGATCGGCATGCGCGACAAGTTCGATGTTGCCTTCGCCAATGATACCGATGCCGACCGGCACGGCATCGTCACGCGTTCCAGCGGGCTGATGAACCCGAATCATTATCTCGCTGCGGCGAGCGCCTATCTCTTTGCCAACCGGCCGGGCTGGAGGGCGGACGCCGCCATCGGCAAGACGGCGGTTTCCAGCGCGATCATCGACCGCGTCGCGGGCAAGCTCGGGCGCAAGCTCGTCGAGGTTCCCGTCGGCTTCAAATGGTTCGTCGACGGGCTCCTTTCCGGTTCGTTCGGCTTTGCCGGCGAGGAAAGCGCCGGCGCTTCCTTCCTGCGGATGGATGGCACGGTCTGGACCACCGACAAGGACGGCATCATCCTTGGCCTGCTCGCGGCCGAGATCACGGCGAAGACCGGCGCTGATCCTGGCGTGCTCTACAGCAAGCTCACGGCGGAACTGGGCGAGCCGCGCTACGCCCGCGTCGATGCCCCGGCGACGGCGAGCCAGAAGGCGGTGCTGAAGAATCTGACCGCCGAGCAGATTGCTACCCGGGAACTCGGCGGCCAGCCGATCGAGGCGATCCTCAGCAAGGCGCCGGGCAACGATGCGGCGATCGGCGGCGTGAAGGTGACCGCGGCCGATGGCTGGTTCGCGGCGCGGCCTTCCGGCACCGAGGAGGTCTACAAGATCTACGCGGAGAGCTTCCGCGACGAGGCGCATCTCGCGCGGATCCAGGAGGATGCGCGCAAGATCGTGGGAGAGGCCTTCGCCGCCGCCGCAAGCTGAAAAGAGGCGGGGTGTCTGCGGCAGCGGGATCGTGATTTCGCCTGCTTGTTCAACGGCATCGTCTATGGCTATGCTGCGGCCATGCGGCCGACGGAACAGGCATTTCGCCTGGCCGGAAACGAGGCCGCCGCGGAGATGGGATGGAGCGAGGCGCCGCAGGCACCATAGTGCCCGGCCGCGAGGTAGCGGATACCGAGCTGCTGCGCCGGGCCGACCAGCAGAGCACGCTATACGGGTTCACGGACAGGCTGTTCCGCGCCCGGACCCTCGCTGACATCCATGTGGCGGCGCTCGATGCCATCTGCGGGGCGCTCGGCTGTTCGCGCGCCTCGATCCTGTGCTTCGATCGCGGGGGCGTTGCACGTTTCGTCGCCTGGCGCGGGCTCTCGGACGGCTATCGGCAGGCAGTCGACGGGCATTCGCCCTGGCCGCAGGCGGAACGGGACGCCAAGCCGATCTTCATCGAGGATATCGCCAAGAGCGGCGAATCGCGGCGCTTGATCGAGACCGTGTTGGGCGAAGGCATTCATGCCTTGGGCTTCATCCCGCTCCCCGGGACCGACGCGCTGCTCGGCAAGTTCATGGTCTATTACGAGACGCCGCGGGTGTTTCAGGAGCATGAGCGCGAGGTCGCGCTGACCATCGCCCGCCAGCTCGGCTTCGCGATCGAGCGCAACGCCGCCGAGGCCTCGGCTCATCGGCTGACGGCGCTCGTCGAATCCTCCGAGGATGCGATCGTCGCCAAGGATCTCGACGGCATCATTACCGACTGGAATCCAGGCGCCGAGCGGCTCTTCGGCTATTCGCGCGAGGAGATCATCGGTCGGCCGGTGACGCTGCTCATCCCCGATGACCGGCAGGACGAAGAGCCTTCGATCCTGGCGCGCATCCGCGCCGGCGAGCGCGTCGAGCACTACGAGACCATCCGCAAGCGCAAGGATGGAAGCCTGCTCGACATTTCGCTGACCATCTCGCCGATCCGGGATTCGGCCGGGCAGGTCGTCGGCGCCTCGAAGATCGCCCGCGACATCACGGATTGGCGTCGCGCGCAGCGGCAGCAGGAGTTGCTGCTGCGCGAGATGGATCACCGCGTGAAGAACCTGTTCGCGGTCGTTGGCGGCATCGTCAATCTGAGCGCCTCGCGGGCGCCGGATGCTCGATCTCTTGCCTCTGCCGTGTCGGAGAGGCTCGTCGCATTGTCGCGCGCGCACTCGCTGACCATGTCGGCCGCCATCGCGGGGCGCTCCGAGCGAGCTGCGGCGAGCCTGCACGCGCTGATAGGCGAGATCCTGTCGCCCTATCGCGATGATGGCGCGGCCCAGCCGCGCTTCAGCATCACGGGCCTCGATCTGCCAGTGCCGGCCAGCATGGTGACGCCGCTCGCCCTACTGCTGCATGAATTCGCGACCAATGCCGTGAAGTACGGCGGCCTCTCCGTGGCCGAGGGCAGGGTGGATATCACCTGCACCGAAAGAGGCGAGGATTTCGCGATCGTCTGGCGCGAGAGCGGCGGGCCGCCGCCGAAAGCGGCGGGTTCCGAGGGCTTCGGCAGCCTGCTCGTTAAGGCCAGCGCGACCCAGCTCGGCCGGCTCGACAAGAGCTGGGGTGCCACCGGCCTCACCATCGAACTCCTCATCGAAAAAGGCCGCTTCGACGCCTGAAAACAGGCGCCTTGGCGCATTTGCCCAGCAGAGGCCCTCGCCGGGGCCAGGACTCTCTCCGCCCTTCGATCGGCCGCTACCGGTGCAGCGCTGACGGGCTCACTTCTCCGCGAAGGCGCGTTCGACGACGTAGTCGCCGGCCTCGCCGTGATTGCCTTCCTGCAAGCCCTGCTCCGTGAAGATCGCCCTCAGGTCGGTGACCAACTGCGGGCTGCCGCAGAGCATGAAGCGGTCTCCGGCCGGATCGAAGGGGGCCAGGCCGAGATCGCCGAAGAGCTGACCCGTAGTCAGCAGATCGGTGATGCGGCCGCGGTTGCGGAAGGGCTCGCGCGTCACCGTCGGGTAGTAGAGGAGCTGCTCGCGGATCATCTCGCCGAGGAGCTCGTCCTGCGGCAGGGCCTGGGTGATGCGCTCGCCGTAGGCGAGCTCCGAGACCAGCCGGCAGCCATGGACGAGCACGACCTTCTCGTAGCGCTCATAGGTCTCGGGGTCGCGGATCAGCGAGAGGAACGGGGCGAGCCCCGTGCCGGTGCCGAGCAGGAACAGGCGCTTGCCGTCCTTCAGGTTGTCGAGGACGAGCGTGCCGGTCGCCTTCTTGCCGACGATGATCGGGTCGCCGACCTTGAGGTTCTGCAGCCGGGAGGTGAGGGGGCCGTCCGGGACCTTGATCGAGAAGAACTCGAGGTTCTCATCATAGTTGGTGCTAACGACGCTGTAGGCGCGCAGCAGCGGCTTCTCCTCGACTTTCAGCCCGATCATCGTGAACTGGCCGTTCTTGAACCGGAACGCGGCGTCGCGCGTGGTCGTGAAGCTGAACAGCGTGTCCGTCCAGTGATGAACGCTGAGCACGCGCTCCTCATTGAAGTTGCTCATTCGCGGCGGTCTCGATCTCGGGAGGTCAGGCGGGGGGAGGGAGCGGCATCGTTTGGCAGAGCCTCTAGCCCTGTTATCCGGGCATAGGCAACACCTGCGGCGGCTGATGCGTCGACGGGAAATGCCGACGCCTTGCGGCTTTTGGGTCGGTTTTTCGGCGCGGGCGAAACCTCTTTTCGAAATCTTCGCGTAACGCGGCGGATTCTGGCTTGGCGGGCGCCTGCCCCCGAATATTGTCCGCAAATGCCCTTCCCGAATGAGGCCGAGGCTGCGGCGACAAGACGCGCGACGCTTCGAGAGATTTTCCGCCCCGCAGCCAGCCGGCCTGCGTCAGGACGAACGAAAAAGGGCGCCGCGAGGCGCCCTTTCCATTGGCGTGCTGCCGATAGCTCAGGAGAAGCGGAAGTCGTCCGCGGCCAGCGAGGCGAGGTTGGTGCCGCTCAGAGTGATCGAGTGGTCGGCATCGACCGTGATCACGACATCGGCGCCAGACTGTACCGTGTGGGCCATCATCGCATCGAAATCGGCGAAGACCCCGCTCGCGAACCAGATGAGGTCCGGGTCGGACGCGCCGAAGTCGGTGATGGTGTCGTGGCCGAAGCCGGCAGCAAAGTGGAAGTTGTCGCTGCCGGAGCCGCCGGTGACGACGTCGTCACCCGCACCGCCCGTGATGTCGTCGTCGCCGGAGCCGCCGGTGATGACGTCGTTGCCGGCGCCGCCCTTCAGCTGGTCGTCGCCCGAGCCGCCGGAGATGGCGTCATTGCCCTCGCCGCCGTCGACGATGTCATCTCCGGAGCCGCCGGCCAGGTTGTCGTCGCCGATGCCGCCGAGCAGCTCATCGTCGCCAGCGCCACCCTTGAGCGTGTCGTTGCCGGCGCCGCCGTCGAAGACGTCGTCGCCGTTGCCGCCGGTCACGTCATTGGCGCCGTCTCCGAACAGCAGCTTCTCGATGCCGCTGAAGCTGTCGGCATCGATGCCCGCGCCCGAGACATAGCCGGCGCCGAAATCGACGAAGATCGGGCCGCTGGCATCCGAGAGGTCGAGCACGTCGTAGCCAGCACCGCCGTCGATGACGTCGTTGCCGGCGCCGCCCTTGATCACGTCGTCGCCCGCGCCGCCCTTGAGAATGTCGTTCCCGAGGCCGCCGCTGATGAAGTCGTTGCCCTCGCCGCCGTCGACGAAGTCGTCGCCGATGTCGGCATAGATCGTGTCGTTGCCGGCGCCGCCGAGGATATGGTCGTCCGCATCGGCGGTGTAGCCGCCCATGTAGATCTGATCGTCGCCCGCGCCGGCGTCGATCGTGAAGCCGGCCGACGAGGTCCCGAAGACGAGGTCGTTGCCCTCGCCGAGCAGGATCGTGCCGTGAACGGTGGCGCCGGTGTAGAGCCACAGCCAGTCGTCGCCCGCGCCCATGTCGATGGCGCTGCCGCCGGTGGCCTCGATCAGGCCGGAGTTGCTCAGCCTGTCATCACCGCCTCCCATCGAGACGCCGCCGGTGATGTGGCCGGTGCTGGTGTTGATGACCTCGTCGGCATAGTTGCCGACGAGGTTGATCGCCTCGTTGCCGCGCAGGTCGAAGCGCGCCGCATCCGTGGGGCTGACGCCCTCCGGACCATGGCCGCCGCCCTCGATCTCGCCGCGGTTGACGATGAGCGTGGCGCCCAGCGCGTTCTCGTTGCTCGAATTGTCGACCTGGATGCCGCGGCCGTAGCCATAGATCCGGCCATCGTTGTTGATCGAGCCACCGCCGATGGCGATGCCTTCGGAGACGTTCGGCTCGCCGTCGTGATAGCCTTCGGCGCCGCGCCCTTCGATGGTGCCGCTGTTGTTCAACGTCAGCAGGCCGTCGATGTCGATGGCGTCGCCGTCGCTGTCGGCGAGTTCGGCCGAGAGGCCCAGCATGGTTCCGCTGTTGTTGATGAAGACGCGGCCGGCCTCGGAGCCGTCGCTGTCTATGTTCACCGCCGAGCCGTTACGGCCGATCAGGGTGCCGTCATTGACGACGGTGACGCCCTTGTCGCCGGTGATCGCGTGCTTGGTGCCCTCGATGAGGCCGCCGACATGGTTGTTGACCTTGCCACCGGCGTCGCTCTGGAAGTCGATGGCGTCGACGCCGGCCACGCTGACCGTGATCGTGCCCCAGTTGTTGACGGTGCCGTTGACGCCGGGGCGGATCACGTCGGCGTCGTTGCCGCCGATCTTGCGGATGATGCCGCCTGCGAGGTTGTTGATGACGGCCTTGCCGCCGTTCGCGTCGAAGTCGCGGAAGTCGATCACGCGGCCGGAGACCGCCGATTCGATCACGCCCGCATTGTTGAGCGTGATGACCGCGTTGGAGGCGCCCGCGCCGGTGGGGGTGATCGCGCCGCTGAGCAGGCCGCCCGCGAGGTTGTCGATCACGAGCGAGCCGGTGCTGCCGGCGGCGACGTCCAGGATACGGCCGTTCGTCTTGATCTCGCCGGCATTGGTGATGACCGCGTTGCCGCCGCCGTTCCAGATGAGGCCGTTGGAGAGTTTGCCGCCCACCTCGACGCTGATCCGGTCGTTGCCGTCGACGCCGATGGAGGAAGTGACGGTGCCGCCGCTCTTGATGGTGATCGCGTTGTAACTGAGGCTGCCGCCGACCGCCCAGGAACCGCCCTCGACGATCAGGGTCTCGACATCGGTTGCCTCGACCGCGCCGGCTCCGGTGCCGAAGAGCTTGACGGTGTCGTCACCCGCGTCGCCCGCGACGAAGATCCACTGGTTGCCGCCGCCGGCCGCGATCTCGATCGTGTCGTCGCCTTCGCCGCCGGACGCCTGGTCGCCGACACCGATGACGATGCGGTCATTGCCGGCGCCGCCCGAGAAGGCGTTCGCCTCGGCGTTGCCGATCAGCACGTCGTTGCCGCTGCCGCCGATGACGTTCTCGATGCCGACGAGCGTGTCGGCGCCGACGCCGATGCCGTTGGCCTTGCCGGTCTTCAGGTCGACCGTGACGCCGTCGGTGTCGCCGGAGTAGTCGACGGTATCGGTGCCGGCGCCACCGTCGAGGCGGTCGTTGCCCTCACCGCCGACCAGCGTGTCGTCGCCGTCGCCGCCGAAGAGGAAGTCGTCGCCGAGGCCGCCCAGCAGGCGATCGTTGCCGGCGTCACCCTGCAGGGCGTCGTCGCCTTCGCCACCGTCAAGGATGTCGTTACCGGCGCCGCCGCGGATCAGGTCGTCGCCCAGGCCGGAGGTGACGGTGTCGTTGCCGGCGCCAGCGTCGATGTTCAGGTCGGACTCGAGATCGACCGCCGTCAGCGTGTCGTTGCCGGCGCCGAGGCGAATCTCGCCGAACACCTGCGAGCCTTCCTCGAGCGTGACGCTGTCGTTGCCATCGCCCATGTCGATGGAGACGCCGTTTGAGCCGAGGATGACACCGGAATTGGTGAGGACGTCG
Source organism: Hyphomicrobiales bacterium (assembly GCA_900473415.1). GTDB lineage: Bacteria > Pseudomonadota > Alphaproteobacteria > Rhizobiales > Beijerinckiaceae > Allobosea. The sequence goes on from UCLR01000007.1 coordinate 71,892, forward strand.
TCGCCGCCCTTCATCGCAACGGTGCCGATGTAGAGCTCGTCGTTGTTCAGGACATCATTGCCGTCGGTGAAGCCCGACTCGTCCGCGAGAGCGGAGGGGGCGTTCCCGCCTTCGCTCGACGGGCTACCGACCGGCGCGGAGACGGCCGAGAAGCTCGCGAAGCTGGGGGAAGCGCTGCCGCCGCCGCCGATCTCGGCCATGTGGTAGGTGGCGAACGCATGTTCCGCGGCGGGCGCGGCGGGGGCGCCGGAGAAGGCAGCCGGCGCGGGGATCGAGGCGCCGGCGATGCCGCTGCTGATGACGCTGCCGAGAAGGGCCGGATTGGTCGAGCTTCCGGAATAGGCGTGGAAAGTCCTGACGCTGCCGGTGACGTCCGCATCCGACGATGAATCCGTCTCGGCGACGGTGCCGGCATCGCTGCTCGGCAGCTCGCCGGACTGAAGCCCCTTGATCGTCACCTCGGTGCCGGCCGGAAGGTCGGCATTGGCCGTCCACACCCAGCTCTTGCCGTCATCGCCGAAGCTCGTTCCATCGAAGCTGCTGTCGGTGAAGGTGATCACGGAGCCGGCGAGCACGGGCTCCAGCACAACAAAGACCAAGCCGTCGGAGGCATCCGCTTGATAGCCGACGAGATTGATCGAACCGGGAGCGAGAGCCATCGCGAAATCCTCTTAGCCAAACACACTGAAGTCCGGCCGGGCACAACGCTCCGCCGGGCGGTTCACCTCGGGGCGAACCAGCAGGCGCGCAAAAGAGCGTGCGGCGATGACGATTTGTTAACAGTCTCTTAACGACACCGGGAAAGTCGTAAGAAATTTTTAAGCAATGTCGCAACGTTTCGATCTGGCGATCGAGAGTTTGCGGGCCCCATTCCAGCAGTCCTGCAAGTCGCTTTTTGACAGGAAAATCGAGCGAAGGCGCGACAGTCCGCGAGACGTCTAGCTTCGACGGCTTGGGTGGCGTCTCGAAAGCTGTCAGTGGCCTGAATAGCGCTCGGTATGCTTAACGAATTCTAGTGCGCCGGGGGCGGCAGAATTCGGCGGCCGCGGTCGGTTTGCGACCCATCCCGCACCATTCGCTCAACCTAAAGGGCTCCGGCCGAGCCGATCCAATATAAAGGATCGATAGGCCCTATCGGAGAATCAGCGAGGGCGCCCGGTCCGGGCTCAGACGGCCTGTGCGAGCGTGGCGCGCAGTGGCGAATGCGGGCCGAGCGCCTCGGCGGCGCATTTGAAGAAGTCCTCGATCATTGGAATGCGCCGCCTCTCGTCGAGGCAGACGAGATACTCGTCGATCGGCACCTTGGCATCGCGCAGGGGCAGGAAGTGCAGGCGCGTGTCGAAACCGAATTCGAGATCGGCGACCGCGCCCAGTCCGAAGCCGGCCGCTACCGTCTCGCGCACACCCTCCCGGGTCGAGACCTCAAGAATGGGGCCGAGCGCGGTGTCATGCTCCCGAAGGTTCTGCTCGAAGACCTCGCGGGTGCGTGAGCCCTTCTCGCGCAGGACGAAGGGCAGCCCCGCGAGCTCGCGGATGGCGACATCACGGCGGCGGGCCCAGGGATGGGTCTTCGGCAGGAAGAGCCCGATATTCATGCTGGTCAGTGGGCGGACATGGAAGCGGTCGTCCTTCGGACGCTGGGCCGTGACACCGACATCCGCGCGATACTGCGCGACCTGCTCGATGACGGCTTCCGAATTATGCACCAGCAGGGAGAAGACGAGGTTGGGGCGGTGCCGCCGCAGTGCGCCGAGGATCGGCAGGGAATGGACGACGCCGTCGGAGGCGATGCGCAGGCGCCCACCCTCGACCTTCCTGCTCTTCAGGATGGCGTCGGCCTCGCCGATCGCGGTGAAGAGCCGTGTGGTCACCGTGTAGAGCGCCTCGCCGTCGGCCGTCAGCCTGACGCCGAAGGCGCCGCGCTCGAACAGGGCGACGCCCGAGGCGGCCTCAAGCTGGCGCACCTGGCCGGACAGGTTCGACTGGCTGATCGCCGTCTCGCGTGCTGCCTGCGAATAGCCGCCGGCCGTCGCAACGAAATGGAAGGCGCGGAGCTGCGTAACCGATGCCATGGACCCCCGCTCATGCCGGCGAACCTCGTCTGCCGGCGCCACCTTCGCAGCGCTCGACCGCTCCTGCGAGCCTCGCTCCCTGCCGTTGGGTCGCCAGGAAGTGGATCGCGATATCGGCTCTTTGCTGCTGATTTATGACAGTGTTCCAGCTCGAAATCGTTATAGTTGTCAGTATTTTGTCTGATTACGAGAGAGCTTCCGGGGTCATTCGGAACTAAGCTTGCCGTGGCCGGGCTTGGCGACGACGTCATCCGCGGGGGCGCGGGTTGCGCGGGTGCGCTGAAGTTTCGATAGGGGGTATCGAAACTTTCAATAGCTGTGGCGGCGGCGATTTCACCGAGTCGTCATCTGCCGTTTCTAACGCAGCCCCAAGATGTCGGCGAATGTCTTGTCGAGTAGCTGCGCAGGGTCTGTCCGTGTTGCCCAAATCTCCTCCGAACGCCGCGAGCGAGGCGTTGGCCTCCTGCCGCGGGGCCTTTCTCGCGGTGGCGCTGTTCTCGGCCCTGGTCAACGTGCTGATGCTGACCGGCTCGCTCTACATGCTGCAGGTTTATGACCGGGTGCTGCCGTCGCGCAGCGTGCCGACCCTGGTCGCGCTCTCGATCATCGTGGCGGTGCTCTACGCGTTGCTCGGCATGTTCGACTGGCTGCGCCAGCGCATCCTGAGCCGCATCGGCGTGATGCTCGACCGGCGGCTCAGCGCGCCCGTCATCGCCACGATGCTGGGGACGCAGTTGCGCGGCCAGCCCGGCGCCATGCAGCTCTCGCGCGATCTCGACAGCGTGCGGGGCTTCCTCTCCGGGCTCGGCCCGACGACGCTGTTCGACCTGCCTTGGATCCCGCTCTATGGCGGGCTGTGCTTCATCCTGCATCCTTATCTCGGCTGGACGCTGGTCGGCGGCGCGGCGATTCTGATCGTGCTGGCGCTCATGACCGAATTCCTGTCGCGCCGGCCGAGCGCCGAGGTTTCGCGCGTCGGCGCCGAGCGCTCCGCCATGTTGGAGGCGATGCGGCGCAATGCCGAAGCTGTGGCGGCGCTGGGCATGGAGCGGCGCGTCACGGCCCGGTTCGACAGCGTCAACGAGCGCTATGTCGCCACGGGCCTCGGAGCCTCGGACTTGACCAGCGGTCTCGGCACCATCTCGAAGATCGTCCGCTTCATGCTGCAGTCCTGCATGCTCGGCCTCGGCGCCTGGCTGGTGATGAACAACGAAGCCTCCTCGGGTGTCATGATCGCCTCCTCGATCCTGAGCAGCCGGGCGCTCGCGCCGATTGAGCTCGCCATCGGCAACTGGCGGCCGTTCATCGGCGCGCGCCAGGCGTGGCACCGTCTCAAGGCCGCGCTCGGCGAGATGCGGAAGGATCCGCTCGTCTCGCCCGAGCGGCCAACCCAGAAGCTCGGCCTCGATCATGTCTTCGTCGCGCCGCCGGGCTCTCAGACGCCGATCCTCAAGGATGTCGGTTTTGCGCTCCAGGCCGGGCAGGGGCTCGCCGTGATCGGCCCCTCGGCCTCAGGAAAGTCGACGCTGGCGCGTATGCTGGTCGGCATCTGGCCGGTGCAGCGCGGCTCCCTGCGCCTCGACGGGGCGACGCTCGACCAGTGGTCGGCCGAGCAGCGCGGCGCGATGATCGGTTACATGCCGCAGGACGTGCAGCTCTTCGCCGGCACGGTGGCGGAGAACATCGCCCGCTTCGATCCGCAGATGAGCGAGGGGGCGGTGCTCTCTGCGGCCAAGGCCGCCGGCGCCTATGAGATGATTCTCGGCCTGCCGAAGGGCTTCGAGACGCCGGTCGGCGAGGCCGGCGGCATTCTGTCGGGTGGGCAGCGGCAGCGCGTCGGCTTGGCGCGGGCGCTTTACGGCGATCCCTTCCTCGTCGTGCTCGACGAGCCCAATGCCAATCTCGACTCCGATGGTGACGCGGCACTGACGGCAGCCATCGCCGGCGTGCGCCAGCGCGGCGGCATCGTCGTCGTCATCGCCCACCGGCCTTCGGCGCTGGCCGGAATCGACCTGGTGATGATCCTCGCGGACGGCCAGGTGCAGGCCTTCGGAGCCAAGGACGAGGTACTGCGCAAGAGTCTCGTGCCGGCGCCCGCCGCTGCCGAGGCTGCCCCCGCTTCCAAGCTGATGGTGACGGCCAATGCGCGCGGTTAACGAGAACAGGACCGACGCCGGCGCGCCACAGGCGGCGCCGGGAGCTTCCGAGAAGCCCCGCCTCGATCCGCGTCGCGACATTCGCCGCGCGGCGATCGGCGGCGTTGCCACCATCGCTCTGCTCTTCGGTTCGGCCGGCCTGTGGGCCGCGACGGCGCCGCTGGCCGGCGCGGTGATCGCCTCCGGCAAGGTCGTGGTCGAGAGCAATGTCCGCCGTGTCCAGCATCCGTCCGGCGGCGTCGTCGCCGAAATCCGGGTCAAGGATGGCGATCGCGTCAAGGCTGGCGACGTGCTGGTCAGGCTCGACGAGACCCATGCCAAGGCGAGCCTTGCCCTGATCGAGCTGGAGCTGCGGCGCTTCCAGGTCCGCAAGGCCCGGCTCGAGGCTGAGCGTGACGCGCTGCCCGCGATCGTGATGCCGACGGAGTTGATCGAGCGGGCCAGCGAGCCGGTGGTGATCCAGGCGGTGGAGAGCGAAACCACGCTGTTCCGTACCCGTCGCAGTGCGGCCGAAGGCCAGCGCTCGCAGTTCCGCGAGCGGATCGCCCAGTCGCATGAGGAGATCAAAGGGCTGGTGGCGCAGCTTGCGGCGCGGCGTGCGCAGGCGGTGCTGATCAACCAAGAACTCGATGGTGTCCAGAAGCTCTATGATCAGAGCCTCGTCGCGCTATCGCGCCTGACGTCGCTGCAACGCGAGGCTTCGCGACTCATGGGCGAGGAGGGCAGCCTGACATCCGACATGGCGCGGGTGAGGGGGCGCATCGCCGAGGTCGAGCTGCAGATCCTGCAGATCGACCAGGACCTGCGGCGCGAGGTCACGACCGAGCTGCGCGATGTCGAGGGCAAGATCGCCGACCTCACCGAACGTCGCGTCGCGGCCGTCGACCAGCTCAACCGCATCGAGATGCGCGCGCCGCAGGACGGCATCGTCCATCAGCAGACCGTGCATACGGTCGGCGGCGTCATCGGCCCGGCCGAGCAGATCATGCTGATCGTGCCCGAGAGCGACGGTCTCGTGGTCGAGGCCCGCATCGAGCCGGCGATGATCGACCGGCTGCATGTCGGCCAGACGGTGGTGCTGCGCTTCCCTGCCTTCGACAGCCGCACGACGCCTGACCTGGAAGGGCGCCTGATCCGGGTCTCGGCCGATTCCGCCACCGACGAGAAGACTGGCACCTCCTTCTACACCGTCCGCATTGGGCTGGCGCAGGCCGAGGTGAAGCGGCTCGACGGCAAGGTCCTCCTGCCCGGCATGCCGGCCGAGGCCTTCATCCAGACCGGCATGCGCACCGCATTTGCCTATCTGGTGAAGCCGCTCGAGGACCAGCTCGCGCGTTCGTTCCGCTACGACTGAGCTGCCGAGAGTTGCGGAACGCCGCAGGGACGCCCGACGGCCTTCCACCTCTGCATTGGGCCGGCATTCCGGGTCAGGTTGGGATGGCCATTATTGCGTTGCGCTGACGGCAGCTGCGAGGGCAAAGCCCGCCACGATCGTGGCGGCCACCTTGTAGGAATGGGGCCGCAGGCGAAGCGGCAGGCTCGCGCCGAGCGACGTCCAGACCAGGCCCGCGATGGTCGAAAGGCATACGAACGCCAGCAGGCCGACGACCGGCGCTTCCGGCATCAGCGACGGAATCGAGATGGTGCCGACCAGCATCGCCTTCGGGTTCAGGAGCGTCGTCAGAAGCACCCGGCGGAAGGCGCCGGCCGGCTCCGGCATGTCGGGGACGACAGGGAGGAACCAGAGCTTGTGCGCGGAAGCGACGAGCCAGACCGCCGCGACGCCTTTCAGCACCGGGAGAGCGTGCGGCACGCCCGCGAGCAACTCGGCGACCGACAGAAAAAGCGCGATCGCCAGCGCATAGCCCATCGCCTCCGCCAGCGGCAGCAGCCTGGCATGGCGCATGCCCATCGCCGCGCCGGATGCGGCCAGGATCGTGTTTGTCGGTCCAGGTGTCAGCAGGATCGCCGCCGATGTCAGCAGAAATGTCACGGCTTGCATGGGCGCCTCGCGGTAACGGTCCCATCTCGCTATCCGCTGCGAGCGGCCGTCTCATTGACCTGTCGCAAGAATCGCGCCGCGGCAGCGAGCGGCCGGCTGCCTGAGCGCGCGCGATCAGCCGCACGGCCAATGGCTGGTCGATGCGCGACATTCCAAAAGTTGAAAAGGAGAAGTGGTAGCGGGAGAGGGACTTGAACCCCCGACACGCGGATTATGATTCCGCTGCTCTAACCAGCTGAGCTACCCCGCCACGGACGGTCAAGCCAGCGCGGCCGGCTCGTCGTCGAGGCGCGATATAGGCGTCGCACTATGGCCTCGTCAAGCCTTGTGGATCATTCAGGCTTCCCTGAACACATCAGCTTCGCGGATCAACCGGGCAGGTCGCATTAGGCCGGTGCGGCGGAGGCGTGCTTGCGCAGGCGCACCACCTTGAAATAGCCGCGCCCGACGTGGACGGTTTCGTAGCGGCCCGTTGCCGCAGCCCAGCCCGTCAGGCGGCTGACCTTGAAATCCGTGCTCCAGCCGATCCGCTTCATCAGCGGCGCGAGCGCTGTCCAGAACGGCGCCAGGAACCCGCCATCGTCGATCAGGCGGCTGGAGACGATGATCTCGCCGCCGGGCTTCAGCACCCGGTCCATCTCGGCCAGCGCCTGCTCGGGATTGGGAACGAGGGTGATGACGAACTGCGCCGTCACCGCGTCGAAGCGCTCGGGCCCGAAGCCGAGCCGGCAGGCGTCCATCACCATCAGCCCGTGGACATGGGCGAGCTTCTGCGCCGCGACCTTGCGATGGGCCACCTTGAGCATGTCGAAGGAGAGGTCTGCGCCGAAGACGTTCGAGCCGGGCGTGAAATAGGGCAGGGTAAGGCCGGTGCCGACGCCGATCTCGAGGATGTCGCGTCCGCAGGTGCAGGCCGCGGCGACAGCTTCGCGCTGCGGCCGGGCGAGCATGTGCTGGTAGATGCGGTCGTAGAACTTGGCCCAGGTCGCGTAGGCGCGCTTCTGCGTGTCGAGATCGTCGGTCGCCGGCATGGAGGATCCGCGGGGCTTGGAGGCGGTCAGGAGAGGGCGAGGGCGGCGGGCGCCCCGGCTACTGGCAGGGCGAGTGGGCGCCGCAGGATCGTGCCGCCGCCAAGCACGCGCGAGCCGGGGGCGGCGTCGGCATAGATGACGCAGGCCTGGCCGGGCGAGACGCCTTCCTCATCGACGGCGAGCTCGACGCGCAGGCCTTCCGCGTCGCTGAAGAGACGAGCTTCGCGCGGGGCGCGCGTCGAGCGGACCCGCACGGCGACGTCGAGCCCTTCCGGGGGGAGGGCGTCGAGGGCGATCTCGCCGAGCCAGTTCAGGTCGCGCAGGCGGATCTCGCGGACGCTCAGCGCCTCGCGCGGGCCGACGATGACGCGGCTGCTGTCGGCATCGAGCCGCAGCACATAGAGCGGCTCGGCCGCGCTGATTCCGAGACCCTTGCGCTGGCCGACCGTGTAGTGGAGCACGCCCTCATGGCGGCCGAGCACCCGCCCGTCGACATGGACGATCTCGCCGGGGCGGGCAGCGCCGGGCTTCAGCCTCTCGATGACGTCGGCATAGCGCCCGTTCGGAACGAAGCAGATATCCTGGCTATCGGGCTTGTCGGCGATGGCGAGGCCGAGCTCGGCGGCGAGCGCGCGGGTGCGGGCCTTGTCGATATGGCCGAGCGGGAAGCGCAGCATGTCGAGCTGCTCCTGCGTCGTCGCATAGAGGAAATAGCTCTGGTCGCGGCTGGCGTCGGCGGCGCGGAACAGGCCGCGATGGCCGTTGCCGAGGTCGCGGCTGACGACATAGTGGCCAGTCGCCAGCGCATCCGCGCCCAGTTCCTTCGCAAGGTCGAGCAGATCGCGGAACTTCACCGTGCGGTTGCACTCGACGCAGGGGATCGGCGTCTCGCCGGCGAGATAGCTCTCGGCGAAGCGCTCGATCACCGCGTCGCGGAAGCGGCTCTCGTAGTCGAGCACGTAATGCGGGATCCCGATCGCCTCGGCGACGCGGCGGGCGTCATGGATATCCTGCCCGGCGCAACAGGCGCCGGCGCGGTGGACCGCGGCGCCATGGTCGTAGAGCTGCAGCGTCACGCCGATGACCTCGTAGCCCTCGCGCTTGAGCAGTGCGGCCACGACGGAGGAGTCGACGCCGCCCGACATCGCCGCGACGACGCGCGTCGCCGCGGGCGGCTTGGCAATGTCGAGAGAGTTGCGGGGCGTGGTCATTCTTCAAATGAGGTCCGGGCGCTCTTGGGCGCAGCGTTTCCGGCTCTATACCGGCTTTGGTCGGTCGCGGCCAGCGGGATCGGCAATTCCTGCCGGTTTGGAGCGCTCCTGATGGCGGATCTTGCCGCCAGCGGCCAAGCTGCATCCGCTAAGCTATTGATTCCGCAAATGCCAGCTCTGGCTTGCAACTTGCTCGGTGCGGCTGGGCGGTCATGTGCCCGTGTTGCGGAAATCGTTCATGTCGATCCAGGTCCAGTTCACCAACTCGCGAGCTTCGGAGGCTTCCGCTTCGCGCCAGCGCCCGGGGCAGGGCGCGCGCGAGGACACGGCGTTCGCGTTGCCGGAGCCAGTCAGGGTCAATCGCGAGACTGCGCCTGCGAAGAAGGAACGGCCGGCCGCCCGGGCTTCGTCGACGGGCGAGACGCGGTCCGAGGCGAACAAGCCGGACTCGGCCGAGAAGACACAGCAGGCTGACAAGGATGAAGCGGCCGCGAAGCCCGAGGAGGCTGGCGCGTCCAGGAAGCCGCAGGAGCAGACCCCGGCTGCCGAAACGTCGGAGCAGAAGGATACCGAACAGGCCGAGCAGGAACAGCCGCTGACGGGCGTCGACTTCCTGATCGCGATGGCGGCTGCCCAGGCCGGCGCCAAGACGGATGCGACCGACTCCGCCGAGACACTGCCGGGAGAGGGCGAGAAGCCCGACGGCACGGGAAAGCAGGCTGCCACGACAGGCGCGCTGGCCACCGCCGCCCCTGTCGTCCCGCTGCTACCGACGCCGGAGTCCGAGCTTGTGGAGGGCGAAGCCGCTGCCGAGGGGCAGGCGACGCAACCCGTCGGAGACGTCGCAGGGCATGCCGCCAAGGCGGCGCTCGCCCTTTCTGGGAAAGGCAAGGCCGATGGCAAGGCTGACGCCGGGGCTGCAAGCGACCCCGCTGCGAAATCGACTCCTGCGACGGCCGCGACCGATCACAAGCCCTTCGAGATGTTGCTGCAGCCCGCCATCAAGGCCGAGCCCGGCCAGCTCGCCCAGCAACTCGATCCGACCAGTCAGCTGTCGAACGCGGCCGGTGCCGCGGCGGGGCAGACGGCGTCTGCGGCTGGCGGCGTGTCGACGCCGGTCCATCTCGTTCCGGTCGAGATCGGTTTGCGCGCCATGTCGGGTGCGAAGCAGTTCGACATCCGGCTCGATCCGGCCGAACTCGGGCGCGTCGACGTCAATCTTTCGATTTCCGACAAGGGCGAGGTCACTGCCAAGCTGGTGGTCGACCGCGTCGAGACTCTCCACCTGCTCCAGCGCGACGCGCGCACGCTGGAGCGCGCCTTCGAGCAGGCGGGGCTGAAGCCTTCCGACGGTGGCGTCGACATCAGCCTGCGCGATTCGTCCGATCAATCGGCCTTCCGCCAGAACCGCCAGCACGACGAGGCGCCGCAGCGCTCCCGCACGCAGGCTGGTGCCGAGCGGGCGGAGGACGCTTCCCTTTCGATCGATCCCGTTCCGCAGCGCCGGCTCGTCCGGCTCGGCGGCGTCGATCTCAGTATCTAAGCAAGGAGAAACCCCATGGCGGTTTCCGGGACAAGCAGCACCTCCAGCACGTCGAGCACGGGCAGCACGGTCACCGGCACCACGACCGGCATCGCAAACAACTTCGACCAGTTCCTGACGCTGCTGACGACGCAGCTCAAGAACCAGTCGCCGCTGGATCCGATGGACACCAACCAGTTCACGGCCCAGCTCGTGCAATTCGCCGGCGTCGAGCAGCAGCTCAAGACCAACGAGACTCTGGGCTCGCTGCTGAGCCTGAGCTCGGCCAGCACCGCAACCAATGCGGTCGGCTTCATCGGCGCGACGATCACCGCGGATGGCGCCACGACGCGGACGGTGAACGGCCAGGCGGAGTGGAAGGTCAACATGCCCGAGGCCGGAACCGCCACCGTCACCATCAAGAATGCGCAGGGCAGCATCGTCTACTCGACGACGACGACCCTGGTGGCGGGCGACCAGAGCTATAAATGGGACGGCACGACCTCGGTCGGCAGCAAGGCGCCGGACGGCCAGTACACGGTCACGATCGATGCCAAGAATGTCGCCGGCGAGTCCGTCACCGCCAAGACGCAGATCAGCGGCATCGTCGACGGCGTCGACTTCACCGGCTCGATCCCCTCGCTGAAGATCGGCGACATCAGCGTGCCGATCGATCAGGTCAAGAGCGTCGTGCGCAGCAGCACCTGACACGGGCGAATCATCGATGGACTGCCGTGCGGACGCTTTAGGCAATTTTTAAAGACGGATGCTTATGCTGGCTCACAGTAGCGCTGTTGAGTTGTGTGAGTAGCATCATGACCGAGCCATTGCGACCGCGGGTGAAGTACGTGATCGGTCCGGACGGAAGTCCGCTGACGATCGCGGACCTCCCGCCGATGAATACGAGGCGTTGGGTCATCCGGCGCAAGGCGGAGGTGGTGGCCGCAGTGCGCGGCGGCCTGCTCAGCCTGGAAGAAGCCTGCCAACGTTATACCCTGACGGTCGATGAATTCCTGAGCTGGCAGATGTCGATCGACCAGCACGGCCTCGCCGGGCTGCGGACGACCCGGATCCAGCACTACCGCCAGTAAGCGGCAGGCACTTTCCGTTTCTTTTCAAAGGCGTCGACCCGGACAGGGTCGGCGCCTTTGGCGTTTGCGCGCCACTCCCTTCGTCAAAGTTCGCGGGGCGCGAACAAAAATTAACCGACCGCTAACCATGCACTGGGAAAAACTTGCCTAGCGGGTCGGGCAAGCGCGCCCTCCCTTCGATTCTGTGGGACGGATGACGGCGTGAACGCCCTGATCGAGCAGTTTGCGAAATTCGGCGCGGCGCGGCTGGCGGCGATGCTGGCGGTGACGCTGGCGCTCGTCGGCTTCTTCGGCTTCGTGATGCTGCGGATGTCGCAGCCGGCGATGAGCGTGCTCTTCACCGATCTTTCGACCCAGGACGTCAACGCCATCGTCAAGGACCTCGATACGCGCGGCATCCGCTACGAGCTGCGCAGCGACGGCACAACAGTGCTGGTGGCGAAGGACGACGTGCCGAAGCTCCGGCTCGATCTCGCCGGCAAGGGAATCCCGAGCGGCGGCGGTGTCGGCTACGAGATCTTCGACAAGGGCGACGCCTTCTCCTCGACGAGCTTCGTCCAGAACATCAACCATCTGCGGGCGCTGGAAGGCGAGCTTGCGCGGACGATCCGCTCGATCGGCCGGGTTCAGCAGGCGCGGGTCCATCTCGTCATCCCGGAGCGGCGCCTGTTCGAGCGTGACCGCGAGCCGCCGCGCGCCTCCATCGCCCTCAAGCTCTCGGGCGACCTCGATGCCGCGCAGGTCCGCGCGGTGCGTCATCTCGTGGCATCGGCCGTCGACGGGCTGAAGCCCGAGCGCGTCTCGATCGTCGACGAGCGCGGCCGCCTGCTGGCGGACGGGGCGCAGAGCGACCAGGCGCTGGTCGGCCTCGGCATCGAGGAGCGCCAGACGGCCATCGAGAAACGCCTCAAGTCCCAGGTCGAGGAGATTGTCGCCAGCGTCGTCGGCTATGGCCGGGCCCGCGTGCAGGTCACCGCCGATCTCGACGCCAACCGCGTCGAAAGCCGCTCCGAGAACTACGATCCGGAAAGCCGTGTCCTGCGCTCCAGCCAGAACCGCACGGAGAGCTCGACGACCACCGACAACAACGGCACGGTCACGGTCGGCAACGAGCTGCCGGGCGCCCAGCAGACGCAGGGCACCAACCAGAATCAGCGCGAGAATTCGGCCAAGAACGAGGAAGTCGCGAATTACGAGATCTCGCGCACGACACGTACCGAGGTCCTCGAAGGCGGGCGGATCAGGAAGATCTCGGTCGCCGTGCTTGTCGACGGCGTCTACAATCGCAGCCCTTCCGGCGAGCTCGCCTATCAGCCGCGCAACAACGAGGAGCTGGAGCGGATCGGCGAGCTGGTGCGCACCGCCGTGGGCTTCGACCAGGGCCGCGGCGACAAGGTCGAGGTGGTCAACCTGCGCTTCGCCGAGGCTCCGCCGCCGCCGTCCGATCTCGCCGAGCAGACGCTGGTCCAGAAGCTGCTTTCCTTCTCCAAGGAAGACATCGTCCGCTTCATCGAGCTCGGCGTGATCTCGCTGCTGACGCTGATCGTGCTGATGACAGTCGTCCGGCCGCTGCTGAAGCAGGTCCTGGCCAGCGACAACAGGAGCAGCGCGGCCATCGCGGCGGACCCCAACAATATGCGCGGCATTCCCTCCTTCATGCGCAACGCCATGGATGGCGAGGCGACGACGGGCGACCCGGCCGGGAGCGGGCAGACGGTCGCGATCGGCCCGGATGGCGAGGTGATCCAGATCGATGCTCCGGCCTCGGACCGGATGCTCGCGGTCGCCCAGATCAAGGGCCAGCTCAAGGCGCAGTCGGTCGAGAAGATTGGGCAGATGGTGGCGCAGAACCCGGCCGACTCGCTCGCCGTGCTGCGCAGCTGGATCCACGACAAGGCGCCGGCGTGATGGGTTCCTGAGTCATGGCCGCAGAAACCAGATCCATCGCGACGCGCAGCACCGGCCAGGCGGAAAGCCTGCCGAACAACTTCGGCACGGTGACGAACGTTGCCGAGATGACCGGGCCGCAGCGTGCCGCCGTCATCCTGCTGGTGTTGGGCGAGGAGCACGGCCGGGCGCTGTGGCAGGAGCTCGACGATGACGAGATCCGCATCGTCACCCGCGCCATGGCCGAGCTCGGAACGGTCGATTCCGACGATGTCGAGAAGCTGATGATCGAGTTCGTCGGCTCGCTCTCGGCGGCCGGCGCCGTCACCGGCTCTTTCGACCGCACGATTTCGTTGCTCGAGAAGATTCTGCCGAGCGACCAGGTCGCCCTCCTGATGGAGGAGATCCGGGGGCCTGCCGGCCGTAACATGTGGCAGAAGCTCGGCAATATCGACGCGGCCGTGCTCGCGAACTTCCTCAAGAACGAATATCCGCAGACCATCGCGGTGATCCTGTCCAAGATCCGGCCGGACCATTCCGCCAATGTGCTGCGCAACCTGCCCAACGACCTTTCCATCGAGGTGGTGGCGCGGATGCTCAGGCTCGAATCGGTGCAGAAGGAAACGCTCGACCACATCGAGAACACGCTGCGCACCGAGTTCGTCTCGACGCTGACCCAGACGCGCCGGCGCGATCCGCACGAGATGATGGCCGATATCTTCAACGGCTTCGACCGCCAGACCGAAATCCGCTTCCTCTCGGCGCTCGATGCCTCGAACGCGGAATCGGCCGAGCGCATCCGGGCGCTGATGTTCACCTTCGAGGACCTGATCCAGCTCGATCCGGCCGGCCTGCAGACGTTGATGCGCCAGGTCGACAAGGACACGCTGACGCGTGCCCTCAAGGGTGCGAGCGAGACGATGCGCGCCTTCTTCTTCGGCGCGATGTCGCAGCGCGCCGCCAAGATCATGCAGGACGACATGGACGGACTCGGCCCCTTGCGCCTCAAGGAGGTCGACGAGGCCCAGAGCAAGCTTGCCCAGCTGACGAAGGACCTCGCCGAGCGGGGCGAGATCGTGCTGTCAAAGGGCAACGCCGAAGACGAGCTGGTGTACTGAGATGGCCGCTGCCACCAAATTCATGTTCGGGACGGATTTCGGCGAAGGCGGCCGCAAGACCGTCAGCGAGGCCGAACTCGTCGCAGCCAAGGCCCATGCCCGCGAGGAAGCCCGCGAGGCCGCCCGGACGGAAGCGCTCGCCGAAGGGTTCCGTGCGGGGCAGGAGCAGGCGCGGCAAGAGATCGGCGCGCAGCTCGGGGCGCTCGCCGGCCTGCTGGCGCGCTCGGCCGAGCAGCTCATGGCCCAGGAAGCGGCGCGCACGGCCATGATCGAGGAGCAGGCCGGGCACCTCGCCATCACCGTGGCGAGGGCGCTCGCCGGAGTCGCGCTGGCGGAAAAGCCACAGGCTGCGCTCGCCGGCGCCATCAGCGAATGCCTCGACCATGCCCGGCAAGCGCCGCATCTCGTGCTGCGCGTCAACGAGGCGGCCGTCGAAACGGCCGAGGAACTGGCCCGCCGACTCAGCGTCCAGCATGGCTTTTCCGGCAAGCTGATCGTGCTGGGAGAGCCGGATATCGCGCCGGGCGACGGGCGCATCGAATGGGCGGAGGGCGGCTTCGTCCTCGACAGCCGGCAGGTGGAGGCGCTGGTCGAACAGGCGATTATGCGCGTATTCGGCCGCAACCTCACCGAATCATGAAGGTTTGAGCCATGAGCGAGAACGACCTCAACCTGCCGCCGCTGAACCAGGCCGACCTGTCCTTCGACCCGAACACGGTCAAGCCGGATGGTTCCGGCCCGGTCCCGGTCAAGACGGCGGAGGATCTCGAGCAGGTCTTCGATGTGCCGGTCACGGTCTCGGCAGTGTTGGGCTCCTCGAAGATGGCGGTCGGCGAGATGCTCCAGATCGTGCCGGGCACGGTGCTGGAGCTCGACCGGCGCGTCGGCGAGGCCATCGATATCTTCGTCAACGAGCGGCTGGTGGCACGCGGCGAGGTCGTCGTCGTCGAAGACCGGCTGGGCGTGACCATGACCGAAATCATCAAGGCCGACCGGTGACGGCAGGGCCCGGCAGAAGAACGACAGAAAGAAGGGGCTGAGCCATGCGTCTCATCATCGCCGGCGGTCTCCAGGGACAGATCATCGCGGCGGCCAAGATCGCGATGTCGCATGGCGCGGCCGTGACGCACACGGACGGGTTGGAGCAGACGCTCGCCGTGCTGCGCTCCAAGGGCGCCGATCTCCTGATGATCGACGTGGTGCAGCCGATCGCAGCCTATGTCGCCGCGCTGGAGGCCGAGCGCATCCGTACGCCAATTGTGGCCTGCGGCACTTCGACCGATACCCGCGCGGCCGTCGCCGCCATTCAGGCCGGCGCGCGCGAATATGTGCCGCTGCCGCCGGACCCGGAACTGATCGCGGCGGTGCTGGAGGCAGTCGCGGCCGATCAGTCGAGCCTGATCTGGCGCGATCCGGCGATGGAGCGCGTCGTCCAGCTCGCCTCGCAGATCGCGCGCTCAGAGGCGCCGGTTCTGGTCACCGGCGAGAGCGGCACCGGCAAGGAGGTGATCGCGCGGCACCTGCACCAGAAGTCGGCGCGCAAGGACAAGCCCTTCGTCGCAGTGAACTGCGCCGCCATCCCCGACAACCTGCTCGAATCCGAACTGTTCGGCCATGAGAAGGGCGCCTTCACCGGCGCCATCGCGCGACGCATCGGCAAGTTCGAAGAGGCCAATGGCGGCACCCTCCTGCTCGACGAAATCTCCGAGATGGATGTGCGCCTGCAGGCCAAGCTGCTGCGCGCGCTGCAGGAGCGGATGATCGACCGCGTCGGCGGCACGCAGCCGGTCAAGGTCGATATCCGCATCATCGCGACTTCGAACCGCAATCTGGCCGAGGCCGTGCGCGAGGGCTCGTTCCGCGAGGACCTGCTCTATCGGCTGAACGTGGTGCATCTGCGCCTGCCGGCGTTGCGCGAGCGGCCCGGTGACATCCTGGTGCTGGCCGACCATTTCGCGAAGAAATATGCGGATCTGAACGGTTTGCCGCTGCGGCCGATCGCTGCCGAGGCCCGCAAGGTTCTGACGGCCAACGCCTGGCGCGGCAACGTCCGCGAACTCGAGAACACGATGCACCGGGCGGTGCTGCTGGCGAGCGGCCCGGAGATCGCGGCCGATGCGGTGCTGACGCCGGAGGGCGAGGCCCTGTCGCCGGCGCCTTCGCGCGACCCTGCGGCACGCGCAGCACAGACGGCGGAGGCCATGACGCGCTCGCTGGTCGGGCATACGGTCGCCGACGTCGAGCGCGAGCTCATCCTCGACACGCTCGACCATTGTCTCGGCAACCGCACGCATGCGGCCAAAATCCTCGGGATCTCGATCCGCACGCTGCGCAACAAGCTGAGCGAATATACCGCCGCGGGCATCACCGTGGCGGAGCCGGGTCAGACGCGCATCAACGCAGCCTGACCCGGGCGCAGTCGGCCCTCACCAGTAGCGGCGGCGATAATAGCGCGGCCGGTAATAGTAGCGCGGCCGATAGTAGGGGCGCGGCCGGTAATAATAGCGCGGGCGGGCATAGTAGCGCGGACGTCGGTAATAATAGTATTGGCTGAACTCGGCGTCGGTGTTGTCGATCGCCTCCTTCACCTCGGCCGAGACCGCCTCGTCGCCCCTGGCGGGTTCGGCTTCAGGGCGAGGGGCGGGCGCCGGCTGGGCGGCTTCCACCGCGACGCCGCCGCCGAGGCCGGCTACGGTCACGCCACCGACCAGCGCCATCAGAAATGAACGTCTGTCCACTATGACCTCCAGGCTGTTCTGACTGCATCTCCCTTGCATTTAAGCGCGGAATGCAGAGCGAGAGTAATGCATTTGAAGGATGGCCGGTTCCATTTGGCGCGCTTTTCAGTCGCGTGGTTACGGGAGCGGTGCAATCAGTCGACGGCGTTGAGCGGACGGGCCACTGCCTCCAGCGGCTTGCGCTCGGCCTGGATGGCGAAGCGCGCGGCGATGACCGCGGCCGCCAGCATCAGCGCCGCACCCAGCAGATAGCCGCCGAAGACGCTGTTGCGGGAGCCGGTGTCGATCAGGATACCGAAGAGCCATGGGCCGGCGATGCCGCCCGCGCCCGTGCCGATCGCATAGAACAGAGCGATGGCGAGCGCGCGCATCTCGACAGGGAAGGTCTCCGAGACGGTGAGATAGGCCGAGCTCGCGGCGGCCGAGGCGAAGAAAAAGACCACGCTCCAGCACAGGGTGAGCTGCGCGGCAGTGAGCAGGTCCTGCTGGAAGAGATAGCCCGTCCCGGCCAGCAGCAGGCCGGAGAGAGCATAGGTGGCGGCGATCATCGGGCGCCGGCCCAGCGTGTCGAACAGCCGGCCGAGAAGCACCGGGCCGAGGAAGTTGCCGATCGCGAAGGGCAGGATGAACCAGCCGATCTTCTGCGAAGGCACGCCGTAGAAATCGGTCAGGATCAACGCATAGGTGAAGAAGATCGCATTGTAGAAGAAGGCCTGCGACAGCATCAGCGCGAGCCCCACGAGCGAGCGGTCACGGTGGACGACGAAGAGCGCTTGGAACACCTCGCCGAGCGGGATCGCGGGGCGCGGACGCAGGCGGGTGCGCACGAGTTTCTCGCCGGGCTCCGGGGGCGAGCCGCAGCGCTGCTCGATATCGGCGACGATGGCCGCGGCCCGCTCGGGATGGCCGTGGCTGATCAGCCAGCGCGGGCTTTCCGGGATCCACTGCCGCAGGAACAGGACGACGAGCCCGAGCACGGCGCCGATGAAGAAGGCGAGGCGCCAGCCCTTCTCGGGGTCTATCACCGCCGGGTCGAGCAGGACGATGGCGCCGAGCGCGCCGAGTGCCGCGCCGATCCAGAACGAGCCATTGATGACAAGGTCGGTCCAGCCGCGCATGCGGGCCGGAATGAGCTCCTGGATGGTCGAGTTGATCGCCGCGTATTCGCCGCCGATGCCCATTCCCGTCAGGAAGCGGAAGGCGATGAAACTCGCGACGTTCCAGGAGAAAGCCGTCGCGGCGGTTGCGGCGAGATAGACCAGCACTGTGATGGTGAAGAGCTTCTTGCGGCCGAGCCGATCGGTCAGCCAGCCAAAGAACACGGCGCCCAGCACGGCGCCGGCGATATAACCGGCCCCGGCGAGCCCGATCTCGGTATTGGTGAATTTGAGGACCGGGCTTTCCTTCAGCGCGCCGGAGACGGAGCCGGCGAGCGTGACCTCGAGCCCGTCGAGGATCCAGGTTACGCCAAGCGCGACGACGACGAGCGTGTGGAAGCGGGACCAGGGCAGGCGATCCAGCCGCGCGGGCACATCGGTTTCGATCGTGCCGTGCTGAATCACGGCCGGCGCTGTCATGCTGGTTTCCTCCCGCTCCGTCCCAAGGGCGGTGGGTCAACCGCCCGCCTTCGGGAAGGTTCCGCGGCGGCCGGCTCCGTTTCTTTACAATTCGTTCACCATAAACCCGGCAAGAATTGCCGGGTCGTGTCCTGCTTCGGGGCGCGCATGCCCGCTTGGGCGGCTTGAGGACGGGCGGAGCGGTCGATGACCGATGTGACAGCGGGGCAAGGCAGCAGCGGCTTCAGCCTTCCCAATCGCGATGCGCTGGGCAAGCTGTTCAACCGGCCTGATCTGTTCCTCGCCGTCGGCGTCATGGGCATCCTGGTGGTGCTCATCTTCCCGATGCCGGCGCTGCTGCTCGATCTGATGCTGGCGCTTTCGATCATCCTGTCGGTGCTGGTGCTGATGACCGCGCTCTTCATCGAGGAGCCGCTGGAATTCTCCGCCTTCCCGACCGTGCTGCTGATCGTCACCATGTTCCGGCTGGCGCTCAACCTCGCCTCGACGCGCCTGATCCTTGCCCATGGCCACGAGGGCACATCGGCCGCCGGCCATGTCATCGAGGCCTTCGCCGGCTTCGTGATGAGCGGCAATTTCGTGATCGGTGTGATCGTCTTCACCATCCTGATCATCGTGAACTTCGTGGTCATCACCAAGGGCTCTGGCCGTATCGCCGAGGTCGCGGCCCGCTTCACCCTCGACGCCATGCCCGGCAAGCAGATGGCGATCGACGCCGATCTCTCGGCCGGGCTGATCGACCAGGAAACCGCCAAGGTTCGCCGCAAGGCGCTGGAGGACGAATCCTCCTTCTTCGGCTCGATGGACGGCGCCTCGAAATTCGTGCGCGGCGACGCCATCGCCGCCCTGCTGATCACCTTCATCAACGTGCTCGGCGGCATCATCATCGGCGTCGCGCAGCAGAATCTGAGCTTTGGCCAGGCAGCGCACAACTATACGCAGCTCACCGTCGGCGACGGCCTCGTCAGCCAGATTCCGGCGCTGATCGTCTCGACCGCTGCGGGCCTGCTCGTTTCGAAGGCTGGCGTGCGTGGTGCCGCCGACAAGGCGCTCGGCAAGCAGCTCTCCGGCTATCCCAAGGCGCTCGGCATGTCGGCGGCGGTGATGCTGCTGATCGCGCTGCTGCCCGGCATCCCGATGCTGCCCTTCCTGCTGCTCGCCGCCGGCGCCGGCTTCCTCGCCTTTCGCTTCGGCAAGGCGGCAAAGGAGCGTGCGGCGCTGCAGGGCGTTGCCGGGGCGGGCGAAGCGGGCGGGGCTGTCGGTGCGGACGGCACGCCGCGCGAGGAGACCCTCAACGACCTGCTCAAGATGGACGAGCTCAAGATCGAGATCGGCTATGCGCTGCTGCCGCTGGTCAACGCGGCCGACGGGCAGGACCGACTGACCGACCAGGTGCGGGCGCTGCGCCGGCAGCTTGCGGCGGAGCTCGGCTTCGTCATGCCGGCCGTGCGCATCGTCGACAACGTCCAGCTCGAAGCGAACCACTACTTCATCAAGATCAAGGAGATCGATGCCGGCCAGGGCATCGTCTATGCCGGCCAGTACATGGCGATGGACCCGATGGGCGGCGCCGTGAACCTGCCCGGCCACAACGTGCTGGAGCCGACCTTCGGCCTGCCCGCCACCTGGATCGACGGGGCGCTGCAGGACGAGGCGCAGATCCGCGGCTACACGGTCGTCGACGCCGCGACCGTGATCTCGACCCACCTCACCGAGGTGCTGAAGTCGAACATGCCTGAGCTGCTCTCGCATGGCGAGGTGCAGAAGCTGCTGCGTGAGCTGCCGAAGGACCATGCCGATCTCGTCAAGGAGATCGTGCCGAGCCAGATCTCGACCACCGGCATCCAGCGTGTGCTGCAACTCCTGCTCTCCGAGCGCATATCGATCCGCGACCTGCCGACGATCATCGAGGGCATCGCCGAGGTCTCGGCGACCGTCCGCAACCCGCGCGACATCGCCGAGCATGTCCGTGTGCGGCTTGCCCGCCAGATCTGCGCGCAGTTCGCCAATCCGCAGGGCGTGCTCTCGATCATCACGCTGTCGCCAGCCTGGGAGAGCGTCTTCGCCGAATCGATCGTCGGCCAGGGCGAGGAGCGTCATCTCGCCATGGCGCCGTCGCGACTGCAGGAATTCGTCCATCACGTCCGCGACCGGTTCGAGGACGCGGCCCGCATCGGCGAGATGCCGGCGCTGGTCTCCTCGGCGCTGGCGCGGCCCTTCGTGCGCCAGATCATCGAGCGCTTCCGTCGCGAGACGCCGGTGCTGTCGCAGGCCGAGATCCATCCGCGTGTCCGTCTGAAGACGGTCGGCAGCGTCTGAGGTCTCGGTGCACCTCCGGTTTCCACGGGGGCGCGATGCCCGCGGCGCAATGGTCAGTCATCGAGGCCCCGGCTAAGCGGGTAATATGTCCCGCAATGCCGTTCTCTTCGTCGTCATGTCCCTCGTCTGGGGGCTGACCTGGCTGCCGCTCAAGGTCGGCGCGGCGCATGTGCCGCCGGTCTTCCTGGCCGCCGCGCGCTTCCTGATCGCCGGCGCGCTGATGCTGCTCTGGGCCGGTCGCGAGGTGACCATGGTGCCGCGCAGCGCCTGGCCACGGCTGATTGGCACGGCGCTCTTGCTCAACACCGGCAACTACACGCTGCTGTTCTGGGGCGTGAAATATGCCCCGAGCGGGCTCTCGGCCATCGTCAATTTCGGGACGATCCCGATCTACACGCTGCTGGCGAGCCGTGTGATTGCGGGCGAGCCTATCAATCGCCAGAAGGTGCTCGCCATCGCGCTCGGCACAGCCGGGCTCGGCTTTCTCTTCGCGACACGAGCGCTTGGCGGCCTGTCGGCCTCTCAGGGCGATCCGCTCGAGGCCGCGGGGCTCGCAGCGGTGGCAGCCGGGACGCTGCTCTATTGTCTCGGCGCCGTGCTGGCGCGGCCGATCGCGGGCAAGATGCCGACGCTGACGCTGGCCGGCTGGCAGACGCTGATCGGCGGCTTCGGCCTGGCGATGGCCTCTCTGACGCTGGAGCGCATCGGCGTCGACGACTTCATGCGGCTGGCGAGCTGGCCGGTGTGGCCTGCCGTCGTCTTCCTCGTCATCTGTGGCTCGCTGATGGGCTTCACCATCTATATGCGGCTACTGCGCGACTGGGGAGCCTTCCGCGCCGGGCTTTATGCCTTCATCAGCCCGGCCATCGCGGTCGCCGTCGGGGTCGTCGTGCTGGGCGAGCCCTTCGGCTGGTCGGAAGCTGTGGGTGCCCTGCTCATGTTCGGCGCGGCAGGGATCGCGTTGCGGAGATAGCGCCGGATCCCTACGGCGGCGGTGCTATTCGCGTGTTGCGCTTGAGCTGTGCGCGCTCGAAGGCGAGCACGATCGGCAGCGAGATCACCAAGGGCAGGATGAGGTAGAACAGGCGCCAGATCAGCAGGGCAGCGAAGACGGCAGGCGCCGGCATGCCCGGCATCACCGCGAGGAAGACCGCCTCCATCACGCCGACGCCGCCCGGCACCTGGCTGAGCAGCCCGGCCGAGAAGGAGAGCAGGAAAGCGCCGAGCACGATCATGAAGCCCGGATTGCCCTGCGCCGGCAGCGCGAAATAGATGATGCCGGCGGCGCCGACGAGCTCCAGCGGTGCGGCGAGATATTGCCGGGCGACGATCCGCAGGCGCGGATAGATCAGCTCGAACTTGCCGATCCGCAACGGCCTGAACTTGAGCCAGGAGCCGATGGTGTAGAGCGCGACGAAGGCGAGCATGCCGACGCCGATCAGCCGCGCCGTGCCGTCGCCGATGGCGAACCATCGCGACATCCGCGTCAGTGGTCGCAGGATCTCCGGCTCGTAGACCAGAACGATGCCCATGAGCAGGATGGTGCCGAAGACGAAGGTGAAGGAGCAGAGCGCCACGAGCACTGCGACGTCAGCTGCGTTCAGCCCCTTCGCCGTATAGGCGCGGTATCGCACCATTCCCCCGGAGAAGACCGAGGCGCCGATATTGTGCGAGAGCGCATAGGTCACGAAGGAGCAGAGCGAGATATAGAACCAGGAGATGCCCTTCTCCTTTCCGAGATGGATCAGGGCGATGCGATCGTACCAGGCGAGAGCGGCATAGGCCGCCACGGTCGCCAGCGCCGCATGGAAGAAGGCCTCCGGCGGGATCACCGCGATCTTGTGGCCAATGCGGTGGGCGATGATCTTGATGCTCTGCCAGAGGCCGGCATTCTCGAGCAGCGCCTCGATGGCGGCGT
Organism: Hyphomicrobiales bacterium; assembly: GCA_900473415.1. Taxonomy (GTDB): domain Bacteria; phylum Pseudomonadota; class Alphaproteobacteria; order Rhizobiales; family Beijerinckiaceae; genus Allobosea. Next base: position 94,534 of record UCLR01000007.1, read on the forward strand.
CAGAGCCGGCCTCCGCCTTGAGCTTGTCCCAGAGCAGTTCAACGGACCAGATCACCGCGACGAGCCCGATGATCGGCCAAAGATAGTCGAGATAGCGCTTCATACAGGCCGCTGAGTGGAAATCGGGGCTGGACGCGTAGCAGGGCGGGAGGCCCACGTCGTCAACGCTGCGGCGTGAACCATCCCTTCTCTCTGACAGCCTGAAGGGGCGAGGGCAAGCGCCCGGAAGCGCCCGCCCACGCCCTCAGGCAAGGATTATTTGCCGTTTTTCTTCAGCCAGTCGCGCATCATGGCGACTTCCTTCTCCTGGTCGCGGATGACGCTCTCGGCCAGCTTGCGGATTTCCGGGTCCTTGCCATGGGCGAGAGCGACCTTGGCCATGTCGATCGCGCCCTGATGGTGCGGGATCATGCCGCGGACGAAATCGGCATCGGCATCGCCCGAATAGGCAATGTCCATGTCCTTGTGCATCTTCGCATTGGCGTCCTGATAGCCCTTGGTCGCCGGGGGCACTGCCCCCGGTGCGACGACGGGCGGCCCCTGGCGCGTGTGCTGGCTTTGATGCTGGTGCTGCTGCGCCTGGGCCGCGCTGCCGAGCATGCCGGCTGCAAGGAGGGCTGCCAGCGAAATGGCGATACGATTCATCGGTCTTGTCCTTGGTCGATGGAATGAGGGACCGTGCCGCAAGGCGGCGTCTCGATCCGTCGAAAATTGGTTGTTCAGGTGACCCGGCCGCTCGTTCGCGGCGGGTGCTCGGCCGGCTCGGGCGCAAGCCCCCCGATCGGTGCCGCAGCGGGCGGCGCGGCCCGCGACCAACTCACGTCGATGGGCAGCAGCGGAGCGCCCGGCGCTTCCGCGATCAGGCCGCAGCCGACGATGCAGCAGGGTGGCATCTTGGCGTGAACGGCCACGCCGTCGACAGCCTCGTGGCAGGGTGCCGTGCCGGCCTCGTCCGAAACGGCGGCAATGGCGGTTACGACGGCATGGCCCGGCATGACCGCGCTCATCATCGAGGCGGCGAGCGTAAGATGCGGCACGACGGCGAGGCCCATGACGAGCAGGGCGAAAAGCAGGCCGGGCAGCCGGACGCGATGCGGTCGCTGCGCTGGGCTTTCTGCACTGTCACGCCGGGGATGAATCATCACGAGCCGATCCTACCGATCGGATCATGTCAGGAACGCGGCGGCATTGCACTTTCCGCTGGTGCCGCGTAGCAAACGGCCATGTCGAACAGCCTGACCGTCAGCCTCACTGGCACAACCGACCTGCCGCCCGGAAAGATCGCCGCCGTGGTGACCTCGCTCGAGATGCTCGCGCAGCCGGCGGAACGGCCGGACCCACCGGGTACGGAAGGTTTCTCGCTGGATCGAATCGACGGCAACGACATCGAGCGCTATCTCGACGTCTACCGCCTCTTGGGCGAGCGCTGGATGTGGTTCAGCCGCCTGGTCAAGCCGCGCGCGGAGCTTGCGGTGATTCTTTCCGATCCAGCGGTCGATCTCTACGCCGTGCGCTTCGATGGCCGGGACGTCGGGCTGCTGGAGCTCGACTTTCGCGCAGCGGGGGAGGGCGAGCTCGCCTTCTTCGGGTTGGACGAGCCGGTGGTCGGCAAGGGCGCGGGACGCTGGCTGATGAACCGGGCGCTGGCGCTGGCCTGGGCGAAGCCGATCAAGCGCTTCTGGGTGCACACCTGCACCATCGACCATCCGGGCGCGATCAACTTCTACCAGCGCTCGGGCTTCAAGGTGTTCAAGCGCGGCATCGAGATCGACGACGATCCCCGCCTGAAGGGCCAGATGCGGGCCGACAGCGTGCCGCACCATCCCGTGATTGCATAAAAAACGGAGGTCCTGCGACCTCCGCCCCGTCTTCCTGACTCTCCGTCAGGCGATTTCAGGCGCGCGAACGCAGCCCGATAGCGTCCATGGTCGCCTGGTCGCGAGAGGCCTCGGCGGCACGCTCGGAGGCGCGCTCGCGATCTTCCAGGATCTCGACCTTCTTCATCTCCTCGAAGGCTTCCTGAAGTTCGGCCTTCGCCTCGTCCAGCTGGCCCTGCAGGTTGTCGGCCGACTGGCGCAGGTTGTCGCGCCGGCCGAGCGCCGCCTTGGCATAGGTCGGATAGGCGAAATGCGACGGATCAGTGATGCCGGCGCGCGCCTCCTCTGACTGGATTTCGCGATCGAGATCGCTCGCCATCCGGTGGAAATCGGCGATCATCATCTCGATCTGGCTCACCCGGCGACGCTTCTCGTCGACCTGGAAGCGCTTCAGCCGCAGAAGCGTCTCTCGCGACTTCATGTCGTTAAACTCCTGACTACGCATGGGCAGCAGCCGACCCCTCGGTCACGCCCGAACTCATTCCGCGAGACGAGGTGCACAATGACCCAAGGAGGTTGACCTTTCCTTACCGAAATGGACTGCCTTTTCTGCATGCACAGGTCGCGTCGCCACTCCTGCCGCCGCCTGACGGGATGATCTAGTTCTCAAACACCGGCGGTCGCCCGGCCCGTTCTCGCGGATTTAAGTCTTGGCTTCTCTTCCTCGCTTTGGCGGGCATGGCCCGCTGCTGTTCGGCCTCGCCCTCACTCGAATCATCGGTTGGGGCACGACCTTTTATTCGCCCTCGGTGCTGGCGCCGGCGCTCAGCCGCGACATCGGGCTCAGTCCCGAGATCGTCTTCGGCGGCATCACGGTCCTGCTCATTACCGGTGCGCTGCTCGCGCCGGCGCTCGGGCGCCAGCTCGACCGCGAGGGCACGCGCCGCTCGATGTGCCTGGGCGCGCTGGTCTGCGCGCTCGGCTTCGTCGTGCTGGCGATCTCGCAAGGGCCGGTCAGCTATCTCGCAAGCTGGTTCGTGATCGGCATCGGCCATGCGCTGTCGCTCGCCAATGTCGGCAACGTCACCATCGCGCAGCTGATGGGCGAACGCACCCGGCGCGTCATCGGGCTGATGATGCTGATGACAGGCCTGGCCTCCAGCGTGTTTTGGCCGCTGACGGCGCTGCTCACGAACCTCTACGGCTGGCGTGCCGCAGTGCTGGTCTTCGCGGTGCTGCAGGTCGTCATCGTGCTTCCGATCTATCTCGCGATCCCGCGCCTTCGGCCGGCCGCGTCGACGCCGGGCGCCGCCGCCGTCGCATCAAACTTCGAGCAGGGCAGAGTCAGTACGGACCGCCGTCAGGCGGCGTTCCTGCTGCTGGCGCTCGCTCTTTCGGCGAGCGGGCTGGTCTCCTGGGGGCTGCCGCTGCACTACATCAGGCTGTTCCAGGAGGGTGGACTGACACCGGCCGAGGCCGTCTGGATTGCGACGCTGAGCGGGCCGGCGACGATCGCGGCGCGTGCCATCGACGCGACGCTCGGCGAGCGGTTGCCAGCGGAGAAGGTCGCGCTGCTCGGCCTGCTCGTTGCGCCGGCGCTTTGCCTGACGCTGCCGCTGCTGCCGATGACGACCGGCACCGCCGGGGTCTTCATCATGCTGTTCAGCGCGTCGCTCGGCGTCATCTCCGTGGCGCGCGCGACGCTGCCGCTGGTGCTCTTCGGCCGCAACGGCTTCGCCACGATGCTCGGCAGGCTGACCGTGCCGCAGAACATCACCTTCGCTGCTGCACCGCTGCTCTTCGCGACCATGGTCGAGCGGCTGGGCGCGAATGCGACGCTGGTCGTCTCGGCGACGATCCAGGCGATCGGCTTCGCCGCGATGTTCGCGCTGGTGCGGATGCTGGCGCGGAAGGCGCCTTCCGAGGCCGCTACCCAGTCTCACCCATGATCGCGGCGAGGCGCTGGTAGCATTCCGCCAGCGGCGTCGCCTCGTCCTTCGACTGTTTCAGGAAGGCTTCGAGCGCGGGGTTGAGGCGAATCGCCTCGTCGACCTCGACCGATGCGCCCTGGCGATAGGCGCCGAGCCGGATCAGCTCCTCCATGTCGGCATAGGTCGCGAGCGTAGCGCGAGCCTTCTGCACGACCGGGTAATAGGCCGGGTCGCAGGAGCGCGGCATGGTTCGCGAGACCGATTTGAGGATGTTGATCGCCGGATAGCGCCCGCGCTCTGCGATGGAGCGCTCCATGACGATATGGCCGTCGAGAATGCCGCGCACCGCATCCGCCACCGGCTCGTCATGGTCGCCGCCATCGACCAGCACGGTGAAGAGGCCGGTGATCGCCCCTTCTCCAGTGCCGGGGCCCGCGCGCTCCAGCAACCGCGGCAGCTCGGCGAAGACGGTCGGGGTGTAGCCCTTGGTCGTCGGCGGTTCGCCCGCCGCCAGGCCGATCTCGCGCATCGCCATGGCGAAGCGCGTCACCGAATCCATCAGGCACATCACCTGCTGGTCGCGGTCGCGGAAATATTCGGCCAGCGTCAACGTGGTGAGAGCGGCCTGCTTGCGCATCAGGGCAGGTTCGTCGGAGGTGGCGACGACGACGATCGAGCGGGCGAGGCCCTCAGGCCCCAGATCTTCCTGCAGGAACTCCTGGACCTCGCGGCCGCGCTCGCCGACCAGGCCGATGATGTTGACGTCGGCACGCGCATAGCGGGCGAGCATCGAGAGCAGGACCGACTTGCCGACGCCGGAGCCGGCGAAGATGCCCATGCGCTGACCGATGCAGCAGGTCAGGAAGGTGTTGAGCGCGCGAACGCCAAGATCGAGCGGCTGGCCGACGCGGCGGCGCGCGTGGGCGTTCGGCGGGTCGTTGCGGAAGGCGTAGAGCGTGTCGCCTTGCGGCAGGGGTGGGCCGCCATCGACCGGCCGGCCGAGCGCATCGACCACGCGGCCGAGCCAGGCAGGGGTGGGACGTAGGCCCGGCTGCGCCCGGTCGACATGGACCGGGCAGCCGCGGCGCACCCCGTCGAGCCCGCCGAAGGGCATGACGAGCGCCTTCTCGCCGGAAAAGCCGACGACCTCGCAGGGAACGCGGGTGCCGGGAGCGATCTCGATGCCGACGCGTCCGCCCAGACTCATCGCGCCGATGGGGCCCGCGACCTCGACGAGAAGGCCGCGCACGCCGATGACGCGGCCATAGATGCTGACGCTCTCGACACCCCCGATCATCGAGGTGAGGGCGGAGAGACGGTCGGATGCGTGCGTAGGACTGTTCATGCAGGCCGGGGCTGCGGCAGGATGTTGGTAAGAGTTCCTAACGAATCGAGAGCTTTTACCATTCATTAAGGTGTGTGGTTAACACTAAGGATCGAAGCTGCGGCGTGTCGCGGGGCGTTTTTCGTCCTGTTTCGCGAAACAGCTTCCGCGAAAGGGCGCTTTCGCGGGCGAAAGTTCATCGGTCCGTGTCATATTCGACTCACCCGGCAAGGATCGTTCACTTTCTCGGAGGAAGCGCTTGCGCACGGGAATCACGGTTTGTTAACCAGTTTCCGATAGCGTGTCGCGTGGCGTTTCATCGGGCAAGTGCGTCGTCGTCGAGGGCCGATAGGGCTCAGACGAAAGCAACGATCAACATGCCCTGCGGGCGAAATTGGGGACGTGGACATGCGGGTTCTGCTGATCGAGGACGATAGCGCGACCGCCCAAAGCATCGAGCTCATGCTGAAATCCGAGAGCTTCAACGTCTATACGACGGATCTCGGTGAAGAGGGCGTCGATCTCGGCAAGCTCTATGATTACGACATTATCCTCCTCGACCTGAACCTGCCCGACATGTCGGGCTACGAGGTGCTTCGCTCGCTGCGCGTCGCCAAGGTCAAGACGCCCATCCTGATCCTCTCCGGCCTCGCCGGCATCGAGGACAAGGTGAAGGGCCTCGGCTTCGGCGCCGACGACTATCTCACCAAGCCCTTCCACAAGGACGAGCTGGTCGCCCGCATCCATGCGATCGTCCGCCGCTCGAAGGGCCATGCCCAGTCGGTCATCACCACCGGCGACCTGGTCGTGAACCTCGACACCAAGACCGTCGAGGTCGATGCGGCCCGCGTCCACCTCACCGGCAAGGAATACCAGATGCTGGAGCTGCTCTCGCTCCGCAAGGGCACGACGCTCACCAAGGAGATGTTCCTCAACCATCTCTATGGCGGCATGGACGAGCCCGAGCTCAAGATCATCGACGTCTTCATCTGCAAGCTGCGCAAGAAGCTCGCCAACGCTTCCGACGGGAAGAACTACATCGAGACGGTTTGGGGCCGCGGCTACGTGCTGCGTGAGCCCTCCGAGGCCGACGAGCGCATCCCGGCCTGACGCATTCGCGTCGCTTGCCCGTCATGAGGCGGTCACGGAGCGGCGCCATAAAGATCGTGACCTGATCGTCGGATGTACACGACAGGTCAACGGGGACCCCGCCGCGAGGCGGGGTTTTTGTTTGGGTGCATGACGGCGGAGGTGCTTAGCCGCGCCAGCCGGCGAACGCTTCGCGCCCCGTGAACCGGTCGGATGCCGACACGATGTTTGAGACGGGACGATGCAGCCCCCGATGCTCCGGGTCGACCGCGAGCTTCGTCGACAATCCCAGTACCGTCTCCGGCGTGCCGAGCACGAAGGCGCCGCTCGCGAAGAGGCGCGGCGTCAACAGGTCGAGCACCTTCATCTTGGTCGGGACGTCGAAATAGATCAGCACGTTGCGGCAGAAGATCACGTCAAAACGACCGAAATGCTCGCTGGATTCGAGCAGATTGTGCTGCCGGAACTCGACCATGGCGCGCAGCCGCTCTGAGACCCGCCAGGTGTCGCCGTGCTGATGGAAATGCTTCAGCAGCATCTGGATCGGCAGGCCGCGCTGGACCTCGAACTGGCTGTAGACGCCAGCCCGGGCCTTATCGAGGATCTCCGCCGAGATGTCAGTCCCCAGGATGTCGATCTTCCAGCCGGCCAGACGGTCGGCCGCCTCGTCGATCAGCATGGCGAGCGAATAGGCCTCCTGCCCACTCGAGACGGCGGCGCACCAGATCCTGAGCGTGCGGGTCGCGGCGTTGGCAGCCATCCGCTCGGGCAGGATCACGTTGCGGAAAAGCTCGAAGGGCGTCTTGTCCCGGAAGAACAGTGTCTCGTTCGTGGTCATGGCATCGACCACGGCGCTTTCGAGCGCGCGATTGCGCCCGTATCGCAGCTGGTCGATGAGGCTCGCGAGGTCTGCGATGCCGCGGCGGCGGCAGAGAATGCTCAGCCGGCTCTCGGCGAGATAGCGCTTGTCGGCGCTGAGCGAAAGACCGGAACGCTGCTGGAGCAGCAGCCTCAGGAAGGCGAAGTCGGCTTCGGTCATGGCAGTTGCACTCCCTTCACGAGGGAGCGGATCGAGACACCGATCGCGTCGAGCGGGATGACGGCGCTGGCATGCCCGGCCCGGACCACCGAACCCGGCATGCCCCAGATCGTGCTGCTCGGCTCGTCCTGGACAAGCACGGCAGCACCGGCCTGGCGCAGGGCGCCGGCGCCGTCGGTGCCGTCGCTGCCCATGCCGGTCAGCACGAGACCCATCACGGCGGCGCCGAGATGGCGGGCAGCGTCGCCAAACAGCACGTCCACGGCTGGGCGGCAGAAATTCACGGGGGGCTCGTCGCCGATGCGCGCGACGATGTGGCCGAGGCGACGGTCGATGCCGAGATGCCGGCCTCCGGGCGCGACGTAGATGGTGCCACGCATCAGGCGCTCGCCGTCACGGGGTTCGCGGGCCGGCACGCCGATATGGGCCGCGACCTGCTCGGCGAAGGAGGCGGTGAACAGCGGCGGCATATGCTGGACGATGAGGACCGTCAGGTCGTTCAGGCCCTCGCCAATGTCGAACAGCACCTTGGCCACGGCGCGCGGCCCGCCGGTCGAGGCGCCGATGACGAGATAGCGCGGCATAGCGGAAACGAGCGGGCGGAGATTGACCGGCGCGGACCGGATCGGTTCGGGCTCGACGGCTGCCGGGGCCTCGCTCGGCTTGAGGGGGGCACCGGGCTTGGCGGCTGGCTGGGAGATGCCGCCGAGCTTCGCGAGGAACTCGCTGCGGAACTCCAGCGACAGCGTCATGCCGCTGCGCGTGTCCGGCTTCGAGACGATATCCATGGCCCCTTTGGTCATGCATTCGAGCGCAACGCGCGTGTTGCGCTCGTTCAGCGTGGCGGCGAGCAGGATGCCGGTTTGCGGGCTTTCCCGCAGGATATGGGGCAGGGCGGCCGCACCGTCGACGCCGGGCAGGTCAAGATCGAGCACCATCACGTCGGGCTTGTAGCGAATGGCATGGGCCACGGCGGTCTCGCCGTCTCCGGCGACCGCGACGACATGGAAGCTGCCGACCTCACCCAGCCAGCGCGCGAACAGTCCGCGCACGACGGCGGAGTCGTCGGCGATCACGACCGTCTTGTGCCGACTGGAGCCGGGCGGGAGGGGGCGGTGGAGATTCATACCGGTGCTGTCGTTCTGGTCGGAGGCACCGGCGGAGAAAAGCCGACGGGCGAGCGTTTCGATTCAGGCCTGCTCAGAGCAGGCCGACCTGATGGAACTTCGAGGCCACGATCTCCTTGTCGAAGGGCTTCATGATGTATTCGTCCGCCCCCGCATGCATGGCCCTTGCGATATGGGCGATGTCGTTCTCGGTCGTGCAAAAGACGACCTTGGGCCGCTTTCCGCCCGGCATCTGGCGCAGCGTGCGCAGGAACTCGTAGCCGTCCATGATCGGCATGTTCCAGTCGAGCAGCACGGCGTCCGGCATCTCGCCCTTGCAGGCGTCGATCGCGCGCGCGCCGTCCTCGGCTTCCGCGATGCGGAACTGCAGCCCTTCCAGGATGCGGCGGGCCACCTTCCGGATCACCGCGGAGTCGTCGACGACAAGACAGTACTTCATGGTCGGTCTCCAAAGCTCAGCCGTGCCGGTCAGGCGGCGGCGCGAAGGTCGAGGTCGAGGACGGCGTCAAGGTCGAGAACGACCAGAAGCTGGTCGGACAGGCGGTGGACGCCCATTGCCAAGGCGGTCCAGACGCGGTCGAGATGGACGGGCAGGGGCTCCAGCGTCGAGCGGTCGAGGCGAATAACCTCGCCCACGGCATCGACGATCAGGGCAAAGGCCTCGCCTTCATGCTCGATACCGATGGCGGTCAGCTCGGTACGGCCCTGTGCATCGAACTTCAACGGGGCGGGCCGGCCGAGCCGTCGGCGCAGGCAGATGGCAGTGACGACCCGTCCGCGCAGGTTCAGGAGGCCGACGATCTCGCCTGGAGCGCGCGGCACCGTCGTGATGCGATTGGCGATGAAGACGTCCTGCACCCGGCCGATAGGCAGGCCGAGGAGCTGGTCGCCGATGCGAACGGTGACGTAGTCGAGCGAGTCGCCGAACCCGGGGGGCGGCGCGCCCAGCGGCTTGTTCTTGTCGGTGGCGGTCATGCTGCATGCCTCGTATCGGCGCTGGCGGCATTCAATTCGCGTAGCAGGGCGCGGCGGTCGAACTTCGCGACGATGTCGTCGAGGCCGCCCTGACCGGCGCGCGCGTAAAGGTCCGGCGTGGCGCAGGTCGTGAGGCCGATGACGCGCAGCCGGTCGCCGCCAGCCAGTTCTCTCAACTGCGCCGCGAAGGCGAAGGCGGCGTCGGTGTCGCGGTCGAGATCGATGAGGGCGGTACTGAAGCGCTCCTCGACTCCGTCCGGGCCGGCTGTCTCGAATCCGGCCTTCATCGTGACGGCGTGGCCGGAGGCCTTGAGCAGGGGGCTCAGCATCTCGCGCAGGAAATCGGAAGGCTCCACCAGCAGGACATGGCCCGGCGCTGTGGCGGCACGCCGGGCGGCGAACCAACCGGGATCGTTCAGCGGCAGATAGTGGGCGAGATCGACGATCTCCGTGGCGCGGCCGCGGATCATGGCCGAGCCGATGACGCCGTGCTCGTCGGCCGCCGCCATCTCGAGCTCGAAACTCTCCTCGACGATGTCGACGATCGCCTCGACCGCCAGCGCCACGGTCAGGTCGCCGTCCGAAACGATGACGAGAGGCTGGACGCCTTGTTGACGCAGGGCCGAGCCCGCCACCGCCGAGACCGGAACCAGGCGCTCGCGATAATGCAGCAAGGTGCGGCCGCCGCCCTGCTGGAACTCGCTGGCATCGACCTCTTCGAGCCGGGTCACCAGCGAGAGCGGCAGGGCCTGCAGGCGGCCGCCGCCGGCCCGGAAGACCAGCATCGTCGAGCGCTCGCCGCCTTGTGCACGCGTGCCGACGACACTCTGCGGTTCCTGGCCCTGTGCCTCCGACAGGGTCGCGCCGACGAGGCTGGCGACGCCGTTGGGGTCGACGATCAGGACCACGGCGCCGTCGCCGAGGATCGTGTTGCCCGAGAAGAGCGGGATATGGCGAAGCCGGCTCGACATCGGCTTCACCACGATCTCTTCGGTATGGAAGACGCTGTCGACGAGGATGCCGAACTGCCTGTCGCCGATCTGGGTGACGACGATGAAGCCGTCACCGCCCGTTCTCTTCGGGGCCTCCATCAGCTCGGCGAGCGAGACAATCGGCAGCAGGCGTCCGCGCAGCCGCAGCACCGGCGCGCCATTGATCTCCTCGATGCGAGTGTCGTCCCCGGCCTTCACGCGCACGAGCTCGCGCACCGCGAGCTGGGGGATGGCGTAGCGCTCGGCGCCTGCGACGACGATCAGCGCGGAGACGATCGCGAGCGTCAGCGGGATCTTGATGGTAATGGTGGTGCCGAGACCGGCGCGGCTGGCGATATCGATCGTGCCGCCGATCGAATCGACATTCCCCTTGACGACATCCATGCCGACACCTCGGCCGGAGATCACCGTCACGTTTTCGGCCGTCGAGAAGCCGGGCTGGAAGATGAAGCGGCTGATCTGGGCGTCGCTGAGCTTCTCGACCTCCGCGTCGGTGGCGAGACCCTTGGCGATGGCCTTGCTGCGGATGCGCTCGATATCGAGCCCGCGCCCGTCATCGGCGATCGAGATCGAGACGGAACCGCCTTCGTGCCAGGCCGCCAGCCGGATCGTACCGTGCTCGGGCTTGCCGGTAGCCAGACGCTCCTGCGGCGTCTCGATGGCATGGTCTGCGCAGTTGCGCACCATATGGAGCAGCGGATCCTTGATCAGGTCGAGGATCTGGCGGTCTAGCTCGGTCGCGGCGCCCTCGGTCACGAGGTCGATGCGCTTGCCGAGCTCGGCGCCCAGGTCACGCACGATGCGCGGCAACTTCGACCAGGCATTGCCGATCGGCTGCATGCGCGTCTTCATCACGCTGTCCTGCAGCTCGGCGGTGATCAGAGAGAGGCGCTGCAGTGGCGCCTTCAGCCCGGCGTCCTCCTGCCGGCGGGCGACCTCCAGGAGCTGGTTGCGCGTCAGCACCAGCTCCGAGACCATGGTCATCAGATGCTCGATCGTGTCGACGTTGACACGCAGGCTGGCCGAGCCGCCGCCGCGAGGCGCGCCGCTGCTGTCCTCGGCTGCCGGGCCATCGTTGCCGTCGAGGCGACCATCGCGGCCGCGCTGCGGGCCGGGGGCACTGCGGAAAACGAGATCTTCCTGCCCGGTGTCGACCGCGACCTCTTCGGACGGCTCGCCCGGCAGATGGTTGGTGGCCTGGCCGTGGCGGGCGAGGTAGGCGGCGACGGGGTCGATCGCGTCCCCGGCGGGGCCGTTCTCGCGCAGCTCACCCCTGGCATGTTCGGCCAGCGCCAGCAGCTCGGCGATCAGCGTCTCGTCATTGCCCTCCGGCTCCTGCCCCTTCTCGGCGAGCTCGGCGAGGATGTCCTTGATGCGGTCGATGGTTTCGAGGATCGCGGTGACCGCGATGGTGTTCACGGTGGCGCCGTCGCGGAACTGGCCGATGACCGCTTCCGCCGCATGGGTCAGCGCCTCGAGGCGCGGCAGGCCGATGAAGCCGCAGGTCCCTTTGACCGTGTGGACGAGCCTGAAGATGTTGCGCAGGATCTCGCGATCGTTCGGGTCCTGCTCGAAACGCACGAGTTCCCGATCGACCGTGTCGAGATTCTCGCCGGTCTCCGTCAGGAATTCTTGCAGCAAATCGTCCATGCAGGACCATCACTCAACGCGACACACTGCAGGAACTAAAGCAGGAGAACGGTTTAAGATCGGTTGAGACGCGGGACCGGGACTGCAGCGCGTGCGCTGGCTCGACTTGCGTCTCACCGCGCCTTGCTCAACCGGTCTTGCCGGCCTTGATCGTCACGGTCTCGCCGTCGATCGAAACGGCGATGTCCATCCCCGCCGCGCGCGCGACCATCCCGGTATAGACCGGCTGGACGGCATGGGCGTCGATCGTGCCTCCCGGCGCGTTGCCCGCCAGCAATTCCTCGACATGCGCCGGGATGCGGGCATGCGAGCCGGTGGCGGTGATCTCGAATGCGCCCTGCTCGCCCTCGACGCTGGCGCGGGAGACGAGCTTGCCGCCGCGCGGCACGGCCTGCGTCGCGATGATCAGGAGGTTGAGCAGCAGCTTGACCTGATTCTTCGGCAGGAGCGCGCGCGGCGCCTCCCAGTCGAGCGAGAGCTTCTCGTCGTTGAGGAAGCCGTTGGCGACGTTTCCGGCATCGCCGAGGTCAATCATCGCACCGGCGGAACCGGCCGCCCCGAAGGCGAGGCGAGCGAACTGGAGCCGTGCCGAGGCGTTGCGGGCGCTCTTCTTGATGAGCTCCAGCGCGAAATCGCGCATGGAGGGGTCGTCTTCTTCCAGGACTTCCAGTGCGTTGACAATCGCGCCGACCGGACTGATCACGTCATGGCAGACCCGACTGCAGAGAAGAGCGGCCAGGTCGAGCGGATCGAGCGAGATGGCGGTCATGCGAAACCCTGGAATCAGCAATGCGCCGCGAGAGGGGCGCCCTTGCTGCCAGATATGCTGTCATCTTGGTTTTCATGTGGTTAATCACCATGTGAAGAGGTCGTTAGGGACCTGAAACGATACTCGTGCATGGTTCTTGACCGCCCTCGGGGCGCATGTTCGAAGGATGGGCCATGATCGGCCGTGAAGATCCCCGCCTGCGGGACCGCGACGGGTTGGGGCGCAAACTCGCGGAAGCTGCAAGATTGAGCGCGGCCGTCCTGCTGGCGAAGCGGGCGGCGCGTGACGTCAAGCTCAAGTCGGACGGCTCGCCCGTCTGTTCCGCCGACCTCGCGGCCGACCATGCGGCGAAGGACGCGCTTGCGCGGCTTCTGCCCGGCTTTCCGGTCGTCAGCGAGGAGACCGCCGACAGCGCTGCGCCCGGCGCGGTCTTCATCCTGCTCGATCCCCTCGACGGTACGCGCGAGTTCCTCGCTGGCGGCGACAGCTATTGCGTCGCGATCGCCGTGGTGCGCGAGGGCAGGCCGATCGCCGGCGCGATCGCTGCGCCCGAGATGGGTCGGCTCTGGTTTGCGGGCGAGCACGCCTTTGTGCAGGATTTTGCTGCAGACGGGTCCGTGGTGGGCGCTGAGCGTCCGGCCGCGGTCCGCGACCTGCCCGGCGAGGGGCCGGTGGTGCTGGTCAGCCGCTTCCATGGCGACGGCCGCAGCGACGACATCACGAAGACGATGTGCTGCGGCAAAGGTATCCCCATGTCGTCGGCGGTGAAGTTCGGCATGATCGCCTCGGGCGAGGCCGACCTGCATGTCCGCTGCGGGCAGACCATGGAATGGGACATCGCGGCGGGTGACGCCATTCTCTCGGCGGCGGGCGGCATCGTGCTGACGCTCGACGGGGCATTGCCACGCTATGGCGTGGTCGAGCGTCAGTTCCGCAATCCGCCCTTCGTCGCGGCTTCGAGCGAGGCCCTCGCGCGCAAAGCGATCGCGGGCGATCCTGGCTGCTAGAGCCTAACTCTCACCGCGCCACGAAGCGCCGCACCGAATTCCAGCGATCCTTGGCCTGCGCCAGCAACCCGGCATTCTGCAGGAAGCGGTGGCGGTTCTCCGCGGTGCGGAAGAGGAAGAGTCGTGAACCGATGATGGCATACTGGCTCGGGTCGCTGTCGACCGCGGCACCTTCGGCGACCCCCGTCGGATCGAAGCCCGCGAAGGCGGGCGCATAGATCGCCGGCGCGTCCCGGAAAGCTTCGAGATTGGCCTGCGAGGCGAAGCGCCAGACGATGCCGTCCTGCACCAACTCGTACTCGGGCGAGCCGGCCGTGGGCCTGCCGCCGAGGCGATAGGAGACCGGGTCGAAGCCGTTGATCGCAAGCCCGGTGCGCAGGTCGCGCTGCATCACCTCGCCCAGAGCGGGCAGTTCGGGCAGGCCTGCCGGCAGTCCGGGAGCGCCCGGGGTACTGGCGCGCGCGACGAGGCCGGCACCGGCCAGCCAAAGGCAGCAGGCGGCCAGCGGCAGCCCGCCCCGCCATGTTGCGGCCTTCATCGCACCAAATCTTCGCAAGCCCGATTCCTCGCGAGTCGAATCCTCGCAAGCGCTCGCCGGGCCTGCTCTGTCTCCGATCTTCATCCCTTGGATAGATTTGCAGCGTATCAAACCCGTTACCGAATTGATTCGTATTCGCCGGGTGTCGCTGTTTGCGCGCCGGGCGATCGGCGGTCAGCCCAGGATCGGCCCGCCTTCCGGCCCCTATCGCATCCGTCCGGAGCGGATCGGCCGGACGATCAAACCGCCGTCGGCGCCGGGCATTGGCCTGGCCCCTGTCCGGAGATCTTGTTCATGAACCAAACCCGCCGCACTCTCATCACGGGCGGACTAGCCGTCGCCGGTACGAGCCTGACGGGCCTTTCCGCCCCGGCGCTCGGCCAAGTCCGCGGCAATCAAGGCTACGGCAATCAAGGGTACAGCGACCAGCGTTCCTTCTCCCAGAACGAGCTCGTCTCCTCGGGGCACAAGTTCTTCGGCAATGTCTCGCGCGGCCTCGCGCTGACGATCGAGGAAGCGGTGCGGCGCTGGGGCGAGCCCAATGGCTATGTGCTCGGCCAGGAAGCGTCCGGCGCCTTCGTCGGCGGGCTGCGCTTTGGCGAAGGCACGCTCTACACCCGCAATGCCGGGGATCGCCGCGTGTTCTGGCAGGGGCCCTCGATCGGCTTCGACTTCGGCGGCGAAGGCGCCCGCACCATGATGCTGGTCTACAACCTGCCGGTGGTCGATGCCCTCTACCAGCGCTTTGCCGGCGTGGATGGTTCGGCCTATTTCATCGGCGGATTCGGCTTCACGGCGCTGGTCGCGGAAGGCGTCACTGTTGTGCCGATCCGCACCGGCGTCGGCTGGCGGCTCGGTGTCAATCTCGGCTATCTCAAGTTCACGCCGAGCGCGACCTGGAACCCGTTCTAGGCCGGCGCGTTCCGGCGCACGCATCCCCAGGCCGGGAGCGTTAGGGCAGATGGCGACATTCTCTGGCCAAGGCGGGGCGGCCATGGCAAGTTCCGCCGGAGCCGGTGTTGCGTAGCCAGGAGCCCTGAGCCTTGATCGAAGCCGCCATGCTGTTCGCGCTGGGCTTCCTCTGCGCGAGCCTGCTTGCGTTGGCCGCCGTTCCGGCCCTATCGCGACGGGCCGACCGCTTGGCGCGCAAGCGCGCCGAAGCGGCCTTTCCCTTGTCTCTTGCCGAGATCGCCGCTGACCGGGACCATTTGCGGGCGGAGCTTGCGCTGCGGATGCGCGCGGTCGAGCAGGAGGCCGAGCGCGGTTTCGCCGCCAAGGCGGGCGCGATGCAGGAACTTGGTCAGCGCGACATGACGATCGGCCGGCTGGGGCGCGAGCGTGGCGAGCGCGACCAGAGGATCGGTGAGCTCGAAGGCGAGCTGGCCGCGACCCGCAGCACGCTCGACGAGACCCGCGCCGCGCTCGAAAAGGAGCAGGCCGGGCATGCCGGAACGACCGCGAACCTGGACAAGCGAGCTGCCGACCTGGCGAGCCTGGAGCAGAGCCTGGCCGAGACCAAGACCGCCCTGACGAGTACCGCCGCGGAGCTCGGCACGCGCGACGAGGAGCTCAAGCGCCAGCGCGACGAGGCCGAGCAGATCGGGGCACGACTGGCCGGCCGCGAGAGCGAGCTCGCCGCCAGCCGCGATGACTATGGGGCGTTGCGCGTTGCCCAGGTCGAGGACAGGACGCGGATCATGGTGCTGCAGGGCGAGCGCGACCAGCTCGCTGCCCGCCTCGCCGGCGTCGAGGAGCGGCTTTCCCGCAGCGAAGCGGCGCTGGCGAAGGAGGCGCAGAACGGCGAGCAGGCGCTGGCCGCCGCGCAGGAGGAGCTGGCCGTCGCCCGGGCTAAGCACCAGAAGGAGGTCGCTGCCGTGCAGGATGGCCAGCGGGAGCGCGATGCCCAAGCCGAGATGCTGCGTGCCGAACTCCGAACGCTCGAAGGCGCTTTAAACCATGGCCGTGAGGAGCGGGAACGGCTGCGGGAGGAGATTTCCGGACTGCGCAAGACCGGTCCCGACGAGAGGCAGGACAATGCTGCGCTGCGCCAGGAGATCGTGCGGCTCGCGGACCGGCTGATGAGCCTGCCGCCGAAGCAGGAAGCGGCGGAATAGCGTTCCCCTTTTCCGGCCGATGCTCTAGGAAGCGGGCTTCCCGGCGCGCATGCGTCTTCTGAATGGTTCTCAAGCCCCGTGACCGACAGCCATTTCGACCTTCTGTGCCTGGGCGAGCCGCTCGGCGAGTTCAACGCGACCCGCGCCGAGACCGGCGCCTTCCTATTCGGGCATGGCGGTGACACCTCGAACTGCGCGGTGGCCGCGGCACGGCAGGGCATGTCGGTCGGTTATCTCGGGGCGCTCGGCGATGATGCCGCCGGCCATTCGCTCCGCGCGCTGTGGAAGCGGGAAGGCGTGGACGATACACAGGTCCCGACCCATCCGAGCGCGCCGACCGGTCTCTATTTCGTCGATCACGGCCCCTCGGGCCATGTCTTCTCCTATCTGCGCGCCGGCTCGGCCGCGAGCCTCTACGGTCCGCGCGATCTGCCGCATGACGTGATCCGCTCCGCCCGCATCGTCCAGGCTTCCGGCATCAGCCAGGCGATCTCGGCGACTGCTTGCGATGCCGTGTTCGAGGCCTTCGACATCGCCCGCCAGGCCGGCGTGCTCACGGCTTACGACACCAATCTGCGCCTCAAGCTCTGGCCGCTGACGCGCGCCCGCGCCATCATCCACGCTGCCTGTGGCATGGCCGATATCGTGCTGCCCGGCCTCGACGATGCGACGCAGCTCACGGGGCTCAACAATCCGGACGCGATTGTCGATTTCTACCTTGGCCTGGGCGCGCGGGTCGTGGCGCTGACGCTTGGCCATGAGGGCTCGCTGGTGGCGACGCCGATCCGGCGCGAGCGCTTCCGGCCGATCAAGGTCAATGCGATCGACGCCACCGGCGCGGGCGACTGCTATGACGGTGCCTTCCTGGCCGAATACCTGCGCACGGGCGATGCGTTCGCCGCCGGCGCCTATGCCAACGTCGCCGCGGCGCTCTCGACTCAAGGCTATGGTGCGGTGGCGCCGCTGCCGAGCCGCGCCGATGTCGAGGCACGCATCGCTGCCGAGGCGCAGGGCTGATGACCGTTCCGGTGCTGCCGCAGGCGGGCGAACTGCTCGCCCGCTACGATGTGTTGATCAGCGACGTCTGGGGTGTCGTCCATGACGGGCTATGGGCTTTGGAGCCGGCCTGCACGGCGCTCGCCGCCTTCCGCGCCGGCGGTGGCACGGTGGTGCTGCTGTCGAATGCGCCGGCGCCTTCCGAGCAGGTCGCGACGCTGCTCGACAAGAAGCGCGTGCCGCGGAATGCGTGGGACCGGCTAGTCACCTCCGGCGACGTCACGCGCGCGCTGATCGCCGAGAGCCACCACCGGCTCGTCTACCATATCGGCTGGGAGAGCGACCGCTCGGTCTTCGCCGGACAGGATGTCGAGCTGGTGGAGGAGGAGAGGGCGGATATCGTCGTCGCCACCGAGCTCTTCGACTATCGCACCGAGCAGCCCGAGCAGTATCGCCCGCTGCTGGCCCGCTTCGCGGCGCGCGGCCTGCCCTTCGTCTGCGGCAATCCCGATCTCGTCGTGCATGTCGGCGAGGATCTGCTGCCCTGTGCCGGGGCGCTGGCGATGATCTATGAGGAGCTCGGCGGTTCGGTCGCCTGGGCGGGCAAGCCCTATCGCCCGGCCTATGATCTCGCGCTCACCGCCGCCGCCGAGGCGCGCGGTGGCCGCGCTGCCGAGGCCGGCAGGGTACTGGTGATCGGCGACGCAGTGCGGACCGACCTCGCAGGGGCGCGGATGATGGGCTTCGACAGCCTGTTCATCGCCGGCGGCATCCACCGCGACGAGACGATGGACGATGGCGCGGTCGATCCGGCCGGGCTCGCCAGGGTGCTCGAGGGCCTGCCCGTCCAGCCGGTCGCGGCGATGGCGGCGCTCGCATAACGCTAAAATGCCCGCGGCCGGCGTGACCGGTTCGGTACGTTGACCTGTTACCTTGCAGCGCGCGTGATTTGATTCACGATTGCCGTCTGCAGGGAGGTCAATGGGAATGCCAGCTCTTCCGTGCATCTTGCGGGGTGCCATGCTCGCCACCGGCCTGTGCCTCGCGGCGCTGGTTCCGTTGCGGGCGCAAGCCGCCGGGCCCGACGCTGCCGCCATCGAGAAGCTCATTCCCGAGCTGGAAAAGCAGGTCGTGGCGGGGATGCAGGCGTTCTCCGTCCCGGGCGTCGCGATCGGCATCGTCCATGACGACAAGCTGATCTATACCAAGGGTTTCGGCGTGCGCCGTGCCGGCGAGGCAGCTCCCGTGACGGCCGAGACGATCTTCCAGGTCGGCTCCACGACCAAGGCGTTCTTCGCCACGACGCTCGCGCAGGCGGTCGATGCCGGAAAGCTGAAATGGTCGGATCCGGTGGCGGATCATCTGCCGGAATTCCAGCTCGCCGATCCCTGGGTCAGCCGCGATTTCCGCGTGCTCGACCTCGCGGCGCAGCGCAGCGGACTGACAGCCTACGTCAATGACGGGCTCACCTTCCTCGGCTTCGACAAGGCGACATTGATCCGCTCGCTGCGGAGCGCCCCGCAGACCGCCATCTTCCGCTCCGAGTTCCGTTATCTCAACATCACGCATCTGGCTGGCGGCGAGATCGTCGCGGCCGTCAATGGCGAGCGCAGCTGGTTCGCGTCGCTCAAGCGGACCCTGCTCGATCCGCTCGGCATGGCGTCGACATCGGCGACGCCCGAGGCGATCGAAGCGACCGAGAACCACGCCACCGGCCACCGGCTCGAGGACAAGCCCGTGCCGATTCCGTTTCACGCGGCCTTTCCCTACGCCATGGGTCCGGCCGGAGCCCTGAACTCCAACGTGCCCGACATGGCGAGATGGCTGCGCCTGCAGCTCGGTCGCGGCCAGTTCGGCGAAAAGGTGCTCGTCTCGGAAGCCAATCTCGACGTCACCTGGACGCCGCGCGTCGCGCTGGGCGAGCGGCTGAGCTACGCTGTGGGCTGGTGCGTGCTGGCGACCCCGCATGGCCGCGTGATCTGGCACAATGGTGGCACCAACGGCTTCGGCGCCCACGTCGGCTTCCTGCCCTATGCCAAGACAGGCATCGTCATCCTGACCAATATCGATGCCCCCGGCCTGGCGGATTCGCTGGCGCAATGGTTCTACGACCGGGTGCTCGACAATCCTGCGGTCGACAACGTCGCGCTCGGTGCAGCCGTCGACCGCAAGCAACGGGAGCAGGCACGTCAGGAGGTCCTCGCCACCGGCCCCTTGCCGTCGGATGCCAAGGCGCTGGAGGGCAGCTACGCCTCGTCCATCCTGGGAACGGCCACCGTGTCGCTGAACGGCGGGCGGCTGCAGGCGGTGCTGGAGCGCACCGAGGCGCGGCTGCTGCTCGACGCCGGCCGCGACGATCCAAGCCTCTTTGCCGTGCGTATCGCGCCCGAGGGCGTCTATGCGCCGATCGTAGCGACCACGGGCGACAGCCCCGTGGCGACGATCCGCTTCGAGCGCGACGCCGTCGGCCGGGTGACGGGCTTCCGCTTCCTCGACCCGACGCTGCCTCACAGCTTCACGCGACAGGAGGCCGAGTGATGATCGTCCGGAACGGGATTATCGCCGCCGTTTTTGCCTCGACGGCTTTGGTCAGCGGCGCGGAGGCGGCGCCTGCTGCTTCGGCTCCGGCCGTCGTCCTGCCCGGCGAACTGCCGGTCCAACAGGCGAAGTCGCTGATCCGCGATTTCTTCAAGAGCCTCGGGGACGATGACGACGACGGCTTCGTCCATGACGACCATTACGACTGGCAGGCCTATCGTGACTCGACTTCGCGTAAGGAGAGGGTGCGGGACTATCTGCGCATGCAAAACGAGATGCAGAAGGACGCCTTCCGGGCCCAGAAGAACGCCCAGAAGGAGATGATCAAGCGCCAGCGCGGCTGGTAGGGATCAATCCTTCCATCACGGCTCCATGATGTCGCGCATGAGGCCGTCGAGCGGACGGAAGGCGAAACGCACGCTCGACCGGCCGGGCGGGACAGTGACAGCCCGGAACAGCACATTGGCGCGCAGGAGATCGGTCGGCTGGCCGTTGACCTCGACGCGCCACCAGTGATGCCAGACGTCGTTGAGCACGAGATAGCCGCCGCGCGGCGCATCGACCTCCAGCGTCACCGTGGTGGTGCCGTAGTCGCGGATGGCCACGGTGCCGGAGCCGGCCGGTCCGGTCGGGATCGGGGGTACGTCGCGATCGAGCAGCGCGGTCTGGCGCGGATCGAAGTTCTGCGGCCATTGGCCAGTCGTGAGGATCGCGTCGAAATCGACCTTCTCCGCCTGTGTCACCAGCAGTGCGCGCGGCAGGGCGCGCGGGTTCTCGTAGACATAGGCGTCGGCGGTGCGGGCGATCTGGCGCAGGTCGCCGGGCTTCAGCTTCGGGTCGATTTGCTCGACGGGCACGCCCGTCGCGATGAAGCGCAGGCCCAGCATGTCGGCCAGCAACGAGCGATAGCCCGGCATCAGGGCTGAGAAGGTCCGCTGGTCGGGCAGGGCGACATGGTCGCCCGCACCGGTCGCCTTCGTGTAGAGCCCGAGCCTGAGCGGGTTGTAGCCGAGCGTGTTGTCGAGCTGATGGACGAGGCTGGCATTCGGCCAGTGGAAGTCGATGCCGGCGAGCTCGATGCGGTCGCGCCGGTCGGGCGCGGCGGTGCGCGCGGTCTCGCGCTTCAGCAGGGCGATCGTCTCGTTGGTGCTGTCGCGGCGCAGCACGTCGTAGCGTTGTGGGGCAAGCGCGGTGGATTCGTTCGGACCGTTATTGACCGAGAGGTCCACGATCATCATCGCCGCCAGGACGATGGTCGCGGCGAGCCGTGATCCGCGCCGCGCCAGCCCATGCGCCGCGACCAGGGAACCAAGCACGAGGACGCCGCTGAGCAGCGTGACGATACCCGCCGAGATGGCGACCGGCACGCGCCCGATCGTCCAGGCGAGCCAGCCGGCGAGGCCGAAGAGACCGGCGAAGATCAATACCTCGACGGCGATCTGCCACCGGCGGCCCCTTGGAGCGGCGCCCGACATGACGAGATGCGTGAGGTAGCCGCCGATGAGCGAGAGCAGTGCTCCGAGAATGAAGAGCGCGTCGGCCGGGCGACGGTAGAAGTTCACACCGGGCAACTCGAAGAGCAGCCGGAAACCCGGCGTGTAGCGGCCGAGCGCATAGACGAGCACGATCAGGGCGGTGACGGTGAGCGCCACGATCTCGCGCCGCCAGAGCCCCCCGCGCACCAGCCCCACGGTCAGAATCAGCCCCATCGGCAGCAGCCCGAGATAGAGCTGGCTCATGTTGCGGGCGAGGTAGAGGTCGAGCGGGCCGAAGTGCGCCTCCCAGGCCGGGCTCGGCGCGCCCCAGAAATTCGCGAGCGGCCCGGCCGCGCCATAGAGATTGGCGATGAGCCCGGTGAGCAGGGCTGCGGGGTGCAGCGAGCCCTTTCCGGCGCCGGCGAGGTCGATGACGGGTCGGTTCGATTCCTGCGCGATGAAGGCCGTCAGCACGATCGGCACCGTGGCGACGAGAATTGCACCGAGCGTGCCCGCCATGAGTGGCAGCAGGCTGCTGCGGATCGCGCGCCAGGGGCTTCGCGCCATCAGGATCGCTGCGAGCACGAGGAACGCCAGCACGTAGACGCCGATCAGTGCCACCTGATCGCGCCCCAGCACCATGAAGCCGGAGACGATGCCGGCGGCGAAGCCATAGAAGACCGAGCCGCGCTCCAGCGCGCGGGAGAGGAGGAAGAGCGTCACCGCGAAATAGCCGAGGCTCAGCACCTGCCCGACATGCTGGATGCGCCAGGCTGCGGCCGCGCCGAAAGCGAAGGACAAAGCCGCGACGACGGCTCCGGCCGGATGCCAGCCGCGGTCACGGAAGACGAGGACGAAAGACAGGGCCCCGACGAGCAGCGTGCCGAGCACGGCACCGTCGCTCCAGCGGAAGTCGGGGATAGGGTTGAGCGCCGCG
Source organism: Hyphomicrobiales bacterium (assembly GCA_900473415.1). GTDB lineage: Bacteria > Pseudomonadota > Alphaproteobacteria > Rhizobiales > Beijerinckiaceae > Allobosea. The sequence continues at coordinate 116,852 of UCLR01000007.1, forward strand.
ATCAACGCGAAGGGCGGCGAGAAGATCAGCGATTGCGGATCAGCGATCTGTGGCGAGCCGGAAAAGACGTAAGGCGTCCAGAAGGGCGAGAGGCCCTTGTGCCAGGCATCGGCCAGGAACTGGAGCTGCGGGTGGAAATGCGCCTTGGCGTCCCAGGGAATGGTGACGGCGCCCGAGAGCCAGGGCCAGGACAAAGCCAGCCAGCCGAGCGTGACGATTAGAAAGGTGCTGGCCAGCGGCCAGCGCTTCGGATGAGCGTCGGGAAGGGCGGCTTCGGCCTCCGGCATCAGCCTGGCCTGATCGGGACCGCGCCCATGACAGACGCTAGTCCTTCGGTGCGGCGCGCGCCATCAGCGCGTCCATGTCGATGAAGTGGCCGGCGCGGTCGCGCTTCGAGGCGAGGTAGCGGACATTGTGGGCGGTCGGCCGGCCGAGCACGCGCTGGCTCGCCGCGACCTCGAGCCCCGCCGCCTCGATCGCTCCGATCTTCTGCGGGTTGTTGGTCAGCGCCACCACGCGCGTGACGCCGAGCTGCTTCAGCATCGTCGCCGCGAAGTCGAAATGGCGCTGGTCGAGATCGAAGCCGAGCACCTCGTCGGCGTCATAAGTGTCCCAGCCCTGGCTCTGCAGCTTGTAGGCGCGCATCTTGTTGGCGATGCCGTTGCCGCGACCTTCCTGGTCCAGATAGAGCAGGACGCCGCCATCGTTTTCGGCCATCCATTGCACGGTTTCGCGCAATTGGTCCCCGCAGTCGCACTTAAGCGAGCCGAAGAGATCGCCGGTCAGGCAGGCGGAATGCAGGCGCACCGGCACGGCCGCCGCCAGATCCGGCTTGCCGACGATGATCGCGACCTGGTCGCGCAGCCCTTCGCCGCCGCGGAAGACGACGAACTCCGTCTCCGGTGCGCCTTCCAGCGGCACCGGCGCGCGGCCGACGATATGGAGCGAGGCGGCCTGCTCGGCGCGGTAGCCGCCGATGGCCGTGATCCCGACCTCGATCAGGGGCTCGCCGGCAATCTCGGCGGCGTCGACCGGCACGAGGATGGCAGCGGGCAGGACGAGCGAGAGCCGCGCCAGCTCCAGAGCCGCCTCATCGAGCGCAGAGGCCGGAGCGACCGGCGCGTCCATGCGGCTGTCGAGCTTGAGGGCGAGCGTCTCGATGCGGTCGAGATCGATTGCGGGCAGCACGAAGATGCCGGCTTCGCTGCGCGCCTTGGCGCCGAGGCGGCGCAGGCGCGGGGCGCTGAGGACGAGATGGCCGTTGCCGCGCGCGAGATGATCGAGCCGCTGCGCCAGGTTCGCGTCGGCGAGCTCCGCCGAGACGGCCAGCGCCAGCGCCTCCCCGTCCCGCAGCAGGACCGGCCGGCCAGCCCGAAACTCGGCGATCGCCCGGTCAACCTTCACCAGAGCGGTTTCCAGGGCAGGGCCGAAGAGCGTACGCGACTCAGGCATCGAAAGTCCGTCAGATTGGGCCGGAGGGAGCGGCCGGGGGAGCATCGGGGGCACCATCGAACAAACGATATAGGCGTTCTGGACCCGCCCTGCCAGCAACGCCCTGCTCCGATGCCGGTTCCGTTATCAGAAAAGCGGCGAACAGGTGAATAGTCGCCGCTGTTTAGAAGGGCCATTCGCCATTCGCTGTCAGCATAGTAAACTTCGCTCCGTGAGCATGAGATGAATGCCTTTCCCGACGGCGGACAAAGGAGATGTCCCTGTGTCGAAGGAGATCACGCCCGGCAGCCCTTACAGCCCCGTTGCCCGCACCCTGCACTGGATCACGGTGGTCGTCGTCTTCGGGATGATCCCGGTCGGCCTAACGATGAGCTACCGCGGCAACGTGCTCGACCTGTGGGACGGGCTGACCAATACGCTCTACAGCAGCCACAAGCTTTTGGGTTTCCTGCTGTTATGGCTGACGGCGGGGCGGCTCGCCTATCGCCTTCTGCACGGCGCTCCGCCCGATGTGCCGACGCTGGCGTGGTGGGAGAAGGCGGCGTCGCACGTCGTCCACTGGCTGCTCTACGGCCTCTTGCTGGTGGTGCCGATGCTGGGCTGGATCGGCGTGTCGCTGTTTCCGGCGCTCGATATCTTCGGCCTGTTCAATCTGCCGGCGCTGGCGAAGCCCGATGAGGAGGCCGCCAAGCGCGTACTCGGCATCCACGGCAAGCTTGCGCTGACGCTGGGCGCGCTTGCGATATTGCATATCGCCGCGGCGCTGTATCACCGCCTCATCCGGCGGGACGGTGTCATGCGCCGGATGTGGCCGGGGCTCGGCTAGCGACCGGGTCAGACCGGCCGCGCCCAGAGGTCCTGATGGCCGATGCGGGCGGATTGCGCCGTCCGGCGGGCGGCCAGCCATTCGCCCAGGGCGGCGGGCTCGATCCGTCCGGTCTCGCCGACCGCGCCTGCGGTGCCTTCGGCCAGCGCTGCGCGCAGCTCGGGATGGCGCTCGTCGAGCACCCAACTGCTGTCGCCCGTCGAGACGGCAAAGCCCGATTTGCGGAAGGCTTCCGCCATGAGCTCGCAGGCGTCGGGGCCGGTGGCAGGGCCGAAGCCCTTGTCGCCGCGTTGATGATCGGCGAAGGCGGCTGCAATGCCGGCATCGGCCGGGTGAGCCGGCAGCCATTCCTCACGGCCGTCGCAGGTGAGCACGGAATAGAGCGGCAGATGCTGGCTTGCCAGCGCCGCGACGAAGCGCTCGAGCCAGCGCTTCGAGGCGAGGTCGAACAGGGCGGCGGCCGTGACGAGGTCGGGCTGCCAGCCCAGTACCCATTCGAGATCCTTGTCGAGATCGACCCGGCGGGTGTCGACCGTGATCGTCTTGCCGCCCTTGGCGAGGACGAGTTCCTCGCCCTGCTCTCGAGCTTCGTCCGCCCAGCCCATCAGGCGCTGGCGCGCGGCGGCAAGCAGCGCCGCATCATGGTCGATGAGAGTCCAGTGCTGCCGGTCCGGCAGGGCGGCGTGGGCGGCGCGCAGGTTAGAACCAGTGCCGCTGCCCAGATCGAGCACGGAGAGCGACGGCTTCTCGGCGAAATAGGCGCCGACCGCGGCCAGGACTCCCGGATTGCGCGCGGCTTGGTCCGCCGGCTCGCGCAGCGCCAGCCATTCCTGAGAGAAACCTGCCATCACCCTACCTTTTGGCTGCCGCTGCGCAGGCAGGCCTCCGCGACGATGCGTGCCGTGTCCTGCCAGCGCGGCAGGCTGCCGGATGCCGCCCATGCGGCCTCCGCGCGTGCCTGACGCTCGGCGGGCGCATCAATCAGCCTTGCCAGCGCCTTGGCAAGTGCCGCAGCGTCGCCGGGCGCCACCTTGAGGGCAGCCGTGTCCGGCATCCTATCCGCGCCGGCGCCGGCCTGCGTGCAGACGACGGGCAGGCCGCGGGCGAGGGCCTCGGTCAGCACCATGCCGTAGCCTTCGAACAGGGAGGGCATGACGAAAAGATCGGCCTTTTCATAGAGTTCATCGAGTTTGCCCGGTGCGACGGCTCCGGCAAGCAAGATGCGGTCCGCAAGCCCTGCGGCCTCGATCCGGGCACCAAGCGCGGCGGCCGTCTCCGGGGCATGATCAGGCGAGCCGGCGATGGTGAGAAGCCAGTCGCGATCCGCGATGCCGAGGAGCGCGTCGATCAGCACGTCATAGCCCTTGCGGGGAATCAGCGACCCGACGGCAAGCAGCCGTAACGGACCCGCGCCGCCGCCCGCTGCGCGAGGGGCTGGATCGACGCCGGGCTCTGCCGTGACGATCCGATCGGCCGTGATGCCGAAATCCCCGGTCAGGATGGCGGCGGTCGAGGGGCTGCTCGCCACGATGCAGCGGGCATGGCCAAGCGCGGCGCGTTCACTCTGGCGCAGCGCCTCGGCCTGTTGCGGCGCGAGCCCGGTTTCGAGCGCCAGAGGATGGTGAACAAGAGCGACCAGACGGCCGGAGAAGGGAGCTGCGAGGGCCTCGGGAAAGGCGCCAAAGGCCAGTCCGTCGACCAGCAGGACGTCGCCCTGCGAGGTTGTGGCGAGAAGCTCTTCGGTGCGGGCGAGAGCGGCCTCGTCCGGGAAAGGAAAACCGCCCGGCAGCGCCAGATGCCGGGCCTCGATCCCCGCCTCGCGCCATTCGTGCAGCAGCCGGCGGTCGTAGCCATAGCCGCCGGTCGGCAGGTCGATGTCGCCGGGGATGGCGAAGACGATGGTGCTCACGCCAGGGCGCCCTCATAGTTGGCACGGGCGAGGTCGGTTTCGTGCAGCGTCACGCGGATGCGCGCGAGACCGTTGCCGTCCGCGCCGAGCGCGCCGGATTTCGCGGCTGCCGCCATCGCATCGAAGATGTGCTTGCAGAGGAATTCGGTGGTGGTTAGCTGGCCTGCAAATTGCGGCAGCGCGTCGAGATTCTGGTAGTTGAGCGGCTTCAGCGTCTGCGCCAGCACATCGAGCGCGGCGCCGATGTCGACGACGACATTGTGCCGGTTGAGCGTCTCTCGGAAGAAGGCGACATCGACCACGAAGGTCGCGCCGTGCATGTTCTGCGCCGGGCCGAAGAAGGGATCGGGCAGGGAATGGCCGATCATGATGCGGTCGCGGACTTCGACGCAGAACATGCGATCTCCTTGGCGATAGGCAGCCGTCTTATGTCATGGATTTTCGGCCGGCCGGCACGGGCCGCCGGCCGATCTGCTGCGAGAACCGCAACAGATAGCCGTCGGGATCCTGAACCAGGAATTGACGAACGCCGGCTTCCTCGGAGCCGGTCCTGTACCAGCGTTCCTCCGGGCCGAAGAACAGAGGCCAGTTCGCCTTCGCCAGGGCCGACATCAGCAGATCGACGTCCGAAACCTCAATCTCGAAGTTGATGCCGCGACCAAAGGGCCGTTCCAGCGGGCCGGTGTCCCATATCCGCGCCCGCTCGGCAGGTCCTGCGCCATGTGTCTCGAGCATGAACTCCACGCCGTCGCGAACAATGCGCGCAAAGCCATCCTCGGGCCGGTCATAGAGGATCTCGAATTGCAGGATGTCTCGCCAGAAGCGCAGGCTCGTCGCGAGATCGGAGACATTGAGCTCTGGAATGAGCTTCGGGTGGGGCGCTTCGGCTGCGGTCATGGGGCGGCTTCGTAGCGGATTGCGGCCGTCAAACCGGAAAAGCGGCTTCCGAACAGTTTCGGAAGCTGCGTGGGTGTATCGCGGAAGGCGATCTCGTCAGTGATCAAGGCGTCGAGCCGGTCATCGGCGAGGAGCGCCATGGCGGCCTCCGCCCGGCGGGCATGGCTCCAGCGCGCCCGGCGCGAGCCGGCGACCATCGCGACCTGCGAGGAAACGAGCTGGAGGCGGCGGACGTGGAAGGCGCCCCCCAGCGCGGCAGGAACCGTGCCCTCGCCATACCAGCTCAGCTCGACGATGCGCGCCTCGGGGCCCGCCGCGGCGATGGCGGTAGCGAGCCCAGCCGGCGTGGCGCTGGTGTGGAAGACGAGATCGGCATCCTGCGGCGCGGCTTCCGGCAGCGCGAAGGCGAAACCCAGCGTCGCGGCGAGGGCGGCGCGGCCGGGCTCGATGTCGATCAGCGTCACCTCGGCGCCGGGCAGCCGCGCCGCGAGCCAGGCGACGAGCAGGCCGAGGACGCCACCGCCGACCACGACGATGCGATCTGCCGGGCCGGAGCCCGCGTCCCAATGGGCGTTCAGCGCCGTCTCCATATTGGCGGCGAGGATGGCGCGCCGGGTCGGAACCGCATCGGGCACCAGCGTCAGGCATTGGCGCGGGGCGACAAAGCGGTCCTGATGCGGGTGCAGGCAGAAGACGGTGCGACCGCGCATCTCCGCCGGTCCCTCATCGACGCGACCGACCGCGCAGTAGCCGTACTTGACCGGGAAAGGAAAGCTGCCCTCCTGGAAGGGCGCGCACATGCGCTCATGCTCGCAGGCCGGCACCCGACCCTCGAAGACGAGCCGCTCCGTGCCGCGGCTCACGCCGCTCCACAATGTCGTGATCAGGCAGTCCTCCGGCCCCGCTTCCGGCAGCAAAACCGCATTCAGGCGGCATTCACGGGGGGCCATGTACCAAAGGGCAAGAGCTTTGGCCCTTGCGTTACCCTTGGTTGCCGGCTTTAGCTCCCGCGCCATCTCCATCCGACCCCGTTCGTCCGAGCCTGCCTGCCGCCGCTCCATGACCGAGACCGTCACGAACCAGCGCCCCGCTCGGACCACGTTCCGGCAGGCTGCGCAAGAGGCCGGGCCGATTGGCCTGACGCCGGCCGGGCTGCAGGCGCAAGCGACGCTGCGCGCGCGGCGGCTGGCCGTGCTCGCGCTGAACCTCGTCACACTGGCTGCGCTGCTCGCCGGACTCGGTGTCGTGCTCGGCGCGGGCGGCTGGAGCGCGGCGGATGTCGTGATCTTCATGGCTTTCCTCGTCGCTGCGCCCTGGACCGTGCTCGGCTTCTGGAACGCCGTGATCGGGCTCTGGTTGCTGCATGGGCATCGCGACGGCCTCAAAGCCGTCGTGCCCTTCGTCGAGGTCGGTGAGCGCGCTTCGCCGCTCCTGCTGCGCACCGCCGTGCTGATGACGCTGCGCAACGAGGATCCTGCCCGTGCTTTCCGCCGGCTCAGGGTCGTGAAGGAAAGCCTCGATGCCACGGGAGAGGGCGTCTGGTTCGACTATTTCGTGCTGTCGGACACCAGCGATCCTGCGGTAGCCGAAGCCGAAGCGGCGCTGGCGGAAGCCTGGGCGCAGGAGATCGGCGAACCGGCGCGGCTGACCTATCGCCGCCGCCTCGACAATGCCGGCTTCAAGGCCGGCAACCTGCGCGATTTCTGCGAGCATTGGGGCGAGCGCTACGAATTGATGCTGCCGCTCGACGCCGACAGCGTCATGGCGGGCGAGACCATCGTGAAGCTGGTGCGGATGATGCAGGCCCATCCGAGGCTCGGCATCCTGCAGAGCCTCGTCGTCGGCATGCCGAGCCGCTCTGCTTTTGCGCGCATCTTCCAATTTGGCATGCGCCACGGCATGCGGCCCTACACCATGGGCTCGGCGTGGTGGGGCGGCGACTGCGGGCCGTTCTGGGGGCACAACGCGCTGGTGCGGATCGCGCCTTTCCGCGAGCATTGCCATCTGCCCGTCCTGCCCGGCGGGCCGCCGCTTAGCGGGGCAGTCATGAGTCACGACCAGGTCGAGGCGGTGCTGATGCGCCGGGCCGGCTACGAGGTGCGGGTGCTGCCGGTCGAGGGGGGAAGCTGGGAAGAGAACCCGCCGACCATGCTCGATTTCGCGCGGCGTGACCTGCGCTGGTGCCTCGGCAATCTGCAATATCTGAAGCTGCTCAATCTGCCCGGCCTCGAGCCGATGAGCCGCTTCCAGCTGCTCTGGGCGATCCTGATGTTTCTCGGCCTGCCTGCCTGGACGCTGATGATCGCGCTCACGCCGCTCAAGCTGATCGAAGACAGCTCGATCGCCGATTATCCCGCCGGGACGGCTGCCGGGCTCTATCTGCTGTTTCTGATCCTGTACCTCTCGCCGAAACTGGCCGGCTTCACTGACACCCTGCTGACGCACCATGGCGTGCGGCGCTATGGCGGCGGGGTGCGCTTCCTGCTCTCGGCGGGGATCGAGATCGTCTTTGCCTTCCTGCAGGGCGCGGTCTCCAGCTTCCGGACGACGCTGTTCATGATCGGGCTCGTCTTCGGCCGTGCCCGGATCGGCTGGAACGGGCAGGCGCGTGATGCCCATGCCTTGTCCTTCCCCACGGCGCTCGCTGGGCTGTGGCCGCATCTCGTGTTCGGCAGCTATCTGTTCGCCACGCTCTACGCGCTGTCGCCTGCGGTTCTGCTCTGGTCGCTGCCACTGACGGCGGGCTATCTGCTGGCGATCCCCTTCGCTATGCTGACGGCTGCGCCTTCGCTCGGAGCGCGGCTCTCGCGAGCCGGGCTCTGCGGCATACCGGAGGATTTCGCGATGCCACCCGTGCTGGCCGCCATCCGAGACGGGGAGCCGGAATGAACGCCGTCACCTACCCGAAGGGAACGGTGAAGGCACTCTCGCGCTCCTTGCGCATCTATCATGGCGACAATGACCGCCGCGCGGCGATGGACCGGTTCTACGGAACGTTCCTCGCGCCGGGCGATCTCGCTTTCGACGTCGGTGCCCATGTCGGTGACCGCGTCTCCTCATTCCGCCGGCTCGGCGCGCGCGTGGTCGCGCTGGAGCCGCAGCCGGGCCCGGCCCGCATCATCCGGCTGATCCACCGGCGCGACCCGCTGGTGACGCTGATCGAAGCGGCCTGCGGCGACCATGAGGGCTCGATCGCGCTAAGGATCAACCGTACGAACCCGACCGTCTCGACGGCCTCGGCCGCTTTTATCGGCGCTGCGACCGGGGCGAAGGGCTGGGAAGGCCAGGTCTGGGACCACGAGATCACCGTGCCCTGCACGACGCTCGACGGGCTGATCCAGCGCCACGGCCTGCCGAAGCTGCTCAAGATCGATGTCGAGGGCTTCGAGGCGCATGTGCTGGCGGGGCTGACGCGGGCCGTTCCGGTGATCTCCTTCGAATTCACCACGATCCAGCGCGATGTCGCCGAGGCCTGCCTGGCCGTGCTGGAGACGCTTGGCCCCTACCGCTACAACGTCGCCCTCGGCGAGAGCCAGAGGCTGGAACTGCCTGCGCCGGTTGGCGTTGAGGCGATGGGCTCGTATCTGCGCGGCCTGCCTCACGCGGAGAATTCGGGCGATGTCTACGCCATCCTGCAACACTGAGAATGCAGCCTCATGAGGTGCTCGCGCCTGCGCGCCGTCGCCCTCTTCGCCTCAGCCGCCTTCCTGGCCGCGCCGGCCTTCGCCGCTGACGACATCGCCGTCGAGGTAAAGAACGAATCCGAGCCGGTGCTCTGCGCCGAGAAGGACAACGTCACCATCAAGGCGATCTCGCCGCAAGTGCGGCGCTTCCAGATCGAGGCGGCCCATCCGGCCTATATCGCCGGGCTCATGCGCGACAATTGGGATGCCGATTGGACGCATTGCGACATGAAGGGCGATCCGTCCTTCGCGCCGCCGACGCCGCCGCGCCGCATCACCTTCTGGGAAACGATCGAGTACTGGCTCGTCGGCTACACCTTCCCGAGCTTCTGGCGGCCGGCCGAGGCGACTTTCCGGGTCGGCGACAGGGTCGAGAAGGGCTTGCATCTCGTCCAGCTCTGGAAGCTCGGCAAGGACAGATCCTATGAGGTGCTCGTGGTCTACCCGCAGGACGGCTACTGGCGCATCCGCCCGCTGCCGCCGCAGCACCTTGGCTTCTCCTCCTATGGCTCCTCCTTCCTGTTCGGGCCGATCGAGCAGGAGGGGCGGCCGGTGGTGAACATCCGCGAGATCGAATTCGATCCGAAGACGCTCTCCTTCAGGCTCTCCTTCAAGGACGGCAATGCCGGCACGCTGAGGCTCGCCGACGTCGACGAGAACCGTATGGTGCTCGACGCCGTGCTCGACAAGCCGATCACTGAGGGCAAGGGCTTCGTCGCGCTGCGCTCGATGTACATCACCGAGTTCAACAACGACGTCGCCCGCATCGCTTTGCGCGAGCCCGGCGCGAAGGGTTGGCGCGAGGAGCCGCTGATGCCGTTCGAGGGCGGCAAGGCGACCGACATCTGGATGGGCCGCGCCACGCATTCGCGCCATAACACCTCGTCGCCCGACATGGTGTTTCGGCGCTTCTCTGCCGATCCGAACCCGCCGCCGAAGCCGGAGACGAAGTGACGGGGCTGGCGAGCGTCCGCAGCGGAACGCAGCCCGCCCCTGCCGCGTTTGCCCATGACGCAGGCGGCACATCGCGCTAGCTTGGCCCACGACCGATACCGATCAGCCTACAGGACCGCCATGCCGCGTTTTGCCGCCAATCTCTCGATGATGTTCACCGAATGGGACTTCCTGGACCGCTTCAAGGCGGCCTCGGAGGCCGGGTTCGAGGCGGTGGAGTTCCTCTTCCCCTATGAACACAGCCCCGAGCAGATCGGGCTCGCGCTCGCGGGCGGCGGGCTGGAGCAGGCGCTGTTCAACCTGCCGCCGGGCGATTTCGCCAATGGCGAGCGCGGCATCGCCTCGCTCGCCGGCCGCGAGGACGAGTTCCGCGCCTCGGTCGACAAGGCGCTCTCCTATGTCCACGAGACCGGCGTGAAGAAGCTGCACATGATGGCGGGCATCGCGGACGCCAAGGACCCCGTCGCGCAGAAGACCTACCGCGCCTCGCTGGCCTATGCCGCCGACAAGCTCGCCGAGCACGGCATCGAGCTCCTGCTGGAGCCGATCAACGGCAAGGACATGCCGGGCTATTTCCTCAACGATTTCGATCAGGCGGCGGCCTATGTGCGGGAGTCCGGCCGGCCGAATGTGCGCCTGCAGTTCGACATGTACCATTGCGAGCTGATCCACGGCGACGTCTCGGCGCGGCTGAAGGCGCTCTATCCGCTCGTCGGCCATGTCCAGATCGCCCGCGCCAATGGCCGCCATGAGCCTGATGCCTCGGGGCCGGACTATCCCTCTCTCTTCGGGGAGCTCGACGCGCTCGGCTATGACGGCTTCGTCGGCTGTGAGTACCGGCCCGAGCGGGGCACGCTGGAGGGGCTCGGCTGGTTCGCGCCCTGGCGGAAACCCGTCTGATGCGTCCGCCGTCGATCAGCTACCCGGTGCTGGTCGCCGATATCGGCGGCACGAATTGCCGGCTTTCGCTGGTCGCCGACCCGGAGAGTCCGCACCGTCCGCTGGCAAGGCTGGGAACCGGGAGCCATCCGACGGCAGAAGCGGCCTTCTCCGCGGTCCTATCGGATGTGACCGAGAAACCGCGTTCGGCTGTCATCGCCGTCGCCGGGCCGCTGGATGGCCGGCAGGCGCAGCTTACGAACGCGGTGTGGAGCCTCGACGGACAGCGCATCGCCACGGCCCTTGGCCTGACCCAGGGGCTCCTCGTCAATGACTTCGAGGCGCTGGCGGCGTCGCTTGCCGTGCTGGGCCCTGACGATGCCGTGACCTTGGTGGAAGGCCGGCCAGACCCCGACGGCGTCCGGCTGGTGCTGGGGCCGGGTACGGGCTTCGGTGCGGCGGCTCTGCTGACGCATGGCGAGCGCGGTATGCTGATCCCCACCGAGTCCGGCCATATCGGCATCGGCCCCGAGGACCACGCGGAGCACCGGATCTGGCCGGCCCTGAGCAACGGCGTGTCGCGAGTGACCGTCGAGCACATCCTGAGCGGGGATGGGCTCGTGCGCCTGCACAAGGCGGTCGCGCTGACCTCCGGCACGCCGGCGCCCGAGGTGAGTGCTGCCGATGTCGCCCGCCTCGCGGAGGATGGCGACCCGGGTGCGCTGAAGACCGTGGTTTGCTTCTGGCGCCTGCTGGCGCGCGTCGCAGGCGATCTCGCGCTGGTCTTCAAGGCGACGGGCGGAGTCTTCATCGCCGGAGGCATCGCGCCGCATCTCCTGCCCCTCGTCGACAGGGCGGCGATTCGCACGGTGTTCGCGAACAAGCCGCCGATGGAGGACCTGACGGGCAGCTTTGCGCTGCGCGTCGTCACTGCTCCGGACGCTGCCGAGCAGGGTCTCGCAGCGATCGCGGGCAATCTCCACCGTTTCGGCCTCGACGATCCGAAGCGGCTGTGGTTTGGCTGAGCGCCTCGCTTAGCCAAACCGCCCAAAGGTCCGCGTGCAGCCCATCCATTCGATCCAGGTCCTGCGCGCGCTCGCGGCCTTCATGGTCGCGATCCATCACGTCCAGCCCGATGCTGTGTTGCTGGCAGAGCGTTTCGGCCTGAGCTTCAACCGCAGCGACCTGCTGCCCTGGATGGCGGGCGTCGACATCTTCTTCGTCGTCTCCGGCTTCATCATGGTCCATGCCTCGCAGGAGATGTTCGGACGGGCAGGGGCCTCGCTCGCCTTCTTGAGACGGCGGGTGGCGCGCATCGTCCCGATCTACTGGGCGACGACAACGCTGTTCCTGCTCGTCGGCCTCGCCGTTCCGGCCGTGCTGAATTCCGGGGCGCCGAGCATCGCGCAGATCCTCGGCTCCTATCTGTTCTGGCCGGTCGTCTCGACGCAGGGTCTGGTGCAGCCGGTCTATTCGCTGGGCTGGACGCTGAACTACGAGATGCTGTTCTACGCCCTCTTCGCCGCCGGGCTCGCCCTGCCAGCGCGCTGGACGCTGCCGGCGGTCACGGCCGTTCTGGCGCTGCTGGTCGCAGCCGAGACGTTCGCCGGCCCACTGCCCTTGCCCTTCGGCTTCTGGGGGCAGCCGATCGTGCTTGAATTCGCCGCCGGCATGGGGCTCGCCGTGTTGCGCCGGAAAGGCCTGCGCCTGCCCGGAGCCTTGCGCATTGCGGTGGCGGCGGCCGGTGTCGCGGTGCTCGTCGCCGCGGCGCATTTGCCGGGCACTGACGGTCCGTGGAGCAGCGTGCTCTGGCGGGGCGGGGCGGCCGTGCTGCTGATGCTCGCGGCTGGCTGCGGGCGCGAGGGCGTCAAGCCGCCCAAGCCGGTGAGGGCTCTGGCATCGGTCGGCGACGCCTCCTACGCGCTCTATCTCGTCCATCCCTTCGTGATCCGGGGCCTGCGAGAGGTTGCGTTGCGGATCGGGCTGGCTTCGCCGGCGCTCTATATCGCGCTTGCGCTGAGCGGCGCGGTGCTGGCGTCGGTGCTGATCTATCGCTTCTTCGAAAAGCCGGCGACGCGGCGGGTGCGCGGCTGGCTCGGAGGGTGACGCGCGGTCAGCTCAGCTTCATGCCCTTGAGTGACTGGCCAACTACCCCGCCATCCTTGCGCCGCTGGGCGCGCTTCGCCTTGATCGCGTCGGCATGCTCGGGCTGAGGATAGTAGCCGCGCTCCATGATCTCGAGCGAATATTCCTCATAGGTGAGGCCGAGCGCCTCGGCCTTCTCCTGGCGCCGGATCGCGACCTCGCGCGGCTTCTTCCAGGCCCGGCGATGGGCGAAGCGCCAGTCGAAATAACGACCGATATTGCCCTTGCCGGTTTCCGAGCGCGGCTTGTGCTCCTTCAGCGGCGGGCCGCCATTATGGCCAATTCCGATGGGGCGCGGGCGGGCAGAAGGCATGGCTGGCTTTCGACTCGGAGCGATGACCCACGATAGGGGTGCCGTCGTTGCTCGCAAGGGGCGTGCCATGCCCGGCGGACGTGACAGCAGCGCTCTCGCGGTCTATCCCGCTCGCCAGTTCACAGGACAAGCCATGGCCCCCTTGCTGCATCTGCGCGACGTCGCGCTCACTTTTGGCGGACAGCCCCTGCTCGAAGCGGCGGAAATCGCGGTCTCGGCCGGCGAGCGCGTCTGCCTCGTGGGTCGCAACGGCTCGGGCAAGTCGACCTTGCTCAAGATCGCGGCGGGCATCGTCGAGCCGGATCATGCCGAGCGCTTCGTCCAGCCGGGCGCGACCATCCGCTATCTGCCGCAGGAGCCGGATTTCACCGGTTTCGACACGACGCTGGCCTATGTCGAGGCGGGCTTGGGACCGGGCGACGACGCCTACCGCGCGCAATATCTGCTGACTGAGCTTGGCCTGACGGGGCAGGAGAACCCGGCCTCTATGTCGGGCGGCGAGGGGCGCCGGGCGGCGCTCGCGCGGGTGCTGGCGCCGGAGCCGGACATCCTGCTGCTCGACGAGCCCACCAACCATCTCGACCTGCCGGTGATCGAATGGCTGGAGCAGGAGCTGAAATCGCTGCGCTCGGCCATGGTGCTGATCAGCCACGACCGGCGCTTCCTGACCTCGCTGTCGCGCGCGACGATCTGGCTCGATCGCGGCGTGACGCGGCGGGCGGAGAGGGGTTTTGGCGAGTTCGAAGCCTGGCGCGACGAGGTGCTGGCGCAGGAGGAGCTCGACCGCCACAAGCTCGACCGCAAGATCGCCCGCGAGGAGGACTGGCTGCGCTATGGCGTCAGCGCGCGGCGTACCCGTAACCAGCGCCGGCTTGGCGAACTCCACGCCCTGCGCGATCAGCGCCGCACGGCCCGCGCCGCGCAGGGCAATGTCCGGCTGGAGGCGAGCGAGGCGCAGACCTCCGGCAAGCTCGTCATCGAGGCGATGAACATCTCCAAGGCCTATGGCGACAATGTCGTGGTCAGGGACCTGTCGCTGCGCGTGGCGCGTGGTGATCGGATCGGGCTCGTCGGGCCGAACGGCGCCGGCAAGACCACGCTGATCAACCTGCTGACCGGCGCGCTCAAACCCGATTCCGGCAAGGTGAAGCTCGGCACGGCGCTGGAGATGGTGACGCTTGACCAGCGCCGCGAGAGCCTCGACCCGGCGACGCCGCTGGGAGATGCGCTGACCGGCGGCGGCTCGGATCAGGTCATGGTCGGCGGCGAGCCGCGCCATGTCGTCTCCTATATGAAGGACTTCCTGTTCCAGCCGATCCAGCGCGGCACGCCGGTCGGCGCGCTCTCGGGCGGCGAGCGCGGGCGGCTGATGCTCGCCCGTGCTCTGGCGAAGCCCTCCAACATGCTGGTGCTGGACGAGCCGACCAACGACCTCGACCTGGAGACGCTCGACCTGCTGCAGGAACTGCTGGCCGACTACCAGGGCACGGTGCTGCTCGTCAGTCACGACCGTGACTTCCTCGACCGCGTCGTCTCGGCGGTGCTGATTTCGGATGGCGACGGCGTCTGGACGGAGTTCGCCGGCGGCTATTCCGACATGCTGGCGCAGCGCGGGCGCGGCGTCGGCGCGAAGGTGAGGGTCGTGGAGAAGCCCGCTGCGGCACCGAAGCAGGCCACCGCCCCGGCACAGCCCGCGGTCGCGTCGAAGCGCAAGCTCTCTTTCAACGAGAAGCACGCGCTGGAGACGCTGCCGAGCAAGATCGAGACGCTGCAGGCCGAAGCCGCCAAGCTGAACACTGCGGTTGCAGGCGATCTCTACACCCGCGATCCGAAGCTCTTCGCCAAGGCGACGGCGCGACTCGAGGAACTGACGCGGGAGATCGGCGAGGCCGAAGAGCGCTGGCTGGAGCTCGAGATGCTGCGGGAAGAGATTGGGGCGTAAGCCATACGATTTCCGTATCCGGCCCCGCGCGAAAGCGCATTTACGGCGGCAGGCAATCTCTCCAAACATCGTGCAACTGCACAACACGAGGAACGACCATGAGACTGAAGGGCAAGACGGCGCTGGTGACCGGTGCGGCCCAGGGCTTCGGCTTCGGCATCGCCGAGACCTTCGTGCGCGAGGGCGCGCGCGTCGCGGTGCTCGACATCAACGGCGACAAGGCCAAGGAAGCCGCGAAGGCGATCGGCCGCCGGGCTTTCGCCGTGACCTGCGACGTCGGCAAGGCCAAGAGCGTCGACAAGGCGGTCGAGAAGATTCTCGCCAGGGTCGGGCGGCTCGACATCGTTGTGAACAATGCCGGCACCACCCATCGCAACAAGCCGATGACCGAGGTGACCGAGGAGGAGTTCGACCGGATCTTCGCGGTCAATGTGAAGTCGATCTACCTGATGGCGCGCGCGACCGTCCCGCATTTCCGCGAGCATGGCGGCGGCGTGATCCTCAATATCGGCTCGACCGCCGGTCTCCGTCCGCGCCCGGGGCTGACCTGGTACAATGGTTCGAAGGGCGCGGCGAACCTGATCTCGCAGTCGATGGCGGTCGAGCTCGCGCCCGACAAGATTCGCGTCAATGCCATTGCGCCGGTCGCAGGCGAGACGCCGCTGCTCGCAACCTTCATGGGCGAGGACACGCCGGAGCGCCGCAAGGCCTTCACCGCGACGATTCCGTGGGGCCGCTTCTCGACGCCGCAGGACATCGCCAACGCCGCGCTGTTCCTCTGCTCCGACGAGGCCGACATGGTGACGGGAAGCGTGCTCGCCGTCGACGGCGGTCGCTGCGTCTGAGCTGACAAGCGGTCGTTTACTTCAGGCCGCGCCGGCCAAATTCCGTGCGTCTGCGCGGGGCCGGCGTCGGCTGCGCCGCTCCGAGGAAGCTTTGGGGGAGGATCGGAGCGGGCGGAGCCGGAATCCGCGTTTTTCCGGCGATCGCTTGCTCCATCGCCAGGGACAGCTGCGAATTGGCGCTGGCCGCCTCGCGCTCGTGTCGCGCACTGTGGCGGGACGAAGCCTCGATCCCGATAGCCACCGAAGGCTTCAGCAGCAAATAGAGCCAGATGACGCCGAGTGCGAGATAAAGCAGGCTGAGATAGTCCATGCCGCTCGTCGGGGCGGCGGCGTTGTGAGTGATCAGCGCCATGGTCTGCAAGCCGAGCACCATGCACATGCCGACAATATAGATGCCGATCACGACCTCGCCGCCGCCGGCATCGCGGTTGCGGCGAATGGCAAGGCCGACGCGCCAGAAGTTAAAGAACAGGCTGATCAGCAAGGCGGTCGCGGCCAGCCGGTAACGCCCTGATCCGGGTGGGCCTGAAGCCGCCCCGGACTGAATCATTATGCAGATGAACAGCGACACCATCTCGGCAATGCCGACGAGGCACGACCTGACGAAGAACTGGCTTCTGCCAAGGGTTCCGGAAAACATCTGCGCATCTCTTCCCTTGCGGCAGCATACGAAGCCCGCGTGAAGAGCGGGTAAATGGCAGTAGATTCTTGGTGACGAGGAAGGTCGTCAGGTCGGCTTCGTGTGAAGCGCGATTTCCTGGCGGAGTATGACCGTACCGTCAGGCTCGAAGCCGCGCTGCTCCAGCGTGATGCGCGGGGCTTTCGCGTCGCCGTCGATACGAAAGAGATGCCAGGTGCCGAGTTCGCCATGGCCGCGTGGGCCGATCGAGGCGGAGGGCACGCCGACGATCGGTACGTCATGGCCGGGGCCCGGTCGCCAGGCCAGCGAGAAGCTATGGTTGTGGCCGTGCAGGACGAGGTCGGCGCCCTTGCGCTTCAGCATGGCCTCGAAGGCCGGGGCGTCGGTGAGCTCACGGCCGCGCTTGGCGCCGCCGACATAGGGCGGATGATGGATCAGCACGACGCGGATCAGCCCCTCGTCGCCGGCTCGGCTGAGCAGCGCCTCGGTCCGGGCGATCTGCTCGGAGCCAACGCGGCCGGTGGCCATCAGCGGCAGGGTCGGAACGCCGCTGTTCACGCCGATGAGCGCGAGCGGCCCGCGCTTGCGATACCAGGGATAGCCGGGGCGACCTTCGTCATCCGCTGACCACGGCGCGAGCAGTCCCGCCATCGGCTTCAGCGAGGAGCGGGCATAGGCGTCGTGATTGCCCGGCACGAAGCTGACCGTCTCGCGCGGGCCGAGCGTGTCGAGGAAGGCGACGGCGGTGCGGAATTCATCGGGCAGGCCGATATGGGCGACGTCGCCGGTGCAGGCGATGTGGTCCGGCTGCTGCTCATGGATATCGGCGACGATCCGCGCCAGGATCGCCATGTCATGGGCGTGCCGCCGCTTCCGGCGCCAGTTGACGTAACCGGTCGCACGCTTGCCGAAGAGCTGATGCAGCGAAAACCCGGCCAGCGGGCCGAGATGCGGGTCGGACAGGTGCGCGAGCTTGAACACGCTCCAGCGCTTCCCCCGCCGCGAGCCGTCAGTCAAGCGCGCCGTTGGCGCGCCTGGACTGGCGGAATGCGAAACGGCCTCAGTTGGCGGCGCCGGTGAGTTCCGACACGATGCGCGAATCGGTCAGCGTGACGGCGGGTTTCCAGACATAGGCGGGTTTGGCCCTCATGCGGGCGATGATGAAAGAGAGAAGCATGGCCTTCGATCCAGTTGGTGACGCTGCGGTATCCTCCTTATTTGGGACGCGTTTATGACAGGGCAAGCCCGCAAAAACGACTCTGCTATGCGTCAATTGCATAGACAATTAACCCGATCTTGAGGGTTGTTCTGATGCCATCGCAGGCGCCGTCCCCCGCAGCCGATTCTGAGAGCCCACGCAGCCTGCGGGAGCGGCTGCTGATCAGGCTGCTCCACATCTATTTCCGTTTTGCGCGCGGCCTGACCTTCGGGGTACGGGCGGCCGTGCTGAACGATCGTGGCGAGGTCTTCCTGGTCCGCCACAGCTATGTCTCCGGCTGGTACTTTCCCGGCGGCGGCGTCGAGGTCGGCGAGACGGCGGGCGAGGCGCTCGAGCGCGAATTGGCGGAGGAAGCCGGGCTCGCGCTTGCCGGCCCGCCGACGCTGCACGGGATCTTCCTCAACCGCAGCGCATCTCAGCGGGATCACGTGGCGCTCTATGTCGTTCGCGATTTCCGGACCTTGGGCGTCAAGCGGGCCGATCGCGAGATCGCCGAGGCCGGCTTCTTTCCGCTCGACGCGCTGCCTGAAGGGACGACGTCGGCGACGCGGCGGCGGCTCGACGAGATCCTGACCGGCACGCTGTCGCCTGCCGAGTGGTAGCGTCTGGACGCCAGCTATTGCCTTTTCGGGCCGATGCTGTAGAGGCGCTTGGCATGAGCAACGGGCACAGCCTCCGCGACCTGCGACGACCGACGCGCTGAATGCGCCTCCCGGCCGGTGCGCCCGCGCGCGCCTGCCATCGCCGATCGCTTCCTCTTGCTCTGCCTGTTGCCATGACATCTCTGCCGCTGACCATCCGCCACGAGCTTCCCGTGGACGCCGCCGCCATCGAGCGGCTCCATGAACGCGCCTTCGGGCCCGGCCGCTTCGCACGCACCGCCTTCCGCCTGCGCGAGGGCGTGCCGCCCGATCCGGCGCTCTCCTTCGCCGCCCATGTCGGCACCTTCCTCGTCGGTTCGGTGAAGGTGACGCCGGTCGGCGCCGGCGGCCATAAGGCGCTGATGCTGGGACCGTTGACGGTCGATCCCGCCTTCGAGGGACGGGGCATCGGGGCGGCGCTGATGAGTCGCTCGATCGAGGCCGCGCGCGAGGCCGGGCACGACCTGATGATGCTCATCGGCGACGCGCCCTATTACGCGCGCTTCGGCTTCAAGGTGCTGCCGCCCGGCCAACTCGTGCTACCCGGCCCGGCTGATCCCGGGCGTTTCCTGGCGCTGGAGCTGGTCGAGGGCGTGCTCAAGGAGCGGCGCGGGGCGGTGACCTCCGCGCGGGCGACGGGCTGACGCAGAGCGCGTCATTCTCAGGCGGAGCGAAGCTCCGACCCGAGAAACTCAGGACGAGAAGGCGCTGGTTTCCGAGCTGCTCGGGTCAGGCCCGAGCATGACGCGTGGTAGCCTTACGCCTGCCGCTTGAAGCGGCGGCCGCTCTCGCCGAGCCAGCCGGCGACGAGCACCCCGAAGAGCAGCGCCAGGCCGATCAGCCCGATGAAGAGCGGCGAGATCCGCACGCCGCGCACGATGCCGGAATCGCTGATCCTGAGCCCGATCCAGTCGTTGCCGGCGAACTGGCTGCCGGAGCGCACGGGAACGATGCGCGGAATGCTGACGGCGGAGCCGCTTTCGCGGCCGATGCGACGCGAGGAGCCGCCCGTCGCCTGTGCCAGCGATTGCAGCGCAGCCGGGTCGCTCACCACCTCCATCAGCTCGCGCGGATTCTCGGGGCCCACGCTGGCGAAGGCGGTGAGGTTGTCTCCGGTGAGCCTGTAGAGCCCTTGCTCGCTGGCCGGAATGCGGGCCGAGAACAGGCCGGGCCGGCCGGGTTCGAGCGGGATGCTGCGCGACTGGCCGTCGGGCCCGGTGATGATGATGGGGGAGGGGTTGTCGCGGAGCGTTTGGCGCTCGACCTCGACGATGCCGCCGCGAGCGGTGGCGCGCAGCGCCTCCTCCTCCAGCTCCGGCTCCTTCATCAGCCAATGGCTCAGGCGCCGCAGCAGGTCGAGATAGGGGCCACCATCGCGGAAGCCGCGGGCCCAGAGCCAGGCATGGTCGGAAAGGAAGAGCGCGACGCGACCCTTCTGCTCGCGCGCCAGCATCAGGAGCGGCCGCTCGCCCGGCCCGGTCATGACCGGCGCGGCGCCGGCCCGCGCTTGGGCTCCGACCATGCGCAGCCATTCGCCCCAGCGCGGTGGCGAGACTTCCGAACCCGGCAGGTCGCGGGTGACGGGGTGGCGCTTCCCCGGCTCGCTGACCTGGGCGCGATAGGCTTCGTCGACGACGGAGCCGTCCGGCACCGCGGGCAGGATCTGACCGAGCGGGGTGCGCGCGAGTGTCTGCGCGCCGGCATATTCAGGGCCCGCAGCAACCAGCAGGGCGCCGCCGTCCCGGACATAGCGGACGATGTTCTCGAAATAGAGCAGCGGCAGGATCGACTGATTGGCGTAGCGGTCGAAGATGATCAGGTCGAATTCCTTGATCTTGACCTGGAACAGCTCGCGCGTCGGGAAGGCGATCAGCGAGAGCTCGTTGATCGGCGTGCCGTCCTGCTTTTCCGGCGGGCGCAGGATGGTGAAGTGGACGAGGTCGACATTGGCATCGGCCTTCAGGAGGTTGCGCCAGGTGCGCTCGCCCGGATGCGGCTCGCCCGATACCAGCAGCACGCGCAGCTTGTCGCGCACGCCTTCGATGGTGATCACCGCGCGGTTGTTGGCGAGCGTCAGCTCCTGGTCGAGCGGCGCAGCCTCGATCTCGACGACGTTGGGCCCGCCGCGGTCGATACGGACGGGGACCTGCACCGTCTGCCCGGTCGCGACCTCGCGCCTTGCGATGATCTCGCCGTCGCGGCGGATGGTCAGCCCGGCGCGGCCGGGGCCGCCCTTGTCGACGACGCGCAGGCGGATGACCTGGTCCTTGCCGACGATGCCGAAGCGGGGCGAGTCGACCAGCACGATGCGCCGGTCGACCTCGGCGTTGCGGCCGGTGGTCAGCACATGCAGCGGCGCACGCAGGCCGAGCGCCTCGGCATTGGGCGGCGTGTCATGGGCGAGGCCGTCGGTGATGGCGATGGCGCCGGCAACGCGCTCGGACGGCACGTCAGCGAGGCTCGCGGCCAGCGTCTCGAACAGGCGGGTGCCGTCGCTCGAACCCTGCGCATCGCGGAGATCGACGATGCGGGGCTCGACATTGGGGATGCCGCGCAACTGCCGCTCGACCTCGGCGACGGCCGCGTCCGTCTGGTCCTTGCGGTCGGCGAGGCGGTTCGAGGCCGAGCGGTCGACCACCACCGAGACGACGTCTTTCACCGGCTCGCGGTCTTCGACGACGAGCGACGGATCGGCCAGCGCCAGCGTCAGCACGGCGAGAGCTAGCGCCCGCAGGATGGCGCTGCGGCCGGCGAGCACGATGGCCGCGCCGGCAGCGAGCGCCGCGAGCACGGCAAGCCCGATCAGTAGCGGCAGCGGAACCAGCGGGGCGAGGGAGACGCTCCACATGGCTATTGTCCCAGTCTTTCGAGCAGGGCCGGCACATGGACCTGGTCGCTCTTATAATTGCCGGTCAGCGCATACATCACGAGGTTGACGCCGCCGCGCAGAGCCATTTCGCGCTGGCGCGGGTCGGAGCCGGAGAGCGGCACCAGCCCTTCGCCGCGCTTGTCGATGGCCCAGGCCGCGGCGAGGTCGTTGCCGGTGATGACGATGGGCGAGACGCTGTCGCCGGCGCGGGCGGGGCGTCGTCCGTCGCTGTCGGCCGGGGGCAGGATCTCGACCCAGGTCGTGCCGGTATCGTAGCGGCCGACCAACTCGTCGAGGATGTAGAAGGTCTTGGTCAGGACGTGGTCGCGTGGCAACGGCTCGAGCTCGGGGATGTCGAGCGTCTGCAGCATGCGCCGGAGCTGGTCGCCTTCCGGCGTCGTGGCGCCACCGGCGCGGGCGCTCATCGCGTCGCGCGTGTCGAAGATCACGAGGCCGCCGCCCTTCATGAAGGCTTCGAGCTTGCGCAGCGTCTCCGCAGAGGGGATCGGACGGCCGGCGACGACCGGCCAGTAGAGCACGGGGAAGAAGGCGAGCTCGTCGCGCTCGACATTGACGCCGACCGGATCGCCCGGCTCCAGCGCCGTGCGCGCGCCCAGCACGGTGTTGAGCCCCGCAAGCCCGGCCTTCGACATGTCGTCGACGGCCCTGTCGCCCGTCACGACATAGGCGAGCCGCGTCACCGCGCCGTTGGCGAAGAGCTCGCGCGGAATCGGTGGACGGTTGTCCGCTGGCGCCGCCGGCGTCGGCTGCGCACGGATGGCATCCGGCGTGAGCGTGCCGGCGAAAGCGAGCGCCAGGAGGATCGCCGCGGGGGATGCCGCCCGGCGGAAGCGGGCGAGGTTCAGCCTGCCGCCGAGCCATAGCGTCGCCAGCGTATCGGCGACGAGCAGCAGCAGGGCGATGACGAGCAGCGGCGGGCGGGCATCGCGCGCGACCGGCTCGTCGATCGGCAGGATCGGCGCGCCGAGTCCGGCGAGATCCAGCGCCGCGAGCGTGTCGGTGGGCGTCAGCGCGTTGACGGCGATCGACCCGTCCGCCGGGCCATAGAGGCCGGGCGGGTGCGCCAGCGTGCCGCGGCCTGTGAAGTTGCGCGGCACGGGCTGGCTGGTCGCCGGCGGCGTGCGGAAGCGGCCGCTGCCGTCGAGCACGCGGGTCGGCGCCAGCGTCTCGACGCGGACCTCGTCGCCCTGCGCCTCGGCCGCCGGGCCGGTGCCGGCAAGGCCGACGATCTTGCGCAGCATGTCGACGAAGAGGCCGGAGAGCGGCAGGTTCGACCAGGTCGTGTCGGCGGTGACGTGGACCATGGCGATGATGCCGTCGCCGCGCCGCTCGCCGGTAACGACCGGCGTGCCGTCCTCCAGCGCCGCCCAGGTCTTGCGCGAGAGATTGGCCTCAGGCTCGGCCAGGATTTGGCGGCTGACACGGATGTCGTCGCTGATCTGGAGCCCGGCGAAGGGGCTCTCGCGGGTGAAGGGAGCGAGCTTGCGCGGCGTCTCCCAGGAGAGGCCGCCGCCCAGCGTGCGGCCGCCGCGACGCAGCTTGACCGGCGTCAGCTCGTCGGAGGAGGCGGCAAGGCGTGCGCCGGCGAAACGCAGCAGCACGCCGCCGCGATTGACGAATTCGGCGACCTTGGCGCTGGTGTCGTGGTCGAGTGCGCCGATATCGGCCAGCACGAGCACCGAGAGGTTCTGCGCCAGGAGTTCGCCGACTGGGTCGGTCGAGCCCTGGCGTGGCTCGCGGACCTCGGCGAAGGGCTGCAGCGCGCGGGAGAGGTAGTAGTTCGGCGAGAGGAGCGGCTGGGCGGTGTCGGCGGTGGCGCCCGAGACGAGGCCGACGCGGCGGCGCTTGGCGCGGTCGTCGAGCAGGGCGACGGCACCAGCGCTGCCTTCGCCGGCGATCTCAAGCCGCGAGACGGCGTTGCGCACCTCGATCGGCAAAGTGAGCCGCGCCGTCGCCTGCAACTGCGAGCCCTCGAAAATGAAGGGTGCTTCGCCGAGCGGCAGGCCCTTGAGGTCGAGGGCGCGGATCTGGCCGCTGGCGGGGGCGCTCGCTGTCGGACGCAGCACCTTCACGGTCAGCGCGCCGGCCAGGTTTTCCGGCGACGCCAGGGCGAGCTGGCCCGGCGGGCCGGCATGGAGGGCGAGCCGTCGCGAGCCGGCCTCCTGCTTCAGGCGGGCGAGGAAGGCGCTGTCATCGGAGACGGCAAGCCCGTCGCTGACCCAGACGATCTCGGCGGCCGGCGTCGCCTGCAGGAAGGCCTCGATGCGGGGCAGATGGGCGGAGCGATCCGGCGCGTGCGGCTCGAGCGCGAGGGCCCGCAGCTTGTCGAGCGCGGCGCCGGGCTCCGTGAGGGTGATGGCGATCGGTGCTTCGGCCAGGCCGACGATGGCGACGGGGCGGCCCTCGCGCGTCGCAGCCGCAATGCGGGATTCAGCGACGGCCACGCGGTCCGGCCAGTCGGAGGCGGCGCCGAAGCCGTTGTCGATCAGCAGCAGCACGGGGCCGGTCATCGGCGCGCCGTCGCGCGGCGGGTTCCAGATCGGCCCGGCGACGGCGAGAATGGCGAGCGCGGCTGCGGCCATGCGCATGGCGAGCAGCCACCAGGGCGTGTGCGCCGGCAGCTCGCGCTTGGCGATCAGGTCCGCGACGATCTTGAGCGGCGGGAAGTCGATACGGCGGGGCCGC
Organism: Hyphomicrobiales bacterium; assembly: GCA_900473415.1. Lineage (GTDB taxonomy): Bacteria > Pseudomonadota > Alphaproteobacteria > Rhizobiales > Beijerinckiaceae > Allobosea. The sequence goes on from UCLR01000007.1 coordinate 140,772, forward strand.
GGCGGGGTGACGCGCAGGATCAGCCACAGCGCCGGCAACAGCGCGAGCGCGGCCAATGCGAGCGGGGCGGTGAAGCTCAAGGGGAGGGCGCTGAACATGAGCGGTTCCCCTCAAGCCAGGCCGCGCGCAGCGGCGACAAGGCTGGCGATGCGCAGCACGGCTTCGCTGGCCGGCCGGTCAGTGCGGTGAAGCGTCAGCGTCCAGCCCGCCTTGCGGCAGGCTTCGGCGATCGCGTCGCGATGGGCGGCGAGGCGCTGGCGATATTCCTCGCCCCAGGAGCCGGCATCGCCGACGCGCAGCGTCAGCCCGTCCTCAAGGTCGAAGAGCTCGGCCTGGCCGGTGAAGGGGAAGGTTTCCTCGATCGGGTCGGCGATCAGCAGGACATGGCCGCGCGCGCCGCTCGACGCCATCGTGCCGATGCGATGCGCCAGCGCAGCTCCGGGCGTGAGGCCGTCGGTGATGATAATCGCATCCGCTAGCCGCGGCAGCGGCCCGTCCGGCGGAAGATCGGCCTCTCCGCCGCGGGTGTCGGCAACGAGAGCCTGGGCCAGCACTTCGACGATACGACGGGAGGCCATCGCCCGCGTCAGGCCGAGATGGCCGACTCGCTCGCCGCCTTCGACCATCGTTTCGGCAAGCGCAAAGCCGGCGACCAGCGCGCGGTCGATCTTGGAGGCCTGCGCCAGCGAGGAGGCGAAGCCCATCGAGGCCGAGCGGTCGATCCAGAGCCAGATCGAATGCGAGGCTTCCCATTCGCGCTCGCGCACGAAGAGGTGGCCGTCGCGGGCGGAGCGGCGCCAGTCGATGCGGGAGGCCGACTCGCCGGCGACCAGCGGGCGATATTGCCAGAAGGTCTCGCCCGGGCCGGAGCGGCGCCGGCCATGGATGCCGTGGACGCTGGCGGAGACGCGGCGGGCTTCGAGGATCAGGCGCGGCAGGCGTGCGGCGAGGTCGAGCGATTCCGTGAGGATCGGTTTGGCGGGTTGCCTTTCGCTCGGCCCCAGGACACGCGTGCGCAGCATCGGCTTATCCTAGCCGTTCCACGAGCCTGCCGATCACGTCCTCGACGGTCTCGCCATCGGCGCGCGCGGCGAAGGTCAGCGCGATGCGGTGCTTCAGGACGGGCAGGGCGAGCGCCGCGACATCGTCCACCGACGGAGCGAGCCGCCCTTCGACGAGGGCGCGGGCGCGCACGGCGAGCGTCAGCGACTGGCTCGCGCGCGGGCCGGGGCCCCAGGCGAGCTTGCCGGTGATGGCCTCATCGCCCTCGCCGGGACGGGCGGAGCGGACGAGGTCGAGGATCGCGTCGACGACCGCCTCGCCGACCGGCAGGCGGCGCACCAGCCGTTGCACCGACATCAGCGTCTCCGCGGTCATGGCGGGCTCGGGCTTGCGCTCGTTCGCGCCGGTGGTCTCGAGCAGGATGCGACGCTCGGCCTCGCGGTCGGGATAGCCGACGTCGATCTCGAGCAGGAAGCGGTCGAGCTGGGCCTCGGGCAGCGGGTAGGTGCCTTCCTGCTCGATCGGGTTCTGGGTCGCGAGGACATGGAAGGGAGCCGGCAAGTCGTAGCGCTCGCCGGCGACGGTGACATGGTGCTCCTGCATCGCCTGCAGCAGGGCGGACTGGGTGCGGGGCGAGGCGCGGTTGATCTCGTCAGCCATCAGGAGCTGGGCGAAGACTGGACCCTTGATGAAACGGAAATGGCGCTTGCCGTCGGCGCTCTCGTCGAGGACCTCGGAGCCCAGGATGTCGGAGGGCATCAGGTCCGGCGTGAACTGCACGCGCCGGGCGGCGAGGCCGAGCACCGTGCCCATCGCCTCGACGAGGCGGGTCTTGGCGAGGCCGGGCACGCCGACGAGCAGGCCGTGGCCGCCGGCGAGCAGGGTGACGAGCGAAAGATCGACGACTTGCTGCTGCCCGAAGATGACCTGACCGATCTCCTTGCGTGCCGCGCCGATGGCTCCGAGCGCAGCTTCGGCCGCCTCGACGATGCCGCTGTCGAGATCGATCGGGGGATTGCTCTCGCTCGCGCGGGCTTGCGGCGCCATGTCGGTCTCCTTCACTCTGGTCCCGTGGTTTGCCATATCGGACCGCTGGACGCGTGAACCTGTCGTCGTCTTCCACCGTTCAATGTGGACGGCCCCTTGGGAGGGCTCAAGCATCGAATGGAACGGTGCACATAAACTCGGCTTCACGATTATGTGGAGTTCAAGGCAGAAAGACGATGCAACCAATATGCCGCAGTCGATGCGGACGGGCTTTTCGATGACGGAACAAGGTAACGCCATGGAGCGGCTGACGGCTGCCCTTGCGCCAGGCAAGGCGCGCGGACTGCCGCCGGTCGAGCGCTGGAACCCCCCGTTCTGCGGCGATCTCGACATGCGTATCGCCGCCGACGGCACCTGGTTCTATCTCGGCACGCCGATCGGCCGGCCGGCGCTGGTCAAGCTGTTCTCCTCGGTTCTGAAGCGGGAGGGCGACGATTACTTTCTCGTGACCCCGGTGGAGAAGGTCGGCATCCGGGTCGAGGATGCGCCCTTCCAGGCGGTCGAGATGCAGGTGGACGGGGAGGGGGATGCGCGCAGCATCGCTTTCAGGACCGGCGTCGACGATCTGCTCGGCGTCGGGCCCGAGCATGGGTTGCGTTTCGAGCGGGCTGCGAAGGACGGTCTCAAGCCCTATGTACATGTGCGGCGCGGCCTCTGGGCCCGGCTGACGCGGGCTCTGACCTATGATCTGCTCGCGTTGGGCGAGGTCCGGGAGGGCGCGGGCGGGGCGATGTTCGGCATCGCTGCCGCCGGGCAGTTCTACCCAGCGCTCCCTGCCAGCGAGATCGAGGGCATCGGAATTTGACGATCAACGGTCATGCGCTGAACCTCGATGCCGAGGCCTTCGCGGCGTTGGCGCGCGAGCGCCTGCGGCACGAGCCGCCCGATTTCGGCAACGTCATCAGCCGCCTGCGCGGCGACCATGAGAACCAGCCGCAGCCCGTACCGATTCCGGACGAGAAGCACGCCGTTCAAGCCGCCGTGCTGATCGGCGTGGTGCCGCGTGCGGAGGGGCCGACGGTGCTGCTGACCCAGCGGGCCGCCGCGCTGCGCAGCCACTCGGCGCAGGTAGCCTTTCCCGGCGGGCGGGTCGATGCCGTCGATGGCTCGCCCGTCGTCACGGCGCTGCGCGAGGCTGAGGAGGAGATCGGTCTCCCGCGCGAGCGGGTGCGCACGCTCGGCTTCCTCGACGCCTATCTCACCGGCACCGGCTATCGCATCGTTCCGGTGGTCGCGCTGGTCGAGCCGCCCTTTTCTCTCACGATCAATCATCACGAGGTCGACGAGGCCTTCGAGGCGCCGCTGTCCTTCCTGCTCGATCCCGCCAATCACAAGCGCGAGGGGCGGGAGTGGGAGGGCCAATTCCGCACCTACTATGCGATGCCGTTCGGGGACCGCTATATCTGGGGTGCGACCGCCGGCATGATCCGTGCTCTCTACGAGCGGCTCGCCGGCTGAGGGGAAGGCTCGATGCTGCGCGCGATCATCGAGGAGGTGCTCCTCTTCGTCCTGCCTTTCTGCCTCTTCGCGGCCTATCTCGTCGTGAAGCGACGCAATCCCCTCGATGTTGAGCACTGGAGCCGCCACGCCTTCTGGCTGGCGGTGTCGGGGCTATTGCTGGCGATCGCCGTCCTCGCCTATGGCGGGCTCACCGCGCCACGCAGTCAGGGCGCCTACGAGCCGCCGCATATGGAAAACGGCGTGCTGGTGCCCGGCCGCTTCAAATGAACGCGGTTCGCTCAGACGCCGCGACAGAGGCCGCGATCGCCGTCTTCCTGGCCGAGCCGGTTGTGGCGCGGCTGCTCGATGCGCTGAACGGAGATGGTGAGGAAACCCGCATCGTCGGCGGCGCCGTGCGCAACCTGCTGTTGGGGGCGTCGCGCAATGACGTTGACCTCGCCACCACGGCCCTGCCGGCCGAGACGATCCGGCGCGGCAAGGCGGCGGGTTTCAAGGCGGTGCCGACCGGTATCGAGCACGGCACGGTGACGCTGGTTTCGAAGGGCCACAGCTTCGAGGTGACGACGCTCCGGCGCGACGTCGAGACGGACGGGCGTCGCGCCAAGGTGGTGTTCGGGCGCGATTTCGTGGCCGATGCGCTGCGGCGCGACTTCACCATAAATGCGCTGGGCCTGAGCCGGGACGGCAGGATCCATGATTATGCCGATGGGCTTGCCGATCTCGGCCGGCGGCGCGTGCGCTTCATCGGCGAGGCGCAGGAGCGCATCCGCGAGGACTATCTGCGCATCCTGCGCTTCTTCCGCTTCCATGCGCAGTATGGCGTCGGCGCGCCCGATGCCGAGGGGCTGCAGGCCTGCATCGCCGGCCGGGCGGGGCTGGCAGGGCTTTCGCGCGAACGCGTCCGGGCCGAGACCATGAAGCTCCTCGTCGCGCCCAGAGCGGCGGCCACTCTGGACGCAATGATGGGGGCGGGACTGCTGATGCCGGTGATCGGCGGCGTGCCCTATCTCTCGCGTTTCGCGGCGGTGGCGCGGGAGCGCGGCGAGGACGTGCATCCGGCCTTCCGGCTCGCCGCGCTCGCGGTCACGGTCCGCGAGGATGCGCTCAATTTGCGCGAGCGGCTCAGGCTCTCGAACGAGGAATTCGACCGGATCGAGCGGATCGCGATGGCGCTGGAAAAGCTCGGTGGGCGGGGCGGGCTGCCTTCGATCGCCGCGTTGCGCCATCTCGCTCAGGTGGTCGGAAGCGATACCGCTGCTGCTGCGCTCGTGCTGCTGAATGCCTCCGCGGAGAGCGGCGTGGGACGTGCAGCGCAGCAGCTCATCGGGGATCTGGGCCGGACGCCGGCTTTCCTGCCCACCGGCAAGGACGTGGTCGGGCTCGGTACTCCGCCCGGCCCGCGCGTCGGGCAGGTGCTGGAGACGGCCCGTCACGCGTGGATCGAGGCGGGCTGCCCGGCCGGGCTGGACAAGCAGATGGCGCTCGTCAGCGCGGTGATGGCCTGAGGCCTTATGGCCAGCGCACCGTCGGCGGCATCGAGGACAGGATCGAGTCGACGTTGCCGCCCGTCTTCAACCCGAAGATCGTGCCCCGGTCATAGAGCAGGTTGAACTCGACATAGCGGCCGCGCCGGACCTGCTGCTCCTGACGCTCGGCCTCATTCCAGGGCTTGCCGATATTCCGGCGCAGGATATCCGGATAGATTGCGAGGAAGGCTTCGCCCACCGCCTTGGTGAAGGCGAGATCGGCCTCCGCGTCGCCGGTCCAGACATAGTCGTAGAAAATGCCGCCGATGCCGCGCGGCTCGTTGCGGTGCTTGAGGAAGAAGTACTCGTCGCACCAGCACTTGAAGCGCTCGTAATCGGCCACGTTCGGGAAGCGCTTGCAGGGCGCGCGCATCGCCGCGTGGAAGTCGCGGGAATCCGCATCCTCCTGGTTTCGGCGGGCGTTGAGCACCGGCGTCAGGTCCGCGCCGCCGCCGAACCAGGGCCTCGTTGTCACGACGAAGCGCGTGTTCATGTGCACGGTCGGCGCATGCGGGTTCCAGGGATGGGCGATCAGCGAAATGCCCGTGGCATGGAAGCGCGGGTCTTCGGCCGAGCCCGGGATCTGCCCGGCGAATTCCGGCGAGAACGTGCCGTGCACGGTCGAGACATGCACGCCGACCTTCTCGAAGATGCGGCCCTTCATGATCGACATGACGCCGCCGCCACCGGCCGCGCCGTCATGGTTGGTGCGCTGCCAGGGCGTGCGCACGAAGCGGCCCGGCGCGTCCGCCTCGGGTGGGAAGGGGCCGGTCGCCTCATCCTCGACCGCCTCGAAGGCTGCGCAGATGCGGTCGCGCAGGCTCTCGAACCAGGCGGCGGCGCGCGGCTTCAGCGCCTCGACGAGGGCCGGATCAGTGGCGAGGGCTTGGGCGGGCTTCGGGTTGCTCATGATTCAGGTCCATCGCGGCGCGGAAAGCCGCCTGTCTGTCGTAGGGCTTCGCCCATTACCATCGCGGCCGCGAGCGCGACATTGAGCGAACGCAAGCCGGGACGCATCGGGATATGCAGGCTGGCATCGGCCGCCGTCCAGACCTCCGGCGTGACGCCGGCGGATTCCCGCCCGACCAGCACGATGTCGCCGGGGCGGAAGGCGAAGTCCGGCAGCGGCGTCACGCCGTCCGTTTCGGCCAGCACCAGCCGGTGGCCGTTCTCGCGCCTCCAGTTCTCGAATGCAGCGAAGGAATCGTGGCGCGTGACGGCGGCGCGTTCCAGATAATCCATGCCGGAGCGGCGGAAATGCCTGTCCGACACGTCGAAGGCGGCGGGCTCGACAATGTCCACCGCGATGCCGAGGCAGGCCGCCATGCGGATCGTCGTGCCGGCGTTCTGGGGGATGTCCGGCTGGAAGAGGGCGAGGCGCAACATGGCTGCTGTCATGCGGCGACGCTCGGATATGCGTCAAGCAGGCTGGCGTTTCGCTTCGGCGACGACCATATCCTGCCTCGATTCCGCCGTCATGCCAGAGGAGGGCAGACGCATGTTCGCTCCGCTCTTCCGCTGGCTCGAAAGCCGCATCGACGTTTTCGCTCCCTTCGACGAGCGGGAGACGCCGCCGCGTGGCGTCTGGCCCTTCATGTGGCACCACATCAAGGGCGCGAAGCTGTGGATGGCGGCGATCATGATCACCGGCCTCGGCTTCAGCGGCATCGAGGCGGCGATGTACCTGATGGTCGGCTGGTTCGTCGACCTGCTGGCGACGCAGTCGCCCGAGACGATCTTCCGCGACCACGGCATGCTGCTCGGCGCCGCCGCCGTCCTCGTGCTGGTGGTCAGGCCGCTGATCTATTTCGCCAACCACGCCATCGTCGACCAGGTCGTGGTGCCGCAGATCACCAACCAGATCCGCTGGCGGAACCATGTCTATACGCTCGGCCACGCGCTCGGCTATTTCCAGAATGATTTCGCCGGCCGGCTCTCCTCGCGCGTGATCCAGGCCGGGCAGTCGATCCGCGGCGCGACGATCGAGGTCATCGACGACCTCTGGTACGCGCTGGTCTTCGCCTCGGTGGCGATCGGCTTCTTCGGGAAAACGAGCTTGTGGCTCGCCCTGCCGGTCCTGCTCTGGCTCGCGGCCTATGTCGCGCTGATGATTTATTTCGTGCCGCGTGCCCAGAAGCGCTCGGAAGCGAATTCGCTCGGCCGCTCCAGCACGACGGGGCGCATCGTCGACTCCTACACCAATATCCTGACGGTGAAGCTCTTCGCCCGCTCCGATGCCGAGCGCTCGGCTGTGCGCGACTCGCTGGCGCTCTGGAACGCCTCCTTTCTCAATCTCTCGCGGCTGATCACCGGCGTCAGCGTCATCCTGCAGACGATGAACAGCGTGCTCGTCGTTTCCACGGCCTGGCTGGCGCTGTGGCTCTGGAGCACGGGCGAGATGACGTCAGGCGCGGTCGCGGCCGCGATCGCCCTGGTGCTGCGGCTCGTGCAGATGTCGGGCTGGCTGATCCATCTCGTGCGCGGCATCTTCGAGAATCTCGGCTCCGTGCAGGAGAGCATGGAGACCATCGCCAAGCCGCACGACCTGCCGGATGCGCCCGATGCCGCGCCGCTCGTGGTGGGCAAGGGTGCGATCGATTTCGAGAAGATCCGCTTCAACTACGGCAAGGCCGGCGGGCTGTTCGAGGGGCTCGACCTCTCGATAAAGCCGGGCGAGCGGGTCGGTCTCGTCGGGCCGTCGGGTGCGGGCAAGTCGACGCTCGTGAACCTGCTGCTCAGGCTCTACCCGCTCGATGGCGGGCGCATCCTGATCGACGGGCAGGACATCGCCCATGTCACGCAGGACTCGCTGCGCGCCCAGATCGGGATGGTGACGCAGGACAATTCGCTGCTGCACCGCTCGATCGGCGACAACATCGCCTATGGCCGCATCGATGCGAGCGAGGCCGAGATCACCGCTGCCGCGCGGCAGGCGGAGGCGCATGACTTCATCCTCGGCCTCGGCGACCAGGACGGGCGCCGCGGCTTCGACTCGCGGGTTGGCGAGCGCGGCGTGAAGCTCTCTGGCGGCCAGCGTCAACGCATCGCCATCGCGCGCGTGCTGCTTAAGGACGCACCGATCCTGATTCTCGACGAGGCGACCTCCGCGCTCGACTCGGAGGTGGAAGCAGCGATCCAGCAGCAGCTCGCGGCGCTGATGCAGGGCAAGACGGTGATCGCCATCGCGCACCGGCTCTCGACCATCGCGGCGCTCGACCGGCTGATCGTGCTGGACAAGGGCCGGATCGTCGACATGGGCAATCATGAGCAGCTGATCGCGCGCGGCGGACTCTATGCCCGGCTCTGGGCGCGCCAGTCGGGTGGCTTCCTCGCCGCCTCCGATCCGGAAAAGATCGCCGTCTGAAGTCTTCGCCAGGGGACTGTGCGCCATGCATGGCGACGACGCTTCAGACAGTAGACTTCCTCCAATCTGCATGCCAAAGAGCCGAGCGACGCGGCGCCGCATTGCGGTCGGCGCGGCGCGCCCGTATCAGGGCGACAAGGCGACAAATTCGAGCTGTTCTAGCTCGCGAGACGAAGAGGCAGGATCGTGGCGCACGCGACCGATACATCGACCGGAACAACCCGCCGCGACTTCCTGATGCTCGCAACCGGCGCTGCCGGCGCCGTCGCCATCGGGGCTGCGGTCATCCCTCTCGTCAGCCAGCTTGCCCCCGACGCGCAGACCGTCGCGGCCGGCGCCCCGATCGATGTGGACCTCGCGCCCGTCGCCGAAGGCCAGGCGATCAAGCTGTTCTGGCGCGGCAAGCTGATCTTCGTGCGTCACCGCACCAAGAAGGAGATCGAGGAGGCCAAGGCGGTCGACGTCGCCACGCTGCGCGATCCGCAGACGGACGAGCAGCGCACCAAGGCCGGTCACGAGCAGTTCCTGATCATCTACGGCAACTGCACCCATCTCGGCTGCGTGCCGCTCGGCAACGCTCCCGGCGACCCGAAGGGCGACTTCGACGGCTGGTTCTGCCCCTGCCACGGTTCGCACTACGATTCCTCCGGCCGCATCCGCAAGGGCCCGGCGCCGCTCAACCTGCCGGTGCCGCCCTATGCCTTCAACGGCGATACGAAGATCAAGATCGGCTGAGCGATGCGCTCGATGCTTTCCCGCCAAGATGAGACAGCCTTGAGGCATTCTTCATGAGTGGTCACAGTTCCTACGTCCCGAAGACCGGCATCGAACGCTGGCTCGACGCGCGCCTCCCGATCATCCGGCTCACGCATGATTCGGCGGTCTCCTATCCGGTTCCGCGGAACCTGAACTATCTCTGGACCTTCGGCGGCATCCTGGCGTTCATGCTGGTGGCGCAGATCGTCACCGGCATCATTCTGGTGATGCACTACACCCCGCATGCGACCATGGCCTTCAACTCCGTCGAGCACATCATGCGCGACGTGAACTATGGCTGGCTGCTGCGCTACCTGCATTCGAACGGCGCCTCGATGTTCTTCATCGCCGTCTACGTGCACATCTTCCGCGGGCTCTACTACGGTTCATACAAGGCGCCGCGCGAGGTGCTCTGGATTCTCGGCGTGGTGATCTTCCTGCTGATGATGGCCACCGCCTTCATGGGCTACGTGCTGCCCTGGGGCCAGATGTCCTTCTGGGGCGCGACCGTCATCACCAACCTGTTCTCCGCTCTGCCGGTGATCGGCGAGACGATCGTGACGTTCCTGTGGGGCGGCTACTCGGTCGACAATCCGACGCTGAACCGCTTCTTCTCGCTGCACTACCTGCTGCCGTTCATGATCTTCGGCGTGGTCGTGCTGCACATCTGGGCTCTGCACGTCGTCGGGCAGAACAACCCGACTGGCGTCGAGGTGAAGAACGTCCAAAAGGATACCGTGCCCTTCACGCCCTATGCGACCATCAAGGACCTGTTTGGCATGGTCGTGTTCATGGTCGTGTTCGGCTGGTTCGTGTTCTATCAGCCGAACTTCATGGGCCACGCCGACAACTACATCATGGCGAACCCGGCCGCGACGCCGGCGCACATCGTGCCTGAATGGTACTTCCTGCCGTTCTACGCGATCCTGCGCGCCATCCCGGACAAGCTCGGCGGCGTCATCGCCATGGGCTCGGCCATCGTCGTGCTGGCCTTCCTGCCCTGGATCGACACCTCCAAGGTCAAGTCGATGACCTACCGGCCGATCGCCCGCCAGCTCTTCTGGGCCTTCTTCGTGGTCTGCATTGCGCTTGGCTATCTCGGCGCCATGCCGGCAGAGGGGGGCTACGTCATCGCCTCGCAGATCTTCACCGCGCTGTATTTCGGCTACTTCGTGGCGCTGTTCGTCGTCGGCCTCTTCGAGCGCCCGAAGGCTCTGCCGACCTCGATCGCCGATGCCGTGCTCGCTTCCGCCCATGGCGGCTCGGCGGCGCGCATCGCGACCGCCACCGCTGCCGAACCGAACGTCAAGGGCTGACGGAACCATGAACAGAACATCGTTTCGTCTCGCCCTGACGGGGCTCGCCGCCGGCCTCTCGCTGGCGCTCATGCAGCCGGCCGCCCAGGCGGCCGAGGGGCATGGCGGCAATGAGCCGCCGGCGCTGACCTGGTCCTTCTCCGGGCCGTTCGGCAAGTTCGACCGGGCCCAGCTCCAGCGTGGCTTCAAGGTCTTCAAGGAAGTCTGCGCGGCCTGCCATGGCGCAAGCCTGGTCGCCTTCCGCAACCTGTCCCAGCCGGGCGGGCCGGAGTTCACGCCCGGCCAGGTCGCCGCGCTCGCCGCGACCTATCAGATCACGGACGGTCCCAACGACCAGGGCGAGATGTTCCAGCGTCCCGGCCGGCCGGCCGACCGTTTCCCGTCGCCGTTCCCGAACGAGCAGGCGGCGCGCGCGGCCCAGGGCGGCGCCTATCCGCCGGACTTCTCGGTGCTGGCCAAGGCGCGCACCTATGTCCGTGGCTTCCCGCGCTTCATCTTCGACATCTTCACCCAGTACCAAGAGCAGGGACCGGACTACATCCATGCCCTGATGGTGGGCTATGAGGAGCCGCCGGCCGGCGTCACCCTCCTGCCGGGCCAGAACTACAACCGGTATATGCCCGGCCATCTCCTCGCGATGCCGAAGCCGCTCTCGGACGGCCAGGTCGAGTATCCCAAGGGGCCGGACGGCAAGTCGCCGGTGCCGGAGACGGTCGACCAGTATGCCCGCGACGTGGCCGCCTTCATGGTGTGGATGGCTGAGCCGCATCTGGAAGAGCGCAAGCGCATGGGCATGCAGGTGATGATCTTCCTCGTGTTCTTCGCGGGGCTGCTCTACTACACCAAGAAGAAGGTGTGGTCGCGCATGCCGGACGGTTCGCCCGCGCACTGACGCCGGCATCGAAAGCAGAGTGAGACGATTGCGAAAGGCCCCGGAGACGGGGCCTTTCTCATGTCTGCCGTGGAGAGGACGGCGCGAGCCGCGGCGTGTTGCGAGCGTCATCGAAAGGTGGTCCCCTCCGCGGCCGCAACGGGGAAACAAATATGAGCGAAGCCGTTCTCGGAATCATCGGCGGATCGGGCATCTACGATCTGCCGGGCGTCACGGATCTACGCGAGGAGCGCATCGAAAGCCCTTGGGGCGAACCGTCTGATACGCTTCGGATTGGCCGCGTGGGTGGGACGAAGATCGTTTTCCTGCCGCGCCATGGCCGCGGCCATGCGATCCCGCCGTCGGAGATCAACTACCGGGCCAATATCGATGTGCTGAAGCGGGCGGGCGTGACCGATCTCGTTTCGCTCTCGGCCTGCGGCTCCTACAAGGCCGAGCTCTATCCGGGGCTTTTCGTCCTGGTCGATCAGTTCGTGGACCGCACGAGCCGGCGCGAGAATTCCTTCTTCGGCAGAGGCTGCGTCGCCCATGTCGGTTTCGGCCATCCGGTCGGTCCGGCTCTGCAGGCGCGGATCGCCGCCGCGGCGGAAGCCGAGGAGCTGCCCTTCGTGCGCGGCGGCACGCTGGTCACTATGGAAGGCCCGCAATTTTCGACTCTGGCGGAATCGCTGACCTATAAGGGCCTCGGCTATGATCTGATCGGCATGACTGCGATGCCTGAGGCCAAGCTCGCCCGCGAGGCCGAGATCACCTATGCCACGGTGGCGATGGTCACGGACTACGACTGCTGGCACGAGGAGCACGGGCCGGTTGACGTCGCGGCGGTGGTGAAGGTGTTGCACGAGAACGCGGACAAGGCGAAGCGGCTGGTCGCGCGGCTGGCGGCGGATTTCCCGGCCGAGCGGGAGCCTTGCCCGGCAGGTTCCCACAACGCCCTCGACACCGCCATCATCACCCATCCGGACGTGCGCGATCCGGCGTTGCTGGCCAAGCTCGATGCCGTGGCCGGGCGCGTACTCAAGGGCTAGGCTCCGTCCCCATCATGACCGAGACCTTGACGAAGGCGGCGCGGAGTCCGACCAAGGCGTCCGTCAGTCCGCCTGTGACGCCGCCCGAGACGATATCCATGAACCTGGCCGACAGCATCCGCGCGATCCCGGACTATCCCAAGCCCGGCATCGTCTTCCGCGACATCACCACGCTGCTCGGCGATGCGCGGGCCTTCCGGCGCGCGGTAGACGAACTGGTGCAGCCCTTCGCCGGCCTGAAGATCGCGCAGATCGCCGGCATCGAGGCGCGCGGCTTCATCCTCGGCGGAGCCGTGGCGCATCAGCTCTCGGCCGGCTTCATCCCGGTACGCAAGAAGGGTAAGCTGCCGCGCGAGACGCTGCGTGCGACCTATGCGCTCGAATACGGCACGGACGAGATCGAGATCCATCGCGACGCCGTGCAGCGCGGCGAGCGCGTCTTGCTGGTCGATGATCTTGTGGCGACCGGCGGTACGGCCGAAGCTGCAGTCAATCTGCTGAGCCGTCTCGGCGCGGAGGTCGTCGCCGCTTGCTTTATCGTCGACCTGCCCGATCTCGGCGGGGCGGACCGCATCCGCAGGCTCGGCGTGCCGGTGCGGACGCTGGTCTCCTTCGCAGGCCACTGAGGGAAGCCATGAAGATCAACGGCCAGCACTACCGGACGATCTGGCTGGCGCAGGATGGCTGGCGCGTCGTGGTCATCGACCAGACCCGGCTGCCCTTCCGCTTCGAGACGGTGTCGCTGGGCACGGCCGAGCAGGCGGCGGATGCGATCCGCAGCATGGTGGTGCGCGGGGCTCCGCTGATCGGCGCAACGGCCGCCTATGGCGTCGCCCTGGCCATGCGTGTCGACGCCTCGGATGAAGCTCTTGCGGCCGCTCTGGCGCTGCTCGGCGCGACGCGCCCGACCGCGGTCAACCTGCATTGGGCGCTGGCGCGGATGCGGCGCGTGCTCTCGAGCTTGCCGGCCGAGGCGCGCATGGCCGCCGCCTACGCCGAAGCCGCCACAATCTGCGACGAGGACGTCGCCCTCTGCCGCGCCATTGGCGAGCACGGCCTGCCGCTGATCCGCGAGATCGTGGCGCGGAAGCCCGCCGGACAGCCCATCAACATCCTCACCCATTGCAATGCCGGCTGGATCGCGACGGTCGATTGGGGCACGGCGCTGGCGCCGATCTATCTGGCGCATGATGCCGGCATTCCGGTCCATGTCTGGGTGGACGAGACCCGCCCGCGCAACCAGGGCGCGGCGCTGACCGCCTATGAACTCGGTGCCCATGGCGTGCCGCATACGGTGATCGTCGACAACGCCGGCGGCCATCTGATGCAGCACGGGCAGGTCGACATGGTCATCGTTGGCACGGATCGGACCACGGCCCGGGGCGACGTCGCCAACAAGATCGGCACCTATCTCAAGGCGCTCGCCGCGCATGACAACGGCGTGCCCTTCTATGTCGCGCTGCCTTCGCCGACGATCGATTGGGGCGTCAGTGACGGCGTCGCCGAGATCCCGATCGAGGAGCGCGCGGCGCGCGAGGTCACGCATCTTTCCGGCCTTGCCGAGGATGGCGAGGTCAGGTCGATCCGGGCCGTGGCGCCCGGCAGCAACGCGGCCAACCCTGCCTTCGACGTGACGCCGGCCCGGCTCGTCACCGGTCTCATCACCGAGCGCGGCGTGTCGGCGGCTTCCGCCGAAGGGCTGGCGCGACTCTTTCCGGATCTGGCGAACAAGGCGGCATCATGAGCGAAGCGGAACTGCGGCAGGAGATCGTCGCGGTCGCGCAGGCGATCGACCGGGCGGGCTTCTGCCCGTCGAAATCCGGCAATGTCTCGGCCCGGTTCGGCGAGGGGGTGCTGATCACGCCGTCCGGCCTGCCCTATGCCCAGACGAAGCCGGAAGACCTGATCCATCTGGCGCTCGATGGCACCGTGCTGAACGGCAAGCGCAAGCCCTCCTCGGAATGGCCTTTCCATATCGAGATCTACAAGGCCCGACCGGACGCGCAGGCGATCGTCCATACGCATTCGCCCCGTGCCACCGCGTTGTCCTCGACGCGGCGCGGCATCCCGGCCTTCCACTACATGATCGCGCTCTGCGGTGGGGCGGATGTGCGCTGTGCAGAGTATGCGACCTTCGGCACGCCCGAGCTCGCGGCCAATGCGGTGAAGGGACTGGAAGGGCGCAAGGCAGTGCTGCTCGCCAATCACGGCGTCATCGCGCTGGGTGGGTCCCTGGCCGGCGCTCACACCATCGTTGCGGAGGTCGAGAACCTCGCAGGGCAGTATCTCGACATCCTCGCCGCAGGGCTTCAGCCCGTCATCCTCGATGAGGTCGAGATGGAACGCGTCGGTGTGAAGTTTGCCGGCTACGGAAAGGTCGGCTGAGGATCGGCCCTCCGCCTTCGCGGAGGGCCGGGTCGTCGCTCAGCCGTCCTGCCAGCGCTGCTGCAGCGCCGAGGCCGACATCAGGTCGAAGGACAGATCCGAGATCGACCAGTAGCGCGTGCTGTCCTGCTGGAACGCCCAGAGGTGGTCGTAGATCTTCTTGAAGTTCGGGTTGGCGGCCGACATCTCGGCATAGAGATCCTTGGTGTGCTTGTAGCTCGCCCTGAGGATGTCGTTCGGTAAGGGGCGTAGCTGTGCGCCGCCGGCGATCAGACGCTTCAGGGCTGGCGGGTTGAGCGCGTCGTACTTCGCCTGCATGTCGTGGCCGGCGGCCATGGCGCAGTTCTTCAGCACCTTCTGGTAAACCGGCGGCAGGCCGTTCCACTTCTCCAGGTTGATGAAGAAAGAGAGCTCAGCGCAGCCGTCCCAGAAGCCGGGGTAGTAGTAATAGGGCGCGACCTTGGCGAAGCCGAGCTTCTCGTCGTCATAAGGGCCGACGAACTCGACCGCGTCTAGCACGCCACGCTCCAGCGCCGGATAGATGTCGCCCGCGCCGAGCTGCTGCGGGATCACGCCCATCTTCTGCAGCACGTTGCCGCCGAGCCCGCCGATGCGCATCTTGAGGCCCTGCAGATCGGCCGCCGACTTCAGTTCCTTGCGGAACCAGCCACCCATCTGTGCGCCCGTGTTGCCGGCCGGCAGGTTGTAGATGTTGAACTTGGCGTAAAACTCGTTGAGCAGTTCGAGGCCGCCGCCATGGAAGAGCCAGGCCTGCATCTGCCGGCTGTTCGGCCCCCACGGGATCACGGTACCGAAAGCGAAGGCGGTGTCCTTGCCGGTGTAGAAATAGGAGCCGGAATGGCCCATCTCGACGGTGCCGCTCGTGACCGCATCGGCAACCTGGAGAGCGGGCACGATCTCGCCCGTGGCGAAGACCTGGATCTTGAACTTGCCGTCGGTGACGGCCGAGACGGCTTCCGACAGATAGGTGCAGGCACCAAACAGCGTGTCGAGCGATTTCGGATAGCTGGACGCCATCCGCCAGGAAATGGACGGCATGCTCTGCGCAATCGCAGGCGAGGCGATGGCCGCCGTGGCGCCGACGCCGGCGCCCTTCAGAAATGATCTGCGCTTCATGAAGACGTTTCCTGCCTCGTTATTATGGTTCGCCGAAGCGAGCCTCGGGTGGGCAAGGATGGCACGCCGCCGGCGCAGATCGTCCGATGGCTGGGGCATCACCGCTCTGCTTGGAACGCAAGGCCGGCTCAGTTCCGGTTGGCTTCTTCCATCAGCTTGACGACGACCATCAGCAGCCGGTTGGCCGGCGTCGCGATGCCGAGCTTCTCGCCCATCCGCACGACATAGCCGTTGAGATGCCCGATCTCGGTGCGCTTGCCCTTGGCAAGATCCTGCGCCGTCGAGGAGAACTGGTTCGGCATCGCCGAGGCGAGGCTGAGAACCTTTCCAAGAATGCTCTCGTCGGGGCTGACGCCGCAGCCCTTTGCCACAGCGACGCACTCGGCGACTAGGTCCGTCATCACGGCCTCGACCCCGGGGACGGCCCGCATCCGTGCGTAAGGGAGTTGCGGGATGGCGGAGAGCGCGTTGTAGCAGCAGTTCACGATCAGCTTGCCCCAGAGATCCCCGATGACGTTATCGGAGATTTCGGTGCCGATGCCGGCCTGGGTGAGGGTCGCGGCGATCTGCGGGCTGGCGGGATCCGAGCCGATGACGAGTTCTCCCCGGCCGTGATGCCGAACATGGCCGGGCGCCGGCATCTCGACCGCGACATAGACGGCGGTGGGAATGACCGGCCGCTTGAGGACGTCCTGCAGGCGCTCGGCGTTGTCGACGCCGTTCTGCAGGCTGAGGATGGCGGCATCAGCCGGGAGATGCGGCGCCATGGCGTCGCCGGCCGCTGCGGTGTCGTCGGACTTGACGCAGAACAGCACGAGATCGGCGCCGGCCACGCCCGAGGGCTCGGTGGTTGCCGAAAGCTGCACGGCCTCGGTGGCGCCCCGGGCCTCGAGCAGGAGTCCATGCTTGCGGATCGCCTCCACGTGCAGTGGCCGCGCGATCAGCGTGACCGCGTGGCCAGCCCGCGCCAGCATGGCGCCGTAGTAACAGCCGACTGCGCCGGCGCCCATGACAGCGATCTTCATCCGTCCAATCCCAACTTCTCTTCAGCGCGGAAGCTTAGCGGCCCGCGGCCGGTGGCCAAAGAAACTCGCGGTTCAATTCGCCGGGCGTCGTGCAGCCGAGATGGATGAGCGTGTTCAACAGCTCCTCGCGCAGCATGTCGATGATGGTTGCCGGGCCACGCTCCAGTCCCATCGAGCCGACTGCATAGAGGAAGGCCCGCCCGAGCAGGACGAAATCGGCGCCCGAAGCCAGGCTCTTGGCGATGTCGTCGCCATTGCGCACGCCACTGTCCAGGATCAGCGTCAGCGCGTCGCCGCAGGCGTCGCGGATTGCGGGAAAGACCTCGATCGAGGCCGGCGCTGCATCGAGCTGTCGGCCGCCATGGTTGGAGACGACGATGCCGTCCGCGCCGAGCTTTGAGGCCGTCAGCGCATCTCTCGGATTGAGAATGCCCTTGATGACGAGGTTATGCGGCCAGGCCTTGCGGATGGCCTCGATGCGGCGCCAATCGAGGGCTGGGCAGGAGAGCTGACGGGAGACGAATTCAGCATGGGCCAGACCGCTCATGCCGCCCTTGCTGTCCATGAAGTTCGCCATGCCGAGCCGCTCGCCGAGAGCGGCCCGCATCAGCCAGGCCGGGTGGCGGGCAACGTCGAGGACGGTGCGCAGCGAGGGCCGCAAGGGGATGGCGAGGCCGTTCATGCGATCCCGGACGCGCTTCGCCGGGACGGGGATGTCGACCGTGGCCAGAAGCGTGGTGACGCCGACATTCAGCGCCCTTTCCATCAGGCGCGCGGCCATGGCCTCGTCAGAGCCGGGGTAGAGCTGGAACCAGAGATTGTCCTGTGCGATCGCATTGATAGGCTCGATCGCGGTCGTTGCCGCCGTCGATAGGACGTAAGGGATGTTCTTTTCTTTCGCCGCGCGTGCGAGCGCACGGTCGGTGCCCGGGCGAACCAGATCGGCGAAGCCCATGGGCGCCACGGCGAAAGGCGCTGCGTAGCGGCGGCCGAAGATCGTCACCTCCGTGCTTGCCGCCGCGCAGTCACGCAGGGCCTGGGGCAGCAGGGCGATCTCCTCGAAGCGGCGGCGATTGCGCGCGATCGCGAGCTCGGCTCCTGCGCCGCCCTCGACGAAATCGAAAACAGCGCGCGGCAGGCGCTTGCGTGCGATGTCTTCCATCTGGCGCGTGGTGAAGATGCCTTTTGTCGGCACGACCTTGTCCCCCTCGGCCCGCTCGATGCGGTTCCGATGCACTATGCCGGCCGCTGACGGCTCAGCAATGCCGCCGGCGTGATGGAGGGATTGCAGTACGGTCCCTAGTCGCTTTCGTTCGACCAGCGCTCCTTCGCCTCGGCGGCCGGCGCCAGCAATCTGACGGTGTCGTTCTCGATTCCGGCGACGAGAGCCAAGTCGAGGTGGCGGCGCATGCCGCCGGCGGCCGGGTCAGGCCTGTCCAGCTTGAGCAATTGCCCCGCCAGCGCATCGACGGTGCCGACATGACGTTGTCGGAGCTAGCACTACAGGCGCCCGCCGCCGTTCCTCCGGGAGCGGTGGCTGCCCCATTTTCCAGCGCTCCGAGCGCTGGTGCTCCGTGACATAGCGATGGTCGACATGGCCGCCAGCCTCGAGCCTGCCTACTGGGCCCCTTAGGCTCGCCGGCGGCGGATGGCGAATGGAACTAGCGGTCGGCCCAGGTGTTCACGGGGCATGACCGTGCGCCGGACGCGGCCGGCCTGTCGCCGAGCGAAGTCACGGAGCCGCCTATGCCGACCGATACTGCCCCGAACTCTGCCCCTCAGCTTCGCGACGACGCCGCGCATAGCCGGTTCGTTATGGCAGTGCCGGGTGGCGAGGCCTTCGCCATCTACCGGCGCGTCGACGGCTATCTGGTGATCTCGCATACGGAGGTGCCACGCGCCTCCCGCGGCCGGGGCCTTGGATCAAGCCTGGCGCTCGCGCTGTTCGAGCATGCGCGTGCCCAGGGCGAGCGCATCGTGCCGGCCTGTTCCTTCCTCGACGATTGGGCGAGCCAGCATCCCGAATATGGCGACGTGCTCGCCGGGGGGCGGGAGGAGGCGGAATGATCGACCATATCTCCGTCGGCACCAACGATATCGCCAGGGCGCGGGCCTTCTACGATCCCGTCCTCGGCGGGCTCGGCCTGCGGCTGCTGGCCAGCGGCGCGGGCTCTGCCGATTACGGCGTGAGCAGCATCCTGTTCAGCATCGAGACGCCGCATGACGGCAAGCGCGCGACCAGCGGCAACGGCATGCATATCGCCTTCGCCGCCGGCCGGCGCGAGATGGTCGATAGCTTCTATCGCACAGCCCTCGCCAATGGCGGCATCGATGCGGGGCCGCCCGGCCTGCGCCCTGAATACGACGCCAATTACTACGGCGCCTTCGTCTTCGATCCCGACGG
Source organism: Hyphomicrobiales bacterium (assembly GCA_900473415.1). Lineage (GTDB taxonomy): Bacteria > Pseudomonadota > Alphaproteobacteria > Rhizobiales > Beijerinckiaceae > Allobosea. The sequence goes on from UCLR01000007.1 coordinate 160,115, forward strand.
CAACAAGATCGAGGCCGTCACCCGTTCATCGAAGTAAGGAAGGAGGACGATATGCCTGCGAAATCAGCAGCCCAGCAGAAGGCAGCCGGTGCGGCGCTCGCTGCCAAGCGCGGCGACATGAAGAAAAGCGAGCTCAAAGGCGCTTCGAAGTCGATGGAAAAATCGATGAGCGAGACCGAGCTCGAGAAGATGGCTTCGACGAAGCGCAAGGGGAAACCCGAGCACAAGACGAAGCATTGATGGGACGCATCATCATTCTCGAGCTTGCCTGAGAATGACGACATTCTAGCTCTTCCTGAGCTTGCCCAGGTTTCCTGGCGGACCGGAGAAGGGCAGGTCATCCGGGCGCAGCAGATCGGCTTCGGGCTCGGGGGGCGTGGCTGTTCCCGCCCTTGTGCCCTTCGTCCCAGCGATGGATCGCCCCGGTCAGCGAGCAATGCAACGCCCTGGCCGGGAAAACGTCGCATTGGGCCATCCGGGCAGCATCTCCTCAAGAGCGCGCCGGCTAAGGAAGCGGCCATGCGATCGCGCCGCTCGATGCCATTCGCGCGGGGCTGGTCTGGCACGTCGATGGGTCGCGGTCCCCGAGAGAATGCGCTATCGTTCAAATGCCCTTGTTCAGCAACATCGCTGGATGGATCCTGAGAATATTCAATCAAGACGAGATACAGGAAAGTTTCAAAAGTCTTCCGATGTCGTGCTGCCGTTTTTGAAACAGGGAGTGACAGACAATGGATACTTGCTGTTCTGGATCAACGGTTATTTCTGCCGCATGCGGTGCCGCGAAGTGCATTTCTGTACGTATAGTCGTCCTCGGCTTCGCTGTTTTTCTGGCGGCCTCCTTCCCCGCTGCCGCTCAAATGGGTGATCTTTCCGACCTCGCCGCGCGCGTCATCGATGCGGTCGTCAACATCTCGACCACTGTACGCCCCACAGGCGCTCAGAATTCTGCCGCTCAAGGTCAACCTGCCGATCCGGCGCTCCCGCGGCGGTCCCTTGGTTCGGGCTTCGTGATCGACGCCTCGGGCATCATCATCACCAATGAGCACGTGATCCGGAACGGAGATGAGATCGACGTCATCCTCCGCGATGGGACGCGTCTGCGGGCCGAACTGGTTGGGGAAGACAGCTACATCGATGTCGCTGTCCTGCGCGTCCGGGCGAACACGCCGCTGTCGGTGGTGAAGTTCGCGAATTCCGACCAGATCCGCGTGGGGCAGCCGGTGATGGCGATCGGCAATCCGTCAGGGCTCGGTGGCACCGTCACCGCCGGAATCGTGTCTGCCAAGAACCGCGATATCAGGACGGGACCCTTCGACAATTTCATTCAGACGGATGCGTCGATCAACCGAGGCAATTCCGGCGGACCGCTATTCAACATGGCCGGCGACGTGATCGGCATCAACACGCTGGGCCTTACGCCGTCGGGCGGCAGCGTCGGCCTGAATTTCGCGGTTCCTGCCAACACGGCCCAACCGATCATCGCTCAATTGCGCGAGTTCGGAGAAACCCGGCGCGGTTGGCTTGGGGTTGATCTTCAGGAGCTGACCCCCGAGATCGCCGAGGCGTTGAGGCTGGCGCCTCCTCGTGGCGTCCTCCTTTCAGGCGTCGATCCGCGTGGTCCGGCCGCTCCTGCGGGACTGCGGGCAGGCGACGTGATCGTCAATTTCAATGGCCAGGACATACAAGATCCGTCGCAGCTGCAGCGTGTCGTCGCTGAAGCGACCGTCGGCTCGGTTGTGCCTATGACCGTTGTGCGCGACGGCCGCAGCACCCAACTGACGGCGACACTGGCGCGCAGGGAGGCGCCGGCTTCGGCGACCTCTGCCGTGGCGGCCCTGGGCATGCAGGTCTCCGGTATCACGCGCGCGCTCCAGAGCGAGCTCGAGCTGCGGAACGATCTCAGGGGAGTCGTCGTGGTGGCGGTGGCCCCGGGGTCTCAGGCGGCTGCGCAGGGAATCCGGCCCGGGACTGTCATTACGGAGGTGCAAAACGAAGCGGTGGACTCTCCGGGGAGTTTTGTTCGGCGGGTCGAGGCGCTGAAAGCCGAAGGCCGCCGGTCCGCCGTGATCCTGGTCCTCGCGGCCAACGGGCAGACGCGTCTCATTGCATTGAAATTGGCCTGAAGGGCGTTCCAGCACTCAGCAAGGGCGCTGCGGACATGAGATCACGCGCGACGCGACGCCGTCGCGCGTGATCCGCCGTGCCGCCAGTTACGGCTTTCGCTCGACGAAGACGCAGCCGTCGAAAGAGAAGACCTCTTCGCCGTGCTGGTTGATGCCGGTGTTGTGGTGGAAGAACAGGCCCCATTGCGGGCGCGAGGCGCTCTCGCGCTTGTCGGCGACTTCGGAGAAGTAGGTGATGCGGTCGCCGGCGAAGACCGGCTTCGACCAGCGCAGGTTCTTGAAGCCTGGTGAGGGGCCGAGCCTGGCCGGGCTGCCCGTCGTCGTCGCCGCGATCTGGCGCCTGCGATGCGAGACCATGGTCGCCATCCAGACCGCCGCCGTATGCCAGCCCGAAGCCGCAAGCCGGCCGAAGGAGGAGGCTGCTGCCGCCGCCTCATCCATGTGGAAGGGCTGCGGGTCAAAGCTGCGGGCGAAGCCGACGATCTCTTCGGCCGTAAACACGAAGCTGCCGAGTTCGTAGCGGCGGCCGATCTCCAGCTCCTCGAAGAAGCGGGCGGGCTCCGGCGCCTCGGCGGGGGCTTCGAGCGGGCTCTCATGCAGTGGGCGTTCGTAGCGCGGCGTGTGGGCGAGCCAGTTCCCGGCCGGCTGCGGGGCGACGCCTGAGCCCTTGCGGCCGAACATGATCCAGTTGGTCTGCTGCATCACCGGTTCGTCGCGCTGATTCAGCAGCTCGAAGCGGAAGAGCACGAGGCCCATCTCCGGCCGCGAGCGCGATGCCCTGGTCTCGAGGACGGTGCGGCGAGCATGCAAGATGTCGCCCGGCAAGACTGGCCGCAGCCATTTGAGCTCATCGATGCCGGGCGAGCCCATGCCGGTCGAGTCGAGCAGGAAATCCTCGGCGATCAGCCGCATCAGCAGGGCGCAGCTATGCCAGCCGGAGCCGATCAGCTGGCCGACGAAGCTCGCCTTGGCCGCCTCCGGGTCGGTGTGAAAATCCTGCGCGTCATAGCGCGCGGCGAAGGCAACGAGGTCTTCCAGCGAGACCGCGATGCTGCCGGCCGAGACCGTCTCACCGACGACGAAATCCTCGAACTGCAGCATGGGGCGGCCGCTCCGGGAGATCAGTTCGCGAAGCGGAAATGCAGGACGTCGCCGTCGGCGACGACATATTCCTTGCCTTCGAGGCGGAACTTGCCGGCCTCGCGCGCGCCGGCCTCGCCCTTGTGGGTGACGTAGTCGTCATAGGCGATGGTCTCGGCGCGGATATAGCCCTTCTCGAAATCGGTATGGATCACACCGGCGGCTTGCGGCCCCTTGGTGCCCTTCTCGATCGTCCAGGCGCGGGCCTCCTTCGGGCCGACCGTGAAATAGGTCACGAGGTGGAGCAGGGCGTAGCCGGCGCGGATGACGCGGTTCAGGCCGGGCTCGTCAAGGCCGACGGCCTCCAGATACTCGGTCTGCTCCTCCGCCGGGAGAATGGCGATCTCGCTCTCGATCTTGGCGGAAACGACGACCGCGACCGCGCCTTCCTCGGCGGCGCGCTTCTTCACCAGTTCGGAGAAGCTGTTGCCCTTGTCGGCGCTGGCTTCCTCGACATTGCAGACATAGAGCACAGGTTTCGAGGAGAGCAGGCCGAGCAGCTCGAACGGGCGGCGCTCCTCAGGCGAAAGCTGGACGAGGCGGGCGGGCTTGCCGTCGCGCAACAGGGTGAGGCAGCGGTTCATCAGGTCGACCGCTTCCTTGGCCTCCTTGTCGCCGGACTTCGCCTTCTTTTCCAGCGGCAGCACGCGCTTCTCGAGGCTGTCGAGATCGGCGAGCATCAGCTCCGTCTCGATCGTCTCGATATCGTCGACCGGCGAGACCTTGCCCTCGACATGGGTGATGTCGCCATCCTCGAAGCAGCGCACGACATGGGCGATGGCGTCGCATTCGCGGATATTGGCGAGGAACTGGTTGCCGAGCCCTTCGCCGCGCGAGGCGCCGCGCACGAGGCCGGCGATGTCGACGAAGGTCAGCCGCGTCGGGATGATTTCCTTCGACCCTGCGATGGCGGCGAGCTGCTCGAGCCGTTCATCCGGCACGGCGACGTCGCCGACATTCGGCTCGATCGTGCAGAACGGGTAGTTCGCAGCCTGAGCCGCCGCCGTCTGCGTCAGCGCGTTGAAGAGGGTCGACTTGCCGACATTCGGCAGGCCGACGATTCCGCATTTGAAGCCCATGCTCGCCTGTTCCATTGCCCTCGGCGGTCAAGGCCGCTGCGGGGCGTGAAGCTTTGAAAGTTGCGGTCTTATTGGGGGGCTTGCGCGATAAAGACAAGTGCCGCGCGCCGGATGACCGATGCGTCGCTCACGCGAACGTGCATGGCGGCGGGGTGGAAGCGGGTGCTGGATCGCGCTGCGGCGGTTGCCCGCGCCGTTCGGAGCCTTGCCATGATCCGTTTTCGCTTTGCGCTTGCCCTGTCGATGCTTGCTCTCGCTGGCGGCCTCGCCGTCGCGCAAACGCCCGGGACGCGGTTGCGCGGCACGGTCGAGCGCATGGAAGGCTCGACGCTGGATCTCAAGGCTGCGGACGGACGGGAGGTGAAGGTCGCGCTCGCGCCGGGCTTCTCGGTCGGCGGCGTGGTCGCGGCAAAGGCGACCGACATCGCCAAGGGGAGCTTCATCGGCGTCGGTGCCAAGCCGCAGCCGGACGGCACGCTGATGGCGGTGCAGGTCTTCATCTTCCCGGAGGCGATGCGCGGCACCGGGGAGGGGCATCGGCCCTGGGGCGTGCTGCCCGATGCGACCATGACCAATGCCACGGTGGCCGAGACGGTGTCGCGGGTCGACGGTGCCAATCTCGTGCTGAGCTATCCGGGCGGCGAGCAGAAGGTCGTGATTACCCCAGAGGCGACCATCCTCATGGCGGCCCCGGCGGAAGCAGGCGAACTGAAGCCCGGAGCGCAGGTCGCAATGACGGCGAACCGCCAAACGGATGGCAGCTACAGCACGAGCCGTGTCACCGTCGCCAAGCCGGGGGCGAAGCTGCCGCTCTAGAGCATCTCTGCTCAGTCGGAGGTCTTCTCGCCCAGCCGCTTCACGGCGCCGTGGCCGCGCGCATCCATGAAGAGGTGGACCTTGTTCTGGAAGCCGGCATCGTCATGCGCGGCCAGCAGTTCGGCGTGGTCGGCGCAGGAGCGGCAGAGGTCCTCCACCCAGGGCTGCTCCGCCTTGCCGAAATCGTTCAGCACATAGGCGTGGACCAGCGCCTTGTCGCCCGGATGGCCGATGCCCATCCGGACGCGGCGATAGTCGTTGCCGATGGCCGCCGTGGTGGAGCGCAGGCCGTTATGCCCCGCATTGCCGCCGCCGAGCTTCACGCGCAGCTTGGCCGGGGGTAGGTCGAGCTCGTCATGGAAGACGACGACGTCGGCAGGCGCGATCTTGAAGAAGCGCGCGGCCTCGCCGATCGAGCGGCCGGACTCGTTCATATAGGTCTGCGGCTTGAGCAGGATGACCTTCTCGGCCCCGATGGCGGCTTCGCAGGCCTCGGCCTGGAAGCGCGCGCGCCAGGGCGAGGCGCGGTGGAGACGGGCAATCTCCTCGACGGCCATGAAGCCGATATTGTGCCGGTTGCGGGCATAGCGTGCGCCCGGATTGCCGAGGCCGGCGAAGATCAGCATGGCGAGACTCCGGCAGGCTCATAGCAAGACGGCCGGGAAGTCCCGGCCGTCTCGTTCGGTTGGGGCAGGCGGAAGAGGGCGCCAGGGGCGCCGCTCATCAGGCCTTGGCTTCGGCCGGGGCCTCGGCAGCGGCGTCGGCAGCCGGCTCGGCCTCGACGGTCGGCGGGGCGATCGTGACGATCGTCGCGTCCAAGCCGACGGTCAGCTTGGCGCCGGCCGGCAGCTTGATGGCCTTGGCTTCGATCTGGTCGCCGATGTTCAGGCCAGCGACCGAAACGTCGAAGGCTTCCGGAATGCTGTCGGGCTCGACGGTGATTTCGAGGGTGTGCTCGACGATCTGGACCAGGCCGCCGCTCTTGACGCCAGGGCTGGACTCCTGGCCGACGACGTGGATCGGAACCTGGACCGTGACGGTCTGGCCCTTCGCGACGCGCAGGAAGTCGACGTGGATCGGGAAATCCTTGACCGGGTCGAGCTGGTAGTCGCGCGGGATGACCCGCTGCTTCTTGCCGGCGACGCTGATCTCGAAGATCGTGGTCAGGAAGTGGCCGCCGAAAATGAGCTGGCGGGTCTTGTTGGCGTCGAGCGCGATGGCCTCGGGAGCGGTGTTTCCACCATAGATCACGGCAGGCGTCTGGCCCTGGCGACGAACGGCACGAGCGGCCCCCTTGCCGACCTGTGCGCGCGCCGAAGCCTCGATTTGCTTCACGGCGGTCATGTTAGTTGTCCTTGACGTTCAAAATGACAAGGCCGCCTCATGGCGGCCCATCGGGTTCGCGTCCAGAGCCTCCAAGGGTGTCAGCGGGACGCGAGGCCTGCTCATAGGGGAAAAACGGCGCGATCTCAAGCCCCGCGATCCCGGCTCCGTTGCGTCAGGCCGCGTTCGCGACGGAGCCGCTGCGCGGCGCCTTCCCCTCCGGGGCGCGGCCAAAGCGCTGGAGCAGCTCGCGCACGAGCGGTCCCGGGACCGGCGGCGAATAGAGATAGCCCTGGCCGAGGCGGCAGCCCATCTCTGCGAGGCACTGGGCCTGCGACTGGGTTTCGATGCCCTCGGCGATCGTCTTCATGCCGAGGCGGCGGGTCATCGTCAGCAGGGATTCCACGATCGCGCCGCTGCGCGCGCCGCTGTCGATCGCTTCGACGAAGGAGCGGTCGATCTTGATGATGTCGATCGGGAAGTCGAGGAGGTGGGTCAGCGAGGCGAAGCCGGTGCCGAAATCGTCCAGCGCCACCGCCGTCCCGCTGGCGCGCAGCGCCGCCATCGTGCGCGCGACGCCGTCCTTGCGCCTGCCCATGAAGACACGCTCGGTGATCTCGACGACGAGGCGCTGCATCGGCACCCCAGCCTTGTCCATGATCCTGCTAATTCGCTGGATCAGGTCTCCCCTTTCGAAATCGGCGGCGGTGACATTCAGCGCGACATGCTGGAAATGCACGCCCATTGCTTGCCATTCCGCCATGTCGGCCGCAACCGCCGTCAGCATCCGCGTGGTGATGCGGTGGGCGATCTTGGGATCGAGCAGGGCCTCGTGGAATTCGTCGGCCGCGGCGATACGGCCGCTGGCGAGGCGCATCCGGGCGAGCGCCTCGACCCCGACGATCTCGGCCGTGTCGAACCGAACGATCGGCTGGTAGCAGGGGACGATCCGGTCCTCCTCGAGCGCGCTGCTGACGTCCTTCCTGGTCCGGATGCGGTGCAGGATTGCGCTGCGCAGCCGGCTCCGGAAGCGGATGTAGCAGCCGCGCCGCGTCCCCTTGGCGTGATAGAGCGCGAGATCGGCGTTCTGGCGCAGCGTGTCGCTGTCGTGCCCGTCCTCGCCGGCAATGGCGCCGCCGATGGTGACGCTCGGCAGGATGTTCTGGCCGTCATATTCGAGGGGGGCGGCGACAGCCGCGAGAGCGGCGGAGGCCAGCTTGCGCATTCGCGCCGAGCTGTCGCAACCGGGGATCAGGACCGCGAATTCGTCGCCGCCGATCCGGCAGGCCAGGCAGTCGGTGAGGGTCGCGCTCAGCCTGGCGCCGACCTCGGCGATCAGGATATCGCCAGCGGCATGGCCAAGCGTGTCGTTGATCGTCTTGAGATGGTCGATGTCGATCAGCATCAGCCCGTAGTGCTGGGAACCAGCGTTCATGGCCGCGATCGCGTCGTTGAACTGAGCCCGGTTCGGCAGCTTGGTCAGCGTGTCGAAATAGGCGAGCCGGTGATTGCGGGCGCGCACCTCGTCATGCTCGATCGCGATGGCGCAGAGATGGACGCAGGTTGCCACGATGTGGCGTTCCAGTGCGCGCGGCCGGCGCGCCTTGTTGAAATAGAAGCCGAAGGCGCCGACAACGCGACCGTCCCGTGCCTTGATCGGCGTCGACCAGCAGGCGCGCAACCCGAGCGGCAGCACCATCTCCTTGTGGGCTTGCCAAAGCGGATCCGTGGCGATGTCGGTGACTTCGACCGGCTCGCCACGATGTATCGCGGTGCCGCAGGATCCGACGCTGGGGCCCGTCCGAAGGCCTGTGATGGCGGCAGCATAGTGCGCGGGGAGGCTCGGCGAGGCGAGAGGGAGCAGGCAGCTCCGATCATCGACGGTGAGGACCGAACAGATGGCGCCGCTGGAGATCGCCTCTGCGCGGCGGCACAGGCGTTCCATGCAGGCTGCGAGCGGCTCGCCGCGCGCGATGTCTTCGAGAATATCGTTCTGCAGAGCCTGCAGGTGGCCGGATGTTCTGATCACGCGGTCGCCTACAGAATGACGTGTCGCCGACCAACGATATTACATCCGATGCCTTAAGGGTCAGTTGCGGCGTTGCCTCGAAATGTATCGGCAGGGATGCGTGTCAGGCAGCCGCCAGCCCCAGGCGCTCGTCGCGGCGGCGCAGCAGATACATCAGCGGCAGCGCGATCAGCACCATCCAGGCCTTGCCGATGATCTGGCCGGCAAGGAAATCGAGGCTGCCGAAAGCAAGCTGCAGGAACACGATCGAGTCGACCACGAGACCGGCGATGCCCGACGCGAAGACCGCCGTGAGAAAGCGACGACGCTGCAGCGGGGTGTAGACCGCGAAATCGGCGAGTTCCGAGAGCAAAAACGCCGTCGCCGAGGCGATCACGATCGAAGGCGGAGCGAGCCAGGCGGAGATCAGCGTGCCGGCTGCGATGGCGGCAAGCCCGGCGAGCGCGCCGAGGCGGCGCTGGACGATGTCGCGCAGCACCAAAGCCAGGCCGACCATCAGCACGCCGCTCGGCGCCATGATGCCGGGCCAGACCGGCACGAGGCAGGGGCCATTCGGCACGCAGACTGCGCCGGCATTGCCGATCAGCCAGTTGGCGGCCGGGATGGTGAGGCCGAACAGGATAAGCGCGATGGCGCCTTCGACGAGGCGCTGTCGGTCACGAGTCATAGGAAGGTCCGCTATCGTCGGGTGTCGCCAGATAAGCCGCGAAGCCCTTTGCTCGCAAATCACATGCCGGACAATGGCCGCAGCCATAGCCCCAGCCATGCCGCGTCGTCCTGTCGCCGAGATAGCAGCTGTGGCTCTCCTCGATGACGAGGTCGAGCAGGGCCTGTCCGCCGAGCTCGTGCGCCAGAGCGAAGGTCTGCGCCTTGTCGCGCCACATCAGCGGGGTGTGCAGGACGAGTCGGCGGTCGAGACCGAGGCTCAAGCTCACCTGCATCGCCTTGATGGTGTCGTCGCGGCAGTCGGGATAGCCCGAGTAATCGGTTTCGCAGACGCCCAGCACGATGTGCTTCAGGTTGCGCCGATAGGCCAGCGCAGCGGCAAAGGTGAGGAAGATCAGGTTGCGGCCCGGCACGAAGGTCGTCGGCAGGCCGGTTTCCGCGAAAGTGATCTCGCTTTCGCGAGTCAGCGCCGTTTCGGAGATGGTGCCCAACGCCTTAAGGTCGACGACATGGTCGGGGCCGAGCCGCTCGGCGTAAGTGGGGTTTAGGGCGGGCAGCCTCTCGCGGATGGCGAGGCGGCATTCCATCTCGACGCTGTGGCGTTGGCCGTAGTCAAAGCCGATGGTCTCGACCGCATCGAAGCGCTCGAGCGCCCAGGCGAGGGCGGTGGTGGAATCCTGTCCGCCGGAGAACAGCACCAGCGCCCGCGACTTGCCCACGCTTGCGCGCCTCAGTCGAACAGGCTGGAAACGCTGGTCTCGCTCGCCGTGCGCTCGATCGCCTCGCCCATCAGCCCGGCGATAGAGATGACACGGATGTTGCGGGCGACCTTCACGGCCTCGGTCGGCATGATCGAGTCGGTGATGACCAGTTCCTTGAGCTTGGAGGAGGCGATACGCGCCACCGCCCCGCCCGAGAGCACGCCATGGGTGATGTAGGCGTAGACCTCCTTGGCGCCTTCGGCGAGCAGCGCCTCGGCCGCGTTCACCAGCGTGCCGCCCGAATCGACGATATCGTCGATCAGGATGCAGGAGCGGCCCTCGACCGAGCCGATGATGTTCATGACCTCGGACTCGCCCGGCCGGTCGCGGCGCTTGTCGACGATGGCGAGGGGAGCGTCGATGCGCTTGGCGAGCGCGCGGGCGCGGACGACGCCGCCGACGTCCGGCGAGACGACCATGGCGTTCTTCCACTCCAGCCGGTCCTTGATGTCCCGCGCCATCAGCGGGGCGCCGAACAGGTTGTCGGTCGGAATGTCGAAGAAGCCCTGGATCTGGCCGGCATGGAGATCGAGCGTCAGCACGCGGTCGACACCGGCATGGGTGATCAGGTTGGAGACGAGCTTGGCCGAGATCGGCGTACGGCCGGAGGCGCGCCGGTCCTGCCGCGCATAGCCGAAATAGGGGATGACCGCCGTGATGCGCTTGGCCGAGGAGCGGCGCAGGGCATCGACGATGATCAGCAGCTCCATCAGGTGGTCATTGGTCGGGAAGGAGGTGGACTGGATGACGAAGACATCCTGTCCGCGCACATTCTCCTGGATCTCGACGAAGACCTCCATGTCGGCGAAACGCCGGACCGAGGCCCGCGCGAGCGGGATGCTGAGATGGTTGCAGATCGCTTCGGCGAGCGGCCGGTTGGAGTTACCGGCGACGACTTTAAAATGCGAGGCCATGCCGTGGCGTACCGTCTGGACTGGAGGCCGCCGACCGATCGGCAGGCTTTGAGCGGGGCAGGAACCGGCCGTGCCGGCTCAATTCGAACGGCTCTTAACAGCGCGGTCGCACGGAGTCGACTGCTGCGCTGCAATATCGGCATGCAAATTCGATGACAGATTGTCCGTCAGAGGCGCTTTCCCACAGCCGCAGATGCGGTGCGGGTCGTCCCGGTCTTCTTGTCGTCGGCCTTGTCCTTGCCCGTGCCCCCGGCGAGCGGCGCCGCTTCCGGCGGCATCGTCACGAGGAAGCCCGCGATCGCATCCATCGAATCGGAGGCGGCCTTGGCAACCACGGTGCGGTCGATGCCGGCCCAGGGGTCGGAGCCACCGCCGCGCTTGCCGAGGCTTTCGCCCTGCACGCGCTGGGCACGCTGCTTGCTGGCATCGTAGACGTCCCAGACGAAGGCCAGAGCGGTCTGGCCGTCCTCGGTCGGCTGGGCGGTGAGATAGCCCTTCACGCGAAAGCGGGCGGGCTTGTCGCCGGGGACGATCTCCATCCGGCGCTCGGCGGCTGCCTCGTTCAGCAGGCCGGTGAAGTTGGCGGTGACGTCATCCGGCGCGCCGGAGATGCTCTGGACCGAGACGGGTATGCCGGGCGCATCGACGCGGGGCCGGGCAGCGGTCTGGGTGGTTTCCTGGCAGCCGGCCAGCGCCAGCGCGAGGACAGAACCCAGGGCGAGACCGCTCAAACGGTTGCTCATGACGTCTCCCCCTCTTTCAAGCCGTGGACCCTTTCTTAAAGAATCCTTACGGGCGCAGTTCTAGGCTTAACGCAGCGCCAGGTCCAGATCAGGCAGATTGAGCGCCTCGGCCCCGCCGGCGCCGACCAGGTAAGTCCGGCCGAGGCACATGGCGGTCTCGCTCTCGGAATCCATCAGGATCATGTGCGCGAACATCACCATGCCGGGCACGATTTCCCAGTCATTGGCCTCGTAAAACATCGGCCAGTCCATCCAGGATGGCGTGAACTTCGCGCCGAGCGAGTAGCCGCAGGCGTTGAGGCGGTGTTGGCCAAGGCCGTGGGCATCGAAGACGCGGGCATGGGCGGCGAAGACGTCGCCTGCGGTACGGCCGGGCTTGAGCTCCGCCTCGCAGGCGAGCAGCGCGTCCTTCGCCGCGGCATGGTAGCTCAGGTGCAGCGGCCGCGGCTCGCCGACCACGACGGTGCGCATGATCCCGGCGTGGTAATGCCGGTCGGTGCCGGCGAATTCGAGGGTGATCTGGTCATTGGCGTCGAGCCGGCGGCGCCCGGACTTGTAGCGGCAGAGCAGGGCGTCGCGGCCCGAGCCGATGATGAACTCGTTGCCGGGATAATCGCCGCCCCCGGTGAAGATCGCATTGTGCTGGGCGGCGAGGATCTCGCCCTCGTCGGCCCCGGCCCGGATGATGTCGAGCGCGGCGCGGTCGGCGGCGTCGGAGAGTTCCGCGGCGCGCCGGACATAGGCGATTTCCTCTGTGGATTTCGCGGCGCGCAGGCGCGTGACGATCGGCGAGGCGTCGACCAGATCGACCTTGCCCGCGAAGGCCGCCTCCAGCTTGCGATAGTTCGAGGCGACCAGGCCGTAGGATTCGTATTCGACGCCGACACGCTTGCCCGCGAGACCGAGGTCGCGCGCCAGTGCCAACAGATCGGCGGCCGGATTGGCGTCGCGCCCGTCCTTCCAGATGCGGATGTCGCCGATGTTCGAGGTGTGCTGTGCCTGTCTCAGATCGGCTGAGCGGGTCAGCAACGCCATGGTGCCGTCGGCCCGGACGACGAGGCACTGGAAGAAGCAGAAGCCGAAGGTGTCGTAGCCGGTCAGCCAGAACATCGATTCCTGCTGGAACAGGAAGAGCGCATCGAGCCGCTCGGCCGTCATCGCGGCAAGCAGCGCCTGCCGGCGGCGGGCAAATTCGGCAGCGGTGAAATGCAAGGCCATCGCAAACGTCTCCCTCGGGCTGCGCGCCATGTGAGCGTGGAGCCAGGCTGCGGGCAAGCGTCGCGGCGGCGCGTTTCGATTGCGGCGCCCGTCCGTGCTCCCTATAGGCTTGTGCGACAGCGTTTCGCCTGAAGGCGGGAGAGAGCCATGGTCAGCACCAGCAGCCGCATCCTCGATGACATCGCCCGCCTCGCTACCGATGCGGCCGGCGCCGCGCAGGGCGTGCGCCGCGAGGTCGAGACCGTGGTGAAGACGCAGATCGAGCGCCTGCTGCGCGATCTCGACGTCGTCACCCGCGAGGAGTTCGAGGCCGTGCGCGAGATGGCGCTGATCGCCCGCGAGGAGAACGACAAGCTCGCGGCCCGGCTCGCGGCGCTGGAAGAGAAGCTCGGCAAGGCCTGATCGGTCTCCACAGCCAAGTGCTGTGGACAGCCCTTCGGGGGGATTGAGTCGGGCGACCGAATCCGCGGAGCTTCGCCGCTGTGTTGGGAGCGTCACAGCGCCTGCGCTATCGTCGGTGGAAAGAATTGATTCGTCGGGTGGATTCGCGTCCACCGGATGGACGGGGATGCCCTTCCCGGGGTGTTCCGGAGGTGAGTTGCGTTCCTCAGGCTTTCCAGTCGCCGTGTCCCTCTTCTCGAACGCGCCGGGGTGTCAGCTCCGGAAGGTGGGCCCCAGGGCATGATGGATCTCGATATGGATGCCGACCAGGATCGGCCTTCCAACCCGCTGGACCTCTTCGAACGCCTCGCTTCCCTCAATGATTGGACTTTCGACCGCGACAGCGAGGATGAGCTCTCGGTCGCCGTGACAGGTGGCTGGTCCGACTACCATGTGGCGATCACCTGGCTTGCCGAGGTGGAGGCGCTGCATATCGCCTGCGCCTTCGACCTCAAGGTGCCGGAGCGGCGGCGCGGCGAGGTGTTGCAACTCGTCAGCCTCGTCAACGAGCAGCTCTGGCTCGGGCATTTCGACCTCTGGAGCAGCGAGAGCGTGGTGATGTATCGCCATGCGTTGCTGCTCTCCGGCGGCGCGGAGCCGACCGAGGAGCAGGCCGCAGCCCTCGTCCGCAGCGCGGTCGAAGCCTGCGAGCGCTACTACCAGGCTTTCCAGTTCGTCGTCTGGGCCGGCAAGACGGCGAAGGAAGGCATGGAGGGTGCGATCCTGGAGACGGCCGGCGAGGCCTGAGCGGCAATAGCATCGGACCGAAAAGTGGAATCCACTTTTCGGAAGATCTGATGCGATAGCCAATCGCTAGATCGCCGCTATCGCGCCCGGCAGGGCGCGCGACGATTTGGCAATGCGCCACGGCCGGACTTGACCCGGCCATCCCTTGCGGGTTCTCGTCGCCTGATGCCCGGCGCGTGCCCGGGCACGATGCTCCTGTTTCAGCCGTCGCGAGGCCGCCATGTCGAACGCCCTTCCGCAATCGCTCGTCCTGATCGGCGCGGGCAAGATGGGCGGCTCGATGCTGGAGGGCTGGCTTCGTATCGGCATCGACCCGGCCAGCATCGCTCTGATCGACCCCAAGCCTTCGGACGAGATGGTCGAGCTCGCCAACGAGAAGGGCCTGAAGCTCAATCCGACGGCGAAGGAGCTTCCTCCTGTCGAGGTCGTGGTGCTCGCGACCAAGCCGCAGATGCTCGACACCGCTGCCCCTGCGGTGCAGGCCTTCATCCATCCCAAGACGCTGCTGATCTCGATCCTCGCCGGCAAGACGTTGGGCGACCTCGCGGCGCGGCTGCCGAATGCGGCGGCGATCGTGCGCGCCATGCCGAACTTGCCGGCCTCCGTTCAGCGTGGCGCCACGGGCGCTGCTGCCGGCAAGGGCGTGAGCGCCGCGCAGCGCGCCACGGCTGATGCGCTGCTCCGCAGCATCGGTGCGGTCGAATGGCTCGATGACGAGCGGTTGATCGATGCGGTGACGGCGGTGTCAGGCTCCGGCCCGGCCTATGTCTTCCACCTCGTCGAATGCCTGGCTGCTGCCGGGGTCGAGGCCGGCCTGCCGGCCGATGTCGCCGAGCGCCTGGCGCGGGCGACGATCGAAGGAGCGGGGGAACTGCTGTTCCAGTCACCCTTGACGCCGGCGACGCTGCGCCAGAACGTGACCTCGCCCGGCGGCACCACGGCTGCGGCGCTCGAGGTGCTGATGGCGGATGACGGCCTGAAGCCGCTGATGCGCAAGGCCGTGGCTGCGGCCCGCCGCCGCGCCGAGGAGCTTTCCGGTTGAGCGGCCTTCCACCCGCCACGATACGGGCCTAACCTCCTCTCATTGCGTCGCGAAGCGAGAGGAGCCGTCCCATGGCCCGCAAACCCGTTGCCCCGCAGGCCGAGCCCGCCGCACCGGCCGCAGATCCGCGCAAGCGGACCATCGAGGCATTGATGCGGCTCGCCGCCAGCCAGCCCTGGGAGCAGATCGAGCTTACGGAGATCGCTGCCGAGGCGGGGCTGACGTTGTCCCAGCTCCGCGGTCTCTTTCCCTCGAAGCTCGCCATGCTGGGCGGGTTGACCCGCCTGGTCGATGACGCGGTGCTCGCCGGCTCGGTCGATGACCTGATGGGCGAGCCTTTCAAGGAGAGGCTCTTCGATCTCGTCATGCGCAGGCTCGATGCGCTGGCGCCCTACAAGGCGGGCTTGCGCAGGATCGCGCCGGTGATCCGCCGTGATCCGCTGGCGCTGGCGGCACTCAACCGCGGCGCCGTGAATTCCTGGCGCTACATGCTCGCCTCCGTCGGCATCCCGACGGAGGACGCTCTCGGCCCCGTGCGGGTGCAGGGCGCGGTGGTCCTGATGGCGCGGGTTTCGGAAGCCTGGCTCGATGATGACGAGCCCGAGCTGTCGAAGACCATGGCGCGGCTCGATCGCGAGCTGAAGACAGCCGGGCGCATCATGGCTCGCGTCGAGGATGTCCATCGGTTGACGGCGCCCTTGCGCGGCCTCGCACGGGCGATCTGCTCTTGCCGGCCGCTGAAGGCACGCCGCCGCGAGCGTGCTCCGGAGCGTGGCGAGGACAACGAGGATTACGCTCCCGCGATGTAAAGGCGAAGTGGCCGGGCGGTGCAGTCAGGCGCCGTCATGGCCGACCGCCGCAGGGCGGCGTCGCAAGACAGGGCGTACCGCTACAGAAGCGCGTTGTCGTTCCGGATCGGGCCCTGGGGTTCGGTTCGGGATGGCGGCGCGTTTTGCATGAGTGCCTGCAGGTCAGCCGGCAGCCCGGACTCCAGCCCGCGCCGCATATACGGATGTGGAGGGTAGTCGGCTTTGATCTAGATCAATTTCCCAAAGGAAGTACGGCCAAAAAAGTGTTTTCATTAAGCGTGTCTTAAGTCCCGCCGACCAAGAAAAAGAAACCTTTCTCCGGCGCAGGACGTTCGTATGTCGTTCTTTAGGCAGCTTTCTACCTTGTCGATCAGCCGATCTTTCGGCCTGATCGCAATCCTGGCGGTGTTGATCGCCGTCGGCAGCGTTGGCTACAGCTTGAGTGCGGCCCATAGCCAGATGATCGCGCTGAAGCGCGCCGAGATGCAGAATCTCGTCGAGGCTGCTGCTGCAACGGTCAAGGGCTATATTGCGCGCGTCGAGTCCGGAGAGCTCAAGGAAGAAGACGCAAAGAAGATGGCCATGGAAGCCATCGGCAATGCGCGCTTCGATGACGGCAACTACTATTTCCTCGTCAACTACGACGGCATCAGCGTTCTTCACGCCAATAAGAAGATCCAGTCGACGGATATGAAGCCGCTCAAGGACGCGGACGGCAAGTTCTTCGTTCAGGACATGATCGCGCTGGTCAAGGCGAAGGGGGAGGGCTTCCTCGACTATGGTTGGCTCAAGGCCGGCGACAAGGACCCCTCTCTCAAGATCTCCTACGTCATCGGCCTTCCGAAATGGCAGTGGCTGGTCGGCTCGGGCCTGCATGTGCATGACGTCGACGCGGCCTTCTCCGGCATGGTTGCCGGCGTTGCCAAGGTTCTGGTTCCGCTGGGCCTGATCATGCTGGGCCTCGTGATCCTCCTGAGCCGCCGCGCTTCGGGCATGCTGCACTCGCTGCGGGTTGCGATGGACCGTCTCGCCGCCGGCCATCTCGACACTGAGATCGCGCATCAGGAGCGCGCGGACGAGGTCGGCTCGATGGCGCGTGCGCTCGTGGTCTTCCGGGACGCAGCCATCGCCAAGGAGCAGATGGAGGCCGACAAGCTGCGCGTCGAGGAGGAGGCTGCCGGCCATCGCAGCGCCGCCGACGGCGAGCGCCGTCGCAACGAGGCCGAGCGCGCCGAGCATTCGCGCATCCAGGCCGGCGTGGTGCACGCGCTCGGCAAGGGGCTGGAACACCTCTCGGACGGCAACCTGACCTACCGGATCGAGGATGCCTTCACGACCGAGTATGTGAAGCTGAAGGACGACTTCAACGGCGCCATCGCCAAGCTCCAGGACGCGATGCGCCAGATCGCGACCAACACCGAGAGCATGAAGGCAGGGTCCAACGAAATCAGCCAGGCGGCCGACGATCTCGCCGGCCGCACCGAGCAGCAGGCCTCCTCTGTCGAGGAGACGGCGACGGCGCTGGACGAACTGACTGCGACGGTACGCCAGACGGCCGAGAGCGCGCGTCTTGCCAATCACGCGGCCGACCAGGTCAAGGGTGAGGCGGAGCAGTCGACGAGCATCGTGCGCGATGCGGTGACCGCGATGGGCGGCATCGAGAAGTCGGCGCAGGAGATCTCGCAGATCGTCGGCGTGATCGACGAGATCGCCTTCCAGACCAACCTGCTCGCGCTGAACGCCTCGGTCGAGGCGGCGCGCGCGGGCGATGCCGGCAAGGGCTTCGCGGTGGTGGCCTCCGAGGTGAGGGCGCTGGCGCAGCGCTCGGCCTCTGCCGCCAAGGAGATCAAGACGCTGATCGACGCCTCGACGATCGAGGTCGAGAAGGGCGTGGCGCTTGTCGACCAGACCGGCGGGGCGCTGCAGCGCATGGCCTCGGAGATCACCCGTGTCACCGGCCTCGTCGCCGAGATCGCGGGGGCAGCACAGGAGCAGGCGTCCGGCCTGCAGGAGGTCAACTCGGCCGTCGGTGAGATGGACCAGGCGACGCAGCAGAACGCGGCCATGGCCGAGCAGTCGACCGCCGCGGCGCATTCGCTGTCGCAGGAAGCTGATCGCCTCGCGGCGCTCGTCTCCCGGTTCCAGCTCGGCGGCGATGTCGGCGGGCTCCGGACCATGGCCCGCACCATGCAGGCCGCGATCACGCCTGCCGCGCCGGCGGTGGCTCCGCGGGCGGCCGCGCCGCGCGCCAGGGCCTATGCCAGCGGCGGCGGCGCGCTGAAGCACGATGCCGACAGCCGCGACAGGGGCTGGGAGGAGTTTTGAGCGCTTCCCTTGAGCCTGCCGCGCCGATCAGCTTTGACGATTTCCTCAAGGTCGACATCCGTGTCGGCACGATCGTCGAGGCCGAGCCTTATCCGGAGGCGCGCAAGCCTGCTCTGAAGCTGGTCATCGATTTCGGCGGCGAGATAGGCCGCAAGAAGTCTTCGGCACAGATCACGAAGCACTACCGGCCCGGGGATCTCCCGGGCCGTCAGGTTCTCGCGGTGGTGAATTTCCCGCCGCGGCAGATCGGCAAATTCATGTCCGAGGTGTTGACGCTCGGCTTGCCTGATGCCGATGGCGAGGTGGTGCTGATCGGCCCCAGCCTGACCGTGCCGGATGGCGGGCGGCTTTACTAGATCGCGGCACGTCCCATCGGACGCAGGGTGGCGATCTAGCCATTTGTTTTAGCATCGGACTTCTCCAAAAGCGGATTCCGCTTTTCGATCCGATGCGCTAGGCCGCCGCAGCCCTCCAGAGGCCGGTCTGGAGCGTGGTCGGCGCGTAGTCCGGCCCTGACCAGCGCAGCGGCAAGGCATGGGGGCGGCGCCAGCCGCGGCCGACCCGGAAGCGCCAGAGGCGCTCCGCGCCATTCAGGCCTGCAAGCTCCGGCCCGTTCCAGACGATCTCTACCGATCCCTGCAGCTGAAGCGTCGTTCCGGTCGCGAAGTCGACGAAGAGCACGGCAGCGCGCGGCTCCTGCAGCAGATTGCCCAGCGTGTTGAAGTAGTTGTTGCCGGCGAAGTCCGGCACCGTCAGCACGTCGCCGTCGATGCGGACGAAGCCGGGGCGGCCGCCGCGATGTGAGATGTCGACCCCGCCGCCCGGCTGTTGCGAGTCTGCGGCGCTGGCGATGAAGAACGTGTCGGCGCCCGCGATCAGCGCTCTCGCCGCTTCGTCGAGACCGGCCAATTCTTCCGCCTTTGTGGGCGGCTCGGCACCGTCGGGTTCGCGGCTTCGAACCTGGATGTACTTGGCACAGTTGCCGAAGCTCTGCGCGACGGCGACCGTGAAGCCGCCATCGCCCACCGTCTCGATCCTACCATTGGCGCGGTTGCGGCGGCGGGTTTCGAGTTCGAGGCCGAGCAGGCCTATAGGCTGGCCGGGCCGGAAGGCGTCGGACGCCGGATCGTGCGGATGCGGCAAGGCGCTGATCCAGAGGGTGTTGGCATCGGGGCTGGTGACGAAGCCTGGCGAGCCGGTCAGCACCGTTGCCAAGGGCCAGCCGCTGCGGTCGAGCACGCCAGCGAAGAGCCAGGGCAAGTGATTGAAGAAGCCCCTGTGCTGATCCGGCATGAAGCCCCGGATGCCGCCGCCATGGGCGAAGGTGCCGGCTCGCGCCTGCGCTGCCAGTTCGCCTGCGTGGAAGGGTCCATCAATCATCGTCGTGATCCAGCTCGGGCAAGGGGGAGGGCGGGATCGGCTTGAAGAATGGCAGGGCCTCGACACGGGCGAGCCACCGGCGCACGGCCGGATAAGTCTCCAGTGAGATGCCGCCCTCCGGGGCGTGCGCGACGTAGGAGTAGCAGGCGAGATCAGCGAGGGTCGGGTTGTCGGCCGCGAGGAAATCGCGATCGGAGAGATGCTGCTCCATGAAGGGGAGGAGCCGCGCGGCGATCCCCTTAGCCCGGCCCCTGTCGTCCTGCAGGCCGAACTGCACGATCATCCGCGCCATGGCGGGGCCGTGCATGACCTCGCCGGCGGCGATCGAAAGCCAGCGCTGAACGAGCGCGGCGCTGACGGGGTCATCCGGCAGCCAATGGCTCTCCGGCGCGTAACGTTTCACCAGATAGACCATGATCGCGTTGCTGTCGGCGAGCGTCAGCGTGCCGTCCTGGAGGACGGGTATCTGGCCGAGCGGGTTCAGCTTGCGGAACGCGGCACCCTGCCGGACCGCCGCCGGAGCCGGCTCGAACCGATAGGGCAAATCGAGCGCGCGCAGAAGCAGCTCGACGCGATGGGCATGGCCCGAGAGCGCGGTGCCGTGAAGGACGATTTCGGATGATGGCATGGCGGCGACCCCCTTGTTCACCAAAGCATCATCGTTTCGGCAGCCGCAGGAAATCTGCTAACTTCAAAACTCAGAATTCCAGTTTCTGAAACGATGTCATGGACCGGATCGAGGAACTCGCCATCTTCGTCGCAATCGTCGATGTCGGCAGTCTCGCCGGGGCGGCCCGACGGCTGCGCCGCTCGCGACCGGCGGTGACGCGCGCGCTCGCAGCGCTCGAGGAGCGGGTCGGCACGCGGCTGATCGCCCGCACGACGCGGCGGCTGACGCCGAGCGATGCCGGCCGGGAACTCGCCGCCACCGCTCGGCGGCTGGTGGCCGATTACGAGACTGCGATCGGCGTCGCTACCGCCGATCCGGTGAGTGGGCTCCTGCGGATCACGGCGCCGCTCGCCTTCGGGCGGCGGCATGTGACGCCGCTGGTTTCGGAATTCCTCGACCGCTATCCGCAGGCGCAGGTCGAACTGGTCCTCGCCGATCGCAATCTCGACCTGATCGAGGAAGATCTGCATCTCGCGATCAGGATCGGCCCCCTGCCGAATTCGCGCTTCCTTATGCGCAAGGTCGGCGAGGTGCGGCGCATCCTGGTCGCGGCGCCGTCCTATATGGCGCGCTGCCCGCCTCTGCGTCGGCCCGCCGATATCGCCGTGCATGAGACGATCGCGAGCGTCGCGGCCAACCAGACGCTACGCTGGCGTTTCGGCGGGCCACGGCAGGGCAGCGGGGTCGTGCTGACGCCGCGACTGATCGTCAATGAGATCGAGTCGGCTCTGATCGCGGCACGGGCCGGGCGGGGACTGACCCGGGCGCTCTCCTACCAGGCGGCCGACGATCTCGCCGCCGGGACGCTGGTGCGCCTGCTGCCCGAGTTCGAGCCGCCGCCGCTGCCTGTCCAGATCGTTATGCCCGGTGGGCGCCATCCACCACCGCGCGTCCGCGCCTTCATTGACCTCGCCGTCGAGAGGCTGCCGCAGCTCGCGCCGATCGGGCCCGGCTGAGATTCCGCCGGCCGGCTGCTCCAGGTCGACCTATCGCAGCGAGCCCGCGAAGCTCGTAATGGCCGATACGACCTGCCCTTCGCGTCCGATGAAGCCGTGATAGGCGCGCGCCTGGCAGGGATTTCCGGTCGAGGTGCCGCCGTCGATCCAGAGCAGGCGGGCCTTTCCGCCGGTCCATTGCTGGAACGCGACAGCGGACTCCGGCAGCGTGACGCGACAGGTGTCCTGCTTGTGGTGGATGATGAGCGTCGGCGGCAGCCGGCCCGGATCGCCGATCATGCTGCGGGCCTCGTCCAGCATCGAGGAGGCGAAGACGATCCCGTCCGGCTTCGCACTGAGGCTTCCCGCCACCTTGAGCGCGCCCCGGCTCATCGCCACGACAATGACGCGCGGCGCGATGCTGCGCATGTATTCGACCGCCTTGGCCGGGTCGGCATTGGCATCGAGCGCGATGCTGGCGATGCCGCTGCGCGCATAGGCGGCCCGGGTGCGGATAATCCAGTTGCCGCCGCGCTCGACGCTGCCATCCGAGCCGATGCCGACATAGCCGTCGCCGCCGGTGATGAGCACGAGGCCGGCACGCGCCTTGCCAGCGGGCTTGTTCAGGAGCGCGCGGCCACCGCCGAACAGCCCTCCGCCGAGATCGACCACCTCCTCGGCGTGTGCGGCAGCGCAGGCCAGGAGCGTCGCGAAGACAAGAGACAGCACCTTGAGAACAGACATGCGGTAATTCCCGCTGACGCAAGGTCAGAGCTAGAGCATCCGCTCACTGGGGTAAAGCAGGCTAGACCGGTAGCCTGACCGTCGCCCGCAGACCGCCGAGCGGGGAATCGCCGAGGATGATGTCGCCGCCATGGGCGCGGGCGATGTCGCGGGCAATGGCGAGGCCAAGCCCCGTGCCGCCGCCATCGACATTGCGCGCCTCGTCGAGCCGGAAGAAGGGTCGGAAGACCTCCTCGCGCTGGTCGGGCGGGATGCCAGGGCCGTCATCGTCGACCATCACGATCAGGTAGCGCGCGTCATGGGTGGCGCGGATCGCGATGCGGTCGCCATAGCGGGCTGCGTTCGAGACGAGGTTGGTCATGAGGCGGCGGAAGGCATCCGGCCGGATCACCACCAGCGGGTCGCCGACCACCTCGAGCTCGGTCTGGTGGCCCTGCCGCTCGGCATCGGACTTCAGGTCCTCGAGCAGGGCGCGGATGTCGGTCTCGACAGCAGTTTCGCCGGCATCGCCGCGGGCGAAGGCGAGATAATCCTCGAGCATGCGGCTCATCTCGTCGACATCCTTCTCCAGCGCCTCGATTTCACCGGAGCGCTCCATCAGGGCGAGCGAAAGCCGGAAGCGGGTGAGGATGGTGCGCAGATCATGGCTGACGCCGTTTAGCATAGTGGTGCGCTCGCCGATCGAGCGTTCCACGCGCCGCTTCATTTCGATGAAGGCGTTGCCTGCCCGGCGGACTTCGCGTGCGCCGCGCGGGCGGAACTCCGTCTCGCGGCCCTTGCCGAAGGCTTCTGCCGCGTCCGCGAGCCTGAGGATCGGCCGGATCTGGTTGCGCAGGAAGAGCACGGCGATGGTCAGCAGGATCAGCGAGGTGCCGATCATCCAGATCAGGAAGATATGGCTATTGGAAGCATAGGCCGCGTTGCGCCGGGTCAGGATGCGCATCACGTCGTTGCCGAGCTTGATGCGGATCTCGATCAGGCTGGAGCGGCCGACCGTGTCGAGCCAGAAGGGGCGGGCGACCTGCTGGCTGAGCTCGGTCGAGAGCGCGTTGTCGAGCAGCGAGAAGAAGGGGCGCGGCCCCGGCGCCGGCAGGTCGGAATCGGGGATGATGTCGACATCCATGCCGAGCCGCTCGGCGGCGATACGCGACAGCGTCGCGGCGTCGGCGTCCTGCGGATAGCTCTCATAGACATCGATCAGCATGGCGATGTCGGCCGAGACGGCCGAGGAGAGCCGCTGCGTCACCGTCTGCCAGTGCCGCTCCATGAAGACATAGGCAATGACCGACTGCAGCAGCACCACCGGCGCGATCACGATGACCAGCGCGCGCGGATAGAGCCCCTTGGGCATGTAGCGCGCGACATGCCGCATCGGCCGGCCGATGCTCCGCAGGGCCGGGCGCAGGACCCGGGCGAGTTGGCTCCGCGCCTGCTCCGCCATGGTCCCGACGCGCCCAAGCGCGGCCGCGACAAAGCGCAGCGCCGGCGGGCCCCTCCTGCCGTGCTGGAGCTGGGTCACGTCCTGTCCGTCACGAGCCGATAGCCGACGCCGCGCACGGTCTGGAGATAGAGCGGGTCGGCCGGATCGCGCTCGACCTTGCGGCGCAGCCGGTTCATCTGCACGTCGACGGTGCGGTCGTTGGCGGCGGAGCCCTGCGCCGCCAGCTCCTCGCGCGGCACGACCTCGCCGGCGCGCTCCGAGAGCGCGGTCAGGATCTCCCGCTCGCGCTCCGTCAGCCGGATGGTCTCGTCGCCCTTGCGCAGTTCGCCGCGGGTGAGCCCATAAAGGAAGGGGCCGAAGCGGACGAAATCCGGTCGCGTGCCCGACTGTGCCGGCTCGACCACCAGCGTGCGCTTGAGGATGTTGCCGAGGCGCAGCAGCAGCTCTCGCGGCTCGAAAGGCTTGGCCAGATAATCGTCGACGCCGATCTCGAGCCCGTTGATGCGGTCTTTGCCGTCCGCCCGGGCGGTCAGCATCAGGATCGGAACGGCGGAGGCGCTGCGGAAGCGGCGGGCGAAGTCGAAGCCGTTCTCGCCCGGCATCATCACGTCGAGCACGATCGCGTCGAAGACGAGATGGTCGAGGCGCACATCCGCGTCGGCGGCGCTCGCCGCCGTCGTGACGCGATAGCCGTTGTCGCCGAGGAAGCGGGCCAGGAGGTCCCGCAAGCGCCGGTCGTCGTCGACGACGAGAACATGCGGCGCCTCGTCGGGGAGCGGCTTGCGGGCCGGCTTCGCCAGGGTCTCCGTCGCGGTCATCTACACTCCTTTGATCGCGCGCCTCTCGTCCAGGCGCGCTCGCAGTGCCGTCGACCCATAGCACAACGCATAGGGCCGGTCCCGTCAGGGCTTGCCGAGGAGGCGCTCCACCTTTGGCCGTTCGGACGGGTCGATCAGGGCGGAGAGATATTGCGCCGCCGTCGCGGCAGCTTCGGGGCCGACGCTCTCCAAGGCGCGATTGATGCGCTCGGCCTGCAGGCGCACGAGCCTGAGCGCCAGGTCCTGGCCGGCAGCCGTGGTGTGGAGATGGCGCTGGCGCTTGTCCAGGCGGCCGGTGCGCTGCTCGATATAGCCTTTCTCGACCAGCTCCTTGAGCACGCGGTTCAGGCTCTGCTTGGTGATCTGCAGGATGTCGAGCAGCTCGGCGATGGTGAGCCCCGGCCGCCGCTGCACGAAATGCAGTACGCGGTGATGGGCGCGGCCGAAGCCGTAATCGGCTAGGATACGGTCGGGGTCGCCGACGAAATCGCGATAGGCGAAGAACAGCAGCTCGATCAGGTCATGCGGCACGGTCTCGGTCGAGGACCGCGGCGGGGCGATTTCGGGATCGGGGCGTACCAGGGTCAAATGCCGCTCCAAAAATTTAGGTAAGCCTTATTGACATATCTCAGACGGAAGATTACCGGTCAAGCGCGTCGGGCGAACGATTATTTCAAAGTCGCTCGTTAAGGTGCAGTTTTGGACCCGTCCTTGTGTTGCGGGAAAGGCTGTGCCGAAGTCCGACGCGGTATGCATCCAGGAGAAGGTCCCATGTCAGTCATTCCTTTCGACCAGCGCGACGGCGTCATCTGGTTCGACGGCAAGATCGTGCCGTGGAAGGATGCGAAGATTCACGTACTGACCCACGGGCTTCACTATGGTTCCTGCGTGTTCGAGGGCGAGCGCTCCTATGACGGTGTGATCTACAAGTGCACCGAGCATACCAAGCGCTTCCACAAGTCGGCCGAAATCATGGATTTCACGATCCCCTATTCGGTCGCCGAGATCGACGCTGCCAAGTATCTTTGCCTCAAGGAGAACGGGCTCAAGGACGCTTATGTTCGCCCCGTGGCCTGGCGCGGCTCTGAGATGATGGCCGTCTCGGGCATGAACAACTCGATCCATACCGCGATCGCGGTGTGGGAGTGGCCGAGCATGTTCGATATGGCGCAGAAGCTGAAGGGCATCCGCCTGGATGTTGCCGATTACCGCCGGCCCGATCCGGCCTGCGCGCCGGTCCATGCCAAGGCGGCGGGCCTCTACATGATCTGCTCGCTCTCCAAGCATAAGGCCGAGCGTGCCGGCTATGCCGACGCGATGATGCTCGATTGGGAAGGCAATGTCGCCGAATGCACCGGCGCCAACATCTTCTTCATCAAGGACGGCGTGATCCATACGCCGCTCGCCGACCGCTTCCTCAACGGCATCACCCGCCAGTCGGTGATCGATCTGTGCAAGCAGCGCGGTTTCGAGGTCGTGGAGCGCCGTATCCGTCCGGAGGAGCTCGAGGGCTTCAGCGAGTGCTTCATCACCGGCTCGGCTGCCGAGGTGACGCTCGTCTCCGAGGTCGGCCCCTACAACTTCATCACCGGCAATATGGGCAAGGTGATCATGGAAGACTATTCGGCGGCGGTGAAGCCGACGTCGAAGGCGGCGTGATCCAGCGCCAATGATGCCCGGGCCTGCCTCGGGCATTTCCTGAACAAACTTCCCGGGTCGCGCCGAGCGTGGCCCGGGAAAGGCGGAACCTAGCGGTTCCTGCTCCGATAGAGCGTGATCCAATCGTCCGGCACGATGCCGCGGCACTCGCCCATCATGGCGAGTTCGGTCTGCTCGAAGCGCTCGCCCGTCCAGGCATAGCCGCCGCTGACGCCGCAATCCCCGATGCCGCGCCCCTTGGAGAAGAAGGCGAGATGGCCGGTGCGCGGGTCGAAGCTGGCATTCGTCAACTCGTTGCCGTCATTGCCCTCGCCATTCGGGAAGCGCATCGGCGCCGCCTTGCCGGGCTCGTTCTCAGGCATGATGAAGAACGACGAGGACAGGTTGTAGGCGCCGCGCGAGCAGGAGAGGGCGACGAGCATGCGCTTGTTGCCGAGCGCCCAGGCTGAATCGCTCTCGGCAAGGTCGGAGGCGTCCTCGCAAGCATCGGGGGCGCGCTTCTTCAGCTCGGCGCGCATGAGCGCGGCCTGTGGCGCGGCCGCCTTCTTGTCGAGCATCGGCGGCGCGGGCACGGCGGTCACGACCGGCAGCGCCGGCGCGGGCGGCACGGTCGCGTTCGCACCCTTGCGGACGAGCGCGGTGGTGGTGCCGATCCGGCCCTGCTGTTCATCGATCCAGAGCATTGCCGCGACGGAGCCGGCGAGCGAAATGCTGCCCGTGACGCCTGGCGCGGTCACAATGAGCTTCGTCGCCTTGCGCGCGGCCTCGATCAGCACAGCCGTGTCCTCGGCCGAGAAGGTCAGTGTCGCGACCTCGCCATCGCCATCACTGCCGAGGGGCAGAGACTTGCCGCCGGGCGGAAAGGGGGAGCCGTCGAGCTTGAGTTGGGCGGTGGTCGGCGGCTTCTTCGATTCGCCGCGCAGCCTGAGCGCAAGGCGCGGGGCACTGTCCGGGCCGGCGGCTCGCTCGATGCGCAGATAGGCGACCGTTGCGAAGGCATCGGCGGGCAGCGACAGGGCCGCGCAGGTCTTGACGTTGTCGCAGCCGGCCATCCAGTCGCGGAACGTCTTCGGCTCCGGTGCCGCAGCGAGAGCGAGCGTCGGAAGCAGGGCCAGGGCGGCGCCGAGCGCAGAGCCCTTCAAGCGATCAGGGCGCCTGTTCCCAGCGCTGCGCGGCATCGTCGTCTTCCCCCTTGGCCTCGACCCAGCCACCAAGCGTGCCGTCGATGCGGTGCTCGCGCTTCCAGAATGGGGCGCGGGTCTTGAGATAGTCCATCATGAAATCCGCGGCCTCGAAGGCGGCGCGGCGGTGCGCGGAGGCGGCAAGCACCAGCACGATCTGATCGCCCGGCCGGATCAACCCGTAGCGATGGATCGCGACGAGGCCCATCAGCGGCCAGCGCGCCGCGGCCTCGGCGGCGACGCGGCCGATCTCCGCCTCCGCCATGCCGGGATAGTGCTCGAGCTCGAGACCTGCGAGCGTGCCGTTCTCGTCGCGGCAAAGGCCGGCGAAGGAGACGACGGCGCCGATATCGGCCCGGCCGGCGCTGAGCGCATCAATCTCGTCCTGAAGCGAGAAATCCTCGTGCTGGATGCGGATGAGCGGGGTCATGGCTCGATCCTTGTCAATCTGGGGCGCGCCGTAGGCGCGAACCCGGAACCCACGACCGGGTGAGCGGCCCGCAATACGCAGCCATGCCCGCTGTGCCCAGTCGTGGGTGCCGGGTTCCGCGCTACGCGCGGCCCCGGAATGACAGGGGGCGGTGACATGACTCTAGCCACCCGTCATCGGCGGGAAGAAGGCGATCTCGCGGGCATGGCCGAGTTGAGCACTCGGCTTGGCGTGGACATGGTCGAGCGCGGCGCGCACCACGGCCTCATTGGCGAAGGCCGTCTGATAGCCCTCGCCGCGCGCCTTCAGCCAGCGCACGAGGTCCGCGACCGTGGCAAGGTCGGCGGGAATGTCGAGGGTCTCTTCGGGCAGGCCCACGCGCTCGCGCACCCAGGCGAAATAGACGATGCGGACCGGGCGGGTTCCGGCCGCCGCGATGGCTGCCGCGGTGCTCATGACAAAGTCTTCATGGCGTACGCTCGTCCTGCTCGACGAGATGGCGGATACCGGCGTTGAAATAGTCCCAGCCCGTGTAGATCGTCAGGCCGGCCGCCGCCCAGAGCAGCACGATGCCGATCGTGGTGTTGCCGGGCAGAACCTTGTCGCCGGCTGGCCCTGCGATCAAGAAGCCGAGCGCGAAGAGCTGCGCCGTCGTCTTCCATTTCGCGACCTTGCTGACAGGGACGCTGACCTTGAGGTCGGCCAGGAACTCGCGCAGGCCCGAGACCAGGATCTCGCGGCAGAGGATGACGATGGCGGCCCAGAGCGTCCAGCCTTCGATCTGGCCGGTATAGACGAGCATCAGCAGCAAGGCGGCGACGAGGAGCTTGTCAGCGATGGGGTCCAGCATGCGGCCGATGGCCGATTGCTGGCTCCAGGCGCGGGCGATGTAGCCATCGAGATAGTCCGTGATGGCGGCCAGCGTGTAGATCGCCAGGGCAATCCAGCGCATCCAGTCGTCACGAGGCCAGAACAAGATCGCCACGAGTGCCGGGATCGCCAGGATCCGGCCGTAGGTGAGAAGGTTGGGCAGCGACCAAGGGCCCCGCCGTCTGATGGCGTCTGGAAGAATCGTCACGGCGAGAACCAAAGCAGCGCGACCATGACAGCGTCAACACGCAAAGCCGCGAGGCGACCAAGCGCCTCAGGCATCATGGAAGAAATTATGGACCGCCTTGGCAGTGGCCGCATTGACGCCGGGCGTGCGCATCAGGTCGTCGAGCTTGGCGCGCTGGATCGCCTTCACCGTGCCGAAATGCAGCAGAAGGGCGCGTTTGCGTGAGGGGCCGATGCCGGGAATCTCGTCGAGGGGGTTCTTCATCGTCTCGCGCTTGCGCTTCGCCCGGTGGGTGCCGATGGCGAAGCGGTGAGCTTCGTCGCGCAGTCGCTGGATGAAATAGAGGGCGGGGTCGCGTGGCTGCAGCTTGAAGGGCTCGCGGCCACTCATATGGAAAGTCTCGCGCATGGCATTGCGGTCAGCGCCCTTGGCGATGGCGACGAGCGGGATGTCGCTGGCGTTGAGCTCGGCCATGATCCGGCGCGCTGCCTCGAACTGGCCCTTGCCGCCATCGACGATGACGAGGTCGGGGCGAGAGGGGAAGCCATTCTCGTCCTTCCGCGGCTTCGCCTTGCGGCTTTTGCCGCGCGGGACGTCATCCTGCGGAGCGCCGTCAGGCGCGTTTCCAAGGCCGCTTTCGGAGGCCCCATCGCTTTCTGGCGCTGCCGGCGTGGCCGCTTCGGAATCGGGGCCAAGCGAAATGCCGCTCTCCTTCGCCAGCCGCGCAAATCTGCGTGTCAGCACCTCGCGCATCATGCCGAAATCGTCGCCGGCGATGGTGTCGGTCGAGATATTGAAGGTGCGGTACTGGTTCTTCACGAAGCCTTCCGGCCCGGCGACGATCATGCCGCCGACGGCGTTCGTGCCCATGATGTGGGAGTTGTCATAGACCTCGACACGGCGCGGCGCGGTCTCCATGCCGAAGGCGGCGCCGAGCGCGGCGAGCAGCGATTGCTGCCCGGCATTCTCCGCGAGTTTGCGCGAAAGCGCTTCATGGGCGTTCTTCACGGCATGGGCCATCAGGTCGGCGCGCTCGCCGCGCTTCGGGTTCGCGACCTCGACCTTGCGGCCGGCTCGGGCCGATAAAGCCTGGCCGATCAGCTCGATCTCCTCGACCGGATGCGAGAGCAGCACGAGGCGCGGCGGCGGCTTGTCGTCGTAGAACTGGGCGACGACGGAGGCCAGCACCTCGGCCGGCGTCAGCGAGCGGTCGGCGCGCGGGAAGAGGGCGCGGTTGCCCCAGTTCTGGTGATTGCGGAAGAAGAAGATCTCGACGCAGAATTGCCCGGCCTGCTCGTCGATGGCGAAGACATCGGCCTCCTCCACCCCTTGCGTGTTGATGTCCTGCCCGGCCTGCACGGCCGAGAGCGCGGCGAGGCGGTCGCGGTAGCGCGCCGCCTTCTCGAATTCGAGCTCCTCCGCGGCCGCCTGCATGCGGGCCGAGAGCAGTTGCTTCACGGATGAAGAGCGGCCGGAGAGGAAGTCGCGCGCCTGGCCGGCGAGCGCCTGATAGTCGGGGATCGAGATCTCCCCGGTGCAGGGGCCGGCGCAGCGCTTGATCTGGTAGAGCAGGCAGGGGCGCGTGCGGTTCTCGTAGAAGGAATCCGAGCATGTGCGGATCAGGAAGGCCTTCTGCAGCGCGTCGATGGTGCGCGTCACCGCCCAGACCGAGGCGAAGGGGCCGAAATAATCGCCCTTGCGGTGGCGCGAGCCGCGATGCTTCAGGATCGCGGGGGCATCATGGTCGCCGGTCAGCAGGATATAGGGGAACGACTTGTCGTCGCGCAGCAGCACGTTGTAGCGCGGCCTGAGCTGCTTGATCAGGTTCGACTCGAGCAGCAGCGCCTCGGTCTCGGTGCCGGTGGTGACGAACTCCATATTCGCCGTCTCGGCGATCATCCGGGCGACGGCGTTGGTGTGCGCCATGCCGCGGGCATAGGACGTCACGCGGTTCTTCAGGCTCTTGGCCTTGCCGACATAGAGGACCTCGCCGGCACGATCGAACATCCGGTAGACGCCCGGCCTGTTCGGCAGGTGCTTGGCGAATTGCTGGATGACCTCGATGCCGGCCTTGAGTGCGCCGGGCGCGGCCTCCAGATCGAGAACGGGTTCTGCGGCCGGGAGGGCCTCCTCCTCGTCCTCGAACTCGTCCTGGGGCAGATCATCCTGACGTTCGCGACTCATGGCTTGCATGTAGGATGCGCGAGGCGTTTCGTCATGTCAGGAGCGGGATGAGAATTTGGTCCGGTGCGTGCCTCAATGCAGATGAAAATCGTTCGATGGCCTCTTATTGCGCTCATCCTGGTAACGCTCGTCGCATGCGATCGGCTGGTGCGGGAAGTAAAAGTCGATCTGCCATTCGCGGAAGCGGCTGCGTATGTCGAAGTTTGGTCGGACGGGATCGAGAGCCGGTACGAACTCGCGGTCAAGAACCGTTTTGGCGAAGCGAGGACAAAAATGTGGGCCGACTGGGGGCCGCCGACACGGGCAAATTTTTATGTGACGCCCGAGAATTTCCTCGTCGTCATAGGCGGCGCTGGTTGCTGTTACGGATTTCAAATCGGTGAGAAAAAGCCTCCTAGAGAAATGGATTTCTCTGAATATCGACATCTTGATTCAGAGAGGTGGACATATCTCGGTGCTGTTTCCAAAGACCGGCCAGGCGAATCAAGATTCTTCGCGCCGAACGAAATGCGAGAATGCATCTCGAATTATGGCGTCGAGGGTGATGCTCGTCGCGCACGGTTTCAAGTGCTCGGCACATGCTGATGATAGCCTTTAAGGAAGAAACCAATGCCTGAGGATAATCTCCGCATCGTCCTCGCCTCCCGCCCCGACGGCCGACCCAAGCCGGAGAACTTCCGGCTGGAGCACGTCGCCGTCCCTGCGCCGTCCGAGGGCGAGGTGCTGCTGGCGATCCGCTACCTCTCGCTCGACCCCTATATGCGCGGCCGGATCAGCGCGGCGAAATCCTATGCCGCTTCGACCGAGATCGGGGAGGTGATGACAGGCGGGACCGTCGGGGAGGTGGTCGAGAGCCGGCATCCCGATTTCAAGCCCGGCGATTTCGCGCTGTCCCATTCCGGCTGGCAGTCCCATGCGGTGGCGGCCGGCAGCGCGCTACGCAAGCTCGATCCGAAGGCCGCGCCGCTGACGACGGCGCTCGGCGTGCTCGGCATGCCGGGCTTCACCGCCTATGCCGGGCTGCTCACGATCGGCCAGCCCAAGCCGGGCGAGACCGTGGTCGTCGCCGCGGCGAGCGGGCCGGTCGGCTCGGCGGTCGGGCAGATCGCCCGGATCAAGGGCGCGCGGGCCGTGGGCATCGCCGGCGGGCCGGAGAAATGCGCCTATGTGAGGGAGAATTTCGGCTTCGACGCGGTGATCGATCACCGCGATCCCGATCTCGCGGCCAAGCTGGCGGCGGCCTGCCCGAATGGCATCGACGTCTATTTCGAGAATGTCGGCGGCCATGTCTGGGACGCCGTCTTCCCGCTGTTCAACATGTTCGCCCGGATACCGGTCTGCGGGCTCGTCGCGCAATACAATGCGTCGGGGGATTTCCCCGGCCCGGACCGGCTGCCCGTGCTGATGCGGCAGGTGCTGTCGAAGAGCCTGATGATCCGCGGCTTCATCCAGCGCGAATTCGCCGAAGCGCAGGCGCCGACCTTCCGCCGGGAGATGGCGGGCTGGATCGCTGAAGGTTCGGTCAAGTACAAGGAAGACATCGTCGAAGGGTTGCCGAACGCGCCCGAAGCCTTCATCGGGCTGCTCGAAGGGCGGAATTTCGGGAAGCTGGTGGTCAAGCTGTGACGATGCGCTGGGCTTGGGCCCCGCGGCCAACTCGCTATTCCTCGGTTGCGTTGAGTTGACGCTGCGTAATAATTCGCCGTGTCGCGCGGATTTGTCCAGATCACGGAAGCGCATTCACGATAGTCAGAATTCACTGCGTTATCCTGGCCTGCTCAAAGAGGTCATATGATCGCAATTTGAGGAAACGTCGAAAAAACAATCGGAGGGTAAGATGGCTGCCAGCTTTTTTATCGCCTCTCTATGCGCTCTTCTGGGATCATTTCTTGCCACAGCGGCCGTAGCTCAAAGCCCCGCGCCGACCGAGGCCGAGGCCCATTCGATCGGCGTCGACGCTTATATTTACCTCTACCCGCTGGTCACGATGGACGTCACACGACGGCAGGCCACGAACATCGAGGCCGGCAAGGTCTTCGGGCGAGGGCCGATGAACATGTTCGTCAACGTGCCGGCGTTCCCGCCCGCCGATTTCAGGGATGTCGTCCGGCCCAACTTCGACACCCTGTACTCGATCGCCTGGATCGACATGTCGAAGGATGCCGCCGTCGTCTCCGTGCCCGACACCGGGGGACGGTTTTACCTCCTGCCGATGCTCGACATGTGGTCGGACGTGTTCGCATCGCCCGGCTGGCGCACGACCGGGACGCAGGCCGGCAACTTCCTGCTCACGCCGCCGAAATGGAGCGGCACGATTCCAGACGGGATGACGCGGATCGATGCTCCGACACCGACGGTCTGGATCATCGGCCGGACCAAGACGGACGGGCCGCCCGACTATGATGCGGTCCATAAGATCCAGGCCGGCTACAAGGTCACGCTGCTGTCGGATTGGGGCAAGGCGCCCCGCGCCGCGGAGGTGAAGATCGACCCGAATGTCGACATGAAGACCGCGCCGAAGCAGCAGGTCGATACGATGCCGGCGGCCCAGTATTTCGCCTATGCCGCCGAGCTTCTGAAGCTCCACCCGCCGCATCTCACCGACCAGCCGATCATCGCGCAGATGAAGCGCATCGGTATCGAGCCCGGCAAGAGCTTCGATGTCGAGAAGCTCTCGCCGGCCGTGAGGAACGGCCTCCAAGGAACACCGGAGGCTGCACGCAAGCTGATGGAGTGGAAGGTTCCGACGCTGGCGCGCGTTGCGAACCATTGGTCGATGAACACCGACACGATGGGCGTCTACGGCAACTATTATCTCAAGCGGGCCATCGTGGCGCAGGTCGGGCTCGGCGCGAACTTGCCGGAGGATGCGATCTACCCGCTCAATCTGGGCGATGAAGCCGGCAGGCCGCTGGATGGCGGCAGCAAATACACGGTCCAGTTCGAGAGAGGAGCGGCGCCGCCGGTCAACGCGTTCTGGTCGATCACCCTCTATGACCAGGAAGGCTTTCAGGTCGCCAACAGCCTCAATCGCTTTGCTGTGAGCAGCTGGATGCCGTTCAAGTACAATCCTGACGGCTCCCTGACGCTGTATCTGCAAAATGAGAGCCCTGGCCCGGACAGAGAGGCAAACTGGCTCCCGGCGCCGAAAGGCCCCTTCAACCTGACGATGCGGCTCTATGGTCCTAGGTCGGAAGCGCTGACAGGGCGCTGGAATCCGCCGCCCGTGACGAAAGTTCAGGGGCTTCCGGCGCTGGTCGGCCAATAACCTCGAGGCTCATCGAACTGGGCTTCCACGAGGCGTTTACTGGCCGCCGTCGCCGCATGGCTTGAGCCGGAGAGCTGCTTCCGGTCGCATTGATTTGGCCCCTGCCTGGGCCGGCAGGCAGCCTTTTCGCTTGACCGCATCGCGGCCGGGCGGCCATCACCATGCGCCTGCTGCCGGATATTCCCATGCCCGTCTTCGCGATTCCCTTCCCGATGATAGACCCCGTCGCGGTCCAGTTTGGCCCCCTGGCGGTCAAATGGTACGGGCTCGCCTATGTGGTGGGGCTGATCGGCGGCTGGTGGTATGCGCGCCGGCTCGTCTCCACCGCCCGGCTCTGGGGCGGGCGGGCGCGGCCGAAGCCGGAAGAGCTCGACGACATGCTGCTCTTCGTCGCGCTCGGCGTCGTGCTCGGCGGGCGGCTCGGCTTCGTGCTGTTCTACGATCTCGAGCGCTATCTCGCCCGGCCTCAGGATATCATCGCGATCTGGCAGGGCGGCATGTCGTTCCATGGCGGGCTGCTCGGCGCGACGCTGGGCCTGTGGCTCTTCGCGCGGAGGCGGGGCTATCCGGCGCTGTCGGTGTTCGATCTGGCGGCGGCGGTGGTGCCGATCGGGCTGTTCCTGGGGCGCGTCGCCAATTTCATCAATGGAGAGCTCTGGGGCCGGCCGGCGCCGGACGTGCCCTGGGCGATGATCTTTCCGCATGGCGGGCCGGTGCCGCGCCATCCGAGCCAGCTCTACGAGGCGCTGGGCGAAGGCATCCTGCTCTTCCTGCTCGTGAACCTGCTGGTCCGCTTGGGAGGTTTCAAGCGCCCGGGCTTCGTCGCCGGCGTCTTCGGCATGGGCTATGCGGTGGCGCGCATCGTCTGCGAGTTCTTCCGCGAGCCCGACCCGCAGCTCGGCTTCCTGTTCGGCGGCTCGGTCGACGCGCTCTCGGGCGGCATCACCATGGGCATGCTGCTCTCGCTGCCGGTCTTCTTCGCCGGGCTCTGGCTCGCGCTGCGCAGCCGGGGCGGCGGGAAGGTCAGGGCGCAGGCGTGAACGCGCTCGCGGCCGAGATCGCCGGAATTATCCGCGCTGACGGACCGATGCCCGTCTCGCGCTATATGGCGCTGTGTCTCGGCCATCCGCGCCATGGCTATTACATGACGCGCGATCCCTTCGGGCAGAGAGGCGATTTCACCACGGCGCCCGAGATCAGCCAGATGTTCGGCGAGCTGATCGGCCTATGGGCCGCGCATCTCTGGCAAGCGATGGGATCGCCCGTACGGGTTCGACTGGTCGAGCTTGGACCGGGGCGCGGCACGCTGATGGCCGACATGCAGCGGGCCACGCGGATCGTGCCGGGCTTCCGCGAAGCGATCTCGGTGCATCTCGTCGAGACGAGCCCGGTGCTGCGCCAACGGCAGGCGGCGACGCTCGCCGGTCTGGAACCGGTCTGGCACGACGGCATCGGGCCGGCACTCGAAGGCCCGGTGATCCTTGTCGCGAATGAATTCCTCGATGCGCTGCCGCTCGACCAGTTCGTGATGACGGCGGAAGGCTGGCGCGAGCGCCTGGTGGGGCTTGGCGAGAACGGCGAACTCGCTTTCGGGCTGGCGGCCGCGCCGGAGACGGCGCTCAGGATTGCTGCCTCGGCCGACTCGATGCTCGAACAGCCCTCCGTGGCGCTCGACATCGTCGCGCAGGTGGCGGGGCATGTCGCGGCCGAGGGCGGGGCTGCGCTGTTCATCGACTATGGCTCGGCCCTTTCGGGCTTCGGCGACACGCTGCAGGCCATGCAAAAGCACGGCTTCGTCGATCCGCTCGCCGAGCCGGGCGAGGCGGATTTGACCGTTCATGTCGATTTCGAGCGGATGGGGCAGGCGGCGCTGAAGGCAGGGGCTGCTCTGCACGGACCGGCGAGCCAGCGCGATTTCCTGCTGGCGCTGGGGCTTCCGCAGCGCGCGCAGGCGCTTTCGCTCAAGGCCGATGCGGACCAGCGCGCGGCGATCTCCGCCGCCTTCGACCGCCTGATCGCGCCTGGCGACACGGGCATGGGAGAATTGTTCAAGGTTCTCGCGCTATCCAGCCGGAACCTGCCGCCATTGCCCGGATTTGACCTTCATCGGCTGCCAGATCAGGGCTGAGACCGCTAACCGGATCGCGTCATGTTCATCACCGCCCGCGAACTCGCCGCCGAAGCCGGCATCCGCCACGCCTTCTTCACCCGCGAGGGTGGGGCTTCCGGCGGCATTTATGCCTCGCTGAATGGCGGGCTGGGCTCGAACGACGATCCGGCCGCCATCGCCGAGAACCGAGCGCGGATGGCGCGGCATCTCAAGGTCGAACCGACGCATCTGGTGAGCCTCTACCAGGTGCATTCTCCCGACGTCGAAGTGGTGACCGGACCCTGGGCGGGCGACCGGCCGAAGGCGGATGCGATGGTGACGGTCTCGCATGATGTCGCGCTCGGCGTCTCGACGGCGGATTGCGGACCAATCCTGTTCGCTGATGGTGAGGCGCGGGTGATCGGTGCAGCGCATGCCGGCTGGAAGGGCGCCTTCAGCGGTATCGTGGGAGCGACCGTGACGGCGATGGAGAAGCTCGGCGCCCGGCGCGAGCGCATCCTGGCCGTGCTCGGGCCGACGATCAGCGCCAAGGCCTATGAGGTCGGGCCGGAGTTCATCGAGCGCTTCAAGGCCGAGAACCGGACCTATGCCCGCTTTTTCACGCCGTCCGAGCGGCCGGCCCACGCCATGTTCGACCTGCCGGCCTTCATCGCGCTGAAGGCGCAGGAGGCGGGGATCGGTCGCTTCGTCGATCTGGGCCTGTGCACCTATGGCGACGAGCAGCGCTTCTTCAGCTACCGGCGCACCACCCACCGCAGCGAGCCGGATTATGGGCGGCTGATCTCGGCGATCGCGCTCGGCTAGGGGCCAGGCACACCCTGCCGATAGCGGTTGATCGTCTGCAACCAGCGCTTGCCGGATCGTTCGCGCAGGTTCATCGTCCGATTCGAGCTTGGGAATGCATCGCTTCCCGAC
This sequence comes from Hyphomicrobiales bacterium, assembly GCA_900473415.1. Classification (GTDB taxonomy): domain Bacteria; phylum Pseudomonadota; class Alphaproteobacteria; order Rhizobiales; family Beijerinckiaceae; genus Allobosea. The sequence goes on from UCLR01000007.1 coordinate 197,086, forward strand.
TCGACATGTTCATCGGGCGATGCATTCAGATGCGGGGGCCGAGATGGAACAAATCCTGATGAATCTTGTCGCCGGTGCGATCGGCGGCAATGCGGCCGGCAAGGCCAGTCCCAGCTTCGACCTTGGAACCTTGGGCAATACGATTTCCGGGCTGGTGGGTGGCGGCGTGCTCGGCCAACTCATCCCGATCCTGCTGCCGGCGATCAGTTCGGCGGCGATGGGCGGTAATCTCAGCGTCGGCGGTGTCCTGACCAACCTGATCAGCGGCGGCGCCGGCGGCGCGATCCTCACCGCGATCATCGGCGCGATCAAGAACAAGGCAGCCGCCTGAGCGCATCATAACCTCTCGACGGCCCGGCCCGAGAAGGGCCGGGCCGTCTGCTGTTCGCCATCCGGCTCCCGTGAGGTCCCTTTTGTCTCGTTCCATCGACTATTATTTCTCGCTGCACTCACCCTGGACCTATCTCGGCAATGCGCTCTTCCATGAGATCGCGCGCCGACATGGCTGCCGCATCGATTATCGGCCGATGCCGCTGCGCTCGGTTTTCGACGAGACGGGTGGGCTTCCCTTGCCGAAGCGCCATCCCGTGCGCCAGCGCTGGCGCGAGCGCCGTGGCCGACCGCTCGTGCTGCAGCCCAAGCATTTTCCGTTCGACCCCGCGCACGCCGACCGCATGACGATCGCGATCCAGGTGGCCGGGGGCGACCCTTCCGCCTTCATCTCCGACGTGATGGCCGGGCTCTGGGAGCGGAACCAGGATATGGGCAAGCCGGAGGCGCTGCTCGCCAGCGCCGCGAAGGTGGGCCTCGACGGCGCGGCCTTGCTGCAGGCGGCCGAGAGCGAGCCGGTAAGGCAGCGCTACGAGGATACGCTGGGAGAGGCCGTCGCGGCCGGCGTCTTCGGCGCGCCGAGCTATGTGCTCGATGGCGAGGTGTTCTGGGGGCAGGATCGGCTCGAACTGCTCGACTCGGCGCTGGCCAGCGGCCGCGCGCCCTATCGGGTCGAGGGAGCGGTCTGAGTTCCGCCGTCCGACGTCCGGTGCGGGCGCTCCAACTCAGCCGTCGGAGGGCTCCTGCTTCGCGGGCGAGTTGGGGGGCGCGATGCCGGCGCGCCGTTGCAGGCGCCGTTCCCAGTGCTTGGCGACGCGCAGATAACGATAGAAGGCGAAGTTCATCGCGGTCATGAAGCCATAGACGCCGCGCAGCGCATGCCGCCGCCCGATATAGGCCTTGATGAAATTGGCGGGAAACTCGGCAACGAGCCTGAAGGCGGACACCGTCGCGCCGCGTGCGTCGAGATCGTCGGCTTGCGCATCGCTGTAGGCGTTGAGCTTGTCCATCTGCTCGCCAAGCGAGCGCACCGAGAAATGATGGATCGTTCCCTTCAGCCGTCCGACGCGGGCGCCGGGCTGAAGGTCGACGCGGTCATGGACGGGTGAGGGCGAGTAGCGACCCTTGCTCTTGCGATAGAGCCGCACGGGCGCCAGCGCATAGGCGAAGCGATGCGGCGCCTTCTCGCCCGGGAAGATCTCGGCAATCCGGGTCTTGTAGGCATCGGCGGGTGGCTCGCCGCTTGCGAACAGGGCTCCGATCTCGGCGGCGAGGTCGGGGGGGAGAACCTCGTCGGCGTCCAGATTGAGAAGCCAGTCATGCCGGCACTGCTCTTCCGCGAAGCGCTTCTGCTGCCCATAGCCCGGCCAGGGATTGAAGATGACGCGGGCGCCGAGGGATTCGGCCAGGGCCTGGGTGCCGTCGCTCGAACCGGAATCGACCACAACGATGTCGTCGCTGAGCGGGCGGGCTGCTTCGATCGTGCGCCCGATGCGGTCGGCCTCGTTCTGTGCGATGATGAAGATCGAGAGAGGCGCCACGACTTAGTTCAATCCTTGTGATTTCAACGCTTAAGCATGCCGGGCCGGGAGCGGCAAGGCGGAGTCGAAGATGGCGATGTTCGGGCGGGAACCTTCGGGGTGCTACGGCGTTGATCGCCCGGGCCGGGCGTCAGCAGGCGCTATAACATCAACGGCCAAGGCGTTGTTCTTAGTATTCAATTTACCATCTCTGAAGTGGGTCGGGAGGTTAATAGGTCTTTACCTGTTTGTGTCGAGTTATCGCATTCGTGCCCCATTTCCGCCATGGTCTCAAAATGGGATGTGTTTCCGACGCAACAGACAAAAGCCGCTTCCGATCTTATAAGTGGCTCATCGATATCAACCGCCGGCTGGTCCGGTGCTGCGACGACTAAGGAGTTTGTCATGAAGAAGTATCTGCTCGCGAGCGTTGCTGCGCTCGGCCTCGTTGCCGCTGGCGCTGCCTCGGCGGCGGATCTGCCCTCCCGCAAGGGCCCGGTTGTCGCTCCGGCCTACCTCCCGCCGGTCTTCACCTGGACTGGTTTCTACGTCGGTGCCAACGCCGGCTACGGCTGGGGCAACACGAGCACCAACAACCTCGGCCAGGTCGGCGATCTCGACGGCTTCGTCGGTGGTGGCCAGGTCGGCTACAACTACCAGATCGGCCAGTTCGTGCTCGGCGCCGAAGCCGACTTCCAGGGCGCTGACCTCAGCTCCGGCAGCAACATCTTCGGCACGAGCGTGAAGACCGAGTACTTCGGCACCGTCCGCGCTCGTCTCGGCTGGGCCATTGATCGCTGGATGCCCTACATCACCGGTGGTTGGGCTTACGGCAACGTGAAGACCGCGATCCCGGGCATCGGCTTCTCGTCCGACCGCACCCACACCGGCGGCTATGCCATCGGCGCGGGCGTCGAGTATGCCTTCACCAACAACCTGATTGGCGGTGTCGAGTATCTCTACGTCGACCTCGGCGAGAAGAACATCATCAACAACATCGGCACCGCCAAGGTCGGCGCCGACTTCTCGGTGGTCCGTGCCCGCCTGAGCTACAAGTTCTGATCTCTCCTCCTTCGGGAGAACTACGACCCGGCGGCTTCGGCTGCCGGGTTTTTTTGTTGTCTGCGGTGGGGCGGAGCTGCCATGCGCGAGCCCGAACCGCGTATTCCGCGGGACGATTTCGGGCGGCTTTTCCGGCAAGAGATTCTCGGGCTGCCGTAGCGCGGCCCCCGAGAATGAGCTTCGTGTCGATCAGCCCTTGAAGCGCGTCGCCTCGAAGGCGGGGACGCGGGCGGCGAAGTCGTCGAGCCAGGCGACGAGCTTCGGGAAATCGGCGCGCCACTTGCCCTCGAAGCGCAGGTCGAGATAGCCGAGCGCGCAGGCTAGCGCGATCTCGCCGATACGCGGGCGGTCCGGGAAGGCGGGCGGGGCGGCTTCGAGCGCTTCTAGCCCGCGCGTCACCTTGCCGGCCTGATGGGCGAGCCAAGTGGCATTGCGCCCTTCCTCCGGACGGAACCGCCCCTCATAGACCTGCAGCAGCGCGGCGTCGGCGATGCCGTCGGCCAGCGCCTGCAGGCGCAGCTGGGCGAAGCGCGCCTCCCCGGCCGGGAAGATCTTTCCGCCGGCGAGATGGTCGAGATATTCGACGATGACGCGGGAATCGAACAGCGTCGTGCCGTCCTCCAGCACCAGCGTCGGGATCTTGCCCAGTGGGTTCTGCCGGCGCAGCGGCTCGGAGGGGTCGTTGGTGTCGGCGGCGACGATTTCGATGCGCTCCATCAGCCCGAGTTCGAGGGCGGCCATCTTGACCTTGCGGCCGAAGGGCGAGGCGGGGGACGAGCGAAGGACGAGCATCGGCGAAAATCCTTGAGGCGGAAGGCGCAAAGAACGCGCAAGAGCGATCAGCCGTCGGGGCGGATCACCTCGCATAGATAGCGCGGCCGCCGGCCCTGGGCGAGCCGTTCGGCCAGCGCGGGCAGCAGGACCTCTGCCTCCTCCGCCAGGCGCCAGGGCGGGTTGGCGATCAGCAACCCGGTCGCGCCGAGTCCGCCCGCGGCTTCCGGCCGATCGACGTCGAGCTCCAGCCTGAGCAACCGCCCGATGCCGGCTTCGTCCGCCCCGTCGAGCAGGCTCTCGATGCCGCGCCGCTCCTTCAGCGGATACCAGATCATGTAGATGCCGGTCGGCCATTTGCGATGAGCCGTGATGAATTGCTCGGCCAGCGTCTTGAACTCGTCCTTCTCCTCGAAGGGCGGGTCGATCAGCACCAGGCCGCGGCGCTCCTTGGGCGGGACATTGGCGCGCAGCGCCGTCCAGCCATCGATAGCGAGCGCCTTGCAGCGCTTGTCGCGGCCGACCGCCTCAGCGAGCTTCTGATAGGTCGGCGGATGCAGTTCGGCGACAATCAGCCGGTCGTCGGGGCGCATCGCGTGGCGGCAGAGCCAGGGTGAGCCGGGATAGGCGCCCTCGCCGTAGAGGACTCGCGCGCCGGCGATCGCGGCGCGATAGGGGGCGAGCAGCGCCTCGGCCGCAGGCGAGAGCGGCGATTGGTCGAGCCGCGCGATGCCGTCCTTCCATTCATGCGTTCGCAGCGCCTCCTCGGAGCCGAGATCGTAGCGGCCGGCTCCTGCATGGGTGTCGATGACGCGGAAGGGCGTCTCCTTGGCGGTCAGATGCAGGAGGATGCGCGTCAGGACGGCGTGCTTCAGCACATCGGCAAAGTTTCCGGCATGGAAGCCGTGGCGGTAGTTCATCCGGCGCTCTTACGCGCTTTCGCTGCCCAAGTCAGCGCGGCGCGACCACGTTGAATTCGCGCGCGCGGCAGCCGGAGCGGTCGACCTGCTGGCAGGTGCGGAAGCCGCGCAGATCCTTGCTGAAGCAGATCCGCACCTCCTGCAGCACGCCGCGCTTGCAGGCGACCGACATCATGTCGGTGCGCAGGCCGGGGTTGGCGGCGGCGAAGGCGCGTTCGAGGTCGATCGCGGTCCAGCTCTGGTCGCGCTCGCTCTTGGCCAATGCAGGCGGGATCACGACGCTGTCGCGGGCGCGGCGGACATCGCGGAAATAATCGGCCGGGCTCGACCCGCTGCAGGTGCCGTGCTTGCGCCATTCGTAGCGGGCGAGACTCTCGGTCGGGAACAGCCCTTCCGCCTCCTGCAGGGCTATGCGGGAGGGAGTGCGGCCGCCCGGGCCGCAATCGCTCGGGTAGCCGCGCTCGTTCTGCGGCCAGAGGCCGTGCACGACGAAGCGCAGGCCGGCCCCTTCCGCGCATTGTTCGCGGTCGCGCGTGCGGTTGCCGTCCAGTTCGCAGAAGCCCGGCGACCAGGACAACGCCAGCACATAGAAATCGAAATCGCCCGGCGTGCCGCCCCGGCTATAGCCCTGCGCGTGGGAAAGGCTGCCGAGTGAGAGCCAGGCCAGTACGATCAGGGCGAACCGCTTCATCGTCGAAGTGGTGTGCTCAGGGGCGCGCCATCTGGCAATCGGGCGCGTAGCTGCGATGGCGGTCGAGTCCGCTGACGCACCAGTTGACGTTCCAGGTCCAGCCGAACAAGCCAAGGTTTTCGCGCACGGAGTAGTCAACGCGGCGGAAGAAGCCGTCGCTCAGCAGGACGCGACCGGTGCAGAAGCGGCGCGGAATATAGTCGTCACCCAAGGGACGGAAGGACGTTTCCCGGATGCGATCGTAGGTCGCGACCTGGAGCGGGCCCCAGAAGCGAGCTTCGCGGGAGTTGAAGCTGCTCACCAGTTCACTGATGACGGAGGGGTCCTCGCAGCCCGGCAGGTTGCCGTACATCGGGATGATGCGGGCCTCCGCCCGATCGGCCGGGTGGACATAACGGCGGCTGCCGGCGTCGGCGGCGAAAGCCGTCAGGCAGCCGAGGGAGACAAGGACGGTTCCCAACAGAGCGCGGCGCATGAATCAGCCTCAAGCAGGAGGACAAGGTAGCGTCACGATGGCGATGCGCGGGGCACGGGTCAAGGCGATATGCGGCGCTGGCGCCGGCCGTCGCGATCCGACAGACTGGGCCCGATACCAAGAGGAGACGCCATGACGAACTGCTTCGACGACCCGGCAGCGTTGATCGACGATGCCGAGACCCTGCGCGAGCATGTGGGCGCCATTCCTCCGCTGGCGAAAGACAAGGTTCTGGACCGGCTCGATCGCTTCTGCCGCGACTTCATTGCGCTCTCGCCGTTCCTCGTGCTGGCGAGCTGCGACAGCGAGGGGCGTGCGGATGCCAGCCCGCGCGGCGATGCGCCCGGCTTCGTGCGCGTACTGGACGACAGGACGTTGCTGATCCCGGACAGGCGGGGGAACAACCGAGTCGACAGCTTCGGCAATATCCTCTCGGCGCCGGGCGTCGGCCTCGTCTTCATGGTGCCGGGCATCCCGGAGACGCTGCGCGTCAACGGCAAGGCACGGGCGACTCGCGATGTCGAGCTGCTGGCGCCTTCGATCATGCAGGGGCGCGCGCCCGTCACCGGCCTCCTCGTGGCCGTCGAGGAGGCCTTCTTTCATTGCGGCAAGGCGCTGATCCGCTCGAAGCTCTGGGACCCTGCGGCCCAGGTGCCTCGCGACAGCTTCCCGACGCTCGGCCGCATCATCGCCGACCAGACCAAAGCGGTCGACGCGGATGAGGCCGATCGCAACCTGGAGGAAGCCTACCGCCTGCGGCTTTATTGAGCCCGGCGGCAGCTGGCCTCAGAACGAGGCCTCAAGCATCGCCGCATAATCCGCGGCGGTGGCAGGGCGCGGGTTGCTCGCGGTGGAGTGGTCCTTGACCGCAGCCTCCGCGATCGCCGGCACGACGCTGCGCGGCACGCCCATCTCGGTGAGGTTCGCCGGCAGGCCGATGCGGGCGACGAGCCCGGCGATCCAGGCGGCGAGATCGGCGTCGGGCGCGAGGCCGAGGGTGCGGCGGATCTCGGCATACTTCGCTTCCGCCGAGGGGGCGTTGAAACGCAGCACGGCCGGCAGCAGCACGGCGTTCAGCGTGCCGTGGTGGAGCGAGACCTCCTTCAGCCCGCCGAGCGGGTGGGAGAGGGCGTGGACGGCGCCGAGCCCCTTCTGGAAGGTCATGCCGCCCTGCAGCGCGGCCATCATCATCTCCTTGCGGGCCTCGCGGTCCGTGCCGTCCTTCACCGCGCGCTCGATATGGGCGACGGCGCGCTTCAGGCCGTCGAGCGCGATCGCCTCGGCCGGCGGGTTCTCGCGCGGGGAGAGATAGGTCTCAATGCAGTGGGTCACGGCGTCCATGCCGGTGGCGGCGGTGAGCCAGGCCGGCATGCCCATGGTGAGCTCGGGGTCGCAGAGGGCGAGCCGCGGGATGAGGTGCGGCGCGATGAAGCCGAGCTTGCGGCCATCCTTCAGCGTGATCAGCGCGGCGCGGCCGACCTCGCTGCCGGTGCCCGAGGTCGTCGGGATGGCGATGACCGGCGCGACCTTGGCCGTGATCTTCGGGATGCCGCCGAGGATTGCCGCATAGGTCTCGAGCGGACCGTCATGGGTGGCGAGCAGGGCGACGCCCTTGGCGAGGTCGATCGGCGAGCCGCCGCCGATGGCGACGAGGCCGTCGCATCCATGCTGGCGATAGAGCGCGAGCGCGGCTTCCACCGCTTCCTCGGTCGGGTTGGTCGGCGTCTCGAGGAAGACGGGAGCGGATTTGAGCGCGGCAGCATGCTGCTGCACGGCCGCGACGATGCCGGCGGCGGCGACGCCCTTGTCGGCGACGATCAGCGGCTTGGAGACGCCGAGGCCGGAAAGATCCGCCTCGATGCCGGCGATCTCGCCGAAGCCGAACTTGATCGTGGTGAGATAGGTGATCAGCGCCATGTCGTTCCTCCCGCCGGCGTCATCTTCAAGGTCGGGAGCTTTGTGGCCCGCCCGCCGCCGCGATGCCAAGCCCGCAGGCGTGAGCTCAGCGCAAGGCGCCACGGCAAGGAAGGGGGAACGGGCCTCAGGCCGGGCGAAACCCGTCGCTGCGCCGGCGCAGGATGATGCTGACGCCCTGCCAGGCGGCCAGCGCCAGCAGGCCGAGGCCGATCAGCAGCCGCATGCGGGCCGAGCCGGTGAGGTTTGCTGCTGTCTCGTCATAGGAGAGCAGGGGGCGGCCTTCGGTCGTCGCCTCGTAGACGAGCATTCGGCCCGGATCGACGAGGAAGCGGAGCTTCTGGCCGTAGCGGATATTATCGGTGTCGCGGACCCACAGCGTCCGGGCCGGCGCATAGATTCCAGCCGGCTGCCCGGCGACGGCGAGGGGGATGCGCTGGGTGCGGTAGCTGCCGCTGCTGCGACCGCTCCATTCATGGACGAGCGGAGTGTCGATCGTGATCGGTCCGACGTGCTCGGCGATCGCAAATTTCTCACGTGCCAGCGGGAAGCCGGTCATGCCCATCGCCGCCAGGTAGAGGCCGAATGCCGCCAGCCCCAGCCCGATCGCGACGATCCAACCGTCGGAGAGTTTGGAGTCCGTGGCCGCCCCCGGTTGTGCTTCAGCCCTGCTGGACGGTAGCAGCTTCCTGTGCGCGCTTGTAGCCTGCCGCCGTGGGCGCACGCCGTTCCAGCACGAGCAGAGCCAGGCCGGCGACAACGATCAGCGCGCCGCCCCACAGCATCGCCGGCGTCGGCCAGTCGCCGAAGACGCACCAGCCGAAGATCAGCGCCCAGACGATCAGCGTGTACTGGTAAGGCACGACGACCGAGGCCTCGGCCAGTTTCAGCGAGCGCGTGACGCAGATATGGCCCGCCATGGCGACGATGCCGAGCAGCGCGAGAAGTGCAGCGTCGGTCAGGCTCGGGCTGACCCAGCCGAGCGGCGTCAGGACGAGGCCCGTTACCAGCGCGCCCAGCGTCTGCCAGAACACCAGCGTCACGTCCGGCGTGCCGCGCAGCTGCCGGCCGGCGATCATCATCGCAGCGAAGAGCACGCTGCCGAGCACGGCGATCAGCGCCGGCATGGTGAGGCTCTGGCCAGTCGGATTCAGCGCTACGACGACGCCGGCGAAACCGGCGGCGACCGCGAGCCAGCGCCGGGCATCGACCCGCTCGCCCAGCAGCAGCGCAGCGAGGATCACGACCCAGACGGGCGCGGCCAACCAGATCGTCATGGCGTCGGCGAGCGGCAGGTAGACCACGGCCGCGTAGAACAGAGCGACCTCGAGGGAGCTAAAGAGCACGCGCAGGACCTGCAGGCCCGGCCTTTCGGGCCTGAGCGTGCGCCCGACGCCCTGGCGGACGACGAAGGGCAGGATGACGAGGAGCGCGGCGATGCTGCGCATGACCAGCACCTGTCCGACCGTGTAGGTCGAGACCAGCCATTTGCCCATCGCGTCATTGAGAGCGAAGAGCAGGATGCCGAGAAGCATCGTGGCGATGCCGGCGAGCGAGGCGTTACGGGAGAGCATGCGGAGGAGAAGCAAGGCTGGAGGGGCGCCACCTCTGGCCCGTTCCGGAGCCGGATGCAACCCCGCGCCAGAGCATGGCACCTGCCCGTCATTGCGAGGAGCGTGAGCTCCGAAGCGATCCAGGGGATGTAGAGCTCGGCCGCTGCTGGATTGCTTCGCTTCGCTCGCAATGACGACCGATGCGGTGCTACAGACTCGCCGCCGCCCGGGCCGCTTGGTCGTACTGGCCGGAGAGCGTGCGCATCGCGGCGGCGATCTCGGAGAGCCGGGCCGGATCGATGCCGGTGGCGCATACGGACTTGACCAGCAACTGCTCGCGGACCTGGGCGTAGCGTTGGCAGGTCTCGCCGCCGGCGGGCGTGACCTCGACGGTCTTCTCCTTGCCCTTGCGGCCGCCCTTGATGAGCTTCAGCCGCTCCAGCTTCTTCAGCGAGTAGTTCACGATATGCGTGTCCTCGATGTTGAGGACGAGGCAGATGTCGGCGAGCCGCTTCGGCTTGCCGCGATGATTGACGTTGTGCAGTACCAGCACGTCGAGCGGCGAGAGATCCGGCACGCCGGCCGCCGCCATGCAGCGGACCATCCAGCGATGGAAGGCATGCACCGTCATGCTGAGCGCGAACTCGAACTCCGACAGCGCCGGCAGAGCGCCAGAGGCGAGATGGCCGGAGGAGACGATCGGTCCGAGCTCGTCGAGGGGTGGGGCGGGGGGCATGGCTACACTCGCGTCATTCTCGGGCGGCCGAGGGCCGGCCCGAGAATCCCTGGTCTGAGACGGCCGGCTCGAGGCCGACCGTGACGTGCGGCGGGGGCCGGGTGGGCCGAGCTCACATCTTCTTGTAGGCGTCGATGATCGCCTGGCCGTCGGCGCCGGCCTTCTTCAGCCAGTCGGCGGTCAGCGTCTCGCCCGCCTTCTTGAAGCCGGCGGAGAGCTCAGGCGAGGGCGCCTGGACCTTCATGCCCTTGGCCTTGAGCTGGTCGAGATACCAGCCGGCCTTGTCCTGCCACATCTTCCAGCCACGCTCCTCGGCGGTGGCGGCGGCTTTCAGGACGGCGTCCTGCGTCGCCTTGTCGAGCGCGGCGAAGGCGGCCTTGTTGACGAGGGTCGCGTCCTTCGGGATCCAGGCCTGCACGTCGTAGAAGTGCGTCAGCGACTCCCAGACCTTGGAATCGTAGCCCGTGCCGCCCGAGGACATGAAGGAGTTGACGACGCCGGTCGCCAGCGCCTGCGGCAGCTCGGCGGCCTGGATCGTCACGGACTGCATGCCGAGCAGCTCGCCGAGGCGGGCGGTGCCGACATTGTAGGAACGCCACTTGAGGCCCTTCATGTCGTCGATGACGTTGATGTCTTTCTTGGCGTAGACGCCCTGCGGCGCCCAGGGGACCATGAAGAGGAGCTTGACGCCTTGGGCATCGAGCTTCTTCTCGATGGCAGCCTTGGAGGCGGCGTAGAGCTTCTTGGAATCCGCGAAGGAGGTGGCCAGGAAGGGCACGACATCGATGCCGAAGACCGGGTCCTCGTTCTCGTGGATCGACATCAGGATTTCGCCCATCTGGGCCTGTCCGGTCTGGACGGCGCGCTTGATCTCCGGCGCCTTGAACAGTGCCGCATTGGCGTGGACCGTGATGGAGAGCTTGCCGCCGGTCGCCGCCTCGACGTCCTTGGCGAAGAGGACCAGGTTCTCCGTGTGCGGGTTGTCCGCCGGATAGGCGTTGGGCAGGTTCCACTTCGCCTGCGCCGAAGCGCCGACCGTGCCGAAGGCGAGGGCGCCGCCCGCGACGCCGGCCACGAGCAGGCCCTTCAGAAAATCCTTGCGCTTCATAGTTGTATCTCCGTTCCCATTGTTATCGATGCTGCATCACTGCGGTGGAAAAGCAAGCTCGGGCAGGACCATGACGATCTGCGGAAAGACCGTGATGATCGCGACCGCCGCCACCAGCAGGAAGAAGAAGGGCAGCGAGGCGAGCGCGACCGTGTTCGAGTCCTTGCCGGACATGGTCTGGAGCACGAAGAGGTTGAAGCCGACCGGCGGCGAGACCTCCGCCATCTCGACGATCAGCACCAGGAAGATGCCGAACCAGACCAGGTCGAAGCCGGCGGTCTTGATCATCGGGATGACGATCGAGGTGGTCAGCACGATCATCGAGATGCCGTCGAGCGCGGTGCCGAGCACGATGTACATGACCGTCAGCGCCGTGATCAGCGCGTAGGGCGACAGGTGCAGCGAGTCGACCCAGGCGGCGAGCGCAGCCGGGATGCCGGTATAGGCCATCGAGGTCGACATGAAGGAGGCGCCGGCCAGGATCAGCATGATCATGCCGGTGATGCGCGTGGTGCCCATGACGCTCGCCCAGAAGGCTTCCAGCGTCAGGCTGCGCGACCACCAGGCGATGCCGAAGGAGCCGAGCACGCCCCAGGCGGCGCATTCGGTCGCCGTCGCCCAGCCCAGCAGCAGCGAGAGGAAGACGAGCAGGATCAGCAGCATGCATGGGATGAGCTGTGCCGATTCCCTGAGTTTCTCGCGCAGGGTCATCGCCGGCTCCGGCGGCGGGGACTTGTCCGGATTCAGCAAGTGCCAGACGACGATGTAGCCCGAGTAGAGCGCCATCACGACGAGGCCGGGCAGGAAGCCGGCCAGGAAGACCTGGATGATCGAGACGTTGGCCGCCACCGCATAGACGACCATGGTGATCGAGGGCGGGATCAGGATGCCGAGCGTGCCGGCGCCCGCGAGCGAGCCGAGCGAGACCGTCTCGTCATAGCCGCGCTTCTTGAGCTCGGGCAGGGCGATCTTGGCGACGGTGGCGCAGGTCGCGGCTGAGGAGCCAGAGACCGAGCCGAAGATGCCGCAGGCGAGCACGTTGACGTGCATCAGCCGGCCAGGGAGCCAGTTGAGCCAGGGCGCGAGGCCCCTGAACATCTCCTCGGAGAGCTTCGTCCGGTAGAGGATCTCGCCCATCCAGATGAAGAGTGGCAGCGCGGCGAGCGTCCATGAGGCGCTGTTGCCCCAGATGGTCGTCGCCAGAACCGAACCTGCTGGAATACCCCCGCCGACGAACTGCATGGCGACCCAGCCGCAGGCCATCAGCGAGATCGCGATCCAGACGCCGCCGGCGAGGAAGACGATCAGCAGAAGGAGCAGGAGCCCCGAGATTTCGATCATTTCCATGGCGTCAGACTCCGCTCGCCATGGCGCGCTCGACGATCTCCTCGTCGGTCTGGGCCGGGGGCTTCTCGTAACGCGGCTCCTGGCCGCGGATGACGACGTGGATGAATTCGTCGACGAAGGCGATGAAGAGGATGATCAGGCCGCCCGAGTAACCGAGCTGCGGAATCCAGAGCGGCATCGGCACGACGCCGCCGGCGACGTCGTTGAATGCGTAGGACTGCCAGGTCATCACCGCCGCGTGCCAGGCGAAGAAGCCGACGAAGCCCAGGCCCAGCACCAGCGAGAAGACCTCGAAGAACCAGCGCTTGCGGCCGTGGAAATGGTCGATCAGCAGGCCGACGCGGATCATGTCGCCGGACTTGAAGGTGTGAGCGAGGCAGAGGAACGCCATCGCCGCCATGCACCAGGAGGCGAAATCGTCGCCCGCGGGGATGTTGATACCGATCTCGCGGCCGATCGACATGCCCATCATCAGCGCGAGGATCAGGACGAGGAAGACGCCGGCCGCGTAGCCGGCCCAGAGGTAGAGCGCGTCGAGTGAGCGGCGGATCATGGGGCGCGTCGCTCCCAGCCGTCGGCAGCGCCTGCGCGCCCGGTTGCTACGAGAGCTCGCGTCATCGCATTCTCCACCCTTGCCGGCCTGGCCCCTCAGCCATGTTCCAGCCACAATTGACGATCGTAGCCGGCGAAATCGGCTTGTCAATAAGTCATCGACGAATTATCGATAAAACGTCAACGTAGGTCGCTCCAGCTGAGGGCGGCCGGAGGAGAGGGGCTTCCATGTCGGCGCAATGGGACTTCTGGATCGATCGCGGCGGCACCTTCACCGACGTTATCGGTCGCGATCCGGCTGGCAATCTCCATGCCAGGAAGCTGCTCTCCGAGAATCCGGGCGCCTATCGCGATGCGGCCGTGCAGGGCATCCGCGATCTGATCGGGCTCAAGGCCGGCGAGCCGATTCCCGTCGCGGCGGTCGGAGAGGTGCGTATGGGTACCACCGTCGCCACCAACGCCCTGCTCGAGCGCAAGGGTGATCGCACCCTGCTCGTCACCACCAAGGGTTTCCGCGACGCCCTGCGCATCGGCTACCAGGAACGGCCGAACATCTTCGCCAAGGAGATTATCAAGCCGGAGCAGCTCTACGAAGAAATCGTCGAGATCGAGGAGCGCGTGCTGGCCGACGGCACGATCGAGCGCGAGCCCGACGAGGCGGCGATCCGCAAGGCGCTGAAGGCGCAGTACGACGCCGGTTTCCGCGCCGTCGCCATCGTCTTCATGCACGGCTATCGCTATCCGGCGCATGAGCAGGTCGCGGCGAAGGTCGCGCGCGAGCTCGGCTTCCCCCAGGTCTCGGTCAGCCATGAAGTTTCGCCGCTGGTGAAGCTGGTCGGGCGCGGCGATACGACCGTGGTCGACGCTTATCTCTCGCCCATCCTCTCCCGCTATGTGAAGCAGGTTTCGGAAGAGCTCGATGTCGCCCGCACCGGCGCGCGGCTGATGTTCATGATGTCGTCTGGCGGCCTCACCGCGGCCGAGCTGTTCCAGGGCAAGGACGCGATCCTGTCGGGCCCGGCCGGCGGCGTGGTCGGCCTCGCCGAGACCGGTCGCTCGGCTGGCTTCGACAAGGTGATCGGCTTCGATATGGGCGGCACCTCGACCGATGTTGCCCATTTCGACGGCGAATATGAGCGCGCCTTCGAGACCGAAGTAGCCGGCGTGCGCATGCGCGCGCCGATGATGCTGATCCACACCGTCGCGGCCGGTGGCGGCTCGATCCTGCATTTCGATGGCTCGCGCTTCCGCGTCGGCCCAGATTCCGCTGGCGCCAATCCGGGCCCGGCTGCCTATCGCCGCGGCGGACCCTTGGCGGTGACCGACGCCAACGTCATGGTCGGCAAGCTGATCCCGGCCTATTTCCCGGCGATCTTCGGTCCGGGGCAGGACCAGCCGCTCGACGTCGAGGCAGTGCGGGCGAAGTTCGCAAAGCTCGCGGCCGAGGTCGGCGACGGGCGCTCGGCCGAGGAGGTTGCGGACGGCTTCATCCAGATTGCGGTCGCCAACATGGCCGAGGCGATCAAGAAGATCTCGGTGCAGCGCGGCTATGACATCACGCGCTATGCGCTGAACTCCTTCGGCGGCGCCGGCGGGCAGCATGCCTGCCTCGTGGCCGATGCGCTTGGCATCAAGACCGTGCTGCTGCACCCCTTCTCCGGGCTGCTCTCCGCCTATGGCATGGGGCTGGCCGAGATTCGTTCGACGCGGACGGCGGCGCTCGACGTGCCGGTCGACGACAAGGCCAAGGCTGCGATCGAGGCGGTGGCCTCGAAACTTGCGGCCGAGACCCGCTCGGAAGTCGCGGGGCAGGGCGTGCCGGAGGGCGACATCGCCATTCATGTGCGCGCCCATATCCGCTATGCCGGCACCGACACAGCGATTGCGATTCCCGCCGGCGAGGCCGCGGCGATGAAGCAGGCCTTCCAGATCGCGCATAAGGCGCGCTTCGGCTTCATGGACGAGAGCAAGGCGCTGGTCGTCGAGGCCGTCGAAGTCGAGGCCGTCGGCGGCGGCGCGAGGTTCGAGGAGGCTTCCGTCGCGGAGGCGGCTGGCGAGCCGGCTGTCGCCGAGCGCACGCGGCTGTTCTCGAAGGGGCAGTGGCATGATGCGGCGATCGTGCGGCGTGAGGCGATGACGCCCGGCCAGGGCGTCGCGGGGCCCGCCATCATCATCGAGCCGAACCAGACCGTCGTGGTCGAAGAGGGCTGGAGCGCCAAGCTGACGGCCAAGGATCATCTTGTGCTGGTTCGCACCAAGGCGCTGGTTCAGCAGGCGGCGATCGGCACCAAGGCCGATCCGGTCATGCTCGAGATCTTCAACAACCTGTTCATGTCGATCGCCGAGCAAATGGGCGTGACGCTGCAGAACACCGCCTATTCGGTGAACATCAAGGAGCGGCTCGACTTCTCCTGTGCCGTCTTCGACCAGACCGGCGCGCTCGTCGCCAATGCGCCGCACATGCCGGTGCATCTGGGCTCTATGGACCGTTCGGTCGAGACGGTGATCGCCAACAATCCGGTGATCCGCCCGGGCGACGTCTACACGCTGAACGCGCCCTATAACGGCGGCACGCATCTGCCCGACATCACGGTCTGCACCCCGGTCTTCGACGATGCGGACAAGGAGATCCTGTTCTGGGTGGCGAGCCGTGGTCACCATGCCGATGTCGGCGGCACGGCG
Source organism: Hyphomicrobiales bacterium (assembly GCA_900473415.1). GTDB lineage: Bacteria > Pseudomonadota > Alphaproteobacteria > Rhizobiales > Beijerinckiaceae > Allobosea. Next base: position 212,747 of record UCLR01000007.1, read on the forward strand.
CCGGGCTCGATGTCGCCCCGGGCGACGAATATCGAGGAGGAAGGCGTCTATATCGACAACTTCAAGATCGTCGACCAGGGGCGCTTCTGCGAGGAGGAACTGGTCAGGCTGCTGACCGGCGCGCGCTATCCGGTGCGCAACGTCGTGCAGAACGTCAACGATCTCAAGGCGCAGATCGCCGCCAATGCCAAGGGCGTGGCCGAGCTGCGCAAGATGATCGCCTCCTTCGGGCTCGATGTCGTGCAGGCCTATATGGGCCATGTGCAGGACAACGCGGCGGAGAGCGTGGCGCGGCTGCTGGCCAAGCTTCACGACTGCGAATTCACCTATCCGATGGACCAGGGCTGCGCGATCAAGGTGAAGATCACCATCGACCGCGAGAAGCGCGAGGCGACGGTGGATTTCACCGGCACCTCCGAGCAGCGGGCGGACAACTTCAACGCGCCGGCTCCGGTGACACGCGCCGCCGTGCTCTATGTCTTCCGTGTCATGGTGGACGATGCGATCCCGATGAATGCCGGCTGCCTCAGGCCGATCAGGATCGTCGTGCCGGACGGCTCGATGCTGAGCCCGCGCTATCCGGCCGCCGTGGTGGCAGGCAATGTCGAAGTCTCTCAGGCCGTGACGAACACGCTGTTCGGCGCGTTGGAGGCAATGGCCTGCTCGCAGGGCACGATGAACAACCTGACCTTCGGCAACGACCAGTATCAGTATTACGAGACGATCTGCTCCGGCTCGCCAGCCGGGCCGGGTTTCAACGGCACCTCGGGCGTGCATGTCCACATGACCAATTCGCGCCTGACCGATCCGGAGATCCTGGAGACTCGCTTCCCGGTCGTGCTGGAGGATTTCCACATCCGCCTCGGCTCCGGCGGCAAGGGCGAGTGGACAGCCGGCGACGGCACCAGCCGCACCATCCGCTTCCGTCAGCGGATGGACTGCGCGATCCTAGCTTCGCATCGCCGTGTTCGCCCCTTCGGTGTCAGGGGCGGCGAGGCGGGCGAGCTCGGCCGGACGCTGGTGCGCAGGCTCTCGGGTGCGGTCGAGGAGCTTCAGCCCTCCGACCAGACCCTGCTCGAAGCCGGTGAGGCGGTGACGGTGATCACGCCGACGGCCGGTGGATATGGAAAAGCGAGGGGCTGAGGCTTAGTTCCGTTTCTCGACCATGGAGACGGATATGCCTCAGACTTGGATGATCACCGGTGCCAATCGCGGCATCGGGCTCGCTATCACGACCGAGCTGCTGCGCCGGGGTGATCATGTCATCGCGGCGGCGCGAGATCCCGAAGCGAACACGCTGACGGAACTCGCCGCTGCCCATCCCGGCCAGCTCACGCCGCTTTCGCTCAACGTGACCTCCGATGCCAGCGTGTCGGCGGCCAAGGAAGCGCTCGCAGGCCGCGCCATCGATGTGCTGCTCAACAACGCCGGGGTCTATGGGCCGCGGGATCGTCAGAGCGGCCTTGATGTCGACTTCGACGCGTGGCGCGAGGTGTTCGAGGTCAATGTCTATGCGCCGCTCAGGGTGGCGCAGGCGTTCCTCCCGAATGTCGAGGCAGGGAAGGGGCGCAAGATCGCGACGATCACCAGCCGCATGGGCTCGATCGGCGGCAACCCCGGCAATGCGCTGATCTACCGTTCGTCGAAGGCGGCGGTGAATATGGCGATGGTGGTTTTCGGCAACGCCGTCAGGACGCAGAATGTCGCGGTGCTGCTCTTCCATCCCGGCTGGGTCCAGACCGATATGGGCGGCGGTGGCGCGGACATCACGCCGGCTGAAAGCGCAGGCGGCCTGATCCGCACGATCGACGTCTCGGGGATGGCCGAGACCAACAGCTTCCGCGACTGGCAGGGCCTGTCGATCGTCTGGTGAGTGGCGGATCTGTCGCCTCCGCGCTTCTTGCCTCCTGTCATGTCGAGAACCGATGCGGCCTAGAGTAACCCTCGAACGAGGACATGCTTGGAGGCAAGGGACGTGGCCGAGACCCGCTTTGCAGTCTTTCCGCTGACGCCCGAGCGCTGGCAGGATCTCGAAGATCTGTTCGGTCCACAGGGACCTTGCTATGGCTGCTGGTGCAATCATTTCCGTATGCCGCAGCGGCTCCGCATGCCGTTGCTGGGCGAAGGTGCGCGGCAGCTCTTCGAGGAGCGGGTAAAGCGCGGGCCGCCGCCGGGCGTGCTGGCTTACGCAGAGGGCAAGGCCGTCGGCTGGCTGCAGGCCGGTCCGCGGGCGCATATTCCCGAATGGAACAATCCGCGCCGCGCCTCGACGCCACTGCCGGACGCACCGGCCGACGACGAGCGCAATTGGGCCGCCTCCTGCTTCTTCGTGCGCAAGGGCTTTCGTGGCAAGGGCGTCACCGGCGCGCTGCTTGACGGCGCGATCGCTTTCGCCCGGGAAAGCGGCGTGCGGCTGATAGAAGCGGCAGCGATGGAGAACCAGGAGAAGCGCAGCGCGGAAGGGCTCTATGTCGGCCCGGCGAGCGTGTTCCGGCGCGCCGGCTTCGTCGAAATGGCACGACAGAAGCCGGGGCGGCCGCTGCTGAGGCTAGTCCTCTAGGGGCCTAGCCGGTTCAGGAACGTCGTCAGCCGTTCGAGCGCTTCCCGCCCGGGCGAGCTGTCGAGGTCGAACTGGTATCCATGCTCGAGCGTCGGCTCGTGCTCCGGCGGGAAGAACAGCGCATCCACTCTGACGCCGCGATCGCGCAGGGCCTGGGCCATCGTCACCGATTGCGGAGCCAGCGGATCGCCGTTGCCAACCGAGATGAAGCTTGGCGGGAAGGCCTCCGTCACATAGCGAGGGATCGCGGCCTGCGTGATGCGCTCGCTGTCGAGCGGGTTGGCGGTGCCGAAATAACCGAAGAGCGCCGCGCGGATGAACGTGCCGACAGGGCCTGTCAGGTCGAGGGCGGTCGGGTCGAAGAGCCCGCAGAACAGCACGGTACCCTTCAGTGAAGCCGGTTCGATGGCAGGCTTCAGCCCGATCAGCGCGGCGTAGTCCGGCCCGGTCAGACCGGCGGCGAGTTGGGCTGCGACATGAGCGCCGGTGGAATCGCCCGCCAGGATGATCCGTTGCGGGTCGAGGCCGAGGCGCACGCCCTCGCGCTGCAGGAAGCCGAGGGCAGCGTTGGCCTGCAGGACCGGACCGGGATAGTGGGCCTCAGGCGCCCGCGTGTAACCGACCGCGACCGCCGCATAGCCGCGGCCGGCCAGCACCTTGAGATAGGGAGCGACGTCCTGCCGGTCGCCGGCGACGAAGCCGCCGCCGTGGATCCAGACGATCGTCGGCTTGCGCGGCTGCGCTCCGCCCTGCGGCAGATAGATGTCGAGCCGTTCCTCGGCCGCGCTGCCATAGGCGATGTCGCGCTGCTCGCGGATGCCCGCCGGAACATGCACGGCGAGCGCCGCCGTGGTTCGTGCGGCATCATAGTCGAAGGCGAACCGGATCAGTAGGGCGGCGGGCCAGGGCGACAGGGAAAACGCGGCATAGCTCGCAAGGGCGAGGCTCAGGCAAAGCAGGAGAATCCGGGTCGCGCGCGGCTTCATGCTGGCAAGCTAGGCCGCCGATCGAGGATCGGCAATGTGGCGCGCGCATTGGCAAGAGGGCCGCGCCGCGCCTTAATCGCGCAACGCGATTCCGTTTTGGAGATGACCATGATCCGCATCACGCTTGCCGGTTGCACCGGCTGGGTCGGCAAGGCACTCGTCGCCGCCATTCAAGCCGCGCCCGATCTCGAACTGGTCGCCGGCGTCTCGCGCAGCGCGGCGGGGCGCGATCTGGGGGAGGCCGCCGGCCAGCCGGCTAATGGTTTGGCGGTCTTCGCCACGCTGGAGGAGGCGCTGAAGCTGCCATCCGACGTCTTGATCGACTACACCAAGCCCAACAGCGTGAAGGGCCATGTCCTTGCCGCCGTTGCGGCCGGGCGCCATGTCGTCGTCGGCACCTCCGGCATGAGCGCCGAGGACTACGCCGAGGTCGACGTGGCGGCGAAGGCCGCCGGGGTTGGCGTGCTGGCCGCAGGAAATTTCTCGGTAACGGCGACGCTGCTTCGCCGCTTCGCGCGGGAGGCGGTGAAATACGTTCCGGATGTCGAGATCATCGATTATGCCTCGGCAAGCAAGGCGGACACGCCCTCCGGTACCGGCCGGGAGCTCGCCGATACGCTCGGTGCCGAGCGCATGGCGGGAACATCGAAGCCGGTGTCCGAGCTCAACGGCGTGCGCGAGACGCGCGGCGGCGCGATCGGCGCGCCTCATCCGGTGCAGGTTCATTCGCTGCGGATGCCGGGCTTCGTGCTCTCCTGCGAGGCCGTGTTCGGATTGCCCGACGAGCGGCTGGTGATCCGGCACGATGCTGGCAGCTCAGCTGCGCCTTACGTCGGCGGCACGCTGCTGGCGGCGCGCAGGGTCGGGGAACAGGCCGGACTGCGGCGCGGCCTCGACAGCCTGATGGACTGAAAGAGCAGCGATTTTCGTAACCGGCTAAGTGCTTGAATTTGTTTCCGCATATCCTGCGCCGTTAACCTCCTGTTCGTTCGCGCCTGCAACAACGCGGGCGCGGACGAGACGACGGTGACGGCGATGCGGCGACTGGGACTGACAGCGAAGATCATGGGCTTCTTCGCGCTGCTCAGTCTCGCGGGCGCGCTCGGTCTTGTCAGCGCATTGCGCGGTCTCGACGAGGCGCGCAGCATCGATGCAGCCGCCTTCTCCGACCTCGGGGTCGCCAGCAATGCGTCGCTTCTCTCCAGCCGCGTCGCTTCCGCGGCGCTGCTCAGCCGCGTCGAGTCGGACACACCGACCCAGACCGTCGCGACGATGCTGGATCGGCTAGACGCCGCGATCAAAGGCGTGGACGCGGCGCGAACGCGTCTGATGTCGTCGCTGCCTGCGAGTCTGCTTGAGGCCAACCCGACGCTTGACGCGCGCATCCGGACCTTCCTCGATTTCCAGCGCAGCATCGTTGATATCGGCCGACGGGTTTCCGCCAAGGCTGCCCTGCTCGAGGCCGGGGCGGAGGAGGCACGCATCAATGTCGAACAGATCGTCGCGACGACCTCGGCCCTGCGGGACGAGCTGGCGCGGCGCGCGGGCGACACTGCGGTCCGTGGCAACGAACGCGCCGCGGCCATCCGGCTCCGGACGATCCTGTTCGCCGTGCTGCTGCCGCTCGGCGCGGGGCTCGCGGTGTTGTTCCTGCTGCGCAGCCAGCTGACGCGGCCACTGCGGGATCTGATGGACGCGATCAGGCAAGCGACTTCGTCGAATCAGGTCATCGAGGTGCCCTATCGCGGGCGTGCCGACGAGATCGGCCAGCTCGCCCGCGTGGTGCGCCAGCTGAGCGAGGTCCGCGCCACGCTGGTCACGCGCGAGGCGGAGGCCGGCGACGCCCGTCGCCTCCAGCAGCTTCGCAGCGCGGAGCTCGCCCGCATCGCCGACGAGTTCGAGGCGCGACTCGGCGTGCTGCTCGGCGAGATCGGCCAGTCCAGCGAGGTGCTGCGGCTGGCGCTCCAGGACGCCGCCGTGCGGGTCCACCAGGTTTCGAAGAGCACGGCGGTCGCTGCTGCTTCCGTCGACGGAGCCGGTGTCGAGGCGCGCCGCACCAGCGAGGCGGCCTCGCGCATGGAAGAGGTCATTGTCCAGATCAATGCGGAGGTGCGGCGTGTCTCCGAGACCGCGACGGCCGCGACCCAGGAGGCCGCGGGGACGCATGATCTCGTCACGCGCCTGACCGAGAATGCGGCGCAGATCCGCGATGTCGTCGGCATCATCGAGGCCGTGGCACGACAGACCAACCTGCTCGCGCTCAATGCAACGATCGAGGCCGCGCGCGCCGGCGTCCACGGCCGCGGCTTCGCCGTGGTGGCGGCGGAGGTGAAGACGCTCGCTAATCAGGCGGGCGAGGCGGCCTCCCGCATTGTCAGCCGGATCGCGCAGGTGGACGAAGCGCTGTCGCATGCCGCGGATGCGGTCTCGGCCATCGGCGCCAGCGTTGCCGTCGTCGAGCAGACCGGCACCGAGATCGCGACCATGGTCGGCTCGCATGTCGAGCTGCTCGGCTCGCTCGGCGATAGGGTCGCGCGCATCTCGGACGTCACCGGAACGGCGGCGATGGCCATGGTCGAGATCGCGGCAGCCAATCTGCAGACCGTGGGGCAGGCCGAGACCGGCGCCGAGAGCGCCCGCGCGCTCGACCAGCGGATCAATGCGCTGCAGGCGGAGGCCGGCGCCTTCGTGCAGCGTCTGCGGGCGGCCTGAACTCAGCTCGTCTTTCGGCGCTTGCCATCGGGCCGCGACTCTGCCCCATCTGCGGGATGCCTTTCCTCGCGAGTTTCGGACGATGAGCTGGTCACCCCAGCAGGATGCGGCGCTGACCGCCGTGGCGCGGTGGCTGCAGGCCGGCGAGCCGCAGCTTTTCCGCATGTTCGGCTACGCCGGCACCGGCAAAACCACGCTGGCGCGCCATATCGCCGAGGCCGTCGACGGCGAGGTCGTCTTCGCCGCCTATACCGGTAAGGCCGCGCTGGTGTTGCGCAACAAGGGTTGCCATGGCGCGCAGACGATTCACTCGCTGATCTACCGCTCGCGCGGCGTCGACGAGGAGAGCCCGATCTTCGCGCTGAACCGGGACAGCGCGGCGGCCAAGGCCAAGCTGATCATCATCGATGAATGTTCGATGGTCGACGAGGAACTGGGGCGGGACCTGCTTTCCTTCGGCACGCCGGTGCTGGTGCTGGGCGACCCGGCGCAGCTCCCACCGGTGAAGGGCGGCGGCTTCTTCACCGAGCAGGAGCCGGATGTGATGCTGACCGAGGTCCATCGCCAGGCGGCGGACAACCCGATCGTGCGGATGTCTATGATCGTGCGCGAGGGCGGCCGGCTCGACTATGGCGAGTACGGTCCGAGCCGCGTGATCCGGCGCGGCGACATCAACCCCGAGATCGTCATGGGGGCTGATCAGGTGCTGGTCGGCATGAACAAGACGCGGCGCAACTACAATGCCCGCATCCGCCAGCTGATGGGCCGCACCGAGACCAACCCGGTCGCCGGCGAGAAGCTGGTCTGCCTGCGCAACGACAAGAGCAAGGGGCTCCTCAATGGCGGCTCCTGGATCGTGCAGGAGATCAAGACCTCGAAGAAGGGCCTGGTCACAATGCGGGTGACGCCGGAGGACGATACCGGGGCGAAGGCGGTGAAGGTCTCCGTGCTGCCGAACTTCTTCGATGGCACCGAGGACGAGATCCCGTGGGAGCTGCGTAAGCACACCGACGAATTCACCTTCGGCTATGCGCTGACTGTGCATAAGTCGCAGGGCTCGCAATGGGACGATGTCGTGCTCTTCGACGAGAGCTTCGCGTTCCGCGAGCACCGTGCGCGCTGGCTCTATACCGGGCTGACACGCGCGGCAGAGGCGATCACCGTGGTGATGTGAGCGGCGATAAGCTCAACCGCGCGGAGGGAGGAAAGAACGTCATGGCAAAAGACGAGCAGATGCCGCCGTCCCGGTTGATCGACGAGAAAATCCGCGAGCTCGGAGACTGGCGTGGCGAGATGCTGTCCCGGCTGCGGGCCCTGATTCAAGAGGCCGATCCAGAGGTGGTCGAGGAGGTGAAGTGGAGGGGCGTGCCGGTGTGGTCCCACAATGGCATCATCTGCACCGGCGAGACCTATAAGAGCGTCGTCAAGATGACCTTCGCCAAGGGCGCCGCGCTCGAAGATCCCGCGGAACTGTTCAATTCCAGCCTCGACGGCAATGTCAGGCGCGCCATCGATATCCACGAAGGCGAGACTGTCGATGAGGAAGCCTTGAAGGCTCTCATTCGCGCGGCGGTGGAACTGAATTCGCGCTCGTCAAAGCGCCGCTGACGGCGGACAGGAGCCAGATGAAAAAAGGGCCGCTTCCGCGGCCCTTTTGTTGTTCACTGACGCGTGGCGCTCCCATCAGGGAGAACCGGATCACGCCCAGGCGCGCTGCTTCAGCTTTTCCTCATAGGAATCGATCTGCTTGCCCTTCTCCATGGTCAGGCCGATGTCGTCGAGGCCGTTGAGCAGGCAGTGCTTGCGGAATGCGTCGATCTCGAAATGGATCTCGCCGCCATCCGGGCCCTTGATCGTCTGCTTCTCGAGGTCGATCGAGAGCGTGGCGTTGGAGCCGCGCTCGGCGTCGTCGAACAGCATGTCGAGCTGCTCGGGCGTCACCTTGATCGGCAGGATGCCGTTCTTGAAGCAGTTATTGTAGAAGATGTCGGCGAAGCTCGTGGAGATCACGCAGCGGATGCCGAAGTCGAGCAGAGCCCAAGGCGCGTGCTCGCGCGAGGAGCCGCAGCCGAAATTGTCGCCCGCGACCAGGATCTGCGCCTTGCGATAGGCCGGCTGGTTCAGCACGAAATCCGGGTTCTCCGAGCCGTCTTCCTTGTAACGCATCTCGGCGAAGAGCGCGGTGCCCAGTCCCGTGCGCTCGATCGTCTTCAGGAACTGCTTGGGGATGATCATGTCGGTGTCGACATTGAGCACCTTCAGCGGGGCAGGGGTGGAGGTCAGGGTGGTGAAGGGCTGCATGGCGCGGTTCCTTGTCCTGTTCTTTTGGCGCGGCCGGGCTTCAGCCCGCCGCCTGTTCGATGGCTTCCATGTCCTCGTCGGAGAAGCCGAAATGGTGGCCGATCTCATGGACCATGACATGGGTGACGATGGCGCCGAGGCTTTCGTCGTTCTCGGCCCAGTAGTCGAGGATCGGCCGGCGATAGAGGTGGATGGTGTTGGGCATCTGGCCTGTCTGCGGCCCGAAGCCCTGCTGTGGCAGGCCGACGCCGCTGAAGAGGCCGAGCAGGTCGAAGGGGCTCTCCGCCTCCAGCTCCTTCAGCACGTCGTCCTCCGGGAACTCAGTGACGTTGAAGACGACATCGGCGCAGAGCGCGCGGAATTCGTCCGGCAGGCGGTCGAAGGCCGCCTGGGCCAGGTCTTCCAATGCCGCCAGCGACGGAGCTTTCGCGCCGTCCCAGTCGATTTCGCTCGTCTTCGCCACCATGGCGTCCATGTCCGTCACCAGAACTTGAGCTGATGGCCGAGCCACCAGGCCAGCACGATCACGCCGATCAGCGACAGGAACCGGCCGATACGCCGGCCCCAGAGCTCGATCCGGTCGCCCTCCGGCGCATCGGCGCCGGAGAAATGCGCCGCCGCCCGGCCCATCGATGAGCCGAGCAGGTTTTCGCTGTCGCGCTTGACCCGTTCCAGCGCTGCCTTGGCTTCGGCGGCGCGTTCGGCTTCGCGGGGATCGCTCGACATCGTGCCTGTCCTCCCCGTTTCCCGCCGGTCAGCCCAGCGTGCGCACGTCGACGAAGTGGCCGGTCAGCGCAGCGGCTGCCGCCATCGCCGGCGAGACCAGATGCGTGCGGCCGCGATAGCCCTGGCGGCCCTCGAAATTGCGGTTCGAGGTCGAGGCCGCGCGCTGGCCGGGCTTGAGCTGGTCCGGGTTCATGCCGAGGCACATCGAGCAGCCGGGCTCGCGCCATTCGAAGCCGGCGGCGAGGAAGATCTTGTCGAGGCCTTCCAGCTCCGCCTGCTGCTTCACCAAGCCGGAGCCGGGGACGATCATGGCGTAGTCCAGGCTCTCATGGATCTTCTTGCCCTCGACGATCCGCGCGACCATCCGCATGTCCTCGATGCGGCCATTGGTGCAGGAGCCGATCCAGATCACGTCGAGCGGGATCTCCGTCATCTTCGTGCCGGCGGTCAGGCCCATATACTCCAGCGCCCGCTTCTTGGAGGCGCGCTTGACCTCGTCCTCGATCAGCTCCGGATCGGGCACGATGCCGGTGACCGAGACGACGTCCTCCGGGCTCGTGCCCCAGGAGACGATCGGCGGCAGGTTGGCGGCGTCGAGCTTCACCACGCGGTCGAAATGCGCGCCCTCGTCGGAGCGCAGCGTCTCCCAGTAGCGGACGGCGGCCTCCCAGGCCTCGCCCTTCGGCGACTTGGGGCGGCCCTTGAGATAGTCGAACGCCTTCTGGTCCGGCGCGACCATGCCGGCGCGGGCGCCGCCCTCGATCGACATGTTGCAGAGCGTCATGCGGCCTTCCATCGACAGGCCGCGGATCGCCTCGCCAGCGTACTCGATCACCGAGCCGGTGCCGCCGGCGGTGCCGATCTCGCCGATGATCGCGAGCGCGATGTCCTTGGCGCCGACGCCGGGCGCAGGCGTGCCGTCCACCTGGACGAGCATGTTCTTCGCCTTCGTCTGGATCAGCGTCTGGGTGGCGAGCACATGCTCGACCTCCGAGGTGCCGATGCCATGGGCGAGGGCACCGAAGGCGCCATGCGTCGAGGTGTGGCTGTCGCCGCAGACGACCGTCGTGCCGGGTAGGGTGAAGCCCTGCTCGGGGCCGATGATGTGGACGATGCCCTGACGCCGGTCGAGCTCGTTGAAGTACTCGACGCCGAAGTCCTTGGCGTTCCTCGCCAGCGTCTCGACCTGGATACGACTGCTCTCTTCCTGGATGCCCTTGGAGCGGTCGGTGGTCTGGATGTTGTGGTCGACGACGGCGAGCGTCTTCTCGGGCGCGCGGACCTTGCGGCCGGCCATGCGCAGGCCCTCGAAGGCCTGCGGGCTCGTCACCTCATGGACGAGGTGGCGGTCAATGTAGAGCAGGCACGTACCGTCATCCTGCCGGTCGACGACGTGGTCGTCGAAGATCTTGTCGTAAAGCGTACGGGTGCCGTTGGTCGTCGTCATGGCTTAGAGCCTCGGTCTGCGGAAATTGAGTCTGGAAACGATCAAGCCGACGGATTCAGCCGACTTGGGGAAACGGTTCGCCTGTCGCCGGCCGCGCAGAGGCGGCCGGTCTCAGGCGCCGGTAAGGCCCGCGGCGATGGAGGCGGTGAAGCGGCCGAAGAAGCGCCAGGGCAGGCGGGCGTGGTCATGCAGCGCGACGAAATCCTGCGTCGTCGGCAGGGGCGGCAGATGGCCCTCTCCCTGGACGGCGCTGAAGCGCTGGAACTGTTGCACGCACGGCGACATGGCTACTGTGTAGCAGTTCCAATGAAGCCGGACAATCGATCCGGTCGCGGGCCTGTCATTTGCCTGACGCGGAGGCCGGTGCCCCGGTATCGACGCTGACGACGACCGACATGCCCGGCGCAAGTTCCGCGGCGAGAGGCTGGTTCGGGTCGATCGAGATGCGCACCGGCACGCGCTGGGCGATCTTGATGAAGTTGCCCGTCGCGTTGTCAGGCCGGATCACGCTGAACTCGGAGCCGGCCGCCGGGGAGAAGCGCTCGATATGGCCGCTGAGCGTTTCATGGCGCAGGGCGTCGACCGTGAAAGTGACGGGCTGGCCGACGCGCATGCCGGCGAGCTGCGTTTCCTTGAAATTGGCGATGATCCAGACCTGGTTGGGCACCAGCGCCATGAGCTGCGTGCCGGCCGATACATATTGGCCGAGGCGGGCCGAAACCTCGCCGAGCCGGCCGTCCTGCGGAGCGAGGATACGGGTATTGGTCAGGTCGATTTCAGCAAGATGGACAGCCGCCTCGGCGCCCTGCACAGCCGCAGCCAGGGACTGGCGGTTGACGATGGTGGTCTCGATGTCCTGCCGTGCGACCTCGGCGGCGGCATTGCTGGCGGCGAGGGAGGCGCGGGCCTGGTCGAGCGCCTGCTGGCTCTGGTCGGTGCTGGTCTGGCTGACAACGCCACGCTCGCGCAGTGGTTCGATGCGCCCCCAGTTTGCCTCGGCGGTGCGCAGCGCCGCCTCGGCGCTGGTGACATTCGCCACGGCAGCGCGCAGGCGAGCTTCAGCGGCTGCGCGAGCCTGATCGGAATTGGCGAGCGCAGCGCGCTGGGACGCGAGCACGGCACGGGCCTGTTCCAGCTTCTGCGCGAAGATGCGGTCGTCGATCCGCAGCAGCAGGTCGCCGTGCTTTACCGTGGCGAAGTCCTGCACCGGAACCTCGGCGACATAGCCCGCGAGCTGAGGCGCGATCACCGTGGTCTGGCCGCGGACATAGGCATTCTCGGTGGTCTGGACCGTGCTCGTGAATGGCGGCAGGCGCCAAGCGTAGAGGATGACGGCGACACCGACGAGGCCGATGGCCAGAGCGACATAGGTGGAGAGCGAGCGGAACAGACGGGTCATGATCGGAGCGGGTTGGTCAGGCGGTTGCGGGGGCGGCCCGTGTGGCAAAGCGCGCCTTCGAGCGGATGAATGTGATCTGGATGAGCAGGCCGGCCAGGGCGAGCCCGGCGATCAGCGAGATCAGGAGGAAGGCGTCGTTGTAGGCGAGCACGGTCGCCTCGCGCGTCGCCTGCTGGGCGAGCAGGAAAACACCCTCTGCCCGCGTCAGCGTCGTATCGGTCAGTACATGTCCATAGGAGCCGCCGAGCTGGCTGATGCGCTGCGCGACGAGCGGTTCCGCCAGGCTGAAATGCTCGGCCAGCACATTGTAATGAAAGGTCGTCCTGAGGGTGATGAAGGTCCCGAAGATCGCCGAGCCCAGCAGTCCACCGATGCTTTGGGTGAACAGGAAGACGGTGATGAAGCTGAGGATGTAGATCGGGCCACGCTTGATCGCGCTGCCCATTCCCTGGGCCATCGCCGCCGGGAGAAAGAGCCCGGAGCCGTAGGCCACGAGCGACTGGCTGAGCCAGATGTCGTGCGGCCGGGTCAGGCTGGTGGCGCTGCTGTCGAGCCAGGCGCCGAGCGAGACGCAGGCCAGCGCCGTTCCGTAGAACCAGTTCTCACGGCCCGGGCGCAGCAGCGCCGCACAGGTGAGACCGCCGGCGATGATCGCGGTCAGAATCACGGCATAGAGCGGCACGGTCTGCTCATTCTGGATGCCGAGCACCTGGAAGAAGTTGGAGGCGCCGACCGTCTGCTCTGCCAGGACGATGCGCAGCAGCAGGATCGTGCCGGCGAAATGCAGCGTCGACGGGCTTGTCAGCCAGCGAATGTCGATAAGCGGGCTGTCACGATGCAGCTCGATGATTGAGGCCAGCGTCAGACAGATGACCGCGACGGCGAGGAGCCAGCCGAGCCACGGCGCTTCCAGCCACCAGTAGATGCGCCCGAGGCTCAGCCCCACGGCGGTACAGCCGAAACCTATCGCGATCAGCAGATAGCTGATGATGTCGAAGGGGCCGATGCACTTGACGCGCGGCGGAGTCGTCAGCGGTAGCGCGTAGACGAAGCCGAATGCCAGCATACCCAGTCCCACCTCGAACAGGGTGAGGCCGTGAAACCCGCCAAGCTCCAACAACAATGGTGAGATGAGGCGTGTGACGGGGATGCCGAGCGTGCTGTTGGTCAGCGCCAGTGACAGCCCGACCGTGAGCTTGCGTGCCGGCGGCAACGGCTCGATCATGTAGAAGAAGGCAAGTGAGGACATCGGCGCCGCCGCCATGCCGCTCATGAAACGCACGACGACAGCCGATGGCAGGTCGCGAACGAAAAAGAAGTTGAGCAGCGCTGCGAGCACGAAGCCGGCGATGCTGATCTCCGCGAAATTGCGCAAGCCGTACTGCATGCGGATCTTGATCAGCGCGATCGAGAGCGAAACATTCGGCGCCATGTAGGCGGCAATCAGCCAGTTGGTCTCGGCCACGGTGGCGCCGAGTTCTCCCTGGATCTGGTAGATGTTGGTGTTGACGATGTTCTGGCCGACCTGCTGCGTCATCGACAGCGCCACGGAGGCGAGCATGTAGGCGAGCGCCCGCGGCATCGGCATGGTGAGCCAGCCTTGCGCCGAGGCCGCAGACGGCGGCGCGGCGGCGGGCGCGGAAGCGGATTCGGGCGTGCTCATGAGGCGGAACTCCGCCCGGCGGCTATGTTGCGCGATGTCCGGCGCAGAACGCCGAGCGCCGCCTCCAGCTCCTGCGGTGCTATGCCCTGCAGGATATCAGCCCGCAGCTGGGCCAGGAACTTCAAGATGTCCTCGGCCTGGGCGCGCGCCATCTCCGTCAGGAAAACGCCGCGGGCGCGCCTGTCGCTCTCGACGGGGCGGCGCTCGACCATGCCGCTACGCTCTAGGCCGTCGACCAGCCGCACGAGCGTCGGCTGCTCGATATCGAGCAGGCCGGCGAGATCCGACTGGATCAGGCCGTCCTGTCGCGCAAGTTCCATCAGCACCCGGGCACGGGCGAGCGTGAGACCCATGCCGCGGGCGCGCTCGTCGACCAGCGTCCTCAGCTTGCGGTTGACGGCCGCGAGCTCGGTAGTGAAAGCGGACTGAAGCTGAACGAGATCCATAGCTCAAACATAAGTAGCAAGCTAATGATTGTCTTACTTATATCTGCCTATGATGCATATCAAGCGCATGATCGGCGGTCCGCCATGCGTTTTATGAATGCGCTCGCTTGCGGCGGACAACAAAAAACGCGGCCCGGGGGGGCCGCGTTCGAATTCGTTGGAGCTGAGGTCGCGGCTTACTTGCCGGCGGCCTTCTCGCCCTTGGCGGGCTTGGCATCGACGCGCTCGGCGATGCGGGCCGACTTGCCGCGACGATCGCGCAGGTAATAGAGCTTGGCGCGGCGCACCTTGCCCTTGCGAACGACCTTGATCGAGTCGAGGTTCGGCGAGAAGAGCGGGAAGACGCGCTCGACACCCTCGCCATAGGAAATCTTGCGGACGGTGAAGCTCTGGTTCAGGCCGCCGCCGTTGCGGGCGATCACGACACCCTCATAGGCCTGGACGCGGGTGCGCTCGCCTTCCTTGACCTTGACGTTGACCTGCACGGTGTCGCCGGGCTGGAAAGCGGGAATGGCCTTGCCTTCGCTCAGCTTGGCAATCTGCTCGGCATCGAGCTGTTCGATGATGTTCATGGGTCTCTCCATGGCCGTGTTCGCGTGTGGGCACGCGGGCGTTACGGCGCGCTGTTTTCAGTTGAGTGCGGGGCCATACAGGAGCGTGCGGCATTTGTCGAGCGGCAATGCCGGCAAAGAGCGCAGGCGAGCGCGCGGCTTGGCGCAGGCGCTGCCGGCGTGCTTAGCCTTGGCGGACGCCAAATGCCATCCGGACGAATGGACCATGACCGACACCGTCACCAAGACCGCCCTCATCACCGGCGCCGCGCGCGGGATCGGGCTCGCCACGGCGAAGCGGTTCCTCGCCGAGGGCTGGCAGGTCGGGCTGCTCGACATCGACAGTGCCGAACTCGCGAAAGCCGCGACCGCCATCGCCCAGCCGGAACGGACGCTGGTGCTGTCCTGCGACGTCGCGTTTCCGGAACAGCTGGAAGCGGCCTTCGCGGCGATATCCAGGCGCTTCGGGCGGCTCGATGCTCTGGTCAACAATGCCGGCGTCGCCGTGTTCAAGCCGCTGCTGGAAACGACCCATGACGAGTGGCAGCGCGTGCTCGCGGTCAATCTCTCGGGCCCGTTCCTGGCGACGCAGCTCGCCGCGCCGTTGATGGCGGATACGGGCGGCGGCGCGGTCGTCAACATCGCTTCGATCTCGGGCCTGCGGGCCTCGACGCTGCGCGTCGCCTACGGCACCTCGAAGGCTGCCCTGATCCATCTGACCAAGCAGCAGGCGATGGAGCTGGCGGCGTTGGGCATCCGCGCGAACGCAGTCGCGCCGGGGCCGGTCGAGACCGCGATGGCGCGGGCGGTCCACAGCCAGGAGATCCGGGCCGATTACCGGGACGCCATCCCGCTCGGCCGCTACGGGCTGGAGGAGGAGCTGGCGGAAGCGATCTTCTTCCTGTGCAGCGACAAAGCCAGCTACATCACCGGGCAGGTGATCGCTGTCGACGGCGGTTTCGATGCCGCCGGCATCGGGCTCGCGACGCTGCGCGGCGAGCGGCGGAACATGTAGAGATCGAAGCTCGGGCGGGGTCGGCGCGCTATTTGTAGAAGCCTGCGCGCAGGTTGAGGCCGTGTTCGAGCCATACCTTCATCGCGCAGAGCATGCCGGTCCAGCCCTCGCAATTGCCATAGGAGGCCTTCAGCCCTTCCGGCGTCTCGGACCAGCCCTGCTCCGAGATGCGGACGAGCGTGCGGCCATCGTCGAGCGGCTCGAACGTCATCGTGACGGTCGTCTCGCGCTTGCCGGTCGCGTCCGTCGCGGCGGCGTTCTCGGCTGCGCCCCAATGCAGGACGATGCGCTTGTCCCGCTCCACCTCGACGACCTGAACCGGGAAGGCGCCGGGGAAGTCGTGAAAGTCCCAGGTCACGACCGCGCCGGTCTCGATCCGCCCTTTCGCGCCTCCCGTTGTGAAGAAATGGGAGAGGTGCTCGGGATTGACCACTGCTTCGAAGACTTCATCGACCGGCTTCGCGATGCGGCCGGCGACGCTGAATTTCAGATCCATCGGATCCTCCCTTGCTCGCCCTCTTATCATGTTATAAAAATATAACATGTCAACGGACGATCAGGACGATGCGCTCTTCAAGGCTCTGGGCCATCGTGCCCGGCGCCGGATTCTCGACGCGCTGAAGGCGGAACCGCGCACGACGGGGATGCTCTGCGAGCTCATGCCGGAGCTCGATCGCTGCACTGTGATGCAGCATCTGAAGGTCCTGGAAGAGGCGGCTCTGGTGGTCTTCGAACGGCGCGGCCGCGAGCGCTGGAACCATCTCGACGCGCTGCCCATTCACGGGATTCACGAACGCTGGATCGGCCCTTACGCAGCCTATGCGGCTTCGCTGCTGAGCCGCCTCAAGCGGATGAGCGAGGGGGAGTGCGCGCCGGTGAGCACGCCCGCTACGAAAGACACCGAAGACGCCGGTAGTCGCTAGCTCGGCGACCTGGCTCGCCCCTTCCTGCGGAGCCGGTCCTTGCCGCAGTGCGGCATATAATGTCCTTGCACCCGCCCGCGAACGGCGCGAACCTCCCCTGACATGCCTCTTCGACGGCCGTCCGGCCTTGCTCGGGCCGGTGCGACCGCCGCCCGACCGGCGCGCCCGGGGCTTGCCTTTCCCCGTTGCGCCGGCCTCCCTCCGCGTTGATGCGGGCCTGCACTCGCTCCTCGCGGTCCAACCCGAAGGAGGACGTCATGGCAGCACAGAACGGCAGGGGGGATACGGCATCCGGCACCCGACGCGCGGGACCGCGATGCATCGCGATCGTCGGTCCCTTCCAGAGCGGCAAGACGACCTTGCTGGAAAGCATCCTCATGCGCTGCGGTGCGGTTTCCCGCGCCGGCTCGGTCAAGGGCGGCAATACCGTCGGCGATGCGGCGCCTGAGGCGCGTGCACATCAGATGAGCACGGAACCCTCCGTCGCGACGGTCGATTTCCTCGGCGAGACTTTCCATTTCATCGACTGCCCGGGCTCGGTCGAGTTCCTCCACGAGATGCGCCATGTGCTGCCGGCGGTCGATGCCGCGGTCGTGGTCTGCGAGGCGGACGACCGCAAGGCGCCGGCGCTGGAGCTCGTGCTGCGCGAGCTCGAGGAGGCCGATATTCCCCGCTTCCTCTTCCTCAACAAGATCGACACGGCCTCACGCCGGGTGCGCGAGACGCTCGGCATCCTGCAGCGCGCCTCGCGCACGCCGCTGCTGCTGCGCCAGATCCCGATCTGGCAGAAGGGCATCGCCGTCGGCTTCATCGACCTCGCTCTGGAGCGGGCCTTCATCTATCGCGAGCATGCGCCGAGCGAGATCGTGCCGCTCGCGGTGGACGAGACCGATCGCGAGAAGGAGGCGCGCTTCTCCATGCTGGAACGGCTCGCCGACTATGACGACGAGCTGATGGAGGAGTTGCTCGGCGACATGGAGCCGCCGCGCGACCGCATCTTCGACGATCTCGCCCGCGAATTGCAGCATCGCCATGTCGTGCCGGTGCTGATCGGCGCGGCCGAGCGCGGCAACGGCGTGACCCGGCTGCTCAAGGCGCTGCGCCACGAGGCGCCGGGCCTGGCCGAGACACGCGGGCGCGCCGGCATCGTCGCAGAGGGGCCACCGCTCGCCCAGGTGATGAAGACATGGCATTCGAGCCAGGGCGGCAAGCTCTCGCTCGCCCGGGTGATGCGCGGGCGACTGGCGGAGGGCGATGTCGTCACCTCCTCGGGCGGCGTCGAGGCGCGTATCGCCGGCGTCGTCGCGCTGAAAGGTTCGGAACAAAGCCGCAAGCCGGCGGCGGAAGAGGGCGAGGTCGCAGGCTTCGCCAAGCTCGACGGCATCGGCACAGGTGAGGCCTTCATGCTCGGCAAGCAGCGGGCCGGCGTCGTCAGCGCGATCGCGCCGCCCGAAGCCGTCCATACCCTCGCCATTGCCGTGAAGGATCGCAAGGACGACGTCCGGCTCGCCGCCGCGCTCCAGCGGCTGACGGAGGAGGATACCGCGCTCGCGGTCACTCCGGTGCCGGAGCTGAGCGAGACCCGCCTTTCCGGCCAGGGAGAGATGCATCTGCGGGTGGCGCTCGAGAAGCTTGCCGGCCGCTACGGTGTTTCTGTCGCCAGCCGCAACCCGCAGGTTGGCTACCGCGAGACGATCCGCGGCGAGGCGGGCGCGCGAGGCCGTCATCGCAAGCAGAGCGGCGGCCACGGCCAATATGGCGACGTGGTCATGGACGTTGCGCCTGTGCCGCGGGGGGAGGGGATCCGCTTCGTCGACAAGATTACCGGCGGGGTGGTGCCACGCCAGTACATCAGCTCGGTCGAGGCCGGCATGCGCGACTATTGCGAGAAGGGGCCGCTCGGCTTCCCTGTCGTCGATATCGCGGTAACGCTGACGGACGGCTCCTACCACACCGTCGATTCCTCTGACATGGCCTTCCGGCAGGCGGCGCGGCTGGCAATGAACGAGGCCATGCCGCAGGCCAGGCCCGTGCTGCTCGAGCCGATCCTTTCCGTCGAGGTGGTCATCCCCTCCGATGCGATGTCGCGGGCCTCGGCGCTGATCTCTGCGCGGCGCGGGCAGATCCTGGGCTATGACACGCGGCCCGGCTGGCGCGGCTGGGACCAGATCAAGGCACTGGTTCCGGAAGCGGAAATGACAGGGCTGATCGTGGAGCTGCGCTCCGCCACGTCCGGTGTTGGCTCCTTCAGCGCGCGCTTCGACCATCTCGCCGAACTCGCCGGAAAGCCCGCGGAGGCGGTGGTGAGCGCCCAGGCGCTGGCGCTCGCCCAGGGGCGCTGAATCGCTTCGGCAGGCGCAAGATCGCGGGACCGCAGGCGCGCTGCCTGCGGTTTTGCTTGCGCTCGCGTTCCACCGATAGTTTAAGTATGAACGATCAGGAGCCGCCGAAGCGCCTTGCGCCGCCGCCGGCGGTTCCGCACTGTATGACAATGAATAGATCCCGGACTCCGCTGCGTTTGGCGGTTAACCGGGCGAGAGGGAGGGGATGATGAACGCGATCGGCGCCACGCAAACCAGGCAGGGCGCGCGTCCATGGCTTGCGCATTATCCGCCGGCGGTGCCGCCGCAGCTCGAAGAGGAGCGGATCGGCACGCTGGCGGAACTGATCCAGACCGCCTGCGCGACGCACGCCGGCCGGCCGGCCTTCGAGAGTTTCGGCAAGACGATCACCTTCGCCGAGACGCTACGTGCGGCGCAGGCGTTCGGGGGCTGGTTGCAGGCGAAGGGGTTCAAGCAGGGTGACCGCATCGCGCTGATGATGCCGAATATCCTCGCCTACCCGGCGACGCTCTTCGGTGCGCTGCTCGGTGGCTACACGATCGTCAACGTCAATCCGCTCTATACGGCGCGCGAACTCGCGCACCAGCTCAACGACGCGGGCGCCCGTGTGCTGGTGGTGATGGAGAATTTCGCCCATACCGTCGAGGAGGCGAAGCCGCATCTGAAACTCGACGCCGTCGTCGTTGCCAGCGCCGGCGACCTGATGGGCCTGAAAGGGCGGATCGTCAATTTCGTCGCTCGTCGGATCAAGAAGGTCGTCAGGCCCTTCCACCTGCCCGACGCCGTGGAACTGCGTCATATCCTGCGGCACGGCGAGCCGATGAAGCCGGTGACGGTGTCGGCCGGCGATATCGCCTTCCTGCAATATACGGGCGGGACGACCGGCGTCGCCAAGGGCGCGACGCTGACTCATCGCAATGTCGCGGCGAATGTGCAGCAGTCCGGGCTCTGGCTGGAATGGATGCTGGAGCCGCCGCTCGGCCGTGCTGAATACCAGCACGTCATGGTCACGGCGCTGCCGCTCTATCACATCTTCGCACTGACCTGCTGCTGCATGTTCATGCTGCGCATCGGCGCCAAGAGTCTGCTGATCGCCAATCCGCGCGACATCCCCGGTTTCATCAAGACGCTGAAGGGCAGCCGCTTCACGCTCTTCTCCGGCGTCAACACGCTCTACAACGCGCTCGCCAACCATCCCCAGATCAAGGAGGTGGACTTCTCCGAGATGCGCTTTGCGGTGGC
This sequence comes from Hyphomicrobiales bacterium, assembly GCA_900473415.1. Lineage (GTDB taxonomy): Bacteria > Pseudomonadota > Alphaproteobacteria > Rhizobiales > Beijerinckiaceae > Allobosea. The sequence continues at coordinate 233,060 of UCLR01000007.1, forward strand.
CGGGGGCATGGCGACGCAGGCTGCCGTGGCGAAACATTGGAAGGCGGTAACGGGAAGGCCGATCATCGAGGGCTACGGCCTTTCGGAGACGTCGCCGGTCGCCACGATCAACCGGCCCGACATCCAGGAATTCACCGGCACGATCGGCTTCCCGATCCCCTCGACCGACATCGCCATCCGCGACGCCGACGGCAACGACATGCCGCTGGGTGCCGCTGGCGAGATCTGCATCCGCGGGCCGCAGGTGATGGCGGGCTACTGGAACCGCCCGGATGAGACGGCGCGCGCGATGACGGCGGACGGCTTCTTCCGCAGCGGCGACATCGGCGTCATGCTGCCGGACGGGCAGGTGAAGATCGTCGACCGGATGAAGGACATGGTCCTTGTCTCCGGCTTCAACGTCTATCCGAACGAGGTCGAGGACGTGCTGGCCTCGCATCCGGGCGTGCTGGAAGCAGCCGTGATCGGCCTGCCGGACGAGCACTCGGGCGAGGCGGTCACCGCCTTCGTGGTTCGCAAGGACCAGACCCTGACGGCCGACGCGCTGCGCGCCTTCTGCAAGGAGAACCTGACCGGCTACAAGGTGCCCAAGCAGGTCTTCTTCCGCGAGACCTTGCCCAAGACCAATGTCGGCAAGGTGCTGCGGCGCGCTCTGCGCGAAGAGATCGTGGTCAGGCAGTAGCTTCAGATCACCGATCCCGCGAAGCCAGCGCGGAGCTGAGAATGTGCCGATCGGAGAGACGGCGGCGTCGCCCGGGCCGAGATGCCCGGGTGGCCTGTGCATGGCTGGTGGGATAAAGACCGCCTTTCCGAGGCCGCATTCGCCGTGGTGCTTAATGGCGACCGCGGCCATCGCTGGAGACGATTCTCGCTTGCCCTATCGCCCCGTCGAGACGCCCTTGCTGCGGCAGCTGAAGCCCGGCCTCCGTTTCCATGAGGAAGTGGCGCTGAATGCCGAGCCGCCGGTCTCGCTGCTCGACCACGCGATCACGCCCATCGACTTCTTCTTCATCCGCAACAACGGCGAACTGCCCGAGACTGGCACGGAGCAGGACTGGCAGCTCGCCATCGATGGCGAGGTCGAGCGGCCGCGGGTCTGGACGGTGGCCGGGCTCAAGGAACGCTTCGAAACCGTCACCATCACGGCCGTGCTGGAATGCGCCGGCAACGGCCGCTCGCAGCTCGAGCCGGCGACGGACGGGCTGCAATGGGGGCTCGGCGCGGTCGGTTGCGCACACTGGACCGGGGTGCGCCTCGCCGACGTGCTGGAGGACGCGGGGGTCAAGCCGAGCGCAGTCTATACCGGCCATCATTCGCCCGATCGGCAGATCGGCAAGCCGGAGAAGGAGGCGCTCTCGCGCGGCCTGCCCATCGTCAAGGCGCTCGCGCCGGAGACGCTGATCGCCTTCGGCATGAACGGCGAGGAACTGCCGCGGCTCCATGGCGGGCCGCTGCGCATCGTCGCGCCGGGCTATCCCGGCTCGGCCTGGCAGAAATGGCTCGACCGAATCAGCCTGCGCCCGCAGGAACATGACGGCGAGAAGATGCGCGGAACGGACTACCGCCTCCCGATCCGGCCCGTTGGGCCGGGAGAGCCACTCGATCCGGCGAATTTCGCGGTCATCACCGATATGCCGGTGAAGTCGCTGATCTCGGCCCCGGCCGAGGGCTTCGCGGCGAAGCGGGGCGAGCGCTTCAAGGTCAGCGGCTTCGCCTGGAGCGGGGCTGTTCCGCTCGCGGGTGTTGCCATCTCCAGCGATGGCGGCGCGAACTGGCAGGACGTGCCGCTGCAGCCGGGCGAGGGGGGCTTCGCCTGGCGACGATTCGAGGCCGAGGTGACGGCGGAGCGGGCCGGGCCGATCGTCGTCATGGCACGGGCGCGAGATGCAGCCGGCAACAGCCAGCCCCTGGAGCCGGTCTGGAATCCGCGCGGCTATTGCAACAACCCAGTGCAGCGCGTGGGCGGCACGGTCATCGCCTGACGCTTTGAACCTTTTGGCGTGTGCCGGCGTCTAATGTGTGGGTCTGCCATTCCGGGCATGGCTCTGCCGCCTCGGTCACTCTCCTCCTCCCATCGGCGACCGAGGCGGCTTTCCCTTTTCCGACGGCTCTCAGGCCGCCAGCAGCGCGCGCCCGTCGGCCAAATGGCCGGTGGCGGGCACGATCTGCCCGGCGGGGATGTCGCGCGAGAAGCGGACCAACGTGAAATCTTCGGCCCGGCCGGTATTGCCGCGCTCGGTCAGGACGCTGAGCGGTCGGCCGATGCGCTCGTTGAGATGGTGCTTCTGAGCCAGTTCCGCCGCCGCCCTGAGCCGCGCGGCGCGTTCGGCGACGATCTCGCCCGAAAGCTGCGGCATGCGCGCTGCCGGCGTGCCGGGGCGGGCGGAGTAGGGGAAGACATGGACGAAGCTCAGTCCGCATTCCTCGACCAGCGCGAGCGAGCGGGCGAACATCGCCTCGTCCTCGGTGGGGAAGCCGGCGATGAGATCGGCACCGAAGACGATATCCGGTCGCAAGGCCCGGATCTCGGCACAGAAACGGATCGCATCGTCGCGGCTATGACGGCGCTTCATGCGCTTCAGGATCAGGTCGTCGCCGGCCTGCAGCGAGAGATGCAGATGCGGCATTAGCCGCGCCTCCGTCGCGATGAGGTTTCGCAACCTATCGTCGACCTCGACAGCATCGATGGAGGAGAGGCGCAGGCGCGGCAGGGCCGGCAAGGCGCGCAGGATGGCCTGGGCGAGGGCGCCGAGGGTCGGTTCTCCGGCCAGGTCGCGGCCGTAGCTTGTGAGGTCGACGCCGGTCAGCACGATCTCGCGTGAGCCCGCCTCGACCAGCCGGCTGCATTGCGAGATGACGTCGGCCTCAGGCAGCGAGCGGGAATTGCCGCGACCGAAGGGAATGACGCAGAAGGTGCAGCGATGGTCGCAGCCGTTCTGCACCTGGACGAAGCCGCGCGTATGCCCGGGCTGGCGCCCGGTGTGAGGCGCCCGCAGCGTGGTGGGGGTCATGATGTCGCCCACCGCGATCTTCTCGGCCGCCATCGCGCCGGGCTCGCCGAGGCTGTTGGAACGGGCGAGGGTAGCCCAGCTCTCCGGGTTGAGCTTCTCGTCGTTGCCGAGGACGCGGTCCGCTTCCGGCATGGCGGCGAAGCGCGCCGGTTCGATCTGCGCGGCGCAGCCCGTGACGATGACCGGGCGTTCCGGCCGCTCGCGCTTAAGTCGCCGCACGGCCTGCCGGGCCTGCCGGGTCGCCTCGGCGGTCACCGCGCAGGAATTGACGATGGCTGCGTCCTTGAACCCGGCCGCCTCCGCCTGCAGCCGCAACGCCTCGCTCTCGACGATGTTGAGGCGGCAGCCAAAGGTGAGGACCTCTAGCGGCATCAGGCCGCGCTCGTGAACAGGGCCGGATCGAGCGTGCCCTCCCACTCGAATTCGACCGGGCCGGTCATCAGCACATGGCCGTCGCTCTCGCGCCATTCGATGGTGAGATCGCCGCCCGGCAGGCTCACCACCGCCTTGCGGGCCGAGAGCTCGCGCCTGACGGCCGCGACCAGCGCTGCACAGGCGCCGGAGCCGCAGGCCTGGGTAATGCCGGCGCCGCGCTCCCAGACGCGCAGCAGGATATGGTCCGGCGCCTTCACAGCCGCGAGCTCGATATTGGCGCGGTCCGGGAAGATCGGGTGGTTCTCCAGCAGCGGGCCGATCTGCTCGAGGTTGTAGGCGTAGGGGTCCTCGACGAAGAAGACCGCGTGCGGATTGCCCATATTGACAGCGCAGGGCGTGTGCAGGATCGGGTCGTCGATCGGGCCGATCTGTAGCTCGAAGCCGCTCGTGTCCTCGAAGGGCTCGGCGAGCGGAATCTCCTCCCAACCCAGGCGTGGGGCGCCCATGTCGACGGTGAAGACCGTCTCGCTGTTCCGTACCGTCGGCAGCAGCCCCGCCTTGGTCTGAAGGGTGAGGCGGGTCTTGGCGGAATTGCCCATCTGCGGGTCGGCGATCATCGCCCAGGCGACACAGCGCGTGCCATTGCCGCAGGCGCCGGCCTCGGAGCCATCGGTGTTGTAGATGCGGACGAAGGCGTCGGTGCCGGGCGTGACGGCATCGTGCAGCACCATGAGCTGGTCGAAACGGGCGCGCGGCTCGGACGCGATGGCGCGGGCCTCCGCCTCGCTGACGAGATGCTGCGTGCCGCGCAGATCGAGCACGGTGATCTGGTTCCCGAGGCCGTTCATCTTCAGGAACCGGCGGTTGGCCAGAGCGTTCATTTGGTCACACATCCCATGAATAGCGGCTCTATGACGAAGGTGACGTGAAAAAGCCACCCTCCTGCCCGTTCCTGCTCGTAGGTGGACATCCTATGCTGCTCTGCAAGGGCGCGAATCGCATGAGGGCCCGCGTGAGACTAAAGGCCGTGACGATGCGGTATTCCCGGATTTCCGTTCTGGCGCTGGCCAGCATGATGGGCACGGCCGCGCTGCAGGCGCTGGCGCAGGGCGTCGCCCCACCGGCTCCGGTCGAGTCGGCGCCACTCGCGCCGCCGCCCGGCACGCCCGCGCAGATGCCCTCCGTTCCGGCGCAGGCGCCGACCGCGCCCGCACCCGACCGGTCGCAACCCGGCCCGCAGCCGGTGCAACCTGCTCCTGCGCCCTCCGGTCCGGTGGTGCCGCAGCCCGTGCAGCCGGCACCCCAGCCCTCCATGCCGCTGGAGCCGCAGCCCATGCAGCCGCCGCCGACCTTGCCGGTGCCGGGCCAGCCTCTGCCGCCCACGCCGCTGCAGCAGCAGACGGGCCTGCCCGATCCCAATGCGACGCTGGCCGGCAAAGGCGCCGATCCGAGCGATGTCGGTGAGGTCATGTTGGCGCCCAAGCCGGTCCTGTCCCTCTCCGGCCAGGCGACGTGGGACCAGGGCTTCCAGAAGCTCTCCGAGAGCATCAAGGCGTTGCGGGCGGAAGCACAGCGGACGGGGCTCGCCGTCGCGGGGCGGCCGCTCGCCCTCTTCGTCGAGACGACTGACGAGGGTTTCCGCTTCGAGGCGATGCTGCCGGTTGCGATCCCGCCCGGCGGGCAGGCGCCAGCGCCCGGCCCGGACTTCAGGATGGGCACCTCGCCGGCGGGGCCTGCGCTGCGCTTCCTGCATCAGGCGCCCTATGACGACATCGACTCGACCTATGAGACGATCACCGCCTATCTCGAGGCGAAGAACATCGCGGTGAAGGACGCCTTCCTCGAGGAATACATCAGCGATCTCAACGACCCGAGCGATCCGAACCTCGAGATCAACGTCTACACGCAGCCGCGATAGGGTGTCTCAAGGCCGCCATGCTCGGGCTTGACCCGAGCATCTCGGAAACCAGAGCCTTCTCGTCCTAAGCTTCTCGGGGCAAGCCCTGGAATGACGCTGGCACTTACGCCGTCCAGCTCAGCCCCGGCCGCATCGGCCTGAAACGCTCATCGGGCAGGCCGGCGGCGTCGAGCGCTGCCTTCAGCGCCTCGGGCGGGCGCTCGATGCCCTCGTCGGTGAGCTGGAACGTGCCCCAATGGTGGCCGATCGCCTGCTCGGCGCCGAGGGCCAGCATCACCTTCAGCGCCTCTTCCGGATTCATGTGGTTGTCCGACATGAACCAGCGCGGCTCATAGGCGCCGATCGGCAGCACGGCGAGGCCGAAGGGACCATGCGCGCGGCCCAGCTGCTCATAGAGCGAGCCGTCGTGATAGCCGGTGTCGCCGATGTGGAAGATCTTCGTGCCGGCGGCCTCCAGGATATAGGAGCACCAGAGCGCCATGCGCCGGTCGAAGGCGCCGCGCGCCGACCAATGGTAGCTCGGCACCAGCGTGATCGCGAGAGCGTCCGACAGTTCGAGTCTGTCGTTCCAGTCATGGGCCTCGGCGCGCGCGTCGGGGATGCGCGCCCTGACGATGCTGTCGTTGCCGAGCGGCATGATCATGCGCGGACGGTCGCGCCGGTGCAGGCGCGCCAGCGTCTCGATGTCGAGATGGTCGTAGTGATTGTGAGTGAGGAGCACGGCGTCGATCGCCGGGAGGTCGTCGAAGGCGACGCCCGGCGCGTTCACGCGTTTCGGCCCGAGGAAGGTGAAGGGGCTGGCGCGCTCTGAATAGACCGGGTCGATCAGCAGGTTGAGGCCGCCGATCTGGTACAGGAACGACGCGTGGCCGAGATGAACGACGCGCGCGTCCTCGACCCGCGCCGGAGGCTTGTCCGGCGGCGGCGCCTCATACCGCGGCGGAAAGGCCTCGCGCTCACGCTTGCCGGTCTGCCAGCGCAGGACGTCCAGAAGCCCCTTGTTGACGTTCCGGCCGTCGCTGAAGACGAGACCGTCGAAATGGTCGCTGACGGGGCCCTGATAATAGGGATTGCGGGAGCGCGAGATGGCGGCCCAGGCCGCGCCGGTCGAAGCCAGCAGCGCGGCGAGGCCGGCGAAGGAGAGAAGCTTGCGGCGATCCATGGCCTGAAAGAGGTAAGCTGGTGCCGCGCCTGGTCAAGGGGAGGGCGATTTGACGGCCAGGACATGCAGCCAGCGCGTCGGCAGCCGGTCGTAGCCGCCTCCGATATCCTCCTCGATCTCGAAGGATGACCAGCGGGACTTTTCGCCGAAAGCGGCCGTCAGCTCGGCCGGCGACAGATAGTTGAAGTAGCGGCCCAGGCCGTCGCGGCCTTCGGCCTCTCCTGCCTTGAAGCTCGCGTAAAGAACTCCTGCGGGCCGCAGGGCGTCGTGGATCCTGTCGATGATTCCGGGCAGGGCCGGGCGGGGCGCGTGAAGAAGGCAAGCGTGCGCCCAGACGCCGTCATAGACGGCGATCTCGCTCAGATCCTCGAAAAGCAGCACGCCGACCGGGCGGTCGAGCCTGCGCTCGGCCTCCCGTGCGAGCTCGGGAGAGCCATCGGTCGGCACCACGTCGAAACCGCGCGCCAGCATCTCCGCGCTGTCCTGGCCGCCGCCGCAGCCGAGTTCGAGGATGCGAGCCCCCGGCTCCAGGCGTTCCGCGAAAAGACCGATGCGATGGTGCTCGGCCTCGCGCTCCCGCCCGGCATAGGCGCCGGCTTCCGTCGCGTAGAAGTCGAGCGTCCGATCGTCCTTTGTGGCGGCCATTTGTCGGTTCAGTTGCTGCCCGAGCGAATTGCGACCGTGGCGATGCCGGCGCCGACGAGCAGCGTGCCGCCCGCCTTGTTGAACAGGCCGATGGCGCGCGGGTTGCTGACCACAGCGCGGGCGCGCGTCGCGATCAGCGCATAGCCCAGCGCATTGGCGAAGGCGAGCGTCACGAAGGTCGTCTCGAAGATCAGCATCTGCAGCCAGAAATCGCCCTTCGGATCGAGGAACTGGGGCAGGAAGGCGACAAAGAAGGTGATGCTCTTCGGGTTCAGCGCCGTGACCAGCCAGGCATGGCCGAGCATCTTCCAGGCCGGGGCTGCATCCTCGCGCGGCTTGGCGTCGAGCGAGCCGCCGGCACGGAAGAGCTTGACGCCGAGCCAGATCAGATAGGCCGCGCCGACCCATTTCAGCGCGGTGAAGACAAGCGCGGACGTAGCGAGCAGCGCGCCGACGCCGAGCATGGAGAGCGTCATTGCCGTGAAATCACCGAGCGCGACGCCGATCGCGGTCGGGAAGGCGGTGCGCCAACCCTGGCCGAGCGCATAGGAGATGACGAGCAGGATGGTCGGGCCGGGAATCACCAGCAGCACGGCGGTGGCGGCGGCGAAGGCGGCCCAAGCTTCGAAGGTCATGGCGGTGGCTCCCGATAAAGACGAGAGCCATCACCAGATGGCGTGGTTTGTAAAGAGGCTCAGCGAATGATGCCGATCGAGCCGATCGGCCCCACGCTCATCTCGCGCCGCGGCTCCGGATCGGCTGCCAGCACCAGGACCCACCAGGCGCCGTAACTGGTGCGCGGGTCCTTGGCGAGCGCGATGCCGTAGCGGGTCGCCTCCGGCATCAGCATATTCGCGTTATGAGCCGAAGACTGGCGCCAGCCGGCGAAAGCCTCCTCGGTCGAGAAATAGCCACCGCCGAGGTTCTCGGCGGCGCGGGCGCTGTTGAGCCCCGCGGCCTCGACGCGGCTGCCGAAGGCGCCGGCGGCGTCATGTGAGAGGGCATTGGCCTTGGCTATTGCATCCGCCTGGCGCTGCGCCATCCCCATCAACCGCGGATCGGGCCTCACCGCTCCGAGACCGTTGCTGGCCCGATAGGCGTTGAGTATCCGCCCGGCTGCGGCAGGATCGAGCGAGACGGCGGCCAGCTTCTCCGCTGCGCCAGGGCTGAGCGATCCCTCACGGCGCGACTCGCCGGCGCAGGCGGCGAGGAGGGCGGCTGCGAGGGACAGGACGAGGAGGTTCTTCATAAGCTCGTGATTCTCCGGGCGCTTCAGCGGCGGCTAGAGTGCAATCGCGGCAAGATTATTGCTCGCTCTGTTCCAATCTTGACTTTCGCCACATTCTCCCGCTTTAAGACGCCTTCCGTTTCGCCGACATCGCCGAAACCACATCCGCCGACCGGGCCGCGCATTAGCCGCTACCATGAGCCCGGAGGTCAACGTCCGACAGCGCGATTGCGCCCTCGGGCGCGAAACCGCTTGGGGATGAGGTTTTGGCCGTGACGGTTCCTTGAGGCAAGCAGGCAGGTCCGCATGTTCGGCACGCTGAGCGAAAGACTCTCCGGCATCCTCTCGGGGCTGACCCGCAGGGGTTCGCTGACTGAAGAGGACGTCAACGCCGCGCTGCGCGAGGTGCGCCGCGCGCTGCTCGAGGCCGACGTCGCGCTCGAAGTCGTTCGCAGCTTCACCGACAAGGTGCGCGAGCGCGCTGTCGGCGCCGAGGTGCTGAAGTCGGTCACGCCCGGCCAGCAGGTCATCAAGATCGTCAACGACGTTCTGATCGACACGCTCGGCGGGGAGGGCGAGGGCATCGGCTTCGACGCCGTGCCGCCGGTGCCGATCCTGATGGTGGGTCTGCAGGGCTCGGGCAAGACGACCTCCACGGCGAAGATCGCCAAGCGCCTGACCGACCGCAACAAGAAGAAGGTGCTGATGGCGTCGCTCGATACGCGACGCCCGGCCGCCATGGAGCAGCTAGCCGTGCTGGGCAACCAGGTCGGCGTGCAGACGCTGCCGATCGTCGCCGGCCAGTCAGCTGTGCAGATCGCCCGGCGCGCGATCGAGGCGGCCCGTCTCGGCGGCTACGACGTCGTCATGCTCGACACCGCCGGCCGCGTCACGCTCGACGACATGCTGATGGCCGAGGTCGCGGAGGTGAAGGCCGCGACCAATCCTCACGAAGTTCTGCTCGTCGCCGACGCGCTGACCGGCCAGGACGCGGTCAACACGGCGCGCGCCTTCGATGCCCGCGTGGGCTTAACCGGCATCGTGCTGACCCGCATGGACGGCGACTCGCGCGGCGGCGCGGCGCTTTCGATGCGTGCCGTCACCGGCAAGCCGATCAAGCTCGTCGGCACGGGTGAGAAGGTCGATGAGCTCGACGATTTCCACCCCTCGCGCGTCGCCAACCGCATTCTCGGCATGGGCGACATCGTCTCGCTCGTCGAGAAGGCGGCTCAGACGGTCGATGCCGACAAGGCTCAGGCGCTGGCGCAGCGCCTCGCCAAGGGCAATTTTGATCTCAGCGACCTGAAGACCCAGCTCGAGCAGATGGAGAAGATGGGCGGCTTCGGCGGCGTGATGGGCCTTCTGCCCGGCATGGCGCAGATGAAGAACCAGCTCGCCGCTGCCAAGGTCGACGACAAGATGATCGCCCGCCAGATCGCGATCATCAACTCGATGACGCCGGCCGAGCGCAAGAATCCCGACCTCCTCAAGAACAGCCGTAAGAAGCGCATCGCCGCCGGCTCCGGCACCACCGCCGAGGCGATCAACAAGCTGCTCAAGATGCATCGCGGCATGGCCGACATGATGAAGGCGATGCAGAAGCAGAAGGGCGGGATGCTGGGCAAGCTCGGCAACATGTTCGGGCTCGGCGGCGGGATGCCCGCCGGCATGCCCGATCCCTCCAAGATGGACCCGGCCCAGCTCGAGGCGCTGCAGAAGCAGCTCGGCGGGGGCGGGGGCCTTCCCTCGATGCCGCCTGGGGGCTTCCCCGGGCTGCCGAAGGGCGTCACCCCTCCGGCCGGCATGATGCCGAAGCTGCCGGGCCTCGGCGGCAATGGCCTGCCGGGCCTGGGCAGCAATCCGTTCGGAAAGAAGAAGTAGTTCTCAGCGTTCAACCAAAGGAAGAAGACAATGTCCCTCAAGATCCGCCTGACCCGCGGCGGCGCCAAGAAGCGCCCCTACTATCGCATCGTCGTTGCCGATTCCCGCTCGCCGCGCGACGGCCGCTTCATCGAGAAGATCGGCTCCTATGATCCGATGAAGCCGAAGGACGCTGCCGACCGCGTCGTGCTCGATAACGAGAAGGTCCAGGCCTGGCTCGCCAAGGGCGCCCAGCCGACCGACCGCGTGCTGCGCTTCCTCGACGCCGCGGGCCTCGTCAAGCGCCCGGCCCGCAACAACCCGAAGAAGGCCGAGCCCGGCGAGAAGGCCAAGGAGCGCGCTGCCGCCAAGGCCGAGAAGGCCGCTGCTCCGGCTGCTGAAGAAGCTGCCGCCGAGGCGTGAGCCTCTGATCTCCGCACTGTCATTCCGGGGCGCGGCGAAGCCGCGAGCCCGGAATCCAGAACCGCAGGTCGTCACGGAAAAATTGGGGCGGCCGTTGCATTCTCCCGCGATTCGGCATCGGTTCTGGATTCCGGGCTCTTCGCTTTCGCGAAGCCCCGGAATGACGGAGTGTGGACTTGTCTGACCAGATCCTCCTCGGTGTGATCGGAGCGCCGCATGGCATCCGCGGTGAGGTCAGGATCAAGGCCTTCACCGGCGATCCGCTCGCGATCGCCGACTACGGATCGCTGACGGACCGAAAGGGCCGCAGCTTCGACATCTCCGATATTCGCCCCGCCAAGGAAGTGGTCATCGCCCGGATAAAGGGCGTGGCCACGCGCGAGGAGGCCGAGGCGCTGAACGGCGTCGAACTCTTCGTCGCGCGTGACAAGCTGTCCGCAAGCGAGGATGAGGACGAATTCCTGCAGGCGGATCTCCTCGGCTGCAGCGTCGTCGGGCCGGATGGCGCGGCGCTGGGCACCGTCACGGCCGTCGAGAATTATGGCGCCGGCGATCTTCTCGACATCGAGACGCCGGATGGCCGCTCCGTGCTGATGCCCTTCACCAAGGCCTTCGCGCCGCGCATCGACATCACTGCGCGCCGCATCGAGGCCGAGCCGCCGCTGGGATTGTTCGAGCCGGAGTCCGAGAGTGACAAACGCTAGGCCTGCCCGCGCGCTCATCTTCGACATGGACGGCACCATCGTCGACAATATGCGCTTCCATGACGACGCATGGGAAAGCTGGCATCTGCGCAACGCGTTGCCGTTCGACCGGGTGAGCTTCTCGGCGCGGACGGCAGGGATGGCGATCTCGGAGATCGTCGGACCCTATTTTCCCGCCGCTACGGCTGACGAGATCGCGGCGATGGGCGAGGCCAAGGAAGCGCTCTATCGCGAGGCTTATCGGCCGCATATCGCGGCGATGACCGGCCTGCTCGACCTGATGGCGCGTGCCGAGGCGGCCGGTGTCCCGATGGCTGTGGCGACGGCCGCGCCGCCGCCGAATGTCGAGCTGGTGCTGGACACGCTTAGCCTGCGCCCACGCTTCGTCACCGTCGTCTCGCCGAGCCAGGGCTTTCGCGGCAAGCCGCATCCCGACATGTTCCTGGCGGCGGCCGAGCGGATGAAGGTCGAGCCCGCCGATTGCATCGTCTTCGAGGATGCGCCACTCGGTGTCGAGGCCGCGCGGCGCGCAGGGATGCGGGCCGTCGCGCTTTTGACGCTGCTCGATGCTGATGGTTTTGCAGCTTACGATAACCTGATCGCGACTGCGCGCGATTTCGCGGCGCTGGACGGGCTGCCGGCGCTGCGCTTTGCTTGAGGCCATGCCCTTCCGCGCCTCGATCCTGACCCTCTATCCGGAGATGTTTCCGGGGCCGCTCGGCATCTCGCTGGCGGGAGAGGGGTTGCGCAGAGAGCTTTGGAGCCTCGATACCCACCAGATCCGTGAGCACGGCATCGGCCGGCATCGCAATGTCGACGACAATCCTGCCGGCGGCGGCGCCGGCATGGTGCTGCGCTGCGACGTGTTGGCGGCGGCTATCGATGCCGCTGTGCCGCAGGACGATCCGCGACCGCGGCTGCTGATGTCGCCGCGCGGACGCCCGCTCGAGCAGCGCCAGGTGCGTGAATGGGCGGCCGGGCCCGGTCTCGTCATCGTCTGCGGGCGCTTCGAGGGCGTCGATGAGCGCGTCATCGAGGGGCGCGACCTGATCGAGGTCTCGATCGGCGACTACATCCTCTCCGGCGGCGAGATGGCGGCGCTGACGCTGCTCGATGCCTGCGTCAGGCTCATCCCCGGCGTGATGGGCAAGGAAGCGTCGGGCGAGGACGAGAGTTTCGAGAACGGGCTCCTCGAGTACCCGCACTATACGCGGCCGCGTGAATGGGAAGGCAGGGGCCTGCCCGAGGCACTACTCTCCGGCGACCATGCCCGCATCGCGAAATGGCGGCGCGAGCAGGCCGAGAGGATCACGCGGGAGCGAAGGCCGGATCTCTTGAATCCTTCTCCCCTCGGGGGAGAAGGGCGCTAGCGATACGCCACCACCGGCAGCTTCTCGCCCAACCAGCCGCCCGGCCCCAGCATACCACCGCGCACGGCCGCAAGCTCACGCCAGCCGCGCCCGGCGAGCTTCTGCGCGACTGCGACCGCCTGCGCACCCGTACGGTCGATCAGGGCGATGCGCTTGCCCGGATTGTCCAGGCGGACACCCGCGAGCCGTGGCTCGAACGCGGCGCCGTCTGCATCGAGCGGGATCGCGCCTCGCGGCAGGCCGGTATCGGCCCATTCATCGGGACTGCGGATGTCGACGAGAACGATCCTTTTCGCCGCCACGGCCTCGGAGGTCTCGCGGACCGACAGGCTGATTACGGCCTGTCCGAAAACGAAAGTGGCCGGGAGCAGGAAGCTCCCGGCCAGAACGGTTCGGCGCGTTGCTGCGCCTCTCGTCATCGTGCTCAGCGCAGCTCGGCGCAGAAGCGCTGGATGCGGCGGCAGGCCTCTTCCAGCTTCTCGTCCGAAGTCGCGTAGGAGATGCGGAAGTTGGGGCCGAGACCGAAGGACGAGCCGTGGACGGCCGCGACGGCCTCCGCCTCGAGGATGCCCATGACGAGGTCTTCGTCGGTCTCGATCTTCTTGCCGTTCGGCATGGTCTTGCCGATCAGGGCCGAGCAGTCGGGATAGACGTAGAAGGCGCCTTCTGGCTTCGGGCAGACGAGGCCGCGGGTCTGGTTCAGCATGGAGACGACGAGGTCGCGGCGGCGCTCGAAGGCCTTCTTGAAGACGGGCAGGTGGTCCTGCGTGCCGTCCAGCGCCTCGACGGCGGCCCATTGCGAGATCGCCGAGGTGCCCGAGGTCTGCTGGCCCTGGACGAGGTCCATGGCGTTCATCAGGTGCTGCGGGCCCGCGGCGTAGCCGATGCGCCAGCCGGTCATGGCGTAGGACTTCGAGACGCCGTTCATGGTCAGCGTGCGGTCATAGAGGCCAGGCTCGATCTGGGCCGGCGTCACGAACTCGAAGTCGCCATAGACGAGGTGCTCGTACATGTCGTCCGTCAGCACCCAGACATGGGGGTGGCGCATCAGCACGTCGGTGAGCTTCTTCATCTCGGCGCGGCTATAGGCGGCGCCCGAGGGGTTCGACGGCGAGTTCAGGATCACCCACTTGGTCTTCGGCGTGATGGCGCGCTCGAGTTCCTCCGGCTGGAGCTTGAACTCATTCTCGATCTTCGTCTCCGCGAAGGTCGCGGTGCCGCCGCAGAGCGCCACCATCTCGGGGTAGGAGACCCAGTAGGGCGAGACACAGATGACCTCGTCGCCCGGGTTCAGCGTGGCGAGCAGGGCGTTGTAGATGACGTGCTTGCCGCCGGTCGAGACGATGACCTGGCTCGGCTTGTAGTCGAGGCCGTTCTCGCGCTTGAACTTGCGCGTGACCGCCTCGCGGAGCTGCGGGATGCCGGAGACCGGGGTGTACTTGGTCTCGCCGCGCTTGATCGCGGCGATGGCGGCTTCCTTGATGTTATCCGGCGTATCGAAGTCCGGCTCGCCGACGGAGAGCGAGATCACGTCCTTGCCCTGGGCTTTCAGGTCGCGGGCCTTCTGCGTGATCGTGATGGTCGCGGACGGCTTCACGCGCTTCAGGGCATCGGCAAGAAAGGCCATGGGACTAGTCTCCGGGGAACGGGAGGATGGGCCGCAACGGGCGCGCGTGGTTTAGGGCGCTCACGCGTGCATCGCAAGCTCAACTCGTTGATGCTTTGCAGAAACGTCATGAATTCCGGCAGGGGTCACAGGCTGTCGTCGAGCCTCGCCTTGCGCCGCATGACCCTGGCGACGGTCCCGGCCGTCCAGCGGGAGCGACCCCAGCAGGGAAAGCCGCGGCGGTTGAGCCGCCGGGCGATGTCGGAATGATCGGTGACGCCGACTTCCACGAGCTGCGTGATCAGGGCCGAAGCGGCCTCGACGAAGATCGCGAGGATCGCTCGTTCGGCCCGCCGTGCCTGCGTCGCCGGTTCGCCTCGGGCATCCGACCTGTCGCGTCTCTCGGCCGTCTTGCCGCCGCCGATCGTCAGGGCTCGGCCCGGCGGGCTGTCGGCATGTATGAGCATCGTCATGATGGCCCTCCAAAGGGGGCCTGATGACTAGGCGCGACCGGCATAGGAAAACAATGCGGGCCCGGAGCAGGAAATATAAAGCCCGCATCAAGGCGGCTTGCATCGCGGCGGCGGCCCTGCGATGTCGCGCAGCATGTCCAGCTCGATCGCGATCTATGTCGATGCCGATGCCTGTCCGGTGAAGGACGAGGTCTACCGCGTCGCCGGCCGGCACCGGCTGCATGTCTTCGTCGTCGCCAACAGCTTCATCAACGTGCCGCGCGAGCCCTGGATCGAGCGCGTCACCGTGCCCGGCAATTTCGACGCGGCCGATGACTGGATCGCCGAGCGTGTCGGACGCGGATCGATCGTCGTCACCGCCGATATCCCGCTTGCGGATCGCTGCATCAAGGCGGGCGCCGACGTCATCGGCCCGACCGGCAAGCCCTTCACCGAAGCCTCGATCGGGATGGCGCTGGCGACGCGCGACATGATGGAGGATCTGCGCGCGATGGGCACGGTGCAGGGCGGGCCGAAACCCTTCTCGCAGAAGGACCGTTCCACCTTCCTGCAGGCGCTCGATCTGGCGGTTCAGCGGTTGAAGCGGGCCGGGTTCAACTAGGATGCAAATCCGGCCGCTGGACGCTCCCTGTCTTTGCCCGTAAAGGACCGGCGCGCCCGCTGATCAGACGGGCATCCGGGAGGAAATCCATGTCGTTGACCCGCCGTTCCACGCTCGGCCTGATGGCCGGCGCCGTTTTCGCTCCGTCCGTCGTCCGGGCCCAAAGCTTCCCGAGCAAGGTCATCACACTGGTCGTGCCCTATCCGGCGGGCGGGCCGACCGATGCCATCGCGCGCTTCGTGGCGCAGGACCTTTCCACCGCCTTCGGGCAGAACGTGATCGTCGATAACCGTGCCGGCGCCTCGGGCGCGGTCGGTACGCGCGCGGTCGCCCATGGTCCGGCGGACGGCTACACCATCGTCTTCGGCAACAACCAGACGCATGGCAACAACATGTTCCTGCTGAAGGAGCCGGGCTACGACGCGGTCAAGGACTTCGCGCCGCTCGCCGGCGTCGGCGCCTTCGAGCATGCTTTCGTCGTCCGCAACGACCTGCCGGCCAAGAACATCCAGGAGCTGATCGCGCTCGCCAAGGCCGATCCGGGCAAGCTCAACTACGGCTCCACCGGCGTCGGTTCCGGTTCGCATCTGGCGATGGAGCTGTTCATGCAGCGCACCGGCATCAAGATGACGCATGTGCCGTTCCGCGGCGCGGCGCCGCTGGTGCAGGAGATCGTCGGCGGGCGCATCGACATCGCGAACTCGACCCTACCGAGCGTGCTCGAGCAGATCAATGGCGGGTTGCTGCGCGCGCTTGCCATCGCCAGCCCCGAGCGCAACCCCTTCGCCAAGGACATCCCGACCCTGCGCGAGCAGGGCGTGACCAATGCCGATGCGGATTCCTGGGCGGCCTTCTTCGCCCCCGTCGCGACGCCGGCCCCGGTCCTCGACACGTTGTCGAAGGCGGTCATCGCCTCGCTCAACAAGCCGCAGACCCGCGATGCGATCCTGAAGCTCGGCTTCACGCTCAAGGTGCGCGATCCGGAGGCGTTCAAGCCCTATCACCTCCAGGAGATCGCGACCTGGAAGCAGATCATCGCCGATGCGGGCGTGAAGCCGGAATAAGGCCGGCCCGGCGTCTCACGTCGTCGTGAAGACGCCGTAACGACATGGCGGCGCCCAGCGTTGCCTTCTATCTCTGGCGGGGCCGGAGGGTGGGAGGAAGCGCGATGCGGCGTTCGTCTGTGGGTTGGGTGCTCGGCGCCGGCGCGTTCGTGGCGGCGCTGGCGGCCCAGCCCACCGGAGCCCAGCAGCGTCATCCTTCCAGCGCTGGCGAGCTTGCGGTCGAGACCGTCGCCAGCGGGTTGGAGCATCCGTGGGGGCTGGCTTTCCTGCCGGACGGGCGCATGCTCGTCACCGAAAGACCGGGCAGGCTCCGGATCGTCGGCAAGGACGGCAAGCTCTCGCCCGCCATCTCCGGCGTTCCGAGCGTCGTGGCGCGGGGGCAGGGCGGGTTGCTCGGCCTCACACTCGATCCCGCCTTCGCCCAGAACCGGCTCGTCTATTTCTCGTTCTCGGAGCCACGTTCCGGCGGCAACGGCACCAGCGTGGCGCGCGGGCGCCTCAACGAGCAGGGCACATCGCTGACCGACGTCTCGGTGATCTTCCGGCAAATGCCGGCGGTCGCCTCCAACATGCATTTCGGCTCGCGGCTCGTCTTCGACCGCACGGGCGCGCTCTTTGTCACGGTGGGCGAGCGCTACAGCCAGCGCGCTGAGGCCCAGAACCCGGCCAATCATCTCGGAAAGATGATCCGCATCCGCCCGGATGGTGGCGTGCCGGACGACAACCCGAAGAAGCCGGGCTGGGCGCCGGAAATCTGGTCGATCGGCCATCGGAACGTGCAGGGTGCGGCGCTGCATCCCGAGACGGGGCAGCTCTGGACGGCCGAACATGCGGCGCGCGGCGGCGACGAGGTCAACACGCCGAAGGCCGGGCTGAACTATGGCTGGCCGGTCATCACCTATGGCGTCGACTATTCCGGCGCCAAGATCGGCGAGGGCACGGCGAAGGCGGGCATGGAGCAGCCGCTGTTCTACTGGGATCCGTCGATCGCCCCGTCCGGTGCGGTCTTCTATACCGGCGCGGCCTGGCCGGGTTGGAAGAACTCGCTCTTCGTCGGGGCGCTCGCCGGCAGCATGCTGGTCAGGCTCTCCACCGGAGGAGAGAAGGTGACCGGCGAGGAGCGGCTCCTGACCAATGTCGGCGAACGCATCCGCGACGTGGTGGAGGGGCCGGATGGTTTCCTCTATCTCCTCACCGACGAGGAGAACGGCAAGGTGCTGCGCGTGCGGCCGGTGCGGTGAGGGAAGCCGGGCCTTACGGCCCGCAATCCCACTCGCTCTCGATGACGAAGACCTTGCGCGTGGAGAGCTGGCCGTTCGTGTCGTAGAGGTCGCCGACGTAGTATTCGGTGCCCGCGGCGTCATGCGCGCTGCGCTCGACCTGCAGCGACCAGCCATAGCCGACATGCTTGCCCTGCCAGGCGCGATGGATCGCGGTCGGCGAGGCGGCGCCGAGGATGCGCGCGTTGTCGTCGCTCGGGCTGCAGGTCGGGCCGGCCATCGCCGCAGCGGGGGCGAGCAGGAGGCCGCAAATGATCAATGCCGTCTTCGTCACGGGTGGTCAGTCCTATTGGGGAGTGTGGTTTTGCGAGGGATGGGCCGAACGTCAGCCCTTCGCGTGGAAGATGAAGAAGGCGCCGGCCGCGATCAGGGCGAAGCCGATGGCGTGGTTCCAGCTCAGCGATTCCTTCAGCCAGAACACCGAGAAGCCGGCGAAGACCGTGAGCGTAATGACTTCCTGCATCGTCTTCAGCTCAGCAGCCGTATAGACGGCCGAGCCGATGCGGTTCGCGGGGACGGCGAGCATGTATTCCGGCGCCGCGATCATCCAGCTCACGAGGACGACCAGCCAGAGCGCCACGCCCTTGTAGCTGAGGTGCCCGTACCAGGCGAAGGTCATGAAGATGTTCGAGCCGAACAGCATCACGATCGGCAGGATGTGGGGGAGGGTGAGCGATGGCATGCTGGATCAACCGAAGCGCAGTTTCATCGTGATGATGAGGAGGACGAGCAGCAGGGTGAGCGCATTGGCGGCGATGACCGGCCAGGACAGGATCTGGATGCCGTAGCCCAGCCAGAGCGCCGTGCCGAGGGCGAAGAGCCCTTGTGTCCACAGCGAGATCGCGTGGGTGTCGCGGGTGTGGATGGTCTGCCAGGCGTGCGGCAGCCAGCACAGGCTGGTCAGCATTGCGGCGGCGAAGCCGAGCATTTCGATGGCGGCTGGCGTCATGGGAAGCGCTTGGACGAATCGCAGGAAAGCTGGACGGACCCATAACGGGTTTTGCTGCTTCGCGCCGCCGTTCTCGATGGTTAACCTCCATTAACCACACGGGCCTAGCTTCGCCTCATTCTTGCGATTCGGTGGAGACCCATGCGCGTCATCACATTGGCCCTGCCTCTCGTCCTGCTTGCCAGCGCCGCCAGCGCGCAGGCCGGCTTTCAGTCCTGTGTCGCGGGTCTGCGTTCCGAGGCCGCGGCCAAGGGCATTTTGGCGGCCACCTTCGACCGCGCTATGGCCGGCGTTGAGCCGGACATGAAGGTGATCGAGGCGATGAACAACCAGCCGGAGTTCAAGACGCCGATCTGGGATTATCTCGGCACGCTCGTCGATGAGGAGAAGGTGGCGGAAGGCCGCGCGATGATGCGCCAGCACGCGGCGACGCTGGCGGCGGCCGAGCAGCGTTTCGGCGTCGACCGCCACACCATCGCGGCCGTTTGGGGCGTGGAGAGCGATTTCGGCAAGGCGCGGGGCAAGATGCCGCTGGTCCAGGCGCTCTCGACCGGGGCGTGTCTCGCGCCGCGCCGCAACTCCTTCTTCAAGGGCGAGCTCTTCGCGACGCTGCAGATCATCCAGCGCGGCGATGTCCGGCCCGAGCGGCTCTTCGGCTCCTGGGCCGGTGCCTTCGGCCACACCCAGTTCATCCCCTCGACCTATCTGCGCCTGGCCGTCGACGGCGATGGCGACGGGCGGCGGGACCTCGTCGACTCGGTGGCCGATGCGCTGCATTCCACCGCGAACTTCATGGCAAAGGCGGGCTGGGTGACCGGGACGGGCTGGGGCTATGAGGTGCGCGTGCCGGATGGCTATTCAGGCCCGAGCGGGCGCAATCCCAAGCACCCGGTATCGACTTGGGCCGCGCGCGGCATCGTCAAATATGATGGCTCGCCGCTCTCTGGCTCCGGCAATGCGGGCCTTTTGATGCCGGCCGGCCGCAATGGCCCGGCCTTCCTCGTCTTCAAGAACTACGATGCCGCCTACAGCTACAATGGGGCGGATTCCTATGCGCTCGCCATTTCGCTGCTTTCCGACCGCCTGCGCGGCAAGCCCGGCGTGCAGGGCGACTGGCCGACCGACGACTTGCCGCTCTCGCGTGAGCAGCGTCGCGAGTTGCAGCGGTTGTTGATTGCCCGCGGCTACAATGTCGGCGAGCCGGACGGCGCCGTCGGCGCGCTGACGCGTAGCGCGATCAAGGAAGTCGAGGCCCGGCTCGGCATGCCGCAGACCGGCCGGCCGGGCGAGAAGGTTCTGCGCGCACTGAAGGGCGGGCGGGTTTAGGCACCGAGGTGCTGCGGCCTGTCATTCCGGGGCTTCGCGAAGCGAAGAACCCGGACCCTACGACTGGGCAGGATGTCTAGGCTTCGCTTCTTCGCCATGGCTGCAGGACCGTCTCACCCGGTCGTAGGTTCCGGGTTCAGGCCTGCGGCCTTCCCCGGAATGACAGGGGCGAGCGCCTTGCCAGAAACCGGGTGGCGAGCGAGTCTGCGGTCCCGCAGGACGCGCCTTTCGCTATCACGGAGCCTCCCATGACACGTCGCCTCATCACCACCGGTTCGCCCTTCGAGCGCTCCTTCGGCTATTCGCGCGCCGTGGTCGACGGCGATCTCGTCTTCGTCTCCGGCACGACCGGCTACGACTATGTCAGCATGGCGATGCCCGAGGATGTGTCCGAGCAGGCGCGCAACATCTTCCGCACGATCGAGTCGGTGCTGGAGGAGGCGGGGTCCTCATTGGCGCAGGTGGTACGCGCGCAGTATTTCGTCACTGACCGCAGCTATTGCGAGCCCGTGCTCAACGTCTGCGGCGAGGTCTTCAGCGAGATCCGGCCGGCCGCCGGCATCTACGTGATCGCCGGGCTGTTGAGGCCGGAAATGAAGGTCGAAATCGAGGTGACGGCTCGCCTCGCGGACTGAGGCGCGCTCGACGGGAGCATCGTTTCTCCTGGTATATCTCTTGCTTGACGCCGGGCGCCGTGGGCGACCGCCTCGTCAACTGGGAGAGATGTGATGCCGATCGACCGCCGTCAGATGCTGACCGGAGCCGGAGCGCTTGCAGCCTCCGGTTTCCTCTCGAATCGTGCGTTTTCGCAAAGCGCAGCCGCCACTCTGCGTTTCATTCCGTCGACGCCGCTGCCTTCGCTCGACCCGATCACGGCGACGAGCTACGTCATTCGCAACCATGGCTATCTGATATATGACACGCTGTTCGCTACCGATGCGAACTTTCAGATCAAGCCGCAGATGGTGCAGGCGTGGGAGACCGCGCCGGACGGGCTGAGCTGGACCTTCCATCTGCGCGATGGCCTTGTCTTCCACGACGACGAGCCGGTGAGGGCGCAAGACTGCATTGCCTCGATCGCGCGCTGGTCGAAGCGCGACGCCTTCGGCCAGACCTTCGCGACGTTTGTCGAAGGTTACGAGGTGCTCGATCAACGCACCTTCAAGATCAAGCTGAAGAAGCCCTTCCCGATGCTGCCGGCGGCACTCGGCAAGCTCTCCTCCAATGTGCCCTTCATCATGCCCGAGCGCGTCGCGCAGACGGACCACATGAAGAACATCGCGGAGGCCATCGGCTCCGGACCCTGGCGCTTTATGGACAAGCAGTGGGTGCCCGGCCAGAACGCGATCTATGAGCGTTTTGCCAAGTACAAGCCGCGCGAGGAGGCGCCCTCCTGGGCGGCCGGCGGCAAGGTGGCGAAGATTGACCGGATCGAATGGGTGGCGCTGACGGAGCCTGCCGCCGCGGCCGGCGCGCTGACCAAGGGCGAGGTCGACTGGTACGAGCAGCCGCCGGTCGATCTGCTGCCGCTGCTGAAGGCCAACAAGGATATCGCGATCGAGAACGTGCCGCTCGGCCTGTTCCTGCTGATGCGCTTCAACACCTTGCAGCCCCCCTTCAACAATCCTGCGATCCGCAAGGCGGTAATGACCGCGATCAATCAGGCGGACTACATGGAGGCGGTCGTTGGCGACAAGGCCTACTACAGCGAGGCCAAGACCTTCTTTACCCCGGGCTCGCCGATGTCGACGGGGACCGGCGGCGCAGAGGCGATGCCGGGCAATCTCGACAAGGCCAAGGCCATGTTGAAGGAGGCCGGCTACAAGGGCGAGAAGGTCGTTCTGCTCGCTCCGGCCGATCAGCCGATCGCCTATCAGCAGTGCATGGTCACTGAGGACCTGTTCAAGAAGCTTGGGATCAATGCAGAGCTGGTCGCGACCGATTGGGGCAGCTTCATCGGCCGGCGCGCCAATCGTGGCCTGCCCGATCAGGGCGGCTGGTCGGTGTTCCACACGCTTTGGTCCTGCGCCGATACGCTCAATCCCGCGTTGCACCCCCTCATGCGTGCCAATGGTGGATCAGCCTGGTTCGGCTGGCCGGAGGATGCCGCCATGGAAGGCTTGCGCGATCAGTGGATCGCAACGCCGGAAGAGGCGAAGCAGAAGGAGATCGCGGCCTCGATCGAGCGGCGAGCTTTCGACTTCGTGCCTTACGTGCCCTGTGGGCTCGTCCAGCAGCCTATGGCCTTCCGCAAGAGCCTCACCGGCATGGTGCTCTCGCCGGTGCAATTCTTTTGGAACATGGGGAAGAAGGGCTGAGAGGCGAGGGGCGGCGGCGTCGTCGTTCCCGGGCGGACAGTCGATTCAAAACGCCGGCCAGGTGCCCGCTCATCGTTGTGATCGTGCGGTCCCGCGGGCCGGGAAACGCAGGGCTCCGGTGTGGTGTTTGTCGTGCCGCGAGGCGGAACTTTCCGGGCGGCAGACCGTTCTTTCGGGGAGACGAAAAAGGGCGACTTTTCGGCCTCACGCACAGGAAGGGACTCCCATGCTCAGGATCGTCATCCTTGCTGCCGGACTGGCCCTGATGCCGGCCGCGACCATGGCCCAGGGGCATCCTGAAGGCTTGCGGGATCCGCATTTCAGGCCCTATGCGCTTGCCCAGCACCCGAGCGACTTCATCTACAGCCTTCCGGTCAGCTTCGGCGCCACGCTGTCGCAACGGCGCGTGGTCCCGAGCGAGTTGCCGGACGAGGATGCTGTCAGCGGCTATCGCTACGATGAGGTGAGCGACACCGTGCCGGACCTGCCGCGGACGCGGCGGATCATCCAGATCATCGAGTGACGGCGGCCGGGCGAGCGGCACGCCCAGAGCCGATGCGTCGCGGAAGCCCGCTCCTCCGGAGCGGGCTTTTTCGCGAGGCGCGTCATGCTGCGCCGCGGCTTGCGCGCCGGCGCCTGGCCGCCTATCAGCCTGCGCTGGAAACGCGACCAGACAACGAGGCGATGACCATGGCGACCCACAAGCTCCTGCTGCTTCCCGGCGACGGCATCGGCCCCGAGGTGATGGGGCAGGTCGAGCAGATCGTGTCCTGGTTCGGCAAGCAGGGCCTCGCCTCCTTCGAGATCGAGAAGGGGCTCGTCGGCGGCACGGCCTATGATGCCCATGGCAAGGCGATCTCCGACAGCGACATGAAGCTCGCCGAGGCCGCTGACGCTGTGCTCTTCGGCGCGGTCGGCGGGCCGAAATGGGCGGATGTGCCCTATCAGCACCGTCCGGAAGCGGGGCTGCTGCGCCTGCGCAAGGATCTCGGCCTCTTCGCGAACCTGCGCCCCGCGATCTGCTATCCGGCGCTGGCGGCCGCCTCCTCGCTCAAGCCCGAGGTCGTCGAGGGGCTCGACATCCTGATCGTGCGCGAGCTCACCGGCGGCGTCTATTTCGGCGAGCCGAAGGAGATCGTCACGCTGGAAGACGGCTCGAAGCGCGGCGTCGACACCCAACTCTACACCACGCCCGAAATCGAGCGCATCGCCCGCGTCGCCTTCGAGCTTGCGCGCACGCGCCGCAACAAGGTCTCCTCGGCCGAGAAGCACAACGTCATGAAGACCGGCGTGCTCTGGAAGCAGACGGTCACCGCGCTCCACGCCAAGGACTATGCGGATGTCGAGCTCGAGCATGTGTTGGCCGACAACTGCGCTATGCAGCTCGTGCGCTGGCCGAAGCAGTATGACGTCATCGTCTGCGACAATCTGTTCGGCGACATCCTCTCCGACGTCGCGGCGATGCTGACCGGCTCGCTCGGCATGCTGCCCTCCGCCTCGCTGGGCGCCGAGGATCCTGCGACCGGCAAGCGCAAGGCGCTCTACGAGCCGGTCCATGGCTCGGCTCCGGACATTGCCGGCAAGGGCCTCGCCAACCCGATCGCGATGATCGGCTCCTTCGCCATGGCGCTGCGCTATTCCTTCGGCGCCGGCGAAGCGGCGGACCGCCTCGAAGGTGCGATCGCCGATGTGCTGGGCTCCGGCACGCGCACCAAGGACATCGCCGCGCCGGGCGCCAACGCCGTCTCGACCGCCGAGATGGGCCAGGCGATCGTCAAGGCGCTGGAAGCGCGGGGCTGATCGCTGGGGGCGGCCTCGCCCCCTCGTGAATTGCCGTCACTTCGCTTTCGTGGCCTAACAGCGGCCATCGAAAGCGGAGTGTGTCCGTCATGCTGATCAAGCGTCCCGCCGGCTGGGAGATGCCGGAAAGCCAAGCCACGCCGGAGAGCGTATTCCTCAATCGCCGCCAGCTGATGGCTGCGGGGGCGGGGCTGATCGCCGGGGCGGCCTTGCCGGGCCTGGCCGCGGCCGACACGCCCGATCCGACGCTCGATCTCTACCCCGCCAAGCGCAACGAGGCCTACAAGCTCGACGTGCCGCTGACGGCGGCGGAGGATGCCGCGAACTACAATAATTTCTACGAATTCGGCATGACGAAGGACATCGTCGATGCCTCGCGGCGTCTGGCGACGCGGCCCTGGAGCATCCAGGTCGAGGGCATGGTCGAGAAGCCCTTCGAGATCGGCTTCGACGATCTCGTTCGCAAGCTTCCGCTGGAGGAGCGGCTTTACCGCTTCCGCTGCGTCGAGGCCTGGGCGATGGCGGTGCCGTGGACCGGCGTTCCGCTGGCGGCGTTCGTCGCCCTCGCGAAGCCGCTGTCGGGTGCGAAGTACATCCGCTTCGAGACCTTCATGAACCCGCGCGTGGCGCCGGGGCAGAGCCAGCGCTGGTATCCCTGGCCCTACACCGAAGGGCTGACCATCGCCGAGGCAACGAACGAGCTGCCGCTGCTCGTCACCGGCATCTACGGCAAGCCGTTGCCGACGCAGCATGGCGCGCCGATCCGGCTGATCACGCCGTGGAAGTACGGCTTCAAGTCGGTCAAGTCGATCCGCAAGATCAGCTTTGTCGCCGAGCGACCGAAGACCTTCTGGGAGGGGCTGCAGTCCTCCGAATACGGCTTCTGGGCCAATGTGAATCCGGCCGTGCCGCATCCGCGCTGGAGCCAGGCGAGCGAGCAGGTGCTGGGCTCGCGAGACCGGCGCCCGACGCTGATCTTCAACGGCTATGGCGAGCACGTCGCCGGTCTCTACAAGGGGCTGGAGAACGAGCGCCTGTTTATGTGAGGCGATGCCGGGCAGCTTTCGGGTGCCATAGCCCCATCCTGTCATGGTAGACCGGCTCATCATGCAGTTGGAACGGCAAGAGTCGCTCATGGCCACCCAGCACTTCCATCTCTTCGACACCGCGATCGGCACCTGCGCGCTGATCTGGGAAGACGAGCGCTTCATCGGCGCGCAGCTGCCCGAGCGCGACGAGGACACCGCCCGTCACCGGCTGGGGCGGCGCTTTCCGGAGGCCGATGAAGCTGCGGCGGAGGGCGTCGTCGCGGAGGCCGTGGCCGGCATCCGGGCGCTGTTCCAGGGCGAGAAGCGGGACCTATCGCATCTGCCCGTCGCCCTGGAGACCGTCTCTGACTTCAACCGGAAGGTCTATGAGATCGCGTTGTCGATCCCGCCCGGCGAAACGCTGACCTATGGCGAGGTTGCGCACCGCATTGGCGATCCGGGTGCAGCCCGGGCCGTCGGCGTGGCACTCGGCCAGAATCCCTGGCCGATCATCGTGCCCTGCCATCGCGTGCTGGCGGCCGGCGGCAAGACTGGAGGCTTCTCGGCCGATGGCGGCGTCGAGACCAAGCTCAGGATCCTGACGATCGAAAAGGCGCGAACGAGCGCAGAGCCCGGCCTTTTCGACGCGCTGCCGCTTGTGGCCAAGCCGGCCCGGCACTGACATCTCCGAGCGTTTGAAATCCCGCAACGTCGTGCTTGCGGCCTCGCGCCTTGCCGGGGCGGAGCGGGCGCTTCTACTGTGCCATCGGTTTCGCCAGCATCGAGGAACGCAATGGCCAAGTTGAAGCTCGCTATCGTCGTCGGCAGCAATCGCCGTGAATCGATCAACCTCAAGCTGGCGCAGGCCCTGGCGAAACTCGGAAGCGACGCCTTCGAGCCGTCCTTCGTCCGGATCGACGACCTGCCGCTGTTCAACCAGGATCTCGAAGCGGAACGGCCCGAGCCGACGCTCAGGCTGAAGCGGGAGATCGAGGCGGCCGACGCGATCCTGATGGTCACGCCCGAGCATAACCGCTCGATCCCGGCAGCGCTCAAGAATGCGATCGACTGGGCATCACGGCCCTACGGCAAGAATTCGTGGGCCGGCAAGGCCATCGCGGTGACGGGGACCAGCGGCGGCGCCGTCGGCACGGCCGTTGCGCAGCAGCAGCTGCGGATGATCATGACCAACCTCGCCGGGGTCGTGGTCGGCGGGCAGGTTTTCATCACCTATTCGGAAGGGGTGATCGACGCTGACCACGAGATCGCCAACGAAGGCACCCGCGCCTTCCTGCAGGGCTTCCTCGACAACTTCGCGAAGGTCGCCGGCAAGCTGGCGGCGTGACAGCGCGCGGCCCATAGACGTTCACAGGGAACCGTCATGCTCGCCCTCGTGGCGAGCATCGACGTCTCGGGCAGTCTCGACGAAGGACGGCCTAGATGGTCGGGACAAGGCCGGCCATGACGGCTTGGCGCCTTGTCCATGAAAGCCAAAAAAAGGGCCGGCGTCCCCGAGGGGAGCCGGCCTTGTAAGTTTGAAACATCTGGCGAAACCGCCAAACATCTCAGAGGGGAACGGCTGAAACGAACTCAACGCCGGGAGGAGTTTGCGGAGCCCGTCTCGAACAACCGTGGGTGTAGTATTGAGCACGGGCTGCCATTTTGCAATGCAGCATATCTTGGGTCTCCCATGCGCGCGTTGCATGTCTTGGTGGCAGATGGCACTAATTTGGGCCTAAATGATTGAGAAATATGCGTTTGACGCAACGCCAGAGCCGCGCGCAAAAGTTGCGGCCAGGCGGAAAGCGGGGTGTTCAAGGTCCGTGAAGATGATTTCGGATCGAATTGTCCGGAATTGACGCAACGAAAGGCGCGTGAGGTCACAAAATGGCCAAAATTCAGGCCGGGCGGGCATGCGCACGATTCATGGTCGTTCGCCGATGCCGATTCTGGGGTCCCGTCACGGGGGCCTTGCGCCGTCCCCGGAGCGTATTTCGGCGCGCCACCTGCAGCGGGTTTCACCTCGAACCCAAACGACGCGAAGACCGCGAAGGCGATGCCTTCGCGGTTCACTCAAAGCGTCGAGGTCAGTAGGTCCAGCGCTGGGCCTTCTGGATCAGGAAGTCGCGGAAGACCTGCACGCGGGCAACCGACTTCATCTCTTCCGGATAGACCAGATAGCTCTCGAGCTGCGGCATTTCCGTCTCGCGCATGAGCTGCACGAGAGGCGAGCCGGTCTCGATCAGATAATCCGGCAGCACGGCGATGCCGGCGCCAGAATCCACGGCGCGCTTCATCGCGGTGATGTTGTTCACCGTCAGGTGAATCGGTCGCGGGTTGCGCTGGTCGCGCCCCATGGTGCCGAGCCAGTGCACCGCCGTCAGATAGGACGGCGAGGTGCCGCCGAAGGACAGGATGCGGTGGTTGTCGAGGTCGTCGTAGCTCTTCGGCTCGCCGAAGCGCTTCACATAGGCCGGCGAGGCGTAAACGTGGAAATGGACCGTGAAGAGCTTGCGCTGGATCAGATCCGGCTGCTGCGGCTGGCGCAGGCGGATGGCGATGTCGGCCTCGCGCATCGACAGGTCGAGTTCCTCGTCCGTGAGGATGAGCTCGACCCGGATGTCAGGGTAGAGGTCGAGGAATTCGGCCAGGCGCGGGGTCAGCCAATGGCCGCCGAGGCCGCGCGTCGCCGTGACCTTGAGCTCGCCGGAAGGGTGCTCACGCGTCTCGGAGAGCTGCGAACGCGTGCGCTCCAGCCTCTGCGTCATCTCGCGCGCGGCACGCCAGAGCAATTCGCCCTGCTCGGTGAGGATCAGTCCGCGCGTATGCCGATGGAAGAGAGGCGCGCGCAATTCGCGCTCCAGCGCCCCAATCTGCCGGCTGACGGCGGATTGACTCAATCCCAGAACATCGCCAGCCTTTGTGAAACTGCCTGACTCTGCGACCGTGTAAAAAATTCGGATGCGGTCCCAATCCACCGCGCGTCCCCCGTTATGCGTTTTGTGCATGTTGGGGGATGAAGATGCTCTGCGTCAATGTTTGAGTGGCGGAGATAGTTTATTTTGCCACTGATTTTGGTGGCGCACTCTATCAAAATTCGTGATGTGTTGCGCGGATTAAGCCGTTTGCGGTGATTTCGCACGCAACCGCTCTCATTCCGGGGCAGGCCGCAGGCCAATCCACGACCGGGTGAGACGGCCCGGCCAGAAAAGCCAAAGCGCCGCGCCCCGGCGTGGGTTCCGGGTCTTCGCTTCGCGAAGCCCCGGAATGACAAAAGGGGCGCGACAATCTGCCTATTCGGCCGCTTCGCGCTGGTCGAGCGCGCTGGCCAGCAGCCAGCGCTCGGCGTCGAGGGCGGCCATGCAGCCCATGCCAGCTGCCGTCACCGCCTGACGATAATGCTCGTCGGTGACGTCGCCGGCCGCGAAGACACCGGGGATGTTGGTCCGGGTCGTGCCGGCCTCGACATCGAGATAGCCGGATTCGTTCATGGCCAACTGGTCGACGAAGAGCTCGGTAGCGGGCTTGTGGCCGATGGCGATGAAGACACCGTCCGCCTTCAGTTCGCTCTCGGCACCGGTTTTGGTGTTGCGAAGGAGCAGATGGGTGACGTTGGGCGGCGTGGTGCCGCCGCAGATCT
Source organism: Hyphomicrobiales bacterium (assembly GCA_900473415.1). Lineage (GTDB taxonomy): Bacteria > Pseudomonadota > Alphaproteobacteria > Rhizobiales > Beijerinckiaceae > Allobosea. The sequence goes on from UCLR01000007.1 coordinate 261,841, forward strand.
CGGCGACCTCGCTGTCCCAGACGACTTCGATCTTGGGGTGCTTGAACAGGCGCTCCTGCATCACGCGCTCGGCGCGCAGATGGTCCCGGCGATGGACCAGCGTGACTTTGCTGGCGAGATTGGCCAGATAGAGCGCTTCCTCGACGGCGGTGTTGCCGCCGCCCACGACCACGACCTCCTTGCTGCGGAAGAAAAAGCCGTCGCAGGTGGCGCAGGCCGAGACGCCAAAGCCCTGGAAGCTCTGCTCCGAGGGCAGACCGAGCCATTTCGCCTGAGCGCCGGTGGCGATGATCAGCGAGTCGCAGGAATAGGTCTCGCCGGCATCACCCCAGAGCCGGAAGGGGCGCTGTGAGAGGTCGACGCGGGCGATGTGATCGGAAACCATCTTCGTGCCCATGTGCTCGGCCTGGGCGCGCATCTGCTCCATCAGCCAGGGGCCCTGGATGACGTCGGCAAAGCCGGGATAGTTCTCGACATCGGTCGTGATCATGAGCTGCCCGCCGGCCTGCAGGCCGGAGATCAGCACCGGTTCCAGCATGGCGCGAGCGGCATAGATCGCGGCGGTATAGCCGGCCGGGCCGGAGCCGATGATCATGACGCGGGCATGGGTGTGGGCCATCGTCTCAATTCCTCTCCTGCAACCGGAAGGCCGCAGCTTCGTTCAGATACGGCGGCGCGGCGCCGAAACAAGAGCGACCGGGCTCACGCTGCATCGAGCCCGAGCGCGGCCCGGTGGCGGAGCCAGCCCTGCCTTATCGCATCGGCTATGATGGGCGTGGAGTCTATCGGTTGGTAGGCCTTGCCCTCAAGGCTTCCACAGAAGCGATGCACGGCGCCCTGTCGTTTCAGCGACGCGATCAGCGCCGTGATCTTGGCGTGGCCGCCGCCGGGCTCAAAGACGAGGACGGGGACGCCGGTCACGGTCGCCTCGCCGATCATGTTGGTCGAATCCGCGGTGACGACGATCGCCTCGGCGTTGGCGATCAGGGCGAGATAGGGATTTTCGCCCGTGCCATCCCACCACCAGCCGCCATGCCTGGCGAAGACGGCGGAGACGGCCTTCGCAAGCGCGGGTGAGGTGCGGCGCGAGGGCGAGCCCATCAGCGTGGCGCCGGATTGGGCCAGGGCGTCGAGCTCGGCGGTGAAGCGCTCGATATCGGTCGGCGTGAAGCGATGGTGCCGGCTGTCGCCACCGACCAGCACGGCGACGCGCGGACGGGCGAGCGCAGCGATAGAGGCGCGCGGCGCGGCGCGGGCCGCGGCCAGCTTCTCGGGCGTCAGCCGATGGGGGGAGGTGGTGGTGACGAGGACGTTGTCGCCGCGCAGGGCGTCGTGCTCCGAGACCCAGATCAGGTCGGCGGCGCCGGTGCCGGTGCGCGGGTCTTTGAGGAAGACGGTGAAGCTACGGCCGTTCGAGGCCTTCTTCATCGCCCGCAGATAGGCGACGGCGCGGCGGCCCGAGGCGATGGCGATGTCGGGGAAGGGCGGGCGGATCGGGCTATCGGGCCGATCCGGCCCCTCGCGCGGGTCGATGGGGCCGCGCGGCATCAGCCAGGCGAAGGGCTTGCGGGGCTTCACTCGCCGGATCTCGGGGACGACACCCAGGCGCTCGGCGACGCCGATGCACTGGCCTTCGTCACCCGCCTTGCCGTCGGTCAGTACCCAGACGGTCGGTTTCGGATTCTCGTGCATCGCTTCGCCTGTTGGTGGCATGTGCCTTGTATCGCCTGGCCGCGCCGTCTACACCAGCGCGACCTTCCTTCTGGGGCTTTTCGTGCGTCCGAAACTCGACGAAATCGACCTGCGCATCCTGCGCGAGCTGCAGGCCGATGGGCGCATGACCAATGTCGAACTCGCCAGCCGGGTCGGCATCTCGCCCCCACCCTGCCTGCGCCGCGTGCGCGCGCTGGAGGAGGCCGGGCTGATCCGCGGCTACCATGCCGATCTCGACGAGCGGAAGCTGGGCTACGAGGTCGTCTGCTTCGCCTTCGTGCATCTGGCGAGCCAGGCGGAGGCCGATCTCGCCGCCTTCCAGACCCGGATCCGGGAATGGGCGACGGTGCGCGAATGCTGGACGCTGTCGGGCGACATCGACTTCGCGCTGAAATGCGTGGCGCCGGACCTCAAGGCCTTTCAGGATTTCGTGGGCGAACTGACCGCGATGCCGAATGTCCGCAACGTCCGCACCGCGCTCGCCCTCGACCGCGTCAAGGACGAGCCGATCGTCCCGTTCGGCTAGGCGCGAGGCTGCCATGCCGGTGACGGTCCGGGCGGCGGCAGAGGCGGATTTGCCCGCGATCCTCGCGCTGTATCGTCAGCTCAGTGTCAACGATCTGGTTCCGGACGCCGCCACGGCGGTCGAAACCTGGCGACAGATTCTCGCCAGCGGCTTCATGACGGTGCATGTCGCCGAACTCGACGGCAGGGTCGTGGCGACCTGCGTGCTGGTGATCGCGCCCAATCTGACACGCAATATGCGCTCCTTCGGGTTGATCGAGAACGTCGTCACCGAGGAAGGATTGCGCGGCCAGGGCGTCGGCAAACGTGTCGTCCAGGCCGCCGTCGCGCAGGCTTGGGATGCGGGCTGCTACAAGGTGATGCTGCTGACCGGTCGCAAGGACCCCGCCGTGCTCGCATTCTATGAGGCCTGCGGTTTCAGCCGCGGCAAGACCGCGTTCGAGGTCAGGCGACCCGGCTAAGTGCCGTCCAGACCCGCATGACCCGGGAGATTACCCAACGACATAGCGCTTGATCCAATAGGCATTGTTGCGGGCGAGCGCCTTCAGGCGGCGCTGGTCGATATCCGGCAGATACCAGGCGCCACCCATCCCTTCGGTCGAGCGGATCGGCCAACTCGCGAGCTCCCGGCCGCTGCGGTCATACAGTGTTGCCGTACTCTCAAGATAATCGTTGTCGCCGCCGCCATCCTTCGGCTTGCCGCCACCGCTGCCGCCGGCGAAGGCCGCGAACCAGATGCTGCTGACAGCGATGACGAGGCGGGTGCCGGCGCCGCGTCGCAGCGAGGGGCCGAGCAGCTCGGCAAGCGTGCTCTCCAGCTCGGCCTTTACCAGCGCTGTATGGGGCGAGCCCCAGGCCTCCATCACCTTCGGCGTAAAGACCACCTGGATCGAGCCGATCGGTGCGGCCTGTGCAAGGACGGGCGTGGCGGCGAACGGAGCGAGCGCGGTGGCCCCGAGCGCGAAAGCCAGGAAATGTCGACGCGTGGTCATGATCGGAAACTCCGTAAGGCCTGCACCATCAATGTAAGCGCAAGACTTCGATAGTCCATGGCTGCGCACTTGCGTGCCATATGTCGGCGCATGCCCAATGGGATTCGCATCAAAGGGGGATTCGGATGGAACGTTGGTTGACGGAGTTCGTGAAGCTGTGGGTCGTGATCGACCCGATCGGCACGCTGCCGGTGTTCCTGGCGGTCACCGCCGGCATGAGCGCGGCGTCCGCGCGACGCGTGGCGCTGCACGGCACGCTCGTCGCCTTCCTCGTGCTCCTGTTCTTCATCCTGCTCGGCCAGATCCTGCTAACGGCCATGGACATCGAGCTGAGCTCGTTCCAGATCGCCGGGAACATCGTGCTGTTCCTGTTCGCGCTGACGATGATCTTCGGCGAATCGAAGCTGGAGGAGGACCAGAAGCTGCTGCGCTCCTCCGACCTCGAGAGAGCGGTCTATCCGCTCGCGATTCCCAGCATCGCCAGTCCCGGCGCGATGCTCACCGTGATGACGGTCACCGACAATGCGATGTTCAGCTTCACCGAGCAGGCCGAGACCGTGGGCCAGGTTCTCATCATCCTGGCGATGTTGCTCGTGCTGCTGCTCTGCGCGTCGCGTATCATCGCCGTCATCGGCAATGCCGGAGCGAGCGTCATCAGCCGCGTGATGGGGCTGATCCTGGCGAGCGTGGCCGTGGATGGCTTCGTGAAGGCGGCGAGAGTGGTTATCGCGGGGTAGGGAAGGCGTCATGCTCGGGCTTGACCCGAGCGTCTCCCGCCGAAGGAGGCTCCCGAGCCTCTTCTTGCCGGGATTCTCGAGGCGGAGCTAGGCCCCGCCCGAGAATGGCGTTCTGCTTCTACCGGAAGACGACGCTGACGACTTCGTAGGACTTGCCGCCGCCGGGCGTGGTCACCTGCACGGAATCGCCGACCTTCTTGCCGATCAGCGCGCGTGCGATCGGCGAGCCGATCGAGACCTTGCCGGATTTCACGTCGGATTCCGGCTCCCCGACGATCTGGTAGCTCTTCTCTTCCTCGGTGTCGTCGTCGATCAGCTTGACCGTGGCGCCAAACTTGATCGTGTCGCCGCCGAGCTTGGCGACGTCGATGACGTCGGCGCGGCCGATCAGCGATTCGAGTTCCTGGATGCGGCCCTCGTTCAGCGACTGCGCTTCCTTCGCCGCGTGATATTCGGCGTTTTCCGACAGGTCGCCGAGGGCGCGCGCCTCGGAGATCGCGGTGATGATGCGCTGGCGCTCGACCTGCTGGCGGTGCTTCAGCTCCACCTCCAAAGCGGCAAAGCCGCTCACGGTCATCGGAACCTTTTCCATTCTTTCCGTCCCATAAGCTTCAAAAAGCGCGGCTCGCCGGCTGCCTTTCCGCCGCCGGCGTCCCCGCGCTTCCGATCGATCTTTGAACCTCGACGCCCCCGGCCGGTCAGGCCGCGCGTTCGAAGTAGGATTGCAACGATCGTACTTCGAGATCGCCGCTGCAATAGGCCTTGATGCCCTCGGCTGCGGCGATCGCGCCCGCCAAGGTGGTATAATAGGGGACCTTGTGCAAGAGGGCCGTTCGTCTGAGCGAACGGGAATCCGCAAGCGCCTGCGGTCCTTCGGTGGTGTTGAAGATCAGCTGGATCTCGCCGTTCTTGATCGCATCGACGACATGCGGGCGGCCTTCCAGAACCTTGTTGATCTTGGCGGCGCTGATGCCCTGCTCCTGCAGCAGGCGCTGCGTGCCGCCGGTCGCTACGATGCGGAAGCCGAGATCGGAGAGGATGCGCACCGCCGGCACGATGCGCGGTTTGTCGTCGTCACGCACCGAGACGAAGACGGTGCCCTTGACCGGGACCTTCGAGCCCGCGCCGAGCTGGCTCTTGGCGAAGGCGGTGTCGAAGGAGCGGTCGAGGCCGATGACCTCGCCGGTCGAGCGCATCTCGGGGCCGAGCAGCACGTCGACGCCGGGGAAGCGCGCGAAGGGGAAGACCGCTTCCTTGACGCCGACATGGCCCAGGCTCGCGGGCTTCAGCCCGAAGCTCGCCAGCGGCTCGCCGGCCATGACGCGGGCGGCGATCTTGGCGATCGGCTGGCCGATGACCTTGGCGACGAAGGGCACGGTGCGCGAGGCGCGGGGGTTCACTTCCAGAACGTAGATGTCGCCGTCCTTGATGGCGTATTGCACGTTCATCAGCCCGCCGACATCGAGCGCCAGCGCCATGGCCTTGGTCTGGCGCTCCAGCTCGGCGATGGTTTCGGGCGAGAGCGAGCGCGGCGGCAGCGAGCAGGCCGAATCGCCGGAATGGATGCCGGCCTCCTCGATGTGCTCCATGATGCCTGCGACGAAGACATCCTTGCCGTCGCTGAGGCAGTCGACATCGACCTCGATGGCGTCCGACAGGTAACGGTCGAACAGCAGCGGGTTCTTGCCGAGCACCGTGTTGATCTGGCCGGTCTTGTCGTTCGGATACTTGGCCTTGACCTCGGAGGGGATCAGCGAGGGCAGCGTGCCGAGCAGGTAGTCCTCGAACTGCTCCTCGTCGCGGATGATCGCCATGGCGCGTCCGCCGAGCACGTAGGAGGGGCGCACGACGAAGGGCAGACCGAGCTCGGCCGCGATCATGCGCGACTGCTCGACCGAATAGGCGATGCCGTTCTTCGGCTGCTTGAGCTGCAGCTTGTCGAGCAGGCGCTTGAAGCGGTCGCGGTCCTCTGCGAGGTCGATCATGTCAGGCGAGGTGCCGAGGATCGGGATGCCAGCCTCTTCCAGCGCGTTCGCGAGCTTCAGCGGGGTCTGGCCGCCGAACTGGACGATGACGCCGAGCAGCGTGCCGTTCTGCTTTTCGGTCTCGAGGATCTCGAGCACGTCCTCGGCGGTCAGCGGCTCGAAATAGAGCCGGTCCGACGTGTCGTAGTCGGTCGAGACCGTCTCCGGGTTGCAGTTGACCATGATGGTCTCGTAGCCGGCGTCACGCAGCGCGTAGCAGGCATGGCAGCAGCAATAGTCGAACTCGATGCCCTGGCCGATGCGGTTCGGCCCGCCGCCGAGGATGACGACCTTCTTGCGATCGGACGGGTTGGCCTCGTCGGCCAGCGCACCGGCGAAGGGCATGGCGTAGGTCGAGTACATATACGCGGTCGGCGAGGCGAATTCGGCCGCGCAGGTGTCGATGCGCTTGTAGACCGGGCGCACGTCCAGCGACTTGCGGAGCTTGCGGACCTCGGCCTCGCTCTTGCCGGAGACGGCGGCAAGGCGCTTGTCGGAGAAGCCCATCGCCTTGATCTGGCGGAAGGCGCCGGGCGTCTGCGGCAGGCCGAACTTGCGGATCTTCTCCTCGGTCTCGACGATGCCGCGCATCTGGGCGAGGAACCAGGGATCGATCTTGCAGCTCTCATGGATCTGCTCGTCGGTGAAGCCGGCGCGCATCGCCTGGGCGACGTGCAGGATGCGGTCCGGCGTCGGCGTCGAGATCGCGGCCTTGATGGCGTTGCGGTCGTCGCCATGGCCGAGGCCGTCGATCTCGATCTCATCGAGGCCGTCGAGCCCGGTCTCCAGCGAGCGCAGCGCCTTCTGCAGCGATTCCTGGAAGGTGCGGCCGATCGCCATCGCCTCGCCGACCGACTTCATCGCGGTGGTCAGCGTCGGCTCGGAGCCCGGGAACTTCTCGAAGGCGAAGCGCGGAATCTTGGTGACGACGTAGTCGATCGTCGGCTCGAAGGAGGCGGGTGTGGCGCCGCCGGTGATGTCGTTCTCGATTTCGTCGAGCGTGTAACCGACGGCAAGCCGCGCCGCGACCTTGGCGATCGGGAAGCCGGTCGCCTTCGACGCGAGCGCAGAGGAGCGCGAGACGCGCGGGTTCATCTCGATGACGATCATGCGTCCGGTCGCCGGGTCGATCGCGAACTGCACGTTCGAGCCGCCCGTCTCCACGCCGATCTCGCGCAGCACCGCCAGCGAGGCGTCGCGCATGATCTGGTATTCCTTGTCGGTCAGCGTCAGGGCCGGGGCGACGGTGATCGAATCACCGGTGTGGACGCCCATCGGATCGAAGTTCTCGATCGAGCAGACGATGATGCAGTTGTCCTTCTTATCGCGGACCACCTCCATCTCGTATTCCTTCCAGCCCAGCACGCTCTCCTCGATGAGGACTTCGCTGGTGGGGGAGGCGTCGATGCCGCGCTCGACGATGTCGATGAACTCGCCCTTGTTGTAGGCGATGCCGCCGCCCGTGCCGCCCATGGTGAAAGAGGGGCGGATGATCGCGGGAAGGCCGATGTCCTCAAGGGCGTCGAGGGCCTGGCCGAGCGTCTTGATGTGGTGGGAGCGCGGCGTGTCGAGGCCGATCTTGGTCATCGCCTCGCGGAAGAGCTCGCGGTCCTCGGCTTTGTCGATGGCCTCGGCGGTCGCGCCGATCATCTCGACGTTGAACCGCTCCAAGACGCCCAGTTTCTTGAGCGAGAGCGCGCAGTTCAGCGCCGTTTGGCCGCCCATGGTGGGCAGGAGGGCGTCGGGGCGCTCCTTCTCGATGATCTTGGCGACGATTTCGGGCGTGATCGGCTCGACATAGGTCGCGTCGGCCAGCTCAGGATCGGTCATGATCGTGGCCGGGTTCGAGTTGACCAGGATGATGCGGTAGCCCTCGGCCTTCAGCGTCTTGCAGGCCTGGGTGCCGGAATAATCGAACTCGCAGGCCTGTCCGATGATGATGGGGCCGGCGCCGATGATCAGGATGGACTTGATGTCTGTGCGCTTGGGCATGATCTCGGCCAATTTTCGTGGGCGCGCGCAAGGCCATCCGATCGAGAGAGCGGGCCGGTGCGAACGCCAGAATGAATGCTAGGCGCTCGCTATAGACGGGCAAGGCGGCGGGGGGAAGCTAAAAGCGCTTCCGCCCGACATCAGCGCACAGGTCGCGGTGCCGGAACGACGAGATCGATCTCCAGCGACTTGGGCGTTCGGCGCTTGTGCTGCATGGAAAGGGCGAGCACGGCGAGCGCCGCGATCTCGCAGGCCGCGCCGACAAAGCCGAGCGGCCACGTGCCGGCATGGCGCATCACCTGTTGGCCGAGCGCAGCGCCGGCCGCGATGCCGAAATAGAGTGCCGAAGCGTTGAGTGACAGGGCGACCACGGCGGCATCCGGCGCCATCGCCGCAAGGCGCGACATCTGCGAGGGATGGCCGGCCCAGCCCGCCGCGCTCCAGATCAGCAAGACGAACGGTATCGGATAGATCGCCAGCGCCGGCGGCAGGCTCACCGCGACGAGGGAGGCCGAGAAAAGCGCCGCCGCCAGCAGGCTCAACACGACGGTGAGCGAGCGCTCCGGGCCGAAGCGGTCACTGGCGACGCCGCCAAGCTGGTTGCCGATGGCCGAGCCGATGCCCGAGACGACGAGCATCGCTGCGAGCCAGGGGCCGGCGATGCCAGCGTGGTTGGTCAGGAACGGAGCGATGTAGGTGTAGAGAACGAAGGCGCCCGTGGTCCACAGCATCGTCGTCGCCAGGGCGAGCAACACGTCGCCGCGGCTGGCCACCTGCAGGCGCTCGCGCAGCGTGTTGGTGCCACGCGGCAGGCTCTTGGGCAGCTTCAGGAGCAGGCCCACCAGCGACAGTGCGCTGAACAGCGTCACGATCAGGAAGGCGAGGTGCCAGCCGCCGAAGGAGACCACGGCGGTGCCGATCGGGATGCCGAGAATCAGCGAGACCGTCATGCCGCCGGTGACCAGCGCAATGGCACGGCCGCGACGCTCGGGCGCAGAGACCGCCACTGCGACGGCATTGGCCGCGGGCATGAAGACGCCGGAAGCGACCGCCATGACGATCCGGGCGACCATGACAACCCAGAAGTCGCTGGCGAAAGCGGCGCCGAGATTGGCGAGGCCGAAGACCGTCATTGCGCCGACCAGCACGAGCTTGCGGTCAGCGTCGCCGAGCAGCGTCGAGAAGATCGGCGAGCCGATCGCGTAGGAGAGGGCGAAGATCGAGATGAGCAGGCCCGCGGTGTCGACCGAGACGCCGAGGCCCGAGGCGAGATGGGGCAGGATGCCGGTGACGATCAGGCTGCCCGTGCCGATGGCGAAGGCGCCACCGGCGAGGGAAAGAAGGCGCGTATCCATGGGAGTGATCCTTGCGGATGATCGCTGTTTCGAAGGCGAGCTTCAAAATTTCAATGATCGTTGAATTTTAAGATCGCCTGCTTCTGATCGCAAGGCTAATTTCAATGAATGTTGAATATTGTCAGGAGTGACGGCATCGCCTATCTCAGAGCCATGAAGCCGCTCTTTCATCCCGATATCGAGGATGTCGCGCCCGCCGACCTGTTCGCGGCGCTGGCCGATCCGATCCGGCTCGGCATCCTCGTCGCGCTCGCTAATGTCAGTGAGGTCGACAAGGCGCGCTGCAGCGATTTCACGGCCTTCGCTTCGCCTTCGCTCCTGTCCTATCATTTCGGCAAGCTGCGCGAGGCGGGCGTCACCCGCATGCGGATCGAGGGCACGTCGCGCTATCTCAGCATCCGGCGCGAGGAGCTCGACCAGCGCTTCCCGGGACTGCTCAACAGCGTGATCGAGACGGCGCGACGCGACCCGAACCTGCCGCGCCTCGGCCCGGACTGGCCTGCCACCCTCGACGTTCCGTAGGGTCAGGCTTCGCCCCATTGACAGGTATCGATGCCGGTTTAGCGTCTTCGCTTCCGCGATGGCGCCAGGCCGGATCGCGATGCGGCACCGGCTAAGCCCGAACCAGGGAGCATGGCCATGCGTGCTGCCGACCCTCAGAAACTCGATGCATTGGTAGGGCGTCTCGTCGGCGACGTCGGCGCATGCGTGACCGGGGCGCTCATCGTGCTCGGTGACCAGCTCGGGCTCTACAAGGCGATGGCCGATGGCGAGCCGGTGAGCGCGGCTGCGCTGGCCGAGAAGACGGGCTGCAAGGAGCGCTATGTCCGCGAATGGCTCGCGGCCCAGGCTGCCGCCGGCTATGTCGATTATGACGAGGGCAGCGACAGATTCAGCCTGTCGCCGGAGCAGGCGGTCGCTTTCGCCGACGAGGGGAGCCCGGCCTTCTTCGCCGGCGCCTTCGAAGTCGTGCAGTCGATGTGGGTCGACGAGCCGAAGGTGGAGGAGGCCTTCCGCAGCGGCTCCGGGCTCGGCTGGCACGAGCACAGCAAATGCCTGTTCCGCGGGACCGAGCGCTTCTTCCGGCCGGGCTACAACGCGCATCTGACGACGGAATGGATCCCGGCGCTCGAAGGGGTCCACGACAAGCTCATGAGCGGCGCGACCGTGGCCGATGTTGGCTGCGGCCACGGAGCCTCGACCATCCTGATGGCCCAGGCCTATCCGAAGTCACGCTTCTTCGGCTTCGACTATCATGGCCCTTCGATCGAGCGGGCACGCGAGGCTGCGGAGAAGGCTGGCGTCGGCGAGCGGATCGTCTTCGAGCGGGCCTCGGCGAAGGATTTCCCTGCGCAGGGCTACGATCTCGTCGCGATGTTCGATTGCCTGCACGACATGGGCGACCCGGTGGGGGCCGGTCACCATGTCCGCGAGACGCTGGCCGGCGACGGGACCTGGATGATCGTCGAGCCGTTTGCGCACGATAAGCTCAAGGACAACCTGAACCCGGTCGGGCGGATCTATTACGGCGCCTCGACGATGATCTGTACGCCGGCGTCGCTGTCGCAGGAGGTCGGGCTGGGCCTGGGCGCGCAGGCGGGTGAGATGCGGTTGCGCAAGGTCGCGCTCGATGCCGGCTTCTCGCGCTTCCGCCGCGCCACCGAGACGCCCTTCAACATGGTGTTCGAGGCGCGCGCCTGAGGCTTGCCCGATTCCGGATGCGCATTTGCTCGCCGGAACGACGAAGGGTGTTTTCACGGCGATGCGGCATGCTCTAGAAGGCCGGCATGCCGCTTCGTCGCTATCCGCGCCAATTCCGCCAGCTTGTCGCTTATGTCGTCGCCGGCGGCCTGACGGCCGTGGCGCATTACGGCGTGCTGATCGGACTGGTGGAACTCGGCCATGTCGACCCGGTGCCGGCGACGCTGGTGGGCTTCATCGTCGGCGCAGTGGTCTCCTACACGCTCAACCGTTGGATGACCTTTGACGCGACGCGCGGCCATGTCGAGGCTGGCTGGCGATTCGCCCTGATCGCGGCCGGTGGCTTCGTGCTCACCGGCATCCTGATGCATCTGTTCGTCAGCCGCGCCGGTCTGCCCTATCTGCCGATGCAGATCGTGACGACCGGCGTCGTGATGGTGTTTTCCTTCCTCGGCCACAAATTCTTCAGCTTTGCCGACCGGGCGGTCTGAGGGGAAGCGCCTTCGCGCCTCATCTGCAAGTCACTTCGGCGGCTCGACCGTCAGCGTGAACTGGCTGCGGCCGGTGCGGCCTTCCTTGTCGGTCGCTTCGATCTCCACGACATGCTGGCCGGGCGGGACGACGACAGCCGGCGCCTCGATGCCGCCCGCCGTGATGAAAGGCTTGACGCGGGCGGTGAGGTCGATCGCCGGATTGCGGCGATAGGTGACGCGCACGCTGTCCGGCTCGATCGGCACGCCGTTGCTCGGCACGAAGCGCACCGCGAGGCGGAAGGGGCCGTTGCCCACCTTCGCCGGCGTGCCGAGTGTGTCGATGGCCGGGCCGCGGGTGAGATTGCGCACCGAGCCGGCGACAGTGCCGGTCGAAGGCAGGCCTGCTTCCTCGCGGGTGATGAGCTGTACGGGCTCGGCCGCCATCGCCGACGACACGATGCAGGCAGAGAGAAGAAGTACCGGCAGGATCTGCCGGGCGAACCCAGTCTTGATCATGTGCTTATTTCACTCCCAAAAGAACGGCTATGAAGCCGGCTATGGCCGAGAAAACGGTGCTGACCATAAGGACCGTCGTCTCGATGGTTTTGATGGTTTCAACCGGCAGCTTGCCGTTGATGGCCAGCAGACCCTTACGCAGCTCAGGCAGCGAGACGAGGCCGCGCGCGGTGAGCGCAGCCTGCGTGACACGCAGCAGCATGCCGGAGAGCATGGAGGCGCCGATGCTCAGCGCATAGAAGAAGGTTTCGCGCCAAGCGGTCGGTCCCTGCGGAAGAAGCGGTATATTGTCGAGCCAACCGAGCAACGCGTTCATGGCCGCGACAGAAAAAATTGCGAAACCTATCGCGACGCTGGCGTCGAACCAGGTGAGGCGGGGTCGAATGCCGAAATAGATCAGGCCGGTGCCGAAGGGGATCGCGATCGAGGCCATGCGCAGGACCGAGAGCGACAGGTCGAGCCAAAGCACGACCATGGCATAGGCGCCGAGGAGCAGCAGGAAGCCAACTGGTAGCGCGTGGTAGCGGCGGCGGGCGATCAGGCCATGACGGGGCGCCGGTGGTGGGGCTTCCGCGTCAGGCGCGTCCGGATTGGGCGCGGCCGGCGCGACGCGGCGTTCTTCGCGAGCCTTCTCGATGCCGGCGATGCGGCATTCCAGCGCTTCGATCCGGCGCAACAGCGGCAGCACGGGCGTGAGATCCCGACCGCAGGAGCGGCAGGACAGCACATGGCGGCTGAGCACGGCTTCGCAATAGGGACAGACAGTCTGGTCCTGCACGGAATTCTCGGGCCTTTGGGAAAGAGCGCGCTGAAAGCCACAAAAACTGCGGCAAATCAAGTCGTCTGTGCGCGATCAGTTACGGAAGCCGCCGCTTCCTCATGGTCATGGCCGGGCACACCGCGGCCGTTCCGGAAGCCGGAGCCCGTCCTTGCGGGGCCGCTTCAGGTTGGCTTGAACGCCTTGAAGGTCATGCGGTGCGGGTTGTGGCCGAAATTCTTCGGGCGCTGCGGCTCGGCGAAGCCGGCTTCGCGAATCAGCGCGGACATCTCCTCGGGCGTATAAGTGGAGAGGCCGTACTGCGCCCTGAGCTTGCGATAGTCGGAGAAGGCGGTGCGCACGAGCCCCGCTAGCGCCGCCGTGAGAAAACCGCCGCGCCAGGCGAAGACGAGGAGCTGCGAGGCGTCGGTCAGCGGGCTCACATCGGGAGGGATGACGTCGGCGGCGATCAGCGCACCGCCGGGCTTGAGCTTGCCATGCCAGGTTCGCAGCAGAGCCTTCAGCTCGTCGGGGGAGAGATATTGGACCAGCGAATTGGCGACGACGAGGTCGAGCGAGGCTTCGGGCAGCGCCTCGACCTCCTCGGGCGAGACCACGGCGATGTTGCCGATTCGGCCGAACTGGGCGCGCAGCTTCTCGCGGACATTCGGCGCGGCTTCGCAGAGCTGCAGCCGGCCGCAGGCAGCCGCAACGCGGGCAGCATCGAGCGCCTCGCCACAGCCATGGTCGAGCACGGCGGCATCCGGCGCCGGGATATGGTCGATCAGGTCGCTGGCGATGGCGCGGTAATGCAGGAGCTTGTGCCGCGGCGAGACGTAGATGGAGTGCTCGCCGTTCCAGAAGTCGCGCCAGGACATGCTCTCGCCATCCGCCGTTCGGGAGCAGCGACAGGCTGCCTCGCGCGAAGGACTAAAGCCAGCCGCTTCGATATGGAAGTGCAGTCGTCATTCCGGGCGAGCAGCGAGAGGGCTTCCTCTCAGGCGTTCGGCGGCTTCGGCTTGGCGAAATGGATGCCGATTTGGCGCTGACGGACCCAGACCAGCGACGCGGCGCGGAAATCCTCGTCGTCGTCGGCGCGGTAGTGCAGGTCCATCGGCAGCGGCCTGTCAGTCTCTGGTTGCAGCCGCGCGCCAGTCGCCGAGATGTCGACGACACGGCAGGAGACGAGGAAGCGTTTGGCGGCATCGAATAGCTTCGCGGAGCGAAGCCTGCCCCGCCAGCGTGCCGCCTGCCTGCGCTCGATGCCCATCCCGCCGTTCCAGCCGTTGTCAGTTCGCGGCGAACCCTAGAATATGAAAATTGAGTGAGGCTTAAGCCGATCTCGCAATTGCCGTCTTTACAGGACTCCCGATGCTGCTCCTTCCGAGACTGCTGAAACGGTTCGTTCGCAAGGGCAGGCTGACGGTGATCACGCCGGACGGGCGTCGCCACAGCTTCGGGGCGGGCCCTGAGGAGATGCTCTTCGCCGGTGTGCGCAAGACAGCTCCCGCCGTCACCGTGCGCTTCCATGATGACCGCGTCGAGCGCGAGCTCTTCCTCAATCCCGAGCTGGCCTTGGCCGAAGGCTATATGGACGGGCGGATCGACTTCGAGGAAGGCACGATCCACGACCTGCTGACACTGTTCTGGCTGCAGCGCCGCGAGATGCGCAAGGACCCGCTGCAGCAGGCGATCCGGAAGGTCCGCTTCAAGATCCGGCGCTGGCGGATGCACAACCCGCTGGGCGTCGCCGGCAAGAAGGTCAAGCACCATTACGACATCCCGACGGAGTTCTACCGGCTCTGGCTCGACGAGACGATGACCTACTCCTGTGCCTACTGGCATTCCCCGGACGTAGGGCTGGAGAACGCGCAAAGGGCGAAGCTCCGGCATCTTGCCGCCAAGCTGAAGATTGAGCCCGGCATGAGCGTGCTCGACATTGGCTCGGGTTGGGGCGAGCTTGCGATCTACCTGGCCAAGGCGTGCGGGGCGAAGGTGACTGGCCTCAACGTCTCGCCCGACCAGATGGCTGAGGCCCGCAAGCGTGCCGAGGCCGCCGGCGTCGGCGATGCCGTGACCTTCGTCAACAAGGACTACCGCGAGCTGACCGGCACCTTCGACCGCGTCGTCTCGGTCGGCATGATGGAGCATGTCGGCGTCGCGCATTACCTCGAATATTTCGAGAAGATCCGTGACCTGCTGACGCCGGACGGGATCGCGCTCGTCCATTGCATCGGCCGTGTCGGGCCGCCCGGCTTCACCGGCCCGTTCTTCGACAAGTACATCTTCCCGGGCGGCTATGCGCCGGCGCTTTCGGAGGTGTTCGCCGCCGTCGAGCAGACGGGGCTATGGGCGTCCGACTGCGAGTTCTGGCGCCGGCATTACCACTGGACGCTGGAAGCCTGGCGCGAGCGTTTCATGGCGCATCGCGAGGAGGTCGTCGGCATGCTGGGCGAGCGCTTCGCGCGGATGTGGGAGTTCTATCTCTGCGCCTGCTCGATCTCCTTCGACATCGGCGGCGACATGGTGTTCCAGCTCCTGCTCGGTCCGCACAAGAGCGCGGTGCCGATCATCCGCGACTACGTCACGGATGATGAGAAGGCGCTGGCGGCACGCGGGTTCTGAAGGCCCGGCTTTCAGTCCGCATCCGTGAAGTCGAGGACGAGGAGCGCCTCGTCGACATAGCTGTCGCCGACCAGCAAGGCCTTCTTCTCCAGGCCGTATTGCTGGAAGCCGAGGCGCTCGTAGAGCCGCCGAGCCGGGAGGTTGTCGGCGCCCACTGCGGCCTGCAGCAGCACGACCTGGCCTCTTGCATGCTCGATGATCGCGTGCACCAGGGCTCGTCCAACTGCACGGCCACGATGACCGGGCGTCACATACACGCCGACGAGAAGGCCCTTGTGCCGCGATTTGGCGGAGCCGTTCGGAATGATGAAGCCGGCGGTGCCGACGAGTTCGCTGCCTGCAAAGGCTCCGAACAGGCAGTTTGTCGGGCCGGCGCCGAGGCGTTTCGCGATCATCTCGGGCGCGCGGGCCTCTTCGTCCTCGAGGCTCGCGCCGAAGGCATCCGGGTGACTGCGGAGCGCCTCCAGCCGCAGCTCGCGATAGGCAGGCGTGTCGGCCGGCGTCAGCAGGCGTATCGGGTGGGCGTTCGTCATGGGGCGAGCCGAGCACGGCCGCCCCATGCAGGCAAGGGCCCCCGGCCTCAGCGCTTCAGGTTGACGACCACCACGCCCGCGAGCGCCATGGCCCCGCCGATGATGCCGAACAAGGTCGGCACCTCGCCGAGCCAGAGGAAGCCCATCAGCGTCGCCATCGGCGGGACGCAGTACTGGAAGTTGGCGGCGCGGGCTGCCGGCAGGCGCGAGAGCGTGATCGCCCAGGTGCCATAGGCGATCAGGCTCGGCACCGCAGCGAGATAGACGACCGACCAGAAGGAGATGGCCGGCGCGACCTGCGCCTGCGCGATCGCGCCCGGCAGGAAGGGCAGCAGCACGAAGCCGCCGATCGCCTGGTTCCAGGCTGCGACATGGAGCGGCTTGTAGCGGGCGAATAGCGGCTTCTGCACCACGGTGGTGATGGCGTTGCAGAAGGCCGCGCCCAGGATCAGCAGCACGCTCATCCCGATCTCGACATCGAGCCCCTTGCCGAACGCGATCACGGCGATGCCGGCGAAGGACAGCGCCGTGCCGAGCCAGGCGGTGAGGCTGAAGCGCTCGCCGAGGATCAGCATGGCGAGCACGGCCGTCATGATCGGGTTGGTGTTGATGATGAAGGCGGCAGGGCCGGCCGGCACGACACGCTGGCCGAAATTCAGCAGCAGCGCGTAGCCCGCGATGAAGATCACGCCGCCGACGAGAAAGCGCCAGATGTCGGCGCGCTCGGGCAGCTTGGCCCGCGTCGCTATGAGGAAGAGCGCGGCCGGTGTGCCCGCCAGCGCAAAGCGCAGCGCAGCCATCTCAGCCGGACCGAAGCCAGCGAGCCCGGCGCGGATCGCCGGGAAGGAGGACGCCCACGCCGTGACCGTGAAGGCAACGGTGAAGACCAGCGTCGGGTCGAGACGCGGGGCGCTCGACGCGGCCACGGCGGGATTGGTGGAGGCGGTGGAGGACATGGCGTCGATCCGCGTTGAATGACAGGTCGCCCCGATAGACGCTTGCAGGAGCTGATTGACAAACGAACAATTGAGGCATGAGTTGTGAGCATGGATCACAGCTCAAACCTCCCGCCGCTGGATACGCTGCGCGCCTTCGAGGCGGCTGCGCGCACGGGCAGCTTTTCGGCTGCTGCCGAAGCGCTGAACCTGACCCATGGCGCGGTCAGCCGGCAGATCGCCAAGCTAGAGCACTGGCTCGGATTGCGGGTCTTCCTGCGGCAGGCGCGTGGGGTTTCGCTGACGCCGGAGGGGCAACGCCTTCTACAGCGCACGCAGGAGGCCTTCGCTTTGATCGCGGACACCTCCGAGCGCTGGCGCGAGGCGCGGGGGGCGTCGGTCGTCCGGGTCAGCGCGCCGCCGTCGGTCTGTTCGCTCTGGCTGATGCCGCGCCTTGCTGTTCTGGAGGCGGGGCAGCCGTCGCTGCGCATCGTGCTGCAGGTCGAGCACCGGAAGGTCGATTTCGAAGAGGAGGGGGTAGACCTCGGGATACGTTGCGGGCGGGGTGGCGCGCCGGACCGGCTCTCGCTCAAGCTCTTCGAGGAATGGTGCTTTCCGGTCGCCTCCCCGCAGCTCGCCGCTGCGATCGGGGAGGGGGCGCCGCAGCGGCTGCTGGCGCATCCGCTGATCCACGATTCGGACGCGTCCGGCTGGAAGGCCTGGTTCGCCGCGCAGGGGCTCGACTACCGTCCACGCCCGCAGGACCGGCGTTTCGAAGACTATAATCTCGTGCTCGACGCCGCGGCCCATGGCCTCGGCATCGCGCTGGCGCGGCCGCCCTTGGCGCGCGAACAGCTTGAAACGGGGCGGATCGTGCGGGTCGATGCGCGCGAGGCGCTCAACCCGGTTTCCTACTGGCTCGACCGGCCGTTCGGGGCGCTCAGGCCCTCTGCGGCAGCGTTGGCCGAGCGCATCGCCCGGCAGGCCGGGGTGCCGGGGCTGCAGATCGAGGCTTTCCTCAACCGGGAGGCGCGGGCGGCGTGAGCCGTTGATGCGGTGGCTTAGCCCGCGCTATGGCGCGGGGCGGCGATCTCGCCGCGCTGGCTGGCGCGGGCCATCTCGAAGCTGTCGGCGATGCGGCGGGCCCGAACGATGAAGGCCTCGGCGATTTCGGGCGGGCAGAGTTCGCGCGCCGTCGCTTCGAACAACTCCAGCCAGCGGTCAAAATGAGCGCCCGTCAGGGGCAGGATCAGATGCGGGCGCATCGGCCGGCCCTGATAGCGGCCGGTGCGCAGCATCACGCTGCTCCAGAAATCGGTGATCTTGCCGATATGGTCGTCCCAATCGGCGACCGCCGCTTCGAAGACGGGCCCGATCAGGTCGTCTCGCCGCGCGCGGTCATAGAAGGTGCCCACGAGCAGGGCGATCATCGGCTCGCGCAGATCGGGATGGGCTGCGCCGGGGCGGGTGAGGGGATTGTCGGTCATCGTCTGGGCATTCGATTGTCGTTGTAATGTCGCGTGCCGGCGCAGGGAACGCTAGGCCTGCGCCGCCTCTGCGACCTTGTGAGGCAGGGGGCGCCTTGTCTGTTCGTCTCCATGTGCGCCGCTCTCCAGAAAGAGCCGCATCTCCTCCGCCAGGGCGAAAAAGCGGTCGCGCACGGCCTTCGCGTGCGGATTGGCGCGCTCGATCGCCATGAAGACATTCGGCGCGTCGTGCCGGACCATCTCGATCGCCTGCATCAAGAGGTCGAAGCTCGCCGTCGTCATGTGCTGCGGCAGCGGCTCCATCCGTACCAGGATCTTGGCGATGAGATGGGTCAGGCCCTGCACCATCGCGACCTCGCGATCATGCGCATCGGGCGTCGTGACGATGACCTTCAGGCCAAGCACACGGCGCAAGAAGGCAGCGATGCGTGGCGTGCTGCCACCGCGGATGGGGCAGAGCGCGATCTTCAGGCCGGCCACGCCATGACGGGCGCTCTGCGGGCCGAAGAGCGGATGCGTGCCGATGATCTCGACATGCTCCGGCAGCCCTTCCTGCATCGTCCGCGCCGGCCCGATCTTCACCGAGCCGACATCCAGCACGATGGCTCCGGCCTTCAGACGCGGGCCGAGCGCTGCAAGGGCCTCCGGGATCGCTGCGACCGGCACGGCGAGGATGACGAGATCGCAGGCAGCGACCTCGGCCACATCGGCAGGTTCCAGCCCCTTGCCGGAGGGATCGCGCGGGGGAGGGTTCTCGGGATCGCAGACGCGCAGGGAAAAAAGCGGCTGGAGATGACGGGCCATCAGGCGGCCGAAGGCGCCGAAGCCCATGATGCCGATGGTGGAGAGGTTTCTGATCTGGGAAGACATCGCTTGGGTCCGGTGAGGGCCGCGATGTCGGAGGTGAGCCTGATTTCAACCGCCATCGCGGCGGTTGAACATGGGAATGCCACCGCCTCTATGAGGACGGGGCGTAATAGCTGCGGAGCTGGGCCATCAGGCTGGTCATGCGCCGTATAAGACCTGCGGCGCGGGCGCTGTCAATCGAGAGCGGGCGAATAGTCGGTCGGCTTCATCATGCGATCCTCGATCGCGCCGACCATGTCGCCATGCTCGATCTTGGTGACGCGCTTGATCTCGCTCCACTCCGAATCGGCCATGAAGCTCGCCCAGGCCTTCGTCTTGGTCTCGATGTCGGGCCAGGCGAGGATATAGGCGAACTCGGTGCGCCCGGCGCTCGCCGTCTCCCACATCGCCACGATCCTGAAGCCGTGGCGCGCCATGATGCGGGCGGCGTGGTCGCGGAAGCGGGCATGGAAGGCCGCCTTGTTGCGCTCGAAGATCTCGTAGATGCGCAACTGGTGGATCATGCCTGCCTCCGCTCGTCGCGGCGGCCGTCAGGCCGCCTTCTTGCCCTTCTCCGCCGCCATCAGCTCGACGAAGCGGGTGAAGAGATAGTGGCTGTCCTGCGGTCCGGGGGAAGCTTCCGGGTGGTGCTGGACGCTGAAGGCCGGGCGGTCGGTCAGGGCGAGGCCGCTGTTCGAGCCGTCGAAGAGCGAGACATGGGTCTCGACCGCATTCGCTGGCAGGCTCGCCGGATCGACCGCGAAGCCGTGGTTCATCGAGACGATCTCGACCTTGCCGGTGGTCTTGTCCTGCACGGGGTGGTTCGCGCCGTGGTGGCCCTGCTTCATCTTCATGGTCTGGCCGCCGATGGCGAGCGCCATCATCTGGTGGCCGAGGCAGATGCCGAAGGTCGGGACTTTCTTGTCCAGCAACTCCTTGATGACCGGCACGGCATATTCGCCGGTTGCTGCCGGGTCGCCGGGGCCGTTCGAGAGGAAGACGCCATCGGGCTTGAGCGCCAGGATGTCCTCGGCGGTGGCCGTCGAAGGCACGACGGTGACGTCGCAGCCGGCCTTGGCGAGCAGGCGCAGGATGTTGCGCTTCACGCCGTAGTCGATGGCGACGACCTTGTAGCTGGCGGTCTCGCGCTTGCCGTAGCCCGCCGGCCAGATCCAGGGCGTCTCGTTCCAGTCATAGCGCTGGGCGGCGGTGACGATCGGCACGAGGTCGAGCCCGGCCATGTCGGGGAGTTCCGCCGCCTGCTTCTTGAGGCGGGCGATATCGAAGACGCCGTTCGGGTTATGGGCGAGGATCGCGTTCGGCATGCCCTTGTCGCGGATCAGCGCGGTCAGGGCGCGGGTGTCGACGCCGCAGATGCCGACGATGTTGCGCGCCTTCAGCCAGGCGTCGAAATGCCGGTTCGCGCGCCAGCTCGAGGGCTCGGTGATCGCGGCATGGAGCACGCAACCGCGCACGCCGGAGGAGGCGGCGGCGTTCACCGTCTCGGTATCTTCCTCGTTCACGCCGACATTGCCGATATGCGGGAAGGTGAAGGTGACGATCTGCCCGGCATAGGAGGGATCCGTCAGGATCTCCTGATAGCCGGTCATCGCCGTGTTGAAGCAGACCTCGCCCGGCGCTTCGCCCACGGCGCCGAGGCCGAAGCCTTCCAGCACCGTGCCATCGGCGAGCACGAGGAGCGCGGTCGCGCGCGGTTCGGTCCAGCCGTCGTCGGCGGGGTTTCCTTCGGAAGCGGTCATGTCTATGTCTCGGTCCAGGCCGCTTCTCGCGGCATTCGTGCGGGGCGGGGCACTAGCATTTCGCTCCGCCGGTCTGGAAAGCGAGCCATAAAGAGCCGGGCGTGGCCCGTCAATCGAAGCTGGCGCAGTCCGCACCGGACAAAAGAGCAAGAGAAAAGGACGACCACCATGACGAGCCTGCGCGAGCGCTTCACCGGCGACCTGAAAGAGGCGATGAAGGCCGGCGAAAAGGGCAAGGTCGGCGCGATCCGCCTGATCCAGGCGGCGCTGAAGGAAAAAGACATCGAGGCCCGCGGAGCCGGCAAGGGCGAGGCGACGGCCGAGGAAATCCTCGGCGTGCTGCAGAAGATGATCAAGCAGCGCCAGGAATCGATCGCGATCTACGACGCCAACAATCGGCCGGAGCTGGCCGAGGGCGAGCGCGTCGAAGTCGCGGTGATCTCCTCCTATCTGCCGAAGCAGATGTCGGATGACGAGGTGAAGGCCGCAATCGACAAGGCCATTGCCGAGACCGGCGCGACCGCCGTGAAGGACATGGGCAAGGTCATCGGCGTGCTGCGCGGCGCCTATGCCGGCCAAATGGACTTCGGCAAGGTCAGCCCGATGGTGAAGGCGGCGCTGGGCGGTTGAGCAGCGCCGGTCGCGAACTTAAGTCCGTCATGGCCGGGCTTGACCCGACCATCTCGGAAACCAGCGCGCTTTCGTCTTGAGGTTCTCGGGTCTGCGCGTCGCGTCGCCCGAGGACGGCGCCTGCGGGCGACGAAGTCACTCTGGCGGCTGCGCTGTGGATATTGCCGACAAGCTTTGTCGCAGCCGTGTTCGAGGTTGGCTTTCCGATGCTTAGGGGCCACATCAGAAAATATGAAATTCCCGCCCTCCGTCCTTGAGGAGATCAAGGCGCGGCTGCCGGTTTCGGCGGTCGTGGGTAAACGCGTGCGCCTGCAGAAGGCGGGGCGCGAATGGAAGGGGCTCTCGCCCTTCAATGCCGAGAAGACGCCGTCCTTCTTCGTCAACGACCAGAAGGCCTCCTTCTTCGATTTCTCCTCCGGCAAGAACGGCGACATCTTCAAATTCGTGATGGAGACCGAAGGGCTCTCCTTCCCCGAGGCGGTCGAAAAGCTCGCGGCCGAGGCCGGGGTGACGCTGCCGAAGATCACGGCTGAGGCGCAGGTCCAGGAGGAGCGGCGCAAGGGGCTGCACGAAATCCTGGAGATCGCGGCGACATTCTTCGAGGCCGAGCTGATGGCCGATCGCGGCGCGGCGGCGCGGCGCTACCTCGCTTCGCGCGGGTTGGACGGGGAGGCCCGTACGCGCTTCCGGCTTGGCTATGGGCCGGCCGATCGCTTCGCGCTGCGCGACCATCTGGCGGGGAAGGGCGTGCCGGCCGAGCTGATGATGGAAGCAGGGCTCTTGGTGCATGGCGAGGAGATCGCCGTGCCTTACGATCGCTTCCGCGACCGCATCATGTTCCCGATCCACGATGCGCGTGGGCGGGTCGTCGCCTTCGGCGGGCGGGCTATGAGTTCGGAGGTGGCGGCGAAATACCTCAATTCCCCCGAGACGCCGCTCTTCCACAAGGGCCATCTGCTGTTCAACCACCACAATGCCCGCAAGGCCGCGCATGACTTAAGCCAGGTCATCGTGGTCGAGGGCTATGTCGACGTCATCGCCATGTCGCTCTCGGGCTTCCCGCAGACGGTGGCGCCGCTCGGCACCGCGCTGACCGAGGACCAGCTCGGCCTGCTCTGGCGCATGGCGGACGAGCCGGTGATCTGCCTCGACGGCGACAAGGCGGGACGCAAGGCCGCCAGCCGCGCGATCGATCTGGCGCTGCCGCTGCTGGAGCCGGGCAAGTCGCTCTCCTTCGCTTTGCTGCCGGACGGGCAGGACCCGGACGATCTCGCCCGCTCGGGTGGGCGGCAGGCCATCGCCGAGGTGCTCTCGGCGGCGCGCCCGCTGGTCGACATGCTCTGGCAGCGCGAGGTCGAGGCCGGGCCGCTGGATACGCCCGAGCGCCGCGCCGCTTTCGAGCGCCGGCTGAAGGAGCCGCTATCGCAGATCCGCGACGAGACGACCCGCAAGCACTATCGGCGCGAGATGGACGAACGGCTGGCGCAGCTTTTCACCAGCTCCGCCCCAGCGCGGCCCGAGCGCGGTGGGCGCGACGGCAATTTCCAGCGCGGTCGCGGCGGGGCAGGGGGCGGGCGCGGCGGCTTCCGCCAGGTTCCGCCATGGCTCGCAGGGCCGCTCAAGGCGTCGAGCGCGCTGACCCAGTCACGGCTGGTGACGAAGCTGCGCGGGGAAGATGTGCGGGAGGCCTTCATCCTGCTGGCGCTGGGGAGCCATCCCGAGCTCATCCTGCGCTTTGCCGACGAGATCGCAGAGCTGTCGCTAGATGGGCCGGCGGCGGAACGTTTCCGGCAGGCGCTGCTCGATGCCGTGGAAGGGACGGTCGATCACGAGGCGTTGGCGAATCGGCTTGCCCAGCCGCGTGTGAAGGAGGCTCGGAGCCAGCTTCTGGCGGTGACGGGACCGGCCGAGCGACGCAAATTGACGCAAGGCGCTGATCCTGAATCGGTTTTTGACTCGATTCATCAGGCCATCGTCTTGCATCATCGCGCGCGAACGCTAAATAGCGAGTTGAGAGCAGCCGAGCGCGCATTGGCTGACGATGCGACCGAAGCCAATTTCGCCTGGATCAAGGATGTGAAGGCCCGCCTCGATACGATCGATGGCACCGAGGCCATGTCCGAGGATTGAGAGCCCAGCGAATGGCGGGAGCCCGCACCATGTGCGCAAGCTGTCGGGTGGTTCACGATTCGTCAACGACGTTTGGTGCCATCTGCGAAGGGTGAATCAGATGGGTGAGCGCGCCGGGCCTGCGGTCGCGCCGCCCCTTTATGCGTCGGTATGACTGTCTCGTCATGTCCAACGCGAGTGCGGAGCGCTGATATATGGCGACGAAAGCGAGCGAACGGGAAAAGACCGATCAGGTCGCGCCGGATGCCCCCCCGACTACCGACGGCCCGTTGCTCGACCTGACCGATCAGGCCGTAAGGCGGATGATCAAGCTCGCCAAGAAGCGCGGCTACGTCACCTATGATGAATTGAACGAAGTTCTGCCTTCGGAGGAGTTCACCTCCGAGCAGATCGAGGACGTGCTCGGCCAGCTCAGCGAGCAGGGCATCAACGTCGTCGACAACGAGGATCCGGAAGCCGCCGGCGAGGATCGCGCCAACCGCAAGGATGGCGGGGCCGATGACGACGAGGTCGAGGGCGGCGATCTGGTCGACACCGCGCGCCAGACGCTCCCGACCGAGACCAAGCGCAATCTCGAGCCGACCGAGCGCACCGACGATCCGGTGCGGATGTATCTGCGCGAGATGGGCTCGGTCGAGCTGCTCTCCCGCGAGGGCGAAATCGCCATCGCCAAGCGCATCGAGGCCGGCCGCGAGGCGATGATCGCAGGTCTCTGCGAGAGCCCGCTGACCTTCCAGGCCATCATCATCTGGCGCGACGAGTTGCTGGAGGCGAAGGTCCTCCTGCGCGACATCATCGACCTCGAAGCCACCTATGCCGGCCCGGACGGCAAGAACCCCGCCGTCTCCGGCGAGGAGGAGGGCGAGGAGGCCGAGCAGGCCGCGGCCGAGACTCCGGACGGCGAGACCCCGCCGGACATGGACGACGACGACATGGAGAATAACGTGTCGCTCTCGGCCATGGAGGCTGAGCTCAAGCCGCGCGTGCTCGAGACCTTCAACGCCATTGCCGACGACTATAAGAAGCTGCGCCGCCTGCAGGACCAGGACATCGCCAACCGGCTGGAGAACACCAAGCTCTCGCCGTCGCAGGACCGCAAGTACAAGAAGCTCAAGGACGACATCATCACCGCGGTGAAGTCGCTCTCGCTCAACAACAACCGCATCGAAGCGCTGGTCGAGCAGCTCTACGACATCAACAAGCGCCTGATCGGCCATGAGACGCGCCTGTTGCGCCTCGCCGAGAGCTATGGCGTGGCGCGCGACGACTTCCTCAAGCAGCATGTCGGCGGCGAGCTCGACCCGAAATGGGTCCTGCGCGTCTCCAAGCTCGGCTCGCGTGGCTGGAAGGAGTTCGTTGCGGCTGAGCTGGAGCGGATCAAGCAGCTGCGCGAGGAGGTGCACACGCTCGCCTCCGAGACCGGCCTGGAAATCCAGGAATTCCGCAAGATCGTGCTGATGGTCCAGAAGGGCGAGCGCGAGGCCCGGCAGGCGAAGAAGGAGATGATCGAGGCGAACCTGCGTCTCGTGATCTCGATCGCCAAGAAGTACACGAACCGCGGCCTGCAGTTCCTCGACCTGATCCAGGAAGGCAATATCGGCCTGATGAAGGCGGTCGACAAGTTCGAGTATCGGCGCGGCTACAAGTTCTCGACCTACGCGACCTGGTGGATTCGGCAGGCGATCACCCGCTCGATCGCCGACCAGGCCCGCACGATCCGCATCCCGGTCCACATGATCGAGACGATCAACAAGATCGTGCGGACCTCGCGCCAGATGCTGCACGAGATCGGCCGAGAGCCGACCCCGGAGGAGCTGGCCGAGAAGCTCGCCATGCCGCTGGAGAAGGTCCGCAAGGTCCTGAAGATCGCCAAGGAGCCGATCTCGCTCGAGACGCCGATCGGCGACGAGGAGGATTCGCATCTCGGTGACTTCATCGAGGACAAGAACGCGATCCTGCCGATCGACGCCGCGATCCAGAGCAATCTGCGCGAGACGACGACGCGTGTCCTGGCCTCGCTCACGCCGCGCGAGGAGCGCGTGCTGCGCATGCGCTTCGGTATCGGCATGAACACCGACCACACGCTGGAAGAGGTCGGCCAGCAGTTCAGCGTCACCCGCGAGCGCATCCGCCAGATCGAGGCGAAGGCGCTGCGCAAGCTGAAGCATCCGAGCCGGAGCCGGAAGCTCCGGAGCTTCCTGGATAACTGAGATCGAAAAAGGGCGCCGAAGGCGCCCTTTTTTATGTTCGGTGTCGAAGCACGGGGGGCTCAAAGTGTCCGGGCCAGAGCCACCAATTGCTCCCACGCCGTGGCCCAGCCCTGGTGGAACCCCATTTCCTCGTGCTTCTTCTTGTCCTCGGCGTCCTTGTGGATCGCGCGGGCGATGTAGAGTGTGCCCGTGGCGGTGGGCGAGATCGAGACCGAGCCGGTCATGAAGCCGCCCTCATGCGGGCGATAGCCCGGGCCGAGCGCGTCGGTGAAGGCGAGGAACGTCTCGGGGATCACCGCCAGCACACAGCCCGTATTGTCGTGCTTCTCGCCATCCGGCCCTTCCATCACCGTGCGGAAAATGCCGCCGGGGCGCAGATCGAGCTCGCAGGCCGTCGTGCGCCAGGGTCTGGGGCAGAACCACTGCATCAGGAGTTTCGGCTCGGTCCAGGCACGCCAGATCAGGCGCGGCGGCACATCGACTTCACGCTTCAGTTCGAGATCGAGAGCAGGGTCGAAGACGGTCGCATGCGTGTCGGTCATCCATTTTCCTCCTGATCCTTGAGTGCGAGCACCAGCCGGTCGAGCTGGTCGAGGCGTTTGGTCCAGAGCGAGCGTTGCGTTTCGAGCCAATGTTGGGCTGCAGCCAGCGGTTCGTTTCGCAGGGTGCAGGTTCGCACCCGGCCCGATTTGCGCGTGGCTACAAGCCCGCAGTCCTCAAGCACCTTGAGATGCTGGAGGAAGCTCGGCAGCGCCATCTCGAACGGCTTCGCCAATTCGCTCACCGAAGCGGGGCCGCGACCGAGCGTCTGCACGACGGCGCGGCGCGTCGGGTCGGCGAGAGCGCGGAAGGTGTCGTCGAGGCCGGGCTGGGCGGAGAGCATGGTCCTTCGATAGCGCATCAAAAACAGTTAGGTCAATACCTAAGTGTTTCGTGCGGCGCTTGATCTTCCGGCCGGATCGAGGCTTGCTGCATGGCCTCCGCGGCGAGAAGTCCCATGTCCCCCGAATTCCTCATCACCTCGCTGATCATCGTCGCCTCGCCCGGAACCGGAGCGCTCTACACCATCGCGGCGGGGCTCACGCGGGGCTCGCAGGCGAGCGTGCTTGCCGCGTTCGCTTGCACGCTCGGGATCGTGCCGCATCTCGCCGCGGCGATGATGGGCATTGCGGCGCTGCTTCATGCCAGCGCGCTTGCCTTCGCTGTCGTGAAATATGCCGGCGTCGCCTATCTTCTGTTCATGGCCTGGCAGACATTGAAGGAGCATGGCGCACTCAAGGTCGAGACCGCGGCCGATCCGCGCTCGGCCTGGCGGGTGTTGCGCGACGGCGTTGCGATCAACCTGCTCAACCCCAAGCTGTCGATCTTCTTCGTCGCCTTTCTGCCGCAGTTCATCGCCTCCGACGAGCCCGGCCCAATGGCGCGCATGCTGGAGCTCTCGGGCGTGTTCATGGCGATGACCTTCATCGTCTTCGCGCTCTACGGGCTCTTCGCCGCCGCGATGCGCGAGAAGGTGATTAGCCGCCCGGCGGCGATGGCGTGGCTCAGGCGCAGCTTCGCCGCCGCTTTCGTCGCGCTCGGCGCGAAGCTCGCGCTGACCGAACGCTGACGGAACCATGTCACCTCAGATCCTGACGATCGAGACGAACGGGCCGGGCCTCTACGAGTTCACCCGGCAAGCGCAGGAATTCGTCCGCGCGAGCGGCGAAACGAGCGGGCTGCTGACGCTGTTCGTGCGGCACACCTCCTGCTCGCTCTTGATCCAGGAAAACGCCGATCCGGACGTGCAGCGCGACCTTCTCGCCTTCTTCCGTCGGCTGGTGCCGTCCGCGGACGATCCGGTCATGAGTTATCTCGTCCACCGCGCGGAGGGACCGGATGACATGCCGGCCCATATCAAGGCGGCGCTGACGCCGGTTTCGCTCGGAGTGCCGGTGATGGAGGGGCGGCTCGCGCTCGGCACCTGGCAGGGCATCTATCTCTTCGAGCATCGCCAGAGGCCGCATCGGCGCGAGGTTGTTCTGCACCTCTCGCCGTAGGGGGCGGGCTCAGCCGGGCGGCGCGACCACGAAGGCGACGAGGCGCCGGACGAGCGGCAGCACGAAAAGCAACGTCGGAAAGGCGACGAGCCAGGACAGGGCCCAGGAACCGGGCCAGGTCTGCAGGAATTCGATCGTCGGGCCGAGCGCTTTCAGCGTGGCGATGCCCGAGACGACGAAGGTCATCAGCACGGACAGGACGAACGGCATCACCACCGCGGCGTAGCGGGCGGGGAGGCGGCGGAAGACAGGGCGAGGCATGGTTCAGGCTTTCGCAAGTGGCAGGCCGTTCGGATGCATCCGGATACGGCTTTGCGCCGATGGATGCGTTGCCTGACGTGAGACGCTTACGAACGGGGCGATGCCCGATGGCGGGTCCATAGTCGATTGGACCGGCGCTGCCAAGCTGGGCGGGGCGGAAACCGGCTTGGCAGCGCCCGGCGAGGGGGCTACTGCTCCGCCAAGACAGATCACTGCGCCGGAGGAGAGCGCCATGTCCTTCCTGAAATCGCTGTTCGGCGGGCGCAAGGCAGCCGAGGAGAAGCCGGCAGGCCCGGTCAAGAGCGTCGAGCACAACGGCTTCACCATCCACGCCACGCCTTATCAGGAGAGCGGGCAGTACCAGCTCTGCGGCGTCATCGAGAAGGTGATCGACGGCGAGACGAAGAGCCATCGCTTCATCCGCGCTGACCGCTTTCCCGGCCAGGCGGAGGCCGCCGATTTCACTCTGGTGAAGGGTCAGCAGATCGTCGACATGGAGGGCGAGCGGATCTTCCGCTGAGCCACCAAACACCGCGTCGCTCCGGGGCGTCTCGGAACGACGGGCCGTTCCCCGCGGAAGCTGGCGCCTGCCAGGCGCGCTGGGCAGGGCTGCTCCCGGCGGCCTTGTCCGCCTCGCCCTTGCTGCTAATCGTGCCAGAGAAGCCGCAGGTGAGACGGCTGCCGAGGAAGCATGGCCCAGGACGCTCATCACGACGACAAGGCGCGTCGCTACGAACCTGACTCTCCTTACGCCTGGCTGCGGCTCGCGGTCGCGCTGCTGGTCGGCACCGTCGCCTGTGTCGGTTCCTGGTCGGTCGTGGTCGTGCTGCCGGCGATGCAGGGCGAGTTCGATACGCTGCGGGCCGGCGCCTCGCTGCCTTACACCTTCGCCATGCTGGGCTTCGGCGCCGGCAATATCGTCATGGGCCGCATTGCGGATCGCTACGGCCTGATGGTGCCGGTCGCGATGGGCGGCGTGCTGCTTGCCGCCGGCTATGCCGCCGCCTCGATGTCGCAATCGCTCTGGCAGTTCGCCCTGGCGCATGGACTCCTGATCGGGCTCGGCACCGGTGCCGGCTTCTCGCCGCTGATCGCCGACCTGTCGCACTGGTTCCGCCGCCATCGCGGGCTCGCAGTGGTCTGCGGTGCCTCGGGCAGCTATCTCGCCGGTGTGGTCTGGCCGCAGCTCATCACCTGGGGCATGCAGAATTATGGCTGGCGCGCCACCCATCTGGGCATCGGCATCGCCGCGCTGGCGATCATGCTGCCGCTCGCGCCCTTTTTCCGGCGCAAGCCCGCCGCGGCGACGCTGGCCGCGGCCGAGGCGAGCAGCGCCGGGGCGCGCGGCGATCTCGGCCTCAGCGCCGGCCAGCTCCAGTTTCTGCTCTGCGTCGCCGGCTTCGCCTGCTGCGTCGCCATGGCGATGCCGCAGGTCCATATCGTCGCCTATTGTGGCGATCTCGGCTACGGCGTCGCCCGCGGCGCGGAGATGCTCTCGCTGATGATGGCGCTCGGCATCGTCAGCCGCATCGGTTCTGGCTTCGTCGCCGACCGGATCGGCGGCACCGCGACGCTGGCGATCGGCTCGGTGATGCAGGGCGTCGCGCTGTTCCTCTATCTCTGGTTCGACGGGCTGCAGTCGCTCTATGTTGTGAGCGGGATCTTCGGGCTGTTCCAGGGCGGCATCGTGCCGATGTACGCCGTCGTCACGCGCGAATACCTGCCGGCCAAGCAGGCGGGCGTGCGCATCGGCCTCGTCATGTCGGTGACGGTTCTGGGCATGGCGGTCGGCGGCTATCTCTCGGGCGTGATCTTCGACTATTTCGGCTCCTATCGCGTCGCCTTCCTGCACGGGCTCGCCTGGAACTTCGTCAACCTCGCCGTGGTCTGTTGGCTGATGTTGCGCGCGCGGCAGCGGCCGTCCTCGCCGGCGAGCCTCGCCGAGGGCCTGGGCGGCTAGTGATCCGGTGGCTTGCCTGCTGCCGGCCACGACGCCATCATCGGTCCGCCGACGAATCTGAAGGATGACGATGAGCAAGGCTGCCAGGGAACGCCACGCGGAGAACGACGAGCCGCGCGGGACATTGGCCGTGCGTATCACCGCCATGCCGGGCGACACCAATGCCAATGGCGACATCTTCGGCGGCTGGGTGATGTCGCGCATGGACCAGGCCGGCGGCATCGCCGGCGTCGACCGGGCGCAGGGGCGCGTCGTCACGGTCGCGGTCGAGGCGATGACCTTCATCCACCCGGTCAAGGTCGGCGACGTGCTCAGCGTCTATACCGAGATCGAGTCGATCGGCCGGACCTCTATGCGCATCCATGTCGAGGCCTGGGCCAAGCGCTTTCGCACGACGCTGCACGAGAAGGTCACCGACGCCACCTTCACCTTCGTGGCGATCGACGAGGAGGGCCGGCCTCGGCCCGTGCCGAAGCTGGCCGAGGACTGAGCCGCAATCGTGACTCAGGTCCTAACGGGACATGAAGTCGATTGCCTTCGATGTGATTCAAAAGAATCCACCTTAAGCGTTCTTTAAGCGCCCCCCGGTGATGCTGCGGCCACAGGTCGGGAGAGATCCCGGTCCAGGTTTCAGGTCCGTTCGATACCGCATCCTATGTTCAGCCGGGCGGCTCCGGCTGGGGGCTCTGCGGTTGCGCTCCTGTTTCCTTCGTGGCGTTGCGGATACCGGGAGTAGATTCATGACGAAGGCCAAGCCCGCGCAGGAAACTCGGGGGGCGCGGATCGGCATCGCCGCCCGGATCTATACCGCTCTCGGCGTCCTGACTGCCCTGACACTGGTATCCTCCTCCGTCGCCTGGTTCTCCTACAACCGCGTCGACAGCACGGTGGACGAGCTGGTCGACCGGAAGATGCCGGTCGTCGAGCTCGCGCTGGAGCTGGCGCGGACGGCGACGCAGTCCACGGCGCTGGCCGCGCGCTTCAGCGAGGTCGAAACCGCGCAGCAGCGCACGGCGCTGACCACCGAACTCGGCGCAGCCGAGAAGGGCCAGCTGGACCTGCTGCGGCGCGTCTCCGAGCAGGGTCAGGTCGACAAGACGAAGACCCAGGCCGCCATCGACGCGCTCACGCGCCAGATCAACGACATCAACGACCTGACCGGCGACCGGCTGCGCAATGCCGAGGAGCAGGGGAAGGCTCTCATCGCCCTCACTAAGGCGCGCGACGGCTTCACTGCCGTGGCCGATTTCGAGACGGGCGACGCGCAGTTCAACGTCAAGATGAGCATCGCCAGCGCGACCCAGCTTTCCGGCCAGGAAGTGGAGCAGGCGCTCTCGAAGATCATCGACCAGGACCTGGCGCTGGTGAACTCCCTGCAGGCCCTGCAGTTGCAGACCAGCGAGCTCGTCGGGCTCCTGCGCGAGATCGCGCAGGTCGACAATCCGTCCCGGCTCAACCAGCTCAAGACCCAGCTCAACGCCTCGATCAAGCGGCTGATGGCGCTCCAGGCCGATGCCGACGGCCTGCGCTCCAATCCGGAACGCACCCAGGCCCTGCAGGGCATCATCAATCTGACCGCAGACCGCAACGGTATCGTCGCGATCCGCGAGCGCGAGATCGAAACCCGCACCGACATCCAGAAGGGCCTCGAAGCGACCCGGAAGGCGGCGGAAGCGGTCCGCGTCCAGGTCGGCGAGCTCGTCTCGGCCGCCCGCAGCGAGGCGAAAGCCGGAGCCGACTCGACGACCGACCTGATCGCGCAGAGCGAGCTCTGGCTCGGTGGCATCGGCGTGGGTTCGCTGCTGATCGCGCTGGCGCTCGCCCTGTTCTATGTGAAGCCGAAGATCGTCGGCCGCCTCAACGGGCTCTGGGCCGCGACCCGCGCGATCGCCGACGGTGCGCTCGAGACGGCCGTCGACACCAGGGGCAACGACGAGATCTCGGACATCTCGAAGAGCGTGCTGCTGTTCCGCGACAATGCGGTGGCGCTGCGCGCCGCCGAGCAGGCCAAGCTCGAAGACCAGGCCCGGGCGCAGGAGCAGCGTCGCCAGATGATGCAGGAGCTGGCCGATGCCTTCGGCGTCGTGGTGGCCGCGGCTGCCGCCGGCGACTTCAGCCAGCGCGTCGAGGCGAAGTTCGCCGATCCGGAGCTCAACGCGCTCGCCGGCTCGGTCAACAGCCTGATCGAGACCGTCCAGACCGGCCTGTCGGAGACCTGCTCGGTGCTCGCCGAGCTCTCGGCCGGCTATCTCTCGACCCGCGTCGAGGGCATGTATCAGGGCGCCTTCGCCGAGCTCAAGGACGGCAGCAACATGCTGGCTGACGCCTTCGAGAGCACGCTGGCGCGGCTCTCCGAGACCGTCTCGGCCGTGCGCAGCGCGACCGGCGAGATCCTCGACGGCGTCACCGACCTCGCCCAGCGTACCAGCGAGGAGAGCAACGCCGTCTCGCAGGCGACGAACCAGCTTGGAACCTTCGCTGGCACGGTGCAGCAGACCGCGAGCCAGGCGGCCCAGGCGACCGGCATGGCGCAGGGCGCCGAAGCGCGCGCCCAGCAGGGCGAGCAGGTGGTGTCCTCGGCGCTGGAGGCGATGCAGCGCATCCGCCAGTCCTCGAGCAAGATCTCCGAGGTGATCGCGATGATCGACGAGATCGCCTTCCAGACCAACCTTCTGGCGCTGAACGCGGCCGTCGAGGCAGCACGCGCGGGCGATGCCGGCAAGGGCTTCGCGGTGGTCGCCACCGAGGTCCGCAGCCTGGCCAAGCGCTCGGCTGACGCCTCAAACGACGTCAAGAAGCTGGTCGAAGCCGCCCATGCGGACGTCAAGGTGGGCGTCGGGCTGGTCGAGGAGACCTCTTCGATGTTCGGCGCGATCGTCGGCGCGGTGAACGAGCTGACCGGGCTGATGAACGGCATCTCGCAAACGGCGAAGAATCAGGCGCAGGACGTCTCGACGATCAACGGCGAGATCGGCGGCATCGGCGAGATGGCGCACCAGAATGCGGCCCTTGTCGAGGAGACCAACGCGGCGCTGGCGCTGACCGACGAGCAGACCCGCGCGCTGACCGAGCATATCGGCCGCTTCACCTTCCGGCAGGGCCATGTCGCCGCGCATGAGCACGCGCAGGCGGTGGCGCACGCCGCCTGACGGGCGAGCTCCCTTCCAACCAAGACCGAAAGGCCCCGCGGCATGCCGCGGGGCCTTTCTTCATGTCCGGCTTGATGTCTCGCCGGCCGGTCTTGCTTGCGGGGCTTGCGCGGTGCTAGGCGAGATATGGGCCGGTAGCTCAATGGTTAGAGCTCGCTGCTCATAACAGCGCCGGTGCCGGTTCGAGTCCGGCCCGGCCCACCAGGATTCAAAAAGCTAAATAATATCAATGACTTAGCAAGGAAAAGAGGGCCACCACGCGGCCTTCTGACGGTATTTTTTACGGTATTTTCGGTCGATACCGTAAATGTTCTAATTAGCTAAGTCATTGCAATCACTTAGCTAATTCACTGCGCCCGGTTTCAGTTCGAGTCCTGGTCGTTGCCGGTTCGAGTCCCGGTGCGATTGTCCAGGATGATTCGGGGTACGCCCGGCATAACCGGCACGCAGCCGACATGGCAAATTAATCGGATAGCGTGTGCAGAAAGCGAAAAACAACCACGCGATGCCTGCCGCATTGCTACAATGGCAATGTTGGTGAATGCGTAGGCTAATCCACGTTCTGCGCCGCTAGCTCAATTGGATAGAGCAACTGAATTCTAGTCAGCGGGTTGAGGGTTCGACTCCTTCGCGGCGCGCCAAAGGAGATTGTATGCTGGGATACATGACTGAGAAGGAAGCTGTAGAAAACGGTTTCACGCATCACGGCAAGTATTTTGGAATTCCCGTCTGGGTCGCTCCTGAGAATGGCTTCATGGTTGCAACGAAATGGGCGCCAATGGAGTTCGTGATGACGGCTGCCCATCACGTCGAAGGCTTACTTCGCTCAGTGTTCTTCCCAGACGACGAGCCGGTGTTCCAGTTCCTGCTCGGCAAAGAGATTGGCGAGTGTGACGACATCGCCCGCGCCGCCATCTCCAAATCGGAAAGCGGTGCAGCGTGAGCGACCTGGACGACGTTCTGCGCGTCGCTTCTGACGACATCCTATACCGCCTCCGTGCAGAGGAGCGCGAGCGGGCAGAAGCGATCAAGCGGTGGCATGCTGATGCGTGTCGCGGGAGCATCCGCGACGACGACAACGTTCATGAGCTTGTCAGGGACGCGGCGGCCGAGATCATCCGGCTCCGCTTGGCGCTGAAACAAGCTGGCTAATATGGCCAGGCGCGTGCTGCCAACTTCCGTTCGCCAACATAGTACGGCCGGTTCGTCAGATTGAGAATCAATCCGACGGCCGCAGTAGTGAATTTCCCGCGCGTATCGATAACCACCTTGCCGTAATCCTTCGCGCTGAAATGTAGCTTGGCGCACATTTTCTTGATGTCGTCGTCGTTGAACGACATCCGAACCTTATGGGCAAACTCGTTGCGGATTTTCCTGATTAGTCCGCAGTCAGCGTATTCACTTTCCGAGATCAGACCCATCGCATAGAGCGCCGCCGTCTTGGCGGCCAGCGTGCCCATAGGTGCGTTCATGCCTCGCATGAGGCTCTTCTTGCCTTCGTTGTCGATCAGAAATGCGTCCAGCACGCGCTGCAAAATATCGTCAATCATTGCCGCCGCCGCCAGCGCTGCTCCGCGTTCGGTTTCCTTGTTGAAGTCATCAAGGAAGTCCCCGAACTCCACTAGGTGTGGGTGTGTCTTGGCGAATGGTTTGTCCATTTGATGCTACCCCCCGGATACCACCTCATAGCATCAGATCAGTGTCGCGCTGTCTCACACGGCCTCTCCACGTCTTTTTCCAATTACGGTATTTGATACGGTATCGAGCCTCTTCTCGATAAAAAAGACAAGTAATATCAATTACTTAGACAGTTTTTGTGGGTGTGGCCCGGCCCACCATTCCCGATCAGAACTGCGAACCGAGCCTTGCCCAGCGACATGGCTTCGCAGGTTCTGCTCGAGGTTGTCGTTTTTTCCAACGACGCGGATTTTTTCCGGCTCGACGATGATGGTGTCGACGATGGCGTTGAGCCATGCCTTTCGGGCTTCGACGGCGCCGTTGGACAGCCGCTCGGCGAGTTCCTTCGCGAACTCTTCGACGGCAACGGCGTCGATGGCGGGCGGTTCGGTGAGGGCGGCCCTTGCGCGGTCAAGCGCAGCCTGGGCGAGATCGCGTCTTGCGCGCAAGTCCTGAACGCGGGTCTGGAGCGAGGGCTCTGACAGGTCGAGAGCGCGACTCTCGACGCCGCGATAGAGATTGGCCAAGGCCTTCTCCGTATCCGCCGCCTCCTGCTGAAGCTGACCGAGGCGCTGCTGCACCGCGCCCTGACGTGCCGCCTTGCGAGCATGGAGCGAAGCAAGGATGCCGGTGAGCCGCTCGGGCACAATGAGCCAGTCGATGAGCTTCGCCGTGACGCACGCCTCGGCCACATCGCGGCGGATCGACCTGCCCTTGCAGGCTGCCGCTTCCTTGTTGGTGGCGCGCGCATTTGTAATAGGTGCAACGGGAACCGTTGCGCGAGGTGCCGGTGGCCGGCGTCATGGCGTGGCCGCAGCAGCCGCAGCGAAACAGTCCGTCGAAGAGGGATGGCGCGCTGTCGAGGCGAGGACCCCGGCGACGAGGCTGGCGGTCGGCGAGACGAGGTTGGACGGCGTCAAAAGTTTCACGGTCCATGATCGCGGGGACCTCGTAGTCGATGATCTCATGGTCCGGCTTCTGGTTGCCGTGCTTGTCGAAAACGTTCCAGGCGCGGGTGCCGGTATATGCCTCGCGGATCAGCATCTCGTGGATGGCGCTCGAATAGAACTCGCCGCCGCTGCCCGTGCGGTAGTCAGCGGCGTTGAGATGGCTGGCGATGTTGCGCACGCCCATGGGGCCCGACGTGCCGCCGCCGACTAGCGCAAGCTGAAAGACAAGGCGGACAACGTCGGCACCGACCGGATCGATGGCGAGCCTGCGCTTGGTGGTTCGGCCGATGGTGTCGGCCTCGACGGACCGGTATCCGAACGGCGTCGCTCCGCCGTTGGATGGGTGTAATTGTCATCCTGAAAAATGCCCTTGGCCAGTTTGCTTCCTTGATACTGTGAACGACTGGCCGCCGCCCGCCGGCGCTTGATCTTGCCTGGCCGTGGACGTGAGATGCGCCGCGAGTTGGGATCACGGCGCATCAAGGTGACGTCGCGTCTGGGCGGACAGACCGCCCGCCGACCCGGTTCCTACTTCATGACGGTGAGCCACATCCGTGGCTTGTTGTCCGAGTTCTGCACCAGGGACGAGATTCGCGACCTCGCGGCCCAAGCCATAGGCTGCTGATGCAGCGGGATGAACATGTGCTGATCCTTGGCGATTTTCATCGCGGCGGTCAGCATGGCGGTCCGCTTGGCAGCGTCGTTTTCGGCTGCGGCCTGGGC
Source organism: Hyphomicrobiales bacterium (assembly GCA_900473415.1). Lineage (GTDB taxonomy): Bacteria > Pseudomonadota > Alphaproteobacteria > Rhizobiales > Beijerinckiaceae > Allobosea. Next base: position 298,541 of record UCLR01000007.1, read on the forward strand.
GTTCAAGGCGTCGATCCTATCATCGCCCCAGTCGCCCCAATTGAAGACACCTGCCGAGGCATCCTTCTTGTGGATCACTTGCGTTAGGATCGACGAGGAATCGAGCGTCGGCTCGTTGGCCCAGCCGAAAGCGACGACATCGAACTCGCCCCGAACGCGCTTCGGCGTTTGCTGGCTTCGGGGACCAATGTTGAGGTTGGGCCGCAAACCGATGCGCGACCACATCGCAGCTACGGCCTGACAAAACTCCTCCTCGTTAATAAGGGCGTCGCTGGCGCAGTTCATCAGGAAGGAGAAACCGTTCGGGTAGCCGGCCTCGGTCAAGAGCCGGCGCGCTTCGGCGGCGTCGTAGGGCAGGCGCTGGTCCAGTTCGGGCGTGTAGCCGGGAATCGATGGAGCAACGAGTGCGCCGGTGTTGCGCGACAGGCCCCGCATGGCACGCGAATGGATCGCGGCGATGTCGATCCCGCGATACATGGCTTCGCGGACGCGGATATCACGGAGCGGATTCTTGTCCTTCACATCGCTTTCCGTGAGTTTTTCACGCCAGTTGAACCCGAAGAATGTTGAGCGGAGCTCGTTCGCCTGGAGGACCTTGATGTCGGGCGAGGCCGAAAGGCGGCTGAGATCCTGCAGCGGCGCGGAGTTCGTGAAATCAATCTCGCCCGACAGCATTGCTGCTACACGCGTCGCCGCCGACCCGATTGGAATGAACTCAATGCGCTCGAGATTGTGCGCGGGCTTGTCCCACCAGGCAGGGTTCTTGAGGAAGACTGTCTGAGCGTCGCGGCGGCGGGAGACGATTTTGAACGGACCGGTGCCGTTCGTGTTATTCGTGGCGAAACCCTCGACGCCTTTTCCGACATCCGTGGGCAGCAGACTGTTGTTGGCCACCAGCCAAGCCTTGCTGAAGATGTGGACATTCGTCAGGTCGTTCAGCAGCAGCGGATTGGGGCTGTCGAGCTCGATCTCGATGACGGAAGCATCGACCTTTCGGGCGCTCTTGAAACCGTGCAGTTCGCCCCTAAGGGGCGAGGTCGGATGCGTGATCCGCTCCAGCGACGCGATAACGTCGTCCGCGCCGAAGGAGGCGCCGTCGTGGAAGGTGACGCCCTGGCGCAAGGAGAAGCGCCAGATCGTCGGTGAGACGACGGTCCAGGCCGTGGCCAGGGCAGGTTCGATCTGCTGCTTGCCGTTGTAGCGAACCAGCCCCTCATAGACATGGTTCAGCACCGACAGGGCGTAGGTATCTCCGTAGGAATAAGGGTCTAGCGATCCGATCTCGCGGGGTGAGCCCCATTTCAGGGTCTGCGCCTCGGCGGCTCCCGCCCCGGCATGTCCGACACCTGCTGCGAACGCAACTGCCATCACCATCGAAAGCAAACGGCCCATCCAATCCCTCCCTCATTGTCGTGCGGGATCGCACTGTCGGCAATAATTGAATACGATATCGTTCCAGAATCGTATGCAATAGGAATGATGGGTTGTTCGTCATTTTTGAGAGTGACTGTATGCAGCCCTGTGCTAGCGTCCCTGCGGTGAGGCAAAATCGGTAGGCAAAATGACACCCCGTCGCGTAGTTCTTCAGCTCAATCAGCAGCAGATCGAGTTACTCCGGCGTGCGGTCGCGGTGACCGGGGAGCGTGACCTGCAGGCGCTCGTGAAGCTCGCCTTGCGCGAGGCTGCGGCGAAGCAGGCCTCGGCCAATGGGTGGAGCGCACGCCAATGAGGACGGAGATCGCAAGGTTCCGGCTCGAGCCCGGAACAGGCAAGGCCATTGAAGTCAAGGCAGGTCAGATTCTGCGCATTCAGCAGATCGAGGGACAGCAATGCGTCGACTTCAACTGCTTCAATCTTCACGACTACAAGGAATTCATGCATTGCGGGCGCACGCGCACGGTGCATGGTTTCAATCCCAGCAAAGGCACGTTCCTATGGTCCGCACCGCCGCGCGAACGGGCGATGCTCTATATTCTTGAAGATACCTACGGCCGGAACGACGTGCTTTTCCCGCGCTGCAGCGCCTATCTCTATGAGAGCGCCTATGGCTTTGCGCGGCACACCAATTGCCACGACATCCAGGCCGAGGCGCAGCGCGAATACGGGCTGACGCCGGACGATGTGCATGACAGCTTCAACCTGTTCATGTGCACGGAGATCACCGAGGACGGCGCGGCAACGATCACCCGGCAGGCGTCGCGGCCGGGCGACCATGTCGATCTCCTGGCCCTGATGGATGTCCTGGCGGTGCCAAATGTCTGCGGCGCCGATATCATGCGCACGAGCAATTTTGCGCTGAAGCCGGTTGAGGTGATCATCCTCGAATCGACGGAGGAGGACCGCGCACGTGTGCCGCGCACGCCGGTCCTGGCCAGCCAGCGCACGCCGCGCGATTTCAGGAATCCGACGATCAAGGCCGACCGGGCGCTGAGCCGCGACCCGGCCTACAAACCGGAATTCACCAATGTCCCGTTGCAGCAGGTCCATCTCGAGGTCGATTTGACGGAGGAGGACGTCGCGCGCTTCGAGGCGCTGCGCCACGCCGTTCACGGCGACGACGACGGGGCTGCACTGCGTGATATCGTCTTCTCCTGGTGGGAGGGGCGCTTCCTGGCCGCGAAAAGCGGCGCGCCTGCTGTCGACGGAGCTTAAGGATGCAGGCCGCTGCGATGGGTTCGCTGCTTATCAGGCATATCCGCCTCTGGCGCGGACGGGGGCTGCCTCTCTCGCCGCCGCAGGACATCCTGATCCGGGACGGCAGGATCGCCGCGACGGGCGACGACCTTGCGGCGCCCGAAGGGAGCGCCGTGGAGGAGGGCCGCGGCAGGATCGCCATCCCCGGGCTCGTCGAAGCCCATACGCATCTCGGCTATTCCCTGCTCGGGCTGCCCTGGTTTCGAAACGAGGTCGGCCCGAACCTGGCCGACAGGATCCAGGCCGAGAAGGATGAGTTGCGCCGGCGGGGGATCGATCCGGAGCTGCAGTCGACGCGCCAGCTTGTCCGCTCTGCGGAACTGGGCTCGACCCTGCTTCGCGGCCATGTCGCGATCGACACCGATGTCGGGCTGTCGCCGCTGGAGGGTGTTCTCAGATCACGGAGTGCATGCCGCGGGACAATCGAGGTCCAGACGGTAGCCTTCCCGCAGGCCGGCCTGCTCTCGCGACCTGGCACGCTTGAACTGATGGAGGAGGCCCTGCGCATTGGCGCGGATATCGTCGGCGGCCTCGACCCCAGCCAGATCGACCGTGACCCGCGCGGCAGCCTGGCCATGACATTCGGTCTTGCAGAGCGTTCGGCGAAACCGGTCGACATTCATCTGCATGAGCCCGGAGAGCTCGGCGCTTTCAGCATCGAGCTGATCCTGGAACGCACGCGGGCGCTTGGCCTCCAGGGGCGCGTGATGATCAGCCACGCCTTCTGCCTCGGCGATATCGGGCCGGCTTATGCCGGGCGTCTCGGTGAAATGCTGGCGCGCGAGCAGGTCGCGATCATGACGACGGCGCCCCTTGCCAGGGCGTGCCCGAGCCTTGCCCTGCTGAGCTCGCTCGGCGTCATCGTCTGTTCCGGCTCGGACGGCGTCCGCGACACCTGGGGCCCGTTCAACAACGCCGACATGCTGGAACGTGCGATGCTGCTCGCCCAGCGCAACGGCTTTCGCCGCGACGATGACCTCGAACTGGCACTCGACAGTTGCACTTTCGGCGGGGCGCGGGCCCTGGGGATCGCAGATTACGGGCTGCATGAAGGCGCACGAGGCGACCTCGTTCTCCTGACGGGAGAGACGCTCGCCGACGCGATCGTATCCCGCTCGGCTGACCGGACCGTCGTCCGGCGGGGCAGGGTGATCGCACGCCACAGCGGGATCGTGACCGCCGCCGCTTCGTAGCGCGGTTCTAGGCTCGTCATGAGCTCCGGCACCGTATGTGAAGGGCCGCCCACTCGCGCTCAAAGATCGCGAGCGGCCATCGCGATGCGTCGTCTTTTCCGCAATCCAACGTCGATTAGTGGGTCGGGAACGGAACGAGGGCCGGACGATTGGCAATGTCTGCTTCCAGACGACTGGCCAAAGTCCGCTCCTGGCGCGACCGGAGCGCGGCCTTCCCTAACATTTGCTAGAGTCATCCAGGATGCGACATCCCACGAAGGCATCGGCCATAGGTATCCAAGCGCTGAATCAAGCGCCCCTTCAGGCCTGGAACCCCAGGTGCATAGCCGATGCCTTCGTGCGTGCTGCTCTCTGCCACCGCCCGAAAAACGGCGTGGGTGGGAATGTCCATCGGACGTCGGCAACATTGACCGTCTTAGAGACGGCTGAAACGGACGACTGCATCCGCGCGTTTCTCGAGACCGGGCAGCAGTTCCAAACCGAGGCCCGGCGCGTCTGAGATCGTGATCATCCCGTTCTCGGCCTTCGGCAATTCGGTCACGAGCTCGGTGTACCAGCCGGTGTAGAAGGCACGCACCGATTCCTGGATGAGCGCATTCCGGGCGTGCATCGAGAAATGGCACGAGGCCGCGTAAACGACGGGCCCGGTGCAGTCATGCGGCGCGACGGGCGTATGCCACGCCTCGGCCATGCCGGCGATTTTGCGGGCTTCGGAAAGACCGCCGCACCACGACAGGTCGAGCATGACGACGCCCGCCGCGCCGGATTCCAGATAATCGCGGAAGGAGTGGGTGTAAGCCAGCGTCTCGGACGCGCAGACCCAAGCCTTCGAGTGCCGCGCGTATTCGGCGAGGTCATGGACGTTGTCGAGGCGGAACGGGTCCTCGTGCCAGTAGGTGCCGAACTCGGCCAGGCGCTCGGCCAGTTTCTTTGCCATGGGTAGGCTCCACAGCGAGTGGAACTCGACCATGATATCCATCTTGTCGCCGACGGCCTTCCTGATCTTTCGGAAGGGCTCGAGTGCGGTGTTCAGCTCCTGGGGTGAGATGTCCCAGCCGGCCGTGCGCTCGGCTGCGATGTCGAAAGGCCAGATCTTCATGCCCGTGATGCCCTGCTCGAGCAGGGAGTGGGCGAGCTCATCGGCACGGTAGAGGAAGCCTTCGAGATCCTCGTAGGGGCCGCCTTGTTCGCCAACGTGCCAGTTGGCGACCGATTGCGAGCGGGAATCACGGATGTACTTGTAGCCCGCACAGGTGTTGTAGGTACGGATCGTGTCACGAGCCTTGCCGCCGAGTGCGACCGAGACGGGCTGGCCGATGGCCTTGCCGTAGATATCCCAGAGCGCGATATCGACAGCGGAGTTGCCACGCGTCTCGACACCCGAGCCACGCCAGCCGAGATAATTGTTCAGGCTGGCATTACGCGCTTCGATCTGCAGCGGATCCTTGCCGAGCAGCTTCGGTGCGACGGTCTCGTGCAGATAGGCCTCGACCGCCTCTGCTCCCATGAAGGTCTCGCCCAGGCCGACCGGGCCTTCGTCGGTATGGAGCCGCACCCAGATGATATTGGCGAACTCGGTCAGGCGGAGGGTCTCGACGGCAGTGATCTTCATGGCAGGCCTCGGAAGGACGGGTCGGCGTGTCGCTGACGCCGGGACGAAAAGGGCGGGAGCTGCGAGCCGGCACCGCGCGAGCGGCCGCCGGCTGCAGTCGAGAAGCCTCAGTTGGAACCGCGGATCTTGGCGAGCTCAGCCTTGAGGCGCTCGATCGTGTCTTTGCCGATTGAGGCTTCGTGGCGCTGGTAGACCGCAGCCGTAGCCTCGCGCATCTTGGCGAGCTCGTCGGCGGAAACCTCCGAAACCTGCATGCCCTGCTTCTTGAGGTTTACCATCGACTTGTCATTGAGCTCACGCGAGACGCGACGCTCCTCGTCGCGGCCCGCCGTCGCGCAGTCGGTCAGGATTGCCTGTTCCTCCGCCGAAAGCTGGTCCCAGAGCTTCTTGGAGTAGAGCACCAGGAAGGGCGTGTAGGCGTGGCGCGTCATCGTCAGGTATTTCTGCACCTCGTAGAGCTTGGAGGTGTCGATGGTGACGAGCGGATTCTCCTGGCCATCGATGGCATGGGTCTCGAGCGCCGCGAAGACCTCGCCGAAGGCCATTGGCGTGGCGTTGGCGCCCATGCTCTTGAAGCTATCGAGGAAGATGTTGTTCTGCATCACGCGGACCTTGAGGCCGGTCAGCTCCTCGGCCTTGGCGACCGCACGCTTCGAATTGGTCAGGTTTCGGAAGCCGTTCTCCCAATAGGACAGGTTGACGACGCCGAAGTTCGGCAACTGGTCGGAGATGTATTTGCCGAAGGTGCCGTCGAGCACCGCATCAGCTTCCTTTTCGTTGGTGAAGAGGAAGGGCAGATCGAAGACCCCGAGGGCCGGCATGATGCCGACGAGCGGGGATGAGGAGGTGATCACCATCTCTTGCGTGCCTGCTCGCAGCGCCTGCGTCGCCTGCAGGTCGCCGCCGAGCGCACCACCCCAGAAGCCCTGAAGCTTCAGCTTGCCGCCGGACTTTTCGGCCATGCAGGCGCGCATCTTGGCGACACCGTTGCCGACCGGGTGGTCCTCGTTGATGCCGTTGGAGACGCGGATGTTGCGCTCCTTGATCTGGGCCTGGGCGGAACCCGCGAGCGTGGCGAGCGCGACGCCGGCCAGGATCGAGACGAGACGCGAGCTGAGCATGAGTTTTCTCCCTGTTTGCCTGGATTGTTGTTTCAACGACCGCTCAGCCAGGCGAGTGGAACGGTCACGAGCTGGGGGAACAGGATCAGCAGGAACATCGCGGCCGTCTGGGCGACCAGGAAAGGCCAGACACCGCGGATGACCAGCGTCATCGGAATGCGCGCCACGCCGCAGACGACGTTCAGCACGATGCCGACCGGCGGCGTGATCAGGCCGATCGCATTGTTGATGATGAAGAGCACGCCGAAATAGATCGGATCGATGCCAGCCTGCTTGATAACCGGCATCAAAACCGGCGTCAGGATCAGCACGGTCGGGGTGAAGTCGAGCGCGGTGCCGACCACCATGACGAGCAGCATGATCACGATCATCAGCATCGTCTTGTTGCCCATGAAGGGCTCGAGCAGGCTCGACAGTTCGGCCGGGATATTGGCCTGAGTGATGAGCCAGGCCGAGACGACCGCGGCTGCGACAAGCAGCATCACAGCGCTGGTCGTCTTCGCCGCCATCAGCGTGACCTTGTAGAGGTCGGCCGGTTTCAACTCGCGATAGACGAACATGCCGACCACGAGAGCATACACGGTCGCGACGACGGCCGCCTCTGTCGGCGTGACGATGCCGAAGCGGATGCCGCCGAGGATCGCGATCGGCATCAGCAGCGCCAGCGAGCCGTCCCAGGTCGCCTTCAGGCGCTCGGCGCCGCTGCGCCGGGGCAGGACCGTGATCTTGTCATGGCGGCAGACGATGAACCACGCGATCACCAGCGACACGCCGATGAGCAAGCCCGGAACGACGCCCGCGAGGAAGAGCCTGGTGATCGAGAGATTGGCGGCGACGCCGAAGACGATGAAGCCGATCGACGGCGGAATGATCGGCGCGATGATGCCGCCCGAGGCGATCAGGCCGGCAGAGCGCCCGGTATCGTAACCGGCCTGGCGCATCATCGGCAGCAGGATCGAGGCCAGCGCCGCGGTATCGGCCGCGGCCGAACCGGAGAGCGAGGCCATGATGATCGAGGCGAAGATTGCGACATAGCCGAGACCGCCATGCAGGTGGCCGACCAGCGAGAGCGCGAAGTTGACGATGCGCTTCGACAGGCCGCCGGCGTTCATCAGCTCACCGGCCAGCAGGAAGAACGGGATCGCCAGCAGCTGGAACGAATCCGCGCCGACGATCATGTTCTGCGCGATGATCTGCGTGTCGAACACGCCGAGCCAGAGCATCAGTGCGACCGCACAGACGATCAGCGCAAAAGCGATCGGCATGCCGATCGCCATCGCTCCGCAGAGCGAGAAGAGGAAGACGGCGACGGTCATTCGAGGTGGCCCTTCAGATCATGCGAAGGATTGCCGCTGTAGTCGCCGGCGAATTCGGCCAGCTCGTAGGGACCGAGCCGCCCTGTCAGGGCACGGACCAGCCGGGCCAATGTGATGAAACCGATGCCAAGCCCGGCGAAGTACAGCACGCCGTAGACGTAGCTCATGCTGAGCCCGGTGACCGGCGCGACCGCGGTTGCGTTGATCTCGTGCTGCCTCCAGGTGCCGTCCAGCAGCATGACGCAGCAAGCCAGGATGATGACGTCACTGATTATCATGCAGACCAGCCGGCCACGCCGACCGATCGCGCCGACCAGCGTGTCGACGCCGAGATGGCCATTCTCGCGCATCACCACGACGGCGCCGATATAGGTCAGCCAGACGAAGAAGTAGCGCGACAGCTCCTCGGACAGATCGATGCCCGAGTTCAGGGCGTAGCGCAGGACCACGTTGCCGAAGACCATTACGACCATCCCGGCGAGCAGGATGACAAGGACGGCTTCAAGTCCTCGCAGGATCCATCTTTCGGCGATTGCGAGCATCGGGCGTTTCCTGTGTTTTTTTCGTTGTGGGACGCGAGCGGCCTGCCGGGACGAGGCGAGGCGGACCTTGATGAATGTCTTCCTGGGCGACCTGCAGCAGATCGACCATCCGGGCACGAGCCTCGGCGGGCTGGCGCGCCGCAATAGCGTCGGCGACTCGGCGATGGATCGCGATCGATGCCAGAGCGCGCTCATGATCATGCATCGACAGGCGGAACGACGCCTTCAGAACGGCGTGCAGGATCGGCTTGAGCTGCAGCAGCAGGATGTTGCCGGAGGCTTCCAGGATCGCCTCATGAAAGCGAAAGTCGGCCGCTTCGTGCTCAGCTTTGCTCGGCGCGCTCACCATCGTTTCAAGCGCCGTGGTGATGGCGGCAATCTGGGCATCGGAACCGCGCTCGGCAGCGAAGCTGGCAGCTGCCGGCTCGATCATGCCACGCAGCTCGAGCAGGTCGCGTTCGAGCCCACTCGCCATGTCGGCATCAGTGATCCAGTCCATCACCAGCGGATCCAGCAGTCGCCAGGACGAGAGCGGCTGGATCCGTGAGCCGACCCGCGGGCCTGTCGTTATCAGCCCGAGCGCCTGCAGCGTCTTGGTCGCCTCTCGGATCACCGTACGGCTGACGACGAAGCGCGCAACGAGCTCATCCTCCCGCGGCAGCGTCCCGTCAACGCCGATCTGTCCCGAAACAATCAGGCGGCCGAGTTGGTCGACGAGATGGGTGTGAAAGTTCGCTGGCCGCACCATATGATGATCATATCATCATATGATTGAGTCGCAAGCTCGAGTTGACGGCTTTCGCTGACCTGACGGCCAACGATACTCGCGAACTCACTAAACTTGCGCATTGCGGCGCAGAACGCCGCATTGCGGTATGTGATCGGCCGTCTTCGTTACTTGACATGTTTAGTGAATGGTTGTTCACTAAACAAATCGCTGAACCTGGACGGTGAGTTCCGGGGCGGCGTGAGGAAACGTCCCGCGTCGGCCGTGCCCCCCCTTTTTTGGCTGTGCCCTTCGCGGTCGCGCAGGTTCACCCGTCACCCCAATGACGGCTGGTGACGGCATGCCAAGGGAGGGACAGCCATGAATACGATCAGGACGTGCCTGCTTGCCGCGACGATGGTCGGGAGCGCCGCGCTCGGTGCGACAACCGCTCAGGCTCAGGGCAAGACGCTCACTCTCTGCTGGGCGGCCTGGGACCCAGCCAATGCGCTGGTGGAACTCTCCAAGGATTTCACCGCGAAGACCAACATCGGCATGAAGTTCGAGTTCGTGCCCTGGCCCAACTTTGCCGACCGGATGCTCAACGAGCTCAATTCCAAGGGCAAGCTCTGCGACCTGATCATCGGCGACTCGCAGTGGATCGGCGGCTCGGCTGAGAACAAGCACTATGTGAAGCTGAACGACTTCTTCGCCAAGGAAGGCATCAAGATCGACGATTTCATGCCGGCGACCGTCACCGGCTATGCCGAATGGCCGAAGAACAGCCCGAATTACTGGGCCCTGCCGGCGATGGGGGACGCGCTCGGCTGGACCTATCGCAAGGACTGGTTCTCGCGCCCGGCGCTGCAGGCTGAATTCAAGGCCAAGTACAATCGCGATCTCGCCGCGCCCAAGACACAGAGTGAACTGAAGGAGATTGCCGAATTCTTCCAGGGGCGGGACATTGACGGGAAGAAGGTCTATGGCGCGGCGATCTTCACCGAGCGCGGCTCGGAAGGCATCACCATGGGCGTCGCCAACGCTCTCTATCCCTTCGGCTTCAAATATCAGGATCCAAAAAAACCCTACGCCATGAACGGCTTCGTCAATTCGGACGACGCGGTGAAGGGGCTCGAGTTCTACAAGGCGCTGTACAAGTGCTGCACACCGCCAGGTTATTCGAACGCCTATATGCAGGAGGGGCTCGACGCCTTCAAATCGGGTCAAGCGGCCCTGCAGATGAATTGGTTTGCCTTCTTCCCCGGTCTGTACAAGGACCCGAATGTCGGCGGCGACAGGATCGGCTTCTTCGTCAACCCGCCCGAGAAGGGGAAGGGCTCGCAGCTCGGCGGCCAGGGCCTCTCCGTCGTGTCATACTCGGCCAACCAGGCCGAGGCGCTGTCCTACATCAAATGGTTCGCCTCGCTCGACGTCCAGAAGAAGTGGTGGGAACTCGGCGGCTATACCTGCCACAAGGGCGTGCTGAACGATGCGAATTTCCCGAAATCGGCGCCCTTCGCCGCAGACTTCCTCGTCGCCATGGGCGAGGTGGTCGATTTCTGGGCCGAACCTTCCTACGCGCAGCTGATGCAGGCGGAGCAAGCGCGCATCCACGACTATGTGGTCGCTGACAAGGGTACTGCCAAGCAGGCGCTCGACCTGCTGATCCAGGACTGGACCAAGGTCTTCAAGGAAGACGGCAAGTTCTGACGCGGCCGGCTTTCGCCTGAGCTGAACCAGGGCTGCGCCTTATCGGTGCAGGCGCAGCCAGCCCCCGACTTTCCCTTTGAACGGTGCTGAGTCATGAATGCGAGCGACATCACCGGCATCAGGAGCGCGACAGCGATGCGCGCAGCCTATACCCCGATCGAGCATCGGGTCCGGGGCCTCTCCGACAAGGCGATCGCCTGGCTTTTCATCGCGCCGACGATGATCCTGCTGCTCGCGATCAACCTGTTCCCGCTGATCTGGACGATCCAGCTCTCCTTCACCAACTACCGCGCCAACCGCCCCAATGCGCCGCTGCGCAATGTCGGGCTCGACCACTACCAGACCATCCTGTCGGATCCGGAGATCTGGCAGCGCATGCAGGCGACCGCGCATTTCGTCTTCTGGACGATCCTGCTGCAGACCGTCATCGGCTTTGCGCTGGCCTATCTGATCGACCGCAAGTTCCGCGGCCACGGCTTCTGGACCACGCTGATCCTGATCCCGATGATGCTGTCGCCGGCGGTGGTCGGCAATTTCTGGACCTTCCTGTACCAGCCGCAGATCGGCCTTTTCAACTACGTGGTCTCGTTCTTCACGGGGCTCGCGCCGTCCTCCTTCCAGATGCTCGGTGACGTCACCTTGAGCCCCTGGGCGATCATCATCGTCGATACCTGGATGTGGACGCCCTATGTGATGCTGATCTGCCTCGCCGGCCTGCGCTCCATTCCCGACTACATCTACGAGGCAGCCGAAGTCGACCGGGCCAGCAACTGGCGGCAGTTCATCTCGATCACGCTGCCGATGTGCCTGCCCTTCATCATGCTGGCGGTGCTGTTCCGCGGCATCGAGAACTTCAAGATGTTCGACATGGTCAATCTGCTGACCTCGGGCGGGCCGGGGTCGACCACCGAGCTTGCCTCGATCACGCTCAAGCGCGCCGCCTTCGAGGCTTGGCGCACCGGCTATTCCTCCGCCCTGGCGATCATCCTGTTCGTCGCCGTGTTTGGCCTGGCGAACATCTATGTGAAGGCCTTGAACAAGGTGAAGGCACGATGAGCGGCGCCCTCTCCACCGCCCATTCGGTCGTAGCCCCAAGCGGCCGGGTCAAGCTGCTCGCCGGCGCGATCGTGGTGCTCTACGCGCTGGTCGCGCTCGTGCCGCTGCTCTGGATCGGCCTGACCAGCATCAAGACGCCGCCGGACTCGATCTCTTACCCACCGAAGGTCGTGCCGTTCGTGCATTTCGAGCCCTCGATCGAAGGCTACTGCAACCTGTTCAACACGCGCTCGCGCCAGACTGCGGACTATCTCGCCTCGCTTCCGCCGGCAAACTCGGCCTGCGAAGAGATCACGCGCTCTCGCAGCATGGTCGTCGTCGGTCCCTCCAACTATGTGCCGCGCTTCCTCAATTCGCTGATCATCGCCTTCGGCTCGACCCTGCTTTCCGTTGGGCTCGGGACCTGCGCGGCCTATGCCTTCTCGCGCTTCAAGGTGCCGATGAAGGACGATCTTTTGTTCTTCATCCTGTCGACGCGGATGATGCCGCCGATCGCCGTCGCGATCCCGATCTTCCTGATGTACCGCGAGCTCGGCCTCTCCGACACGCGGCTCGGCATGATCCTGCTCTACACCTCGGTCAACGTCTCCTTGGCGGTCTGGCTGCTCAAGGGCTTCATCGACGAGATCCCGCGCGAATACGAGGAAGCGGCGATGATCGACGGCTACACGCGGCTCCAGGCCTTCCGCAAGGTCGTGCTGCCGCAGGCCACGACCGGCATCGTCGCAACCGCGATCTTCTGCCTGATCTTCGCCTGGAATGAATACGCCTTCGCCGTGCTGCTCACCTCCGGCACCGCCCAGACCGCGCCACCCTTCATCCCGATCATCATCGGCGAGGGCGGGCAGGACTGGCCGGCGGTGGCGGCCGGAACGACGCTGTTCCTGATCCCGATCCTGATTTTCACTGTGCTCCTGCGCAAGCACCTGCTGCGCGGCATCACTTTTGGGGCGGTGCGCAAATGAATCTGCACGCAGCTCACCCTCGGGAGCCTGAACCTGAGCCGGTATCGCGCTGGCCGAAGGCGCTGCGGCGCGGGCCGATGGAGACGCTGGCGACAGCGCTGATCGCCGCCGGCGTGCTGATGCTGCTGCAGCCATTCTCGCTGACGCTCTACGGCTATTCCTTCGTCACCACGCTGGTCGGCGTCGTCATGTTCACCTTCGTCAGCAAGTTTCCGGAGTGAGTCATGGCCGAGATCCGGGTCGACAATCTGGTGAAGCGGTTCGGCTCCTTCACGGCCGTGCGCGATACGAGTTTCACTGTCGATGACGGCGATTTCTTCTGCCTGCTCGGGCCTTCGGGCTGCGGCAAGACCACGACGCTGCGCATGGTCGCAGGCCTCGAGCTGCCATCCTCCGGCAGCATCCGGCTCGATGGCGAGGACGTCACGTTCAAGCGCGCGAGAGAGCGCGACATCGCCATGGTCTTCCAGCTCTTCGCGCTCTACCCGCACATGAACGTGCGCAAGAACATCGCCTTTCCGCTGGTCTCGATGGGCGTTCCGAGGGCGGAAACGAGGCGGCGGGTCGAGGAAGCAGCGCGGGTGCTGCGCATCGTGCATCTCCTCGACAAGCCGGTCTCGGGCCTCTCTGGCGGGGACCGGCAGCGGGTCGCGCTCGGGCGCGCCATCGTGCGCGAGCCGAAGGCCTTCATGATGGACGAGCCGTTAGGGGCGCTCGACGCGGAGTTCCGCCATCTGATGTGCGGCGAGCTCAGGGCGCTGCACGACCGGCTGAAGGCGACAACCGTGTACGTCACCCATGACCAGCTCGAAGCGATGTCGATGGCCGACAAGATCGCGGTGATGAATGACGGCGTGATCGAACAGCTCGGCTCGCCGCAGGAAATCTACGACCGTCCGAATTCGATGTTCGTCGGGGATTTCATCGGCTCACCGGCGATGAACTTCATCCGCTTCGAGGGCGCGGCCATCGCGGGCTCAAGCTCGGTCACCATCGACGCAGTGGCGATCAGCCTGCCCAAGCTGCGCGAGAGCCGCGCGCCGGGGCCGTTGGCGCTGGGCGTGCGGCCAGAACAGATCGCCATTGGCGATCCGGGCAGGACGGGAGGCGGGCTCCCTGGCGAAATCTTTGGTGCGGAGTATCTCGGCACGAACCAGATCGTCACGGTCACCACCCCCCACGGCATGCTCAAGGCGCGTCTGCCGGCCCATGTCCGGGCCATCGCGGGAGACCGGGTCAGCCTCTCCTTCAAGCCGGAGCGGTTGTCGTTGTTCGATGCGGCCACGGGCAAGACGATCCGATCCGCCCTGCACGATGCCAACATGACGAGGCGCGGCCATGGCTGAGATCACGCTGGCCCAAGTCTCGAAGCGGTTCGGCCCGGTTCAGGCCGTGACCGATCTATCGCTGACCATCGCCAACGGCGAATTTGTCGTGCTGCTGGGACCAACGGGCGCGGGCAAGACGACGAGCCTGCGCCTCGTCGCCGGTCTGGAGACGCCCGATGACGGCCGGGTCTTCATCGGCGGCGTCGATGTCACGGGCCTGCCGCCGGCCGCTCGCGACGTCACCTTCGTGTTCCAGCAATACTCGCTCTATCCGCACCTGAGCGTCTTCGACAATCTTGCCTTTCCATTGCGCTCGCCGACGCGGCGCACACCCGAGGATGAGATCAGGCGCGCCGTGGGCGAGGTCGCGCGGCTGCTCCGGATCGAGGACAAGCTGCAGAACCGCGCGACGCAGCTCTCGGGCGGCCAGATGCAGCGCGTCGCGATCGGCAGGGCGCTGGTGCGTCGCCCCGCGGTCTACTTGATGGACGAACCGCTCTCCTCGCTCGACGCCAAGCTGCGCTCGGAGCTGCGCATCGAGCTGAAGCACATCCAGCAGGATCTCGGTGCGACGATGCTCTACGTCACCCACGACCAGACCGAAGCAATGACGTTGGCAACGCGTATCGGGGTGATCAACAGGGGCCGTCTCGTGCAGATCGGCACGCCGCGCAGCATTTACGAGGACCCGGCCGACATCTATGTCGCCACCCGTCTCGGCAGCCCTGGCATCAACCTGCTGCCGCGCGCGCTCTTCCCCACGCTGGAGGCGCCGGCTGCCGCGGCGACCATCGGCGTACGCACTGAACACCTCGCCATCGCCAAGGGGCAGAACGGCGCGGTGACGGGCAAGGTGGACTGGATCGAGCGGCTCGGCGACCAGAATCACCTGCATATCGACGTAAACCGGCAGCAGATCGTCAGCTTGGTCGATCCGGACGAAGGACTTGGCGTTGGCGACGAGGTGGCTGTCAGCCTGCACAAGCCCCTGTTCTTCGCCGCCGATGGCCAGCGGGTGAGGTGAAGCATGGATGAGGCGCTCAAGCAAAGGCTGATCGCGGCCATGACCGAGGCAGTCGTGTCGCATGCCGAGGAGCTCACGACGCTCGACCAGGCGATCGGCGACGGTGATCACGGCCTCAATATGAAGCGCGGTTTCGAGGCGGTGCTGGCGGAAGCGGATGCGATCAGCGCCAAGCCCCTGCCGGACGCGCTGAAGACGATCGGCACGACCCTGGTCATGAAGGTCGGCGGCGCCTCCGGCCCGCTCTACGGCACCTTGTTCATGACGCTCGGCAAGGAGCTTCCGCCCGAACCGACGATTGCGGATGTGGCACGCGCCCTGGCCGCCGCGATCGAGGCCGTGAAGGCGCGGGGCAAGTCGGATATGGGCCAGAAGACCATGCTCGACGTGCTCGCCCCCCTGCAGGTGGCACTCGCCGATGGCGGCGCTGATCTGACCTCGCGCCTGCCGGCAGTCGCTGACGAAGCGGCGGTCGCCACGATACCCCTCAAGGCCATCCGTGGGCGCGCCTCGTTCCTGGGCGAGCGCTCGATCGGCCACATGGACCCCGGCGCGCGCTCGTCAGCGCTGCTCGCCACGGCAATCTGCAACGCCATCGGAGCCTGAACCATGCCAGCCAACACGAACGTCGGCATCGTCATCGTCTCGCATTCGGCCAAGATCGCCGAAGGCGCCGCCGACATGGTTCGCCAGATGGTCGGCGACAACGTCCCGCTCGCCGCGGCCGGCGGCAATGCCGAGGGCGGGCTGGGCACGGATGTCGCCGCCATCATGGCGGCCATCGACAAGGCGTGGTCGGAAGCCGGCGTTGCCATCCTGGTCGATCTCGGCGGGGCCGAGACCAACAGCGAGATGGCAGTGGAAATGATGCCGGAGGAGCGGCGCGATCGCATCGTCATCTGCAATGCACCGATCGTCGAAGGCGCCGTGATGGCGGCGACCGAAGCCTCTGGAGGTTCGCCCCTGGCAGTGGTGCAGGCGACGGCAGAAGAACTGATTTCGGCATGAACGATAGATCGAGGCACCGCAGTGAGAGGATCGTTGGAATGCAGGAGGTGACGGCCAAGGCTCAGCTCATCAACAAGGTCGGGCTCCATGCCCGCCCTTCGGTGAAGCTCACCCAGCTGGCCAAGCGCTTCACCTCACGGATCGAGGTGGCGACCAGCGCCACCGGTCCGTGGACCGACGCCAAGAGCCCTGTGAAGATCATGCGCGTCAAGGCGTCCCAGGGCGAGGTGCTGCATTTCAAGGCCAGCGGTGAGGATGCATCTGCCGCGATCACTGCATTGGTCGATATCGTCGCGCGAAAATTCGATGAGGAGTGAGCTGCGATGGAACGGCGCCTGTCCGGCCTCGCCGCCTCTACCGGGCTCGCTTTCGGGCCGGCAGTGACGTTTCGTGCGCTCGGCGAAATGCGGCGCGCGAAGGGGACGGTCGCCGGAGAGAAGCAGGCACTGGCCGATGCTGTCTTGGCGTCTCTGGAGGCCGTCACAGCGTTGGCCGGAAGCCTTGAAGGCGAGGCCGCCGATATCGTCGGCTTTCAGGCTGCGCTGCTCGAGGACGACGCCCTGACCGATGGCGCGTACACCGCGATTGAAGGTGGCGCAGCGGCGGACATTGCCTGGCGGCAGGCAATGGCAGAGGAGATCGCAGGTTACGAAGCCTCCGAGGATGCTTATTTCCGGGCCCGTGCCGTCGATCTCACGGATATCCGCGACCGCGTCCTGCGGCAGCTATTCGATCTGCCGGAACCGACGACAGTGCCGCCAGGTGCCGTCATCCTGGCGCTGGATCTGCCGCCCTCCGCTTTCCTCGGCATCGACTGGTCCCGAGGCGGCGGCATCGTGCTCGGGGCCGGCAGCCCGACCAGCCATGTCGCCATGCTGGCCCGCGGACGAAGCGTGCCGATGGTGGTCGGCATTGGCTCCGAATGGGAGGCCATATCCGGCACGGTCGTTGTCGATGGCGTGGCCGGTCTCGTCCTGACGGGCCCGTCGCATGAGAGCATCGAGCGTGCGCGGCGACGCGCTGGCGAGCTTGGTCGCCTGCATGAGCAGGCGGAGCTGCGAAAGTCGCAGCCAGCGTCAACCGGCGACGGCACGCGAATCGCGGTCATGGTCAATGTCGCCAGCCTGGCCGACGTCGCCGGCCTCGGACCCGAGACCTGCGACGGAATCGGCCTGACCCGCACGGAGTTTCTCGTCGAGCTGGCCCTGCGCGACGAGGCGACGCAGTTCGAAGCCTATGCCGGCCTGCTCCGCTGGGCGGCGGGCCGACCGGTCACGATCCGCACGCTCGATGCCGGCGGCGACAAGCCCATTGCCGGATACACGCTCGCTGGCGAAACCAACCCCTTCCTGGGCTTGCGCGGCATCAGGCTGTCCCTACGCCATCCCGACGTCTTCCGCGTGCAGTTGCGGGCACTGGCGCGCGCCGCCGCCATCGGCCCGCTTAAGGTGATGCTGCCTATGGTCACGACAGCGCAGGAGCTGGAGCAGGCCCGGGTGCTGCTCGACGCCGTGCTGACGGAACTCGCTGCCGAAGGCCTGCCCCATGCCAAGCCTGCGATCGGGATCATGGTCGAGGTTCCAGCTGCCGCGATGGCGGTCGCGAGTTTCGACGCCGCCTTCTTTTCGATCGGCTCCAACGACCTGACCCAATACGCCACGGCCGCGGCGCGGGACGGGCCGGGGGTCGCAGCCTATGCCGATGTCCTGCATCCGGGTGTGCTCGCGATGATCTCCCATGTCGCGCGCCATGGCGCAGCAATTGGCCGTGAGGTCAGCCTCTGCGGCGATGCCGGCGGCGATCCGCGGGCGATCCCGGCGCTGCTGCGGGCCGGAATCCGCACCGTATCGGTATCGCCGGGTCTGCTCGCCGTCGCGAAGGAGGCCATCCGCAATGTCGATCTCTCCCTGCCGGACGAAGGCGCATGACCAGTTCCGAGACCGCCTCGACCGAGCAATCGCCTGTTGCCGTCTACAAGTCGATCCTGCGTGCGGTGATTGAGAACCGCCCTTCCGGCACACGGCAGCGGCTGGCGGAGGCGCTCGGCAAGAACCGCAGCTTCATTTCACAGATCATCAGCCCCGCCTATGCCACGCCGGTGCCGTTGCAACATCTGGAAACCATTTTCCACGTCTGCCATTTCGCGCCGCCGGAGCGGCAAGCCTTCCTGAACGCTTATCGTGCCGCCCATCCGGGCCGCCTCGAGGTGGTCGATGCCACGCGGCCGATGCGCCAGCTCGTGGTCGAGCTGCCGGATTTCGGCAGCGCCGACCTGAATGCGCGGGCTGATCATATCGTGCTGGGGGTTGCACGCGGGCTGGTCTCGCTGATCCCGGCCGCCGACGAAGAAGAAACCGACAGGCCGGGAGGGATTCCATGAAGAAGCTGATCAATGCGGTCGACGACATCCTGTCGGAAAGCTTGCAGGGGCTGGAGGCTATCCATGGCGATATTCTGGCGCTGGGCGAAGGCGGGGCCTTCGTTCGCCGCAAGACGCTGAATCCCGGCAAGGTCGCGCTGATCTCGGGTGGCGGCTCCGGCCACGAGCCCTTGCATGCCGGCTTCGTCGGCGTCGGCATGCTTGATGCCGCGTGCCCAGGCCAAGTCTTCACCTCGCCGACGCCGGATCAGATGCTCGCCGCGGCCAACGCCGTCGGCTCGGGGGCCGGCTCGCTCTTCATCGTCAAGAACTATGAGGGCGACGTGATGAATTTCGAGATGGCGGCCGAAATGGCCGAAACCGCGGTGGCCACAGTCGTTATCGATGACGACGTCGCCGTTCCGGCGTCGACCTGGTCGACCGGCCGACGCGGCGTTGCAGGCACGCTGATCGTCGAGAAGATGGTCGGCGCCGCTGCCGAGCAGGGGCGCGAACTGAGCGCGCTGAAGACCCTCGGCGAGGAAGTCAACAGGCGCACCCGCTCGATGGGCGTGGCGCTCACCTCCTGCACCGTGCCCGCGGCTGGCAAGCCGACCTTCATCCTCTCTGAGGACGAGATGGAAATGGGCGTCGGCATCCACGGCGAGCCCGGCCGGCGACGTGTGAAACTCGCATCCGCCGACGCCATCGCTGACGAGATGATGGGCGCGATCCTCAGCGACCTGTCGCTAGCCAGCGCCACGCCTTGCCTGCTGCTCGTCAACGGCTTCGGCGGCACGCCCGCCATGGAGCTCTACCTGATGGCCAATGCCGCAAACCGCGTGTTGGCAGCGCACGGCCTTGTCATGGCGCGCGGGCTCGTTGGATCCTATGTCACGTCACTCGACATGGCGGGCTGTTCGCTGACTGTCACCGCGTTGGACGACGGCCTGATCAAGCTGTGGGACGCGCCGGTCCATACGGCCGCGCTGCGATGGTAGGATGATACCAAATTTGCGGTGGTTGATCTGATATGTCACGGGGTCGGATCGCGGCGCGCCACTCGTCGCACGATCCCGCCGGCGACTGCGCCGCATGGCTTCGATTCCGGATCTGACCCATTCCGGCTACCGCCTGATGGGCGGGCGCGTCGTGCCGACGGAGCATGGGGCGGCGGCGCTCTGCTTGCCGCCCCTCCTAGATCGGCTGGATCGCGCCAGAACCAGACATTGGGCCGTTGCCCGAAAGTGGATATTCCCGTAGCGCGGGCAGTTACAGTTGCCGACTTAACTGGGATGTTAGCGGCGAGCCGCCAGAAGCGGTCCATAGCGGGCGTCTGGAAGGCCCGCGCTTACGTTGGTTCGTCCGGGCTAGGCGTCCGATGAGCAGTGGTGTCAACGAAAACGGCCGCCCTTTCGGGCGGCCGTTTCCTGCTTTGCCTTCACGCTCAAACGAAGCGGAAGTCGTCCTGGGCGAGGCTGGCGAGCTGGATGCCCTTCAGCGTCAACGTGGTGTCGGCGTCGATGGTGAAGACGACGTCGTTGCCGAGCTGGGTCGCCGCTTCCATCGCCGTCGCGAAGTCGGCGAAGACGTCCGCGCCGAACTCGAGCACGTCCGAGCTTGAGCCCGTGGTGCGGAAGTCGGTGATGATGTCCGTGCCGAAGCCGGCCGCGAAGACGAAGGCGTCGTGGCCCGAACCGCCCGACAGGATGTCGTCGCCCGCGCCGCCGACAATGCGGTCGTCGCCCGAGCCGCCCTCGATCGTGTCGTTGCCGGCGCCGCCGAGCACGATGTCGTCACCCGAGCCGGCGTCGATCACGTCATTGCCTTCGCTGGCATCGATCGCGTCGATGCCCGAGCCGGCCTTGATCGTGTCGTTGCCGATGCCGCCATTGACGATGTCGTCGCCCGAGCCGCCATCGAGCGTGTCGTCGCCTTCACCGCCGACGAGCGTGTCGTTGCCGGCGCCGCCCTTCAACGTGTCGTTGCCGGCCCCGCCGTCGAGGACCTCGTCGCCATTGCCGCCGGTGACGACATCGTCGCCGGCGCCGAACAACAGCTTCTCGATGTTGACGAAGCTGTTGCTGCCGATGCCCGCGCCCGAGGCCTTGCCGCCGGCGAAGTCGACGCTGACCGGACCGGTCGCAGCCGAGAGGTCGAGCGTGTCGAAGCCCGCGCCGCCGTCGATCAGGTCATGGCCGGCGCTGGCGACGAAGCGGTTGTCGCCGGCATCGCCGATCAGCACGTCGTCGCCCGCGCCACCGAGCACGGTCTCGATCGAGTTCAGCTCGTCCTCGCCGGCCTCCGCGCCCGAGGCGAAGCCTTCGGCGAGGTTGACCATGACGCCGGCCGTGTCGTCGGAGTAGTCGGCCGTGTCGATGCCGTCGCCACCGTCGAGCACATCGTCGCCGACCCCGCCGACGAGGACATCGTCGCCCGCGCCGCCGAGCAGCGTGTCGTCACCGGCGCCGCCCTTCAGCAGGTCGTCGCCGGCCTCGCCATGCAGCTCGTCGTCGCCCTCACCGCCCTCGACCGTGTCGTTGCCGGCACCGGCCAGCACGACATCGTCGCCGAGACCCGCGAGGATGACATCGTCGCCCGTCGTGCCAACCAGCTCGTCGTCGCCCGGCGTGCCGGTC
Source organism: Hyphomicrobiales bacterium (assembly GCA_900473415.1). Classification (GTDB taxonomy): domain Bacteria; phylum Pseudomonadota; class Alphaproteobacteria; order Rhizobiales; family Beijerinckiaceae; genus Allobosea. Next base: position 319,814 of record UCLR01000007.1, read on the forward strand.
GGGACATAGGGGGCGACCGTGACCGTGACGGTCGCGGTCGCGGTGCCGCCCTTACCGTCCGAGATTGTGTAGGTGAAGGACGCCTCGCCCGAAAAGCCTTCCGCCGGGGTGAAGACGACCTTGCCGTGGGTGTCGAGCGCGACGGTGCCGCCGATGCCGGCCGCGACCGACTGGATCGCCAGCATGTCGCTGTTGGTGTCGCTGTCGTTGGCGAGTAGCGTCGCCGGGTCGATCGTCAGCGCCGCGCCGTACGCCGTCCCGAGGCCGGTATCGTCGGCAGCGACAGGGGCAGTGTTCGGCGGGCTGATGGTCAGGCCGACCGTGGCCTCGGCGGTGCCACCACGCCCGTCATTCACCAGAACGGTGAAGCTGTCGGCGCCGGTGTAGCCGGTAGCCGGCGTATAGCGATAGGTGCCGTCGCTATAGACGAAGACCGAGCCGTGAGCCGGACCCTGCTTGAGGCTATAGATCAGTGAGGTGCCGGCATCCTGATCCGTCGCCGCGATCTGACCGGTGACGAGGGTGTTGACCAGACCCGCGCCATGGCTGTTCCCGGCGGTCGGAGCATGGTTCGCCGGCAGGGTATCACCAGCATTGGCGATCTTGATGAAGTGGACGTCGTCCAGCGCCACGCCCGCGCCCCAGGAGTCCTTGACACCGGTGTCCATGAACTCCAGCCGGTTCGAGCCGTTGCCGGAACCGCCCTTCACTTCGAAGCTCAGCGTCACCCAGCTCGCACCGGTCTGCGGCGGCAGGCCGTTGAAGATGACCTCACCATTCCAGAGCACGGTGATGCCATCGTCGAGACGGTCGATATCGGAGTCAGAGAGCGAGAAGCTCACCCGATAAGTCGCGCCGTTTTCGGCCTGGGAGATCGTGTGGCCGATCCTGTTGCGGGCCGACTGGCCGGCACCGTCCATGTCGATCCAGAAACGGCCGTCCTTGGCGTGGACGCCGCCATAATTGTCCAGGTGCTGCTCGATGCGGTTGAAGTTGACGTTGTTCCAGCCGAGGATCTGGCCATCCGTGTTCCGGTAGCCCCAATCGGTGCCGCCATTGTAGTTGGCGGACTGGCTGAGGTCCTCGAAGCTGCCGTTGATGATCAGGTCGGTGCCGATCGCCACCACGTTCGGATTGGCGCCAACCGTGATCGCGACGCTGGCGCTGTCCGTCCCGCCGCGACCGTCGAAGACCGTGTAGGTGAACGAGGCCGCGCCGGAGAAGCCCGCCGCAGGCGTGAAGACGATGTTGCCGTGAGCGTCGAGCCCGACAGTGCCCCCAGCAACCGCGGTAACCGACTGAATCGCCAGCGTGTCGGCATCCGCATCCGTGTCGTTGCCGAGCAACCGCGCCGGGTCGATGGTCAGCACCGTGCCGTAAGCGGTGGCGAGGCCGGTATCGTCGCCCGCGACGGGAGCGGCGTTGGCGACTGGGACGTCGGCGGTCTTGACGAAGTGGACGTCGTCGAGCGCCGCGCCGGCGCCCCAGGAGTCGGTGACGCCCTTGTCGATGAACTCCAGCCGGTTCGTACCATTGCCGGAGCCGCCGACCACGTCGAAGGAGAAGGTCTGCCAGGCGGGATTGCTCCCCGTCGTGTTCTGCGGCGCGAGGCCGTCGAAGATGACCTCGCCGTTCCAAAGCACGATCACGCCGTCATCGCCATGCAAGGTGTCGGAGTCGGAGAGTGAGAAGCTCACCCGATAGGTCGCGCCGGCCTCGACGCCGACGATCGACTGGCCGATCCGGTCGACGGTCGTTCCCGTCTGCGAATGGTCCATGTCGATCCACATCCGGCCATCCTTGGCATGGACGCCGCCATAATTGTCGTAGTGCTGCTCGATGCGCTTGTTGTTGACGTTGGTCCAGCCGAGGATCTGGCCATCCGTGTTCCGATAGCCCCAGTCGCTGGCGCCGTTGTTGCCGGAGGACTCGCTGATGTCCTCGAAGCTGCCGTTGATGATGAGATCGGTGCCGAGAAGGACGCCCTCGGCGACGGTGAAGTTGACGACCGACTCGACGATGCCGCCATGCCCGTCATTGACCAGATAGCTGAAAGCGTCGGCGCCGATGAAGCCGGCGGCCGGTGTATACCTGTAGGTCCCGTCCGCATTGAAGACGAGCGTGCCATGGGCCGGCCCATCGCCGAGGCGGTAGGTCAGCACGTCGCCATTGGCGTCGGTGGCGACGACCTTGCCGCTGAACGGAAGGTCCTGGCTGATGACGAGATCGACATCCGGGGTCTCCGGCGCGACGTTGCCGGGCGTCGGCAGCACCGGGTCGGCGATCTTAACGAGACGGAGATCGTCGAGCGTGGCAGCGAAGCTTCCGCCCGCGCCCTCGAAGACGAGTTGGTTCGAGCCGTCACCGGCCCCGCCGGAGAGCATGAAGTGGAGGTTGTCGCCGGCCGCGGACGGGGTTCCCTGATAGATCAGCAGGCCATTCCAGAGCACGCGCACGCCATCATCGCCCGTCGGCAGATCGGCCAACGAGAAGCTCAGGCGATAGGCGGCGCCGGTCTCGACGCTCTGGATCTGATAGGAGAGCGTGCCTTCCGGGAAATCGCCCTCGGCGACGAGATCGGTGCCGACAGCGACCGTTGAAGGAATGGCGAGGCTCGGCGCGTTGTCCAGCAGGCTCTCGAGTTCCGGTAGCACGGCCGCGACCTCGGCATCGGTGCCCTCCACGGCAAGCGCGGCCAGCTGCGCGCCGGTCAGCGTGAAGCCGTCGACGGTGGTGATCGAAGCGGGCTGATGTGCCGGATCGACGCCGTCGAGCAGGACGAGCGCGTCATTGCCGGAGCGGATGATCAGGTTGTTGCCGTTGCGGATGACGCTGACGCTGGCCGGGGTGATGCCGTCGAAGACGATCGTGCTGGTCGAGTCGAGCGAGATCAGATCGATGCCGTCGCCGGCGCGGAAGACCACCTGGTCGCCGGTCGCCAGGATGACGTCGTTGCCGGCGCCCCCGGAGAGCACGTCGGAACCCGTGCCGCCTGCGAGATAGTCGCGGCCCGAGCCGCCAACGAGCGTGTCGTTGCCGGCGCCGCCGAAGAGCAGGTCGCTGCCGGCATCGCCATAGAGGACGTCGTCGTCGGCGCCGCCGCGGACGATATCGTCACCGGACATGGCGTAGACGACGTCCTTGCCGGTGCTGCCGTTGATCTCGCTGCCCTGATCGGTGCCATAGGCGACCGTGGCGTTGTTGAGGAGCTTTTCGAGCGCGGGACGGGCCAGCTGCGTATTGTCGTTGATGATGCCGTCCACGCCCAGCTCGAGGGCGTTGCGGACGTCGGCCTCGGTGCCGGCGACGGTCCAGCCGTTCACCTCGAGGCCGGCCGCATGCGCCGCCGCGACCTGCGCCGCCGTGATCAGCGCCATCTGGGGCGCGAGCGCATCGAGCTCGCCCATCGTGCCGTTCGGGTTCGTGGCGTTGGCGATCGAGGCGTCGGTGATCCCGTCCGTCAGCCAGACCAGCGGGAAATCGACATGGTACTTGTTGTCCATCAGGTCGCGGAGAACCTCATGGTCCGTCGCGAAAGTCTGGAAGACGATGTGTTCCGCGTCCGCAAAGTCGTTCGCGACGAGCTTCGACAGCAGGGCGTCATAGGTCGAATAGCCGGAGCTCTTGGTCTCGATCAGGATGCCGAGCTTGCGGCCCGTCTCGATCTCCATCTGCTTCGTCAGCGTGATGAGCTCTTCCAGGGTGACGATGCCCGGGACCAGAGCCTTGACCTCGGCATAGGTCATGTTCGCGATGCCGCCGGGAAGATCGTCGTGATAGCTGACCAGCGCCCCATCCTTGGTCAGGCGGAAGTCGGTCTCGACATAATCCGCCCCGTACTTGAACGCCCATTTGTAGGCGTCATACTCGTTGTCCGTGTAGGGGTTGGTGCCGCGATGGGCGTAAAGAATGGGCTGGTCAGCCATGGCTCGTCTCCAGAAATAGGCAACGGTCGATCGTTCCCGGCAGCGGGTCCGCTGCGGGCATGCATGAAGAGCAGGTTTTGATGGGTGAGCCGCGCCTGCGCGGGCGCGGCCTCTTGTGGTTGGGCTACGGCCTCACGGCCGCCTCCGAACTCCTGACGAACTGGACGTTGGACTGGTCCAGCATCAGCCGGATCGCCGCGGGCGGCTCGGCGTCGCAGAACACCGCGCTGACCTGGTCGATGCGCCCGCCGTGGACATGGGCCGGGCGCGTGAATTTCGATGAATCGAGAACGAGGTAGGATCTGCGGCAGTTGCGCAGCATCGCTTCGCGCGCGCACACCTCTTCCTCCGAGAAGTCGAGGAGCGCGCCGTCCTCATCGATCCCGCCGACGCCGAAGATCGCGATGTCGACCTTGTAGGAGGCAAAGAAGCCGTCGACCGTCGGGCCGCAGACGTCCACATCGCCGCCGCGGACCACGCCGCCGGCGATCGCCAGCGAGAAATCCGAGTTCTGCCCGACCATCACCGCGAGCGGCAGGTTGTTCGTCACGATCTTGAGCTGCCGGTGCGAAAGCAGGGCCTCAGCGACGAACTGTGTGGTGGTGCCGATCCCCAGCGAAATCGACTCGCCATCGCTGACCCGGCTCGCGACGGCGGCGGCGATGCTCTGCTTGGCTTCGCGGTGCAGTACGCGCCGATCCTTGAATGTGAGATTGCCGCTCCGGGTGAGACTCTCGATGCCGCCATGACGCCGCCTGGCGACGCCCTGATCGCAGAGCGCGACCAGATCGCGACGTATGGTCTGGGTCGCGACGGCGAAATGCGCCGCGAGCTCCTCGACGCTGATGAAGTCCCTGCTGCGCAGCATTTCGGCTATCGCCATTTGCCGCCCGTCGGAGCCCATCCCGATGTTCAAATGAAAGCCGTTCGTGTTCATGTGATTGCGATAGCGCCGCCCTGTGACGCTCGTGCGACGGTTAAGCAAATCTGAAAATCAAAACCAGGAAACACCGCTTTCGATCCCGACATCACTGGATGCAGATCGCTGTCCCAACCGGAAAAACGCTGAGACGGCAAACATGTCGGGTTCGGCAAAGTTCATATGCCAGCTCACATTCGCCTCAGGGAGGCGCGCGAAACGAAACGGCGCGTGTCGCTTGCGTCGGTGAACGCACGAATGCCTGACGAACCTTCCGCCAATACCGGCCGTGAGCGATTGCCTCTTCCAATGGCAGCACTCATTCGAACTTCATTTGAATTCATGGCCCATAGGGATGCTCGATCCCGAGGGCAGACTGCGGGTGGCGGTCGACGCTTTGCTCGCTGCAGATCTTCAGCCGCTGGAGCCATGATAGATCAGGCGTGGAGCATTCGACCGCGTCCGAGATATTGTTCACGGAACCAGGGCGACACCTTCGTTCTGTCGCTCGCGTTTGAGAACGCGAAGGGCCTGGTCGCGCCAGCCTCGGTCGCAACACGGACTCGCGGCCAATGTCCGAGTCGGGGTCGGAAGCCGACGTTCATCAAACTAGGCCGACCTGACCGGGGCGCGCCAATAGCGGTCGTCTGGCGTCCGCCCGAAAGCGGACGCACGTGAAAGAGGTCGCCGATCCAATCAGCAACTCGTACTTGCCTCGCCAGCACTCTCCAGATCGTGCCTCCGACCGGTTCGATCTGAGCGCAGGCCATAGGGCGAGGTTTTTCCAGCCAGAACGCCGTTTGTACAACCCAACGCGGCGGGCTACACTCATCGGGCTGGATCAAGCACCTCCGAGCCCAGATGTGGGCTGATGCGCGCCCTAGAATAACAACTCTGTTTTCGGCGACTTCAACAGGAGAGTAACAATGATCAGGTTGTTCGCCGTTGCCTTCGCACTCGCCTTGGCGTCGTCGGCGCAGTCCATGCCGCTGGCCCCACCCCAACAGCCGGATGGGATTGTCATTCAGGTCCGCGAAGCATGCGGACCGGGTATGCGCCGCACTGCGAATGGTGCTTGCCTCAGAACTCCCGCCCGACGTAGCGCCAGCAGGTGCGCTCGTGGCCTGACCTGCTGACGTCGCACGGCCGCTGCAGGCCAACACGGCGATGGCCTCGCCGATCCGACGGGACCGCTATCCCAAATGGGAGCGGCCCCTCGTCCTCGGCGCAGCGGTGTTGCTAACTTCTTGGCCACTGAACCTGATGAGGAGGCGCATTCAACGGCCGGGAATCGGAGAATTTCGAATGACCAGTTCAAACGATGTGCAAAAGACAATTATCCGCAACAAGCTCCTCGGCAGATGGGCCGCTGAGAAACTGGCAATCACAGGCCCGGATGCCGATGCCTATTCGGACGACCTCGCCAAGAGCGCGGCCGATCCCGAACGCAGTGACGTGTTCAGCAAAATCCGCAAGGACTTTGATGCCGCGGGCGTGGCCCAATCGGACGAGCAAATCCTACACGTCATGAGCGAGCTAATGCTCGAAGCCGGGAACCTCGTGCCTACCGCGCGGGGATCTTCCCGCGATGCCGCAGCGGTGATGCTCGCGCGCAATCTCCAATTTCGCTGAGGCCGATTGTCGATTGCCGTTTGGCACTACCGGATGCGAACGAACCGAATGGCGCGCCCGCGCAGCTCACTGAACGCTTGTCGCCAAAGCAAATTCCAGACGGGGCAACAGCCTGCGAATAAGCTGCCGTCCGTAGAAGCCAATGAGCCACTACTGAACTGACCTCGAAAGAGACCGCGGGAAAGCGGACGCGGTCAGAGCCCGTAATGGGCCAGCCTCAGTCGCAATGCGGACTGGCGGCCAATGTCTGAATTGGGTCGATTTTGTTGAAGA
>UCLR01000013.1 GCA_900473415.1 Hyphomicrobiales bacterium
TCAACGGTATCGGTCGGAAGCCGACGTTCATCAAACCAGGCCAACCTGACCGGGGCGCGCCAGTAGCGGAAGCTGGCGCGCTGCTCGATAGCAGTCATAGTTTCGTGGCGTTTTATTTAGGCCGGCAAACTCTCGATGGTTCAGGCATTCGACGAGGCGAGCGTCGGAGGCCAGGGTTACGATCCACGAGGAAGCGAGCTCAGCAACTCGCTCACTCCCGACCACAAGATCTGCACGCCTAGGCAGAACAGGATGAATGCCGAAAGGCGAATGGCGATTTCCGTACTGCCTCGCCCGAGGAATTTCTGCACGCGAACGGCATATGCAAAGCAAAGCCAGATACTGAATGCGATCGTGCCGATTGCGGCGACGCTGGCGAGGACAAAAATCAACCCCCCGGATGCCTCCGCGAATGTGGCCCGCGAAAGCGCGATACTGATTGTAACAGCGATCGTGCCGGGTCCGGTGGTCAGAGGCAGAGTCAGTGGGTAGAAGGCTTGGCTCATCAGATCCGCGCGCGAGACATCTCCTGCAGATGCATCGAGATCCTTCTGGCTGCCTTCATTGAGCAGTTTCCACCCGGACACTGCCACGATCAGTCCACCAGCGACGCGAAGGATCGGTATCGAAATCCCGTAGAATTCCAGAACGAGCGCTCCCAGAAGGAACGAGCCCACCAATACGAAGAGTGAATTCACCGCGATGCGCCGCGCAAGGATACGCCGTGTCTCGGCGGTTGAGCCACGCGTCAGCCCCAGGAAGACGAGTGCAGATCCCGGCGGATTGACCACCGGGAAGATAGCTGCAAGTACGATCAGGAATGTATTGACGGCTGTTGCCATACACATACCAAATCAAATTGGAAAAATAACAGACACGCGCGTTCTGTGAGATACTATAGACACGATTGCAGATTGTCCCAAAAGGTTTCCAACTTGGCGCGGGCCGTCGCAATCACTGGCGTCACAAGCCGTCCCAAGCCGAGAGGTCCCGGAGTGGAGAACCCTGTTCCGGCGCCTTGTCGACTTGAAGAAGGTGAATTCCCCTATTCGTTGCGGCCGGCTCGCCCTGTCGGGCCGATAGTCATCTGGACGGCAATTGAAGTGGGACGGCTGAAGCTGATGACGGTTTGCCGAAGAGTGCACTCGCCAACTTTGTTTGCTCGCCGCTGGCCCGCAATCAGCTCATTGTTGAGTCCCGGAGCCCCGATTTTCTGATTGAGGTCACAGCCGCCCTTAAAGAGATCGAGGGTCCAGACATCGTCCGGGTTGGCATCCGCCGTTTCCACTGCCGGAGGACAGACAGATGGCGCATGAATACAAGAAACTGCTGATCGGACTGATGCCGTCCGATACGGGTGCCGGCGCAGCGACAGCCGGCGTACACTTCGGCGCAGGCTTGGCACGACGCTTTGGGGCGTCGGTGACGTTCCAGGCCTTCGTTCCCCACGCATCGCTGCCCTACAGTGTCGCCGGTGGTCTTGCCGCTGGTATCGTCGCTGAGGAGAACAAGCGCCGACGCGAACTCATCGAGGCAGCTGTGGCCGCCGCCAGGGCTGTAGGCGCCGACGCCGGAATAGGTTGCGACCACGACCTGCCCGATCTCGCTCTCGACGAACTCACGGAGCGCTTCGTCCAGCAGGCACGCCTGCACGACGTAAGCGTACTCGACGCTGGCGACGACTTGCTGGGCTACAATCGGCTTGTGATCGAGGAAGCGCTGTTCAACAGCGGGCGGCCCGTCATCGTGGTCCCGAAGACGGGCGGCCGCCCCGAGCCTCGGCAGATCGTAATTGCCTGGGACGGGAGCGCCCGCTCGGCCCGCGCGGTCGGTGATGCGCTACCGCTGCTGCAGGCTGCGCAGTCGGTCTCGATCGTCGTCATCGGGGGTGAGAAGGATCTGAGCCGTGTCGCGCCTGCCCGCGGCTTGATCGACTACCTGGAGCATCATGACGTCAGGAGCAAACTTGTGACCCTGGAGGCGATTGGCGGTGACGTTGCCGAGACTCTGCGCAGACATGTCCGTGACAGCGCCGCCGAGCTCATCGTCATGGGTGCGTTCGTGCATTCACGCTTCCGTCAAGCCATTCTTGGGGGAGTGACACGCTCGCTGCTTGAAAGCAGCCCCGTTCCACTGCTGCTCGCATACTGAAATTGGTCGTCGAGCGAGGCCCATAGCCGGCGTGACGAAGGTCAACCGGCCGGACCTCGAATGGTCGTCTCGCCTAACGGCCTCATACCTCTCTCGTGGTGGCAGAAGAGCCTCCCAGCAACACCCCTATCGGCACGAGCGATCCGGCGCATGATCGGTCGCCCCCCCGGCGGGGGGCGATGACGAACTGAGAGAAGTTCCGGGGCGCCCTGCAAGAAAACTAGGTGAATGTAAAAATGACCCGGCGTCGTCCGAAAGTTCCTGTTCCAGTACCACCTCGCCAACCCGGCGACTCAAAAGTGAACCGGCCTTTGCGCCCGTCATCGCAGACAGCGGTGCCTGCGCCCTGGCGAAATGTCGTATAGACAAACGATCCGCGGCATGCGGTTCGCGCTGAGCGAATTTCGATGCTTCCAGTGTCGTCTGTATTCCCGGTTGCCGTCCCGACAAATGTTTCGCCCGTGCCCTCGACCACACCATGGATCTGGCGCGTAAACGAACATCCGCCTGCCGCCAGCAGCACCAACATTGTGATGATAATTCTCATTCTGCCTTTCTCTTCTTATCTCGCCTTCCTTGATCTGTTTGGCGGAACACCCAGGGCAGCCGCTCGCTCGGACGCCTGCAACTTCCGAAACGCGTCGATGTTGTCTTGACCCGCGCGCATAGCCTTGGACATCCCCTCCGATCGCATCATTTCATCGTTTTCAAGCAATGTATCCATGGTACATCCTGCCGTTCTGTTGCATGCGGCGGCATGATTTGCGGTCGTTGCCGATAAGATGGCAACTATGGCAGTGATTATAGCTGCCGCCATGAGATGATTATCGCTCATATCGGCCACTCCTTTACCAATGATATAAAATTATACTTAGGTGCGCTTGCGTGAAATCGTCGAGCTGCCCTTGATTGGCGATAGGATTGGAGGACAGCGCGCCGCCGACAGCGGAGCGCTTCGATCCTCTGGAATACTGGTCACCTCGATCCCCACGGCAAGGTCGACGCGCTAATCAACATAACACAGTTCGATCTCCGCCAGAACGAGCCTATGCAGTTCTCCAAGGTGATCATTCACCTTGAGGCAATGCCGTATATCGCAATGCCGAAGCAGGTAGTTTCAGTTGATTGGTCTTGCCAAAAAGTTAGTGACGATCGTTTCGCTTCGCAATATAGGATTGTATGCTGACAATTAGCCAAAAGTAGGCTTTTGTTTTCATTTAATGATTGTTGGTGTCTGGATTTATATACGAACTCGCATATATATCTCTATATTTTGCAAATATTATGACCTATTTTCTCAGGTGTATTTGGCTCCATCTTGCATTAAGGTGCAAGAATTAACCTGCAAAAACCAGGATTACGATCGATCCCCAAGTCGTCAGGAGGATGTTCGCCGCCGGATACGAAGGCGTGTAACCCAACACCGCAACAGGGCTGCCCGAGCGCTCTTGGATTGCGGCAAGAGCAGCTGTCACCGTCTGTGATCCGGCCAAGGCGCCCAGAAGCAGGATCGGGTTCATTCGAAGGGCAAAGTGACCGATCGCAAGCCCGGCAAGCTGTGGCAGGATCGTAACGACCATCCCGCCGAACAGCAGGCCCAGTCCGGATTCACGCAATGCCGCGACGAAATTCGGCCCCGCCTGGATGCCTGTCAGCCCGACGAAGGCGGCCAGCCCGAGCGTTGTCATCAAGCCGATCGCGTCCGGAGGAATCCGTCCGAAGAGCGGTTGGCGGGTCCGCAGATAGCCGACGAACAAACCCGCAAGCAGAGTGCCGACGCTGGTGCTCAGTGAAATATTGACAGAGCCAACCTTGAAAGTGGCGATGACGCCGAGCAAGCCGCCAAAGAAGATCGCCAGCCCAAGCACGGTGAAGTCGATCGTGGAGCTGGGACTGACAACCGAACCGAGCCGGACGGCGGCGGCCTGCACGCTCGGTTCATGCCCAACAAGGCCGAGTACATCGCCGCGCTCGACTGTTACGCCGCTGGCAATCGGAAGCTCCTGACCGCCTCGACTTAACGATCGCAGGTAGACGCCGCGAGCCCAGGGTTCATTCGCCAGCTCTGCGAGCGTTCGGTTGGCGACGTCCCCGCGCGTCAAAAGGACGTCCATTGCCGCAATCGGGATATCAAGAAGCTCCCGATCTTCAATTTCCGTTCCTCGAGCCCCGACCAATTCCACGATGCGCTGCCGAGGGCCAGAAAGTGCGATGACGTCACCGGCCTGAATCTGTGTTTCTGAGGCAGGCTCGACGATTCTGTCGTCGCGACGCAGCCGATGAATGAACAGGCGCTGCGCGGATTCGCGGGCTTCGGCGGAGGCCACGCTAAGACCCACGAGCGCAGAGTCGTGGTCGAGTCGATACGCGCGCATCTCGAATTTGCGCCAGGCGGAGTTGAGGCCTGTCTTCGAGCGACCCATGCCGAGCTGCTGCTCCAGATTGCGGGCTTCGGCGCGGAGGTCGACGCCGAGCAGTCTGGGAGCAACTTCGCTCAGGAAGAGGATCACGCCGGCATAGCCGAAAATGTAGCAGACTGCGTCGGCGACGGCGATGTGGGCAACCAGAACGCTGCGTTCAGCTTCCGACAGAGGCAGACCGTTCACCGCGTCCGTGGCTGTGCCCATAGCGGCGCTTTGCGTCAGAGCCCCCGACAGCAGCCCTGCAGCGAAGCCTGCATCCAGTCGCAGGACCTTGGCGACGATCAAAGCGGCGACGAGCCCGGTTACGGAGACGACGACCGCCAGGACCATCGGCTTCACCCCACCGCGCTTCATGGCCTGAATGAACTGAGGCCCGACCGAGTAGCCAATTCCAAACAGGAAGAGCAGGAACAAGAACGATTTGGTCATGCTGGAAACCGGGACGCGGACAAAATGACCAAGGATCAGACCCGCAAACAGCGCGCCTGTAACAGGTCCTACGCTGAACGGGCCAATTCTGAGGCCGCCGAGCCAGTAACCGGTCGCGATCACCAGAAACAGCGCCAGCTCTGGATAGCGGATGAGAAAGTTCTCGAGCCACATCAGCATTTCATCAGTTCCGAATTGAATTCTGACGAGGCGGCCGTGAATGGATTGCGCCGGCGATCGCTGCCCCTGGCATCTTCAAGCCGAGGTCATCGAACAACGGCGATCGGCTGCCTGAGAGCGACTTGGCTCCTTCTGGTGATGTCAGCGTGCGATGTTGTTGCAGATGTCGCAACGATTGCCGCCCCCAACTGCGTGAGAGCAATCTCGCGATGCTCTCGCCGGCAAGCTCAACACAATGAAAGGGCGCTGGCGTATTGTCCTTAGGGACATGTTCTTGTGCCGCGCTTTGGTTCAGAATCGGACCGTGGGGCAGGCCAAATGCACCGGAACCGGGATGATCGTGCTTGCAGCCTGCGAGTTCCGCCAGGCGGCAACGCGATCGGCAGGGGGCCAGGCTATAGTCAGCAAAATCATCATCGGGGCGCGCTTTCGTGATGGGCCGCGCTTCCCCACTCCGCGAGCCAGACGGTGTCGTTGCCTGTCTTTGGATGCGTAGTTGGGTTATCCGCACCTTCGGCGATGACCACGACATGAAGCGAGACGGCCAGATGGAGAAGGCAACGGCCGCCGGTCGCGACAACACCGAAGCTTTCCAGGCGATGCAGAACGGGCACCAGGCAGCGCCGTAAAAAAAACAGATGACCGCTATCGCTGGCGAACGGTGAACGCGAAGAACACACCCGCGCAGCGGAAATCTGACAAGAGATGCTTGTCCCTAGGGACAATAGGCCGATCGGTTCGGCCATGCTGATTTGCGCGATGCCGGGCTCCAAGCAGTCTAGGGCCGGACAGGAAAATGGCGGCGTCAATTCTGGATCGTGCCGATTGGCAGCGCGTGGTAGGGATGCGGCCCACTGCACTTCCCTGATCGGCAGCGGCCGATGACGATGGCTATGCGTGTGAACCCTTGAACAGGTGCGTCGCATATGAAGCCCATTCGCCTTGCAGACGCAGTTGAGCTGATCCCCGAAGGCGCTAGCCTGATGATCGGCGGCTTCATGGGCGTCGGGACGCCCGAGCGCGTCATCGACGAACTCGTGCGACAGGGGAAGCGTGAACTCACGATCATCGCGAACGACACCGCGATGCCCGGGCGCGGGATCGGGAAGCTCATCGATGCGGAGTTGGTTCGGAAGGTCGTGGCAAGCCATATCGGCCTGAATCCGGTCACACAGAAACAGATGATCGAGCAAAGGATCACGGTCGATCTCGTGCCCCAGGGCACGTTGATCGAGCGCATTCGATCCGGAGGCTTCGGCCTTGGTGGGGTTCTGACGCCGACGGGCGTCGGAACGGTCGTCGAAGAAGGCAAGCAAAAGATCGAGGTCGATGGCCGCAGCTATCTTCTGGAAACGGCGCTTCGCGCCGATTTCGCGCTCATCGGCGCCTTCCTGTCGGATTATCTCGGCAATCTGACCTACGCACTCACCGCCCAGAACTTCAATCCGGTGATGGCCATGGCCGCCGACAAGACCATCGTGACGGCGGAGCATGTGGTTCCGGTTGGCTTCATCCCGCCAGATCACGTCGTAACGCCGGCGCCTCTCGTCGATTATGTGATCGCTAACGGGTGACAGCCGATGGATGCTCAAGAGATCATCGCCAGGCGGATCGCACGGGAACTGCGAGCGGGAATGCTCGTGAACCTCGGCATCGGCATTCCGACGCTGGTCGCCAACTATGTTCCGGATGGGATCAGGGTGTTTTTCCAGTCCGAAAACGGACTGATCGGCACTGGTCCGGTTCCTGAGGAAGGGCTGATCCAACCCCTTCTGTCAGATGCTGCCGGCCGGCCGGTGACGGCTCTCCCAGGCGCATGCACGTTCGACAGCGCCATGTCATTCGGCCTGATCCGTGGCGGCCATGTCGACATGACCGTGCTCGGCGGCCTCCAGGTCGACCAGCAAGGTCTGCTCGCAAACTGGATGATCCCCGGGAAGATGGTGCCGGGCATGGGCGGCGCGATGGATCTGGTTTCAGGTGCGAAGCGCGTCGTGGTGGCAATGCAGCATACCGCAAAGGGGCAGCCCAAGATCCTGAAGGCCTGTTCGCTGCCACTGACATCAGCGAGGCCCGTGGATCTCGTGGTGAGCGAGATGGCCGTTATCGCCTTTCCGGACGGGCGAGCCGCGCTGGTCGAGAGAGCACCGGGCGTGACCGTCGAACAGATCCTCGCATCGACGGAGGCGGCGCTCGCCATTCCCGACAACGTTCCGGAAATGAAGTTGTAAACTGATCAATATTCCCGAAAGGCGACATGCCCGGCAACACAAAAACCCTGTGCCGCTTGTAGAAATCGCACAGACACGAAGTGGAGGATGCCATGGTATTCTCGATCACTCGTAGATCAATCTTGCAGCAGGCCACTGCAGCGGCGGCTGTCGCGACCGTGGCGAACGGCGCCATCCAGAACATCGCCAAGGCGCAGCCGAGCGATGGCGAAGCCTACTGGCAGTTGGTGCGCCGCCAGTTCATCTTTCCGGAATCGGCGGTCCCGATGAACTCCGCGAACCTGTGCCCGGCCTTCCAGTCCGTGGCCGAGAAGGTCGCCGCCGTCTCACGGATCGTCGATTACGACGTCTCGCTCAACAACCGGGCGCAATTCAACGACACATTGAGTGCTGCGCGAGCCAAGGTCGCTGCCCAGATTGGTGCCGAGCCGGACGAAGTCGCGCTTGTGCGCAATACTTCCGAAGCGAACAGCACCATCACCAACGGCCTCGATTTCCGCGCAGGCGATGAGATCGTCATCTGGGACCAGAACCACGTCACGAACAACGAAGCCTGGGATATCCGGGCCAAGAGATACGGCCTGAAGGTGGTGCGGGTTGCGGTCCCTCGGGTGCCGGAAAGCGACGACCAGGTTGTCGAGCTGTTCGCGAAGGCGTGCAACGATCGCACGAAGATCGTCACCTTCACGGAAGTATCCAATGTGAGCGGCCTCAGGCTGCCGGCGAAGAAGCTGGCGGCTATGGCGCGCGGCCGAGGCATCCATTGCCATGTCGACGGGGCGCAAAGCTGGGGCGCGCAGGTGCTCGATCTCCATGACATGGGCTGCGATTCCTTCGCTGGCAGTGCCCATAAGTGGTTCATGGGACCGAAGGAGGTCGGCATCCTCTATGTCCGCAGCGGGCGCGCGCCGGGCATCTGGCCGAACATCATTGGCTACACAGGCGAGATCAAGGTGGAGCTCGACCTGAAGAACGCGCTCAAATTCGAGACCTTAGGCCAGCGCGACGACGCGGCGATCGCAGCGCTTGGCGAGACCGCCGAGCTGCATGACCAGATCAGCCCGGAGCGAATCGAAACCCGCATCAGGGAGCTCGCGAGCCTGTTGAAGGCGGGTCTCAAGGAGGCCGGGGCAACGCTGGTCACTCCGGAGGACCCCAAGATGAGCGGAGGGGTCGTCATCATCGAAGTGCCCAAGGACAACCAGAAGACCGTCGCCGACGCGATGTACTCGAAATTCGGCATCGCCGCGTCGACCTCCGGGGGCCTGCGGCTTTGCCCGCACGTCTATAACACGCGGGCGCATGTCATGCGGGCGATCCAGGGCGTCACGTCCATGCGGGATCTGATCAAGGCGTAACTCAAGCGTTGACGGGAGAAACGCAATGGCGAGGTCAATGAAGGCTGCGGTCGTGCACGAATTCAAACGGCCGTTGTCGATCGAAGAGGTCGCGATTCCTGAGGTTGGCCAAGGCCAGATTCTGGTCAAGATCGAGGCATCGGGCGTGTGCCACACGGATTTGCACGCGGCCGACGGAGATTGGCCCGTCAAGCCAAGCCCGCCCTTCATCCCGGGCCATGAAGGCGTCGGCTCTGTCGTCGCGGTCGGCGCGGGCGTGCGCGCCGTCAAGGAAGGCGATCGGGTCGGAGTGCCTTGGCTACACACGGCCTGCGGCTATTGCAGGCACTGCCTCGGCGGGTGGGAGACGGTTTGCGACGAACAGCAAAACACCGGCTATTCGGTCAACGGCGGTTTTGCCGAGTATACGCTTGCCGATCCCAACTATGTCGGCCACCTTCCGGATGCTCTTGACTGGGAAACCGCCGCGCCAATTCTCTGCGCCGGCGTGACCGTCTACAAGGGCCTCAAGGAGACGGACACGAAACCGGGAGACACCGTGGTGATCTCCGGTATCGGGGGGCTCGGGCACATCGCCGTGCAATACGCGAAGGCAATGGGTCGCGCGGTGATCGCTGTCGATATATCCGATGAGAAACTCTCTCTCGCGCGCGAGATGGGGGCGGATGCGGTCGTCAATGCATCGACGACGGATCCGGTCGCAGAGGTGCAAAGGCTGTGCGGTGGCGCGCATGGCGTACTGGTGACGGCGGTCTCACCAAAGGCGTTCAGCCAAGCACTCGGCATGTTGGCCAAGCGCGGCACGATGGCACTCGTTGGCCTGCCCCCTGGGACCTTCGACCTCAACATCTTCAATACTGTGCTCATGCGGAAGACGATCCGCGGGTCGATTGTCGGCACGCGTCTGGACTTGGCGGAATGCCTGGAATTCGCCGGGGATGGCAAAATAAAGGTCCATTACTCGGTCGAGCCTCTGGAAAACATAAACAGCATCTTCGACCGCATGCGTAACAACAAGATCGATGGTCGCGTCGTGATGAGGATCTAGTCGAGAGCAGACCGGAGACGCGTCAGCCGACGCACGTCGCGGCTGCCGCGGATATCGCAACAGGTCGTCAGCATCCCCGCCAAGCCGTGAGGCGGGGAGGTTTCGGACAATGACCCCGCGGCTTGGGAGCGCCTCGGCTGTCCATCCGACAAAGGGGTCGAGCGGCGAGGCGAAGACGACATGACAACGCTCAACAAGACCGCCCTTGACCTCCTGAAGGCCAAGCGGGCAGAGGTGTCCGAGGTCGTCAGCGCAGCGCCGGACGACACGGTTCTCAGTGCGCTCAGATCGATGCGCGACAAGAATATCGGGGCGGTCGTCGTGCTCGAGCACGGCGAGCTCGCGGGCATCCTGACCGAGCGCGACTACGCCCGTGACGTCGAACTGGAAGGCAAGGCCGCCGGCACCTGCCTCGTTCGTGAGATCATGACCGATCGCAAGATCGTTTTCGCGAAACCCGGCGATCCGATCGAGCGATGCCACGCTTTGATGAAGGCGCACCGCATACGCCACTTGCCCATCTGCGAGGGCCGCAAAGTCATCGGCGTCCTCTCGATCCGCGACATTCTTGAAGGGGTCATCGCCGAGGAAGAGCATGTCATTCGCGAACTCGAGACGGACAGGCTGATGATGACGACGGATACCGGATCATACTGAGTTCGACGTTCCGATCGGCGTTCCACCACCGCGCCCTACGAGGGTTTCGACAAGAGAAGTGCCGGAGAAAAGCGCGTGGATTTCCTGATTACCCTTGCTGCTCTCGTCCTGCTGATGTTCGTCGCCTATCGCGGCTTCAGCGTCATCCTCTTCGCTCCGATCGCCGCGATGCTGGCCGTTCTTCTCACCAGTCCCCAGGCCGTGCCGCCCGTATTCACCGGCATTTTCATGGAGAAGATGGTCGGCTTCGTGAAGCTGTATTTCCCCGTCTTCCTGCTCGGCGCGGTCTTCGGCAAGCTCATCGAATTGTCGGGTTTCTCCAAGTCGATCGTCTCGGCGGTGATCAGCGTCGTCGGGCGCGAGAGGGCAATGCTGTCGATCGTGCTGGTCGGCGCGGTTCTGACCTACGGCGGTGTTTCGCTGTTCGTGGTCGTTTTCGCGGTCTATCCATTCGCGGCCGAGATGTTCCGGCAAAGCGACATTCCCAAGCGCCTCATCCCGGGCACGATCGCGCTGGGTGCCTTCACCTTCACCATGGACGCGTTGCCCGGAACGCCGCAGATCCAGAACATCATCCCGACCACCTTCTTCAAGACGGATACCTGGGCCGCGCCGATCCTTGGGACGATCGGCGCGATCTTCATTCTCACGGTGGGCATGGCCTATCTGCAATGGCGCCGGCGAGCGGCCGCGGCAGCCGGTGAAGGCTATGGCGAAGGCCATACCAACGAGCCCGAACCCATGGCCGAGGAGAAGCTGGTCCATCCGGCCATTGCCCTGGCTCCGCTGGTCGTGGTCGGAGTAGCCAACAAGATCCTGACCGGCCTGATCATCAAACATTACGGCGCCACTCACGAGGTGGCGCTCGCGGGGATGGCGAAGCCACTGGTCACGCAGGTCTCGTCGGTCGCGGCGATCTGGGCCGTCCAGGGAGCGCTCCTGCTCGGCATCCTCACCGTCCTGGCCTTCGCCTTCCGGACCGTGATGCAACGCTTCGCAGACGGCACCAAGGCTGCGGTGGCGGGCTCGCTGCTGGCCTCGATGAACACGGCGTCTGAATACGGCTTCGGCGGCGTCATTGCAGCATTGCCGGGGTTCGTCGTCATCGCCGACGCCCTCAAGGCGATCCCGAACCCACTGGCCAATGCGGCGATCAGCGTGTCGGTGCTCGCGGGTATCACCGGCTCGGCGTCTGGAGGCATGAGCATCGCTCTCGCGGCCATGTCGGACCAGTTCATCGCCGCCGCCAACGCCGCCAACATCCCGCTAGAAGTTCTGCATCGCGTTGCCGCGATGGCGAGCGGCGGCATGGATACGCTTCCACACAATGGCGCGGTTATCACGCTGCTTTCGGTGACCGGGCTAACCCACCAGCAGTCCTACCGCGACATTTTCGCGATCACTTTGATCAAAACCCTCGCGGTGTTCGTCGTTATAGCAGTTTATTACACGACCGGGCTGGTCTGATCGCCGCATCTTGCGAACCAGTCAGGAGGTTACTCGCGAACAACAAGGTTCTAGACCGCAAGCGGCGTTCCGGCGCCATTGGAGGCAAGATGTCACTTCAAGGAAAGGCGGCCGTCGTTACCGGTTCGACGAGCGGAATCGGGCTTGCTCTGGCGCGCACTTTTGCCAAGGAGGGCGCGAATATTCTCATCAACGGCTTCGGCGACGCGGCCGCCATCGAGAAGGAGCGCGCAGGCATCGAGACCGACTTCAAGGTGGCCTGCCTTTACTCACCAGCGGACATGTCGAAGGGCGCAGAGGTGACCGCCATGGTGCGAATGGCGGAACAGGCGTTTGGTCGCGTCGATATCCTCGTGAACAATGCCGGCATCCAACATGTGGCGCCGATCGAGGAATTTCCCGACGACAAGTGGGAAGCGATCATCCGGATCAACCTGCTCGCCGCGTTTTATGCGACAAAGGCGGTCGTGCCCGGCATGAAGTCACGTGGCTGGGGGCGCATCATCAATACGGCGTCGGCCCATGCGCTGGTGGCGTCCCCCTTCAAATCCGCCTATGTCGCCGCAAAGCATGGCATCGCCGGCCTCACCAAGACGGTCGCACTCGAGGTGGCGAAAGATCACATCACGGTCAATGCGATCTGTCCTGGCTATGTCTGGACGCCGTTGGTTGAGAAGCAGATCCCGGACACGATGAAAGCGCGGGGCCTCACCAAGGAGCAAGTCATTGCAGATGTGCTCCTGGAAGCGCAACCGACAAAGGAGTTCGTCACGGTGGAGCAAGTTGCGGCGCTTGCGCTCTTTCTGAGTTCTGACGCCGCATCGTCGATCACCGGGACCATGTTGTCGATCGATGGCGGATGGACCGCTCATTGAGAGACAACCAAGATCGCCGCGGCGTGACGAAGCGCGGCTGGCCCCGGGCCTATGTCATCGCACGGCCACGATACGGCGACGCAGGAGCATCGAAACGCTTGATTCTTCAAGAGGGAAAACCGCCATGAATGGGAAGCCACCCTACGAAGTGCCGGCCGAAATGCGTGAACTTGCAGAGCGTAACGTCGAGGAGGCGCGCAAGGCCTTCGATGGGTTCATCGGCGCTGCGCGCAAGGCGGTCGAGACCGCCCAGGGCTCCGCCGGGTCTGCGCAAGGCAACGCGCAGGACATCGGCCGCAAGGCCATTGCGTATGCAGAAAACAATGTCGCTGCCGCATTCGATCTCGCTCAGAAGCTGGTCAAGTCGAAAGACTTGGCGGAAGTCATGCGGCACCAGTCCGATTTCCTGAAGACACAGATGGCGGCGCTTCAGGCCCAGCTCAGTGAAATGGGAGCGGCTGTGCAAGCCGTGGCAGCGAAGGCGGCCGAGACTGCCAGCACGTTCACAAAGACGAAGTGATCGCTCCCGACACACCTTCGTCCTTTACGATACGAACTACGGGACATCGTCCTACGCTCATAAGGCATTGCCTGCTGAGCGCACCGCTGGCACGAGCCAGTAGCCTATGCAGATCCGGCTTGATTCAGCCTTTCCGGCAAGAGGCATCAAGCGGCTCAACGTCCGCAATGGGTCGATTTTGT
>UCLR01000008.1 GCA_900473415.1 Hyphomicrobiales bacterium
AAGATCACGGCGACCAGCCAGTACAGCGCCCGATCGTCGGCGAGACTGACGAGGCCGAAGAGCTTGCCGCGCGGCACCGCCTGGATGCCGTCCTCGCCGCCGGTGAAGCGCGGCGTCTGTAGCGAGAAGAAGAACACCATCTGCGCCAGCGCCAGCGTGATCATGGCGAAGTAGATGCCCTGGCGGCGGATGGCCAGCGAGCCAAAGAGCCCGCCAAGCATCGCGGCGATCACCGTGCCGGAGAGAATGGCGAGCTCGGGCGTCAGGCCCCAGTGCTTGGCCGTATAGGCGCTGACATAGCTCGCCATGCCGAAATACGCGGCATGGCCGAAGGACAGCAGGCCGCCATAGCCGAGCAGCAGATTGAAGGCGAGCGCGAACAGCCCGAAGCACAGCACCTTCATCACGAAGACCGGATAGGCGACGAAGGGCGCGATCACGAGCGCGACGGCGAGCCCGATCATGATCGCGCGGTGAAGCCGCTCCGTGCCCTTGCTGGTTTCGGAGATCCCGAGACCGGTGGCAGGTGCTTCGGCCGAGGTGATGTCCGCCATGGTCAGCTCCTTGCAGCCTGAGAGGAAAGCGCGTTCATGCCGTCCTCCCGAACAACCCGGCCGGCTTCACCAGCAGCACCAGCACCATGATGATGAAGATCACGGTGGCAGAGGCTTCGGGATAGAACACCTTGGTCAGGCCCTCGACCAGCCCGAGCGAGAAGCCGGTGATGATTGAACCGAGGATCGAGCCCATGCCGCCGATCACGACCACGGCGAAGACGACGATGATCAGGTCGGAGCCCATATTGGGATTGACCGAGTAGATCGGCGCCGCCAGCACGCCGGCGAGCGCGGCAAGAGCCACGCCGAAGCCGTAGGTCAGGGTGACCAACAGCGGCACGTTGATGCCGAAGGCCTGGGTCAGGGTCGGGTTCTCGGTGGCGGCGCGGAGATAGGCGCCGAGCTTGGTCTTCTCGATCATGAACCAGGTCGCGAGGCAGACCACCAGCGAGGCGATCACCACCCAGCCGCGATAGTTCGGCAGGAACATGAAGCCGAGATTGTGCCCGCCCGCGAGCTGCGGCGGGATCTGGTAGGGCAGGCCCGAGGAGCCATAACTGTTGCGGAACAGCCCCTGGATGATCAGCGCCAGCCCGAAGGTCAGCAGCAGCCCGTAGAGATGGTCGAGATGGGCGATGCGCTTGAGCAGGAAGCGCTCGATGACGATGCCGGTCGCGCCGACGACGAGCGGCGAGACCACGAGCGCGGCCCAGTAGTTCAGCCCGAGATAGTTCAACGCCATCCAGGCCACAAAGGCGCCCATCATATACTGCGCGCCATGGGTGAAGTTGATGATGTTCAGCAGCCCGAAGATCACGGCCAGCCCGAGGCTCAGCATCGCGTAGAACGAGCCGTTGATCAGGCCGAGCAGGACCTGACCGAACAAGGCTTGCGGGGGAATGCCGAGAAGCTCGAACATGCGGATCGATCACCTGACTACGGAACCGGCCGCGTCATCCCGGGCGACCGCAGGTCGACCCGGGATCCATCGTAGGGCTCAAGAGCTTTACGATGGATCCCGGCGCTACGCTGCGCTCCGGCCGGGACGACGGCGGATGGGACGGCTAGCTCACTTCTTGACCAGCGGGCAGGTGCTCTCGCTCAGCGGCTTGAAGGCCTGCTCGGCCGGCAGCACGGCGATCTGCTTGTAGTAGTCCCACGGCCCCTTCGACTCCGAGGGCTTTTTGACCTCGAACAGGTACATGTCGTGCATCTTGCGGCCGTCGACGCGCACCGAGCCCTTGCCGAACAGCGGATCGTCGGTCGGCAGCTCCTTCATCTTGGCCATGACGGTGGCCGAGTCCTTGCTCTTCGTCGCCTCGACCGCCTTGAGATAATGCAGCAGGCCCGAATAGACGCCGGCCTGGACCATGCTCGGCTTCTTGCCGTTGTTCAGCTTAGCGAAGCGGTCCGACCAGGTGCGGGTCTGGTCGTTGGTGTCCCAATAGAAGGACTCGGTCAGGACCAGGCCCTGCGCCGTCTGCAGCCCGAGCGCGTTGACGTCGGTGATGAAGACGAGCAGGCCAGCGAGCTTCTGCCCGCCCGCGACGATGCCGAACTCGCCCGCCTGCTTGATCGAGTTGATGGTGTCGCCACCGGCATTGGCGAGGCCGATCACCTTGGCCTTGGAGGACTGCGCCTGCAGCAGGAACGACGAGAAGTCGGTGCCCGGGAACGGCGTCTTGACCGCTCCGACCACCTTGCCGCCGTTCTTGGTCACGATGGCGGCGGTGTCGCGCTCCAGCGCATGGCCGAAGGCGTAGTCCGCTGTGAGGAAGAACCAGCTGTCGCCGCCCGCCTTCACCATGGCGCCACCGGTGCCCTGCGCGAGGGCATAGGTGTCATAGGTCCAGTGGATCGTGTTCGGCGAGCAGGCCGCGCCCGTGAGGTCCGAGGCCGCGGCGCCGGAGTTGATGAAGACCTTGTTCTTCTCGCGCGTGATCTGGTTGACCGCGAGCGCGACCGAGGAGGTCGGCACGTCCATGATCACGTCGACGCCGTCCTGGTCGTACCATTGCCGGGCGATGGTCGAGCCGACATCCGGCTTGTTCTGGTGGTCGGCCGAGATGATCTCGACCTTGATGCCCTTGTCGGCCGCCTTGAAGTCCTCGACCGCCATGCGCGCGGCGATGACGGAGCCCTCGCCGGAGAGGTCGGCATAGAGGCCCGAGCGGTCGTTGAGCACGCCGATCTTGACGCTGACCTGCGCCAGGGCCGTGCCGCTCATCAGCGCGGCGAAGGCGCCGGCCAGAAGCAATGACTTGAGTTTCATACCGATTCTCCCTGTAACTGCAGCTGTTGCGACGCGGTCTTCTTGCGATGAGCCGCTTCTGAATCTGCCGATCAAACTCCCAGATAGCCGTGGAGCTTGTCGATGTTGCGGTCGAGCTCGGTGTTCGGGATCATGTCGATCACCTTGCCCTGCTCGACGACATAGTGCCGGTCGGCCACCGTCGCCGCGAAACGGAAGTTCTGCTCGACCAGCACGATGGTGAAGCCCTGTTGCTTCAGCTGCGCGATGGTGCGGCCGATCTGGTCGATAATCACCGGCGCGAGCCCCTCGGTCGGCTCGTCGAACAGCAGGAGATTGGCGCCGGTGCGCAGGATGCGGCCGATCGCGAGCATCTGCTGCTCGCCGCCGGAGAGCTTGGTGCCCTGGCTCCTGATCCGCTCCTTCAGATTGGGAAACAGCGTGAAGATCTGCTCGACCGAGAGCCCGCCCGGCTTCACCTGCGGCGGCAGCATCAGGTTTTCCTCGACGTTGAGCGACGAATAGATGCCGCGCTCCTCCGGCACGTAGCCGATGCCGAGCCGGGCGATGGCGCGCGAGGGCAGGTTGATCGTCTCCGTGCCCGCCATCACCACCGAGCCCTTGCGCTTGGCCATGATGCCGATGATCGATTTCAGCGTCGTCGTCTTGCCGGCGCCGTTGCGGCCGAGCAGGGTCACGACCTCGCCGGGCGCGACGTCGAAGTCGATGCCGTGCAGGACATGGCTCTCGCCATACCAGGCCTCGAGCCCGCGCACCTTGAGCAGCGGCGCGGTCGCGGCCGCGGGTTTCGCGGCGACAGCCTCAGTGAGCATGCCCGCCTCCCGAACCGATATAGGCCTCGACCACGCGTGGATCCTTCGAAACGGTGGCGTAGTCGCCCTCGGCCAGCACCTGCCCGCGCGCCAGCACCGTGATGCGATCGGACAGCGAGGCGACGACCGAGAGGTTGTGCTCGACCATCAGGATGGTGCGGTTGGCCGAGACCTTGCGGATCAGCGCCTCGATGCGCTCGACATCCTCGCGGCCCATCCCGGCCATCGGCTCGTCGAGCAGCATCATCTCGGGGTCGAGCGCCAGCGTGGTCGCGATCTCGAGCGCGCGCTTGCGGCCATAGGAAAGCTCGACCGCCGGAAGCTCCGCGAAACTGGCGAGGCCGACCGCCTCGACCAGCCGCATCGCCTCGCCGTCGAGCACCGAGAGAACCTCGTCCGAACGCCAGAAATCGAAGGAATCGCCGCGCTTGCGCTGCAGTGCGATGCGCACGTTCTTCAGCACCGAAAGCTGCGGGAACACTGCGGAGATCTGGAAAGAGCGCACCAGCCCGAGCCTGGCGATCTCGGCCGGCTTCTGGCGGGTGATGTCCTGCCCGTTATAGACGATCGCGCCCTTCGTCGGCGCCAGGAACTTGGTCAGAAGATTGAAACATGTCGTCTTGCCGGCACCGTTCGGCCCGATCAGTGCATGGATCGAACCCCGCCGGACCTTTAGATCGACGCCGTTGACGGCAGTAAAACCGCCAAATTCCTTCGTGAGACCCGAGGTCGAAAGAATAATATCCTCGGCCGCCGTGCTCATCCTGCCGAAATCTCCGTTTCGGATCCTGTCCCCGGCCGATATCGGACCTTTCTTCACTAGACAGGTCAATAGGATTTCGGCCGTCCACGCACTTTTTCTGCAATCAACGAAAGTATGAGACGCTCGCCGATCACCGCCAGCGGCGTCATCAGCGCCTCGTGCGGCAAGCATTCGGCTGGATAATCCTTGGCATGACGCCCATGCCCTCACGAGGCATCGGCCCTGCCCGTGGGCCTTCGGTCACCGGCGCCGAAAGCGCTGGCGCAACTGGACCCAGCGATCGGAGGCCCAGACCGTGAGGCGCGCCACCGGACGACGCAGGAAGGGAATATCGCCCGCCAGCAGCAGCAGCCCGATCGGTAGCATCCAGATCCCGAGGACCGGCAGGATCGAGAAGATCCCGCCCACCACCAGCAGGGCGCCTGCCGGTAGCCTGACCCAGCGCGCACGCGGATGACGCAACCGCCGCAGCGCCTTGCCGAACCAGGGCGGGACCTCCTGCTCGAAGCGCCGGAAGGCCTGCCGCAATTCCTGCCTGCCGTCAGTCATGCCGCCTTCTCTGTCTGCTCCGTCCCTCCCCGTTCACTCTCTTGCGCTGGAAACCGCGCCCATTGATGGCACGAAGACGAAAAGCCGCCGGGCTGGCCGGCCCGGCGGCGTTGGGATCTTGGCAAAGCCGCAGCAACGGCGCCCGGCGGCGCGAGCCTTAGCCCTTGTCGGCGAGCGAGGTGCCGTTGAGCCCGGCGATCCAGTCGGACAGCATCGGCACATAGTCATCGCCCCGGCCGCTCGCGACAGCGGAAGCAAAGCTGTTCTTCACCGCATTGCCGATCGGATTGGCGACGACGGCGTCGTTGGCCACGCTCTCCAGATAGCGCACATCCTTCAGCGCATTGCTGAGCGTGAACTTGTGGGCGTCGCGGTCGCGCTCCAGCACGTATTTCATGAAGGTCTGGTAGAAGCCGCAATCCATGCGGCTGCCGCGCAGCACGCTGTCGAAGACCTGCGGCGTGATCCCGATTTTCTGGCCGATCGCCAGCGCCTCGGAATAGATCGCCGCATAGCCAAGCGAGAGGAAGTTGTTGAGCAGCTTCATCTTGTGGCCGTCGCCGACTGGCCCGAGATGGACGATCTTCTGCGCCCAGGTATCACAGGCGGGCTTGATGCGTGCGAAGACCTCCGGAGACGCGCCGACCATGGCCGAGAGTTGACCGGCCGCGGCCTGGGCCGGCGTGCCGCCGAGCGGCGCGTCGGCAAGGTGCAGGCCCTTGGCTTCGAGCTCCGCCGCGAGCCGCACCGTGACCGTCGGATCGGAAGTCGAGCAGTCGACCACGATCGTGCCTGGCTTCGCGCCGGCCAGGATGCCGTTCTCGCCCTTCACCACGGCCTCGACCTGGGGCGAACCCGTCACGCAGAGAAAGATGATGGTCGAGCGGGCGGCGAGCTCCTTCGGTGTCTTCGCCTCGGTCGCGCCGGCTGCGACCAGCTCCTCCACCGGCTTGCGGTTGCGGTGGCCCATCACGGTCAGGGGGAAGCCCTTCGCCACGATGTTGCTGGCCATGCCCTGCCCCATCAGGCCGACGCCGATGAAACCCACGGACTCTTTGGTTGCGCTCATCTTCAAATTCTCCCACCGATATGATTGATGTGAAATCGGAACTGGACGAAGCGGCCGGGCCCGCAGGCGATCGCGGAGGCCTTGCTCATCGTGGACGAGTCATGACTGCCGACGCCCCGCCCGAGACCAGACGCACCAGACGCGCGACCCCGGTGGGACCGTCCGGCCGCAGCCGCGTCACCTTGCAGATCATCGCCGACCATCTCTCGGTCTCGACCGCGACCGTGTCGCTGGCGCTGCGCGGCTCGCCGCTCGTGGCGGAGGCGACGCGGACGCGCGTGCGCGAGATCGCCCGCGAGATGGGCTACAGCTACAACCGCAGCGCCGCCTCGCTCCGGACCGATCGGACCAACATCATCGGCGTCGGCTTTCACGACATCACCAATCCCTATTTCGCCGAGCTGCTAGCGGCGATCGAGGAGACCGCCGGCCGCCATGGCCGCTCGATCCTGCTCGGCACCTATGCCGAGGACCTGGACAGGCAGGAGCGCGTGCTCTCGACGCTGGCCGAATACCGGCCGGACGGCATGATCCTGTGTTCGGCGGGCGGCAGCACGGCGCAGAGCATCGCGCCGCTGCTCGACGCCGGCGTGCCGATCGTGCAGCTCTCGCGCGAGATTGCCGGCGTCGAGCTCGACTTCGTCGGCGCCGACGACCGCCACGGCATGACGCTGGCGGTGGAGCATCTCATCGGGCTGGGCCACCGGCGCATCGCCTTCCTCTGCGCGAGCGACGCGATCTCGACCGGCCGCAATCGCTATACCGGCTATCGTGACACGCTGGCCCGCCACGGCCTGCCCTTCGACCCGGCGCTGGTGCATTTCGACTATGGCAGCCGGGAAGCCGGGCAGAAGGGTGTCCAGAAGGTTCTGGACGCCGCCGACCCTCCAACGGCGGCTGTCTGCATGAACGACCTCGCCGCCTTCGGCGCCATGCTCGGCCTGCGCCATCGCGGGCTCGAGGCCGGCAGCGACTTCTCCATCATCGGCTGCGACGATGTGAAGGAGGCCGCGCAATGGTTCCCGGCGCTGACCACCATCCACAATTTCCAGAACCAGCTCGGCGCCCGCTCCGCCGAGTTCTTGCTGAACCGCATCGCCAACCCGGCCGGCCCACTGCAGCGGCTGCTGCTCACGCCAGCCCTGGTCGTGCGCGGCACGACGGCGCCGCCGCGGCGCTGAGGCGGCAGCCTCAGGCATCGTTCGCGGGCTTGGCATTGAGCGCGCGATAGGCCCGCACCACCTGCGAGTCGTCGCGGCCGCCATGGCCGAGGCCGGAGGCGGCGAGGAACATCTGATGCGCGGCCGCGGCCAGCGGCAGCGCCGTCTTCGCCGCGCGGCCGGCGTCGAGCACGATGCCGAGATCCTTCACGAAGATATCGACCGCACTCGCCACGACCGGATCCGGCTCCTGCATGCGCGGGCCCCGGTCCTTCAGCATCCAGGAGGAGGCAGCCGAGCCGCCCATGATCTCGAAGAGCAAGCGCCCGTCGATGCCGGCCTTCTCCGCCAGCGAAAGCGCTTCCGCCGCCACCGCGATATGGACACCGCAGAGGAGCTGGTTGACGGTCTTCACCGTCGCGCCCTGCCCCGCTTTCTCGCCGACATGGAAGACCTTGTCGCCGAGCGCGTCGAGCACGGGCTTGGCCCGCGCGAAGCTCTCGCTGGGCGCGCCGACCATGATCGTCAGCGTCGCGTTGCGCGCGCCGTTGATGCCGCCGGAAACCGGCGCGTCGATGAAATGCCGGCCGGTCTTCGTCACCTCGGCCGCGATCGCCTCGGCCTCGCCGGGCGGGCAGGTCGCCATCAGGATCACGGTCGCAGCGGGCGCCAGCGCATCGAGCGTCCCGGCATCGAACAGTACGGCGCGCGCCTGCGCGGCATTGACCACCATCAGCACCAGAGCGTCGGCGCCAGCCGCGGCCTCCTTGGCGCTCTGAGCCTCGTGCCCACCGGCTGCGGCGAGCGCCGCGCGCGCTTCCGCACGCATGTCGAAGCCGGTGACGCGGAACTGCTTCCTGACCAGGTTCTCGGCCATCGGCGCGCCCATGGCGCCGAGCCCGACGAAGGCGATGGTGGAGATCGGATTGGCGGACATCGCGGCAGGCACTCTCGTAAACGACAGCGGGCACGGCTCGCGCCATGCCCGCGACGTGCGGCCCTGCCCTTCGAGAGGCCAGCGCCGCGGTTCGGTTACTCCTTCACTGCGCCGGTGAGCGAGGCGACGTAGTAGTCGACGAAGAAGGAGTAGAGGATCGCGACCGGGATCGAGCCGAGCAGCGCGCCGGCCATCAGCGAGCCCCAGTGATAGACGTCGCCCTCGACGAGCTGGGTCAGCACCGCGACGGGCACCGTCTTCTTCTCCGCCGACTGGATGAAGGCGAGCGCGTAGATGAACTCGTTCCAGGACAGCGTGAAGGCGAAGATGCCGGCCGAAATCAGCCCCGGCATGGCGAGCGGCAGCGTGATCTGCCAGAGCGTCTGCAGCCTGGTCGCCCCGTCGATCATGGCGCATTCCTCAAGCTCGTAAGGGATCGACTTGAAATAGCCGATCAGGAGCCAGGTGCAGAACGGGATGAGGAAGGTCGGGTAAGTCAGGATCAGCGCCATCGGCGAGTCGAACAGCCCGAGCTGGAAGATCAGCGTCGCCATCGGGATGAACAGGATCGAGGGCGGCACCAGATAGGCGAGATAGATCGCCAGGCCGACATAGTTCGAGCCCCTGAACTTCAGCCGCTGGATCGCATAGGCGGCGAGCACGCTGGCGAAGAGCGAGAGCGCGGTCGCCACCACCGCGACCATCATCGTCGTCCAGAGCCACCGCGGATAATCGGTCTGGAACAGCAGCTTGTTGATGTTGTCGAGCGTCGGCGACTTCACCCAGAACGGGTTGTTATTCTTGAAGTCGAGCAGCTCGGCGTTCGGCTTGATGGCGGTGATCGCCATCCAATAGAACGGGAAGAGCAGCACGATGACGAAGAGCGCAAGCGGCAGATAGAGCGTGATGACGCGGCGCGGGCCCGACGACCAGTCGATGACGCCGGTGCTCTCCTTCTCCGTCAACTGAGGCCGCTGGCTCAGGGTTTGATCAGTCATTGTCTTCTCCCTGCTGCCACTTGCGGCGGGCAAGGCCGAAATAGCTGAACAAGGTCGCCAGCACGAGGAACGGGATCATCGCCACCGCGATCGCCGCGCCCTCACCGAGCTGGCCTCCCGGAATGCCGCGCTGGAAGGCGAGCGTCGCCATCAGATGCGTCGAGTTGACGGGGCCGCCGCGGGTGATGGCGTAGACGAGCTGGAAGTCGGTGAAGGTGAACAGCACCGAGAAGGTCAGCACCACCGCCAAGATCGGCATCAGCATCGGGAAGGTGACGTGCTTGAAGCGCTGCCAGGCATTGGCGCCGTCCAGCATCGCCGCCTCGTAGAGCGAGGGCGAGATGGTCTGCAGACCCGCCAGCAGGCTGATGGCGACGAAGGGGATACCGCGCCAGATATTGGCGGCGATCAGCGAGAAGCGCGCCGGCCAGGGCTGGCCGAGGAAGTCGATATAGGTTTCGCGCCAGCCGAGCACGTCGACGAGCACATAGGAGATGATCGAGAACTGCGGATCGTAGATCCACCAGAAGGCGATCGCCGAGAGCACCGTCGGCACGATCCAGGGCACCAGGATGATGGCGCGCAGCAGCGACTTGAACGGAAGGTTGTTGTTGAGCAGCAGGGCGAGCCAGAGGCCGAGCCCGAACTTACCGATCGTCGCGACGCTGGTGTAAAGTAGCGTGTTCCACACAGCCGTGTGGAACACCCTGTCATACCAGAGCGACTCGAAGTTCTCGAGGCCGATGAAATAGCCGGGGCGGCCGATACGCGTATCGGTGAAGGACAGCCAGACGCCCAGGCCCAGCGGATAGCTGAGGAAGACCAGCAGCAGCGCGGCCGCCGGAAACAGGCAGATGGCGATCAGGAAGGGCTTGTTGTCGAACAGCCTGACGAGCCAGCTCTGGTCCAGCTTGTAGGTGGTTCGCGTCTCGACGGCAGCAACGGCCATGGCGCGCTCTCTCTTGGACCGCCTCCCCGGCCGCCACCATGGACGGCGGCCGGGGAGCGCGGGTCAGGTCCTGTAATAACGCTTGGCGCGGCGCTCGGCCTCGCGGGCGGCCTCTTCAGGCGTCGCCTGGCCGGCGCAGACGGAAGCGACCATCTGCACGACGACGTACTCGGCATTGACCGTGCCCGCCGCCTCGTTGATCGAGCCCTTGTAGCCGCTCCAGAGCGCGCGCTCCCAGGTGTCGCGATAGACGACGATCTTGGGATCGGCCTCCCAGACCTTGCTGGTCGCATAGCCCTTCAAGGGTTGAGCCCAGTAGCCGTAGCAACCGGTCAGCCACTTGTCGTACTGCTCCTTCTCCATCATGAAGCGGAGATATTCCTTGGCCGCGTTCGGGTACTTGGTGTGCTTGAACGCCATGGCATTGATCACGAGCGCCGGCTCCGATGGGCGCCCAAGCGGACCCACCGGCATGGTGGCGTGGTTCAGGTCCTTACCGATTGCAGCAGTCTTCTCGTCCTTCGAGTTCTTGATCGAGAAGTACAGCGAGACGCCATTCTGCGTGACACCGATTTCGCCTGCCGTCAGCGCCTTGTTGTTGCTGATATCGAGCCAGGAGAGCGTGCCCGGGATGAAGGTTTCGTAGAGCGCCTTCGCGTATTTCAGCGCCTCGATCGTCTCCTTGGAGTTGATCGCGACCTTGTTGTTCTCGTCGACCATGTAGCCACCATGGGTCCAGACGAGCCAGTTGCAGAAGGCGTTGCCGTCACCCACCGCGTTGCCGAGCGCGAACCCGGCCGGGTGGCCTTGCTCCTTCATCTTGCGGCAGAGCCTGAGGAAGCCGTCGAGATCCTTGGGGAAAGTGTCGAAGCCAGCTTCCTTGACCCAGGATTCGCGATAGACGGCCGGCGCGCCCGAGGCGCCCATTGGGATCGAGACCCACTGGTTGGTCTTGTCCTTCTTGCCGTACTTTTCGGCGATAGGATACCAGCCGCCGTATTTCTTGCCGAGATCCTCGGCAATCGGCGTCAGGTCGATCAGCTTGTCGGCGAAGATGTGCGGATCATCGGCCCAGCCGACGACGATATCGGGGCCGGCGCCGGTGTTGGCGGTGACCGCCGTCTGGGGGCGCAGGTCTTCCCAGCCTGCGTAGTCGACGCGGACCGGCACGCCCGTCGCCTTGGTGAAGGCCTCGGTGTTCTCGTTGAAGATCGCCTGGTCGGGATCGACGAACTTGGTCGGGCGCAGCACGCGCAGCGTGGCGCCCTGCTCGATGTTGGCCTGCGCGAGAGCGGGCGACTGCAGCAGGCTCGCGCCTGCGGCGAGGCCAGCGCCACCGATCAGCACGTCACGTCTGGAAATGCTCATGAAACCGTCTCCTCCTATGGTGCGGCAGGGGCCTGCATGGGACCCCCGTCCTGCTTCGATTTGCGTTGAACAGCGATCATCCGCCACCCCTCACGGGCGGCGAATTCCTTCAGAGGCGCTTGCCGGAGGCCGCGTCGAACAGATGCGTCACACTGGTGTCGGGCGAGATGCCGATGCTCTCGCCGGGCTGCGCCGTGATGCGTTCGCGGAAGACGCAGGTCAATTCCTGCCCGCCGCAGCGGACGACGACCTGGGTCTCCGAGCCGGTCGGCTCGATGACGACGACTTCGGCCTTGATCCCGTTCGGGTCGAGCCGGACATGCTCGGGCCGGACGCCGTAGACCGCTTCCCGGCCCTCGCTACCGGCCGGCGCCTTGCCGATCGGCCAGACCAGGCTGGCGCCGCCCTTCGGGTTCACGGCCTCGAAGCCGGCGGCCGTGATCTTGCCCTTCAGCATGTTCATCGCCGGCGAGCCGATGAAGCCCGCGACGAAGAGATTGTTCGGATTGTCGTAGAGATCGAGCGGCGCGCCCATCTGCTCGACGATGCCGTCATGCATCACCACGATCTTGTCGGCCATGGTCATGGCCTCGATCTGGTCGTGCGTGACGTAGACCGTCGTGGTCTTGAGGCGCTGGTGCAGCTCCTTGATCTCGGTCCGCATCTGCACGCGCAGCTTGGCATCGAGGTTCGAGAGCGGCTCGTCGAAGAGGAAGACCTGCGGATCGCGCACGATGGCGCGGCCCATGGCGACGCGCTGACGCTGGCCGCCCGAGAGCTGCCGCGGATAGCGCTCCAGGAGATTTGCGAGCCCGAGGATCTGCGCCGCCCGGGTGACGCGCTCCTCGATCTCCGCCTTCGGAGCCTTCCGGAGCTTCATCGAGAAGGCCATGTTGTCGGCGACCGTCATATGCGGATAGAGCGCATAGTTCTGGAACACCATGGCGATGTCGCGCTCCTTCGGGGGCACGTCGTTCACCACCTTCGGCCCGATGCGAATCTCGCCGCCGGAGATGTTCTCCAGCCCCGCGATCATGCGCAGCAGCGTCGACTTCCCGCAGCCGGACGGACCGACCAGGATGACGAACTCACCATCGTCGATGTCGATATCGACGCCGTGAATGACCTGCGTCGACCCGTAGGCCTTGCGGACATCGGCGATCTGCACTGAAGCCATGCCGTCTTTCCCTGTTCCGTTCCCTCAGCCGCCGCCATTCTACCTGGCGGTCGGCAAACCACGATCGGTTTCTTGTGACCGAATGATGAAGCTGTCCATCCTTCCGGAGGTTGTATCCGGCTTCATGTTGGATAAAGTCATACGAATACAAGTCGGCGTGTCAAGCGCCCCCATCGTCTACAGCCCGACTCAAGGGCAGGCGGCCACGAAGCCCTAGGGAGGGGCACCATCGATGCGCGTGCGCGATTTCTCGCGACCGACGACGCTCAATCCGGACCGGCTTTTCGGCCAGGTCGCCCAGAAGCTCGCGGTCGCGATCATAACCGGTCGCGTCCGCGCTGGCGAACTCCTGCCAAACGAGGACGATCTGCGCTCCGACATCTCGGTCTCACGCACCGCCTATCGCGAAGCCGTGAAGATCCTGACCGCCAAGGGGCTGGTCGAGGCGCGCCCCAAGATCGGCACCCGCGCCGCGCCGCGCGAGCGCTGGAATTTGCTCGATCCGGACGTTCTCTCCTGGCAGTTCGAGGCCGATCCGAATGAGAAATTCATTCGCGATCTCTTCGAGTTGCGCCGCTTCGTCGAGCCCAGCGCCGCCCGCCTCGCCGCGCAGCGCCGCACCTCCGCCGACATCGCCCGGATCGAGGCGGCCTATCGCGGCATGGTCGACAATCCGCCCTATGCTGAGGCCACGATCCGCGCCGACCTCGCCTTCCACGAGGCGATCTTCACCGCCGCCCAGAACGCCGCGCTGCAATGCCTCGCCAGCGCCGTGATCGCCACGCTGCAATGGTCGCTCTTGCTCAAGACCGGCGACCAGGATGCCTACGTTGAATCACTGCCGGATCACGAGCACGTCCTGCTCGCCATCATCGACCGTGACGGCGATCTCGCCTCGGCCCGTATGGCAGGCCTCGTCATCGACAGCCTGAACACGACGCTCGCCTCGCTGGGCGCGCATTCAGCCACAGAAACTGGAAAAATTGCGCGAATAAAGCATACTAAATAAAGACCCCGTCTTTCCTTGCGGGGCCTAAAGCGGATACCGCTCATGCGGCGGCGCGGCTACCAAGCCTCGCTAGGCCGCTTAAGCTTCATTTAATCGATTCATAAGCCGCGAAGCAACGCCATCCCACCGAACGGACAGCCAGACGATGCCAGCCCCCAACGCTCCCGAAATCATCATGACCGGCCCGATGATGGCCTATGTTGCGGATCAGCTGAAGGCGCGCTTCGTCGTCCATGAGCTGTGGAAGGCGCCGGACCGCGCCGCCCTCCTCGCCGAGGTCGCGGGCCGCGTGCGCGGGGTCGCGGCCGGCGGCGGCCATAACCGGGTCGACGGTGCACTCTTCGACGCGCTGCCCAAGCTCGAGATGGTTGCGAGCTTCGGTGTCGGCTACGACCACATCGACGCGGCCGAAGCCGGCCGGCGCGGCGTCACCGTCTCCAACACGCCGGACGTGCTGACCGACGAGGTCGCGGATCTTGCGCTCGGCCTGCTCATCGCCACCGTCCGCCAGCTGCCGCAGGTCGATCGCTATCTGCGCGAGGGCAAGTGGCTGAAGGGCGCCTATCCCCTCACCACCTCGCTGCGCGGGCGCACGGTCGGCATCGTCGGCCTCGGCCGCATCGGCAAGGCCGTCGCCAAGCGCGTCGAGGCCTTTGGCCTGCCGGTCGTCTATCACGGCCGCACGCGCCAGGAAGACGTCTCCTACCGCTACTACCCCTCGCTGGTGGAGATGGCGGCGGATGTCGATACGCTGATCTCGGTCGCGCCCGGCGGCGCCTCCACCAATCACATCATCAATGCCGAGGTCCTGAAGGCGCTCGGCCCGAACGGCATCCTGGTCAATGTCGGCCGCGGCACCGTCGTCGACGAGCAGGCGCTGATCCAAGCGCTCAAGGACAAGACGATCCTCTCCGCCGGCCTCGACGTCTTCGAGGACGAGCCGCGCGTGCCGGCCGAGCTCATCGCCATCGAGCACGCCGTGCTGCTGCCCCATGTCGGCTCCGCTTCGGTCTACACCCGCGAGCAGATGGGCCAGCTAGTGGTCGACAACCTCGTTTCATGGTTCGATGGCAAGGGTCCGCTGACGCCCGTGTCCGAGACGCCATGGAAAAAGGCCTGATCCGCCGGCTCCTGACTGTCCTCATCCTCGGCGCCGGCTGTTGGCCGGCCGCCGCGCAGACGGCCTCGCCCCCGCGTGGGGGCGACAAGGCGTCCGAGGCGCTGCGGCCCTGGCTCGGCGCCTGGGACCTCGAAATGGCCGACGCGCCCCGCGGCTGCTCGGTCACGCTCGGCGCTGAACCGGCAGGAGACGCGCGCCAGCTCCGCTTCCCCGCCACCTGCCGGCGCGCTCTGCCTATTCTCGACAAGGCCGTCGCCTGGGCTCCGGCTGCGGGTGGTCGGCCACGCTTGCTCGATGCCGGCGGCAAGGAGGTCATCGGCTTCCGCAGCGGCTCGCGGGAGACAGGGCTCGAAGGCAGCGGCGCGGACGGCAAGGCCTATCGCCTGGTCTCGAAGGATCATCCGCGCGCGCCCGGTTCCTCGCAGGCTGCCACAGCCGCGCAACGGCGGACCGTTGTCGATCCCGCCACAGCGCCGGCACCGGCCAGTCTGCCCGGCCGGTACGCGCTGATGCGGCAGCCCGAACGCGAAGCCTGCCGCCTCGTCCTGTCCTCCTCCTCTGCCTCTCAGAATGGCACCGCTCCCGCCGGCTTCGAAGGTAGCTGCGACGATGCGGGACTGACGATCTTCGATCCTGCCGGCTGGCGTTACGACGGCGGGCGGCTCACCCTTGTCGCCCGCCGCGGCCACACGGTCGACCTCGTCTTCGAGAAGGGACAGTGGCGCAAGGACCCGACCGCTGGCGCCCCGTTGCTGATGCGCAAGCTCACGCCCTGATCGCCGCGCCGACGGATCTCACGGAGACGGCGCGCGTGGCGGCGATATCGGATGGCTGCGCGTCATAGGTTTGCCCGATGGCTCGGCGGCCGGCCCGTGCAAATTTCCGTCTTGGTTGTGTCGCTATCCTGCCGCCGGTCGCTGCGGCGTGCGCGGCGCCGCAGCCGCGACAGGAGGACGGATATGTTCAATGCCAAGTCTCTGCTCGATGCCCTGGTCAGCGCCGGGAGCCAGGCGGGCGCCCAGGCCGGACAGCAGGGCAATCCCGGTGGCATCGGCGGCCTGGCGGGGCAGATCCTGACCCAGGCCACGCAGGGCCTCGGCGACGCCGCTCGCCAGACCGGCGTTCAGCAGGGTGCGAGCGACGCGCTCGGCCAGCTCACCGGCGGCAAGACCCCGGACCAGCTCATCGAGCAGGCCAAGGGCCTCTTCAATGCCAATCCAGCGCTGGCGACGGCAGTGCTCGGCGGCCTGGGTGCGCTGGTCTTCGGGACGAGTTCCGGGCGCGGGATCGCCGGCTCCGCCGCCAAGCTCGGCGGCCTCGCCCTGATCGGCGGCCTCGCCTACAAGGCCTATCAGAACTATCAGGCCGGCAAGCCACTCCTCGATCTCAAGCAGCAGGAGGTCCTGCCCGCCCCGCCCGGCACGGGCTTCGAGCCGCAGGCAGCGAGCGAGGCCACGGCGCGCAGCTTCATCCGCGCCATGATCGCGGCCGCGGCAGCCGACGGCCATATCGACGAGCAGGAGCGCAGCGCCATCCTCCGGGGGCTCAAGGAAGCCGGGCTCGACCGGGAGGCGCAAGCCTGGCTGGAGAAGGAGCTCGCCGAGCCGGCCTCGATCGACGCCCTCGTCGACGCCGCCGAGAGCCCCCAGCTCGCCACCCAGAT
Organism: Hyphomicrobiales bacterium; assembly: GCA_900473415.1. Taxonomy (GTDB): domain Bacteria; phylum Pseudomonadota; class Alphaproteobacteria; order Rhizobiales; family Beijerinckiaceae; genus Allobosea. Next base: position 16,404 of record UCLR01000008.1, read on the forward strand.
CTATACGGCCGCGCGCATCGCCATCAATCCGGACACGCGCGCCGAGAAGGATTTCCTGGCGGGGCTGGCCCGCTCGCTCGGCCTCGATGCGGAACTCGTCGCCAATATCGACGCCGCCGCAGGCGCGGCGAAGGTCTAAGCTGCGCCGGTTCAGCACCCCTTCGCAGCCGGGCCCCCGCGAGCCCGGAAGCCGCTTGTTAATCCTGGCTGCGAAAATCGACGCCGCATGCACGGCCGCTTAGGAGTTTTCTGCCAATAAGGCCCGGCGAAAACGGCAAGGAGCGACGGCCGGGACTATGTCGATCACCGCAATGATCAGGGCAATGCGGCCGCATCACTGGCTCAAGAACGGCCTGGTTTTCATCCCGATCCTGCTGAACCACGACGTCTTCGATCTGACGGCCCTCTGGCACGGGCTAGTCGCCTTCATCGCCTTCAGCCTGCTCGCTTCGGCGATCTACCTGCTCAACGATATCAAGGATGTCGAGGCCGACCGGCGCCATCCGACGAAATGCAAGCGGCCGCTGGCGGCCGGCGAGATCACGCCCGCACAGGCCTATGCAGCGGTTCCGATCCTGCTCGTCGCCGCCTTCTCGACCGCCTGGCTGGTGCCTCAGCCAAAGGTCTTCCTGCTCGCGCTCGCGGCCTATCTCGCCCTTGCGCTCGCCTATCTGCTAGTATTGAAGCGCAAGCTGCTCGTCGACGTCCTGGGGCTCGCCTCCATGCACACGCTGCGCATCCTCGCCGGCAACGCGGCGGCGGCGATTCCGGTCTCCTCCTGGCTGCTCGCCTTCTCGATGTTCCTGTTTCTGAGCCTCGCCCTGGTGAAGCGCTATGCCGAGCTCAGGCTCACGCAGGACCAGTCCGGACTGAAGAGCGCCGGCCGGGGCTACCATGCCGAAGACATCGAGGCCCTCTCGCAGCTCGGTATGGCTTCGGGATGCACCTGCGCGCTGATCATGGCGCTCTATGTCGACAGCGCCGCAGTCAAGCAGCTCTATCGCCATCCGGAGGTGATTTGGCTGGTCTGCCCGATTATCCTCTACCAGATGGCACGCATCTGGTTCCTGGCCCGCCGTGGGGACATGCCCGACGACCCGCTCGTCTTCATGATCCGAGACTGGCGCAGCCAGACCATGGGCCTCCTGGTCGTGCTCGTCATGGTCGTGGCGACGGTACTGCCGTGACCGCTCCTTCAGCCCAGAGTTATCGCTCCTGGGGTGGGCTTTCCGCCCGCGACAGCGAGATCGTCCTTGCCCGCGACTGGATTGCCGGCCCCGGCCGGCATCGCCACCCGGCCCTTGCCTATGGCAACGGCCGCTCCTATGGCGATTCCTGCCTGAACGACGGCGGCGCGCTGATCGACACCCGCGGCCTCAACGAGGTTCTGGCCTTCGATCGCGAGAGCGGCCTCCTGACCTGCGGCGCAGGCCTGAGGCTCGACCATCTGCTCGAACTGGCCGTGCCGGCGGGCTGGTTTCCGCCGGTCACGCCCGGCACCAGCTTCGTCACCATCGGCGGCGCGCTCGCCAATGACGTCCACGGCAAGAACCACCATGGAGCCGGTACCTTCGGCTGCCATGTTCGCGCCTTCGAGCTGATGCGCTCCGATGGACACCGCCTGATCTGCGCGCCGGACCTCAACGCCGAACTCTTCGCCGCCACGATCGGCGGCCTCGGACTGACGGGGCTCGTTACGCAGGTGACCCTGCAGCTCATGCCGATCGCCTCGGCGCATATGCTGCAGGAGGTGCTGCATTTCGACAGCCTCGACCGCTTCTTCGAGATCGCAGCCGAATCCGACGCAACCCATGACTACACCGTCGCCTGGGTCGATTCGCTCGCCAGCGGCCGCCACTTCGGCCGCGGCGTCTTCTTCCGCGCCAATCATGCGCCGGGCTCCCTCGAGCCGCCGCCGCGTGCGGCGCGTACGGTGGCCTTCCCGCCGACACCGCCCTTCCCGCTGATCAATCGCGCGACGCTGAGCGCCTTCAACTGGCTCTATCGCAACACTCAGCCGCGCAGCCCGGACGAGCGCCGCATACACTATCGCCCCTTCTTCTTTCCGCTCGATCGCGTCCGCGACTGGAACCGCGCCTACGGGCCGAAGGGGCTGAGGCAATTCCAGTGCGTGGTGCCCCCAGCCGCGGCGCGGGAGGCCGTGGCGGACATGCTGCGCCGAACGCTCGCCGCCGGCGAGGCCTCCTTCCTGACGGTGCTGAAGATCTTCGGGACCAGGCCGTCGCCGGGGCTGATGTCCTTTCCCATGCCGGGCGCGACGCTCACCCTCGACTTTCCCAATCGCGGCGAGCGCACCGCCCGCTTGCTGGCGGAGCTCGACTGCATCGCGCTGGCTGCAGGCGGACGCGTCAATCCCTACAAGGACGCCCGTATGCCGCCCGCGACCTTCGAGGCATCCTTCCCCCGTTGGCGCGACTTCGCGCGCCATGTCGACCCAGGCTTCTCCTCGGATTTCTGGCGCCGCGTCACCGCCGGCTGAGCCGCCGCGGAAATTCCCGCCCCCATTTTGAACCTTGCCGCCGCCCTCCACGACCAAAGAGCATGGAGGGCGAGCCGTTCGCTCTCGACCTATCGGGAGAAACGAACATGTCGACGCTCCGCAAGACCGTCCTCGCCACCCTCGCCGCCGCGACGCTGGCCACCACCTTCATCGCCTCGGGCGCCGAGGCGCGTCCGCGCTGGGGCTACGGCTATGGTTACGGTTACGGCCACCGCGGCTGGGGCGTCGGAGCCGGCGTGGTCGGCGCGCTCGCCGCTGGCGCCATCATCGCCTCGGCCGCTCAACCCGCCTATGGCTACTATGCCCGCCCCGTCCGCTCCTGCGACCTGGTCGAGCGCCTCGACCGCTGGGGCAATGTCGTCGGTTATCGCCGCGTCTGCGGCTACTACTGAGCCTTCGCTCCCAAAAGCAAAGGGCCGGCGCGAGCCGGCCCTTTCTTCGTTTCGGCTCTTGCCCCCTCAGCCCTTGGCGGCTGCGACCTTGCGCAGATAGTCCGTCACGATCCGGGTGATGCCGCGCGAGAGCAGGTCGTCCAGCGCCTTGATAAACTCATCGCACTGCTCGCGCGTGACGATCAGCGGCGGCTCGAGCCGGATGACGTTGCGGTTGTACTCGGTGAAGGCGACGAGCACATCGTAATCCTTCAGCAGCAGCGCACCGATGAAACCGCAGAGCGAGCCCTTCAGCTTGTCATCGAGCAGAGCGACCATGTGCTTCACGCCGAAGGGCATGGCCTCGCTGATGTCCTGGAACTCGACGCCAATCATCAACCCGCGCCCGCGGATTTCCTTCAGCAGCGTCGGATGCTTGGCACGAAGCTCCTTCAGGCGCTCGATCAGATAGTCGCCCTGGCGCTTGGCATTGCCCATCAGGTCCTCGTCATAGAGGACGTTGAGCGCCTCGATCGCGGAGACGCAGGCCTCGCCCATGCCGCCGAAGGTGGCTTGTGCATGGATCAGCGCCGACTTCGGCTTGCCATAGGCCTTCATGTAGATGTCGCGCCGGGCGATCATCGCCCCCATCGCCGCCTTGGAGCCGCCGAGCGCCTTGGCGAGCGCGGTCACGTCCGGCACCACCGCATCGCGCTCGAAGGCGAAGAACTGGCCGGTGCGGCCGAGCCCGCACTGCACCTCATCGGCGACCCAGAGCACGCCGTGCTTGTCGCAGAGAGCCCGAAGCTCGCGCCAGAAACCCTCCGGCGCCTCGACGATGCCGCCGCCGCCCTGGATGGTCTCCATCACGACGATGCCGATGGAGGGATCGCTCTCCAGCGCCTGCCGCACCGCCTCGATGTCGCCGAAGGGCACCTTGACCCGGTTCTCGACCAGCTTGAATTGCGACTGGTAGAGCGTCGAATCCGTGACCGAGAGCACGCCCTTGGTCTTGCCGTGGAAGGAATTCGCGGCGTGCAGGATCTTCGACTTGGCCGGTCCCTGCGCCTGCTCGGCGACCTTCAGCGCCGCCTCCATCGCCTCCGAGCCGGTCGAACCGAGGAAGACCATGTCGAGATCGCCCGGCGCGATGGTGGCGAGGTTCTTCGCCAGCGCCGAAGCGTATTGCGACATGAATGCCATGCAGATCTCGTGGCGGTTCTCGTCCTGGAACTTCTGTCGCGCGGCGACGATACGCGGATGGTTGTGGCCGAAGGCGACCGAGCAGAAGCCGCCGAAGAAATCGAGGATCTTGCGGCCGTCCTTGGTGATGTAGTGCATGCCCTCGGCACGATCGACGAGGATCTTGTCGAAGCCGAGCAGCTTCAGGAAATGCAGCTGGCCGGGATTGATATGGGCGGCGAAGAGCTCCTTCACCTGCGCCGCGTCGAGCTGCTTGGCAGCCTCGACGCTGATGAGCTGCGGGCGGGCTGCGGTCATGTTCGCGTCGTCGGGCTTAGAGGCAGGCATGCTCATGCGGCGAGGCTCCTCTCGGCTGGTTTCTCCGCGTCCTTGGCTTGCGGTATTCAGTATAGGCGGCGAGCAACATGTCTTCGTCGCGATATTGCGGCCGCCAGCCGAGCTCGCGCTTCGCCTTGGACGTATCGAGTATGCAGATTTCGTCGGCGATTTTATACTGCTCCGGATCCATGATAGGCACGTTGATCGCGTCCAGGGCATCGAGGGTGAGCTTCACCAGCGGCGCAGGCGTCGGCAGCAGGATCGACTTCGAGCCGGCATGCCTGATCAGGTCGCCGAGCAGCTTCTTCACCGGCGGCGGATCGTCCGAGCCCAGATTATAGGCCTCGTTCGGGAACCCCGCCTTCCAGGCCGCCACACAGGCGCTGGCGCAGTCGAACACCGAGATGAACTGGTAGGGGTTGTTGCCCCCGCCGATCATCGGCACCGGCAGATTCATGTCGATCAGCTTGAACAGCTTGACCAGGATGCCGAGCCGGCCCGGCCCGATGATCAGCCGTGGGCGGAAGATCGGGATCTTGAAGCCCTTGGCGCGATATTCGTCGGCTAAGCGCTCTGTGGCGAGCTTGCTCTCGCCATATTCGCCCAGCGGCTTCGCCGGATGCGTCTCGTCCTGCGGGACGGTGACCGAGTGGCCGTAGATCATGTCGGTGGTGAAGTGGACGAGCCGCTTGGCGCGCTTCTTCTCCATCCAGTGCAGGATGTTCTGGGTGCCGTGGTAGTTCACCGGCCAGAAGAAATCGTGCCGCTCGGCTCGGGTCACGATCGGCGACAGCATCTTGGCCGAGAGGTTGTAGACCACGTCCTCCGGCGACAGCGGGATGGCCTCGACACTATCGGGCTTCGTCACGTCGGTCTCGATGAAGGGCACCGTCGCGTAATGCGCATGGTCGCTCTTCTGAATATCCGCGACCAGCACTTCCTCGCCCATGGCGGTGAGATCCGCCGCCAGCTGCGAACCGACGAAGCCGTCACCACCGATGATGATATGCTTCATCGCTTCAGCCTCTCCGGACACGGACGCGCGCGGGCACCGGTCGAGGCTCAGGCTGCGGCGCGAACAGGGCGCCGAGGCGTCGGAGCAGAGATGCGATCAGATCCATGGTCTCTCTCAGCTTTGGGCAATGAAGACGGTGCCGAGCACGATCAGGCCGATGCCGGCGATGCGCGTCGGGCCCAGGTCCTCGTGGAAAACAAAATAGGCATAAGCCGCGACCACCACATAGGCGAGGCTCAGGAACGGGTAAGCGTAACTGATCTGCACCTTGGAAAGCACGATCAGATGCGAGGCCATACTGATGACGAAGGTGCATAGCCCCGCGAAGACGAAGGGATTGAAGACGACGCGGAAGACCGTACCGATCAGCCCGTCGCCCTGGATGTCGAAACCACCGAGCCCGCTCATGCCGCGCTTCAGCATAAGTTGCGCAGCCGCATTCGTCAGCACCGTGAACAGGATCAGGGGAATATAGCTCGTCATCGGCGCCGACCGGTTCCGCATCGCATTCGTGATCGAGAGATGAGCCGGAAAATACTTCAAATGCATTAGGGAATGGTGGCCGAATGATCCTAGCGTTAAGGGGAAGCTGCTCCGATCCGCGAAACATCCCCGCCAGGCGCCCCTGCCGCGATTTGACGCCAGACCCGCTAGACCGGCCTTTCAAGACTCAGCCCTCGTCCTGAGGAGCAGCCGCAGGCTCCTCGGGATGAGGGCCGGGCAGTTCGCGGAGCCCTTGCCATGCCCCTTCCCAATCGCGTGAGGCCGGACGGCGCTCTTTTCGCAGACCCCGCCCGCGGCACGCTCTTCGGCAATCGCGGCGGCCGCTTCCACGATACCGACAGCCAAGCCGTCCCCGCGCGCATCCAGGCGACGCGCCAATGGCTCTGCTGCGTGCTGTCCTTCAAGGGGCGCAGGCGCAAGGTCTGGAGCCGCGGCTACACCGAACTGTTCTTCTGCGACGAGGTGACAGCGCTGGCCGCCGGCCACCGGCCCTGCATGGAATGCCGCCGCCACGACGCGCTCGCCTATCGTGCGGCACTGGTGAAGGGGCTTGGGCTCACCGAGACCCCGCTCTTTCCCGAGATCGACCGTATCCTCGATGCCGAGCGCCGCAGCGGCCGGGTGAAGCGAACCCATCGCGTGCCCGTGGACCGGCTCCCCGACGGCGCGATGCTGCTCTCCGCGGACGGTACGGAGTTCCTTGCTCTGCGAAACGGCGCCACCTTGCTCTGGACTCCGGCCGGCTACCGCGCGCGCCGCGAGCGGCCGCCGGGCCTCGCGACGGTGCTGACGCCACCCGCGACGCTGGCCGCGCTGGCGAACGGCTACCAGCCGCTCTGGCACCCGAGCGCAGAGGGCTTCTAGGAACTTTCGTTTGTCCGCAGGCGTTGCCGCAGCATCATCCTTGCAACAAGGGGCTGCTCATGCGCTCGATCATTCTGTGGCTTGTCGGCGTTCCGATACCCATCATCATCCTGTTGTGGTTCTTCATGAAATAAGACCCGACGAGCGAGGCCGGGCCGACGCCCGGCCTTTGCTTGTGCAGCCTCCCGCCACGGCCTGACAGGCGGCCATGCATTTCCGGCACGTGCCCTGCCATCGCAACCTGCCCCGAGCTGGCCTATATGCCGTCCATGTCTTCCGCCCCGATATCCCCCGCGACCACCGAGCCGATCATCGCAGTCTCCGGACTGTCGAAGACCTATGCCACCGGCTTCAGCGCGCTGAAGACCATCGACCTTGAGATCCGCCGAGGCGAGATCTTCGCCCTGCTCGGCCCCAACGGTGCCGGCAAGACCACGCTGATCAGCATCATCTGCGGGCTGGTGCGGCCGAGCACCGGCACCGTCTTCGCCGACGGTCACGACATTATCCGCGACTACCGCGCCGCCCGTGCCGCCATCGGTCTCGTCCCGCAGGAATTGACCACCGATGCCTTCGAGACGGTCTGGGCGACGGTGAATTTCAGCCGCGGCCTCTTCGGCAAGCCGCGGGCCCCTGCCTTGGTCGAGCGCATCCTCCGAGAGCTCTCGCTCTGGGACAAGAAGGACACGCAGATCCGCCGGCTCTCCGGCGGCATGAAGCGGCGCGTGATGATCGCCAAGGCGCTCGCCCATGAGCCCCGCATCCTCTTCCTCGACGAGCCGACCGCCGGCGTCGATGTCGAGCTCAGGCAGGACATGTGGCAGATGGTGCGCCGCCTGCGCGACGAAGGCGTCACCATCATCCTGACCACCCATTACATCGAGGAGGCCGAGGAGATGGCCGACCGGGTCGGCGTCATCTCCAAGGGCGAGATCATCCTGGTCGAGGAGAAGGCCGAGCTGATGCGCAAGCTCGGCAAGAAAGAGCTCACGCTCCAGCTCCAGCAGCCGGTCTCGGCCCTGCCGGAGACGCTCGCGGAGTTCGGCCTCAGGCTCTCCGCCGATGGCGGCGAGATCGTCTACACCTACGATACCCAGGCCGAGCGGACCGGGATCACCACGCTGCTGCAGGGGCTTTCGGAAGCCGGCATCCGCTTCCGCGACCTGAGCACCAGCCAGAGCTCGCTCGAGGACATCTTCGTCAGCCTGGTCAAGGAGCGGGCATGAGCGCCTTGGGTTTCAATCTCCACGCCATTGCTGCGATCTACCGCTTCGAGATGGCGCGCACCTGGCGCACGCCGCTGCAGAGCATCGTCTCGCCGGTGATCTCGACCTCGCTCTATTTCATCGTCTTCGGCGGCGCCATCGGCTCGCGCATGCAGGCGGTCGACGGCGTGCCCTACGGCGCCTTCATCGTGCCGGGGCTGATCATGCTCTCGCTCTTGACGCAGAGCATCGCCAACGCCTCCTTCGCGATCTATTTCCCGAAATTCACCGGCACGATCTACGAGTTGCTCTCCGCGCCCGTGGCCTGGTGGGAGGCGGTGATCGCCTATGTCGGGGCGGCGGCGTCGAAATCCATCCTGCTCGGCCTCATCATCCTGGGGACGGCAACCTTCTTCGTGCCGCTCAGGATCGAGCACCCGGCCATAATGCTGCTCTTCCTCGTGCTGACGGCGACGACCTTCAGCCTGTTCGGCTTCATCATCGGCATCTGGGCCGACGGTTTCGAGAAGCTGCAGGTGATCCCGCTCCTGATCGTGACGCCGCTCGCCTTCCTCGGCGGCGCCTTCTACTCGATCTCGATGCTGCCGCCCTTCTGGCAGACGGTGACGCTGTTCAACCCGGTCGTCTATCTGATCAGCGGCTTCCGCTGGAGCTTCTTCGGCCATGCCGATGTCAGCCTCGGCGTCAGCCTGGGCATGACGCTGATCTTCCTCGCCGCCTGCATCGCCGGCGTCGGCTGGATCTTCAAAACCGGCTATCGGCTGAAGAACTGAGCCGGTCGCTCAGCCGTCCGAGCGCGTCGCCTGCCACTCCCGGCTGGCGCCGGCCGCTTCGTTGCGCCCGCTCATGCGGTCATTCTCGACGCGCCCTGTGTAGCGCTGTCCGCCGGCGAGGAAGCTGATCTCGTTCCCCTTCATCTTCGCCTCGGTGATCGACTGCGCCTTGCCCTCGCGCATCAGCGTCCCGGCGAGCATCTGGAAGTTCTGGCTGAGCTTGAGCTCGCCATCGCCGAGCCGCCAGGTCCCGGAGACCTTGGCGGGCACGACCCAGTGATAGGCCCGGCAATAGGTTGAGCAATTGTCGGCTACCACGATGGTCTCGTCCGGCTCCCAGTCGTCCATGGTGAAGGTGTTGGAGACCACCCGTGTGCCGGGCTTCATGCCCAGGATCGTCGGCCTGAGCCTCAGGTTGAGGTCCGGCAGCAGGAAGAGCGTCAGCACCGTCGCCTCGGTGAAGTTGGTTTCGAAGATGTCGCCCTGGACGAAGCGCGCCTTGTCGCCGACCCCTTCGCTCTCGGCCGCGCGCCGCGACAGCGTGACGAGGTCGGGGTTGTACTCGATGCCGAGCGCCCTGACGCCACGCTTGGCGGCGGTGATGACGGTGCGCCCGTCGCCTGAGCCGAGATCAATCAGGTAGTCGTCCTTGGTCACGCCGGCGATGTCGAGCATGCGGTCGACCAGCACCTGTTGGGTCGGCACCCAGACGACATCCTTGCCCGGCTGGCCGGAGCGCGGAACGTAGTCCGGTACCGCGCTGGGGTTCTTCGTCGCCTGTACTGGCTGCGCCTGACCCGCCGCGAGGGGGAGAAGCCCGATGGCGCAGGCAGCAGCGAGAATGCGAAGGGTCTTCATGCGATCGCTCCCTGTCTGACGGTGTTAATCGGCCGCGGCGGCCCGAGCCGATTTCGGAAGCTGCGGGGGCAGCGCCTCGCGCTGGCGCCGAAACAGCAGCAGAGGCAGCCCGGCCAGCACTACGGCAAGGCCGATCAGGGCGCCGCGGCCGGTATAGGCGACGCTTGCATGCAGCATGTAGAGGCAGCCAGCGCAGAACAGCAGCGGCGTCGCCGGGTAAAGCGGCACGCGGAAGGGCAGCTTCCGGCCGGGCTCGCGCCAGCGCAGGATCGGCAGCGCCCCGCCGACCAGCAGCAGGAAGGCCCAGAACACCGGCGCGCTATAGTCGACCATCGCCTGGAAGCCGTTGCGGCTCGCCGCCCCGAAGCCCACGAGCAATAATGCAACAAGGCCTTGCAGAATCAGGCCGTTGGCCGGCGCTCGGCCGCGCTCGTCCCACTCGCCGACGCGCGGCAGCAAGGTGATATCGCGCGCCATGGCGAAATAGACCCGCGCCCCGGTGAAGATCGTAGCATTCAGCGTCGAGAGCGCCGCCGCGACGATGGCGAGGCTGACGATCCTGGCGCCGGGCTCACCAGCGACCAGCCGCATCATGTCGGCGGCCACGGCCTCGGACCCGCGCAATCCGTCGAGCCCGAGGATGGCGAGCAAAGCGAGGTTGGCGAGCAGATAGAGCGTGACCAGGATCGCCGTGCCGATGGTGAGAACGCGCCTCATGTTCCTCGCCGGATCCCTGAGTTCGCCTGAGAGGTAGGCCGCCTCGTTCCAGCCGCCATAGGTGAGCAGCACGAAAACCATGGCGAGCCCGAGCGCCGCCTCTGACGGCGCCTCGCTCGGCATGGCCACGGGCGCGGCCTCACCGCTCCAGAACAGGCCGATCAGGATGATCGCGGCGAGCGCGCCGACCTCGACGAAGGTCATCGCGATCTGCATCGTCTTGCTCTGGACCGTGCCGACCACGTTCAGCGTCGTCAGGGCAACGACCGAAAGCGCCGCATAGATCGCGGGGCCGTAAGCGCCGATCGGCGCCAGCTGCGCGGCATAATCCCCCAGCACGAAGGCGACGGCCGCGATGGCGCCGGTTTGGATCACTGCTCCGCGCGCCCAGCCGAACAGCATCGCCACCGGCCTCCCATAAGCCCGTGACAGGAAGTGATATTCGCCACCGGCATGGGCGTGCGCCGCGGCGAGCTCGGCATAGCAGAGCGCCCCGACCAGCGTGGCGAGGCCGCCCGCGACCCAGACACCGATGAAGGCCGCCTCGCTGCCGACATTGGCCGCGATCAGCGATGGCGTCTTGAAGATGCCGATGCCGACGACGATCCCCACCATGATCGTGACGGCATCGAAGACGGACAGTGTCGGCTGCGGTTCGGCCGAAGCGGCAGTGGCCATGCCAGCCCCCTTGCGATGGTCGCGTCGTGCAGGATGCCCGGGAGAATGTGGCCACAAGCCGGGTTGTTCCGCTCACGAAGCCTCCGGCAGCCCTCACGGAGCCGTGAGGACGGCCCCCTGCCGTAACGTCCGCGACAGCCGGATGACGCTCTGGCCGATTGACTTCGCCGGGCTCATCCTGTCTTCACACCGGCCATGACCGATCTCTTGACCATCCAGGCGTCGGCGGCCGATGTCGCGCCGCATGCGCGCCGGCGCACCTTCGCCATCATCTCGCACCCGGACGCGGGCAAGACGACACTGACCGAGAAGCTGCTCTATTTCGGCGGCGCCATTCAGCTCGCCGGCGAGGTGCGCGCCAAGCAGGGCCGCCGCCAGACCTCCTCGGACTGGATGAAGATCGAGCGCCAGCGCGGCATCTCGGTCGTCACCTCGGTGATGACCTTCGAGTATGGCGGCCACGTCTTCAACCTGCTCGACACGCCAGGGCACGAGGACTTCTCGGAGGACACCTACCGGACGCTGACCGCAGTCGATTCCGCCGTGATGGTCATCGACGCCGCCAAGGGCATCGAGGACCGCACCAAGAAGCTCTTCGAGGTCTGCCGCCTGCGCGACATCCCGATCGTCACCTTCATCAACAAGGTCGACCGCGAGACGCGCGACCCCTTCGACCTGATCAACGAGATCGAGACGACGCTGGCGCTCGACGTCGCGCCGATGACCTGGCCAGTCGGCCGCGGCCGCGATTTCGTCGGTACCTACGACCTCAAGGCAAACACCTTCCGCCGCAACCAGAAGGGTGACGAGAACGCCGAGGACAAGCGCGTCAACGGCTGGGACGATCCCTTCTTCGACGAAATGCTGCCCGACGGCAGCGCCGAGGCCTGGCGCGAGGAAGTCTTCCTCGCCAGCGAGGGCCTGAAGCCCTTCAACCTGCAGGCCTTCCGCGAGGGCCATCTGACGCCGCTCTATTTCGGCGCGGCGCTGCGCGACTATGGCGTGCGCGACCTGATCGATGCGCTCGGTGCCTATGCTCCCAGCCCGCGCGCGCAAGCTTCCGACAAGCGCCCGATCGAGGCGGGCGAGCCGAAGATGACCGGCTTCGTCTTCAAGATCCAGGCAAACATGGACCCGAACCACCGCGACCGCATTGCCTTCATGCGCGTCTGCTCGGGCAAGTTGACCCGCGGCATGAAGGCGAAGCTGGTGCGGACGGGCAAGCCGATGCCGCTCAACGCGCCGCAGTTTTTCTTCGCCCGCGACCGCTCGATCGCGGAGGAGGCCTTCGCCGGCGATATCGTCGGCCTGCCCAACCACGGCACGCTGCGCATCGGCGATACGCTGACCGAGGGCGAGGACATCGTCTTCAAGGGTGTGCCGAGCTTCGCCCCGGAAATCCTGCGCCGCGTCAAGCTCAAGGACGCGATGAAGGCGAAGAAGCTGCGCGAGGCGCTGCAGCAGATGGCCGAGGAAGGCGTCGTGCAGATCTTCCTGCCGCATGACGGCGCGCCCGCCATCGTCGGCGTCGTCGGCGCCCTCCAGCTCGACGTGCTCAAGGAGCGGATGGAAGCAGAGTATTCCCTGCCTATCGATTTCGAGCCCTGCCAGTTCGCCATCGCTCGCTGGGTCTCGTCCGACGACAAACTGGCGCTCCAGAAATTCGTCGGCGCCAAGCCCTCGGCCATGGCCGACGACCTCGACGGCGACCCGGTGTTCATGGCGTCCAGCCAGTTCACGCTGAAATACGACGCCGAGCGCGCGCCGGACGTCCGCTTCTCGGATGTGAAGGACTATCAGAAGGTCGCCAAGGGCTGAGGCCAGCCACACTGTGGCCTGAAAGTGACAGCCGGCGACCGCCGACTGTCGTTTTGATCCGGATCAATTCGCCACACGGGAAACAGGCGCTCATGGGGGCATGAGCCGCCGCGCCGCCGGGGTGTCGCAGCTCGCTACTCTGGGGGCTGCCGCCTATGATCTCTCGCTCGATCCGTCTTTCCCTCGCCGCCGCGCTGCTCAGCGCCACGGCCCTCAGCGCGGCACAGGCCGGCGACCTGCCGACGAAGAAGGGCGCACCGGTCGCGCCCGTGCTGGAGAGCTGGAGCCCGTGGATGCTTCGCGGCCGTGCGCTCTTCGTCATGCCGCAGGAAGACGCGAGCCTGACGCTCGGCGGCGCGCCGATCGTCGGCGGCAAGGTCGACATCTCCAACTCGGTCGTGCCCGAGCTCGACATCACCTATTTCTTCACGAAGAACATCGCCGCCGAGCTCATCCTCGGTGTCACGCCGCATAACGTGAAGGGTGCGGGCTCCCTGGCCGGCGCGCGCATCGGCTCGGCCTGGCTGCTGCCTCCGACCCTGATGCTGCAATACCACTTCACCGACCTCGGCGCCTTCAAGCCCTATGTCGGCGTCGGCGTGAACTACACGGTGTTCTTCGACGAGAAGGCCAAGGGCGGCTTCACCGATTTCGACTTGAAGGATTCGTTCGGCTTCGCCCTTCAGGCCGGCTTCGACTACATGATCGACAAGCACTGGGGCATCAACTTCGACGTCAAAAAGATCTTCCTGGAGCCGAAGGTGAAGGTGAACAACGGTCTTATCGCCGGCAAGGTCAAGATCGACCCCTGGCTGATCGGCGCCGGTGTGACCTATCGCTTCTAAGTCGACAGGAGGCGTCGACTTGGGGCTGGGGGGAAGGGAGCGGTTCGCCGCTCCCTTTTTTGTTGTGCCCGACGCCCTCAGCTTCCGGCGAACCCCAGGGGGATCGCCGTCGTCGACTTCAGCTCCTCCATCGCGAACATCGAGGTGACGTCGCTCAAGTCGATGCGCGAGATCAGCTTCTTGTAGAGCACGTCATAGGCGGCGATGTCTGAGACATAGGCCTTGAGCAGGTAGTCGATCTCGCCGCTCATCCGGTAGAAGTCGACGATCTCGGGCAGGTCATGCACGGCGGCATGGAAGCGCTCCAGCCATTCCATCGAATGGCGGGCCGTCCTGATCGCGATGAAGACAGTGACGCCGGCCTTGAGCAGCTCCCGGTCAAGCAGCGCGACGCGTTTGCGGATGAATCCGCCCGCCTCCAGCTTTTGCACGCGCCGCCAGCATGGCGTCGGCGAAAGCCCGACCGCCTCGGCCAGTTCTGCCAGGGGCAGGCTCGCATCCTCCTGCAGCCGCGTCAGGATGCGCAGGTCGAACGCGTCGAGCTTGCTCATGGAGCCCCTATCTCAACCCAGGATTCGAATATCGCCTCAACTCGATATGAAGCAATTATTTTCTACCAGGCATCTCATTTTGAGTTTCATTTTCTAGGACAGAGGCCAACATCCAAAAAACTCGCAAACCGGTTCCTGCGGCCGTTGCTATCCTTTCTGGATCGGATTTCAGGGAGAATCAGGCGGATGCAGGGGCTTCTGGGCGAAGAGCGACGCAAGGCTATCCTGCGCAGCCTGCGCACCGACGAGGGCACGCTTTCGCAGGACTACCTTGCAGCGGCGCGCGGCGTCCTGCACGAACTCGTTACGGTGCCGGGGCTGATCAGGTCGCTGCCGCTCGAACGCAAACCCGGCAGCTACGCCCGCAACCTGCTCGCCGGGGACGATGAGGTCAGCGTCTGGGCGATGGTCTGGGGCGAAGGCTCGGCCACCTCGATCCATGATCATCACTGCTCCTGCTGCTTCGGCGTCATCTCCGGCGCTGTCACCGAAACCTGGTATCGCGCCATCAATGCGACTGAGGCCGTGCCGACCGGGGAGCAGCAGCGCGAGGCGGGCTATGTCGCCTGCATGCTGCCCTCAGGCCCGAACATCCACCGCATGCGCAATTTCGGGCCGGGCGAGGCGATCTCGATCCATATCTACGGTTTCGATCACCGGACGCATGCCTCCTCGATCGAGACCGAATACACCGCCATAGGCGAGGCGAGCATTCCGCACCTGCCCGTTCACGCCGCGGAGCTTCAGCTGCGAGGATAGCCTCCCGCCCTTCTCCCCGCCTTGCGGACCACAGCGATGATGGCGCCCTTTGCGGGAGAAGCCATCATGTCCATGCGGGGTCTGGCAGCATTCATCGGGCTCGAAGGTTCGGCGCAGCCGAATCTCGCCGTCACCACCGAACGGCTCGCGCAACTCGCGCCCTCGGCCAATCCCGCGATCCTCGCCGGTATCGCAGAGCGTTTCGACCGGCTCGCCGCGGAACACGACGTCACGACCCGCTTGCGCCTCTGCCATTTCCTGGCGCAGGCCGCCCATGAGACCGACGGCTTCCGGACGCTGGAGGAATATGGCGGGCCGGCCTATTTCGTCCGCTACGAGGGCCGGCGCGATCTCGGCAATGTCCAGGCCGGCGACGGCCTCCGCTACCACGGCCGCGGCATCTTCCAGCTCACAGGCCGTGCCAATTACCGCCGCCTCAGTGACATCCTCGATATCGACCTCGAAGCCGAGCCGGAGAGGGCGAAGGAGCCGGCGGTCTCGCTCGCCGTCGCCTTCGCCTACTGGACCGAGAGCGACATCAATCCGGCCGCCGATGCCGATAACGTCACGCAGGTGACGAAGTTGATCAATGGCGGCAGCAACGGGCTGGCTGAGCGTACGCGCAATCTCCGGGCGGCGAAGGGCATTTGGCTCTAACAGCCATCATGCTCGGGCTTTGCCCGAGCATCTCATGACCGGAGGGCCCTGATATCCGAGATCGCCGGGTCAAGCCCGGCCATCACGGCGGGCCCTCAGCCGTGCCCAGCCTTCAGCGCCTGATCGAGATCGGCATAGAGGTCTTCGACATGCTCGATGCCGGTCGACAGCCGCAGCAGGTCCGTCGGGCAGGGCGAACCCGCGCCCTCGATCGAGGCGCGGTGCTCGATCAGGCTCTCGACACCGCCCAGCGAGGTCGCGCGCTTGTAGAGCCCGACATGCGCGGCCGTCTTGATCGCGGCGGCCTCGCCGCCCGTCACCTGGACCGACAGCATGTAGCCGAAGCCGTTCTCCATCTGTCGGGCCGCGATGTCGTGGCCGGGATGCTGGGGCAGGCCGGGATAGAGCACGCGCGCGACCAGCGGATGGGCGGAAAGGCGTTGCGCCAAATCCATCGCCGAGGCGGACTGGCGCTCCTGCCGAACATGGAGCGTGCGTAGGCCCCGCATCAGCAGATAGGATTCGAACGGGCCGAGGATCCCGCCCTGCCCTTTCCGCACCGTCTTGACGCGGTTCCAGAACTCATCGTCCTCGCGGGCGCAGAGCACGCCTGCGACCACGTCCGAATGGCCGTTCAGCACCTTCGTCGCCGCATGCATCACGATGTCGGCGCCGAGCGTCAGCGGGCGGGTATGGACCGGCGAGGCGCAGGTCGAATCGACCGCGAGCTTCGCTCCGGCTTGGTGCGCGATCTCGGCCGCGGCGGCGATGTCGGTGATGGTCCAGAGCGGGTTCGAGGGCGTCTCGGCCCAGACGAGCTTGGTCGCGCCCGGCTTCACGGCCGCCTTGAGCGCAGCGAGGTCGTCGGTTTCGACGAAGTCGATCTTCAGCCCCCAGCGCGTCGCCTCGGTCAAGAGCCAGGCGCGCAGCGCCCAGTACATCACCTTGGACGCGACGACATGGTCACCGGGCGAGAGCGCCTGGAACACCGCCGTCGCGGCCGCCATGCCGGAGCCGAAGAGCAGCGCGCCGGCCGTCGCCTCCTCCAGCATGGCGAGCACGCTCTCGCACTCGCGCACCGTCTCGTTGTCCGGGCGGCCATAGATGAAGCCGGAGGAATAGCCGTTGTCCTCGTCACGGATATAGGTCGTCGAGATATGGATCGGTGGCACCACGGCCCTGGTCTGCGGGTCGATCTTGCCCATGGCCTGCGCGGCGAGGCTCCGGGGGTTCCAGCTCTTCGTGCTCATCGTCTCTCCGGGGCCTTCCTGCTGTGCGGCAATGTCGCCGGTCTCAATAGCTGGATACAGCCTATCCGGCAGCCGCAATTTTAGTTGGCGTTTTTCAGCGCGAGGCAGCTATTTTCGTCACTGGAGAATGCACCATGACGAAAATCGCCGAGCTTGACCGTTTCGACCATGCGCTGCTGGCGGAAATGCAGCGCGACAACCAGACTCCGGCCCGCATTCTGGCGGAGCGAGTCGGGTTGTCGCAGAGCGCCGTGCTGCGCCGCCTGCGCCGGCTGCGGGCGGAGAAGATCATCACCGCCGACATCTCGATCGTCAGCCCCGCCGTGCTCGGCGTGCCCGTTACCATCCATGTGCTGGTTTCGCTCGTACGGGGCTCGCAGCTCGCAGACGAGTTTGCGCGCAAGCTGGGCTCCCGGCCCGAGATCCGGCAGGCATCCTATGTGACCGGCGGCGCGGATTTCGTCCTCCACCTCCAGGTGGAGAGCATGGAGGCCTATGCCGCCTTCGCCCGCGAGATGTTCCACGACGATCCCAACGTCTCGTCGTTCTACACCTATGTCGCGATGCGCGAAGTAGTCGGGCCGACGCAAAATAACCGGGCCGAGCGCGGCAGCGCGACGTCTCGCCCGAGCCGGCGCGGCTAGCATCAGATCTTTCGAGGTTCCGACCCGACTCTGGCGAGCGAGGAAAAGTTCCATGACGAGCCGTCATGTCCGCCGCGGCCAGGCGCATGTCCAGTGCCGCCTGATGGCCTTGCTCGGCCGCCATGCCGAACCCATGTCGGGAAGATGAGTACGCTTCCGGGACTGTCCACCGAACGCCGAACGCCACTCTGGGCCGTTTTGCTGATCGCGGTTATTCCCGTCGTCGCGGCCTCCCTGCTGGGCAGCGCGGTAACCGTCCCGCAGATCGCCGGCTGGTATGCCCGGCTGGCGAAGCCGCCGTTCAATCCGCCAAACTGGATTTTCGCGCCGGTCTGGACGGCGCTTTATGTGCTGATGGCGTTTGCGGTGTTCCGCATCCTGCGCATTCCGGTCGGCCTGCCCGGACGCCGCCGCGCCCTGCTGGCCTACCACCTGCAGCTTTTGCTGAATATCGCATGGTCCTTCGCGTTCTTCGGCGCCAACAGCCCGTTGGCGGGCCTCGTCGTCATCCTGCCCCTGCTGGCGGCAATCCTCGCCACGATCGCGGCGTTCCGGCCGCTCGACCGGCTCGCAGCAAACCTGCTCTGGCCCTATTTCGCCTGGGTCTGCTTCGCGACCCTGCTCAATGCCTCGATCTGGTGGCTGAACAACTGAGGCCTCAGCCGATCGAACGCTCGATCACCTTCATCACGGTCGCCCGCAATTCGGCGATGGTGAAGGGCTTGGTCATCACCTCGGACACGATCGCTTCCAGGCTCTTCGCCCGCTCGCGCTGCTCGGCATAGCCGGTCATCAGCATGATCGTGAGTTCCGGAAATTGCTGCTTGGCGGCAAGCGCCAGTGCGATGCCGTCCATCAGCGGCATGCGGATATCGGTCAGCAGCAGGTCGAAGCGCCCCTTCTCGGCGATGAGGATGTCGAGCGCCTCGGCACCGTCGGCGGCAGTGAGGCAGCTGTGACCGTCCATGCCGAGGCCACGCGCCACCAGCGTGCGCAACGGCTCCTCGTCGTCGACGACCAGGATGCGTGACATTCGGCAGTTCCTCAGATGCCCGGCAGGCCGGCCTGGTCCTCGGTCTCGACCACGCCGACGAAGGGCAGCTGCCGATAGGAATGGGCGACGTCCATGCCGTAGCCGACCACGAAATAGTCCGGGCATTCGAAGCCGACATAGTCGGCCTGGATATTCACGGCGCGCTTGCCGGGCTTCTCCAGAAGCACCGCGCTCGAGACCTTCGCGGCCCCGCGCGCCGCCAGCAGGTCCTTGGCGAAGGCAAGCGTGCGGCCGGATTCGAGGATATCGTCGACGAGCAGCACGTCGCGGCCGCGCACGTCGCTCTGCACGTCGCGCAGAATCTCGACCTGCCCCACGGAGACGGTGCCGGACAGATAGCTCGACAGATGCACGAACTCGACCTGAGGCGCGAGCCCGACCCGATGCATCGCCCGGATCAGATCAGCAGCGAACATGAAGCTGCCCTTCAGCACGGCGACGACGAGCAGGTCCTTCGGGTTGCTGGCCGCGATGGCTTCGGCCATCTCCTCGTTCCGCCGCGCGATCGCGGCCTCGTCGTAAAGAACCCTGATCCGCCGTTCCGGCATGATGTCTCCATCTCGCGCCGGACCGCCCCGCTGTATCGGAGCCCAAACCTCCCGGCCACCTCAATTCATGCGGGCGATATTGGCTGCACTCGCGGCGGAAGTGAAGCGTACGCGCACAGACTGGCCTTTCTCCGGTGGAGAAGCCAGCCGCGCACGGAAGCGGACGAGCTCCGCCGGCTCGAGCGTCGGCCGCGGCGGCTGCGTCGTCCAGCTATAGAGGGTCGTCCCGGCGGCATCGTTCACCGCCACCTCGATCGCCGGCACGCTGGTCTTGTGGCGGGTGATGTTGGTGACGTCGCCTTCGACGACGAGGAAGCGGTTCTGGCCATCCTCGACGAGTCCGCTCTCGACCGCGCTCAGGCTCAAGCCCCGGACATTCACCGGCAGGCCCGCCAACTCGAAGATGTCCGCAAGCTGCGGGGCCACCCGCACCGCCGCGTTTCGCTGCCAGACGACGAGACCGAGCAGGGCGAGGCCCGCGAGCGCCGCCGCGGCAGGCAGCACCGCGCCCCTATTGCCTAAGGCTGCTCTTCGGGAAGCCGCCGGCCCGCGCTGCGGCTTCTTGCGGCGCGGGGCAGGCGGGGCGACGAGCGGCTCGGATTCGATTTCGACGTCGGCGTCAGTGTCTGCCCTCGGCTCCACTTCCGCTTCGGCGGCGGCGATCTTCGCATCGGCCTCGGCCGCGACGGCACTGATCTCGGCCTCGATCGCGGCGGCGCGCTCCAGCTCCTCCTCGAGCAGCGCCTGCGTCTCCGCGGCGTTCGGCGCTTCGGGGAAAGCAGCTTCCGGCTCGACATGCCAGGAGGTCTTGCAGTTCGCGCAGCGAACCTTGCGACCGCCCGGCCCGAGCTTCGCCGCATCGAGTTCGTACTGGCTGGCGCAGGAGGGGCAGACGATCAGCATGGATGCGAGGGTCGGGATCGGAAGACGGCCAGGCGCCATTGAGCCGGTTTATGGTTAACGTCCCGTGAAGAAACATTGGGACAAGCTTGGCCCGCCGCAATCTTTCCGCCCGCCCGCGGTGTAGCATCGGGCGCGGATTCGCGGGATCTGGAGTGAACGAGGAAGACCGCTTGGTTCGTTTCGAAAATGTCGGCCTGCGTTACGGCATGGGCCCGGAGGTGCTGAAGGACATCAATTTCAGCATCGCGCCGCGCTCGTTTCAGTATCTCACCGGTCCCTCCGGTGCCGGCAAGACGACGCTGATGCGCCTGATCCTGATGGCACTGAAGCCGACGCGCGGCCTGGTCAGCCTGTTCGGGCAGGATGTCTCGCGCCTCGACGGCCCGACGCTGACGGCCTTCCGCCGCCGCATGGGCGTGGTCTTCCAGGATTTCCGGCTGCTCGATCACCTGACCGTCTACGAGAACGTCGCGCTGCCGCTGCGCGTGCTTGGCAAGGAAGAGGCGAGCTATCGCGCCGAGGTCGTTGAGTTGCTGCGCTGGGTCGGCCTCGGCGAGCGCATGCATGCCGTGCCGCCCGTCCTCTCCGGTGGCGAGAAGCAGCGCGCCGCGATCGCCCGCGCCCTGATCGGCCGCCCCGAACTGCTGCTCGCCGACGAGCCGACCGGCAACGTCGACCCCGGCCTCGGCCGGCGCCTGCTCCGGCTGTTCATGGAGCTGCAGTCGCTCGGCACGGCCGTGGTCATCGCCACCCACGATCTCAACCTGATGGACATCTACGACGCCCCGCGCCTCGTGCTGGCCGACGGGCATCTCCATGTCGATGACTGAGATCGGCTATCCTGAGCCGGAGCGGGTGGAGCGCAAGCTTCCCGCCAATCTCCGGCGCGACCAGCCTCTCGTCCCGGTGGACGGCGTCGCCGGGCGCGCGCTCATGGCCGTGATCGCGATCCTGACCTTCCTCGCCGCGCTGAGCGCCGGCGCGGCGGTGCTGGCGGCGCGCGCCTCCGACCAGTGGCGCGGAGCGGTCTCCAACGAGATGACCATCCAGATCCGCCCCGATTCGCGCCGCGACATCGAGCAGGACGTCGCACGCGCCGTCGCGATGGCCGAGAAACTCGACGGCATCGAGGGCGTGCGCGCCGTACCCAAGGCCGAGTCCGACAAGTTGCTCGAGCCCTGGCTCGGGACGGGGCTCGACCTCGTCGAGCTGCCTGTCCCCCGCCTGATCGTGCTGCGGCTCAAAGCGGGCGCGAGCCCCGACCTCGCGGCTTTCGGCCCAGCGCTGCGCCGCGAGGTGCCGACGGCGATCCTGGACGATCACCGGCTCTGGGTCCGGCGGCTCTCCGCCATGGCCGGGACCATCGTCGTCTCGGGCTTCGCTGTCGTCATGCTGATCCTGACCACGACTGCGCTCGCCGTCGCCTTCGCCACGCGCGGCGCCATGGCCGGCAGCCGCGACAGTGTCGAGGTGCTGCACCTTGTTGGCGCCGACGACGACTTCATCGCTCGCGAATTCCAGAGCCGCTTCATCCGGCTCGGACTGAAGGGTGGTGCCATCGGCGGATTCGCCGCGATCGTCGCCATCGCCCTGCTCGGCTTCATCGCCTCGCGCTGGAGCACTGGGCCGGAGGCCGAACAGCTTCAGGCCTTGTTCGGCGCCTTCGAGATCGGTTGGGCCGGCTACGCCGCAGTGGTGCTGGTCGCCGTGATCGTAGCGGCGATCGCCGGTCTCGTCTCGCGCGTCTCCGTCCGTCGCTATCTGCGGGCGCTGGCATGAGCATCGCGGCCCCCTCGCCCCGCGGCCGCCTTTCACGCCTGTGGCGCAGCCTGACATGGCGTTGCCGCCGTTATGCCCGATTACCGCGCTATCTCCGCGCCGTCATGGCCATGATCGGCAGCAGAAACGGCGATCTTTCGATGGCGCCGTCCGATTCCGCGGCCCGAGGCACGAACCCAAGCGCGCGCATCTCGTTACTGCGGCTTGTGGGGGCAGCCCTCGTGGCGCTCGTCGGCGCCTGCACGCTGCTGCTTGCCATCGGCTATATCCGCTTCGCTTCGGCAATCGAGGCGCAGGAGCCGACGACAACGCCCCGTACGGACGCGATCGTGGTCGTCACCGGCGGCGCACAGCGCATCGGCGACGCCATCGGGCTGCTCGGCGCTGACCGCGGCGCCCGCCTGCTGATCAGCGGCGTCAACGAAAAGACCAGCCGCGAGGAGCTCGCCAAGCTTAACCCCGCCGCGCGCGACCTCCTGGCCTGCTGCGTCGACCTCGACTACCGCGCCCGCAACACCATCGGCAACGCCATCGAGACCCGGCGTTGGATTCGCCAGCACGGCTTCCGCTCCCTGTTGGTCGTGACCTCGAACTACCACATGCCGCGCACGCTCGCGGAATTCGCCCATGCGATGCCCAACATCACACTGATCCCGCACCCGGTCGTGACCGACCATGTCGACACAACCGGCTGGTGGAGCCACTGGGCGACCGTGAAGGTGCTGGTCCCGGAATATGTGAAGTACCTTGTGGCGCGGCTGCGCAGCCTCGTCGAGCGCGATCCCGAGACCTCGCGGCTTTCCATCATCATCGGCGGCCGCAAGCCGGTCTCGGCGAAGCCCGCCGAAGTGATCGGCCCGGCCAGCGAGAAGCGCTCCCGCCTGATCGACCGGCCGCGCCACGAAGGCTGACGCCGATGCATGAGCGCGCTTGACCGCGGCCGCGTCTCGGGCTCATTGCGCAGCATGCTCATCCTGCGCTCGCTCGCCTTCAACACACTCTTCTACGGCTACCTCGTCCTCTGGCTGATCTTCGCGATCCTGCCCTCGCTGCTGCTGCCGAGGCGCGTTCTGCTGTTGCTCGCCATCACCTGGGCGCGCGTCTCGCTCTGGCTGCTGCGCGTCGTCGCCGGCGTGCGCTGCGAGATCAGCGGCATCGAGAACATTCCCGAAGGCGGGCTGATGGTCGCGGCCAAGCACCAGTCCTTCCTTGAGACCTTCGCGCTCGTCACCGTCTTCCGGAACCCGGTCTACATCCTGAAGCGCGAGCTGACCTGGATTCCGGTCTTCGGCTGGGCGCTGACCAAGCTGCGCATGATTCCGGTCGACCGCGGCGCCCGGGCGCGGGCTCTGACGGACGTCACCCGCCGCGCCAAGGTCGAGCTGGGGCAAAACGGCCGCCAGCTCCTGATCTTCCCGGAGGGCACGCGCAGGCCGCCGGGTGCTGCGCCGGCCTACAAGTTCGGCGTCGCCCATCTCTACGCCGAACTCGGCGTGCCCTGCGTCCCGATCGCGCTCGCCACCGGCCTCTACTGGCCACGCCGCAAATTCCTGCGCCGGCCGGGCACTGTCCGCATCGAGATCCTGCCGCCGATTCTGCCCGGGCTCGACAAGGTCACCTTCCAGGCGAAGCTGCAGGCGACGATCGAGACCGCCTGCGACCGCCTCTTGGCCCAAGGCCGCGCCGAACTCGCGCAACACGGGCTCGATCCGCTCGCGGCTCCTGACAAGCCCTGACAGCAGTCGCCACAGCGAGGCCCGACGAGATCGGGCCGGGCGCTTGACTTATCCCCATGTCGTTCCCATTTTGTTCCTAACACAGGAGCAACGGACATGGCCGCTCTCGCCCATAGCTATACTCCCGATCTCTTCGACGAGCCGCCGGTTGCGCGCGAGCTGCCGATGCGCAGCACCGCGAGCCTCAGCGAGCGCCGCTTCACGGCCTGGCGCGGTCGCTCCGGCCGGCGCTATGTCGCCTCCGTCTTTGCCGCCGACGACATGCATGCGCTCGGCTTCACCGACGCGGTGCTCCTCGCTGTCTCGGCCGAGCGGCGCATCATCGCCGCGCGCGATTCCGGGCCCTTCGGCGTCGAGGCGGCGCTCTCCCGCTGGCAGCGTGCGGTCGCGGCCGCCGGCGCCTGTGAGATCCATGTCCATCTTTTGGCCGAGGATGGCTTGAGCCGCCGCGCCGCCCTGCTCGACCTGATGCCGCAGACGGATTCCGAATCCTGATCAGCCCTTGAGGGGCGGGTGCGGCGCGCCGAGCCCCGGCGCGAGTTCCTGCGCCAGGCAGGCCAGAACGGGATCATAGATTCCCATCTTGCGCAGATGCTCATGCGTCTGCAGCACATAGTCGGGATTCTCGCCCGAGCTGCCGCGCCCACTCCGGACGAGCCTGAGCAGTTCCGCCGGCGGCAGCTTGCCGGCATATTGCAGATGCCGGCGGTCGGCGACGTAGACGATCCCGCGCACCTGCCGGCCGTCCTCCAGCTTCAGCCGCACATGGCGCTCGATATAGACCGAGGTCGCCTGCTCGCGTTCTCTCAGATAGGCCACGGTCTGCTGGGCCTCGGCTGCCGCGACGCGGAAGGCGAGCCCCCGACAGACGCCGCCGCGATCGAGTCCGAGCACCAGCCCCGGCCGCTCCGGCGTGCCGCGATGCACATGCGAGAAGATACAGAGCGAACGATGATAGCCGTGGAGACGAGCCTGCACGCTCTCCTCGAAGGGAAAACCCGGCCGCCAGATCAGCGAGCCGTAGCCGAAGACCCAGAGATCCGCCGCACCGAATTCGGTCGTCATCGCCATCCCATGATTTCGCCATGCAAGCCTGCTTGCTGGGAAAAGCCACCCGCTCTGGCGCCCGCTAGTCTGGCGAGCTATAGCATCGGACCGGAAAGCGGAACCCGCTTTTCGGAAGAATCTCACGCGGTAACAAACAGTTAGATTGCCGTCCGCCGCCGCGCAAGGAACGCCTGCCGCATGACCGCTCCTCTCCCGACGCGCCGCCCGAGCCGCCTCTGGCTCTACGGCCCCTTCCTGCTGCTCGTGGGGCTGATTGCGGCCTGGTCGGCCTTCTGGTTCTACGCCCGGGCCCGTGCCGCCGCCGAGATCGACGCTGCGCTGGCGCGCGAGGTCAGCCGCGGACGCACCTGGACCTGCGCCGACCGCTCGATCACCGGCTTCCCTGTCCGCATCGAGCTGCGCTGCAGCGCCCTGAGCCTGACCTCGACGCGCTGGGGCGATGCCGTGCGGATCGAGACGGGCCCCACTCTCGCCGTCGGCCAGATCTACACGCCGGGCCTCGTCATCTTCGAGTTCACCAGCCCCGCCCGTGCGACGCTGCCCGAAGGCCGCACCCTAGAGATCACCTGGAAGGACCTCGACGCCAGCCTTGCCTGGCGCAATCCCGAGCGCTTCGCTCTTGTGGCCAAGGAGTCGACCACGGTGGTCAACACACCGGGCCTCCCGCCGGAGACCTGGCGCGCGGCGACGCTAGAGGCACATCTGCGCCGCAATCCTGCCCGCCTCGCCGACCAGGCGGTCGACATCGCCATCTCCGCCAAGGGAACGGTGTTGCCGCCGATCGACGCCCTGCTCGCTACCAGCGACCCCGGCGAGATCGAGCTGGAGGCGACGTTGACCCAGGCAGAGAGCTTCCGCCAGGGCTTCAACCCGGACGCGCTCGAAAGCTGGCGGACCGCCAACGGAATCCTGGAACTGACGCGCCTCAGCGGGACCAAGGGCAAGGCGCGCGTCGATGGCAGCGGGCAGCTCATGCTCGACCCGACGCATCGCGTCGCCGGCGACCTCAAGCTCGCGGCGGCCGGCATCGAGCAGATCGGCGGCCTTCGCATCGGTAATCTGCTGGGCGGCCTCGGCGGCCTGCTGGGCGGCCGCCCCGGCAACAACGGGACGCCGGCCGGCCTCACCCCGCTGCCGCCGGCCTCGCTGCGCGATGGCCGGGTCTATCTCGGCCCCTTCCGTCTGCCGCTCCAGCCGCTGCCGCCGCTCTACTGAGCCATAAAAAAGGGGCGCCGACGCGCCCCTTCCCTATTCCCTGAACTGCGGACAAATCACGCCGCCGGCAGCGCCGCCCGCGGCGCCTCGATGCGGGTTATGGCCTTCTTCACCGCCTCCTGAACCTTCTCGAAGGCGCGCACCTCGATCTGGCGGACGCGTTCGCGGGAGACGCCGAACTCCTCGGAGAGCTCCTCCAGCGTGATCGGATCCTCTGCGAGGCGGCGTGCCTCGAAGATGCGCCGTTCGCGCGCGTTCAGCACGTCCAGCGCCTCGCGCAGCGCGGCGTGGCGGTTGCTGCTCTCCTCGGAATCGGCGAGGCGGCGCTCCTGGCTTTCCGAATCATCGACCAGCCAATCCTGCCATTCGCCTTCGCCGTCCTCGCGCAGCGGCGTGTTGAGCGACGCGTCGCCACCGAGGCGGCGGTTCATGTCGACCACGTCCTGCTCGTTGACGCCGAGCTTGGTCGCGATCTGCTTGACCTGGTCCGGGCGCAGATCGCCTTCGCCCAGCGCCGAGATCTTGCTCTTGGCCTTGCGCAGGTTGAAGAACAGCTTCTTCTGGTTGGCCGTGGTGCCCATCTTCACGAGCGACCAGGACCGCAGGATGTATTCCTGGATCGAGGCCTTGATCCACCACATCGCATAGGTCGCGAGCCGGAAGCCCTTCTCGGGCTCGAAGCGCTTGACCGCCTGCATCAGGCCGACATTGCCCTCGGACACGACCTCGCCGATCGGCAGGCCGTAGCCGCGATAACCCATGGCGATCTTGGCGACGAGACGCAGGTGCGAGGTGACGAGCTTGTGCGCCGCATCGCGGTCGCCATGCTCCCGCCAGCGCTTGGCCAGCATGTATTCCTCGCTCGGTTCCAGCATCGGGAACTTGCGGATTTCGTCGAGATAACGTGAAAGCCCGCCTTCGGCGGACAGGACGGGCAGCGAAGCACTCGCCATGCTCGTTCTCCTTATCGAGGCCCCCGCTTGGCGGCAGGCCCTCCGCGCGATCAACCTTCGCGCAGGCTCCGGACCCTGCAAAGCGATCCAACGCGGGAAGCCGGCTTGCGGTTCGCCTGGATGCTTCGCATGCGGCGCCCCCTTGGCCATCCGCATCCGAACAACCCTAGTATATGCGAACTCAACCCGGCGGAAAGGTGGCAGCGATGCCGGATTCGCTCACAGCCTCGCGAGCGCTTCTTGCAAATCCGCAAAATCCTGCGGCGGTTCGGATTCGAACAGCATCTCCTCGCCGCTGACCGGATGCTCGAAGCCGAGCAGGGCGGCATGGAGCGCCTGCCGTCCGAGCGCGGTGAGCGCCGCTTGCGCATCTGCCGGCAACCGGACCGCCTTGGTCGCGAAGCCGGAGCCATAAAGCTGGTCGCCCAGCAGTGGATGGCCGATATGGCTCATATGCACCCGGATCTGGTGCGTGCGCCCCGTTTCCAACCGGCATTCGATCAGGCTCGCCAAAGCCTCCACCTCGCCCACCCCCTTGAACAGGGGCGGATAGCGTTCGAGCAGGCTGATATGGGTGATCGCCTCGCGCCCCCGCCCCTCCTTCACCACCGTCATCTTCTCGCGATTGCGACTCGACCGCTCGATCGGCGCGTCGATCGTGCCCTCGCGCAGGCGCGGCGTGCCCCAGACCAAAGCGAGATAGGCGCGCTGCAGTGGCCCGGTGCGGCCATGGTCGGCGAACTGCTTGGCGAGCTTCTGATGCGCCCGGTCGTTCTTGGCGACGACGAGCAGACCGCTGGTGTCCTTGTCGAGCCGGTGGACGATGCCCGGCCGTCGGACGCCACCGATGCCCGACAGGCTCTCGCCGCAATGGGCGATCAGCGCATTGACCAGCGTGCCGTCCTCGTGGCCGCCGGCAGGATGGACGACCAGGCCCGCGGGCTTGTCGATGACGATCAGATGCTCGTCCTCGTAGACGACGTTGAGCGGGATGTCCTGCCCGACGGGCTCGGCCGGCTTCGCCTCCGGCATCACCAGCGCGAGCGTATCACCCTCAGCCACCTTGCGGCTGCCATCGCTGACGACGGCGCCGTTGAGCTGCACCCCACCCTCCTTGATGACCTGCTGCAGCCTGGCGCGCGAAATCTCGCCGGCCAGCAGCGCCAGCGCCTTGTCGAGGCGCAAGCCCGCCTGCTCGGCGCCGACCGCAAGGGTCACGGCGCCGCTCTCTTCAAAAACGGATGTCATGGCGTCGCTATAAGGCGCATGGCCGCCGGCCGCACGCCTTTTCGTTCGGCCGGCACGCCCGCCTCATCCGAACAGGCGGAAGCCGCTCTTCTTCGGCTCCGGCGGCGGCTCGTCCTCCGGCCCCGGATCGTCCGGCGCATGCGCGACCGGGAAGATCACCGGCTTGGGCGATGTCCTGGCCTGCTCCTTGGACGGGGAGACCTCGCTGGCGGGCTTCGCATCGACAGGCTTGGCGTCCACCGGCTTGACGTCGACCGACTTGGCTTCGTCGACTGGCCTGGCTTCGGTCGCCTTGCCACGATCCGCGGCAGGCGCGACGACAGGCTCGGGCTTCGGCTCAGGCTTGGGTTCCTCCTGAACCACGATGGCGGCAGGCTCCGGCGCGGGCTCCGCCTTCGGGGCCGGGGCGGTTACCGCTGCCGGCTCGACCGTGGTCACGGCCTCCGCTTTGGCCTCGATCAGCTTGGGTGAATCGTCGAGATCGAGCAGCACATCGTCGATCGCTGCGGCCTGGCTGCCGAGCGTCGCCGGCGGCACGGTCCAGACGAAAGCGTCGAGCCGGCCGGTGATCGGGGAGACCGGCATCCAGTGGTCCGAGACCAGCCCGTCCGCGACCCAGGCCGCATCGCGCGGCGCCCGCGTCGCCCGCGCCAGCCATTCGCGCACGCGGCCGGCAGCGCCATGCTCGGCCTCTTCCAGCTCAGCCATCAGCAGGCAGGCGCGCACCGAGGCGCCTCCGGCGAGCAGCGGCTTCAGCGCGTCGCGTGCCTTCTGGAATTCGCGCCCCTGGATCGCGGCGCCTGCAAGCGCCAGCACGCTTTCCGGATCGGATGGCCTGAGCTTCGTCAGGGTCTGCGCGCGGTTGAGCCGGTCGAGCGCGCTGTCGCCGGGACGAGCATCGAGATAGGCGGCAGCGATGTCGGGATGCGGCGCTTCCTTCCAGGCGGCCTCGAGCAGCTTGGACGCCTTTCGGACATCGCCGCGTTCCGCCAGCATCCGCCCGGCGAGAGCGGCGGCCGGCGTCAGCGAGGGCGAGAGCTTCACGGCTTCCAATGCGGCGGCCAGCGCCTTCTCCGGCTCGCCATCGCGCGCCTGCAGGGCTTCGGCGGCGAGCAGCACCGCGCGTTGGCGGCGCGCCTCGGCCTTGTCCGCGAGCCTCAACGCAGCGCGCCGCTCGACGGCGGTGCGGGCAGCGTGCCAGTCGCCGGCCTGGACATGGAAATCGAGCAGGGCGTCATTCGCCCAGGCGAGCGAGGGCGAGCGACGCACGGCATCGTCGGCGAAGGCTCGCGCGCCCTGCATGTCGCCGCGCCGCTTGGCCTCGACGAAAAGCCCGCGCAGGCCGAGCACCCGCGTCTCGGACTTGTCGAGCATCGCCTTGAAAGCCGCCTCGGCCTGGCCCCGGTCGCCGCTGAGCTGCGCGGTCTGCGCTTCCAGAAGAAGGGTGAGCGGCTCGCCCGGCACGAAGCGGCGCGCCTCGCCGGTATAGCGCCCGGCGGCGACGGGATCGCCCGCGCCGATCGCGACCATGCCGCGCGACAGCGCCTCAAAGCCGCGCGCCCGGCGCCGGGCGCGCGAGGACAGGCTGAAGGCCGAGGGCAGGCCGAACACGAAGCGCAGCACCGCCCAGACCAGAAGGAACAGGAAGGCGAGCACCACGATGCCGACCGCAGCGATCGCGACGCTGGTCTCGATCCGGTAGCCCTGCCAAAGCACCGAGACCTCGCCCGGCCGGTCGGCGAGCCAGACCGCGCCAAAGGCGAGGCAGGCGAAGACCGCGAGATAGACGAGAACGCGAACCATAGAGCCCCTATCCCTTCGTCAGCCGGCCGTGCCGAGGGCTGCGACCGCATCCTGCGCGATCTTGGCGATCGCTGCATCCGCCGCCGCCCGCTTCTGCAGATCGGCGCCGAAATCCGCACTGGCACGCCGCGCCGGCTCCGGCAACTGCGCCCACAACGCCGCGGCCCGCACCATGTCGGAACCGGCGAGCGCGGCTTCGAGCCTGATAGGCAGCGTTGCAGGATCGGTCGAGCCGTTGTCGCCGACCGGGCGGACCGTGACGATCCGGCTCGACAGGCCGATCAGCTTCTCGGTCCAGCTCTCGGAAGCCGGCATTACTTCGCGCTGGAACTGCGCGCCATATTGGCGGAAGCCGGCGAGCAGCGCCTCGCGCGTCGGCGCGCCCGCCTCCGCGACCGCCGTCAGCGCTCCTGCCTCAGCCGGCGCGACGCCGAGCTTCGCCAGGGCCGCGACATCGCCGGCGAAAGGCCGGCCGGCCACGAGCGCAGCGCGCACCCGCTCAGCCAGCACGATCCGCGCAGCCGCCGTCGCCGCGGGGTTCAGAGAAGGCGCGGTCTTCGCCTGCGTCTCGACGGCGCCAATCCGGCCGCTCATCTGCTGGAGCTGCTGGCTGAGCGCCGCTGCCGTTGCCTCCGCCCGCTGGGCCTGCGCGGCGAAGGCGCTGGTGTCCGGCGCAGGCGCATTGCCGAGCCCGGCGAGCTTGCTAGCCAATCCTTGAGCCTCAGAGCCAACCCTCGCCGCAGCCTCCGAAGCGGCAGCCGCCTTGCGGTCGGTCGCAGCGACGCTGGTCTGCACGGTGTCGATCCGGCTGCGCAGATCGGCGATCTGCTCGCTGCTCACCGCTGGTCCCGCGCGATTGAGCGCCAGGAAGACGAGGCCGGCGCCGATCGCGCCGCCGACCAGCCCAGCCGCAGCCAGCGCAAGCCAGGGCGTGCGCGTCGGCGCGGCGCGTTCCACCGGTTCGCGCACCGGCTCGACCGGGGGCGGGGTGAATTCCTGCGGCAGCGCCTCCGTCGGCGCGATGGCCTCCGGTGGATGGGTTTCAGCCTCGGCCGCCTCCGCCTGCACCGCGGGCTCTTCGGGCTCGGTCGGCTGGGGCTCGGCGGTCAGCTCGATGGTCGGCGGCGTGCGCTTCAGGCTCCCGCGCGGCTTTGGCGGAGCCTTGCCAGGCGCTGCGCTGCGTGCCGAGACCTGCTCCAGCGCGGATAGCAGCCCTGCCTCCTCCGGATGTTCGGCGACCAGCACGGTGCTTGCTCCGGCCGCGATCAGCGGCGCGGCGACATCGGCCGAAAGCGCAACATGGGTCAGCTCCATCGCCTCATCGTTGACGCCGGCCGCCTGCGCCATGGCAATGAAGGTCCGCGCCCCGCGCGCCGAATAATGCAGCGCCGCGTCGGCCTTGCCCTGCCGCAGAGCCGCCTGGGCATCCTCGGGCAGCGACGAAACCGGCTCGGCCGCATACGCCATCCAGAGCGCGACCTCGTAGCCGGCCTGCCCCAGCCGTTCGGAGACATCCTCCTTGCGGTCTCGCGCCACGATCATCAGCAGCTTCGCAGGCGCCGGCAACGTCCGCCGAATCAGCTCGATCAGGTCGTTGCGGTCGCCATCGGCGCTGCGGGCATCGTCCAGCCCGGCCTCGCGCACCTTGGCCGCCGTGCGTGCGCCGACGGTGAAGACCGGCAGTTCTCGCCATGCCGCCGGCCCCTCGGCCAGCACCGGCACGGCATTGCCGCTGGTCACCACGATCGCGTCGAAATTCCCTTCCGGCACCGCGCCCGGCAACCGGACCACCTTGAAGAGCGGCGCGACCAGGGGCTCGAAGCCGTGATCGGCGACAGCGCGCGCGGTCCGTTCGGCGTCGGGCTGCGGGCGGAAGACGAAGACGCGCATTCAGAGCTCCTGACAGGACCGGCAGCGATCGCAGGACGACTCGCGAAGCATGCGACATCCCGCGATCATGCCGCATTGAGGCGGAACAATGATTCTGCGCATGCCGTCCCTCATTTTTTCGTCGGCACCGTCGCGCCGAAGCCGCCGTCCACGCCCCAGAACGCGCCTCGCTGCGCGCCTTGAAAAGCGCCTTGGAAAGCGCCCCTTGGCCTTAAGCCTTGCAGCGCACTATACGAAGGAATTGCCGGTGAGGAACTGCCGGAGGCCGGCAATCGTCCAGTCGCCCCTTCCGCGAGGTTAATCGAGCGATCATGCGTGTCCTTGGAATCGAGACGACCTGCGACGAAACCGCGGCCGCGATCGTCTCGGTGGAGCGTTCAGGCGAGCACAAGATCCTGTCGAACGAAGTGCTGAGCCAGATCGCCGCGCACGCAGCCTATGGCGGGGTGGTGCCGGAGATCGCGGCGCGCGCCCATGTCGAGGCGATCGACCGCATCATCGCGCGCGCCTTCGCCGACGCCGGCCTCAAGCCCGGCGACATCGACGCCGTCGCAGCTGCGGCCGGACCGGGCCTCGTCGGCGGCGTCATGGTCGGGCTCACGGCCGGCAAGGCGATTGCGCTCGCCACCGGCAAGCCCTTCATCGCGGTGAACCATCTCGAAGCCCATGCGCTGACGGCGCGGCTGACCGACAATCTCACCTTCCCCTATCTGCTGCTGCTGGTTTCGGGCGGCCACACCCAGCTCCTCGCGGTGCGCGGCGTCGGCGACTATCTCAAGCTCGGCGGCACCATCGACGATGCGGTCGGCGAAGCCTTCGACAAGATCGCCAAGATGCTGGCCTTGCCCTATCCGGGCGGGCCCTCGGTCGAGCGCGAGGCGGCGAAGGGCGATTCCGAGCGCTTCGATTTTCCCCGGCCAATGCAGGGGAGGCCCAACCCGGATTTCTCGCTCTCCGGCCTCAAGACCGCCGTACGCCTCGTTGCCGAGCGGATCGCTCCACTCTCCGACAATGATGTCGCCGATCTCTGCGCCTCCTTCCAGGCGGCGATCGTCGATGTCATGGTCGACCGGACGCGCGCGGGCCTGCGCGCCTGCCGCGAGGCGGGCATCACGCCGACGACGCTGGTCGTCGCCGGCGGCGTCGCCGCCAACCAGGCGATTCGCAGCGGACTCACGCGGCTTGCGACCGAGGCCGGGCTGCCGATGGTCGCTCCGCCGCAGGCGCTCTGTGGCGACAACGGCGCGATGATCGCTTGGGCCGGCCTCGAACGCCTTCGGCTCGGGATGGTCGATGATATGGGCGCGGTCGCCCGGCCGCGCTGGCCGCTCAACGAGCTCACGCCCAAGCCCGCGACCGCGGCATGAGCCCCGCGCCGACTTACTCGACGATCGGCGTCGTCGGCGCCGGCTCCTATGGCGCCGCGCTCGCGCTCGCCGCCTCCCGCGCCGGGCGCTCCGTTCGGTTGTGGGCTCGTGATGCGGCCGCCATCGCCGCTATCGAGCGGACGCGTCAGGCGCCGCGCCTCCCGGGCATCGACCTGCCCGAGACGATCCAGGCCACGGCAGAGCTCGCCGATCTCCGTCATTGCGACGCGCTGATCGTCGCCGTGCCGACGCAAAGTCTGCGCGCCGCCTGCGGGGAGCTGGCCAAGGCCTTCCCGCCGCGCGCGCCGGTCATCTCGGCGGCCAAGGGCATCGAACTGGCGAGCGGGCTCTTTCCCACGCAGATCGTCGCGAGCGCCTGGCCCGGCGCCTCGGCCGCGATCCTCTCGGGCCCCAGCTTCGCCGCCGATATAGGCCGCGGCCTGCCGACGGCGGTGACGCTCGCCGCAGCCGAGCCGGAACTCGCCCGGGCGCTCGCGGAAGCGTTGAGCTCGCCGGCCTTCCGCATCTACCATTCCGATGATCCGCGCGGCGTCGAGATCGGCGGCGCGGCGAAGAACGTGCTCGCCATCGCCGCCGGCATCGCGATCGGGCTGGGCTTCGGCGAGAGTGCACGCGCCGCGCTGGTGGCCCGCGGCTTCGCGGAACTGCGCCGCTTCGGCGAGGCCTATGGTGGACAGGCCGAGACACTGATGGGCCTCTCTGGGCTCGGCGACGTGGTGTTGAGCTGCGCCTCCACGCAGTCGCGCAACTTCGCCTACGGCCTGGCCCTCGGGCAGGGCAAGACGCCGGCCGAGGCGGCCGGCGGCGCGCTGGCGGAAGGTGCCTTCACCGCGCCGGTCCTCGCCGGCATGGCCCGGTCCGCCGAAGTCGAGACGCCGATCGCCGAAGCGGTGGCCGAGATCATCGCCGGGCGCACGGGCGTGCGCGAGGCCGTGGCGGCGCTGCTCGCCCGGCCGATCAAGGCTGAGAAGTGACCATGGCCGGGCGGCTCCTCAGATACGCTGCGGCGCTGCTGGGCGCGGGTCTCCTGCTGGCGCTCGGGCTGGAATTCACGCAAGTGCTGCGCACAGCGCCCGCGCTCGCCGCTGCCAATGAGCAGGCGACGCGCGTCGTGATCGAGAAGGAAGCGCGGCGCCTCACTCTCGAACGCGACGGCCGGGTACTGTCCAGCTACGCGGTCGCGCTAGGCCCCGCGCCCGTAGGCACCAAGGAACGCGAGGGCGACGGACGTACGCCGGAGGGCATCTATTCCGTCGACTTTCGGCATCCCCGCAGCCGCT
Organism: Hyphomicrobiales bacterium; assembly: GCA_900473415.1. Classification (GTDB taxonomy): domain Bacteria; phylum Pseudomonadota; class Alphaproteobacteria; order Rhizobiales; family Beijerinckiaceae; genus Allobosea. Next base: position 50,841 of record UCLR01000008.1, read on the forward strand.
ATCACCTGGCGTTGCGCATCTCTTACCCGGATGCGCAAGCCCGTGAGGCGGCCAAGCAGATGGGTGTTTCACCGGGCAGCGACATCATGATTCACGGCATCCGAAACGGCCTCGGCTGGCTTGGCTCCCTCCATCGCGAACGCGACTGGACGGATGGCTGCATCGCGGTCACCAATGCCGAGATTCGGGAGATTTGGTCGCGCGTTCCGGAAGGGACGCCGGTCGAAATCCGGCCCCGACGCAGCGTCGGAGGGAATGATGGCAAATGAGTTGTCCGATCTCGGCAAGCGCGTGGCGCGCGGCATCGCGGAAGTCCGCAAGACGACGGGTTCCGAGCTCGTCGCCGAAAGCCAGCCCGTGCCGCTGGCCGGGCGCATCGCCAGCCCGGTCATCCAGCATCGCCGGCGCCGGGCCGAGGACACGCATCGGTTCGTGCTGATCCTGCCTTTCGGCGAGGGCGAGGTTCGTGTCGAGCTCGACACGAAGGATTACGCCGCGCTGACCCGCGAGATGGTGCGATTCTGGAACGAACAGGGCGAGGCGGCCTCGAAGCCGCCGGCGCCGCTCAAGGAGGACGAGGCCTGATGGCTCACTGGCTGATCAAATCCGAACCCTCGGTCTGGTCCTGGGACGACCAGGTCAAGGCCGGCGCGAAGGGCACGCATTGGGATGGGGTGAAGAACCACACCGCCAAGCTCAACCTGATGGCGATGAAGCTGGGCGATCAGGTCTTCTTCTACCATTCCAACGAAGGGCTCGAGGTCGTCGGCATCGTCGAGGTCATCAAGGAAGCCTACAACTGGATTCCGGGCGAGCCCTGGGTGCTCGTCGATTTCAAGGCGGTGAAGCCGCTCCCGAAGCCCGTGACGCTCGTCGCCGTCAAGGCCGAGCCCAGGCTCGCCAAGATGTCGCTCGTCACCTCCTTCCGCCTCTCGGTCCAGCCGGTGACGGATGAGGAATGGGACATTGTCTGCAAGATGGGCGGACTTTGAGCACGGCCGGACACGTCATCGGCAAGACGCGCCGATCCCGTGCCAGCCGGGCGTTGCTGGCATTGCTGGCGCTGGGCTTTGTCGGCGCATCGGTCGGCGCAGCCGCCTTCTACAGCAAGCATGGCCTCTACGGCATCAACGTTCTGCTGCGGCGAGGCGGGAGTCACTTCGTAACGGTCACACGCGACGATTCGCGCCTCAGCCCGTCGATGCGCTTGGCGCTCCAAACTCCCCTGCCGACGGTCACGTCGCCCGCACCGGAATGGACGGTGCGCAGTCCGGGACTCGAGACGGCTGAACTGCCGGTGCTGACGGTGGAGGCTGGCGAGGTCGACCGCATCCTGCTGACGCGGATCGACCCTTCACTCTTCCGGTTCGAGGTCTTGACCGCACCAGCCGGGAATGTCGAACTTGGGGACTGGACCAACGACCGAAAGCCGGTCGTCGTCGTCAACGGCAGCTATTTCAACGCTAAGGGTTTTCCCGATACGCCTCTCAAGAGCCGAGGCGTTGCTCAAGGGCCATCTCAATACGACGCCACGCATGGCATTTTTGTCGCGCGGGAGGATGGCAGCGTCTCCATCGAGGATTTGCGTCAGCAACCCTGGCAACCGATCATCTCGACCGCCACTGACGCGATGGTGTCCTACCCACTGCTGGTTGGCCCGGACGGTAGCGCGCGCGTCAGGTCAGATGCACGATGGCTCGCCAATCGAAGCTTCGTCTCACAGGACCGTTCAGGCCGGATCGTCATCGGCACGACAAGAGAAGCCTTCTTCTCGCTGGACCGACTCGGTGCTCATCTCCGCCAGGCGCGGCTAGATCTCGTGATCGCACTGAATCTCGATGGCGGGCCTGTCGCCTGTCAGTCAGTTCGAACGCCCGGCTTCGAACGCGATTTCTGTGGCGACTGGGAAACCCAGACATCCGGCGAAAACATCATCTTGCTGAAACGTGTGATTGGCAGCCGGCGCTGGGCGCTGCCTATCGTGCTGGCAGCCTTCCCGCGGTAGCCGCCGCTGCGACCCGAGCCGAAAGTCTGTGATGCCAAAGTGCGATGCACACCGGCTTGCGAGCCAGCCGCCGCGCCCTATGATGCGCCCAATTTCAAGGAAGCGGACAGGGCGCCGAATTGTGCCGGCCCGAGCCTGAAACCGAAAAGAAGACGGCCCGTCCGTCACGACCCAAGTCTGGGGAGACGCCCGAATGACCGAGATGATCTACGACGTGCCTGCCGCCTGGTCCAAGAAGGCGTGGGCGAACGAAGCCAAGTACAAGAAGCTGTACGCGGCCTCGGTCAAGGATCCGGACAAGTTCTGGGGCGAGCAGGGTCAGCGCATCGACTGGTTCAAGCCCTACACCAAGGTCAAGAACGTCAGCTACAAGCCCGGCAAGGTCTCGATCAAATGGTACGAGGACGGCACCACCAACGTCGCCCATAACTGCGTCGACCGGCATCTGGCGACGCGCTCCAAGCAGACCGCCATCATCTGGGAGGGCGACAACCCCTCCGAGTCGAAGAAGATCACCTACGGCGAGCTCTATACGGAGGTCTGCCGGTTCGCGAACGTCCTCAAGGCGAACGGCGTCAAGAGGGGCGACCGCGTCACCATCTACCTGCCGATGATCCCGGAGGCGGCCTATGCGATGCTCGCCTGCGCACGCATCGGCGCGGTCCATTCGGTCGTCTTTGGCGGCTTCTCCCCGGATTCGCTCGCGAGCCGCGTCGAGGACTCGGACTCGAAGATCGTCATCACCGCCGATGAAGGCCTGCGTGGCGGCCGCGCCGTGCCGCTCAAGAAGAATGTCGACGCCGCCGATGCCAAGGTGAAGGGTGGCATCGGCACCGTCATCGTCGTCAAGCGCACCGGTGGCGACGTCACGATGAAGGAAGGCCGCGACATCTGGTATCACGAGGCGGCGCAGACGGTCTCCGGCCATTGCCCGCCCGTCGAGATGAAGGCCGAGGACCCGCTCTTCCTGCTCTACACCTCGGGCTCGACCGGCAAGCCGAAGGGCGTGCTCCACACCACCGCCGGCTATCTCGTCTACACCTCGATCACCCACCAGTACGTCTTCGACTACCACGACGGCGACATCTACTGGTGCACCGCCGACGTCGGCTGGGTGACGGGCCACAGCTACATCCTCTACGGACCGCTCTCGAACGGCGCGACCACGCTGATGTTCGAGGGCATCCCGACCTATCCGACGATCTCCCGCTTCTGGGAGGTGATCGACAAGCACAAGGTCAACATCTTCTACACCGCGCCGACCGCGATCCGCTCGCTGATGGGCGCCGGCGAGGAGCCGGTGAAGAAGACCAAGCGCAAGTCGCTGCGCCTGCTCGGCTCGGTCGGCGAGCCGATCAATCCGGAAGCCTGGGAGTGGTATCACCGCGTCGTCGGTGAGCGCCGCTGCCCGATCGTCGACACCTGGTGGCAGACCGAGACCGGCGGCATCCTGATCTCGCCGCTGCCGGGTGCCACCCCGCTCAAGCCCGGCTCCGCCACGCGCCCCTTCTTCGGCGTGCAGCCCGAGATCGTCGATGCCGAGGGCAAGGTGCTGACCGGCGCCTGCGAGGGCAACCTCGTCCTCGCCGATAGCTGGCCGGGCCAGATGCGCACGGTCTATGGCGACCACCAGCGCTTCATGGAGACCTATTTCTCGACCTATCCGAACAAGTACTTCACCGGCGACGGCTGCCGTCGCGACGCTGACGGCTATTACTGGATCACCGGCCGCGTCGACGACGTCATTAACGTCTCCGGCCACCGCATGGGCACGGCCGAGGTCGAATCGGCGCTGGTCGCGCATCCGTCGGTCTCGGAGGCCGCGGTCGTCGGCTATCCGCACGACATCAAGGGCCAGGGCATCTACGCCTATGTCACGCTGATGACCGGCCAGCAGCCGAGCGAGGAGTTGCGCAAGGAACTCGTCTCCTATGTCCGCAAGGAGATCGGCCCGATCGCATCGCCGGACCTGATCCAGTTTGCGCCCGGCCTGCCCAAGACCCGCTCCGGCAAGATCATGCGCCGCATCCTGCGCAAGATCGCCGAGGACGAGTATGGCGCGCTCGGCGACACCTCGACGCTGGCCGACCCGGCTGTCGTCGACGATCTGATCGCCAACCGCCAGAACAAGCGCAAGGCCGGCTGAGCCGGCCCGTCATGGCTGCGCAGCGAAGCGATCCCGAGCGTGCCTGCCCGGGATCGTTTCGCAGCTTCGCTCAAAGGGCGGAACCGGGGCGCTCCACGGGTTCGCAAGACGGCGCGCCTGCGCTAGAGCATGCTCATGCCGCGTTCAGGAAGTTCCTGTGATAAGCACGCGACATTCGGCTGACCGAGATCGGAACCTGCGCCGCATGACGACGATGAAGATTGCTACGCCCACCGCCCTGCGCAGGGCCGTCGCGCTGCTGCCCCTGCTGGCTTTGACCGCCTGCGCCGGCTCGCAGCGCTTCACGGGCACACCGATGAACCCGCCCTACGGACAGTCCGCGCTGCCTTCGGCCCCGCCGATCGTCTCGGCGCCGGTCCAGTCCGAGCCGCTCCCGCCGCCGGGCGGATATCCGGCTGCTCCCGGCGGCGCCTATCCCTCCGCGTCCCCTGCTCCCGGCGCGCTGCCGCCGCCGCAGGATCCGTTCTTCGATCCCAATGCCGGGGCGTCGTCGGCGCAGGGCCAGGCCCTGCCGCCGGCCAGCCAACCCGGACAGGCACCCGGCCTGCGCGGCAGCGAGAGCAACCAGGTCGCCGGGCTCGGCTCCGCGCCTGCGGCTCCGCGCCCCTCCGCCAGCCGCGACAACGTCGTCGGCAGCTGGAACGCGCGCGAAGCCACCGGCGGCTCCTGTCGCATCCAGCTCTCGAGCTCGCCGACGCTCGATCTCTATCGCGCCAGCTCCAGCGGCTGCGCCAACAAGGATCTGCAGCGGATCTCGGCCTGGGACTATCGCGATGGCGAGGTCTATCTCTACCAGCAGGGCGGCACGGTCGCCGCGCGGCTGCGCGCGACGAGCGGCAACGCGCTCGATGGCGCCGTGACCAAGTCCGGCGCAGCGCTGTCTCTCAATCGGTAAGACAAGCCAGCTTTGTCATTCAGGGGCTTCGTCTCAGCGAAGCGCCCGGAACCCACGACCGGGCGAACGGATGTCGTTCGCTCAAGACGCGAGTGGAAAGAAGTACACGAAGCGGGCACTCGATCGTGGGTTCCGGGTTCAGGCCTGCGGCCTGAACCCGGAATGACGAAGGGCTCACGCCCGGAGCGCCCTGGCCAGCAAGGTCGTGGGCCAGAATCTCCTCTGGATCGACAGCGCCAGAGTCGCGAAGCCGGTCGCGTTGTCGAGTGCCTCGTCGAGAATGGTGAAAGGCGTCGGGCCACCGGTCGCGATCACGCCCTCGACATCGGCATAGCCGCCGACGAGATCGGCCTCGAACTTGGCGGCCAGCCGGCGCATCGCCGTGTTTCCGGGCAGGAAGGTCATGTAGAGCGTGCGGATCCCGCGGTTTCGCGCCGCCGTGATCAGTCGCCCGAGCAGATCGGCGCCGATGCCGCGCCGCCGCCAGCCGGCCTCGACGCTGAAGGCAGCCTCGCCCGTCTGCGCGACGATGTCGTCCAGGCCGCGCAGCTCTGCCGCACCGCGCACGACGTCGTCCTCGACATAAGCGTAAACCAGCCCGCCGACCCCGAAGGTCGTCATGGCATAATTCTCCAGGAAGGCGTCGTTGACGGCCGTCCCGAAGCGCTCCCGCCGGGTCACGGCATCGAGCCGGAGCAGATGCTCCTTGAAGAGTTCACGCTCCGCCGGCCATAGCCGCCGAAGAACGCCGGTACCGGTCTTTCCGCCGGCGAATTTCGAACGAGCCAATTGTCATCTCCCGCACAGCGCATCCGCGCGCTGCCGACCAGGAGGCGAATCTTCCCTAGCTCGCTCGTGAGATTGTGCCCTATGCCGGCAATTGCAAGGCGCCGATCTGCGGCATTTTCGCCGGGCAAGGGCGAGAAATGAGCCAGAGCAGGTAAATCACATGCAGCGAGAGCATGACGGATCATGTTCAACTGGTCAGGGACGCCGTGGAAAAAACCGCTACAAGGCCGTAAAATGACGCGCGATATTTTCGCTCGAACCCCGATGACGGCGCGGCCGGCATGAGCTAAGTTGCGTGCTCCCGGCCACTCAGACTTGAAGCTCCATGTTCGATCGTCGCAAGCCTCCTACTGCCCAGCCTTTCGTCACGCACGAAAATATCGAAGCCAAGATCAAGTGGTTCGACCCCGAAAAGGGGTTCGGGTTCGCCTCGCCCGTCGATGGTTCGGGCGACGTCTTCGTACATGTCTCGGCCATTGGTCCTCTCGACCAGCAGGACCTGCTCCCCGGCGCCACTATCGTCGCCGATCTCGGCGAGGGCCGTCGCGGCCTTCAGGTCGTCGCGGTCCATGAGATCGACGCCTCGACCGCGACCCAGACCGCACCGGCTCCGCGCGGCGGCGGCTTCTCGCCCCGCCCGCCCCGCGATGATTTCGGCGGCGGCTATGGCGACCGGGATCGCGGCGGTTTCGGCGGCGGCAGCTTCGGAGGTGGCGATCGCGGCCCGCGCGGCGGCGGCTTCCAGGACCGCGACAGCGGCCCGGTGGAAGGTCCGTTCGACGGCGCCGTGAAGTTCTTCAACTCGGATCGCGGCTTCGGCTTCATTGCGCCGGACAAGGGCGGCCCGGACGTCTTCCTGCATGTCTCGTCGCTGAGCCGCAGCGGCCTGCAGCCGCCGATCGACGGGCAGCGCGTGCGCTTCTCGATCCGCGCCGGCCGCAAGGGCCCGGAAGCGTCCAACATCAGCTTCATCTGACGCTGGTTTCCATTCGGAAACGCGAAGGCCCGCCAATGGCGGGCCTTTTTGTTTGTGCGGAAGAGCTGTCGTCATTCTCGGGCGTCGCAAAGGCGACGACCCGAGAATCTCTCACTGGATCAGGCGCCCTCTCGTCCGGAGATGCCCGGGTCGAGCCCGGGCATGACGCGCGCGTCGGACGTCGCCGCCCACCTCCACCGATCAATGATCGTGGTCGTCGCCTTCCAGGCCGCCGATGTGCTTCTGGGTGTAGAGTTCGAGGCCGACGCGGCCGATCAGGTCGAGCTGGGTCTCGAGGAAGTCGATATGGCCTTCCTCATCCCTCATCAGGGCCTTGAACAGGTCCTCGGAAGGGTAGTCGCCGACCTCGCGGCAATACCGGGCGGCTTCCTGATAGAGGGCGCGCGCCTCGACCTCGGCCTTGAGATCGCACTCGATGACTTCCTTGACGTTCTCGCCGATCCGCAGCTGGTCGAGCGTCTGCAGGTTCGGGAAGCCTTCGAGGAAGAGGATGCGGTCGACGAAGCGGTCGGCATGGACCATCTCCTCGATCGACTCCTTCTTCCAGGTCTTGGCCATCTCCTTCAGCCCCCAATTGTCGAGCATCCGGTAGTGCAGCCAGTACTGGTTGATGGCGGTGAGCTCGGAGCGCAGCCCCTTGTTGAGATATTCGATAACCTGCTTGTCGCCCTGCATGGGATCAACCTCCGCATCTCACTTTAGAATGAGACTAATGTAGACGGAGCAGAGCCAGAAGGAAAGGAGGGAGAGAAGGAAAAATCGTGTCTTCACGCCGCCCTGGCGGACCAAAGCAACGGCTCAGGCGGCCTCGACGGTCTCGACGGTCACGACGGTCTCGATGCCTTCGAGCATCCGCTCGGTCGCGCGAACGGAGATATGCACCGCGCATTCGATCTCGCGGCTGGCGCAGCTGCCGCACTGCGTCGCACAGGCGGCACGCGCCTCGTTCAGGATGGCACGAACCTCGCGCGCACAACGGCCGCAATCCGGGCTGCAGCCGAGGCAGTCATAAGCCTCACCCGCGGTCCGCGGCCCGCTGCCGTCAGGAGCGATGGTGCCTTTGATCTGACGGCAAGACAAAACGTTGCAGGAACAGACGATCACGCGTGACGACCCACCACGCGCTTGGTCTCGACTTCCTCGCCATCGGCACGGCGCAGCCGCACGATGACCTCGACCGAGGAAATCTCCATGCCTTCCGGCGCATCCGGCAGGCCGGCGACCTGAATGGTCGAGCCGGGGATGTCGGTCACCGTCTCGTCATCCTCATTGTAGAAATGGTGGTGCTCCGACACGTTGGTGTCGAAGAAGGTCTTCGGCCCCGAGACCGAGACCTGGCGGAGCAGCCCGGCTTCCGAGAACTGGCGCAGCGTGTTGTAGACCGTGGCGAGCGAAAGCGGCTCGCGTGCGCGCAGCGCCTCCTCATAGAGCATCTCGGCGCTGACATGGCGGTCGCCCTTGGCGAAGAGCAGCCAGCCGAGCGCCATGCGCTGCCGTGTCGGCCTGAGACCGGCGGAACGCAGCCGCGCCTTCACCGCGCTGATCGGGCAGGAGCCAGGGCTCTTCTGCGGCCACGGGATATGATCGCTCGCCAGTGGCTGGTGAGTCAGATCCTTGCTCGTGAGTACGCTCATTCGAAATGCCTTCCAGATGCCGGCTGACCGGCAATGCAGTTTAGAAAATGTCTAAACTACTGATATTGCTATCATATTTCCCGACTTCGACAGCAAATGTCAATCTCTTCGGGGGCTCCGACTAACCGCGACCCACAGCCGCAGGCTCGGCGCGCCCCTTCACGGCGGGCGCAGCGGCGCGATCCCGAAGACTATCGGCCGAAGGATCGGCCTCCCATTCCCAATGGTCGGGCTGCTTCGCGCCTCCTGGAGCCGCGAAGCCCAAGGATGCCTAATGCCCGCCGCCTGCGCCGGCACCGGCGGGGGCCGGGGGCGGCCTGCGCATGAACATCGAGAGCAGGACGAGGCCTGCGAAGATCGCCGTCAGCCCGAGGAAGACATCGCCGAAGGCCATGACGAGCGCCTGCTTGTGGACACGCTGGTTGATCAGCGCCAGCGCCATGGTCTGCGCCTGATCGCCATAATCGATGAAGCGCCCGGCGGTATTGGCGATAGCCTCCTCCGCCACCTGCCGGCCCGCTGCGACCATTTCGTGCAGCCGGGTGATGTGCAGGTCGGTGCGGGTGTTCAGCATCGTGTTGATGACGGCGAGCCCGACCGCGCCGCCGAGATTGCGGGTGAGGTTGTAGAGGCCCGACGCGTTCTTCAGCTGCTGCGGCGGCAGCGAACCCAACGCGATGTTGTTGACCGGCACCATGCACAGCATCAGCGAGCAGCCGCGCAGGATCTGCGGGATGAGCAGCTCCCAGAAGTCCCAGTCGGTCGTGATGAAGGAGGCCCACCAGGTGCCGAGCGCGAAGCCGCCGGACCCGATCATCATCATCACCCGCGGATCGAGCTTGGCCGAGAGCCGGCCCGCGATCGGTGCGGTGAGGAACATGGCCAGGCCGGTGACGAACATCGTTTCGCCGATCATCAACGCGTCATAGCCGCGGATGCGCCCGAGATAGACCGGGTAGAGATAGGTCAGCCCGTAAAGGCCGATGCCCATGCAGAAGGAAAACACCGAGCCGAAGGCGAAGTTGCGGTTCTTGAAGGCGTAGAGATCGACCAGCGGCTCGTCGCGGGTCAACGCTCGCCAGAAGAACAGCACCGCGCCGCCGATCATCACGAACGAAAAGAAGATGATCTCCTCGCTCTCGAACCAGTCGAGCCGCGTCCCCTCCTCCAGCACATATTCAAGGCTGCCGAGGAAGGCCGCCATGCTAGCGAGCCCGATCCAGTCGAAGCGCCTGAGCAGCTCGCGATGCGGCTTGTCGAAGTCGATCAGCGTCCAGGCGGCGATCGTCACGCCGATGCCGGGCACGACGTTGACGAGGAAGAGCCAGTGCCAGGAGAAGGCGTGGCTGAGATAGCCGCCGACCGTGGGGCCGATGGTGGGCGCCAGCGTCGCGACGAGGCCGATCAGCGGCGAGACGATCGGCCGCTTCGACGCCGGGAAGATCGAGAAGGCCGCGGCGAAGACGCCGGGGATCATGCCGCCGCCGATGAAGCCCTGGACCGCGCGCCACAGGATCATCTCGTTGATCGAGGTCGAGAAGGCGCACAGCACACTCGAGATGGTGAAGCCCGCAGCCGCGATCGAGAAGAAGACGCGTGTCGACAACGCCCGGCTGAGATAGCCGGAGAGCGGGATCATGATCACTTCCGCGATCAGATAGGCCGTCTGCACCCAGGCGATCTCGTCGGCGGAGGCCGAGAGTCCCGCCTGGATCTCGGCCAGCGAGGCCGAGACGATCTGGATGTCGAGGATCGCCATGAACATGCCGAAGACCATCGCCAAGAAGGCGAAGATCCGCCGCATCGGGATGGCGTCCGGGGCCGGAACGGAGCCGGCGCCCGGGTTCAAGGTCGCGGTGGCCATGGCGGCCTCCTCGGAGCGGGTTTAGTGCTGGCTCGCCGGGCGCGGGTCGATCGAGACCACGACCGACATGCCCGGGCGCAGGATGTGCTTGCCGGTCGATTCACGGTCGAGCGCGATCCGGACCGGCACGCGCTGCACGATCTTCGTGAAGTTGCCGGTCGCATTGTCGGGCGGCAGCAGCGTGAAGACCGAGCCCGTGCCGCCGGCGATGCCGCTGACCGTGCCGTGGAAGACCTGCCCCCGCAGTGCATCGACGGTGATGCTGGCCTTGTCGCCGATCTTCAGGGGGCCGACCTGGGTCTCCTTGAAGTTCGCGTCGACATAGACCTGGTCGAGCGGGACGATCGACATCAGCCGCTTGCCGGCGCTGACGAGGTCGCCGAGCTGGACATTGGTGTTGGCGACGATGCCGTCGATCGGCGCGGCGATCTTGGTGAAGGAGAGGTCGCGCTCGGCCTTCTGCTCGGCCACCTTGAGCTCATCGATCTGGCGGGCCGCCTCGACGCGCTGCGCTTCCAGCACCTTGATGTTGGCCTGCGCCTGCACGACACCGGCCTTGGCGCTCGCCACCGAGGCGATCGCCTGGTCGCGCGCCGCAGTCGCCGCATCGAGCGTCGCCTGCGAGCCGTAGGACTTGGCGGCGAGGCTGTTCGCGCGCTCGTAATCGGCAGCGGTGCGGGTCACGGCCGCCTCGGCGGAGTTCTGCTGCGCCTGCGCCTGCGCTAGGGCGGCGCGGGCTGCCTCGACCTGACTGTCGATGCGCGCCAGCGTCGCCAGCCCCGTCGCGCTCTTCGCCCTCGCGCTGTCGAGCGCGATCCGCCAATCGCCATCGTCGAGCGCGACGAGCGGCTGACCGGCCTTGATCTCCTGGTTCTGCACCACGGAGACGGTCGCGATATTGGCGGCGAGCTTGGCCGAGATCGTCGCCATCTCGGCGCCGACATAGGCGTCGTCGGTCGAGACGATGAAGCGGCCATTGCGCCACCAATCGACTCCGTACCAGAGCCCGGCACTGATCGCAGCGGCGCCGACGAGCATCAGCGCACCACGCTTCAGCGGGCTCTTGCCGGTCTTTGCCTTGTCGGCAGCGACCGCGGGGCGGGCTTCGTCGGCCTGCGGTCTACGTGCGGTGACCGGCTCGGCGGTTTCGGCCCTGACGGGCTCGGCAGCGGCGTCGACCAGCTTGAGGCGGTCGCGGCGCGGCTCGGAAGCGGTTTCAGCAGACATTGTGCGTCCTGCATGTCAATTCGAACCGGCTGGTTCGATTGCGCTTGAAATAGCGCGTCGTATGGTGCATATCAAGTCAAATCGAACCGATTGGTTCGATTCTTTTTCATCACCGCGACGCGGGGCCGCACTCCCTGCGGAAAGACATGACAGAAAGCTCTGAAGCCAAAGTGAAGGGAGGCGCGCGCAACCGCCGCGTCGCTGGCGCCGATCCCGACAAACGCCGCCAGATCCTCGACGGGGCGAACCATGTTTTTGCAGCGCGCGGCTTCGACGCCGCCAGCATGAACGACATCGCCGCCGCGGCAAATGTCTCGAAGGGCACACTCTACGTCTATTTCCAGGACAAGGAGCACCTTTTCGTCGCGCTGATCGAGCGTGAGCGCGAGGCGCAGAAGCGCGGCGCCTTCGAGGCCCTGAATCATGATCCCGACCCGGTCCGGGCGCTTAGCAATTTCGGCCAATGCCTCGTGCGCATGATCAATAGCGAGTTCGCCGTCAGCGCGCATCGCGTCGTCATCGGCGTTTCCGAGCGCATGCCCGATCTTGGCCAGAGCTTCTACGAGAAGGGGCCGATGCAGGGAGCGAGACTCATCGCGGGCTATCTCGACCGTATGGTCTCGGAGGGCAAGCTCGCCATCGAGGACACCCAGCTGGCAGCAGTGCAGTTCATCGACCTCTGCCAGGTGTCGCTCCTGCGCCCGCGCCTGTTCAATGCCGTCCGCACCCCGCCGACGGATGAAGAGATTCACCGCGTCGTCGCATCCGCCATAGAGATGTTCATGGCGCGCTACCGCGTAAAGCCAAAGGCGTAAGCGCCGCGCGCTCAGCGAGCCGCGATCTGTTGCGCCCTCAGGCGCTCACGATGGGCCGTATAGAGGCCGGATGCGGCGATGATCACCGCACCGACATAGGTCCACAGATCCGGCAATGCCGACCAGAGGATATAGCCGGCCAGCGTCGCCCAGAGCAGCTGGATATAAGAGAAGGGCGCCAGCAGCGAGGCGCCGGCGAAGCGGAAGGCGACGATCACCAGCCAATGACCGGCCGTTGAGACCGCCCCGATGAAGATGCCGATCAGCGCGATCTCGACTGTCGGCTCGGTCCAGTGCAGCGGCAGGAGCACCGTCATCAGCAACGCCCCGAAGACGGTGGAATAGGTCACCGTCGCGATCGGATTCTCCGTGCCGCTCATCAGCCGGGTGATGATGAGGGAAAAGGCCCAGCATAGCGAGGAGAGGACGGGCAGGAGCGAGGCGAGCTGGAACCCTGCCCCGCCCGGCCTGACCACGATCAGCACGCCGATCAGTCCGATGGTAGTGGCGAGCCAGCGCCGCCAGCCGACCCGCTCGCCGAGCATCGGGATCGACAGGGCCGTCACGAAGAGCGGCGCGACGAAGCTCGTCGCCGTCGCATCCGCGATGGGCAGGTACTTGAGGGAAGAGACAAACAGCATCGAGGAGCCGATCAGGCCGATGCCCCGTAGGAGATGCATGCCGGCACGCCGCGTCCGCAGCGTGGCCGAGCGCCGCTGCCAGCCAATGATCGCCAGCAGGAACAGCGCCGAGGTGGCGTAGCGCAGCCAGACGATGTGCAGCGCCGGCACGCTCGAAGCGAGATATTTGGATGCCGCGTCGCCGGCGGAGAGGAAGATCGTGGCCAGAAGCATGATGCCGATGCCGAGCAGCCCGTTGTCGCGCCTGAGCGAGGTGGCGGCAGCGGCTGGCGCGGGATCGGAACCGGGCGTCAAAGAGTGGGGCAAGGGACTTTGGGGGAAAGCTTGGCGGGCGACTTCGAAGCCACTCTAATCGTTTCGATCAGTGGTTCGCTGCGCAAAGTTGGCAGGGACTCCATGCGCCGGCTGAGTTCTCCGCCCCTTCCCTCGTCATCGCGGGCGCAGCGAGGCGGAGATCCGGGGTGACGGCCCAGTTCCTGCGCCCAGACGAAAAAGGCGGGCCTCTCGGCCCGCCTTCTCAAGATTTGCCGTCGTTGCGGCCGCTCAGGCTGCCTGCTTGCGCGGCTGGATCAGCTTGCGGTTGACCAGCACCTCGGCGATCTGCACCGCGTTCAGCGCCGCGCCCTTGCGGAGGTTGTCGGAGACGCACCAGAAGGCGAGACCGTTCTCGACCGTCGCATCCTCGCGGATGCGCGAGATATAGGTCGCGTCCTCGCCGGCCGCCTCATGCGGGGTGATGTAGCCACCGGGCTCGCGCTTGTCGATGACGAGAATACCCGGAGCGGTGCGCAGCACCTCGCGCGCCTCGTCGGCCGTGATCGGCTTCTCGCACTCGATGTTGACGGCTTCCGAATGGCTGATGAAGACCGGGACGCGCACGCAGGTCGCAGTCAGCTTGATCTTCGGGTCGAGGATCTTCTTGGTCTCGACCACCATCTTCCACTCCTCCTTCGTGTAGCCGTCCTCCATGAAGACGTCGATATGAGGAATGAGGTTGAAGGAGATGCGCTTCGGGAACTTCTTGGTCTCGACCTCACCGGCCGAGAACACGGCGCGCGTCTGATTGAAGAGCTCGTCCATGCCTTCCTTGCCGGCGCCGGAGACCGACTGGTAGGTCGAGACGACGACACGCTTGATGCCGAAGCGGTCATGCAGGGGCTTCAGCGCCACGACGAGCTGCGCGGTCGAGCAGTTCGGGTTGGCGATGATGTTCATCTTGCTGAAGCCGGCGGCAGCACCAGCATTCACCTCCGGCACGATCAGCGGCACGTCCGGATGCATGCGGAAGGCCGAGGAGTTGTCGATCACGACGCAGCCCTGCGCACCGATCTTCGGCGACCAGGTCTTCGAGATCTCGCCGCCCGCCGACATCAGGCAGATATCGGTGTCGGAGAAGTCGTAATGCTCCAGCGCCTTCACCTTCAGCGTCCGGTCGCCGAAGGAAACCTCGGTGCCGATGGAGCGGGACGAGGCCAGCGCCACCACTTCGCTGACGGGAAAGGCACGCTCGGCGAGGATGTCCAGCATCTCGCGGCCCACATTGCCGGTAGCGCCGACGATTGCGACCTTGAAGCTCATTGGTGTGATCCTTTGCGGATGGGTTCGGTTCGGATCTCCCTTTGGGGGCCGCCCCGCCCTATCCGGGCGGTTCGGCGATCTGCCCCCGCCGGGGGGAGATGGACCCGGAACCGAGGCGAAGCGTCAGCGCGACCTACCGGTTTTGCCGGTCGTCGTTTTGATGGTCGTGCTTTTCGTCGTCGGACGCAGCGTCACGGAACCAATCCTGAAACTTCGCAGGCGGCGCTTCACCAGCGCCGTACGATGTCAGAACACCCGCAGCCGTGAAAAGTCAATCTCTCGCCTGTGCCGGCTCCAGCCTCGCACCATTAACCCTGCTTCTTGACCGGTTGTTCACGCTGCCGGCCGATTGCGCCGGAGCAGTAACCTGCCAGCGACTCTCCATGCGCAACCTGCGCGCGGACTAGGACGGGCGCCGTCCTCGGGCGGCGCGGGAGTAGCGGTTTGCGTGTGCGTTTGGACGATCTGCTGATCCGGTTGCGGCCGCGGCTTGCCGTCGCCGCTGCCGTGGGTCGGCGGCTGGCCGCGCGCACCGCCAGGACGGATGTCGTGCTCGCCATCATCACGGTGGCCGATCGCGTCGAAGCCGCGCTGCGCCTGTTCACGCATCTCCTGCGGCACGCCCTGCCGCGCAGCGGTCTGGGCGTGACCGGCGCGCTGGCCTGGCGCAGCGCCGCAGCGCTCTGCGGCGTCGGCCTGACCGCCATCCTGATCACCGGCCTCTCGGCCAAGGACGAGGGCCCGGGGCAGCCTTTCCGATGGGCTGCGCCTTCCACCGACACCGGCGGGACAGGCCGGTCGCGCCTTGCGAACGCGGCGGAATGGATGCCTGTCGCGCATCCCATCGCGATCTTCCGTCTCGAGGCGCCCGAGATCGGCCGGGAGGTGCGCGAGTTGGAAGCGCGCCGTCGGCAGGACGGCAGCGAGCGCGAGGACCTGATGAGCTTCGGCAGTTTCCCGGAATCCGGACCGCATCTCGCCCTGGTCCTGCGTACCGGGGCCACCGCCGCGGCGAGCCCCGCCTCCTTCACCGTCGCTCTCATCCATCAGGCGGCCCGGCGCGGCCTCGCGGTCGAGCGCAGCAGCAACCCAGCCCCGATCGAGACACGCTTCGGTCCGCTCGAAACCGCCGATGTGATGCTGGGAGACGGAACGACGAGCCGTTCCTGCGTCGCCTTCCGTAGCGCTCCCGGCGAGGCCTCCTTCGCCATGAGCGGCTGGTGGTGCGCCAGTCCTAAGCCCAGCGACCGCCGCCAGCTCACCTGCCTCGTCGATCGGCTCGATCTCGTCAATGCCGCCGCCGATCCGGATCTGCGCGCCGCCTTCGCCCGCAGCGAACTGAAGCGCCAGCCGGGCTGCACCCCGCCGCGCCTGTCCGCGACCGGCCGCAAGGTTTCCTGGCTGGATGTCGACGGCGACGTGCCGGCAATGCGGATGAAGACGGCCAGCTCCGAGCCGCCAAAAGCCGTAACCGAGCCCCGCAAGCGCCGCGGCAAGCCGGAACGCGCGCTCTGAAGCTCGGCTTCCCTTGCGTCTAACAAAGTTGTTAACGATGAGGCGCTAGGCTTTTAACTGATTTTCGGATGCCTACATGGAGTGGGTGCATCCACCCCGGAGATTGCCGACATGATGCCGTTCAAGCGTGTTGCCGCCGTCCTCACCGTCGCCCTGGCGGCTTCGACCGTCCTGGTGACCGTTGCCGATGCCCAGAGCCGCCGCGGCCCGTTGCGCGTCACCGTCCAGAAGCGCAGCTTCCTCGACCCCGGCAATGTCGTTCCGGTCGGCTCGATGAACCGCTACGCCAACCAGCATTTCTACACCTCGCCGGTCTATGCCAGCTCGGCCGAGCTCTATGGCGAAGGCACGCTGCCCGCCCGGATCGGCGCCGGCGTGAACCCGTTCGCCAACACTTTCGCGACGCCTGGCTTCTAATCAGGCCAGAGCGAGATGGTCGGGCTTGGCCGACCGTCTCGGAAGCCTGCGCCCTCCCGTCGAGAGATGCTCGGGTCAAGCCCGAGCATGACGGCATAAGGCCTAAGGCAGCGCCTTGAGATAGCGCACCGGCCGCCCGGGGGCGGCCGCTTGTGCGGCATGGACGATGGCGTTCGCGTCGATGCCGAAATGGCGATAGAGATCAGCCACAGTGCCGGTCTGGCCGAAGTGCTCGACGCCCAGCGCCTTCTGCTTGTGGCCATGGACGCTGCCGAGCCAGGCCAGTGTCGCCGGATGCCCGTCCAGCACCGAGACGATGCCGCAATCGCGCGAGAGATCGCCGAGCAGCCGCTCTATATGGCTCGTCGCCTGGTGGTTGCCGCGCTGACGCGCCCGCTCCGCCGCCTGCCAGCCGGCATTGAGCCGGTCGGCCGAGGTGATGGCGAGCAGGCCGACATCGCGCCGGTCCTCGGAGAGCAGCCCGACAGCCTCGATCGCCTCCGGCGCCACCGCTCCCGTATAGGCGATGACGACTGAGGCGTTGGGACCGGGCTTCCGGAGCCAGTAGGCGCCGTCGATGATGTCGCGCTCCAGCTCCGGCGTCATCGCGCGGCTCGGCTGCTCGACTTGGCGGGTGGAGAGCCTGAGATAGACCGAGCCACCGGTTTCGTCGCGCAGCCAGGTCCGCTCGTCGGGATCGCCCTCGCCGTCGCGCTGCATGTAGTCGAAAGACCAGCGCATCATCACCGCAAGCTCGTCGACGAAGGCCGGCTCGAAGGCACATAAGCCGTCCTGGCTCATACCGATCAGCGGCGTCGCGATCGACTGATGCGCGCCGCCCTCCGGTGCCAGCGTCACGCCCGATGGCGTCGCGACCACCATGAAGCGCGCATCCTGGTAGCAGGCGTAGTTCAGCGCATCGAGCCCGCGCGAGATGAAGGGGTCATAGAGCGTGCCGATCGGGATCAGCCGCTCGCCGAAGATCGAATGCGAGAGGCCGAGTGCCGAGAGATTGATGAACAGGTTCATCTCGGCGATGCCCAGCTCGACATGCTGGCCCTTCGGCGAGAACTCCCATTTCTGCATCGAGGGGATGCGTTCGTCCTTGAAGGTGTCGGCCATCGACGCCTTGGCGAAGAGCCCGCGACGGTTCACCCAGGGCCCGAGATTGGTCGAGACGGTGACGTCCGGCGCGGTCGTGACGATGCGATCGGCGAGCGGCCCGCCCGTCTTGGCGAGATCGTCCAGCACCTTGCCGAAGCCCATTTGCGTCGACATCGAGGCCTGGATGCCGGCTTCCAGCTTAGCCGGCACCGGCAGCTTCGCGGCGGAGAAGCGACGGCGCCCCTGCGAGAAGAACGGCACCTTGTCGAGGAAGCTACGGACCTCGCCCTCCGGCAGCCCCATTCCCTCAAACAGGCCCCATTCATGGCCAGGGCGGATGTTGTTCGCCTTGCGGAAGCCGTCGAGCTGCTCCTTGGTCATCAGCCCGGCATGATTGTCCTTGTGCCCGGCGATCGGCAGGCCGAAGCCCTTCACCGTATAGGCGAGGAAGCAGACCGGCCGGTCGTGGTCGATCGACTCGAAGGCTTCGAGCAGCGAAGGCAGGTCGTGGCCTCCGAGATTGCACATCAACCGCGAGAGCTCGGCGTCGGAGCGGCTCTCGATCAGCTTCGTCACCGGGCCCTGATCGCCGAGATCGTCCATAAGCCGCTTGCGCCAGGCCGCGCCGCCCTGGAAGGTCAGCGCCGAATAGAGCTGGTTCGGGCAGGAATCGATCCAGGCCTTCAGCCGCTCGCCGCCCGGCTCCTTGAAGGCGGCCTGCTGCAGCGAGCCGTATTTCAGCGTCACGACGTCCCAGCCGAAATTGCGGAACATCGTCTCGAACCGGTCGTAGAGCCCTTCGCGGATGACGGCGTCGAGCGACTGGCGGTTGTAGTCGATCACCCACCAGGTGTTGCGCAGGCCATGCTTCCAGCCCTCCATCAGGGCCTCGAAGATGTTGCCCTCGTCGAGTTCGGCATCGCCGATCAGCGAGACCATCCGGCCCTCCGGCCGGTCCTTCGCCCAGCCATGCGCCTTCACATAGTCCTGCGTCAGCGAGGAAAAGAGCGTCTGCGCGACGCCCAGGCCGACCGAGCCGGTCGAGAAATCGACGTCGTCGATATCCTTGGTACGCGAAGGATAGCTCTGCGCGCCCTTGTAGCCGCGGAAGTTCTCAAGCTTCTCGCGCGTCTGCAGCCCCATCAGGTAGTTGATGGCGTGGAAGATCGGCGAGGCGTGCGGCTTCACCGCCACCCGGTCCTGCGGCTTCAGCGCCGCCATGTAGAGCGCGGTCATGATGGTGGCGAGCGAGGCCGAGGAGGCCTGGTGCCCGCCGACCTTCATGCCGTCCTCGTTCGGCCGGATATGGTTGGCGTTGTGGATCGTCCACGAGGCGAGCCAGAGGATCTTCCTCTCCAGCTCGGCGAGAAACGGCAGGCGCGGATCGGTTGTCATGGTTCTTGGTCCGAACTCCCCAGTACGCTCGATCATGCACGGAAGCCTTGGCAGAACGAGCCAAATTTCCGTGTCCAGTCAGCCTACTTTGGCGACTTCCACCACCATGCGCTCGGATCGCGCCTGAAATCGCCAGGGCGGGGCTTCGCACCCCGACTCGCCGGCTACTTGTCGATCTGCGCGATGCGATCGAGCGCCGCGCCGAAGCCGGCCAGCGACACGTTGAAGGAAACAGGCTCGTTGTTCGACAGGTTGAGCGCAGCCACCGTCAGCGTCTTGCCGGCCTTCATCGCATCGGTCGCGACGGTGGGGAGGGAGATCGGCAGCAGGCAGCCCTGCGCCAGGCAGGTCGAGAAGCGCAGGCCCTGCCCCAAATCCTTATCGTCGAGACGCAGCACGGCGCCGCTCTCCAACTTCATGCCGAACGGGAACAGGATCGTGCCCTCCGCCCGCCCAGCCTTCGGCGCACGTAACTCGATGGCGAAGACGCGCTGCCCGGTCTGGCTGTTACCCTGCGACTGAAGCAGGACGCAGAGCCGCTGACCGTTGGCGATGCGGCAATCGACGGTCCAGTCGCCATAGGTCTCGTTGATCGCGCTCGCCCCGTTCGGCAGGGTCGCGGCCTGTGCCGCCGGCTGGCTGATGCTCGGGGCGGGCTGCGCCTGCGCCACAGGCGGAGCGGGCCTCGCAGGCGCAGGCGGCTTGGCCGGGCGCGGCGCCGGCCGTTGCGGGGCGGGCTGGGCGGCGGGCTCTTCCTGGGCCTGGACAGGCAGGGCGACAAGGCCGCCGGCGAGCAGGCCCAACAGAGCAGCGGCGAAGAAAGTGTAGGGGCGCGAAGGATGCATGGCGACACTATTCGAATGAAGATGTGCAGGCCCTATCGCAGGGCTCCCGCAAGCGGAAGAAAAAAATCACTCAGCCAAGCAGTGCGAGGTAGATTTACTGCGCGTGAAATCGAAGGCAAGCAAGTTTACGATTGAACGAATTCAATATCGCCCTGCAAATAAGGACCGGTCCGCCAATGGCAACGGCTCACGCCGGCAGGCGCGCGCCGCCTCGGCTGCCGGGCGTTCCTGCTTGAAATGCAGCCCCGCCCGGCTCGCCCTTCCTTGTCCGACACCGGCCGGCATGCCAGAGCTTGCCGCATCCGATCCGCGGCCCGATGCACAGGAGCCTGTCCATGAGCAACACCAAGGAGGTCTGGCGCCTCATCGACGAGAAGGCCCCGGCCTATTTCGAACTGTCCGACCGCGTCTGGCACATGCCGGAGCTGAACTATCAGGAGGTCCGCTCCGCCGCCGAGCACCGCGCCATGCTGGAAAGCGAAGGCTTCCGCGTCGAAACCGGCGTCGCCGGCCTGCCCACGGCCGTGATCGGCGAGGCCGGTGAAGGCGGCCCGGTCATCGCGATCATGGGCGAATACGACGCGCTGCCGGGGCTGAGCCAGGAGGCCGGCAATGCGACCGAGACCCCGGTCGAGAAGGGCGGCAACGGCCATGGCTGCGGCCACAACATGCTGGGCTCGGCCTCCCTGCTCGCCGCCGCGGCGGTGAAGGACTATCTCGCCGCCAACGGCATCAAGGGCCGCGTGCGCTACTATGGCTGCCCGGCGGAAGAAGGCGGCTCGGCCAAGGGGTTCATGGTCCGCGCCGGTGCCTTCGATGATGTCGACATCGCGCTCTGCTGGCACCCCGCCTCGTTCAGCGGCGTCAACCGGCCCTTCTCGCTCGCCTGTGTCGAGATCGAGTTCACCTTCTCCGGGCGCGCCTCGCACGCCGCCGCCGCGCCCCATCTCGGCCGCTCGGCGCTCGACGCGGTCGAACTCATGCATATCGGCGTGAACTACATGCGCGAGCACATGCCTTCGACGGCGCGCGTGCACTACGCCATCATCAACGCTGGCGGCATCGCCCCCAATGTCGTGCAGGCCACCGCCACCACGCGCCAGCTCATCCGCGCCGCGACGCTTGGCGAGATGTGGGACCTCGTCGCCCGCGTGAAGAAGATCGCCGAAGGCGCCGCGCTGATGAGCGAGACCACGGTCTCCGTCAGGCAGCTCTCGGGCGATGCCAACCTCGTCGGCAATCGCCCGCTCGAGGAGGCGATGCACGCCAATCTGCAGTCGCTCGGCGGACCGGGCTTCGATGCCGCCGACCATGAATTCGCCGCCCGCTTCCAGAAGACGCTGAGCCCGGAGGACATCGCCTCCTCCTATGCCCGCTTCGACCTGACGCCGAAGCCCGGTGAAGCGCTGAGCGACGAAATCTATCCGCTCGGCGCCGGCAGCGACACCGCCGTCGGCTCGACCGATGTCGGCACGGTGAGCTGGGTCGTTCCGACCGTACAATGCCGCACCGCCTGTTATGCCGTCGGCACGCCCGGCCATTCCTGGCAGCTCGTCGCGCAGGGGCTGGCGCCGGCGGCGCATAAGGGCCTCGCTCTCGCGGCCAAGGCCATGGCTGGCGTCGCCTCCGACGTGCTGGGCGACCCCGCCCTGCTCAAGGCGGCGCAGGACGAGTTCGCGGCCTTCCGCTCGCGAAATCCCTTCGCCAACCCGATCACCGACGATGTCGAGCCCCCGCTCGACATGGCCGCGCACTGAGCCGACCGCCCTGCCCTGCCGCCACGAGGCCCCGCCGATGTCTCTGCCCACCTCCGCCCGCATCGACATCGAGCGCTTCTGGACCACGATCGAGCGCTCCGCCGAGATCGGCACCGGCCGGCCCGGCGGGCTCTCGCGGCTCGCGCTGAGCGATGCCGACAAGCAGATGCGGGACGTCTTCGTCGGCTGGTGCAAGGAAGCTGGCCTCGCTGTGCGGGTCGATGCGATCGGCAACATCTTCGCCCGGCGCTCCGGCCTGGATGACAGCCTGCCGCCCGTGGTGATGGGCAGCCATCTCGACACCCAGTTCAATGGCGGGCGCTTCGATGGCATCGCCGGCGTGCTCGGCGGGCTGGAGGTCATCCGCACGCTCGACGCGCTCGGCCACCGCACCCGCCGCCCGCTCGAACTGGTGAACTGGACCAACGAGGAAGGCGGCCGCTTCTCACCGCCGATGGTCGGCTCCGGTTGCTTTGCCGGCGTCTACACGCTCGACTGGGCCAGGTCGCGCAGCGACGACGACGGCAAGTCGATGGGCGAGGAGCTGGAACGCATCGGCTATGCCGGAGAGGCGCAGGCCGCTCCCCCGCCGCTCGATGCCTATTTCGAGTTCCATATCGAGCAAGGCCCGATTCTGGATCGCGAGGGCGTCCAGGTCGGGGTTGTCACCGGCGGCTATGCCAGCACCGGCATGATCGTGGAGTTCCGCGGCGAGACCGCCCATACCGGCCCTTGGCCGATGGAGAAGCGCCGCAACGCGCTCGCCGCCGGCGCCCGCCTGCTGACCGCGGTGGATGATCTCGGCTGGCAGTTCGCCGGCAGCGGTGGCAAGGCGACGGCGGCGCGGCTCGTCGCCTGGCCGAACAAGGCCGGCATCATCTCCGACTGGGCGCAGGCCACCTGCGATGTCCGCCATGCGGACCCCGAGGCCGCCGCGGTGATGGCCGAGCGAATGCTGCGCGCCGCGCATGAGGCGGCCGCGCGGGCCAACTGCAGCGCCGAGATCCTCGATGCCTGGCGCTGGGGCGGCAAGGTCTTCGACGAGGCGATGGTCGGTCTCGTCCGCGAGACCGCGGCCGGGCTTGGCTACAGCACCCGCGACATCCTGAGCCAGGCCGGCCACGACGCCTATTTTCTCGCACGGCACACGCCGAGCGCGATGATCTTCGCGCCCTGCAAGGGCGGCATCACCCACAACAACAACGAGCTCTGCACCCGCGAGGACCTGGAGCCCGGCCTCAATGTGCTGCTGCGCGCGGTGTTGACGAGGGCCGATCGCTAGGCAGCGCTCCCGTCAGCGAGGCTGGGACTTGAAGTAATCGCTCAGCCGCTCCAGCCCCTCGGCGAGATGGGCGTGCGGCGTGCCGATGCCGACGCGGATATAGCCGTCGAGCCCATAGGCGTCGCCCGGAACCACCATGATGCCGCGTTCCTCGCGCAGACGATGGACGAGCGCGGTCGAGTTCATCGAATTGCCATAGCGCAGGAAGGCCATGCCGCCCGCGCGCGGCGGCACGAAGAAGAAGAGCTCGCTATTCTCCGCGACCCAGGCCGTGAGCAAGGCGAGGTTCTCGCGCAGGATGGTCTTGCTGCGCTGGAGGATCTGCGCCCGCCGGGTGGGCTGAATCGCGATGCGCGCGACATGCTCGCTGAGCGCTCCGGTCGTGATCGAGGTGTAGTCCTTGCTTTGCCAGGCGGCATAGATCTCCGCCGCCGGCCCCGCCAGCCAGCCGATCCTGAGCCCCGGCAGAGCCATCGCCTTGGAAAGCCCGTTGGTGACGATCGCCTTCTCGTAGAGGTCGGCGAAGCTCGGCGCTTCCTCGGCGTCCAGCTCCGAGCCCTTGTAGACCTCGTCGGCATGCAGGTAGCAGCCCTGCGCCCGGGCGATGGCGACGAGCTCGTCCATGGCCGCACGGGAGAGCAGGCTACCCGTCGGGTTGTTGGGATTGCAGATCGACATCAGCTTGGTGCGCGGCGAGAGCACCTTGCGGGCCTCGTCGAGATCGGGCGTCCAGCCCAGCTCCTCGCGCAGCTGCACGGCCTTGACGGTGGCGCCGAGCGCCCGCGCCCAGCCGAAGATCTGCAGGTAGTTCGGGACGAAGACGACGATCTCGTCGCCCGGCTCGATCAACGACATCACCAGCAGGAAATTGGCCTCGGCCGAACCGTTGGTAACGATCACCTCATCAGAAGAGCGATTCCGGTAGAGCTTGGCGATGTCCTCGCGCAGCTCGACCGCGCCATTCGTCCAGCCATAGCCGAGCTCGACATCCATCAGCTTCGCGCGCTCGTCGGCGTCGAGCAGCTCATTCAGCGAATAGGGATGGACGCCGCTGTCGGAGAGGTTGAGCTCGACCGTGTTCTCATAGAGCGACTGGATGCGCTCCAGGCTGAATTCCTCGATCTTCATGCTGCCTCTGGTCCTTGCCGATTAGCGCCGCCGCGGCTGGGCCGGGAGGAAGTCGATGCGCTCCTCGATCAGCGCGCCGTCTTCCGACACCACCGCGAGCCAGAGCCGGTTGCCGCAGATCACCGTGAGCCGCCAGCGGCCCTGATCCTCGCCCTCGCCGCGCTCGACGCGGCTGGTGACGAGCCCGCGGCGCTGCATGTCGTGCCAGGCCGCTGCCGACCAGCCAAAGCGCGAGGCGATCTTCTCGGCATCGATGGTGAAGCCGCCGGTATCGTCGCGCGCGACCGGAAAACCGGCCGGATCAGCGTGCCCTTGTTCCATCCGCAACCCGCAACGTCTCGGCCAGGCAGAGGAAGAGATGATAGAGGACCCTGGAGGGCAGCGCTATCGGCAGCGGCGCACCGTCCGCCCCGAGCTGGTTGTGCCAGCGCCCCGACGGTGCATCGACGAAATGCCGGAACAGCAGCTCGACATGGCGCGGCAGCAGCGCACCGGCCTCCGCATCGCCGAGGAATTCCAGCCGCGCGCCCAGCGCCTTGATGAACTCGGTCTGCGGCCAGAGCAGCTTCGTCGGCTGCACCACGGCGCCATCGACCTCGATGCCATCGAGCACGAGCGGCGGATGGCCGGGCGTCGCATCAAGGCCTCGCGACAGACCGAAGCTGTAAAGCCCCCCGGCGAGTTCCACGGCCTTCGCCCATCCGGTCAGGCGATGGTGGTGATGCAGCAGCCAGACCCATTCGAATTGATGGCCGGGCTCGCGCAGCCGGCCCGGCGCGCCGGCGACCGGCTGCCATTCTTCGTCGAAGAACTCGCCCAGCGTCCCGTTGCCATCGATAAAGCGCTCGGCCGAGAGCCGCACGATCCGGTCCGCGGCGTCGAGCCAGCGCTGCCCGCCCGTGACGTCCGCGAGCGCGTGGAAAGCTTCGAGCAGGTGCATATGCGGGTTCTGCCGGCGCGGCAGCGTGCCGAGATCGTCCTCGGCATAGCCGCCGGTGGGATGGGTCAGCTCGCGCTCGATCAGGTCCATCGTCGCATCGGCGAGCCCGAGTGCGGCCTTCTCACCGGTGGCGGCATGGTAGTGCGCGCTCGCGAAGAGCACGAAGGCGAGGTCGTAGAGATCGCGCCGCGCGACGCTCGCCGTGCCGTCGGGGTGGAAGCGCTTCGGCACGAAGCCGTTGATCTCCTGCGCCCTGAGCAGGAGCGCGAAACCGTGCCGCGCAGCTTCGAGCGCAGCGGTGCTGCCGCTTAGCCGCCCGGCATGGGCGAAGGTGTAGGCGAGCCGCGCCGTGGCGAGCGCGCTGCGATCCGGCGCGGCGACGGAGCTGCCGTCTGGCCGGAATTCCTCGACATAGCCGCCTTTGCCGTCGACGGCTCGCTCGACCCAGGCGGGGATCAGCGTCTCATAGGTCCAGCTTCGCAGGCCTGCGGGCGTGAGATCGAGCATGGGGCAAGAACCGTCTTGGCAAGCAAACGCAAATGCGCCCGGCACGGGGGCCGGGCGCATCATCTTTCAACCGCTCAGAACTGCGGCATCGGGGGCAGCTTGGTCAGCGGGATGCCGAACCAGCGCTGGTTGATCTTCGACAGCTCGCCGTTCTTCTCGATCTCGGCGATGAAGGCGTTGGCGTACTCGGCCAGAGCCGTGTCGGCCTTGCGGAAGGCCATGCCGTTCGCCTGCTCGCGCAGCGTCAGCTTGGGCTCCATGTTGAGCTGCGGATAGTCCTTGTTGAGCTGGGCGAGGATGGTGTTGCTCGCGCCCATCGCCTGGACCTGGCCGGAGATCAGCGCCTGCAGCGCAGTGGCGTCGTCGTCATAGCGCTTCAGCGGCGTGCCGGCCGGCGCGACGGCGCTGATCGCCGTGTCCTGCGTCGAGGCGCGCGCGACGCTGATGCCGCCCAGCGACTTCAGGTCTTCCGGCGACTTCACCGCGACGTTCTTCGGCGCAAGCACATAGATCGTCAGCGAGCTGTAGGGGTTGGAGAACAGCACCTGCTTGGTGCGCTCGGCGGTGATGCCGAAGGTGGCGATCAGCACGTCGATCTTGTTGGTCAGCAGGTAGGGGATGCGGTTCGGGCCGGTGACCGGCACGAGCTCGAGCTTGACGCCGAGCGACTTGGCGAGCAGCGCGGCGACATCGGCGTCATAGCCGGCCGGCTGCTGGTTCGCGTCGGTGCCGCCGAAGGGCGGATAGTCGGTCAGCAGGCCGACCATGAGCTTGCCGCGAGCCTTGATCTCGTCGGGCGTGGCGGCCTGGGCAGGAGCGACGCCGAGCG
Organism: Hyphomicrobiales bacterium; assembly: GCA_900473415.1. GTDB lineage: Bacteria > Pseudomonadota > Alphaproteobacteria > Rhizobiales > Beijerinckiaceae > Allobosea. Next base: position 77,172 of record UCLR01000008.1, read on the forward strand.
AGGCGGTGGCAAGGCCGGCGAAGACCAGCGCGCCGAGGCCACGGCGGCAGATCGACTTGAACAGGGACATAGGCGTTCTCCTCTGAGGACAGGCCGGTGTTGCGTCGGCGCGTTTAGCGTGCGGCGACGAGGAGCTTCTGCTCCATCCTTTTGCTGTAGGCCGAGAGTGGCCGACAGATGACATAGTAGACCAGCGCCACGAGCGCGAAGATCGTGAACGGCCGGAAGGTGGCGTTGTTGATCACCTGCGCGGCGCGCGTCAGCTCGACGAAGCCGATGATCGAGGCCAGCGAGGTGCCCTTGATGAGCTGCACCAGGAAGCCGATCGTCGGCGGGATCGCGATCTTGACCGCCTGCGGCACGATGACGAGCGCCATCTTCGGCCAGTAGCGCAGGCCGAGCGAGGTCGCAGCCTCCCATTGGCCCCGCGGCACGACATTGATCGCGCCCCGCCAGATCTCGCCGAGGAAGGCGCTGGCATGCAGCGACAGGCCGAGCGCCGCCGCCGACCAGGGATCGACCGACCAGCCGAAAAGCCCCGGCACGAAGAAGGCGAGGAAGAGCTGCATCAGCAGCGGCGTGCCCTGGAAGACCTTGATGTAGCCGGACGAGGCCAGCCGCAGCGACTTGAACTCGCTGGTGCGGGCGAGAGCCACCAGAATGCCGCCGACGGCGCCGCCGAGAAAAGCGACGAGCGAGAGCAGCAGCGTCCAGCGCACCGCCATGAGGATGAAGATGATGTCGCCTGAAGTGAGCGTGCGCATCTCGGCCTCCTAGCGGGTCGTCGGCTGGCGCAGGAACTTGCGCTCGATTCCGGCGAAGACCGTCCAGAAAAAGACGGAGAGCCCCAGATACATGCAGGTGACGATGAAATAGACCTCGAAGCTGCGGAAGGTCCGCGACTGGATGTCGCCCGCCACGGCGGTCAGCTCGCTGGCGGCAATCGCCGAGCAGACGCTGGTGTTCAGCATCAGCAGGATGAACTGGCTGGTCAGCGAGGGGTAGATCGCCTGGATCGCGGGCTTCAGGATGACGAGGCGGAAGATCTGCAGCGGCCGCAATCCCAGCGACTTGCCCGCCTCGATCTGTCCCTTCTGGATGCTCTCGATGCCGGCGCGGATGATCTCGATGCCATAGGCCGCGACATTGACCACGAGCGCCAGCAGCGCCGCTCCGTTCGAGGAGAGCTTCAGCCCGATCGTGGGCAGGCCGAAATAGATCATGAAGATCTGGACGAGGAAGGGGGTGTTGCGGATCAGCTCGATATATTCGTCGATGATCCAAACCAACCATTTCGGTCCGGAGGTCTTGCCGAGCGCTCCGGCGACCGAGACCACCATGCCGATCGCCATCGCCAGTGCCGAAAGCACCAGCGAGTTGACGAGCCCCTGCAGCAGCTCCGGCCAAGCGGCGAAGACGTCGGCGAAGTCAAACTCGTAGCTCATCCGGCTCGCCCGCTCCGGGCAGCCGGGGCGAAACCGCCCACCATGCGCCTTTTCCCTTGCATTCCGTCGTCTGCCGGCCCTGCCGGCTTCGTTCCAGCCGCTACAACACGACTATCGCCCGCACAGCAAGCCCTCCGATGCATGCCCCTCACGCAGCATGAACGATTCATTCTCCGGAAAGGACAGCATCTAGCGAGCCTCGGACAGGTCTGTTTTGCGGAAGCGCCGTCAGAGCCGAGGCAAGGCCGGCTCGACCGAGGCATGCTGCGGCTGAAGCGTGGGCAGCACGGCCCGGATATGACTACCCAACGCCTTCGCGGCCGAGGATGGCTTGAGCTCCGCGAATTCCAACGCGATGCCGATGGTCGGGAGTTCCGGCAAGCCGGCCGAGACGATGTGGAGGTCGGGCGGCACGGCCATCCGGGTCAGCACGCTGATCGCGTGGCCCGACCGGGCAATCGCGATCAGGCCGGCAAGGCTGTTGCTGGCGAAGGCGACGCGATAGCGGCGATTGACCGCCTCCATGGCATCGCAGGCCGCCCGATAGTCGAGCGTCACCGGCGCCGACAGCGCCAGCGGCAGGCTGGACTGGCTCAGGATGGCGGGCTCGGGCTCGTTCGCGACCCAGACGAGGCCCTCCTTTCTCACGACTTCGCCGCTCTCGGGATCGGAGACCGAGACGAGCGCCATGTCGAGCTGCCGGCGGTGCAGCAGCGGGCGCAGTTCCGATGTCGGCGCGCAGACCATTCGCAATTCGACATCCGGATGCAGCGCGCAGAAGCCCCGCAGCAGATCGGGCAGGAAGGCGATGGAATAGTCTTCCGGGCAGCCGAGGCTGACCGAGCCTTTCAGCCCTGCCCCGCCCATATCGGCCAGGATTTCATCATGCCGCACCAGCAGCGACTCGGCATGGGCGAGGAGCTTCTCGCCTGCCGCCGTCAGCCGCACGCCCGACCCACTCCGGTGCAGCAGCGCCTGGCCGATCGCGTCCTCCAGCCGGTGCATCTGCATGCTCAGCGCCGATTGCGTCCGCCCCACCTGCAGCGAGGCGAGGCTGATCGAGCCCGTGCGCGCGACGACCGTGAAACTCCGGAGCAAGGCAAGATCGAGCAACTGCTGCATGCCATCAATCCAATCGATATCGGATTGAAGGAATATCAATTTGCCTTAAGCGGCAAGCGTGACTAGCCGTTGAGTCTCGGCCCGAAAACTGCAGGGGCGGTTGTCGGGCCGTTCTGGAGGAGTCCGATGTCGCTCAATGCCGATCCCGCCTTCTGGGCTTCCGCCAACAAGCACCTGACGCGTTACGGACCCGCCTTTGAGACGATCATCGTCGAGCGGGCGGAAGGAAGCTTCGTCTACGACGCGGATGGCCGCGGCATCCTCGATTTCACCTCCGGCCAGATGAGCGCCGTACTCGGCCATACCCATCCTGATATCGTCGCCACTGTCGGACGCCAGATGGGCTCCGTCGCCCATCTTTTCAGCGGCATGCTTTCGCGCCCCGTCGTGGAACTGGCCGAGCGTCTCGCCTCCCATGCCCCGGGCCTCGACCGCGTACAGTTGCTCTCGACCGGTGGCGAGTCGAACGAAGCCGCCATCCGCATGGCGAAGCTCGTCACCGGCGGCCATGAGATCGTCGCCTTCGCCCAGAGCTGGCACGGCATGACCGGCGGCGCGGCTTCCGCGACCTACAGCGCCGGCCGACGCGGCTACGGCCCGGCGGCTGCAGGCTCCTTCGTGATACCGGCGCCCAACTCCTATCGCCCGCGCTTCAGCAAGCCCGACGGCTCGAACGACTGGCAGGCCGAGCTCGACGACGCGTTCGAACTGATCGACCGGCAGTCGACCGGCAATCTGGCCGCGTTCATCGCCGAGCCGATCCTGTCGAGCGGCGGCATCCTGGAACTCCCGCTCGGCTATCTCGCCGCGCTAAAGCGCAAATGCGAGGAGCGCGGCATGCTGCTGATCCTCGACGAGGCCCAGACCGGCATCGGCCGGACCGGCCACATGTTCGCCTTCCAGCGCGACGGCGTGACGCCCGACATCATGACCCTGTCGAAGACGCTGGGCGCCGGCCTGCCGCTCGCCGCCGTGATGACCTCGGCCGAGATCGAGCAGAAGGCCCATGAGAAAGGCTACCTGTTCTACACGACCCATGTTTCGGACCCGCTGCCGGCCGCGGTCGGCGTGACGGTGCTCGACGTCGTCGAGCGCGACAAGCTGATCGAGCAGGCGATCGCGCGCGGGGATCGGCTCAAGAAGGGCCTGCTCTCGCTGCAGCAGAAATACGAATGCGTCGGCGACGTGCGCGGCCGCGGCCTGCTTCTCGGGCTCGAGATCGTCACCGACCGCCAGACCAAGGCTCCTGGCTTCGAGCTTGGCGCGCAGATCATGGAGGAGGCCATGCGCCGCGGCCTCAGCATGAACATCGTCAAGCTGCCGGGCATGGGCGGCGTCTTCCGCATCGCCCCGGCGCTCACGGTTTCGGAGGACGAGATCGATCAGGGGCTGGAGATCATGTCGGAAGCGATCGACTACGCCGCCAGCCGGCACTGATGCCAATGCGCGGCAGAGCCAGCTAATTAAGGCAGATTGTCGCGCAGGAAGATGTCGATCCCGATCTTCTCCTGGTCGGGGAGAACGGGATCGTCGAGGCAGTGGGCGAGCAGGATGCGCGCGGCCGAGCGCGCCTCATGGCCTGGATTCTGGCTGATGATCGCATCGATCTGACCGGTCAGCAGGAAGCGCCGGCTATGCGCCGTCAACTCATGCGCGATCCAGACGAGATCCGGCGCGCGCCCTGACTCTTCCAGCGCCGCGGCGATACCCCGGGTGCCGGCGCCGACATTGTAGACGCCGATGAGATCGGGTTCCCGCGCGATCAGCGCTGCGGCGACGGCCCGGGTACGCTCGCTGTCGTCGCGGCCCTCGACCGCGGGCAGCACGGCAAGGCCGGGATATTCGCGCGACATCACCTGGGTGAAGCCGAACTGGCGCTCGGCATGGTCGCGTAGCGCCAGCGAGCCGGCGATGACGCCGACGACGCCCCGACGCCCGGCGAGGAAGCGCCCCATCAGCGTGGCCGCGGTGCGCCCCGCAGCGGGGTTGTCGATGCCGACATAATGCAGCCGCCGGGCGCTCGGCACGTCCGAGACCAGCGTCACCACCGGCACGTCGCGGTCGGTAAGATCATCGATCGCGGCCCGCACGCGCGGATGGTCGAGCGCGACGGTCGCGACGCCGTGGTAGCCCCTCGGCACGCTCTCCAGCACCGAGGCCAGCGCATCGGGCTCGAAGACGTCGACATGCTGGATATCGACATAGGCGCGCTGCGCCGCGAGCCACTCGGCGGCGCGCTCGACCTGTTCGCCGAGCAGGCTCATGAAGCTGTTCGCACCTGTCGGCAGGATGAAGAGGAAGCGGAAGCTCTGGTTGCGGGCGAGCCGCGCCGCGGCCGGATCGGGGCGATAGCCGAGCCGGGCCACTGCCGCCTCGACCCGCGCGATCGTCTTCGCCCGCACGCCGTCACGGCGATTGACGACACGATCAGCCGTGGCGAGGGAGACGCCGGCCTCGCGCGCGACGTCTTCCAGCGTCGTCCGTCCGACCGTGCCTGCCTCGCCCCCACCCATCAGCGTGCCGCCCAGAGCATCCCGCGCGTCATGATGCTGCGGATTTCGGGCACATCCAGCTCATAGGCGCGATGACCGAGCGAGGAATAGAACACCCGGCCCTCTCCGTAACGCTTCTTCCAGACCACCGGCATCTCGACCCCCTCGATCCAGGGCGCGTGTTCGCCGCTGAAACGCGTCGTGGCAAGCACCTCGATCGCCGGGTCGATATGCATATAATATTGCTCGGACCGATGCTCGAAGCCGGCGATGCCGGCCATGACGGGGTCATCCGGCCGCGTGACGTCGACCCGGTAGTCGATGATGTTGCCGGGATGGGCGACCCATTGCCCACCGCACATGAACTGGTAGTCGACCGAGTCGCGGAACGCGTCGCACATGCCGCCATGGTGGCCGGCAAGCCCCACGCCGCCGCGCACCGCCTCGCACAAGGCCAGCGCCTCCGGCTTCTCGATCTTCGACATGGTGTAGATCGGTATGATCAGCGCCATCTCCTTGATGGCCGGGTCGAGGAAGACGGAGGTCTCCCGCTCGATCCGGACATCGAAGCCCTCGGCCGTGAGCCAGCCCCTTATCATCGAGGCGCAGAGATCGGGGTCATGCCCCGGCCAGCCGCCCCACACGATCATCGCCTTGCGCATCGTCGTCATCCCCTCAATCGATCTGCCCGACCGCGCGACCGGCCGGCAGCGCCGCCGGCCGCTCGACACGGCTCTCGATCGCGACGCGCCGGCCCTCCTTCGCCGAAATGCCGAAGGCCTCCATCACCTCGAGCACATGGAAGGCGAGCGCCCCGCTGGCGCGATGCGGCCTGCCCGTCACGAGCGCCGTTGCGAGCTCGGCGACACCGATCGAGCGGAACTCGCCCTCGGCGTGGCCATGCGTCAGCGGCACGCTCTCCCACTCCGCGCGCGGCTTGGCGAGCTTCACCTCACCGCCGAACTTGTTGGGATCGGGCACCAGCATGCTGGCCTTGTCGCCATAGATCTCGATCGGCGCATGGGCATGCTGGGGCACGTCGAAGCTCATCGTGATCGAGACGACGGCGCCGCTCTCGAACTCCAGCGTGCCCGCGACATGCGTGTCGACCTCGACCGGGATCAGCGCGCCATTCATCGGCTGGCTGGTGACGACGCGCTGCGAGCGCGGCCGGGCGGTCGAGCCCATCACAGAGGCGACCGGGCCGAGCAACTGGACGAGATCGGTGATGTAGTAAGGTCCCATGTCGAGCATCGGACCGCCGCCGCGCAGGTAGTAGAAGCCGGGCGCCGGATGCCAGCTCTCATGGCCCGGGCAGCCGAAGAAGGCGCTGCCCGCGACCGGAGTGCCAATCGCGCCGTCGTCGATCAGCTTGCGCGCTGTCTGGTGGCCGCCGCCGAGGAAGGTGTCCGGTGCGCAGCCGACGCGCAGGCCCTTGCGCTCGGCAAGCTCCATGACCTTGCGTGCCTCGACCGTGTCGATGCCGAGCGGCTTCTCGGAGTGGACATGCTTGCCGGCGTTGAGCACGGCGAGACTGACATCGGTATGGGCCAGCGGCACGGTGAGGTTGACGACGAGCTCGATGTCGTCGCGCTTCAGCATCTGGTCGACGCGCAGCCCCGGCACGCCGTATTGCGCGGCGCGCTGCTCGGCGACGCTGCTGCGCATATCCGCGACGGCCTTCAGCTCCAGCACCGGAAAGAGCTTCATCGCCTCCAGGTACTTGGTGCTGATGTTGCCGCAGCCGATCACCCCTATCCCGACTTTTCGCATGTCCGTCTCCGTCAGTGTTTCTTTGGCGCGGCCCGGCGCCCGTCAGCCCTTGACCGCCCCGGCCGTGAGGCCGGCGACGATGTATTTTTGGGCGAAGATGAAGAGCAGCACCGTCGGCAGCAGCGTCAGCGTGATGAAGGCCAGGATCAGGTGCCAATCGGCCGAGAACTCGCCCTGATAGACCATGATGCCAAGCGGCCAGGGATAGAGCGCGTCCGAGTTCAGCATCACCAGTGGCAGCAGGTAGCTGTTCCAGCTCTGGACGAAGGTGATGGTGCCGACAGTCGCCAGGATCGGCCCCGAGAGCGGCAGCGTGATGTGGCGGAAGAAGCCGATATAGCTGCAGCCGTCGACGAGCGCCGCTTCCAGCAGCTCATGCGGCAGGTCCTTGAAGAAGCGCCTGAGCAACAGCACGCTCATGGCGAGGCTGAAGGCAACCTGCGGCAGGATCACGCCGAAATAGCTGTCGAGCAGGCCGAGGTCGCGCACCTTGATGAAGAGCGGCAGGATTGCGGTCGCAGCCGGAAACAGCAGCCCCATCGTCAGGTAGCTCAGGAGCAGCGACGAGCCGAAGAAATGCAGATGGGCGAAGGCGAAGGCCGCCATCGAGGCGATGATCAGCGTCAGAACCACCGTGAAGCTGGAGATCACCAGCGAATTCCACAAAAGCTGCCAGTATCGCCCCGAGAACAGGATGCCGGCATAGTTCTGCCACTCCCAGACCTGCGGCAGGCCGAAGGGGTTGGTGCGTAGTTCGCCCAGCGACTTGAAGCCGCCGAGCACGGTCGCCAGCAGCGGCACGGCGACGAAGACCGCGACCACCGCCAGGAACAGCGCCTTGTAGAGCAGCACCGGATCGAAGGGCCGGCGCCTGCCGGCAGTAGCGAGAGTGTCACTCATTGCGCATGAACCAGCGCTTGTAGGTGACCGCAAAGGTCACGCAGATGACGAAGAGGATCACGCCGATGGCGCTGCCGAAGCCGACGCGCATCCGCGAGATGCCGTTGTTGTAGAGATAGCTCACCATGGTGTTGGACGAGTCCGCCGGCCCGCCGCGCGTCAGCGGCATCACCAGATCGAACAGCTGAAGCGAGCCCACGACGGCGAAGAACACCGAGAGCCGGATCGTCGGATAGAGCAGCGGGACGACGACATGGCGCAGCACCTGCCAGCGCGAGGCGCCGTCGATGCGCGCCGCCTCCACGAGGTTGGGGTCCATGCCCTGCAGCGCGGCGATGAACAGCATCATGTGGAAGCCGAAATACTTCCAGACCACGACGATCAGGATCGCCAGCATCGAGGTCTGGGTCGAGGCCAGCAGATGCGGCGCCTCCGCTCCGAAGGCCCGGAAGATCGAGGCGAGCAGCCCGTAGTCGCCATCATAGATGAAGGAGAAGATCAGCCCGGTCGCGACCTCGGCGAGCACATAGGGCAGGAAGAACAACATCCTCAGCAGCACCGCGCCGCGGAAGCGCTCCGCGAGGATCAACGCGAGCGACAGCGCCAGAGGCAGCTGGATCAGCAGCGAGACCGCGATGATCAGCAGGTTGTTGCGGAAGGCGATGCCGAAGCCGCGGGAATCGAAGACGAAACGGTAATTATCGAGGCCGATCCAGCGCGTCGGACGGCCGAAGCCGTTCCAGTTGAAGCCGGAAAACCAAGCCGCCTCGCCGATCGGCATCACGACGAAGATCGTGAACAGCAGGAGCGCCGGCGGCAGGAAGATCAGCGCCGTGGCGAGCCTGCCGTCGCTCGGTCGGGACTTGGCGGCCGGCCCGTGGAAGGGCCGGCTGCGTATGACGATGGCGTCGCCGCGGCCGCTCATGGAAATGCACTCCGCCCCGGCGCCCTCCGCTCAGTTGCCCTGCTTGTAGGCATCCTGGATCGCCTTGGCGGCCTGTTTCGGCGTCATCGAACCGCCCGCGATCTCGGCCGCGGCATCGTTCACCACGCGCCCGACCGAGGGGCCGAGATCCTGGTCGTAGAAGTTCTGGTGGTAGCCGGAGGCGGCGATGTTCTTGGCGACATTCTGCATGAACGGCGCGCTCAGCGCCGCATCCGCGCCCTTGAAGACCGGGATGATGAAATTCTGCTTGGCGAGCTCGCGCTGCACCTCGTCGGAGACGAAGAACTTAACGAACTCCACCGCCTCCTTCGGCGCGCCCTCGGTGATCAGCCAGCCATTGACGCCGCCCAGCGTGTCAGTGGGATTGCCCTTCGCGCCGGCCGGCATCGGGAAATCGAACCAGCCGAGCTTGTCTTCGGGCACGCCCTTCTTGTCGGCCGCAAGCGCCCGCTGCGTCGCCGAGTGATGCGAGATAGCGAGGTTCATCGCCGCCTTGCCGTCGCCGAAATAGCCCAGCGCCTGCTGGTTCTTGAAGCCGAGGAAGCCGTTCTGGAAGGGCTCGATATCGACGAGCTGCTTCATCAGCTCGCCCGCCTTCTGGAAGGTCTCGCCCTCGAAGCCGCCGCCCTGCCCTTTCAGCGCCGCCTCGAAAGCGGGTTTCCCGCCGAGCCGCACGGCCAGATGCGTCCAGTAGAAGTGCAGCGGCCACTTGTCCTGCCCGCCGACCGCGATCGGCGTGATGCCAGCGGCCTTGATCTTCTTCACCGCCGCGAGAAAATCGTCCCAGCTCTTGATTGCGGTACCATCGACCCCAGCCTTGGCGAAGAGGTCCTTGTTGTACATGAAGCCGACCTGCGAGACGTTGTAGGGCAAGCCATAGAGCTTGCCGTCGACGACGAAGGCCTGCACCGCACCGGGCGCGAGACTGTCCTTGAAGCTCCCGACGCCTTTGGTGATGTCCGCCAGCGCGCCGGCCTCGACCTGCGCCTTCAGCACGCCGCCGGCCCAGGAATACATGATGTGCGGCCGGTCGCGGGACTGCAGTAGCGTCGGCACCTTGGCCTTGTAGGCCTCGTTCTCGAGATACTGCATCTCGACCTTGACGCCGGGATTCTTCTCCTGGAAGCGGCGCACCACGTCCTCCCAGATCTTCACCTGGGCTGGATTCTGCTCGATGTGGAGCCAGCGGACGGTGGTCTGGGCTGCGGCCGCCCCGGCGGCCAGCGTCAATCCTGCGGCGGCGAGCGCCAGCCTCGTAAGAAATCGCATCGCATCCTCCCGGTTCCCGCGCATTCTTCGCAGGTTGCCTCCACGGTACCTCAATATTTGAGGTACGCAACTCAAAATTTGCGATGTATGGTTGCGGCGTCGAAAAGACCGCCGGACACTCGATTCGGCCGCTTCAGGATGGAGAAAGAGAGCATGGCTGCCCTGTACCCCGACCTAGCCGGCCAGGTCATCCTCGTTACCGGCGGCGCATCAGGCATCGGGGCGGCGATCACGCGGCGCTTCGCGGAACAGGGCTCGGTCGTCGCCTTCCTCGACATCCAGCGCGACGCCGGCGAAGCGCTCGCCCGCGATCTGACGGAAGCCGGGCATGCCGCACATTTCCGTGCTGTCGACATCACCGACACCGAGGCGCTGCGCAAGGCGATCGCGGAGCTCGGCGCCACGCTCGGGCCGGTCCAAATCCTGGTCAACAACGCCGCCCATGACGAGCGCCACGCCACCGAGACCGTGACCCCCGCCTATTGGGACGATCGGATCGCGGTCAATCTCAAGCACCAGTTCTTCGCGGCGCAAGCCGTGCTGCCTGGCATGAAGGCCGCGATGGGCGGCGCCATCATCAATTTCGGTTCGACCTCCTGGATGGCTGGCCAGGGCGGCATGGCGGCCTATACGGCGAGCAAATCCGGCGTGATCGGGCTGACCCGCTCGCTCGCGCGCGATTTCGGCCCCTACAACATCCGGGTCAACGCCATCGCGCCGGGCTGGATCATGACGCAGCGCCAGATCGAGAAATGGCTGACGCCGGAGGGCGAGGAGGAGCTGATGCGCCGCCAGTGCCTGAAGCGCCGGCTCGTCCCCGACGAGATCGCCCGCTTCACGGTCTTTCTCGCCTCGGAGGAAGCCTCGGCCTGCACCGCCCAGCACTATGTGGTCGACGGCGGTTGGGTCTGACGGAGCGACCACCCGCCGCGGCGGTCGCTACGCGCGTCGATTTGGAGGTGGAACCTCCACTGTCATCCCGGCTTGACCCGGGATCCATCGTAGAGCGCGGTGCCCTACGATGGATCCCGGATCTCCGCTTCGCTACGTCCGGGATGACGGCGCATCCTTTCAACGAAAAGGCCGCCACCAGTGAAGGTGGCGGCCCGTGTTCTTGCCAAACTGAAAGATCAGGCCTTCAGGTCGAAGCGGTCGAGGTTCATCACCTTGGTCCAGGCCGCGACGAAGTCCTTCACGAACTTCTCCTTCGCATCCGTGCTGGCATAGACCTCGGCCAGCGCGCGCAGCACCGAGTTCGAGCCGAAGACGAGGTCGGCGCGGGTGCCGGTCCACTTCGCGGCGCCGGTCTTGCGATCGGTGCCCTCATAGACGTCCTTGGCCTCGGAGATCGCCTTCCACTGCGTGCTCATGTCGAGCAGGTTGACGAAGAAGTCGTTCGTCAGCGCGCCCGGCCGATTGGTCAGGATGCCGTGCTTGGAACCGTCGACATTGATGTCGATGGCGCGCAGGCCGCCGATCAGCACCGTCAGCTCCGGCGCCGTCAGGGTGAGGAGCTGCGCCTTGTCGATCAGCGCGACCTCGGCCTTCACCTTCGAGCCAGCCTGCTGGTAGTTGCGGAAGCCGTCGACGGCAGGCTCCAGCCACTTGAAGGAGGCGACGTCGGTCTGCTCCTGCTTGGCGTCGGTGCGACCGGCTGAGAACGGCACCGTCACGTCATGGCCGGCCGCCTTGGCCGCCTGCTCCACGCCGGCATTGCCGGCCAGCACGATCAGGTCGGCAAGCGAGACCGTCTTGTCCCCCTCGGCTTCCTTGTTGAACTGGCGACGAATGCCCTCCAGCACATCGAGCACCTTGGCGAGCTGTGCCGGCTGGTTGGCCTCCCAGTCCTTCTGGGGCGCGAGGCGGATGCGCGCGCCATTGGCGCCGCCGCGCTTGTCGCCGCCGCGGAACGTCGAGGCCGAAGCCCAGGCCGTGCCGACGAGCTCGGAGACCGAAAGGCCCGACGCCAGGACCTTCGCCTTGAGGACAGCGGCATCCTTCGCGTCGATCAGCGGATGATCGACGGTCGGCACGACGTCCTGCCAGATCAGCTCCTCCTTCGGCACTTCCGGGCCGAGATAGCGCGAGCGCGGGCCGAGATCGCGATGGGTCAGCTTGAACCAGGCGCGGGCAAAGGCCTCGGCGAAGGCCTGCGGATCCTCGAGGAAGCGACGCGAGATCTTCTCGTAGACCGGATCGACGCGCAGCGACAGGTCCGTCGTCAGCATCGTCGGCTTGTGCTTCTTGCCCGGGTTATGGGCATCCGGGATGACTGCTTCGGCGTCCTTGGCCTCCCACTGGATGGCGCCACCGGGGCTGCGGGTCTGCACCCACTCGTACTTGAACAGGTTCTCGAAGAAGAAGTTGCTCCACTGCGCCGGCGTCTGCGTCCAGGTGACCTCGAGGCCACTGCCGACGGCGTCGGCGCCGTGGCCGGTGCCGAAATTCGAGGCCCAGCCGAGGCCCTGCGCCTCCAGTTCGGCCGCTTCCGGGTCCGCGCCCTTGTGGGATTCGGGCGCCGCGCCATGGGTCTTGCCGAAGGTGTGGCCGCCGGCGATCAGGGCGACGGTCTCCTCGTCGTTCATCGCCATGCGCGCGAAGGTCTCGCGGATGAAGTGCGCGGCGGAGAGCGGGTCGCCATTGGAACCCGGGCCTTCCGGGTTGACGTAGATCAGGCCCATCTCGGTGGCGCTGAGCGGGGCGTCAAACTTGTCGAGCGGCCGGTGGGTCAGCCAGCCGGTCTCCGCACCCCAGTTCACGTCATGGTCAGGCTCCCAGGTGTCCTCACGGCCGGCGGCGAAGCCGAAGGTGCGGAAGCCCATGGTCTCCAGCGCAACGTTGCCGGTGAGGATGAAGAGGTCGGCCCAGGAAATCGCCTGGCCGTATTTCTGCTTGATCGGCCAGAGCAGGCGGCGCGACTTGTCGATGTTGACGTTGTCCGGCCAGCTGTTGAGGGGAGCAAAGCGCTGCTGGCCACGGCCGCCGCCGCCGCGCCCGTCGGCAAGACGATAGGTGCCGGCCGAGTGCCAGGCCATGCGGATCATCTGCGGGCCGTAATGGCCGAAATCCGCCGGCCACCAGTCCTGCGAGTCGGTCATCAGCTTGCGCAGGTCGTTCTTCAGCGCCTGATAATCGAGCTTCGCGAATTCCTTGCTGTAGTCGAAGCCCTGGCCGAGCGGATCGGACTTCGACGAATGCTGGTTCAGCAGGTCGACGGGCAGCTGGCTCGGCCACCAGTCGCGGTTCTGTCGGGGCGCACCACCATGGGCGGCAGGGCATTTGCCCGTGCTCTCCTCAGTCTTCGCGTTCATGTGTCTCTCCGATCCCAGCTAGGCTTCACGTGGTTCCATGGACAGAGGCACCGCTGCGGGGCGCGCGGTCTCCTGCCACGGTCAATTTGACGAATAGATGCCGGACAGCCGGCACGCCGCGGCGGCCCGGCTGCGATGCCAGCGCGTCATCGACCTTCGCGGCATGCGGCGGTCGGGACATCGGCTGCTCCCCTCTTCGCTGCCCACGTCTTACCAAAGAGATTTGATTATAGTAATTCGGATTTTCTGATTGGCTCGATAAGCTAGGATTATGACAAACCTGACACTGAAGCAGCTCCGCTACTTCGAGGCGCTGGCCCGTCACGGCCATTTCGGGCGCGCGGCGGAGGCCTGCTCCATCTCCCAGCCGGCTTTGTCGATGCAGATCAAGACCCTCGAGGAAGAGCTCGGCGGCGATCTCTTCGAGCGCGGCGGGCGTCAGGTCCGCCTGACCGGCTTCGGTGAGGAGGTCGCGCGGCGCATCGGCGATATCGTCCGCTCGATCGACGAGCTGGAGGACTACGCCCGCGCCTCGCGGGACGGGCTGGTCGGGCGGCTGCGCGTCGGCGTGATCCCCACGGTAGCGCCCTATCTACTGCCGAGCCTGATTGGCAGCCTGACGACCCTCCATGACGGCGTCGACATCCATGTCCGCGAGACCCAGACGCCCAAGCTGATCCAGGAGCTCAACGAGGGCCGGCTTGATCTGGCGATCGTCGCCCTGCCGATCTCCGAGCCGTCGCTCACGGAATTTGCGCTGTTCACGGAAAGCTTCGTCCTCGTCCGGCCACGGGAGGACGAGGGCAAGCCGCTGCCCAGCCCGGAAGCGCTGCGCGAAATGAAGCTGCTGCTCCTGGAGGAAGGGCATTGCTTCCGCGAACAGGCCCTGTCGTTCTGCAATGCGGGCACCCGTCCCGTACAGCCACGCGACGTGCTGGATGCCAGCTCCTTGTCGACCCTCGTCCAGATGGTCGATGCCGGCATGGGCGTGACCCTCATCCCGGAGATGGCGGTGCCGGTGGAGACCCGCTCGGCTTCCGTCTCGATCGTTCCCTTCGGAACGCCGCAGCCCTCACGCACCATCGGCATGGTTTGGCGCAAGACGAGCCCGCTCGCCAAGCAGCTCCTCGAGATCGCCGAGGTCGTTCGCCAGTCGGCCGGCGCGCGGCAGTCCGCCAGGCAGCTTGTCCAAGCCTGACAGAGAACAGCGGCCGGGGACCGGCCGCTGTCGTGGTTTCAGGACGACGAGCCGCTCAGGGCTTGAAGACGAAGCCGGGCCCGATCGCGACATCGGCCGGGATCGGCGGCAGGTCGCTGAACAGGCCGGGATTTTCCGCCATCACCTTGACGATGTGCTTCGGCTCGAAGTGCTTGTTGACGTCGAAGGTCTCCTTGATGAAGCCGAGGCGATGCAGCCGCTCCTGCGCCGCCCAGAGCGCCCGGAAGTTATTGGCCGAGAGGCGCCGGTCGGCCTGCTGGATGTTGAACTCCATCGAGGCCTCGGCGACGTCCTGCTTCAGACCCGGAATCCAGCGCGTCGCCACCTGGGCGGCCCGCTTCGGCTCCTTGCGCATCCACTGGTCGCCCTCGGAGAGTGCCGCCAGGAATTTCTCGATGGTCGGGCCATTGGCCGCCACCCAGGAGCGCGCGCCGACATTGTAGCCGACATAGGCGATGACGCCGCCGCCGCGCACGATCTCGACCGCCCCGGGCACGTCCTTCAGCGCCACGACCGGCCAGGGATCCCAACCGACGAAGGCGTCGATACCCTTGGCGAGCAGCGCCACGGTCATGTCCGGCGGCGGCGTGTTGACGAGGGTGACGTCGTTGGGGGTGAGCCCACCCTTCTCGATCAGGGCGAGGATGTAGAGGTGGTTGATCGTGCCGAAGGAGGCGGCGATCTTCTTGCCCTTCAGGCTCGCGAGATCGCCCTTGGCGATGCCGGAATCCGCACGCGCGATCAGCGCCATGGTCGCGTCCGAGCCGCGGGTGGTGGCGTTGCCCGAATAGTTGGCGAGCGCGACGAGATCCATGCCGCGCAGCACGGCACCGATCATCGGCACACCGACCTGGACGATGTTGCTTTCACCCGCCTGCAGCGCGTTCAGCGCATCGACGCCCGTGGCGTAGGGCCGGGCAATGTCGACATCGAGACCCCATTTCTCGAAGAAACCGCGCTCCAGCGCGATCGGGAGGCCGATCTGGTCGATGCCGGTGACCATGCCGGCTTTCAGTTTCACCAGATTCTGCGCACGCGCGATGTTTGGTGCTGTGAGCGCCGCGCCCGCGGCCAGGACTGCCCTGCGTGTGATCATTCTTATCCTCCCTGTTGCAAAGGCTCGACCCGCTTGACCCAGTAGTAGCGGGCGATTGCGCTGAGCTCGTTCTTCTCGACGTTGCGCAATTCGACTGTGTTGCCGTCCGTGCCCGAGACGCGGCCGTAGCGCTGGAAGGTCAGCACATGGAAGCGCTCGGGCTCGAAGGGCAGCGTGATCAGGGCGTTGACGCGCTGGCGGTCCGGGAAGCCCGCGGCGATCTTCGACGGCGCGACGACGAACAGCCAGGCCTTCCACGAGGCCCAGCCGACGAGGCAGACAAGCAGGATGAGCCCTCGCCGACTGAGCAGCGCCGCGCGCAATCCGCTCATGCCGACCTCACCAGCGCGAGGACCTTGTTCGACAATTCCTTGAACGCGTCGTCCTCGACCAGCTTGTCCCAGACGCGCGGGCGCTCGATCGGCACCGGCACGTCGGCGAGCACATGGCCCTTCGAGAGCACGACGACGCGGTTGGCCAGGAAGACCGCCTCCGGCACGTCATGGGTAATGAACAGGACGGTCGGCCGGCGCTCCTCCCAGATCCGGCTGAGTTCGTCCTGCAGGGTCATGCGCGTCTGCGCGTCGACGCTGGCGAAGGGTTCGTCCATCAGCAGCACGTCGGGCTTGTTCGCGAGCGCACGCACGACGCCGACACGCTGCTGCATGCCGCCCGAAAGCTCATTCGGATAGCGGTCCGCCGCATGGGACAAGCCCGCCATGGCGAGGTATTCGCGGGCGATCTCGTCGCGCTCGGCCTTGGGCACCCCGCGCATCTTCGGGCCGAAGCCGACATTGTCGAGCACCGTCTTCCACGGAAAAAGCGCGAAGGACTGGAAGACGACGCCGCGATCCCGCCCCGGCCCCTTGACCGGCTGGCCGCCGACCAGGATTTCGCCGCCCGAATGCGGGATGAAGCCGGCGACCATGTTCAGGATGGTGGATTTGCCGCAGCCGGAGGGGCCGACTACCGAGACGAATTCGCCCGCGGGGATGTCGAGCGAGATGTCGTGCAGCGCCGTGTGGTGGCTGCCCTCGTAGAGGTCGTAATAGGTCTTCGAGAGGTTCTGCAGGCTAAGCGTTTTCACTGCGTTAGTCCCCAGCGCCGGCCGGTCGCGCGCTCGATCGGCGCGAGCACCCAGGCGTCGACAATGTACCAGAGGATGCCGAGCACGATCATGCCCAGCACGATTTCGGTGACGGAGCCCGCCCGGCGCGCATCGAACATCATGAAGCCGATGCCGCTGGTGCCGACGATCATCTCCGCCGCGATCAGGGCGCGCCAGCCATAGCCGAGGCCGTTGCGCAGGCCGGTGACGATGTTCGGCAGCGCGCCGGGCAGCACGACCTCGGTCAGGATGCGCCAGGGCGGCGCGCCCAGGCTCTGCGCCGCGCGGTGAAGCTCGATCTTGACCGAGCGCACGCCGAGCACGGTGTTGAAGATCACCGGGAAGATCACGGTGTAGACGATGACGAAGGCCATCGTCGTCAGCCCGAAGCCGAACCAGATGATCAGGATCGGCAGCCAGGCGATGTCGCCGATCGCCTGGAAGAAAAGCACGACCGGCCAGAGCGCTACATAGGCCCGCCGGCTGAGGCCGATGAGCAGGCCGAGCGGAATGCCGAGTGCCATGCCGACAGCCGCGCCGGCGACGAGACGCGAGACGCTGTCGCTGAGATATTCTGGAAGGATGCCCTTATACATCAGGGTTCCGAAATTGCGGACCACGTCCATCGGCGCGGGGAAGAAGGCCGGCGGGAACGCCCCCCAGCTCGCGACCGCCTGCCAGAGCAGCACGACCGGCACGAACGGGGTGAGTGTCTGCAGCACCGGCCATTGCCGGGAGGTCCGGACCCAGAAGGACCAGAGCGGGAGGAGAGCGTTCATCAGCGCACCAGCCCCCAGCGCTCGATCGTGGCGCGCTCGAAAGGCGCGAGCAGCAGGCGGTCGATCAGCAGCCAAAGCGTGCCGATGACGATCATGCCGAAGACGATGACCTCGGTCTGGTAGAAGTCGCGGGCGACGAAGAGCATGTAGCCCAGGCCGACATTGGTCGCGATCATCTCGGCAGCGATCAGCCCGCGCCAGGCGAAGCCGAGACCCGTCCGGACGCCGGTCGCGATATTGGGCAGCGCGCCCGGCAGCAGCACCTCGGTGAAGAGCGCCCAGCGCCCGGCACCCAGCGAAGCGGCGGCGTTGCGCAGCGACATCGGGATGGTCGAGACGCCGAGCAGCGTGTTGTAGACGACGATGAAGAAGACGCCGTTGAAGATGACGAAGACGATGGCGCCGAAACCATAGCCGAACCAGAGCGTCGCGATCGGGATCCAGGCGATGCCGGCCAGCACCGAGAAGAAGCGCAGCAACGGCGTCAGGAAATCCGAGACGCCCTTGCTGATGCCCATCAGGATACCGAGCGGCACCGCAACGAGCACGGCAAGCACGGTCCCCAGCACGACGCGCCCCATGCTGGCGCCGACATGCATCAATAGCGTTCCGTTGAGGATGCTGTTGACGCCGGCCTGAACGACCGCGGGAACGCTCGGAAAGATCTGCGGGTTGACCTGGAAGACAGGAACGACGATCCCCCAGATGACGACAAGAAGAGCCAGAGGAGCGATGAACGTCATCGTCCCCAGAATACGTCTGCTGACCATTCAACCTCCCCGATCGGCCGCGAAGGATTAAGCCGATAAGATCGGCGGCTTCCCCAAAACGCGTCTCTTGAGAGATTGACCCGGTCGAGCGGGTCAGCGGACGTCACGGCAGCGCGACGACTATAGCCAGAAAACCGCTGCGGCAAAGAAGCCATGGCGCATGGTCGCGTCGCATCGTCACATCACGATCTCGCCATGCCGAGCGGGTCGCCGACCCGTGCCTAAGTTCCGCGCGGCCGCGGCACGCTCCGGTTGGCGAGCGCCTGCCGGAATGCCGGCAGCCATCGGGCCTTGTGGTCCGCCAGCCACTCCAGAACCCAGGCGACCTCACGCTCCCCGAAATGGGCTCTGGCCTCGCCCTCGAGCGGGCCTGGCCCGTCGAAGTTCTTCGCGGCGATGTCGGCGAAGCTGAGGCCCAGCGCATGGGCTGCGTCGGCATGGAGGACACCGACGTCGTCAAAACAGATATCGACCGCGCCCGACTGCTTTGCGAGTCTCAAATCCTCAAGGGCGAGGCGACGTCGGCGCCGATGCGCCCACCGAGCCCAGCCACGCCATCGAGAACGACGAGCAGGAGCGGCGGGCAGCGGTTCCCGCTCGCCCTTTCACCGGTAGTTTCATCGCCGCTCCGGTCCAACTGCGCAAGATACCTTCCTTTCGATCGGGCGTCGCAGATGCCCTCGCCGGAGCTTGGCCCACCTGCTCGTCGCTCGTCCTCCGCTGGAGGCACCCCCCTACGGCAACGGTCGACTAACGAAATTGACAAAGATCAATGCAACGGCGGCTGCCTCATCGATGGATTCGACCGGGCGCGGCAACGGAAGTAACGGACGACGGCGGATATGAACGATTTTGCATTATCCTCCAGGCCCGCTGGCGAGTTGCAGCCTGTATCGGCCGGCAATCTGGACATCGCCGTCCATCTCGACGGCACCGCGGAAGACGAAGTTCGCCTGGCGCATGCGGAGGCGCTCGCAGCACGCTGCGAGGCGCGGCTGACGGGCCTTTTCACCAACCTTCTTCCCGATCCGGGACTTTATGCGGGCGAGTTCGGAGCAACCGCGATCGGCCAGCTGACGGACGGCGCGATCCAGGAAGGCAACGTGACCGAGCTGCGCCTGCTTCAGCGCCTGGCCCGCCTCGGCTCGCCTCACGAGCTGCGGCGCATCGAGGCCGCCCCCGAGGTCCTGGAACGGGCCGTTGCCACCGAGGCGCGATGGAACGATCTCTTCGTGGCCACCTGCCCGCGCCCGAACGAGTCCCTGCGTTGGGGGCCGATGATCGAGGGGGTGTTGTTCGAGGGTGGACGCGGCCTCTACCTGGTGCCGCCGAAGGTCGGGCCGAGGGCGGCGATCCATACGGTCCTGATCGCCTGGGCCGATACGCGGCAAGGCGCCCGCGCGGTTGCCGAGGCCCTGCCGCTGATCGGGCAGGCAGAACAGGTGCATATCATCTCGGTGGCGGAAGAAGCTCACGGGCGGATGGGTGGGGCCGAGGCGCTCGCCGACATCACGGCCCATCTCGCTCGGCACGGCATCGGCGCGGCGGCAACCGTCCTGGATACCGCGGGATCGCCGGGCGAATGCCTCCTCGAGGAAGCCGACAGGATCTCCGCGGATCTCATCGTCGCCGGAGCCTACGGCCATTCGCGTTTCCGGGAATGGGTCCTCGGCGGCGTGACCGAGGAACTGCTCTCCAACGCTCCGGTACCGCTGCTCGTCGCCCACTGACGCAGGCCGCGCGGTAAATCGCCGGCGCCTGCCGGACGGCCGGCTCTCCCGGCCCCGGCATTGCCATGGCGAGCCGTCCCGGACTGCGGTCATGGGCATCAAGCCACGGCTGCCATGCGGTGACCGACCGGCTGCCCGATGGTCGCATTGGGGCGCGGTCCATCCACCGCGAACAGATCGACTATACGATCGAGCTCCCTCGTCTGTGCCTCGGTCTGCTCGACGGCGCTGTTGGTCTGTTCGACGAGCGCCGCATTGCTCTGGGTCGTCTCGTCGATCTGGGTCACCGCCTTGGAGACCTCGGTGATCGTGCCGGCCTGCTCCTTGCTGGCACTGGCGATCTGCTCGACGAGCGCCCTGTTCTCGCGGATCGCGCTCAACATCTGCCCAAGTTGTTCGCCGGCTTCGGACACCAGACGAGATCCGCCTTTGACCTCAGCGCCGGACTGCTCGATCAGCAGCTTGACGTCGGCCGAGGCAGAAGCTGCCGACTGCGCCAGATTCCGGACCTCCACGGCGACGACGGCAAAGCCCTTGCCCGCCTCCCCTGCCCGGGCCGCTTCGACGGACGCGTTCAGCGCCAGGAGATTGGTCTGGAATGCGATGTCGTCGATCAACCCGATGATGCTGGAGATCTTGGTGGCGGAGGCCGAAATGCGCCCCATCGCATCATTGGCCTGCTCCATGACGACGGTGGCCTTCTCGGCGGTCTCGGCAACGGACCGAGCCTTTTCGTTGGCGGCCTCGGCTCGCGCGGCATTGTCTTTCACGGTCTCGGCCAGTTGTGCGACCGCGGCGGAGGTTTCCTGGACGGTCGCGGCCTGCCACGTCGTCCTCTCCGAAAGGTCGTTGGCCCCGGAAAGCAGCTCGTGCATCGCGGTTCCGATCGAGCCGGACGCGACGCGCAGCTGGCCCATGATCTCCGAGAGCCTGGAGCCGACCGAATTGACGTCAGCCTGCAGCTTCTGGAACGCGCCGGTGAAGTTCCCCTCCATGCGTCGCGTTAGATCCGCCTGGGCAAAGGCGGAGAGAACCGTGGCCGTCTCCGACAGGCCGTCCTGGATCATCCCGACAAGGCGGTTGACACCGTCCTGCAGCGCATTGAGCTCG
This sequence comes from Hyphomicrobiales bacterium, assembly GCA_900473415.1. Taxonomy (GTDB): domain Bacteria; phylum Pseudomonadota; class Alphaproteobacteria; order Rhizobiales; family Beijerinckiaceae; genus Allobosea. The sequence continues at coordinate 98,242 of UCLR01000008.1, forward strand.
GCATTCGTGGTGTTCACGCAAACCCGGGCGGTGAAATCGCCTTCCTCGGCGCTCGAGACCGCATGGCTGATCTGGCGGACGACCTCCAGGCGGTCCGCCGAGCGCTGTTCGAAATAGGTGCTGACCGCGATGTCGATGTCGACCATGATCGCCTTGAGCGCCGCCGCCAGAGCGGCACCCAATTCTTCGGCTTCGTCCTTGGCGCCCTGCGCCGAGAGACGCTTGAGCACGGCCAGGGGAGCGTTCGAGCGGCGCTCCGCGAAATAGTCGCGGATCACCCCCCGGACGAGCGTTTCCATGATGAGCCCGTAGCCGCCAACATACCACCGCGGCTCGAGACCGATCCTGGCATGGACGCCGCCGACGATATTGGCGCTCTTGAAATAGTCGTCGTCGAGCCGCCCCGAAGCGATGGCGCTCCAGTGCTTGATCTGCCGGGTCTTGGCATGCTCCGCATGCTCCGGGCCCGAAAAATGGCGCGCGACAGCTGGGACCCCTGCGATCTTGTCGTAGAAGCGGTCGAGGGCGAGCGGCAGATGCCTCTCGATCAGCGGCTTGAGACTGGCGATCCGCGCGAGCGAAGCCGCATCGAGTTCGATGAAGTCGAGACGGGTCGTAATATCGGAAGCGCCGTTCGCGGCGTCCGTGGACTTGGACATGGTCGTCACGTTGCGTTTCTCCTTAGAATCTGGACCCGCTGAAACGCGCACTCACCTCCGGCGCACTACGTCTGCGTGCCTTCGCCGGTGGTCTGCTTTCTTGTCCGCTTGCGAACTGCGGTGCGGCGCTTCGCCCTGGTCGCCGGGCCCGGCCGTTGCGTCTTCACTCCGGGCGACGGCGCAGCCTCGTCGTTTTCGAGCCGTACCGGCGCCGGGCCTATGGTCGGCTCCCGGGACAGGAAGTCGCCGGCATCGGCGAGGGGCAAAGGCCGGCTGTTGAGGTAACCCTGGCCGATATCGCAGCCAATCTCCCGCAGGAAATCGAGCTGGCAGGGCGAGTCGATGCCCTCGGCAACCACCTTCATGCCGAGATTATGCGCAAGCCCGACCACGGTGCGGACGATGATCTCGTCCTGAACGCTCTGCCCGATGCCCCACACGAAGCTCTTGTCGATCTTGAGCCGGTCGACCGGGAAGCGCTTCAAATGGGCGAGCGAGGCGTGCCCCGTTCCGAAATCGTCGAGCGAGATCTGCACGCCGAGCTCGTGAAGTCGCTCCAGGGAGCGAGCGACCCTGTCGCCGGACCGATCGAGCAGGACATTCTCCGTCAGCTCGATCTCGAGCCTCCCCGGCGGCAAGCCGTGTGCGGCAAGACATTGCGAGACCTGATCGGGAAAGTCTTCGAGCTTGAGCTGGCCGGCGGCCACATTGACGGCGATTGTGCCCGGGTCGAAACCCGCCTTGAGCAGGCGCGCCGCTTCGCGAACCGCCTTTTCCATGACGAGCCGCCCCAGCCGGACGATGAGGCCGGTCTCCTCGGCGACGGGAATGAAATCGGCAGGGTTGATTTCCACGCCCCTGTCGGTCCAGCGGGCCAGCGCCTCGAAACCGCAATGGCGCCCGGACGTGATGTCGAACTGCGGTTGCAGGGCGATATGCAGCCCGTCGCCATCGAGCGCCCGCGCGAGCCGGCTGGCCATGACCTTCTTCTTTTCGGCGTCCCGTCGCAGGCTGGCGTCGAAATAGGCGTGGCGGTCGCGCCCCTGTGCCTTGGCGTGATAGAGGGCGACGTCCGCGCATTTCAGCAGCTCGCGCGGATCCCGCGCATCCCTCGGAAAGACGGAAATGCCGATCGAGGTACTTGGCTGCACCGCCACGCCCTCGAACACCAACAGCTCGCGAAGCGCGGTCGTCACGCGGCTCACCAGCCGCTCGAGCGCGGCATCGTCCGAAAGCTTCGGCAGGATCGCCGCGAACTCGTCGCCGCCGAGACGGACGATGGTGTCCGTCGCTCTCAGGGCGCCCTTGAGGCGCTGCGCGACGGCGACCAGGAGACGGTCGCCGAACTCGTGCCCGCGCGTGTCGTTGATGTCCTTGAAGCCGTCGAGATCCAGCAGCAGCAGCGCGCTCTGCCGCCCCGAACTCTTCGCCCGCGCCATCTGGCGGGTCAGCCTTTCCAGCAGCACGGCGCGATTGAAGAGGCCGGTCAGCGGATCGCGCTGGCTCTGCAGGCGCAACTCCTTCTCCGCGGTCTTGAGCGCCGTGACGTCGGTCCCGACCCCGACGAGATGGCCGGTGGCGGAGCGGCGTTCCTGCACCTGCAACCATCGGCCGCCCGCCAATTGCTGGGTGAAGGCCTTGCCGGGATGGAGATGCGCCTCGACCCGCGTTCCGATCCACTGGCGGCGCAGCTCCGGATTATCCGGCAGAACGAACTGCCCCCTCTCGACGCCCAGGCGCAGCAGGTCCTCGAAGAGTGCGCCCTCGATCATCGCCTCGGACAGACGCGGATAGAACTTGCGATAGGCGGAGTTGAAAAACTGCAGGCGGTCGCTGGAATCGAAGGCGGCGATCGCATCCGGGACGGTCTCGAGCACGTCGCGCAGCAGGGTCTCGGCGTTGCGACGATGCTTGACCTCGTCCTCGACGCTCATCTCCGCATGTTTTCGGGCCGTCACATCAAACCGGACGGAGACATAGCCGTCGATGCGCTGGTTTTCCCCGAGCAGGGGCACGATCGTCGTATCGACCCAATAGAGGCTGCCATCCCGGGCGCGGTTGCAGATTTCCCCGCGCCAGCGGCGCCCATGCGCGATCGTTCGCCACATCTCGGCGAAGAAGCCGCGCGGCTGATAGCCGGAGTTGACGATGGCATGGGTCCGGCCGATCAGTTCTTCCTGCGGATATTTAGAAATCTCGCAGAACTGCTGGTTGACGTAGGTGATGCGCCCGGTCCGATCGGTGATGGCCACGATCGCGAGCTCTTCGAGCGCTGCCCGATAGGCATTCAGCTCGGCCGAAATCGGATCGGCCGCGACCGGATCGGCCGGCGCTTCGGCCTGAGCAGGCCCCCGGCTAACGAACCCCACTTCGGACATGCGCCTTTGCCCCATGCGCTCCCGTTCGGCGCACGGCCAGCCAAGGAGCCGCGCGCCGCCGATCGGTTTCAGATACGAGACGAACAGCCATCGCTTCTTCGATGGCCAAATGAGACGGAACCCGGCCGCATCAGATTCCAGCTGTGTCCGGTACCGTACATTGAAAAGGCTTAACCATCTCTTAATGCGATGATAACTTGCTCAATGGGCGTTACGGCAGGCATTGTTCATGGGCGAGGATTTTCAAGGAACGCCAGTATTAAATCAGGTGATTTTGTCGATGGAGCCGGAAGCGCGCAGTTTCCTGCTCGAGCGGGCCACGATAAGGCCCATCGCTGCCGGCGAGTTGATCTATCTCGAAGGGCAGACGCTCTCTCACGCCGTTTTCCCGCACCACGGCATCGTTTCGATGGTGGCGGAACTGGGGAACGGGAAGATCGTCGAGAAGGCGTCGTTCGGCAACGAGGGCATGATCGGGTTCAGTCATCTGATGGGCGGGCACGACGCTGTGGGCAAGACGATCGTGCAGGTTCCCGGCTACGCGTCCTTCATCGCCCTGCAGGATCTGGATGAAGCGATCACGCGTTTCCGCAGTGTGCAGGAGGCTGTGCTGGTCTATGCGCGTGCGCTGATCGTACAGCTGATGGAGGCGGTCAAATGCAACAGCAGGCACAGTGCCGAGCAAAGGATCAGCCTGTGGCTTCTAAGGGCGCATGACCGGATGGGAGGGGAAGGCTTCCCCCTGACCCAGGAGGCGCTTTCGGAGCTGCTGGGGCTGAGGCGCGCCACCGTTTCGGAGGTTTGCTCCGCCTTGTCCAATGCTGGGCTGATCGCCCATTCGCGCGGCAGCATGAACGTCATCGATCACGGCGGCCTCCGGCGCCGGGTCTGCGAATGCTACGGCCGCATCACGGCCGCCGACGCGCGCGGGGCGATCAAGCGCCCGGCCAATCTGATCTGTCGCTAGGCGAGGAACCGGCTGCGCGCCGGGGCGAATCCAGGCTGCCTCCCGTCAAGTTTATTCCTTATGCTTTGGGCGCATGCGTGGCCCCAGCGGGGCGTCGTGAATGCCGAGGGAATAATTAACCAGGCGTCCCCCCATACCGCACCACCGGAAAGCCGGCTGAGCAGTAAGGGGAGCGTTTGTGTCTGTACCGGATCATCTCGCTAGGCGTCTGGCCTTCATTCAGTTCGGGCCGGAGGCAGAGTCCCGGATCCGCGACGTCAAAGAGATTCTGGCTTCGGCTTTGCCGGCAGCGCTCGACGCCTTCTACGATCGAATCGGCTCCTTCCCCGAGACGAAGCGCTTCTTCGACAGCACGGCCCAGATGGACGGCGCCAAGAAGCGTCAGCTCGGCCATTGGGACAAGATCGCGAGCGGCGCCTTCGATGAGACCTATGTCGAGGCCGTCTCGGCCGTCGGAAAGGTCCACGCCCGGATCGGGCTCGAGCCGCAATGGTATATCGGCGGCTACGGTCTCATCCTCGAGAAGCTCATCACCAGCGTGATCGAGGCGCGCTGGCCCAAGAGCACCTTCGGCAGCAAGCTTCCCGGCTCCGCCGAGCGGAGCGCCGAGATCGCAGCGGTCATCAAGGCGGCGATGCTCGACATGGATTACGCCATCTCCGTCTATCTGGAAGCCTCCGAGGCCGCCCGTCTCAAGGCCGAAGCCGAGGCGCGCGCCATCGAGCAGGCCAAGGCCGCAGAGCGCGAGGCCGCGGTCAGCCGCGTCACGGCCGGGCTGGCGGCGCTGGCCGAGGGCGACCTGACCTATCGCATGGCCGCGGATATTCCGAAGGAATACGACCAAATCCGCGACTACTTCAACGACGCCATGGATAGGCTCGGAGCGATGGTCGCCACGATCAAGGCAAGCTCGGGCAGCATCGGCGCCTCGTCCCGCGAGATCAATGCCGGAGCCGAGGACCTCTCCTCGCGCACCGAGCAGCAGGCTTCCGCTCTCCAGCAGAGTGCCGCCACCACCGAGGAGCTCGCCGCCTCGGTGAAGACCTCCTCCGAGGCTTCGCGTCGCACCGCCGCGCTCGCCGACCAAGCGACGTCGGTGGCCCGCACTGGCGGCACCATCGTCAAGGACGCGATCGAAGCGATGGCGCGCATCGAGCAGGCCTCGAAGAAGATCTCCGAGATCACCTCGGTGATCGACGGCATCGCCTTCCAGACCAACCTGCTCGCGCTCAACGCCGCCGTCGAGGCGGCGCGCGCCGGTGACGCCGGGCGCGGCTTCGCCGTGGTCGCTTCCGAGGTGCGCGCGCTCGCCCAGCGCTCGGCCGATGCCGCCAAGGACATCACGAGCCTGATCTCGTCGTCGGACGCCGAGGTGGCCGGAGGCGTCAAGCTCGTCCGGCAGGCGGGAGAGACGCTCGACCAGATCGTCGCGGCCTCCGCGAAGGTCTCCGCCACAGTGCAAGAGATCGCCGGCGCCTCCAACGAACAGGCCAGCGGCATCGACGAGATGAGCCGCACCGTCAGCCATATGGACGAGATCACCCAGCAGAATGCGGCGCTCGCCGAGCAGAGCGCGGCTTCCGCCCGGACGTTGCTCGACCAGATCGAACAGCTGAACGAGATGGTCGCCGCCTTCCGGACGCAGGAGCCGAGCGCAGCCGCTCGCCGACCGCGTTACATGGCGGCCTGAGGCTGCTGCAGGATCCGACGCGGGCCTTCGGCCGGATGGCCGGGGCCTTGCCCCCAGTCGGCGCTGGCGCCGTCTTGTTCTGACATCGCGGCCAGCGTCGCGCGTCTGGTCGAGAACGGCGACTGGGGATCCGGGCCTTGACGGACGGATGAAGCTTCGACTGGATGACAGGCTGAGGCCTCACGGGGTGCCCGCGATGTATCAGAATATCCTGGTCGCGACGGAGGGTGCCGATCTTGGTACGGCGGCCGTGGAGCATGCCGCGGGCATGGCTCGCGCGCTCGATTGCCGCCTGACGGTCGTCACGGTCGCCTTGCAGGGGGGGCTGCTCGAAAGCACCCTGGGAACGGGAACGGTCTCGCAATCCGTCTTCGACGAAATCCGCCGCGCGAATCTCGACCAGTGCTCGGCCGTTCTGAAGAAGGCCGGCGAGATCGCCGGTCCGAAGGCGCAACTGGAGATCGTCGAGAACCTCACCGTCTATGAGGGCATCCTCGAGGCCGTGAAGACGTTCGGCGCGGACCTCGTCGTCATGGGCTCGCATAGCCACACACCGATCAGCCGGCTTCTGCTCGGAAGCCAGGCGTCGAAGGTGGTCAACCTGTCCGAAGTGCCGGTCCTCATCATCAAGTAGATGCGGCCTGCCGGCTCCGGGCGGCGCAGCGACGATACTCGCCGCCTTCAAAAGGACCCGAAGAACGAGCCAAGCACAATAACGGCGGCCAGAGCGACCAGGGCGCTGACTATCGCGGCCATGACGATGTCGAGATAGCCGTCCTTGTGCGTCGTTCCGCAGACGGCGAGCAGTGTCACCACGGCGCCGTTATGCGGCAGGGTGTCGAGCGTGCCGGCGCCGATCACCGCGACGCGATGCATCAGCGCCGGATCGATGCCGGACTGCGCAGCGATTTGCATATAGGTCGGACCGAGCGCGTCGAGCGCGATCGTCAGGCCGCCGGAGGCCGAGCCGGTCAGGGCCGCCAGGATGTTGGTGGCGATCGCCAGCGAGACCAGCGGCCCGCCCTCGATCCCCAGCACCCAGTTCTTGACGACGGCGAAGGCCGGCAGTGCTGCGACCACCGCTCCGAAGCCGACGAGGCTCGCCACGCTCAGGATCGGCAACGCGGCGGCATTTGCGCCCGCGCCCATCGTCTCGCGCAGACTGGAAAGGCGCGGCAGGTTCGTCGCGATCAGCACCAGGATCGCGCAGGAGAGCGCGACGATGACCGACCAGACGCCGCCGACGGCCGAAAGCGAAGTCTCACCCCACCGCGGCTGCTGCAGGAAGCCAGCGTCGAAGCGCGGCAGCACGAGGAAGGACATGACGAGGTTGACGGCGACCACCGTAACCAGTGGCAGCGCCGCGATCTGGATCGGCGGCAGCGTCGGCGAATGGGCGCCGCGCGCGATCTCGTGGGTGTCGAATTCGCGCGAGGCCGCCGCACGCTCGCGGATGACGTCGTTGTCGGCAACGCTCTCCATTGCAACTTCGCCCTCATAGGTATAGCCCTCGCCGGCGCGCCGCGCGCGGGCTTCCGCCAATTGCAGCCACCAGAGGCCGAAGCCGAGCATCACGGCCGAGGCGATGAGGCCCAGGCCCGGGGCGGCGAAGGGGTTGGTGCCGAAGAATGGCATCGGGATCGCGTTCTGGATCGCTGGCGTCCCCGGCATCGCCGACATGGTGAAGGTCGAGGTCCCAAGCGCGATCGCCGCCGGCATCAGCCGGTGCGGGATGTTCGCGGCCTTGAACAGGGCGTGGCCCATCGGCGCCAGCACGAAGAAGGCGACGAAGAGGCTGACGCCGCCATAGGTGACGAAGGCTCCTGCAAGCACGATGGCGAGGATGGCCCGCCGCGTACCGAGCTTCTTGGTCATGTAGGTCGCAATCGCCTCGACCGAACCGCTCGCCTCCATCAGCTTGCCGAACAAGGCGCCGAGCAGGAAGATCGGGAAGAACTGCGCGACGAAATCGGCCGCGTTGCGCATGAAGGTCTGGGTCCAGCTCGCGAGCACCGGCTCACGGGCGACGATCGCCGCGACGAGGGCGCAGACGGGTGCGAGCAGCAGGATGCTCCAGCCGCGATAGGCCAGCAGGATCAGCAGCCCGAGTGCGACGAGGATACCGAGAATGCCCATGGCTCACGCCCTGCCCAGGTCAGACCAAGCCATCGTTCAGCCCTGCTCCAGCAGCGTGTCGAGCAAAGTGTCGATCTCATAGGTCGAGCGCTTGCCGAGATCGGCGCCGTGCTGGGCAAGGAAACTCTCGGTCTGGTCGCGCCCTTCCTGCCGCAGCATGGTCAGGAACTCCCATTCGGCGTTGAGCTTCGAGGAGGCACCGAGCTCGACCATCTTCGGCGTCGTGATGCGGTGGACACGGACGGTCGACCATTGCTCGGCCCAGGAGACGTCGATGCCGTCATCGATCTTCGCTGCCGCGAAGAGGCGCTGGAACATGGCGACGGCACGCAGCTCCTTCTTCAAGCTGGAGTTGAAGGAGATCTCGTTGAGCCGGTTCAGGATGTCCCGAGCGGTCCGGGGCACGCCCGGCCGCTCGACCGGGTTGATCTGGACCAAGAGGATATCGCGGGCCTCGCTTTCGCGGATGATCGGCGTCAGCAGCGGATTGCCGGAGAAGCCGCCGTCCCAATAGGGATCGCCGTCGATCTCGATAGCCTGGTGCATCAGCGGTAGGCAGGCCGACGCCAGCACGACATCGGCGCTGAGCTCGGCATTGCGGAAGAGGCGCGGCAGCCCGGTCCGCACATTGGTCGCGTTGATGAAGACCTTGATCGGGCAGTCCTTCAGCCGCCCGAAATCGACATGCGCTTCCAGGATGTCGCGCAGCGGATTGATATTGGCCGGGTTGACCTCATAGGGAGAGAACAACCGGCTGAAGATGTCGAAGAAGACATAGCCGGGGGAGCTGTCGAGCGACCAGTTGCCCGACATCACGTCGAAGGGCGTGCGCTGGATCGGGCTGTAGCGTGCCGCCTCGCTGACGGCACTCCAGAACTTTTCCAGCGCGAGCTTCGCGCCGGCGGCGCCGTCCAACGTGTAGCCATAAGCGAAGACGACCGCGTTCATGGCGCCAGCCGAGGTGCCGGAGATGCTTTCGACACGCAGGGAGCGTTCGTCGAGAACGCGTTCGAGCACGCCCCAGGTAAAAGCGCCGTGGGATCCGCCCCCCTGCAGGGCGAGATCGATAGACAGTTGATCTCTCGAAGTCATTCGCCCCTCCGGACCGAACGCCGATCTGCCATCATGCAACAGCATGCCACGTGTTTGTTGCACTGCAAAATGACAGATATGCTGGCGACGGGTTCCGCCACCGCATCAGACGACAGAGGGGCGCTGCTGTCTCGTGCTCGGTCAGGCCGCCAGGGTGTTCTTGAACATCCGGCCATCCTTCACGACGACGGCGAGGTTCTTGTCCGGATTGGCCAGCCCCGCGATGTTGTCCAGCGGGTTCTCGTTCAACACGAGAAGATCGGCCAGCGCCCCCGCCTCGATGACCCCGAGCTTGCCCGGATAGGGATTGCGCAGACCCGAGAGTGCAAGAAGTTCCGCATTCACCGAGGTCGCCATGCGCAGGACCTCGGCGTTGCTGTACCAATGCGAGAGATGGGTGAGCATGACCGGCTGGCGCGGGGTCATCTCGGGCGAGAACAGCAGGTCCGAGCCCCAGGCCGTCTTGATGCCGTGCTTGCGGGCGAGCTCATAGGCTTTCGGCGTCGCAGCCATGATCTGCACCATCCGGTCGCGGCTGGGGCCGGTCAGCGGAATGGCATCCGCATCCGTCAGGAAGGGCTGGATGCTGAGCCAGACCTTCTTCTCGGCCAGGAGCGCGGCGGTCTCCTCGTCCATGAGGTGCGCATGCTCGATGCAGGTCGCACCGGCCGCGACCGCGCGGCGGACGGCCGGCGGAAGATAGGCATGCACGGTGACATAGGTGTTCCAGTCGCGAGCGACATCGATAGCCGCCCTCAGATCGGTCTCGCTGAAGGTCATCATGTCGAGCGGGCTGCGTGGCGACGAGACGCCGCCACTGCCCACGAGCTTGACCTGGGACGCGCCCTGCAGGAGCTGCTCGCGCACGCGCATTTTGATCTCGCCGAGACCGTCGACCATCATCGCGCCACCGAACCGCTCGGACAGGCTGAGCTGACCGCCGTCGCGTGGAACCTCCGAGAGCGCACGCAGGTCGCCATGGCCGCCGGAGGTCGTGATCATCGCGCCCGACGGATAGATGCGCGGGCCGGGAATGATGCCGCCGTCGATCGCCTGCTTGAAGGTGAAGACCGGCCCACCGAGATCGCGCACTGTGGTGAAGCCGCGCAGCAGCGTGCGCTGTGCCTCGGCGGTCGAGGCCGTGAAGATCGAGGCCGGATCGCCGCTGACGAGGACATGGGCTGGCACGGCGGCGAAGAGCGAGTGCCAATGCGCGTCGATCAGGCCGGGCATCAGCACCCGGTCGCCGCAATCGATGACGCGGGCATCCGCCGGCGGCGGGCTGTTGCCGGCGTCGACCGCCGTGATCCGGCCGCCCTCGACCAGAACCTGGGCACCCCGCTGCAGGGTATCGGAGCGCCCGTCGAACACCCTGACCTGCCGGAAGACGAGCTTCGGCGGCGGAGCCGCGGGTTGCGCCTGAGCCGGAACCGCCCCCCCGAACAGGGCCGCGCCCATCCCCGCGAGCACACCTCTTCGGCTGAGTGAGTCAAGACGACGCGAGGCCTGCACCAGTTCGGGGGTGAGACAGCCGCAGCCGGCATTATGGACAAGATGCTGATACTTGCTGCCGACGCGGATCATTCTACTTCCTCCAACGAAAGAATTGGCAGAAATATTTCAGAACATCGTTGTTGATGGAGGCTATCCGATAATAGGATCGGCTGTCGACCGACCAGCTCGCACTGAGCGCGGCGACCTCTGGTGGGGACAGGCCTCCTGTGCAGTCGACGGAAGCGGAACGCGGAATCCATCGGGACCGAAGCCGGACAGCGGCCGTCTCCGTCCGGGCGGCGGGCTTCCTTCGCGGTTGGGCGCGCGGCCTTTCAGGCGTCGGCCTGATGCTGGGCACCTTGTTCTTTGCCGCGTCACTGACGCCGACATTGGTTCCGCGCACGCATCTCACCCAGGGCGTCCTGGCCGGAGCCTGCTTTGCCGCCGGCTACGGGTTGGGCGTGGGCTGGCGCTGGCTCTGGGCCTATCTCGAGCTGCCGGAGCCAGCGGAGCGCATGCGGCGCCTTGTGAATGCGGTGATCGCGATCATCTGCATGGCGGTCGCCATCACCTTTCTCTGGCAGGCCGCGGAATGGCAGAATTCCATCCGCGTGCTGATGCGGATGGAGCCCGTCGCAAGCGGCCATCCCTTCAAGGTCTGCCTGATCGCGCTAGTGACCTTCGTCGTGTTGCTGGCGCTGGCGCGGCTGTTCCGGCTCGCCGCCGCCTCCGTTGCGGCCCGCGCGAACCGTTTCGTGCCGCGCCGGGTCGCAAATGTGATCGGGACCGTGGTTGCGGTGGTGCTGTTCTGGTCGCTGGCGACAGGCGTCTTCTTCCGCGCCGCGTTCTACCTGCTCGATTCATCCTTCCGCGAACGCGACGCCTTGCTGGAGCCCGAGCGCCCGCAACCCACCGATCCGGCACGCACCGGCAGCCCGGCCTCGCTGGTCGGCTGGAAGGAGTTGGGGCGCGCGGGCAGGCAATTCGTGGCCACGCAGCCGGAGGCGGCCGATATCGGCACATTCACCGGCCGACCCGCGCTGGCACCGATCCGCGTCTATGTCGGCCTGCGGGCCGCGCCGACGGCGCAGGCCCGGGCACGGCTGGCGCTGGAGGAGCTGAAGCGCGCCGGCGGCTTCGAGCGCTCGGCGCTCGTCGTGATCACGCCGACCGGCACCGGCTGGGTCGATCCCTCCGCGATGAACGCGGTCGAGTATCTGCATGGCGGCGACATCGCCAGCGTCGCCATGCAATACTCCTATCTGTCGAGCCCGCTTTCGCTGATCGTCCAGCCGGACTACGGGCTGGAAACCGCGCGCGCCCTGTTCAACGAGATCTACGGCTACTGGACGACGCTGCCGAAGGACCGCCGGCCGAAGCTCTATCTCCATGGTTTGAGCCTCGGCGCGATGAACTCCGAGCAGTCGGCCGAGCTCTTCGAGATCGTCGGCGATCCGGTCAACGGCGCGCTCTGGAGCGGTCCGCCTTTCGGCAGCCGCTTCTGGCGTTCGCTGACCAATGGGCGCAATCCGGGCTCTCCGGCCTGGCTGCCGGAATTCCGGGACGGCCGCTTCGTGCGCTTCATGAACCAGGACGGTTCGCGCGTTCCCGCAGAGGCGCCCTGGGGGCCGATGCGGGTCATCTATCTGCAATATGCCAGCGATGCGGTGACCTTCTTCGACTACCACGACTTCTACCGACGCCCGGCCTGGCTCGCGCCCACGCGCGGGCCGGACGTCTCGCCCTATCTGCGCTGGTATCCGGTGGTGACGGGGCTGCAACTTGCGCTCGACATGGCGATGTCGACCGTGCCGCCGATGGGTTTCGGTCACGTCTACGCACCCGAACACTATGTCGATGGCTGGCTCGCCGTGACTGGTCTCCCCGACTGGTCGCCGGAGGCTGTCACCGCTCTGAAGCGGCACCTGTCGGAGGACGCCGGCAAGGCGATGCAGCAGGACGAGGAGAGCGAGGAAGGCGCCTACAGCAACCGGGGCGGGTGAGCGCGCCGCTGCCCCTATCTTGCTTCGAGCGCGCGGCGCATCAGGCCTTGCAGGGTGAGAGCGTGGTCGAAGCGGCCATGGCGCAGGAAGGCCAGCACCTGCGCGATCACCAGCGGGTTGTTCATCATGAAGGTGTGGGTCACGGGCAGGACGATGTGATCGCTCATCCCGTCGAGCTTGGTGCTCGCCACCGAAACCTTGCCGTCATTGGGGCCGTCGAAGGCAGCTGATAGCAGCGGGTTCAGCGAACGATCGCCCGCAATGATGCCGAGCTCGAAGTCGGCATTTGGCAGACTGTTGGGCAAGCTGGTTTGGCCGCTGCCAAGTTGTAGTCCGGCCGGACCGTTGATCACGCCGAAGAACGGCAGCTTCCCATATTTGTCGACGATCTCGGAGCCATGGTTCGGTGGGCCGAGCATGACGACCCGGCCCAGATCGGCCGGCTTGCCGCGCTCGGCGAGCCAGGCGCGCAGCAGGATGCCGCCCATCGAATGCGTGACGAAATGCAGCTTCGTGCCGCTGCAGGCCGCGACGGCCCGATCGACATGGGACAGCAGCGCCTCGACCGGCTGCCGCGTCGAAGGATAGGTCTCGGCAGCGACGGCGTAACCCACCCGGCGCAGGATCTCCTCCAGCGCTATCAGCGAGACTCGGCTGCGCGCCAGCCCGTGCAGCAGCACAACACTCTCCCCCTCCGCGCAGGGCGGAAAGAGCTTGCGCAGGTAGTTGGCGATCTGTCCCACGGCGCGCTTTCCAGCCGGCTCATTCAGCCCGGACGTCGTGCGGCTCCTCATCCTCGAACGGAAGCTCTCCGTCGCGCGAGAGCAGCACCGCGACTGGCCGCAGCGCGTCGATATGGCCGCAGACGATCATGATCATCGCCATCAGCGGCACCGCCAGGAACATGCCCGGCACGCCCCAGATGGCGCTCCACACAGTTAGCGAGAGGATGATCACGAAAGGCGACATCTGCAGGGCGCGCCCCATCAGCATCGGATCGAGGATGTTGCCGAGCACGAACTGCACGGCGCCGATCGCGGCCAGCAGGCTGAGCACGGGCAGCAGCGCATCGAACTGGACGAGCCCGACAAGGACCGGCAGGGCCGTCGCGATAATCGTACCGAGCGTGGGAATGAAATTGAGAAGGAAGGTGAGAAGGGCGAGCAATTCCGCGAAATCCAGACGGAACAGCCGCATCACCACGTAGCAGACGACGGCGGTCAGCACGCTGACGGCGGTCTTGACTAGCACGTAGTGGTGTACGCTGCGCCGGATCGAAAGCAGGATGCCGCGCACATGCCGGGCGCGTTCGGCGTCAGGAAAGAGCTTGTCGAGCTTCACCTCGAAATGCGCCCGCTCGGTGAAGAGAAAGCCGACATAGACGACAAGCATCGACGCCACGGTCAGCATGGCGCCGGCCGACCCCGCCGCCATGCGCAGATAGGAATTGACGTTGATGTCGCGGAAACCGTCGAGCACGCCACGCGCGACATCCTCGCCCAGCAGCGAGAAGATGCGCACGAGCGCGAGCTCGCCGCGCTCGATATAGGTCGGCAGCGTGGCGAGGACCACGTCGATCTGCGAGGCGACGAAGCCATAAAGCTCCATCAGGACGAAGCCGATGACGGTGATGGTGAGCAGGCTCGCCAGCCAATGCGGGATAAAGAGCGGACCGAGGCGCAGCCGCACGATCCTGTCGATCGCGGCCCCGATCAGGCTGACGAGCAGCACGGCGATCGCCAGAGGGATCAGGAAGAACTTGGCCCGGACCAGGAGCGCGAGCGCGATCGTCGCCACGACGATCCCCAGGCAGGTCCTCTCGAACTTTCCGGAGTGTGCGGACCGGGAGGAAAAGCGCCCCGAAGGATCAGCCACGCTCGAAATCCTTTTCTGAACCCGGGCGGTCGACCAGCCTGCCGCATCGGCACGCCCGCATTCTTCCGGCTGGTCCGGGAATGTCAAACCCGCCTGCCGGACGCTCGACCGAGACGGTGGCACGATTCCTGATAAGGAGATCGCAGATCACTTCACGGGAACGACTGAAAGGCATGGTGCCAAAGCTGCGGATCCTCATCGTCGACGCGAACCAGGTTCGGGCCGCCATCATCGAGGAAGGCCTTCGCGCGGCGGGCTATCAGCACCTGATCCGCATCTCGGCGACGACCGGGCTGGTGGCCGCCATCGAGGCCCATGATCCCGATGTCGTGGTGATCGACCTCGAGGACCCCAGCCGCGATGCGCTGGCCGACATGTTCCTCGTCAGCCAGCATGTCCGCAGGCCGATCACCATGTTCGTCGACCAGTCGGACCAGGCCTCGATCGAGGCGGCGATCGAAGCCGGGGTCTCCGCCTATATCGTCGACGGGCTGAAGAAGGAGCGGATGCAGGCGATCCTGCAGACCTGCATCAGCCGCTTCAACGCCTTCCGCAAGCTGCGCGAGGAGCTGGACGAGGCCCGTTCCCAGCTCGAGGAGCGCAAGACGATCGACCAGGCCAAGCGCATCGTCATGCGGCTGAAGGGCCTGTCCGAAGACGAAGCCTACGCGCTGATGCGCCGCACCGCGATGAACGAGAAGCGCAAGCTCGTCGACATCGCCCGCTCCCTCATCACCGCCGCGGAGATGCTGAAATGACGACGCTGCACCTGCGGGTCGGCTTCATGCCGCTGGTCGATTGCGCGCTGCTCGTGCTGGCGAAGGACGAGGGCTTCGCCGAGGCCGAGGGGCTCCATCTCGAGCTCGTCCGCGAGGTCTCCTGGTCGAACCTCCGCGACAAGCTGAACGTGCGCCTGTTCGACGCCGCCCATATGCTCGGCCCCGCCGCCATCGCCGCGACTCTGGGCATCGGCGGGGTCAAGGCCCCGATGGCGGCGCCAATGGCGCTCAACCGTGACGGCGCCGCGATCACTCTTTCACTTCGGCGCTTCGAGGATCTCGCGCGCCTGGCCGAGGGCGATCTCGCTGATACGGACGTCTCGGCCCGCGCGCTCGCCGCCATCGTCGCGCGCCGCAAGGCCTCCGGCCTGCCGCCGCTGACCTTCGCCGCCGTCTTCGGCTTCTCGACACATATCTACCTGCTCTGCGAATGGCTGGCGAAAGGCGGACTCCGGCTCGGCGAAGATGTCCGGTTCGAGGTGGTGCCCCCTCCACAGACCGTCGAGGCCCTCGCCAGCGGGCGCGTCGACGGCTTCTGCGCCGGCGCGCCCTGGAATTCGGCCGCCGTGGCGGCGGGCGTCGGCGCGATGGTACTTGCCAGCGTCGATCTCAGGCGCAACTGCCACGACAAGGTCCTGGCCTGGCGCGCAGACGATGTGCAGCGGCGTCCCGCCGCCGTCGCCAAGCTCGGCGCCGCGATCCTCAAGGCGAGCGCCTGGGCCTGCAACCCCAAGAATTTCGCCCGCATGGCGCAGCATCTCGCAGCACCGGATCGGCTCGCGCTTCCGGCTCCGCTGATCGAGCGCATTCTGCATGGGGAGCTGATCCAGGGCGCGGGGCGGCCGGCGCGGCTGGTCGAGCGCTTCATCCGCTTCGACCGGGACGCGCTGCGCCCTGATCCCGACGATGCAAACTGGGTGCTCGACGGCATGGAGCAAGCTGGGCAGATCGTCGCGACCGCGGAGACACGGGAGATCGCCCGCGGCGTTTTCTTGCCTGACGCTTTTGAAGGCATCGTCTCGGCAGAGTCTGGAACGCCCAAAAACTAGGCTGTCTGCGCCTCGATTGTGCACCGCAGCAAGATCATATCCCGCGGCGCCGGGGCCACCTCGAATCTGCAAGCTATTGCAATTCAAGGCTAGCTCGACGGCGAGGCGGTTGGCACGATCCTTGTAACGAGTGTTGCGACGCGGCCAACGCTGCCCGCGCCATCCCCGATCCGGAAGACACAGCAACGTCGCTGTCGAGATGCGCCTGCCCAGGCGTCTTTCGCGCGGCGTTTTCGCGTTCGGGGTTGGCTCAAGGCGAACGGCTTTCCAGCAATCCGAGAGGCGATCGATGACGCAGAGCTCCAAGACCTTGATCCGGACGGCCGCATCCCTGAAGGCCGGCGCCAGCCGCCGCCGCTTCCTGCAGCTTTCCGGTACGGCCGCGCTGCTCTCGGCCGCCAAGGCCGCTCTGCCGTCGGGCGCCTTCGCGCAGGCCACCGGCCCCGAGGTCAAGGGCACGCGCCTCGGCTATATTGCATTGACCGACTCCTCGCCGCTGATCATCGCCAAGGAGAAAGGGCTCTTCGCCAAGCACGGCCTTCCCGACATGGACATCGCCAAACAGGCGAGTTGGGGCGCCACGCGCGACAACATGGCGCTCGGCTTCAAGAACAACGGCATCGACGGCGGCCACATCCTGCGGCCGAAGACGCATCTCTACTCGACCGGCAAGGTGATGCAGAACGGCCAGCCGCTGCCGATGTACACACTGCTCAACCTCAACGAGGACGGCCAGGCGATCTCGGTCTCGAACGAGTACAAGGACCTCAACGTCCAGAAGGACGCCTCGCCGCTGAAGCAGGCCTTCGAGCGCAAGAAGGCCGCCGGCAAGGAACTGACTGCCGCCATGACCTTTCCGGGCGGCACCCACGACCTCTGGATCCGCTACTGGCTCGCCGCCGGCGGCATCGACCCCGACACCGACATCAAGGTCATCGTCGTGCCGCCGCCCCAGATGGTGGCGAACATGAAGGTCGGCACGATGGACTGCTTCTGCGTCGGCGAGCCCTGGAACGAGCAGCTCGTCAACCAGAACATCGGCTACACCGCGCTGACCACCGGCGAGCTCTGGTTCCGCCACCCCGAGAAGATCCTCGGCATGCGCGCCGATTTCGTCGACGCCAATCCCAAGGCGACGCAGGCCATCCTGATGGCGGTGATGGAAGCCCAGATGTGGGCCGACAAGATGGAAAACCGCCAGGAGCTCGCCGAGATCGTCGGCAAGCGGCAGTGGTTCAATGTCCCCACCAACGATATCAACAAGCGCCTGCTCGGCGACATCAACTACGGCAATGGCCGCGAGGCGAAGGGCACCAATCTCTACATGAAGTTCTGGGGCGAAGGCGGCGCGAGCTCCTATCCCTGGAAGAGTCTCGACACCTGGTTCGTCACCGAGAACATCCGCTGGGGCAAGTTCGAGCCGACGATCGACATCAAGGCGCTGGTCGACAAGACCAACCGGGCCGATCTCTGGCGCGAGGCCGCCAAGACGCTCGGCGTCGCCGGCGCCCCGACCGCCGATTCCCGCGGCGTCGAGACCTTCTTCGATGGCATGAAGTTCGATCCCACAGCGCCGCTGGACTACCTCAAGGCGCTGAAGATCAAGCGGGTGGCTTGACGCCATGGCCGAGCCCCTGATCATCGTCGGCAACGGCATGGCGGCGACAAGGCTGGCGGACGAGCTCAGCCAGCGCGCGCTCGGCCGCTATTCCGTCGCGGTGATCGGGGACGAGCCGCGGCTCGCGTATAATCGGGTGCTGCTCTCGCCGCTGCTGGCCGGCGAGATCGGCGAACGCGAGATCGAGCTCAAGCCTGCCGCCTGGTGGCGGGGGCGTGGCATCTCAACCTTCTACGGCCGCTCGGTGGAAGCCATCGACCGGTCGGCGCAGACGGTGACGTTGAGCGACGGGCTGACGCTGTCCTACGGCAAGCTCGTGCTCGCGACCGGCTCGGTACCGCTGCGCCCACCCTTCCCCGGAAGCGATCTCGCCGGCGTCGCCACCTTCCGCGACACGCGCGATGTCGGCACGATGCGGGCTTATGCCCAGCGCGGCGCCCGCATCGTCGTCATCGGCGGCGGGCTTCTCGGGCTTGAAGCCGCCTATGGCCTCAGCCGCGCCGGCGGCGAGGTGACGCTGCTCCATCTCGTCGACCGCCTGATGGAACGCCAGCTCGACCATGAGGGCGCGGGCCTGCTCGCCGCGGCGATGGCGGCGCGCGGGATCGATGTGCGCCTCAACACTGAGACGAAGGGCTTCCGCGGCCAGGACCATGTCGAGGCCGTCGAGCTGGCCGACGGAACCGAGATCCCCGTCGACCTCGTTGTGATCGCCATCGGCGTGCGCCCGAATGTCGGCCTCGCCCGCGCGGCGGGCCTCAGCACCGGCCGCGGCATCCTGGTCGATGACGGGCTTGCCACCGACGATCCCGCGATCTTCGCGATCGGCGAATGCGCGGAGCATCGCGGCCTCGCCTATGGGCTGGTCGAGCCCGCCTATGAGCAGGCCCGCGTGCTCGCCGCCAGACTGACCGGGCGCGAGGGCGCCTATCAGGGCTCGCTGCTCTCGACCAATCTCAAGGTCTCTGGCGTCGGCGTCTTCTCGGCGGGCGAGTTCGAGGCCGGCGACGGCGCCGAGACCGTCGTGCTGCGCGATCCCGCCGGCGGCATCTACCGCAAATTCGTGCTGCGCGATGGGCGGCTCGCCGGCTGCGTGCTCGTCGGCGATACGCAGGGCGCGCTGTTCTATCTCGGCCTGATCCGCTCGGGCCAAGACATCAGCGCAATCCGCGCCGACCTGCCCTTCGGCGAAAGCTATTGCATCGGGAAAGCCGCCTGATGCGCCACGACGCCCCCCTCGCCCCGGCCGCGACCCGCACCACCTGCCCCTATTGCGGGGTCGGCTGCGGCGTGCTCGCGACGCCGGACGGGCGCGGGGGCGCCACCATCGCGGGCGACGCAGAGCATCCGGCCAATCGCGGGCGGCTCTGCTCCAAGGGCTCCGCGCTTGGCGAGACGCTGGGGCTCGGCAGCCGCGTCCTGCATCCCCTGAAGCGCAACGCGGAAGGCACCTATGACAAGGTGAGTTGGAACGAAGCGCTCGATGCCGTCGCCGCTGGCCTGCGGGCCATCATGGCCGAACACGGCCCCGAGGCGATCGCCTTCTATCTCTCCGGCCAGCTCCTGACCGAGGATTATTACGTCGCCAACAAGCTGGCGAAGGGCTTCATCGGCACGCCCCATGTCGACACCAATTCGCGCCTGTGCATGTCCTCGACGGTCGCTGCGCAGCGGCGCGTCCTCGGTTCGGACACGGTGCCCGGCGCCTATGAGGATCTCGACAGCGCCGACCTGATCGTCCTCGTCGGCTCAAACACGGCCTGGTGCCACCCGATCCTGTTCCGGCGGATGCAGGACAACCGGCGCGAGCGCGGCGCTCGAGTTGTCGTGCTCGATCCGCGCGTCACCGCCACGGCCGAAGACGCCGACATGATGCTGGCCTTGAAGCCCGGCTCCGACGCTGCGCTCTTCGCGGGCCTCCTCGTCCATCTCGCCGGCCACGGCCTGATCGACCGGACCTATGTCGCACGCCATGTCGCCGGCTTCGACGAGGTACTTGCCAATGCGCGGGAGATCGCGCCCGACATCGCCTCGGTTTCCACTCTGACCGGCTTGGCCGAGGAGCAGATCACGGCCTTCTGCGAACTCTGGGCCAGCACGCCGCATGTCGTCACCGCCTGGAGCCAGGGCGTCAACCAGTCGGCGCAGGGCACGGACAAGGTCGCCGCGATCCTGAACTGCCACCTCGCCACTGGCCGGATTGGGCGCCCCGGCTGCGGCCCCTTCTCGCTCACCGGCCAGCCCAACGCCATGGGCGGACGCGAGGTCGGCGGCCTCGCCAACATGCTCGCCGCCCATATGGGCTACGCCCCCGTCGAGATCGATCGCGTCCGACGCTTCTGGCAGGCGCCGAACATCGCCCGTCGCGAGGGGCTGAAGGCCGTCCCGATGCTCCAGGCTGCCGCGGAAGGTAGCATCCGCGCGATCTGGGTGATGGCGACGAACCCGGCCGTTTCCCTTCCCGATGCAGACAGGGTCCGCGCCGCGCTCGCCGGCCTCGACCTTTTCATCGTCTCCGAGAACGTGCTCTCGAACGACACCCTCGCGGCCAAGCCGCACTACATCCTGCCGGCCGCCGCCTGGGGCGAGAAGGACGGTACCGTCACCAATTCCGAGCGCCGCATCTCGCGCCAGCGCGCCTTCCTGCCCTTGCCCGCTGAGGCGAAGCCGGACTGGTGGATCGTCTGCGAGGTCGCGAAGCGTCTCGGCTTCGGCGAGGCCTTCACCTATACCGGCCCGCACGAGATCTATGCCGAGCACGCCGCACTCTCGGCCTTCGAGAACGACGGCACGCGCGATTTCGACATCGGCGCCCATGCCGGCCTCGACCGGGCCGCCTATGATGCGCTCAAGCCGGCGCAATGGCCGGTGCCCTCGCATCTGCCTCAGGGCACGGCGCGGCTCTTCGGCGATGGCAGCTTCTTCGGGCCCGGGCGCCGCGCGCAGATGCGCTCGCTCGCCCTGCCAAGACTGGCCGCCACGACGAGCGAGGCCTTCCCGCTCCTGCTCAACACCGGCCGCGTCCGTGACCACTGGCACACCATGACCCGGACCGGGCTCAGCCCGCGGCTGAGTGCCCATATCGCCGAGCCTTCCGTCTATCTGCATCCAGCCGACATTACGCGCTTCGGGCTCGATGAAGGCGGCTTCGCCCGCCTCGCCAGTGCCCATGGCACGGCCGTCCTCAAGATCGTGGCCGATCCTGGTATCGCCGAGGGGACGGCCTTCGCGCCGATCCACTGGTCAGGCGAGACCGCCTCCGACGCGCGCATCGGCGCCCTGACCCAGCCGGCCTGCGATCCCTATTCCGGCCAGCCCGAGATGAAGGCGACGCCGGTTTCGGTGACAGCGGTCGCCTATCGCTCGGAGGGCTTTGTCCTGTCGCGCGAGCCCTTCGCCCTGCCGGATCAGAGCTGGTGGGCACGGCTCGCCATCCAGGGTGGCGAAGGCCGGCTTTTCGCCACAGACGCGCCCGTCGATGCGATGGCCGCGCTGATGCGCGAGCGTTTCGGCTCGGATGAGCTGACCGAACTGATCGACCGGGACGGCGGCGGCTATCGCTGCGCGATCATCCGTGAAGGCCGGCTCGCAGCTGCCCTCTTCCTCGCGCCAGCAGGCCAAGCTCCGCTCTGGGACACGGTCAAGGCCGCCTTCGCCGATCCGGCGATAACCGTGGAAAGCCGGCTCGCCTTGCTCTCCGGGCGCAGCCTGGGCGGAACCGATCCCGGTCCGACCATCTGTGCCTGCTTCGGCGTCGGCCTCAACGCGATCCGCGCCGCCTTCGAATGCGGCGCGGCGACGGCGGAGGAGATCGGCCTTCAGCTCAAGGCGGGCACCAATTGCGGCTCCTGCCTTCCCGAAATCCGCCGGATCGGCGCGCAGACACAGGCGCGCGAGACGGCATGACGAATGCGACCGAACGGCGTGCTCAGAGGAGAGACTGGAACATGGGTCAGCCTGTCTTGAAAGGTACGACGGCGGGCGCGACGCTCGTCTCGCTCTCCGGCAAGCAGCCGGAGGTCGTGCCGTTGCCGGCCGCGCCCTCCAAGCCTCTCCTGGCGAAGCTCCTTCCCTGGGGCAGGAGCGCGCTGGTCAACCTGCTGCCGCCGCTGATCACGGTCGCGCTGATCCTGTTGTTCTGGCAGCTCGCCGCGCACGGCCCGCAATCCTCCCTGCCGCCGCCGACCAAGATCTGGGAAGAGGCGAAGGACCTCATCACCGAGCCGTTCTACTGGGCGGGCTCGCAGGATATCGGGCTGGGCTGGCGCATCCTCGTCTCGCTCCAGCGTGTCGCCATCGGCTTCAGCCTGGCGGCCGTGGTCGGGGTCCTGCTCGGCGCTCTGGTCGGCCAGTCGGTCTGGGCGATGCGCGGCCTCGATCCTGTGTTCCAGGTGCTGCGCACCGTGCCGCCGCTCGCCTGGCTGCCGCTCTCGCTCGCCGCCTTCCGCGACAGCCAGCCCTCGGCGATCTTCGTGATCTTCATCACCGCGATCTGGCCGATCATCATCAACACGGCGGTCGGCATCCGCAACATCCCGCAGGACTATCGCAACGTCGCGCAGGTGCTGCGGCTGAACCAGATTGAGTTCTTCTACAAGATCATGGTGCCCTCGGCGGCGCCCTACATCTTCACCGGCCTGAGGATCGGCGTCGGCCTGTCCTGGCTTGCCATCGTCGCCGCCGAGATGCTGACGGGCGGCGTCGGCATCGGCTTCTTCATCTGGGACGCGTGGAACTCCTCGCGCCTCTCCGACATCATCGTGGCGCTGGTCTATATCGGCGTGGTCGGCTTCCTGCTCGACCGCCTCGTCGCTCTCATAGGCCATGTCGTCACCCGCGGCACCGCGACGAACTGAGGGGGCGAAACGATGGGCTATCTGAAGATCGACCACGTCGACAAACGCTTCCAGCGCGGCGCCGCCACGACGGAGGTCCTGAAGGACATCAGCCTCGTCATCGACAAGGGCGAGTTCGTCTCGATCATCGGCCATTCCGGCTGCGGCAAGTCGACCCTGCTCAACATCGTCGCCGGCCTCACGCCTGCGACGACCGGCGGCATCCTGCTCGAAGGCAAGGAGGTCAACGCGCCGGGGCCGGATCGCGCGGTGGTCTTCCAGAACCACTCGCTGCTGCCCTGGCTCACCGTCTACGACAACGTGGCGCTGGCCGTGAACAAGGTCTTCGGCGGGGTGAAGAGCCGGGCCGAGCGGCATGACTGGATCATGCACAATCTCGACCTCGTCCAGATGGGCCACGCGAAGGACAAGCGCCCGGCCGAGATCTCCGGCGGCATGAAGCAGCGTGTCGGCATTGCGCGCGGCCTCGCCATGGAACCCAAGATCCTGCTGCTCGACGAGCCCTTCGGCGCGCTCGACGCGCTGACCCGCGCGCATCTGCAGGACTCGGTGATGCAGATTCATGCGGCGCTCGGCAACACCATGATCATGATCACCCATGACGTCGACGAGGCCGTGCTCCTCTCCGACCGGATCGTGATGATGACCAACGGCCCCTCCGCCCGCATCGGCGAGGTTCTCGACGTGCATCTCGCCCGCCCGCGCAAGCGGCTCGAGCTGGTCACCGACCGCACCTACATCGCCGCGCGCGAGGCGGTACTGAAATTCCTCTACGAGCGCCACCGCTTCGTCGAAGCCGCCTGAGGAGAGCATCATGACACCCGAACAGGTTTCCGAAATTCGCGTCAGCTTCTCCAAGGTCGCGCCCATCGCCGAGCAGGCCGCCGCGCTGTTCTACGGCCGGCTGTTCGAGATCGCGCCGGAGGTCCAGCCACTCTTCAAGGCCTCGGACATGAAGGAGCAGGGCCGCAAGCTGATGGGCACGCTCGCGGTCGTGGTGAAGGGTCTCGACGATCTGCCGACCCTGATGCCGGCCGTCGAGGCGCTGGCCCGCAAGCATGTCGGCTACGGCGTCAGCGCGGCCCATTACGCGCCCGTCGGCGCAGCATTGCTCTGGACGCTGGAGCAGGGCCTCGGCGAGGGCTTCACCCCCACCGTGAAGGACGCCTGGACCACCGCCTATGGCGCGCTCTCGGGCGCGATGATCGCGGCGGCCGAGAAGCCCGCCGCGGCCTGAAAAGCGCAGTGGAAGTTACCCCATGAGTGACGATTTGAGTCCCGACCAGAAGCGCTATCTCGAAGGCTTCGTGAGCGGCATGCAGTCTGCGCGCACCGCGCGCGGCCTCGGCCCGCTCGGCGGCACCTCGGGTGGCGGCCAGGCGAAGCCGAACGGCCCCGACAAGGAGCACGCCGAGGCGCAGGCACGAACGGTCGCCGCCGGCGGCAAGCTCGTCGATCAGGAGAAGTGGAAGGCCGCCGAGCACCCCTTCGACGCCTATGCCCGCTTCAAGGAGCAGGCGGCCTCCGG
Organism: Hyphomicrobiales bacterium; assembly: GCA_900473415.1. Taxonomy (GTDB): domain Bacteria; phylum Pseudomonadota; class Alphaproteobacteria; order Rhizobiales; family Beijerinckiaceae; genus Allobosea. The sequence goes on from UCLR01000008.1 coordinate 122,366, forward strand.
CACTTACCCGAAACCCGAGGACAATTTCCGCTGGCGCTATCACGGCCTCTTCTACGTGGCCCCGGCGCAGAACAGCTATATGTGCCGCCTGCGCATCCCCAACGGCATCCTCAAGGCCTGGCAGTTCGCGGGCGTCGCCGACCTCGCCGAGACGTTGTGCGGCCCCTATGCCCACGTCACCACCCGCGCCAATCTGCAGGTGCGCGAGATCACCGCCGAGAACGCCCCGCTCCTGCTCGAAGGCCTCGCCGATCTCGGCCTGACCGCCAAGGGCTCGGGCGCCGACAACATCCGCAACGTCACCGGCTCGGCCACCGCCGGCATCGACCCGCTCGAACTCCTCGACACGCGCCCGCACGCCCGGGCCTGGCACCATCACATCCTGAACGACCGTTCCCTCTACGGACTGCCGCGCAAGTTCAACGTCGCCTTCGACGGCGCCGGCTCCATCGCAACCCTGGAGGACACCAACGATATCGGCTTCCAGGCCATCGAGGTCGGAGACGGCGCCTCCTTCGAAGGGCAGCCGGTCGCGCCCGGCATCTGGTATCGCCTCGCGCTCGGCGGCATCACCGGCCATAAGGACCTCGCCCGCGACACCGGTGTGATCGTCGCCCCCTCCGACGCGATCGCGGTCGCGGACGCGATCGTCCGCGTCTTCATCGCCAATGGGAACCGCACTGACCGCAACAAGTCCCGGCTCAAATACGTGCTCGATGCCTGGGGCTTCGACACATTCCTCGCCGCCGTCGAGGAGAAGCTCGGCCGCCGGTTGAGCCGACTCGACAACGCCTTCGTCCAGCCGCGGCCGGTCTATGATCGCCTCGCCCATATCGGCGTCCATCCTCAGGCCCAACCTGGCCTCAATTGGGTCGGCGTAGCGCTGCCCGTCGGCAAGCTCACCGTGCAGCAGATGCGCGTCATCGCCTCGATCGCCCAGGGCTGCGGCGACGGCGATATCCGCCTCACCGTCTGGCAGAACCTGCTGATCTCCGGCGTGCCGGACGCGAAGGTCGAGGACGTGCTGGCCAATCTGCAGGCCATCGGCCTCTCGGCCAAAACCTCCGTGCTGCGGGCCGGCTTGATCGCCTGCACCGGCGCGACCGGCTGCAAATTCGCCGGCGCTCACACCAAGGAGGATGCGCTCGCCATCGCCGCCTATTGCGAGCCGCGCATCACGCTCGACACGGCCATCAACATCCACCTGACCGGCTGCCACAACTCCTGCGCCCAGCACTATATCGGCGATATCGGGCTGATCGGCGCCAAGATCCCGGTCAGTGACGAGGGGGACACCGTGCCCGGCTACCATGTCTTCGTCGGCGGCGGCTTCGGCGTGGAGGGCGGCATCGGCCGCGAACTCCGGACCAATGTGAAGGCGGAGGATGCGCCGGCGCTGGTCGAGGCGATCCTGCGCAGCTGGCAGACACATCGCGCCGCGCCCGACGAAAGCTTCGTCACCTTCGCTCGCCGCCACGACATCGCGGCCCTGCAGGCCCTCGTCGAGCAGGTCGGAGACGCGGCATGACCGTCCAGACCCCGAGCCCGATCGTCCAGGTTCTGCCCGAGACGGCGCCCTTCAGCGAGGAGCAGCGCTCCTGGCTTAACGGCTTCTTCGCCGGGCTGCTTTCGCTCGACAATGCCGGCGTGACCGCGCTCTCGCCGGCCGAGAACGCCGCCGTCATCGCCGAGGCCGAGGACGGCGCGCCCTGGCACGATCCCTCGCTGGAGATGGCCGAGCGGATAAAGCTGGCCGAGGGCAAGCCCCTGCCCCGGCGGCTCTACGCCGCCATGGCCCAGCAGGATTGCGGCCAGTGCGGCTATGTCTGCGAAACCTATTCCGCCGCCATCGCCTCAGGCGCCGAGGGGCGGCTCAATCTCTGCGCGCCAGGCGGCAAGGAGACGCTGCGCCAGGTCAAGGCTCTGATGGAAGCACCGGGCGCCTCCGCCCCGGCTGCGCCCGCCGAGGCCACACCTGCAGCGGAACTTGGGCCCAAGGGTCGCTGCCGCGAGAATCCCGCCCTCGCGACCTTCCTCTCGCGCCGCAAGCTCAATGGCGAAGGCTCGGAGAAGGAGACCTGGCATGTCGAGCTCGACCTCTCCGAATGCGGCCTCGACTATGTCGTCGGCGACGCCTTCGGCATCGTCGCGCGGAACGACCCCCGCCTCGTCGACGCAGTAATCGCGCTCCTCGGCGCCCGGCCGGACGCGGAGATCGGCGGCAAGTCCCTGCGCGGGAAGCTGATGGAGGATTGCGCGCTCGGTCCAGCCCCGGACGCGCTGTTCCAGCTCATTTCCTATGTCACCGGTGGGGAAGCCCGCCTCAAGGCCAGGCGCCTTGCCGCCGGCGAGGATCCCGATGGCGATCTCGACCGGCTCGACGTTCTAGGCGCGCTACACAAGTTCTCACAGGCGAGGCTCTCGGCGGAAGCCTTCGTCGAGGCTCTCGATCCGCTCCAGCCGCGGCTCTATTCGATCTCGTCCTCCGACAAGGCCACGCCCGGCCGCATCACGCTGACGGTCGATGCCGTGCGCTATAAGATCGGTTCGCGTCCGCGCTGGGGCGTGGCCTCGACCTTCCTCGCCGAGCGCGTCGCGCCCGGCGACAACCTGCCGGTCTATGTCCAGCGCGCCCATGGCTTCGGCCTGCCGGCGGATCCCGCGACGCCGATCATCATGTGCGGCCCAGGCACCGGCATCGCGCCCTTCCGGGCCTTCCTGCACGATCGGCAGGCGACGAAGGCGCCCGGCCGCAACTGGCTGTTCTTCGGCCATCAGCGCCGGGCCTGCGACTTCTTCTACGAGGAGGAGCTGCAGACGATGAAGGATTCAGGCTTCCTCACCAACCTGACGCTCGCCTGGTCCCGCGATGGCGACAAGGTCTATGTCCAGGACCGCATGCGCGAACGCGGCGCCGAGCTCTGGGCCTGGCTCGAACAGGGCGCTCATTTTTATATCTGCGGCGACGCCAAGCGCATGGCCAAGGATGTCGAGCGCGCACTGGTCGACATCGTCGCCCAGCACGGCGGGCGCTCCAGCGACGAAGCCATCACCTATGTCGCGGCGCTGCGCAAGGCGGGGCGCTACCAGGCCGACGTCTACTAGGACTGGGCTCGACCGGCCGGCGGCGGAGCCATGTACCGAGACCCGGCAGGGAACCCCGCTTGAGACGCTCGCGTTGGCCCCGACAGAAAGGGGCGCGAGATGAAATTGCAGATCGCGGGCGCCGCCATCGCCGCAGCGCTGAGCGCTGCGGCGGCTCAGGCTCAGACCAGTTCCACGCCCAAGGAAGGCACCGGCCCGGGTTCAGGCTCGACCGGTATGGCGCCGCAGCAGGGAACCGGCTCCGGCGCCACCCAGCATTCTCCTGGCGCGAACCGCCCTGAAGTGCCCCATGCGCCGGGCGCGGACACGCAGCAGAACCGCGAGTACGGCCGCGAGACGACACCGGAGGGGCACGAGCTGCATCAGAGCAGCCCAGGAAAGCGGAAGTAGCGGAACGTCAAGGGACGCCGATCAGCTCACTTATCGGCGAAAAGCCCCCTGGCTGGCGCGATGACGCATCAGCCGACCTGATCGGCTGACAAATTGCCCAAACAGGTCGCGGCAAAGCGCGCCCACCTTGATCCAGCTGGTACCGGAAACTGAACGCGCTTGCGTCGAAAGAAATCGCTTGCGCGAGCGCGCGGCCATATGCAACTTAAGAGAGCATTACAACTTATACGCGCATGACTTTTGCGAGGCCTGATGCAACGCGACATCCGCGTAGTGTTCTTCGACATTGGCGGAACGCTAGGCGTGGTTGAGCTGGACTCATCCGGCGCACCAACGCAATTCGAGGCTTATCCGCATATCCCTCAGCTTGTAAAAGATTTGAAGGCGCGCGGTCATCGTGTTGGAATCATCTCTAATACCGACGATCAGGCAGCGCCTGCAGAAATCGACATTCTGTCTCGGTCAAATATCGGACAATACCTGGACAATGACCTGCTGATCTACGGCAGCGGCATCGGATTTCAAAAGGGCCCATCCGAAATTTTCATTCAGGCGGGCCGAGCCGCGAATGTCGAAATGCAGCAGTGCCTCTATGTCGGGGACGATAGTTGGGAGCGGCGGAACGCTGCGGCAGTGGGGATGCTGGTATCGCCTCATCCGCTCCTGTCTGCCGCCATTATTGGTGGAGAAGGCGTCCGCTTCGCGCGGCTTTCACCGCCGGCGGACATGGAGGCCTCGCAATTGCGGGAGGCGCTGCAGGCGCAGTCATTCGTTCCCCTGCACGTGTCCGGCCAGGCGAGGTCGAAACTGGTGGGGATGGCGACCACCTCGACTTTGACAGCGCTGGCGAATGCGCAAATCGAGATCGAACTGCTTGGAGCGGTCGATACGCCGCTGTTCTCGGATCTCTATCTTCTCAGAGACGATCGGGCGGCGCGAACTGGATATCTCTCATTCGACGGCCAGTCGGCAGAGTTCTTTGGGGCTGGCGAACAGGCGAATTGGCTTCTCTCCTCGACGAGCGAAGGCCTGCTTGTCGCCTTGCCTGCCGGCCGCTCGGTGGAAGAGTTCCATTTTGAGGAAGCCCACCACGGCCACAACCTGAAACTTGTTCCGGATCTTACACTGCTGACATCGTTCGATGTTCTGGCGGCCGCGTCCTTTGTGGACGTGAGCGAGAGATTTGCCGGCGAATTAGATAGCCGGGAGCGCGATATCCTCTCCTGTTTGACCCACTCGAAAATCGAAAAGCATATCGCCCCCTATATTGGCACGGCGCCTCTCGGAGATGACGGAGAAGCCGTTCGCAGCCGCCACATTCACAGTCCGGACAATGCGCGCGTCGTCGATGCGCTCGCCAAGCATCTCTCTTCGATTTCCGACAAGCTACGGGTGCGTCTGCATCCCTTCACGCATGAAGGCAAGCGGCTCTTCAATGTGGAGGCTGAACTCGGACCGGCCAACTTCGGCGATCTGGTCCTTGTGACGGCTCACCTCGATTCCACCGCCGCATTCAGCCCACCTTACGATCCCCGGATCGACATCGCGCCCGGTGCCGACGACGACGCGAGCGGCGTGGCCGGCGTGCTGGCCATCGCGGAGGCGATGTCGTCGTTGGCCGAGCTTCGCCCCCTCGAACGAGGCGTGCGCTTCCTGCTGTTCAACGCGGAGGAACACGGGCTGGTCGGAAGCAAGGCCTATGCCCGCGACCAGGCTGCCAAAGTCGCCCCGATCGTGGCCGTCCTGCAGATGGACATGATCGGGTACAACGTCAGGCCTCCACGCACGTGGGAAGTCCATGCCGGCTATTGGCCTTCGCAGGCGGTGCAGAAGCGCTCGCTCGAACTGGCGGAATGCGTCGGCCTGCTGACGCCACTGATTTCACCCCACCACCCCAGCTTTACATCAGCCGAGGTGTGCTGCCCGCCGACCGGGATCCGGCCGAAGGGCGCAGTGATCATGCGGCCTTCCATGAACGCGGATACCCGGCGCTCGCCGCCTCCGAAGATTTCTTTGCAGGGCCCGGCGCGCAAGCGCCTGAGCCGGAGGGCAACCCGCACTACCACCATCGCGAAGATACGTTCGTAGACGCAAGTTACGCGGCCGATATCGCGCGCGTGATCGCTGCGACGGCCTGGATGCTGGCCAGAGGATCGTCTTCGTAAGTCGCCACCGGCACCCGGACCTCGACCTGGGAAATCGGCCGATCGGATGTCGAGGCAACGAGATAAGGGAGGTTGCCTTGTGCAATTACTGTCGTAATTCGTTTTCCTGCTTTGTCCCGCCGCAGATCATCGATGAACTGGCGAAATCGTCTGATCCGAACACCCGGGATACGGCCTTGGGGTCGTGTCCCTGGTGATGGTGTAGGTGGCAGGTGGTCATCGGCGGTTGCCGGTTAGGTTTGGGTTGCGAGATCCACCCCCGACCGGAGAGACCCCCGATGACCGACGAGATGATGAGCCTGCGCGGGCTGCTGGAGAAGAGCCCCGACGCCGATTTCCTGCGCGAGATGATCGGCTTTGCCGCCCAGCGCCTGATGGAGCTGGAGGTCGGCGGCCTGGCCGGCGCCGGCTTCGGCGAGAAGAGCCCGGATCGGCTGGCCCAGCGCAACGGCTATCGCGAACGCGACTGGGAGACGCGCGCCGGCACGGTCGAGTTGCGCATCCCCAAGCTGCGCAAGGGCTCCTACTTTCCGGGCTTCCTCGAGCCGCGCCGCATGGCGGAGAAGGCGCTGACGGCGGTGATCCAGGAGGCCTACATCCAGGGCATCTCGACCCGCTCGGTCGATGACCTGGTCAAGGCGATGGGGATGAGCGGCATCTCCAAGAGCCAGGTCTCGCGGCTCTGCGAGGAGATCGACGAGCGGGTCCAGGCCTTCCTCGATCGTCCCATCGAGGGCGACTGGCCCTATCTCTGGATCGACGCGACCTATGTGAAGGTGCGCCAGGCCGGCCGGATCGTCTCGGTCGCGGTCATCGTCGCGGTCGGGGTCAACGGCGACGGAAGGCGCGAGGTGCTGGGCATGGATATCGGCCCCTCCGAGGCCGAGACCTTCTGGACCGGGTTCCTGCGCAAGCTGGCGCGGCGCGGCCTGCGCGGCGTCAAGCTCGTCGTCTCCGACAGCCATGAGGGCATCAAGGCCGCGGTCACGAAGGTGCTGACCGCGACCTGGCAGCGTTGCCGGGTGCACTTCATGCGCAACGCCCTGGCTCATGCCGGCCGCAGCAGGCGGCGTGTCGTGTCGGCCTTCATCGCCACCGCCTTCGCCCAGGATGATGCCGCGGCCGCCAGCCAGCAATGGCGCAAGGTCGCAGACCAGCTCAGGCCGACCGTTCCCAAGCTCGCCGCGCTGATGGACAAAGCCGAGACCGACGTGCTCGCCTACATGACCTTCCCGCCGCAACACCGCGCCAAGCTGCACAGCACCAATCCGCTGGAGCGGCTCAACGGCGAGATCAAGCGCCGCACCGAGGTCGTCGGCATCTTCCCGAACGAGGCCGCCATCACCAGGCTCGTCGGCGCCATCCTGCTCGAACAGAACGACGAGTGGGCCGTCCAGCGCGCCCGCTACATCACGCTGGAAAGCATCGCACCGATCAGCGATGATCCCCGCGTCAGACTGCCAAACGTCGCAGCCTGATCAGCCCGGCCAATGCCGGCGAACGACGGTCCCCTCCGTCAGCTACACCACCAGCTGGGACACGACCCACCCTCCTGTGGATCAGACAAGCGCTCACACGGCCTAATCGCTTCCCGCGACCGGGAAGCGGCCAGGCTGAATGCGTGCTGCCCCGCAACCCGCTCGGAACAGCGGTTCGAGGGCTCAGATCGACATGATGGGGCTTGGTGACACCGACGATCGGCGTCGTGCGCTTGGCGATGGCCCGCGCCGTCGCGACATCAGGAGCTCCTGCATCCCCCTTTCGCCTCCCAAAGGCTTGGGCGGACGGCAAGCGGCCTTTGGTTCCTCAAAGCTTCTCGGCCTTGTCACCGACACTTCCGGCGCCAAGAGGGTGGCGCGATAGGCTCGCGCCAAAGGCGGCCGTCCGCTGCACAGCACCGAACCAGCGCCACAAGCCCGAAGAGATCCTCGCAAAGCTGCGGCAGGCCGAACGCAGATTGAGCGAAGGCGCGCTGCCAACTGGTCTTTTTCGGACGAAGGTCAACGCCACTATCGTGGAAGCGGCCGATCTCGGCACTGCAACATGGCAAGGTGATGCACCAACAACCGCGCATGTCAATTATCCCGAATAGTACGTCAGCCCACGTACTGCGCTATTGCTCCCAGACCGTCATCGTGTGCAACACTGCGTAACAACGATTGAGTTTCCTATGTTTGCTCTTTGTCCACCTCTGAATTTTCACTCGGCAGTAAATGAGTTGGTATCGAGAGAATCTATCGGAGGGCCCGAATGGCAAAAATTTCCATTGCTGTCGTCGACGACCACCCGCTGCTGATGGAAGGCCTGGCGTCGCTGATGCAGCGTAAGCCGAGGTTTTCGTTGACTGCAGCCGGCGCCGCGGCGAGCGATATCTATGCGATTGCAGCCAAGCACCGCCCGGACGCGATGATCGTCGATCTCAATATGCCCGGAGACGCGTTCCAAGCGATTGCCGATGCAGCAAAGATCGCGCCGGAGATGAAGATCGTCGTCTTCACCGCGTCGACCAATACCGACCACGCCATTCATGCGCTTGAAGCGGGCGCCAAAGCTTATGTCCTCAAAGGAAGCCCAGCCGATGAGTTGATCGAGGCGATTGAAACCGTCTGTCAGGGCGAGATCTACATGACACCTTGCTTTGCCGCAAAAGTGATCAGTGCCTTGCAGAACAAGGCACAGGAGAAGAAGGCAGCGCAGGATACGAAGCTCAGCGTCCGCGAGCACCAGATCGTCAGGCTGCTTCTGTGCGGCAAGCAGAATCGGGAGATTGCACGGGCGTTGTCGCTCAGCGAGAAGACCGTGAAGGGTTACATGACCCATCTCATGCAGAAGCTGAATGCGCGCAATCGGCTCGAAGTCGTGATCGCGGCGCAGAAACTCAATCCCGCAGCGTTCGAGAGCACGCGTGCCGCGCCCCGGACACAGAGCCCGAACTAGGGCTACGACCGCAGGGGCAAGGTCGCGCGAATCTCAGTCCCGCCATGGGGCGATCTGGTGATGGCAAGGCTGCCCCTCAGCGCCTTGATGCGGCTCTCCATGCCTCGCAGTCCGAGCTTGGCCCTGCTCGCCGGGTGACGGGGCTGCGGCGCCGAAGCATCGCCGCTGTCCGTCACGACAATCTCGAGCATTTTGCCGTTGACGCGGGCCGATACGCGCTGCCCATGGCCGCCGGCATGCTTGTAGGAATTGTTCAGGGCCTCCTGGACAACCCTGTAAGCGCAGACTCGGATGGCGCGCGGCACATGCTCGGGCAGGTCCCCGAGCGCGCGCAGAACCACGGTTCCGGTCTGGTGCTCGTGCCGGGTGATCGCGAGGTCGATCGTGTCTCCGGCCGGCAGGTCCTCCACCTCGGGCAGCACGAGGCCGGCGGACAGATTCCGGAGGTCCGCCAGCGTTTGCTGGATCAGAGGCTCGAGATCCTTCCGGACGGTCCTGGCCAGTTCGTCAGATTGCATCGATTGCGGCCCGCTATCAGGCAGCTTGAGCATCATCAGGCTCAGGATCTGGATCGGCCCGTCATGGATATCTGCGCCGATGCTCGCGAGATAGGCCTCGTTCAAGATGGTCGCATTCAGGCGCGCGCGATCGGCTGCGCGGCGCAGGGCATTGTTGCGCTTTGCCAGCGCGGCGGCACGGGCCAAGTTTGATTCCAACAATTCCTGTTGCGTGTTGATTTTCTTGCTGGTCTTCCTTGCAATAACATGCAGCAAAACGATAATGATGACCGCGACATTGAAGATGAGAAACCAGGTCGCATATTTTACGGCCCTGATTTCTCTCTGCAAAAATCGATCGAACTCGTAGAATTCGCCGACTGCGATGATATTTCTTGTTTTAAGATTATATATCGGCGCGTAGATTTCGATCAATTTTGGCGACAGATTTTGTGATTTCAACTCGGTGACGTGATCGTCGGTGTCGGAATCGACGACCACTTGTCCGGCTTTGATGCGATCAAGGAAGCCGGAATGAAGCCTTTCGTGCGAATCTGACTTGTTGGTGCTGAAAACCAGGTTTCCGTCGAGGTCCCAGATCTTGATGATGGCGACGCGATGGCCAAGGCTGGTATCGGACAGGAGGCGCTCGATCTCGGCCTGGTTCGCAGCGGGCAAGCTGCGCGAGGTTTCGAGCAATTGGACGTGATGGGCCAGAAAGCCTTCCAGGTAGACGGCACCCGTCTCCGCCATGCCCTGAATCCAGCCGCTGCGGATGCGCTTCTCGACCCAGTAGCCTAGCGTCGCCATCGACAGCCCGACGGTCAAGGTCGCGGTGATCAGGAATTTGTGCTCCAGGCTGAGCGCCCCCCACCGCCGCAGAACGGCATTCAGACGCGCCGACCAGAACCCGGCTTTCCGAGCGCCAGGAAGCGGTGATGCCGGGCCGTTTGCGGATACCGGGTCTTGTCCTGTCTTTTCGCGAGCGCCCGTACCCATCTCTGAACCACCTTGACGAGTAGACTTTGAAGTCGGCCAATCCGGAGGTGAAAATTCGAATTCTTTGATTTGATCGATAGAACGTCTTACAAATCAGGTCTTTCCGCACGATACAACAATCGCATCGAATTCCATTTATTCTTGAATTCTATCGAGTTTGATTTTTCTGAACGATATGAACAGGTCCGCACATCGTTTTTGCAATGCAACATACGGTTCCGCAGCGCGAATCGTACCTCGCTGAAACTATGGGCCGAACGTCCTCCCTCCAATAGGGACCAAAGTCTCAAACTTTGGCTGGACCTTCCGATCTACCAAACAACCCACCGTCGAATGATGATCCATGCCGTAGGATCAAGACTGCCTCATCTACGCCTTCTCGCGCCAATTTGAGATGTTTCGGGTTCAAATCCGAGCATCTGCGTGGATGTGAGCGTGTGGATACCGACTTCGCTGATTTGCGCTTGGTTTTCTGTAATCTTGGAGCAAGTACGATGGTCACTTACATCCGTAGCGACTTGGACTTCATCCTCGCGCAGATCAAGATCGCGGAGGCGCATTCCGCTGGCCAACCCTTATTCGGGCCTGGGGGGCTGGTCCCCGCCTATAACGTAGCCTGGGGGCTGCGAACGGTCGACGGCTCCTATAATCACCTCCTGCCCGGTCAGGAAATGTGGGGCGCAGCCGGTGCCGAGTTCCCGGAGCTGATGCCCCCGGTATACAGGCCGGCCGATGGCACGCCGTTCGATCCCGATGGCGCGGGCCCGGCTCCCGCAATGCCGACAGCGTCGAACTACAATCCGTCGAACAACCCCAACTCGCTCGTCTTCGACTCAAGCCTCCGCACGATCTCGAACCTGCTCGTCGACCAGACGCTGGGCAATCCGGCCGCGATCCTGACCGCGCTCGAGCGCGCCGGCTCCGAAAACCCACTGGCCGACCTCCCGGCTATCACCGCGATCTACCAGACGTTCAAGCCGTCCTGGGACGCCGAGTACCAGGCGCGGGTCGTGATGCAGAACGCCAAGATCGCGGTCGATTCCGCGGTCCTCGGCGCCGATGGCAATCCCGCCACGCCGCTGTCCCCCGAAGAACAGATCGTCCTCGACGATGCGAACGCCGCCTTGGCCGCGGCCACGACGGCTCATGCCGGAACCGTGACCGCTCTGGAAGCCGCCCGCACGGTCCGTGACGCGGCGCTGGAGCCTTTCGGCATTGCGATGCAGGGCGACAACGTTCACCTGCCTGCCGTCGCGCCGGATGAAGGGTTGTCGGCGCCGTTCAACTCGTGGTTCACGCTGTTCGGCCAGTTCTTCGATCACGGCCTCGACCTGATCAACAAGGGCGGCAGCGGCACGGTGTTCATCCCGTTGCAGCCGGACGATCCGCTCTATGTCGAGGGCAGCCATACCAATTTCATGGTGCTGACTCGGGCAACGGTTTCGGCGGGGCCCGACGGCACCATGGGCACCGCAGACGACGTGCGGCCAGTCAACACCACAACCTCGTACGTCGACCAGAACCAGACCTACGCCTCGCATGCGTCGCACCAGGTGTTCCTGCGCCAATATGAGTTCAATGCGGCTGGGGATCCGGTCGCGACCGGCAAGTTGATCGAGGGCGGCAATGGCGGCATGGCCACCTGGGGCGAACTCAAGGCTCAGGCGAGGGCGCTGCTCGGCATCAATCTGACGGATGCCGATGTCGGCGCCGTGCCGCTGCTGCGGACCGATCCGTATGGCAACTTCATCCCCGGCGGGAACGGCTTCCCGCAGGTGATCTTCGGCGTCGGGCTGGACGGCATTCCCAACACCGCCGACGACGTCGTGCTCGAGGGCAATCCGACGGCCAATGGCGGCCTGGGCATCTCCACGACCAACGCCATCCGCACGGCCAGCGCCTTCCTCGCCGATATCGCCCATGAAGCCGTGCCGATTGGCAAGATCGCCGACGGCGACATCACGATCGGCCTGGGCAATCCGGGTAACGGCGACACCGAATACGACAACGAACTGCTGGACGCGCACTTCATGGCCGGCGATGGTCGCGTCAACGAGAATATCGGCCTCACCGCCGTCCACCATGTGTTCCATGCCGAGCACAACCGGCTGGTCCAGCACACCAAGGACACGGTGCTGGCGAGCAATGACCTCGCCTTCATCAACGAGTGGCTTGCAGACGATCTGGCCGCGGTTCCGACCACGCCCGCGCAGATCGCGGCGCTTGTCTGGGATGGCGAGCGGCTGTTCCAGGCGGCCAAGTTCGGCACCGAGATGCAGTACCAGCACCTCGTGTTCGAGGAATTCGCCCGCAAGGTCCAGCCCAATATCAACGTGTTCCTGGTGCCGGACGGCTTCGACACGACGATCGACCCGTCGATCGTGGCCGAGTTCGCCCATGTGGTCTACCGCTTCGGTCACTCGATGCTGACCGAGTCCATCGACCGCTTCGATCCCTCGTTCAACGAAGACCATATCGGCCTGATTCAGGGCTTCCTCAATCCGCTCGCCTTCGACGGCGGCGATACGGGGGTCGCGCATTCGATTGCCGACGGCATTGCGGCAGGCGCCATCATTCGCGGCATGACGCGGCAGGTCGGCAACGAGATCGACGAGTTCGTGACGACCGCGCTGCGCAACAACCTGCTCGGCCTGCCGCTCGATCTCGCGACGATCAACCTCGCCCGCGGCCGGGACACCGGCGTGCCCTCGCTGAACGAAGCGCGGCGAACCTTCTACGAGGCGACCAACGAGGACGTGCTGCTCAAGCCCTATGAGAGCTGGGTCGATTTCGCCGGCCATCTCAAGCATGAGGCCTCGATCATCAACTTCATCGCGGCCTATGGCACGCACTCGCTGATCACCAGCGCGGACACGCTTCAGGAGAAGCGCGACGCCGCGCTGACCATCATCACCGGCATTTCGACCGGCGGCTTCGGGGTGCCGTCAGATCGGCTCGATTTCCTGAATGCCACCGGCACCTATGCCGGCGGAGTGCGCGGCGGCCTCGAGAACGTCGATCTCTGGATCGGCGGCCTTGCCGAGGAGATCATGCCCTTCGGCGGCATGCTGGGCTCGACCTTCAACTTCGTCTTCGAAGTGCAGATGGAGAAGCTGCAGAACGGCGATCGCTTCTACTATCTGCAGCGCCTCGACGGACTGCACCTCTTCGGCGAGATGGAGAACAACTCCTTCGCCGCGATGATCATGCGCAACACCGACGCGACGCATCTGCCGTCCGACGTGTTCTCGACGCCCGGCCTGATCCTCGAGGTCGACCGCACCAAGCAGTACAATCCCGGCCTTGGCGAGGATGCAGGCCTCGACGGCATCCTGCAGGACGATCCCGGCACGGCGATCAATGAAAGCGCCGACAACCGCGGCCTCGATCCACTCGGCACGAGCCTGCTCACGCCGCTCGTCATTCGCGACAACCCCGCGACCCCGGGCGTCGATACCAACTATCTGCGCTACACGGGCGGCGACCACGTCGTCCTCGGCGGCACTGGCGCGAACGACACGCTGATTGCGGGCATCGGCGACGACACGCTGTTCGGCGATGGCGGCAACGACCTGCTTGAAGGCGGGTTCGGCAACGACATCATCAATGCTGGAGACGGCGACGACATCATCAAGGACAGCGGCGGCGACGACAATATCAAGGCCGGCAAGGGCAACGACGTCGTCCATGCCGGACCGGGCCTCGACCTGGTGATGGGCAATGATGGTCACGACTTCATCTTCCTGGGCACCGACATGGGCTCGGAAGTCTTCGCCGGAACCGGCAACGACTACATCTACGGCAACAAGAATGCCGAGCGCATCCTCGGCAACGAAGGCAATGACTGGATCGAGACAGGCACCTTCGACGGCGCTCCCGGCGACAATTTCGACGAGGTCTTCGCCCAGGACGGCATCGACGGGCACGACGTGTTCCTCGGCGATGGCGGCTTCGACGAGTTCATCGCCGAAGGCGGCGACGACATCATGGTCGGCAGTGCCGGCCGCGGCAAAATGGCCGGCATGTCGGGCTTCGACTGGGCGACCTACAAGGACAGCACCATGGGGGTGGATGCCGACTTCACGCGCGGCATCGTCTTCGACGAGAACCCCACGCCGCCGGCGAACGGTACGCTCGACGCCTATGAAGCGGTCGAGGGTCTGTCTGGGTCGCGCTTCAATGACGTCCTGACGGGCTCGGACGTCATTGCAGAAGAGCGCCTGCCCTTCGCCCAGGGCGGCTCGGAAGGCTATCGCGGCAGCCAGCTGACCAAGGAGGGCCTGGCCTTGATCGCCGGCCTTCGCGATGTCCTCGGCCTCACCGAAGCGCAGGTCAATGCGCTCGCGGCCAACGCGGTTGTCTACAACGCCGGTGAGATCATCCTCGGCGGCGACGGCAGCGACGTGATCATGGGCCGCGGCGGCGATGACATCATCGACGGCGACAAATGGCTCGATGTGAACATCGCGGTCATGTCGGGGATTGGGCCCGATGGCGGCGTCGGCACCGTACTTGAGACGCACAAGTCGATGACGACGCTGGCGGCCAAGATGTTCAACGGGACCTATAATCCCGGCCAGCTCCGGATCATCCGCGAGATCAAGACGGATGCGACATCCGGTGACGTCGACACGGCGAAGTATCAGGGCCTGCGCTCCGAGTACGCCTTCGCCGGCAACGCGGACGGCACCGTCCAGGTCACCCATACCATCGAGGACCAGCTCGACGGCTCGGACAAGATCCGGAACATCGAGCGGCTGCAGTTCAGCGACGGCTCGCTCGGCCTCGTCGTCGGCACGCCGAACAATGACGTGCTGAACGGCTCGGCCCAGGACGACCTCATCCTCGGGCTCGACGGCAACGACGTGCTCAATGGTTTTGCCGGCAACGACATCCTGGTCGGCGGTCCGAACACCACCGTCACGGGAAACTACGCCGACAACTTCAACGCGCAGGCGCTGAACAACAGCACTGGCGGCACAGGGTGGACGTCATCCTGGGTGGAGACCGGCGACAACAGCGGCGTCAACAGTGCGTCGCAGGGTCAGATCCGGATCGACAACAACAACAGCAACTCGCTGCAATTCCGCGACGACGACAACGATACCGGCAACGGCACCGCAACGATCACGCGCATCGTGAACCTGGCCGGCATGACCAGCGCCACGCTGAGCTATGACTTCAACGAGAACAGCTTCGATGCAGGCGAGACCGTCACCGTCAGCTTCGCTGCGGACGGGGTCAATTTTACTCAGCTCATCCAGACGATTGATGGCAACTCCGGGAACGGGTCGACCGTTGTCGCGCTGACGGGCCCATTCACAACGACTTCCGCAATCCGCTTCGTCGTGAACGGCACGAACAACAACAGCGCCAACGACATCGTCAGCATCGACAATCTGGTTGTCAGCTTCGCCGTTACGGAAGTGCTCAATGGCGGCCTGGGTGACGACACCTATGTCTTCAACCCCGGCGATGGCAGCGATGTCATCAACGAGCAGGTGAACGCCACCAGCGGCGGCGCGGCCGACCGCATCTCGATCACCTCGACGACGACCGATCCGCTGATCGGGCCGGTGCTGACCGGGCTGAACGCCTTCGACGACAACACCGGTACGGCCAACGGCAACCTAGTGATCAACGCCAATGGCGGCACGATCACCGTCAACGCCCATTTCACCGGCAACACCGCGCAGACCGGCGTCGAGCTCATCAACTTCAACAACGCGACCTATGAGGGCTATCTGCTCGGCGCGGGCGACTACGCGATCAGTCGCCTCGATCCGACCGGCGGCAGCCGGACGATCAATCTGACCACCTCGACGATCAACAACTTCATCGTCGGCGAGCAGGCCACCGACGACGACATCACCGGCGGCAGCGGCAATGACATCATCATCGGTGGCACCGGCGACAACCAGCTCACCGGCGGCCTCGGCGACGACCTACTGATCGGCGGCTCTGGTGCCGGCGACAACGATGTTCTCGATGGCGGCGCGGATCTCGACACCATGGTCGGTCTCGGCGGCAACGACACCTACATCGTCGACGATGTCGGCGACGTGGTGGTCGAGGCTGCCAATGCCGGCACCGACGAGGTGCAGACGCTCATGGCCGCGCTGTCCATAGAGACCATGGCCAATGTCGAGGACCTGACCTACACCGGCCTCGATGCCGACCAGTTCGTCGGCACCGGCAATGCGCTGGCCAATGTCATCACCGGCGGCGATCTCGCCGATACCCTGACGGGCCTGGCCGGGGCCGACACGCTCGATGGCGGGCTCGGCGCCGATACAATGGTGGGCGGCACCGAGAACGACGTCTACGTCGTCGACGATGTCGGCGACGTGGTGACCGAGCTGGCCGGCGGCGGCACGGCGGACCGTGTCGAATCCGAAATCGACTATACGCTCGGGGCCGAAGTCGAGAACCTCGACCTCAACAACAATGCGGTCACCGGCCGCGGCAATGCGGGCGCCAACGTCATCAACGGCAATGGCGCGGCGAACCAGCTCTTCGGTGCCGGTGGAGCCGACACGCTCAACGGCGATGATGGCAACGACCTGCTCGACGGCGGCGATGGCGACGACACGCTCAACGGGGGCGACGACAACGATACGATCATCGGCGGTGCCGGCAACGACACCATCGATGTCGGCGGCGGCGTCAACACCATCGTCTACAACGCGACCGGCTTCGGCGCCGACGTCATCAACAGCTTCGACACCACCGGCGGCACGCCAGCTACCCAGGACCGCATCGATCTCAGCGGGCTGGGCGTCACTGCTGCGAACTTCACCGACCGTGTGTTCGAAACCGCCAGCGGCACCGGCACCCTGCTGACCATCCGCGAGAACGGACCGGCCTCCGCCGTCATAGGCACGATCCAGGTCAATAACGTTATTCCCGGCAACATCGACATTACCGACTTCACGCTTGCGACGGCCGGCAATGTGATCACCGGCACCGCCGCGGGAGCGATCCACAACGGCACCGCCAATGCCGACACGATCAACGCCCTGGGCGGCAACGACACGGTCAACGCCAACGCCGGCAATGACGTCATCAACGGCGGCACCGGCAACGACACGCTCAACGGCGATGACGGCGACGATACCTTCAACTGGAACGCCAATAACGCCGCGGCCAATTCACTGGTCAACTCCGACGGCCGTGACGTGGTCAATGGCGGGGCGGAAGGCGGCGCCGGCGACACTTTCGCGATTACGGGGAACGGCGCCGCCGCCGAGACCTACCGGATCTATACCCGGCAGGCCTTCGATGACGTCCCGGGCAACAATCTCAACGGCATCAACGCCGCGACGGAGATCATCGTCACCCGTGGCGGCACGACTTCGGCCTTCATTATCGCCGAGTTGCGCGAGATCGAGGAGATCCGAATCAACGGCTCCGATCCGTCCGGCAATGGCAGCGCCGGCGGGGATACGTTCCAGGTGATCGGCGACTTCTCGGGCACCAGCCTGCGTCTCAACACGATCACGATCGATGGCGACGCGGGGGACGATACGATCGACATCTCCGCACTGACCTCGGCTCATCGTATCGTGTTCCGCTCGAATGGCGGCCACGACACCATCGTCGGCACCATGCGGCCGCAGGATGTGATCGAGCTGCCGGACGGGGCAGCGCCGGAGGATTACGAGAGCACGCCCGACGAGAACGGCGTGACCACGATGACCAACGGCACGCACAGCATCCGCTTCACCGCCCCCGAAGGCCCGCCGCAGGTCGGTGATGGGGATGACGATGATGATGACGACGACGAGTGCAGCTCCGGCGATCCCGCGCCTAACCCGTCGACGGGTAGCCTAAAGGTCGGAACGGCGCTGGCCGATGTCCTGATCGGCTCGGCCGAAGCCAATGACATGATCGGCCTGGCCGGGGATGACGTGATCCTCGGCGGCGGTGGCGAGGACAAGATCTTCGCCGGCGAGGGCGATGACTTCGTCAATGCCGGCGAGGGCTCCGACATCGTTCAGGGCGGGGCTGGCGACGACGTGGTCTTCGGTGGATCGGGCGATGATGTGATCGACGGCGAGGCCGGCGACGACCGCATCTTCGGCGAGAGCGGCGACGACCGGATCACGGCCGGCGCTGGCAATGACACGGTAGTCGCCGGCTCGGGCAACGACCTGATCATTGGCGAGGCATGGGACGGCTACGACACCTATTTCGGTGACGACAGCGGCGGCGGGTCCGGCATCGATACGCTCGACCTGTCGGCGATAACGGCGAACCTGACTGTCGATCTGGGCAACGGCCTGCTCGGGCGCGGCAGCGCCTCCAGCTCGCAGAGCGGCGCGGACACGCTCTGGAGCATCGAAAATGTCGCGACCGGCGCCGGCAACGACACGATCACCGCCAGCGAGGCCGTCAACGTGATCGAAGGCGGCGCGGGCAACGACACCTTCCGCTTCCTCAGCGCCGAGGGCGCGGATGGCGACACGATCCTCGACTTCGAACCGGGCGATCGGCTCGATCTCAGCGGCGTCGATGCCAACAGCTCGCAGGCTGGCAACCAGAGCTTCACGCTGGTGAACGGGCCGATCGCCGGCGCCGGGCAAGTGGCCATCACCCACGAGAGTCGCGCGGATGGCGAATACACCGTCATCAGCGGGAGCACCGATGCGAATGTCGACGAGGAGTTCCGCATCGACCTCAAGGGCAGCCACAACCTGAACGGCGGCAACTTCAACCTCTGAAGCTGAAGCCTTCCGGGGAGCGGTCAGCAATGGCCGCTCCCCCACTCGCCCTCACCAATCGGCGCTCAAGCATCTGACAGGTTGCGGCCATGGCTCCTTCAAGAGAACTGACGAACGCCAGACGGCGTGACGCGGCGAAGTTGACGCGAGGCTTTCGCTCGGTTTGCGTCTTCCTGTTCGCGATGTCGGGCGTCATCAATGTCCTGGCACTGACCGGCTCGCTCTACATGCTGCAGGTCTACGACCGGGCACTGACGAGCGGCAGCGTCCAGACCCTGATGGCGCTCTCCGCGCTGGCGATCGGCCTCTATCTCTTCCAGGGCGCCTTCGACGTCATCCGCTCCCAGGTGCTCGTCCGGGTCGGCGCCAGGCTGGATGAGGAGATCGCACCGATCGCCCATCGGGTGGCGATCGACATGCCGCGCTTCGGCTTCTCGAGTGCGGAAGCGCTCGAGCGAGGCCGGGACGTCGACACGGTTCGTGGTTTCCTAGGCGGTCAGGGGCCGAGCGCGCTGTTCGATCTGCCGTGGATCCCGCTTTATCTCGCCTTCGTCTATTTCTTGCACCCATGGCTGGGCGCCCTGACCTTCGCCGGCGCGTTTCTCCTGACCTTGCTCACGGTCCTCAGCGAGGTGCTGACGCGGCGCCTGAACGGTACCACGCGCCAGGCCGCCATCGTCCGCAACACGATCGCCGATTCCAATGCCCGCAATGCTGAAGTACTCAAGGCGATGGGCTTCGCCGGCCGCGCGGTCGATCGCTTCGACGGGGCAAACCGCGAGCACCTCGCGCTGCAAACGCAGGCGAATGATCTCATCGGCACCTTCGGCGCGATCTCGCGCGTGCTGCGCATGATCCTGCAATCGGCGATCCTCGGCCTCGGCGCTTATCTCACGATCAAGGGCGAACTCTCCGCCGGCGCGATCATCGCCGCTTCAGTCGCCTCTGCGCGCGCGCTCGCTCCGGTCGATCTCGCCATCGCGAACTGGAAATCCTTTGTCGCGGCGCGTCTGGCCTTTGGGCGGCTGCGCGAGACCGTCGTGGCGCTCAGCCAGGCCGTTGAACCGATGAAGCTGCCGACACCGGCAAAATATCTCAAAGTCGACAAGATCACCGTCGCGGCACCGGGTTCGGGACAGGTCCTGCTGAGCGAGGTGAGCCTCGATCTCTCGGCCGGCACGGCACTCGGCGTCATCGGGCCGAGCGGCGGCGGCAAGACCACGCTGGTTCGTGCCCTCACTGGCATCTGGCCGACGCTACGCGGCTCGGTTCGGCTCGACGGCGCTGAACTCGGTCAATGGCCGGAGGAGAGCCTCGGGCGCTCCATGGGCTATCTGCCGCAGGAGGTGAGTCTGCTCGACGCCACGGTCGAGGAGAACATCTCCCGCTTCGATCCTCGTGTGGATGCCGCCGACATCGTCGCGGCCGCGACGGCGGCCGGCATCCACGAGATGATCGTGCGGCTGCCGAACGGCTACAAGACGCAGCTTGGACCGCAGGGCACCTCACTTTCGGCCGGCCAGCGGCAGCGCATCGGCCTCGCCCGAGCGCTCTACGGAAAGCCGTTCCTGGTGATCATGGACGAGCCGAACTCGAATCTCGACGGCGAAGGCGAAGCTGCTCTGAGGACGGCGATCGAGGCGGTCAAGGAGCGCGGCGGCATTGCGGTCGTGGTGGCGCATCGGCCGAGCGCGCTGGTCGCGGTCGATTTCGTCTGCGTCATCCAGAACGGCAAACTCACCGCCTACGGGCCCAGGAACGAGATCCTGTCCTCCGCTACGGGCCAGGGCGCGCGGTCGACCACTCAGCCCGAGATGCCTACCGCTGCTCCGTTTCCAGCTCACTTCAATGCCAAGCACGAACGGGTGTCGGCATGATCGAGGTCAAACCCTTCAAGCAGCAAAAGACGCATGTCCCCAGTGCGGAGGAGATCTACCGCAAGCCGGACGATGCGCCCTCGTCCCGTGGCCCCGCCGTGGTCGTGGTCGCGCTTACAGCCATCGCCATCTACCTCAAGAGCCTTTTCCCCAGCCTCGCCCAACCCGATCCCGGCACGCTCGCTGAGACGCAAGAAGTGGAACCGTCCGGCGCAGAGCATCCGCAGGAAACCGCTGTCGAACCGGAGGACGAAACCGATCCGCCTCCCCCGGATGACGAGACCGTGCTCGGTTCCGGCGGCCCGGGTCCGGAGGTGGGCGGCATCGCCGACTTCATGGGGATCGATTCCCCCGCCCTCGACTATCACGCGTTACCGCCGACTAGGCCCCCGTCTGGCCCCGGCGGCGAGAATTTCGGGCTCACGCGCCCGAGCAACGATAACCGCACGAATGTCGCCTTCGATGATACCGCGGTCGGCCTCGCCGGGGTCGGCGCGGTCAGCTCTCGCGGATTCGAGGCACTGTCTCCGGCCTCCGGTGCACCAGGCATCAAGCCGCCCGCGCCGATCGACCTGACGCCCGACCCACGCGAGAACGAAGAAGGCGACGATGACAAAAACGATGGTGACGGAGGTCCCACGAATCCGGATCCCGTCCGCAATCGGGCGCCCGTCCTCAGTGGCCCCGTTACGCTGGCCAATACCGGCATATGCCAGACGGTCCTGATCACCGCGGCTGCGCTCCTGTCCGGCGCCTTCGACGCCGATGGCAACACGCTGTCCATCGTCAATCTCAATGCCACCAGCGGCACCTTGACGAAGATCGAGGCCGGCTGGGAGTTCAAGCCGGCAGCCGGCTATTACGGCCCGGTCTCGTTCAGCTACGCGATCAGCGACGGCGAGGTGGCCGTCGCGCAGACGGCCTCGCTCAGTGTCGTCGAGTTCATGGAAATCATCGGCACGCCCGGCGATGACAATCTGGTTGGTACCGAATGTGCCGACCTGATCGACGGGTCGGGCGGCAACGACACGATCGACGCCCGCGGCGGCAGTGACATCGTCTACGGCAGCGCCGGCGCCGACATCATCCACGCCGGCGCCGGCCATGACCTGATCTATGCCGGGCACGGCGACGACACCGTCTATGGCGGCACCGGCAACGATACGATCCATGGCGGCGCGGGCAACGACGAGCTCCACGGCGAAGAGGGCGACGACGTCATCTTCGGCGAGGCGGGCGACGACGTGATCACCGGGGGCGCCGGCGGCGACCAGCTTGTCGGCGGGGCTGGCAATGACCAGATCCACGGCGACGCCGGCGACGACACGATCGATGGCGGTGACGGCGACGACGTCGCCGAGGGTGGCGACGGCGACGACATGATCGATGGCGGCGCGGGAGCGGACAAGCTCTCCGGCGGGATCGGCAACGACCATATCATCGGTGCCGGCGGCAATGACGCGATCTCGGGCGAGGACGGCGACGACATCCTCGACGGAGGCGATGGCGACGACGAGATCGATGGCGGCGCGGGTCAGAACATCATCGTCACCGGCAATGGCAGCAATCGCGTCAGCGCTGGCGACGGCGGCAATACGGTCATGGGCGGCAACGGCCAGGACCTGGTCCAGCTCGGAGCAGGGCGCGACACCGTGCGGCTCGGCGGCGGTGCCGACCTCGTGGCCGCGGGAGCGGGCGACGATGTGATCTTCGGTGAGGATGGCGACGACACCCTATTCGCCGAAGAAGGCGATGACGTCGCGTCCGGCGGCCGGGGCAAGGACCACCTTGTCGGCGGCGCGGGCTCCGACGTGCTGGACGGCGACGAGGGCGACGACATCATCGATGGCGGAGAGGGCAACGATCGGATCGCAGGAGGTGAAGGTGCCGACGTCATTCTGGCAAACGACGGTTGCGACGAGGTGGAGGGCGGTGCCGGCAACGATGTGATACTTGGCGGCGCCGGGGACGACACTCTCGCGGGCGGTGCCGGCGATGATCTCATCGAGGGCGGTGACGATGACGATACCATCGCGGGCGGCGAAGGTGACGACACTCTCGATGGCGGCGACGGTGTGGATATCGTGCTAGGCGGCGACGGGGCGGACCGGATCGCAGTGGCGCTCGATGGAGAGGACGATTGCTATGACGGCGGCGCCGGCTTCGATACGCTGGATCTCTCCGGAACGACGCTAGGCGTCACAGTCGACGTGACGAACGGTTTCGCGATCGGGATCGAGATCGGCGAGGACACGGTCGTTGATCTCGATGCCATCATAGGAGGTTCCGGCGATGACCAGTTCATCGTCGGCGCCAAGGCGATGTTGCTGACCGGCGGCGCCGGCGAAGACATCTTCAACTTCGAGGTCAACTGCGGCGACGAGCAGCGCGAGTTGATCCATGAGATTCTCGACCTCGAGGCGGGCGACCGCATCATCGTTCAGGAGTATCACATCCGAACGGGCACAGATGATTGTGACGAGGCAGCCGAAGGGGAGCGGTTTGACAGCGCCTATGGCAACGGCCCCGAAGGTAGTGAACGACCCTTCCGCTTCCGCATCGAGAAGATCGATGACGAAGATTATACCTACGTTGACGTCTATATTACGCAGACCGACGAGAAAGATTTCACGATCGAAATACTAGGGAATCATAAATTTCACTACGGATAGCGACGCCTTCTCGGCACACTACTACGTCCAGACAATTTACTGGAGACAACGCCGTGAACACCCACAATTTCGCCGCGTTCAAGCCCGCCAAAACGAACGAGCCTGATCGAGAGAAGAAGCAGAACAGCAGCTTCCGGCTCGGCCCTCACATGCTCGCCGGCTCGGCGCTTGCGCTCGTGCTGATCGTCGGCTGCGGCGGTTGGGCCGCGACGGCGCATCTCAGCGGTGCCGTGATTGCGCAAGGGACTGTCAAGGTCGACCAGAACCTCAAGGAGGTGCAGCATCGCGATGGCGGCATCATCCACACCCTCGCGGTCAGGCAGGGCGACGTCGTCGATGAAGGCCAGATGCTGTTCCGACTGGACGATGTCCAGACACGGGCGGAGCTCTCCATCATCCGTTCCCAGCTCAGCGAAAATCTCGGGCGCAAGGTGCGGCTCGTTGCGGAGCGCGACAATCTTCCGGTCATTACCTTCCCCACCGAGCTTGCGGAGCTCTCCGAGAACGCGTCTCACATTGTCGAGGGCGAGACGCGCCTGTTCGACGGAAATCGGAGCAACCGGGAAAGCCGCAAGGAGCAGCTCGAGATCAGCATCGTCCAGTCCGGCGAAGAGATTAAAGGCCTCGAGGCCCGCCGCGTCGCGAAAGTTGAGGAGCTGAGGCTCGTCGAGCTCGAACGCCGGAAATACACGAGCCTGTTCGAGAAGGGCCTGATCGACGGAACCAGGGTCTACAGCGTCAACCGCGAATGGGCGCGACTGCTGGGCGAGCGCGGCGAGATCGAAGCGGCGCTCGCCCGAGCCAAGCTGCGCATCAGCGAGGCCCGCCTTCAGATCATCGCCGTCGACGATATCGCGCGCACGGAGGCGCAGCGCGAGTTGCGTCTGGTCGAGGCCAAGGTCTCCGAGCTCAGCGAACGGCGCCTGGCGACCGAGGACCGCCTCTCGCGAACGGAGATCCGAGCCCCGATCGCGGGTGTCGTCAACGAGCTCATGGTCTTCACAGTCGGCGGCGTCATCACGCCGGCCGCGCGCCTCGCCACCATCGTGCCGGCCAAGGCCAAGCTCACGGTCGAGGTCAAGATCGCGCCGGCCGACATCGATCAGATCAGACCCGGCCAACCCGCGCGACTGCGCTTCTCGGCCTTCGCACGCAACAGTACTCCGGAGTATCCGGGCACCGTCGTGCATGTCTCGCCGGCGACCTCCCGCGACCCGTCGAATGGCACGACCTATTATGTCGGCGAGGTGCAGATCGACGGCGATGTCGCTGCCTTGGGCGAGCGCAAGCTCCTCCCGGGCATGCCGGTCGAAGTCTTCATCTCGACCGAGGAACGCACCGCGCTATCCTATCTGGCGAAACCGTTCCTCGACCATGCATCGCGCGTCTTCAGGGAAAGATAGCGCGCCAAGTAGATCGACCTAGCGTTTGCTGGCGCGGGGATCGTCTCCTCCTGAGCAGTTCGACGCAGCGCCGAGTCGCAGGGCGACCGCCATCGAGACGATGACGAGCGGCCGCATGTTCCAAGCGAGCAAGGCGATCGTGGCCACGATGATGATCGCGATGCTTTCGATCGGCATCACGTCGCGGCCTCCCGTCGGCTTGTCAGCTGCGAAGCATCAAAGCACCGCCGAGCAGGACGGCGAGAGCGGTCAGCCCCAGCCCGGCCACGGGCCAGCGCCGGAGATTGGTATCGATTTCGCCGATACGATCAGAGACCTTGCGAAGCAACGGCCCGCCGACCTGCGCCAGGACGATGATGTCCCCCTCCGGAATGGCACCGATCCGTCCGGGCCATCGCTGCACTAGCAGCATGGCCAGGACGCCGAGAAGCAGTGGCCAGGTTACCTTCCAGAGCGCTTCGGGTTGAAGAAGGCTGGACACCGCCTCGCCCGAAACCGCCGGATAGAGCGACCATGGGATGATGAAGGAGGCGACTGCTACGATCAGCCAGGGCACGAATTGCCCGAGCGGCGGCGACTGGATCGGGTTGCCGGCCGAGTCCCGACGGATGGTCAGCAGGAAATGCACCATCAGCATCGTGCTGCCTGCGCCTGCCAGGGTCGTCGCGGTGGCAAGCCAGCTATAGTCGAGCATCGGTTTCGTCGCGAACTTGGCCAGCATGCCGCTGGTCAGAGGCATGCCGCCGAGGCTGAGTGCGAGCACCGCCATCAGCGGCAGCACAAGGCTCAGGCGCCGCCCGCCCGTCGCGGCCAGGATTCCGACACCGAGGAAGAGCGCGCCCTTCACGAAGCTGTGGTGCACGGCGTAATAGGCGGTCAGATGCGTGGCCGCCGGATCGGCGGTGTCGAGCCCGACACCGAGCAGAACGGCGAGAAGCCCCATCTGGCTCACGGTGGAATAGGCCAGGATCGTCTTGGCCCGCCGCTGGGTGATGCCGACGAGCACGCCGTAATAGGCGGTAACGATGCCGCCCCCCGCCAGAACCGGGCCGAAGAACGGCATCCCCGCCTCGAAGGGCAGGAAGCGGATCAGCCCGATCACCCCGGCCTTGACCAGTACCCCGCTCAGAACCGCCGAGGCGGGCGTCGGCGCCGCCGGGTGCGCCAACGGCAGCCAGATATGCAGCGGCACAAGCCCCATCTTGAGCGCAAAGCCGAGGATGAAGAAGATCAGCACGCCATCGCGCATCGGCGAAGCCGCGAGTTGGGAAACGACGCTGCCGATCTGCGGATTGGCATCGGGATGGCCCGCCGCCAGCATCACCAGCGCGATCAGCAGGAACGCCTCGGCCAGCAGCGCGAGCACGACATACACCACGCCGGCACGATGCGCGGGCGTGGTCTGTTCGTGGATGATCAGCCCGTATGCGGCGAGGCTCGCCAGCGTGAACAGCAGATAGAAGTTCACGACATCGCCGACGATGAAAAGGCCGAGGCTACCCGTGAGCGTCAGCAGCCACCAGACGGCGAAACGCGGCGCGGCCGGATCACGGGCCATCGACGAGGCGGCATAGGCGCCGGCCGCACTCCAGAGCAGGGCTGCTCCGCCGAGCAGGATCGCACCCGGCTGGTCGAGCACCAGCATCAGCCGGAACGGCGCCGGGAAGAAGGCGAACCGGCCTTCGGGCACGAAGGCTGCCACGGCGACGGCGGGAAGCGGCGCGATGACGAGGAAGGCCAAGGCGCGGGCCCTGAACCGTGCCGACAGGCAGCAGGCCGCCAGGAAGAAGGGAAAGAGCGGCACCGCGGCGAGAAGGACACCGGCTATGCTCATGGCGTCCACGCGAGGTTCACGCCGCCGCGGCCGATCTGCAGCAGGCCGAAGGGGCGCAGTGGCACGAAGCCGAGCAGCACCGCCGCAACCGCCAGGGTCAGTGCCGCATATTCCAGCCGGCGCGGCACCTTCCGACGGGGCTGAATCGGAACAGCCGGCGTCGCCAGTGCCTTGTCGATCACGCGGAAGACGTAGCCGCCGGCCAGGACGCCGCCCGCAAGGACGGTCGCCGCCAGCCACGGATAGCCTTGGATCACGGCCGCTGTCAGCAGAAGGCATTTCGCGATGAAGCCGCCGCTCGGCGGGATGCCCATCAGCGAAAGGCCGCCCAGGCCGAGGGCCACGGCGCTGAGCGGCAGGACGCGACCGAAGCCGCCGAGATCCGCGATGCGATCATGACCGAAGGCTTCCACGATCACGCCGGCCGCGAGGAACATCGCCGCCTTCGCCAGAGCATGGGAGATGAGCTGCAGCGCGCCGCCGGTCCAGGCGATGGTCCCCCATGGCGGCAGGTCGGCACTGCCGGCCGCGAGCGGGAAGACGATGAAGAGATAGCCGATCTGCGCGACGGTCGAATAGGCGATCATGAGTTTCAGCCGGGCCTGTCTGAGCGCCATGACGCTGCAGAACAGGATCGACGTCGCGCCCAGCACGGCGAGCAATTGCCCGACGATCGCCGCCGCCTGAGGCGGCGCGACATCGAGCACCAGCCGCAGGATCAGGAACACCGGCGCCTTGACCACCAGGGCGGAGAGGACCGCGCTGGCCGGCGCCGGCGCACCCGCATGGGCCGGCGGCAGCCACAGGTGCAGCGGAAACAGCGCCGCCTTCGCCAGGAGCCCCACGATCATAAGCGCGAGCGCGGCCGAAAGCGCCGGGTCGGGCCGGGTCAACTGCGACAGCGCGAGCAGGTCGAGGGTGCCGTACTGGCCGTAGATCAGCCCGCATCCGAGCAGATAGAGCAGCGAGCCGACCAGCGCGAACAGCAGGTAACGAAAGGCGGCGCTGACGGTCTCGGCGCGGCCGTCGAGGCAGACCAGCGGCACCGCCGCAAAGGTCAGCAGTTCCAGCGCGACATAGAGATTGAACAGGTCCTCGCCGAGGAAGACGGCGTTCAGCGCACTCCAGAGCGCGAGCAGCATCAGCCAGAACGTCGTCTGCGCCCGCCCCTCGCCGGCGCTGCCATGCAACTCGAATTGAGCCCGCGCGAACAGCCCGACGACGACCACGATGATCGCCGTCATGACGAGCATCGCTCCCGCAAGCCCGTCGGCCCGCAGCGCGATGCCAAGGGGTGGCTGCCAGGCACCGACGACATAGGACAGCGCCGCTTCGCTCGCCATCAGCTCACGAGCAATCTCGATGGCGACGGCGAGCCCGGCCGCCAACGTCACCATCGCGATCCGCACGGCGCTGCGCGGGCCGAGGGCAATGATGACGAGCACCGCGCAGACCGGCAGGATCACGGCCAGGACCAGCAGGTGGCCGCCCGGAGTGGTGGTATGGACGAGCGGCGTCATGATCCGCTCCGTGGCTCGGCCGCCGCAGCCGCCTCTGTTGAGTCGCCCACGTTCAGCTCCGACAATCGCTTCAGTAGGGCGACGCCGAGCGCGCTCGCGGCGAAGGCGACGACGATGCCGGTGATCACCAGGGCCTGCGGCACGGGATCTGCGTCGAAGCCGGCGGCGGCGCCACGCCGGGCCACTGCGCCGAAAACGAGAAAGATGCCGGCACCGACGAGGTTGCAGCCAACGATTCGGCGCAGCAGCCCGGGATGCGTGACGACGGCGAAAAGCCCGATGCCGACGAGCGCGGCACCGCAAAGGCCGAAGAGGATGCCGGGCTGAAATACGGCCGTCATGGCGTCGGCGCCTTTCGGGCCGGGCCGGCGACCAGCATGGCGAGCGCCGCCGCGACGGAGATCGTCAGGGCCGCCTCGATCGCCAGGATGAGGGGCTTCGCGAAAGCCTCGGGATAGGCGAGGAAGCCGTCGGCGAAGGCGAAGCCGAGGAAGGCAATCGCCAGGAACAAGGCCGGCCCGCCCATCAGCGCTATCCGCAGCAGAGGTCGGGCGGTATCCGGCGGCGGGCTCAACCCCGCCATCATCGCGAGCAGCCACATCGCGGCCAGCACCGTTCCGGCCTGGAAAGTGCCGCCCGGCTCATCCGCCCCGACCCAGAACATGTAGATGCCGATGACCACGCCGAAGGGCGGCAGGATACGGGCCAGATAGGCGAGCGGCGCCGGAACGGCGGCAGGCCTCACCTCGGGAGCACCACCCCAGATGCCGTCGGGCGCCAGTGACCAGACCCCGATCAGCGCCAGGAGCACCACGACCTTTTCCAGCAAGGTATCCAGCGCCCGGTAGGCCAGCAGGACAGCGGTGACCGGATTGCCCAGCCCCGTTTGGGCAAGCGCCTCCGAAGCGGCCGGGGCCAGCGTCGGGGGCGGCGACGACAACGTCAGCACGGCGAAACCGAGCCCCGCGGAGATGGCGGCGCAACCCGCCGCGACGAGAAGCTTGCCCGTCCGGGTCATCTCCTCCTCCTGCTTGTCGCGGCCACGCAGCGCCGCCTCCGCCCGTAGCAGCAGGACGGCTGTCCCGCCTCCCCCGATGGCGATCTCCGTCAGGGCGACATCGGGCGCCGCCAGCCGGACCCAGGCCAGCCCGAGCAGGAGCCCGAAGGCAAGCAGCGCGATGATCGCACTGCGCTCCTCCCGCTGCAGGACGACATGGACCGCGAGAGCCAGCAGCCAGGCGACGAGCGCGATGTCGAGCAGGAGCGTCATGGCTCGACCTGGTCGTCGTAGATCGTCCGGGCGAGCAGCTGGCTCGCCGTCGCGGCCGATAGCTGGGCCAGCAGCCAGACGCAGACCGGCTTGAGACCGCCGGTTAGGCTCGTCGCCTGGGGCAGCAGGCCGACGACGATCAGACCGAGCCCGACATTGTCGGCCTTGCTGATGGCGTGTAGGCGGCTCAACGTATCGGGAAACCGCAGCAGGCCGAGCGTGCCGGCGAGGAAGAGCAGCGCCCCAACCGTCACCAGAACGACCGTGACGATATCGGCGAGGCCGTTCACGATCGCTCCTTCTGCGAATCCCGCCGCACGGTCGGCACGGCGGCGCCGAGCGCGAAGGCCACGCAGGAGAATGCCGCGAACAAAGCCAGCAGGAGCGCGACATCGGCGATAGCCGATGATCCGGACGCAGCTCCCAGCAGCAGAAGCGCCGCGCCGCCGCCCGTTCCGAGCAGTTGAACCGCCATCATGCGTTCCGCAGCGATCCGCGAATGCAGGATCCGAAACAGCGCGATGGCCGTCACAGCCAGGATGAAAAGTGCAGCCGCGACCAGAAAATCAGCCATCCCGCCTCTCCGGCTTGAGCATCCGCCGGAACGCCGCCTCATCCGCCGCCACCTGCGCCGCAACGGCCTCGCGCAGATCGAGGCAATGGATGTGCAGCATCCCGTCAGGGTCAGCCGCCACCGGCAGCTTGCCGGGTTGGAGGCTCATCACCGCGCAGGCCGAGTCGCGGGCAAGGCCACCGGGGATCGTGGAGCGGCAGTTCGCCATGCCGGGATGCAGATCGGGCACACGGGCAAAGGCTCGCCGCGCGACGTCCAGCCCCGCGAGCACCGATTGCGGCAGGAACCGCAGGAGAAAACGGACGAGCCCGATCCATGAAATCGTCCCGTCCGGCGGCCAGAGAAGTGTGCTGGCCCAAACCCCGGCGGCACTAGCGACGAGCCCCAGCGGAAGATTCTGGGGGGCCGGTCCCATCAGAATGATCCACAGCAACAACAGGCCACAGGCTCGGACCAGAAGCGCCGAGGGCAACACATGCCGGGCTGCGACCGTTCCCTTCATCCGAATACCCGCTTCCGTTTGGGTCACCTGCATGGCCTTCGGAGCAGGGTAACGCCCGCCCCGGAGAGCAACATCAGCCCGCTGTCTCACTCCTGTGCGCCACGTCCCATTCTCGCCGCCCCGGCCGAGATCCCGGTCGTCAGGAGGACTTCACCAGGCCGGAGAAGCCGGCGACGGCCAGCAGGCTCAGCGCCCAGCCGACGACCGAATGGAAGTAGAAATAGTTGATCGCGACACGTCCGCCGGGCTTCGTCGGATTCGGCCGCCAGAAGCTGCGCTGGCCCATATCCAGCACCGGCAGCAGCGTATCGAGCGAGTACATCCAGGGGCTGAAGGCCGGGAAGCTCGAAGCCTCCCAGCGCTGCCGGAAGCAGGCGAGCTGGTTCTGCCCCGACGCTGCCAGCCCTTGCGAGGCCCCGCTGGCGACAAGTGACCTCTGCTCGCCCTGTTCGATGCCGCAGAGGGTCCATTCGGGCGCGCGAAGGACGACGGCGCTGTTGGGCATGATCGCGCCTTCACGTTCGGCATGGCCGAAGATCGCGACCCCAACGAGCCAGAAGAAGACCAGCCAGACGAGCGCATAAAGCGGCCGACGGCCATAGCCGAGCGTGATCCCGAGAATGCCGTCGCTGACGAAAAGCAGCGCTCGCCAGACCGGGCTTTCCGTTCGCGCACGGCGCGCACGGCGCTGCAACCTTTCCTTGATGACCAGAACGGCGCTGGAGTCCTCGCCATGCCCCATCTCGCGAAAGACGGAGGCAAGCTGCTCATAGGGCTGCGGCCAGAAATCCTCGCCCCAGCGCCGGGGCGTCTGGCGCGCCAGCCAGTCGAGGCGGCTCTCGGCATCGACCGGCCCATCGATGAAGGCGCCGTAGCGGCAGCGATTGAGCAACAGGTCACCGGCCTTGGGCCAGCAGGCCGCCTCGTCATGGATTGTGCCGATCGAGGCGCCGGTGAGCGCCAGCGTGCCATCGAGCCGCGCCTCCCGCCGCAGAAAGAATGCTCCGTTGACGACGACCCGACGCGCCTCGATCGCGCCTGCGCCAGCGTTCTCGACGACCGTGCCAGTGCAATCGAGATCCCCGGCGATATGGGAGCCTGTCAGGCGTACTTCGCCGGTGATCCGGGCATTGCGGAGGACGACACTGCCCTGGCAGGACAATTCGCCGGCCTCCAGCGCCATATGCTCGAAGGCTGGGATGGTCGCGCCTGCCGCGTCGAGATCGGCGGCGAGCACCGCGCCCGACAGGTTAGCGCCGCCCCGCAGCGTGGCGCCCCGCAGCAGCACGTTGCGCGCCTCGAGGCTCCTGCCCAGCAGCGCATAGCCGCCGCGGTTCCGGATCGTCGCGCCGTCGCATTCGAGATTGCCGCCGAGGCGCGCCTGGTCGAGGCTGATCGCGCCCTCGAGCTCGACCCCGCGCAGATAGAGCCCGCCGCGCGCTTCGAGCCGCTCTGCCTGCAGGCCGGGAAGCTGCGAGCCATCGAGGAAGAGGCGATTGATGATGGCGGCGCGCAGGATCGGCGTCGCCTCGAAATGGCAGTCGTTCAGCCCGATGTCGCGAAACACGCGGCAGGCTTCGAGGTCAAGGACCTCCGAAACCCAGGCACCATGGACGAGGACGCCCTTCTCATGCGGCCGGCAGCCCTCCTCCCCGCCCAGGATCAGGAAGCGCAGAAAGGAGGCTCGCACCACCCGGCTCGGGTCCAGCTCCGTGGGCCGGACGCCGTCCCCCAGCCGGTCGAAAGTGCCGGACTGGAGCCTGGCGACGATCTCCTCCTCCGCCGGAAGCAGCGGCCGGAAATCGTCGAGACGCGCGGTCGCCGCCGCCCAGGTGGCGGTTTCCGCGCTCAGGCTCCAGTCCTGTGCCATCAGGCCGACGGTTGCGCGCTCGCGACGGCCGAAAGCGCCTCGCGGAGCTGGGCCTCCTTCGTCTCGTCGAAGGAGGTCTTGATCAGGGTGCCACCGACGCCCTTGAGATCGGCGAGGACCTTGTCGGTGGTCATCTTGCGGATGAGCAGGAAGAGGCCCGCCGTATTCGGGGTCAGCGCCGACGCCGCATCCTTCATGAACTGGTCGTTGATGCCAATGTCGCTGAATTTACCGCCCAGCGCGCCCGAGGCGGCGCCGATCGCGGTGCCGACCAGCGGCGCCAGGAAGATGAAACCGATCAGCGTGCCCCAGAGCGCGCCCGAGGCCGCGCCCGTGGCGGTCAGGTTGATCATCTGGTTCAGCTTCACCTGGCCCTTGTCGTCCTTGACGACGACGACGGCATCGCCGAGCTCGATCAGATATTCACGCTGAAGCGAGAGGACTTTCTGACGGACCTCCTCAGCCTTCTGCTCGGACGGGAAGGCGATGAAGACGAGATCGCTCATGAGTGCAGCTCCGTTTTCGGGGGGTGGGGAAGGTTCGATCGGCGTGGCGCGATCCGCGCGCGTCCGATCAGGAATTCAGCCAGCAGCGGAACCGGACGGCCCGTCGCCTTGCGGATGCCGTCAGCCGTCGAGGCCGTTCCGGAGATATCCAGATGCGCCCAGGGATAGGCAGTGGCGAAGCGCGCCAGATTAGAGGCGGCAGCGACAGCATCGGGCGGACCCTCGCTGGAGCCAGCCTCATCCCGCGCGGGCATGGCCATGGAATCCTCATCCCACAGGGGCAGTTGCCAAACGCAATCCCCGGAGGTTCCCCCGCACCTGAGCAATTCCGAGGCGAGGGCTTCGTCATTGGCGAACAGGCCGCTCGCCCGGCTGCCCAACGCGACAACGCAGGCCCTGGTCAGCGCGGCTACGTCGATGACGCAGCTCGGCGAGAAATGCGCGGCATAGCAGAGCACGTCACCGAGCAGCGAGGGCTCCGGCGCCCTTGGCCCAGGATCACCAGCCGCCGGCGACCGCCGCCAGCTGCCCTGAGCGGGTCCGCCCTGGCTGGCCACGATGAGGCCCACGATGTTGAGGCCGAGGCCCAATCGCTCTACCGTCCGCATCGCCCCGAGCACGCTGCCGATACCGCGCATGTCCCGCACCGGGTCTCGGTGCAGCCGCTGCTCATGCTCGGGTAACGCCTCTGGCGCCGCGACGCCATTGCCGATCAGCACGATCGGACGGCCGGTCGCCGCGCCGTGGTCGTTTCTCATGACGATCAGCCTGCAATCACCGGCGGCGGCCTTCTCCAGAGCGAGGAAGGTCGAGAGCCCATGATCCTCGAACTCGCGCCGCCGCAAAACCTCGATGCTGAAGCCGAATTGGCGCGCCATGGCTTCCGCCGTCCGCGCGACGAAGGCCGGCGTGCAGAGAGCGGGAGGCAGGTTTCCGAGCTCCTTGGCAAAGGAGACCCCCTCCCCGATCGCCACGCCCTGCCGCAGCGCCGCGACGAGCTCCGAGGTCAGCGCGTGCGGCACCAGCAACATGATGCTGCGCCGCTCCTCGCGCACGGTCCTGCCGGACAAGGCGAAATCATAGCGGCCATCGGCCAGGATCCGCCCGGCCTGCTTCACCCGCCAGTTGAGTGCGCGGCGCGGCACCTCGTTCTCCGCCAGCGTGACGACCACCTCACTCGCCGGATGCTCGTTCAGGCCCCGGGCGACGGCCGCAAGCGCCAGCCGGTAGGCACGCTCGGTAAAGGCCTCGGCCCGCCCGAGACCGACCAATAAGATCTGGTGCGCCGCGACATCCGGCAGCCGAGCGATCAGCATCGTCGCGCCGACGCTCTCGCCGAACGCCGCCTGGCCGAGAATGGCGGCGAGCCGGCCGGCCGACCGGTCGTTCACCGCCCGCGCCGACCCCGTCAGCGGCCCATCGCAAAAGGCGCCCAGAACAAGGAGCTCGGTCCGGAGTTTCTCTGCTTCTCCGACTGCCGGAATGATCTCCATCGACGCCCTCTGTCAGGGAAACATCATGTCGGTCGGCCAGATATAGATCGCCCGCTCGAACGCAGCCGCAACCCGGCGCCCCGGTCACGGCGGCCGGGTCGAGGCGGCGGCTTGCTGCCGCGACGCAGGTCGCGCGCCCGGCAGCGGCTTGACGCGCTGTCCCGGATGCAGGGCTTGAATCCCGGCCGAGACGATCGTCTCGCCCGGCTCCAGCCCCTGGGACAGGATGACCGTCGCCGGATCGAAGCGCAGCACGTCGACGTCGCGTAGCGAGACAGTCGACTTGGCCGAATCGACGATCCAAACCGCGGGCGAGCGGCCCTGCTGGGTCAATGCGCTCGCTGGGATCGAAACAATCGCTGCAGTCGTCAGTTCGACGCTGCCGACGACAGTGGAGCCGAGCCGCATCGCCTCGGGCGGATTCTGCAACCCGACCCTGACCTCGAATGTGCGGGTCACCGGATCAGCCTGCGGCGCGACTTCACGCACCGTGCCGTAGGCGATCACGGTCGGCGCGTCGGCCAGCGCGACGCGGATCCTGGCATCGCTCAGATGGGTGTCGAGCATGGCGGCGGGCACATTGAAGACAGCGTCGCGGACATCGTCGCGCGCGACTTGCACGACGACCTGCCCAGGCTGCACCACCTCGCCCGGCTCGATCTGGCGTGCCGTCACCACGCCCGCTGAATCGGTGCGCAATTCGGTGAAGCCGAGCCGGTCGCGCGCCTGCTCGAGCTGAGCCTCCGCATTCTCCAGCCGGGCCTGCGCGGTCTCCTGGGCCCGCAGCGCCTGGTCGAAGCGTAGCCGCGTTGTGAAGCCCTGCCCCATCAGGCGTTCCTGACGCTCGAAGGTGCTGCGCGCCGTGTTGACCTCGCCGCGTGCTGCCTCCAGCGCCGCCGTGGCCGCAGCCACGGCGTTCCGTTCGAGAGCGGGCTCCAACCGGGCGATGAGCTGCCCGGCAGCGACCCGGTCGCCGACATTGACCGGGCGTTCGAGAACCCTGCCGCCGATGCGGAAGGCGAGGCCGACATCCTGCTTGGCCTGGATCTCGCCGCTGAGCCGGAGATCCTCGGCAAAATGCCCAGCCTCCACCGTGACCACGCCGACCGGCCGCCCTTCCGACTGCGGCTCCTGCTCGTTGCCGCAGGATGCGAGTGTCGCGCCAAGCAGCAAGATGGCTGCCGCCCGCCCGTAGCCGCTTACCGACACCCGCCTCGTCGCGATCGCGCTCATGATAGGGAGGCTCCTGCGCTCGCCGTCCGCTTCGCCCCCTCCCGTGGCTCCGCGGCGCCGAAGACCGTGACGTAGAGGACGGGAAGGAAGACGAGCGTGAGCACCGTGGCGACCAGCAGTCCGCCCATGATCGCAAACGCCATCGGCCCCCAGAACACGGTCGGCGCAATCGGGATCATGCCGAGCACGGTCGAGACCGCGGTCAGCATGATCGGCCGGAAGCGCGTGCCGGCGGCGTCGATCGCCGCCTCGGCCACGCTCTTGCCGGCCGCCCGCTCGTCCTCGATCTGCCCGATCAGGATCACTGCGTTCTTGGTGATGATGCCGATC
Organism: Hyphomicrobiales bacterium; assembly: GCA_900473415.1. Lineage (GTDB taxonomy): Bacteria > Pseudomonadota > Alphaproteobacteria > Rhizobiales > Beijerinckiaceae > Allobosea. The sequence continues at coordinate 158,266 of UCLR01000008.1, forward strand.
AGGGCGAGGATGCCGAGCAGCGCCACGAAGCCGAGCGGCTTGCCGGAGATGAGCAGCGCGGCGACGACGCCGATCAGCCCGAGCGGCGCGATGCTGAGAACGATCGCGAAGAGCCGGAAGCTCCTCAGCTGTGCCATCAGCACCGTGAACATGATCAGCAGCATGACCGGCACCACGGCGATGACCGAGGCTTGCGACTTGGCGCTTTCCTCGACCGTGCCGCCGACCGTGATGTCGTAGCCCGCGGGCAGCGTCTTCCTGAGCGCGTCCACCGAGGGCTGCAGCGCGGTGACCACGGTTTCCGGCAGCGTGCCGGGCGGAACATCGGCGGAAACCGTCAGGTTCGGCACGCGGTCGCGGCGCCAGATCAGCGGCGCATCGAGGCCGTAGCTGAAGCTCACGAATTGCGACACCGGCACCGAGCGGCCATTGGGCAGCGCGACCTGCATGCTGCGCAGCGTGTCGAGCGAGACACGCTCGGCCTCCTGCGCTCGCACGACGACGTCGACGAGATAGATGGAATCGCGCACCTGCGTCACGACCGTGCCGGAGACCACCGTGTTGACGATTGCCGCAACGGCCGCGGAGCTGAGCCCGAGCCGGCGCGCCTCGTCCTGATCGACGCGCAGGCGCAACTCGCGCGAGGGCTCGATCCAGTCGAAATTGATCTGGCGCGCCTTGGGATTGGTCGCGACAACCTGGGCGAGCTGCATCGCGATGCTGCGAACCTCGGCGATGTCGGCGCCGCTGACGCGATACTGAACCGGCCAGCCGACCGGCGGGCCGAGCTCGAGCGGCGAGACGCGCCCGACCACGTTCGGGAAGTCCTTGGCGAGCAGCGCCTCCAGCTTCTTCTGCAGCCGCTCGCGCGCCGCAACGTCCTTGGCGACGATCACCGCCTGGCTGAAGAAGTCGTTCGGCAGCTGCACGTTCAGCGGCAGGTAGAAGCGGATCGCGCCGCGACCGACATAGGTGCTCCAGCGCTCGATGTCGGGATCGCCCTTCAGCGAGGCCTCGAAGCGGTTGACGAGATCCTCACTCGCGAAGACCGAAGCGTTCTGCGGCAAGGAGAGATCCACAAGCAGCTCGGGGCGATCCGAGGCCGGGAAGAACTGTCGCGGCACGAGCGGCAGCAACAGGATGGCGCCTGCGAACAGGGCGAGAGTGACCGCGATAGTGATCCAGCGCAGCTTGATCGCGCCCGAGAGCAGCGAGCGGAAGCCGCGCTCGACCCGCCCCGGTTCCTTCCCCTGCGCCGATGGATCCGGCGCCTTCAGCATGGCGACGCCGAGCACGGGGGCAAAGATGACCGCCACGAACCAGGAGACGACGAGCGCGATCGTCACCACCGCGAAAAGCGAAAAGGTATACTCGCCGGCGGAGCTGGCGGCGAAACCGATCGGCACGAAGCCCGCTATCGTCACCAGCGTCCCGGCCAGCATGGCGGCGGCGTATTTCTCGAAGGCGAAGGTCGCTGCCTTCATCTTTGGTTCCCCGGCCGCCAGGCGTGTGACCATCGCGTCGGTCGTGGTCATGGCGTCGTCGACCAACAACGCGAGCGCGATGATCAGCGCGCCGAGCGAGATGCGTTGCATATCGATGCCGGCTACCAGCATGCAGGCGAAGACGATGGCGAGCGTCAGCGGGATGGCGAGCGCGACGACGAGGCCCGGCCGCACGCCGAGGCTGATGAAGCTGACAACAAGGATGATGCCCACCGCCTGCCAGAGCGAGGTCATGAAGTCGTCGATCGCGTGCGAGACCGTCACCGCCTGATCGGCAACGAGATAGGGTTCGATGCCGAGCGGCAGGCCGGCGGTGATCTCCGCCATCGCCTTCTTGATGTTGTTGCCGAGCGCGAGGATGTCGCCGCCCTCACGCATGGCGATGCCCAGTCCGATCGCATCGCGCCCGTTCACGCGGAACATCGGCGTCGGCGGGTCTGCCTGCCCGCGCCGGACCGTGGCGATGTCCGCGAGGCGCACCATCCGGTCTCCGACCGGGAAGTTGATGCTCGTGAGGTCCGCTTCCGACTGGAAGGCGCCGGAGACGCGCACCACGAACGTCTCATCCTGCGTCTGCACCTCGCCGGCAGGGCGCACGAGGTTCTGCGCCTGCAGGGCCCCGAGCAGCGCGGAGCGGTCGAGGCCGAGATTGGCGAGCTCGCGCACCGAGAACTCGATGAAGATCCGCTCGTCCTGAGCACCGACGATCTCGATCTTCGAGACATCGGGCACGAGCAGCAGCCGCGACCGGATGGCCTCGACATGATCGCGCAGTTCGCGGCTGGTGAAGCCGTCCGAGCTGAAGCCGTAGATAATGCCGAAGGTATCGCCGAAGCGGTCGTTGAAGAACGGTCCGAGCGTGCCCATCGGCAGCGTGTGCCGCATGTCGGCGATGAGGTTGCGCACCCTGTACCAGGTGTCCTGAACCTGGCTGCCCGGCACCTCGCCCTTCAGGTTGACGAAGATCGTCGTCACGCCGGCCTTGGTGAAGCTGCGCACGCTGTCGAGGCCGGGCGTCTCTTCGAGCTGGCGTTCGAGCCGTTCGGTCACCTGGCTCAGCGTCTCTTCCATGGTGGCGCCGGGCCAAACGGCGGACACCACCATCGTCTTGATGACGAAGGCCGGATCCTCGTTCCGGCCGAGCCGGATGAAAGCGAAGACGCCGGCCGCGACCGCCACGATCATGAGGTAGATCACGACCGAGCGGCTCTTCAGCGCCCATTCCGACAGGTTGAAGCTCATCGCGACTCCGCTCCGATCAGGCGCACGCGCTGGCCTTCACGCAGAAGACCGGCGCCGGCGGTGACGACGATGTCGCCTATGTCCAATCCCTTGGAGATCTTGGCAGCGGCAGGATCCCAGCTCGCGACGTCGAGCTTTCGCAGCGAGACGGTCAGGCTCTTGGGATCGACCACCCAGACGCCCGTCTCCTTGTCCTGCTGCTTCAGCGCCGTGGCCGGAATGGTGATCGCCCCAGCACCGCCCGCCCGGGCCGAGCCCGACACCGCGGCCCCGAGCCGGAAAGCGGACGAAGGATCGGTGAGCCCGACCCTGACGCGGAAGGTCCGCGTCACCGGATCGGCCTGCGGCGCGATCTCGCGGACCCGGCCTCCGGCCTCTGCACCCGCCTCCCCGTTCAAGACGACCCGCACCGGCATCCCCGGCGCGATCTGGCGCGCGAGGTCTGCCGGAATCTCGAAGACCGCATCGCGACCGTCGCGCCTAGCCAGCTGAACGATCATCCGGCCGGCCGCGACCACCTCCGCAGGTTCCGCCCCGACGCGGGTCACGATGCCGGGCGCATCGGCGGTCAGCGTAGTGAAGCCGACCACGTCCTCGGCGGATCGAACGCGGGCCTGTGCTGCGTCGACCTGGGCACGCGCCGCGGTCTGCGCTTGCTTGGCGCTTTCGAAATCCGCCTGCGTGGTGATGTGCCGCTCGAGCAAATGGCTCTGCCGCTGGAACTGGTTGTCGGCCTTGCGCAGATCGCCCTGCGCCGCCGTCAGCGCCGCCTGGGCCGAGCGAAGATCGTTGAGCTCGTTCTCAGGATCGAGCCGGGCAACGGTTTCGCCCTCTCGAACATTCGCGCCGACACCGACTAGGCGCTCGGCCAGCCGGCCGCCGATGCGGAATGCCAGCGACGCCTGGTCCTGCGCCTCAATATGGCCGGTGAAGGTGAGATCAGGCGCCTGGCGCGGAGGCTCGACCGTCACGGTCCGGACGTATCGGACCACTGGGGGCGCCGCTTTTTCCTCCCGGTCGCAGGAGGCGACGGCGAGCGCAATGACGGCCGAGGCGGCGACGCAAGCCAGACGCGATGAAGCTTCGCTATGCCTCATGCCCACTCCCCGGCAACCTCCCGGCGGCGCATCGGTGCATCCGGACGCCGCAAGCCTCGCCTCCGCATCGAACTCTTCCCCAAGCGCGCTCGCGCCCTGCGAAGGTCCACGGGACGACACGGCGACGCTAGCAACAGCGAAGCGAGCGCGGATGAGCTCAGAATCCCAACTCTGGGCTGCTCATCCCATTGTTGCGGAGCGTCCCGGCGGGGCGCCTAGGCGAGGCTCGCCGGCCCGCGCAGGGGCACACGACGCAAGCCGATCATGACGCAAAACAGCAGCGCCAGCCCGGCCGCCGCGACGGCGAACATCACGAGGTAGATCTGCTCGCCCCAGCTCTCGTAGAGGCGGCCGGAAACGGTGGTGAGACCTGCCATCGCTCCCGCCCAGCCAGCCGCCAGCCAAGCCTGGGCGCGCGCCTGCATCCCATCCGGCGCCAGCCGCGCCAGCAGGAAGATGCTGCCAAGATGGGTCGCGCCGAAGGTCAGTCCGTGCATCAGCTGCAGCAGAACGAGCGTTGCGAGGCCGGGATCCTGCGCCATGCCGGCCCAGCGCAGCAAGGTGACCGCCGCCGCCACGACCAGCAGGCCCGCCGCGCTCGCCGGCCCCCGCATACGGTAGCCGAGAAGCGCGAACAGCGCGACTTCCGACAGCACGCCGACCGCCCAGAGCCCGCCCATCGCGGCACCGGACATTCCGTTCGCGCGCCAATGCAACGTGCCGAAACCGTAGAAGGCGGCATGGCTCGCCTGCACCAGCGCAGCGCCGGCAACCGTGCCCAGGAGGAGCAGAGACGGCCTTCGCAAGGCACCGCTCGAAGCAGCCACCTTGGGGCGGCGGCCGGCCTGCCCTCCGCAACGTATCGCGGCGCCGGCTGTGAGGACGGCCGACAGCAGCAGCAGCACGATGATCGAGGGGGCCGCAAACCACTCCAGCGACCAGCCCGCCACCAGATTGGCGACGGCGAAGCCGATCGACCCCCACAGTCGGATCCGCCCATAGGTCAATTCCGACTGCGGCTCCTCGGCAAGGCGGCCGAGCGTCATCGCATCCGCCAGGGCGATCAAGGGCCCTTGCGCCAGCGCGATGGCGATGACGGCGATGAGGATCGGCCAGAAGCTCGCCACTATCCCCAACAGCGCTGTGCCCATCGCGACCAGCACGGCGCAGATCGACAGCGCCGTCGAAATGCGCCCGCTGCGATCAGCCAATGCCCCGACGATCGGGTTCGCCGCGATCCGGGTCAGCAGCGGCGCAGCGAGGATGATGCCGATCGCATCGGCGCCCAATGACTGCGCCTGCAGCCAGAGCGGAAAGAACGGAAGATTGACCCCCAGTTCGAAGAACAGGAAGGCATAGAGCCATGACAGCCGCGTGCCGGTTGTCCCCGTCCTCTGGGCAGCGGAGGCCGCTTCCGACCAAAGGGGGCTTTTACCGCTCCAGCCCGGCAGCCGGCCTCTCAGGAAGCGCTGGCGAACCACGGCGCAGCCTCCGAGACCGCCTCCGGCTCATCGGCAAAGGACCGCGCCAGACCGCGCTCGCGCGCCTCGGTGGGGCTGTAGCCGAACTCTCTTCGGAATGCCCGGCTAAATGTCGAATGATCGACGAAGCCGACCTCGTTCCCGATCGCATGGATGGAAAGCGTCTCGCGCTGGGAGTTCAGCCGATGATGCGCCTCCCGCAGGCGCTCCCGGTTGATGAAGTGAGCGACGCCGCCGCTCTGCTCGAACATCCGGTACAGCTTGGATCGCGACATCGCGAGCAACCGGGCGAGCCTTTCCGGCCCGAAATCAGGCGACGCCATGTTCTGCCTGACGACGCTGCGGGCCCTGTCGACGAGCATCGAGCCCAGCGGCGCCCTCGCCGCGTCCACCGAAGCGGGGTGCGGAACGATACAGGCGGCGACCAGCGCCCGGGTCGGCATTTCGAGGCTTGCGGCCTGATCGGGAGCGACATGGGGCAACTGGCGGACCAAGCCGTCCATGTAGGCGATGAGCAAAGGCGCGAAATCCTCGCTCACATCGAGGCCATGGGCTCCGTCCAGGCGCTGCTCTTCGGCGGGGCGCAGGTCGCGCGGGATGTAGAGCGTGATGACCTCGTTGTCCCTGGCCTGTCCTTCATAGGGCAGCGCGAGCGAACGGAAGCTCAGCTCCTGGCTGGTCTGGCCGTCGGAAGAGGTTGTCCGCGCCAGGACCAGGCACCAATGGTCGAGATAGGATTTGGGCCGATGTCGCCACCGCCTGTCGGGCGCGCCCGAATAGACGATATGCGTCAGCGCCAGTTCGCCGAGACGCCAGGACGAAAACTCCGCGCCAAAACCGGCGGATGCCTCGCGCGTCGGCAAGAGCTCGATCGTGTCCTCGTGCAAGGTCCGCCAGGCGTCGAACTGGTCCTTCGCCTGAAATCCCGTGGTGCAAAAATGCGCCACGGAAAACACGCTGACGTCCTTCCTCACCCCGCCATGAGAGAAAGCCGGCATCGATCACTCCGATTGTTCTGCACCCCGCAGAATAGGAAGAAATCCAGCCCTTGAAAAAATTCTGATTGAGTTGAACCAACTCAATAAAGCTCAATCAGAACAAGACCTAATGCAAATATCTTAAAATCAGAAGTATCAACCAAATGTTGGCACCATGAACACACCGCGTCAACCCTGATACGCCGTTACGATATCGCCTCCCTGATCGCAGCTGTGACCGGAAGGCAGCGGCCGGGCCGAGCGCTCCCACCGCGGATCTGATCCATCCCGGTGGGGTACTTGGGCGTCGAACGGTCCGTAGAAGGCCGCTCCGTCACCGGCAAACCGGAGTACATCCGGCAAATGCCGCAGGGCTCGATTTTGGGACAGGCGGCCCAGACTTTGGGATTCTCTGCCGATGTCCTCCCCGCGCCGGGATTTAAGGTTCACGCCTGAGACTCGGAATCTTGTCTGCGCCGGGGCCTGCTCCCGGCGCGCGCAGCAGATCCTGCGGGACAGCTTTTGGCTCAAGGGGGATGAGAGCGATGACGACCACCACCGCCGCGCCGAAGACCAGCATGCAGAGGTTCCTCGACACGGTCGAGAAGGTGGGAAACATGGTTCCCCACCCCGTCGTCATCTTCCTAATCCTGATCGGCATCGTCATCGCCCTGTCGGCGGTGCTCGGGCTTTTCGGCGCCGCGGTAACCTTCGAACGGATCAATCCCGACACACACAAGATCGAGACGGCCAGCACGGCGATCCGCAGCTTGCTGACGATCGAAGGCATCCGCTTCATGTACTCGTCGCTCGTGCCGAACTTCATGAGCTTCACGGCGGTGGGCCTGATGATCGTGGCAATGATCGGCGCCGGCGTCGCCGAGGAATCGGGGCTGGTGACGGCCCTGATCCGCAAGCTCGTCATCGTCTCCCCCGGCTGGGCGCTGACCTATATCCTGTCCTTCGTCGGCATTCTCTCTTCGATCGCCGCCGATGCTGGCTATCTTGTCCTGATCCCGCTCGCGGGCGTCGCCTATCTCGCGGTCGGACGCAACCCGGTGGCAGGCCTGGCGTTGGGATTCGCGGCCGTCGCCGGCGCCTTCACCGTCAACATGCTGATCAAGCCGCTCGATGCGGTCCTTGTCGAGTTCACAAATGATGCGGCGCGCCTGGTCGATCCGAACCGCACGATCGGCCTTGCCTCCAATCTCTGGTTCTCGATCGCCTCGGTGCTGGTCCTGACCGTCATCGTCGCCTTCATTACCGACCGGATCATCGCTCCGCGCCTAGGCGTCTACGATCCCGCGCTGGCCGCCGAAGGCACGGTCACCGAGCAAGGCGCCGTATTGTCCGAGGCGGAATCGCGCGGCTTGCGCTTTGCCGGCTTCGGCATGCTCGGCTTGATCGTGGTCTTCTGCCTGCTGACGCTTCCTCCGGGCGCGCCGCTGCGCGATCCAGCGACCGGCGTGCTGATCGGCAACTCGCCTTTCATGAACGGGCTGATCGCGCTGATCATGCTGATGTTCCTGATCTCCGGATGGACCTATGGCATCGGCGCCGGAACGATGCGCAGCTTGACCGAGGTCATCGCGGCGATCGAGAAATCGATCAAGAGCATGGGTGGGACGATCTTCCTGTTCTTCGTGCTCAGCCAGTTCGTCGCCTATTTCACCTACACCAATATCGGCACGGTGATGGCGCTGAGCCTCTCGGGCGTGCTGCAGGCGGCCAATATCGGCGCGCTGCCGCTGTTGATCGGCTTCATTGTCGTCGTCGCGATCATTGATCTGCTGCTCACGGGCGCCATCGCGAAATGGGCGATCTTCGCGCCGGTCTTCGTGCCGCTGCTGATGAAGCTCGGCGTCGAGCCCGAAGCGGTCCTGGCCGCCTACCGGGTCGGCGACTCGCCGATGAACGCCATCACCCCGCTCAACGCCTATTTCGCCCTGGTCGTCGGCTTCGCCCAGAAATACGACCGCAGCGCCGGCGTCGGCACCATCGTCTCGCTGATGCTGCCCTATGTCGTGTGGATCTTCGTACTGTGGACGGCGCTCTTCGCTGTCTGGAAGATGCTCGGCCTGCCCTGGGGCCTCTGACCTGCCCGCTCGCGAAGCTCTCCGTCGGTCCTCCAACCCAACCGGATGCAGATCATGACGACACCCGCCATTCCGCTCGACGTCGAAGCCGCCATCGCGCATCTGATGCGCTTCCTCTCGGTCGAGGGCGTCACCGGCCACGAAGCCAATATCGCCGCCGCCGTCAGCGAGGCCCTGAAGGCTGTCGGCGTCCCGGCCTCGGCCATTCGCTTCGACGACGCCAACAAGCGCATCCCGCTGCCGACCGAGACCGGCAACCTCATCGTGGACCTGCCCGGCACCAAGGCCGGCCCGCGCCTGCTCTTCTCGACGCATCTCGACACCGTGCCGCTCTGTGCCGGCGCCAAGCCGGAGCGGAAGGGTGACCGCATCGTCTCCGACGGCACCACGGCGTTGGGCGGCGATGCCCGCACCGGCGTGGCTCTGCTCGTCGTGCTGGCCGAGACGCTGATCAAGCACAAGCTGCCCCATCCGCCGATCACGCTGCTGTTCACGGTCCGTGAGGAAAGCGGCCTGCACGGCGCCCGCGAGCTCAACCCGAAGGATCTCGGCGGCGCCGCGATGTGCATCAATGTCGATGGCCAGCTCGCCTCGGAGCTGCTGGTCGGCGCCGTCGGCCAGGAGAACTGGGAAGTCGAGATCACCGGCAAGGCCTCTCATGCCGGTGTCGCCCCCGAGAAGGGCATCTCCGCGACGCTGGTCGGCTCGATCGCGATTGCGGAAGCACGCCGCGAAGGGTGGTTCGGCAAGATCGTCAAGCCGGACGGTCGCGGCACCAGCAATGTCGGCATCTTCGGCGGCAAGGGCGGCACCGTCGCGGCGGGCGACGCCACCAACGTCGTCACCGACTACGCCTATATCCGCGGCGAGGCCCGCAGCCCGGAGGCCGCCTTCGCCACGACGATCGCCGAGGCCTTCAAGGCCGCCTTCGCCAAGGCGCAGGCCGAAGTGAAGGACGACGCCGGCGAGACGGCGCAGGTGAAGTTCACCCACAAGCCCTCCTACCCGCCCTTCGAGCTGGCGAAGGACGCGCCTGTGGTGAAGCGCGCCGCCAAGGCTCTCGGCATTCTCGGCATCGAGCCGGTCTATCTCTTCTCGAATGGCGGCCTCGACGCCAACTGGCTCGACAAGCACGGCGTGCCGACGATCACGATCGGCGCCGGCCAGGCCGAGATCCATACGATCAAGGAATATGTGAATCTGACCGAGTACGAGAAGGGTTGCCGCCTCGGCATCCTGATGGCGACGCTCGAAGACTGAGATCCCGCAAACGGGTCTGCGGCCGAGCGGGACCCACTAGGAGCTGATGCGTGAGCCCAATCGCCTATACCGGCCTCATCGTCGCCATCGCCGTCGTCCTGTTCGTCACGAACAGGGTGCCCGTTGTGCTCGTCGCGATGGGCACCGCGCTCGGCCTCTGGGCGACGGGCGTCCTCACCCTGCCCCAGGCGCTCGGCGGCCTCGGCGATCCGGCGGTGATCTTCATCGCCTCCCTCTTCGTCGTCAGCTCCGGCCTTGAAGTTACAGGCGTGACCGCCTGGGCGGGCCAGCTTCTGATCAGGGGCGCGGGAGAGGAAAGCCGCGTGCGGCTTCTGCTGATGATGATGGCGCTGGTCGCCCTCCTGGTCGCGCTGATCAGCCTGAACGGCGCCGTGGCCGCGCTGCTGCCGGTGGTCGTCGTCATCGCCGTCCGACTCAGACGCAACTCCTCGCAGCTGCTGATGCCGCTGGTCTTCGCCGGCCATGCCGGCTCGATGCTGGCCCTGACCGGCACGCCGGTGAACGTGCTGGTCTCCGAGGCGGGCATGGACGCCGGCGTCGGCGAGTTCGGCTTCTTCGAGTTCGCGCTCGCCGGCATCCCGCTGCTCGCCGGCACGATGGCGATCATTGTCCTGTTCGGCGAACGCCTGCTGCCGCAGCGCAACGGGGCTACGATGCCCGCGGATTTCAGTCGGCACGCCAGGACACTGGTCGAACAATACGGCTTGGCGAGCGGCCTCTATCAATTGCGGATTCGCGCGACTTGTCCCTTTGTCGGGGCGGCCGCCGAGGCGGTCGAACTGGATCGATGGCCAGGGCTTCAACTGGTGGCCATCCAGGAAGGCGACACGGCCCAGCCGCTCCGCCGCGCCACGATCGCGGTGGGCGACCATCTGCTCATCCGGGGCGAGGCCGAGACCGCGGCAAGCTTCGCAGCGGAATTGCACCTCGCCTTTCGTGAGGAAGGCGGCGGAAAGGGCGAGGACACCCTCTTCAACCGCCGCTCCGGCCTGGCCGAGGTCGTGATCCCGCCGCGCTCCGGCCTGATCGGCCAGACCGTGTTTCCCGGCATGGTCACCGAAAGCGGCGACCTGATCATTCTGGCCATCCAGCGCGGCGCCGGCGAGGCGCCGAGCGCCGGCACGACGAAGCCGGCCGGCGTCGAGCTGCAGGCCGGCGACACCATGCTGCTTCAGGGCACCTGGAAGGCGCTCGACACTCATCTCAACGACCCCAATGTTCTCGTCGTCAGCTCGCCGGAGCTGGTGCGACGGCAGGCCGTCCCGATGGGGCCGGGAGCCAAGCAGGCCGTCATCATCCTGTTCGCGATGGTCCTGATGCTGGCGACCGGCGTCGTGCCTTCGGCCGTGGCGGGCCTGCTGGCGGCGGGCGCCATCATCCTCTGCGGCATCCTCACCGTCGAGCAGTCCTACCGCGCGATTAGCTGGACCACGGTCATCCTCGTCGGCGCGATGATGCCGCTCTCGACCGCGATGATCGAGACCGGCGCCGCCAAGCTGATGGCCGAACGCCTTGTCGCCCTGGTTGGTGATGCCGGGCCGATGGCGCTGCTCGCAGGGCTCTTCGTCCTGACGGCGGTCCTGGGCCAGCTCATCAGCAACACCGCGACGGCTCTCATCGTCATCCCGATCGGCGTGGCTGCCGCGACCGCCATGGGCATCTCGCCGCGGCCCGTGCTCATGAGTACGGCCGTCGCCGCCGCCGCCGCGTTCCTGACGCCGATCGCGACGCCGACGAACCTGATGGTGATGGGTCCGGGCGGCTACGTCTTCAGCGACTACTGGAAGCTCGGCCTGCCGCTGCTGATCTGGTTCTTCATCGTCGCAGTTTTTATCGTGCCACTGATCTGGCGCTTCTGAGGAGGGAAACGATGCGTTCGAAGCTTGCTCTTCTAGCCGTCTGTCTGGCGCTCGCGGGTTGCAACACCGACTCCGCGGACCAAAGGACCCTGGGCGGCGGCCTCATCGGCGCCGGCACCGGAGCCGTGGTCGGCGGCATCGCCGGTGGCGGCCGCGGCGCTGCGATCGGTGCAGCCGTCGGCGGCGTTGCCGGCGCGTTGATCGGACGCGCGACCACCCCGAACAATTGCATCTTCCAGGATCGCTACGGGCGCCGGTTCGAAGCCCGCTGCCCCTGATCTCCATCGCTGTTGAGCGTGTCAGCTGCAAACAGCGCAGCGACGGCGACCGATCCCGCACACTCGGGCTTCGAGCCGGACACCAGCCCGCCGGTTCGAGGCGCAAGTCGGTCTGCGGCTTCGGTCGCAGCGGCGGCGACTAAAGCAACCGACAGGCGTGCCGGACGAAAGGTCCGGCACGCTGCGGAGATATTCTCCGGGGCGCCTCAGCCGCAGCATGAATGGGGAACATGGCCACTCCGGCGCGTCATAGGCGTCGCGATGGCGGCACCCCATGCCGACCGCCTCGTTGCGCCTCTTCGGCGAACGGTCGAGCCACGGATTTGAACGCCCGAGGTCAGGGCGTGCCCCCGGCATCTGCGGTGCGCGTGCTGGGGACTGCAGATGTCCGACCTCATCCGCCCTGAGCAGAGTTGAGACGGGTCTGCGTTGCCTTCCCCGCGGCATGACCGGTCAGAGCATCATGTACATCCTCGGATATTCCAGCACTCCGGCACCTATTCTTGAATAAGTGGCGGAGAGAGTGAAATACCTTGCAGGGTCAGTGACGTTGATGGACTGCCGGCGGAGATACTTTCGCCCTTCAAGGGCTTAGGCGGCGAATGGCGCTCCCTAGGGGACTCGAACCCCTGTTTTCGCCGTGAGAGGGCGACGTCCTAGACCGCTAGACGAAGGGAGCAGCGCTGGCCGAGGGCTGCTCTTTAGTCGGGCTTCCGCCGGACCGCAACCCCTTTTCTCAGCCAAAACACGAATTCCGCGCCCGGCCGGTCCGAACGTGTGGGCTGAGCACCCGTCCCGGTCAGTTCGCGGCGCGAACCAGCTGAAAAGACGGGCGCTGCCCCCCAACAGGCGACCCGCGGAATCGATCAGTTCGAAACGAGCTGATCGGTTCCGCGAATTTCGGCCTCATCGCGCCGCGTCGGCCTCGCGGCAGGCGACCGGCTCAGGCAGCCTTTTCGGTCAGGAAGGGGTAGTCGGTGTAGCCCTTCGCGTCGCCGCCATAGAAGGTCGCGACATCGGGCTCGTTGAGCGGCGCGCCGGCCTCCAGCCGCTCGACCAGGTCGGGATTGGCGATGAACAGCCGGCCGAAGGCGACCGCGTCCGCGTCGCCATTCTCGATCGTCTCGATCGCGAGGTCACGGTTGAAGCTGTTGTTGGCGATATAGGCGCCCTTGAAGGCCTGTCGTAGCGCCTTGTAGTCGAAGGGCAGGTAGTCGCGCGCATCGCGCGTCGCGCCCTCGACGACATGGATGAAGGCGATGCCGGTGTCGTTGAGACGCGTCACCAGATGGGTGAACAGCGCCTGCGGATCGGAATCGCGCGCGTCGTTGGCCGGGCTCACCGGCGAGATGCGGATACCGACGCGGCCCTTGCCGAAGACCTTGGCGACGGCCTCGACCACCTCGAGCGCGAAGCGCACGCGGTTCTCGATCGAGCCGCCATAGGCATCTGTGCGCTTGTTGGAATCGTCGCGCAGGAACTGGTCGATCAGATAGCCATGGGCGCCGTGGATCTCGACGCCGTCGAAGCCGGCCGCCTTGGCGTTCTCGGCCGCCTTGACGAAATCGCCGATGATCGCCGGGATCTCGGACAGCGCCAGCTCGCGCGGCGCGGAGACCTCGGTGAAGCCGCTCTCGATATAGGTCTTGGTCTTGGCCTGCAGCGGCGAGGGCGCGACCGGCGCCCCCTGGCCGGGCTGCAGCGAGACGTGGCTGACGCGGCCGACATGCCAGAGTTGGGCGATGATCTTGCCGCCGTCGGCATGGACGGCATCGGTGATCTTCCGCCAGCCCGCGATCTGGGCATCGCTATACATGCCCGGCGTCCAGACATAACCCTGGCCCTGCTGGGAGATCTGCGTGCCCTCGGTCACGATCAGGCCGGCGCCGGCGCGCTGGCGGTAATATTCGACATTGAGGTCGTTCGGCGCGTCGGTGCCACGGGAAGCGCGGTTGCGCGTCAGCGGCGCCATGACGACGCGGTTCTTCAGCTCGATGTCCCCGAGGCGAAACGGGGTGAACAGCTTGGACTTGGCTTGGCTCATCGGAGAGGTCCTTCGGCTCGCGGCGGATGCCGGGCAAAACGCTTGCGTCGCGGTGGGCGGCAGGGCAGCCGCCGGCCATTCGACAGGCTGAACTTAAGCGTGACAGAGTGTTTTGGCAGGGGGGCCGCGAAGCCGCGCCGGCCCGACAAGAACGATCTTCTGCTGGGAGGCCCGCCTGGAGAGCGATGATCCTGCCTTTTCGGGGCCTGACGCGGGGAAAAGCCTGCCGTCGCGCGCCCTGGTCGCAGGGCGGCATGCGCTGCGCGCAGGGCTCTCCGCCGCGCTCGCCGTCGTCTACCCGCCGGGTTGCATCGCCTGCCAGGCTGCCGTTGGGCAGGCGCAGGCGCTCTGCCCCACCTGCTGGAGCTCCATCGGCTTCATCGAGCGCCCCTATTGCGAGCGGCTCGGCACACCCTTCGCGATCGATCTCGGCGCCGGCCTGCTCTCGCCTGCGGCGATCGCCGATCCGCCGGCCTTCGCCCGGGCTCGCGCCGTCTGCCGCTTCGACGGGGTCGCACGCGAACTGGTGCATCGCCTCAAATACGGCGACCGCACCGAGCTCGCGCTGACGCTCGGGCGCATGATGGCGCAGGCCGGACGCGAGCTCCTTCTGCAGGCCGATCTCGTCGTGCCCGTGCCGCTCCACCGCACGCGGCTCTGGAGCCGGCGTTTCAACCAGGCAGCCGCGCTGGCCACGGTCGTCGCCCGCCAGGCGCGCCTGCCGCTCGGGCCTATGGCGCTGGCGCGCGTCAAGCGCACCCGCCAACAGGTCGGCCTGACGCGTCCGCAGCGCGCCGAGAACCTGCAGGGCGCCTTCCGCGTTAGCGATGCGATGCGCCCCCAGATCGAGGGCCGGCGCATCCTGCTCGTCGACGATGTGCTGACCACCGGCTCGACCGCGAATGCTGCAGCGCGCGCCTTGTTGCGCGCCGGGGCTCGCGAGGTCGACGTGCTGACCTTCGCGCGGGTCGTGACGGATGGGAACGAAGGCACTACATGACGGAAGAATGAAACCCGAGAGGCCTGCCATGCCGCCCGTGACGATCTACACCACCTCCTGGTGCCCCTATTGCCGGGCCGCCAAGGCCTTGCTGACGAAGAAGGGCGTGGACTTCACGGAGATCGACGTCGACGGCAAGCCGGAGCTGCGCCAGGCGATGACGGCGCGGGCCAGCGGGCGCACCTCGGTGCCGCAGATCTTCATTGGCGAGACGCATGTCGGCGGCTCCGACGACATCCACGCCCTGGATGCGGCAGGCAAGCTCGACACGCTGCTGGCTGCCTAGAGCCCTGCCCGCACCTTGCCAAAGCCCGGCGCACGCCTATCTGCGTGGGCGACAGCGCTGAAGCCGCGTTCTTGAAACCGACATGATCCGTTACAACCTCATCTGCGACGACGCCCATGAGTTCGAGAGCTGGTTCTCGGACTCGGCGAGCTTCGAGGAACAGGCCAGGCGCGGCCTCGTGACCTGCCCCATCTGCGGCAGCGCGAAGGTCGAGCGGGCGATCATGGCCCCGAACGTCGCGCGCTCCGATCTCGGCCCGCGAGCGCAGGAGCCGGCGGCCGAGCCTGCCACGGACGCGCCGGCGCCGGCCCCGTCCCCCGCGCCGATGGCGCTGATGGGCAAGCAGGAGATCGCCTTTCGCGAGATGGTCGCTTCGCTGCACGCCCATGTCCGCGAGAATGCCGAGCATGTCGGCGAGCGCTTCGCCGAGGAAGCGCTGAAGATCCACCACGGCGAAACCGAAGCGCGCCCCATCTATGGCGAGGCGACGCCGGACGACGCGCGCATGCTGCATGAGGAAGGCGTCGAGTTTCTGCCGCTTCCGCGCCTGCCGAGCTCGGGAAACTGACCCGCATCTGTCCGAATGGACACATATTGTCGGCAGGCTGCCGGCGATGCGACGCTAAAAATCACGCCTCGAAGCGTGCCATTTTTCGTTTCCAAACAACATGTTAGATGATGCACAATCGGCTGACGGCATCAGCCGTCGGCCGCACTGGCTGCCTTCCCCCTTCCTTCCCAGATTAAATTTCTGTTAAGGATTTGAGCGTTCCTTCCGGTGATCCCCGTGCGCCGTCCGGCAACCAGGGCTTCCGAATTCAAGGGGTTGTCGCATGAAGCGTGCCACGGTCGCTGCACTTGGTCTCTGCTCCGATGGAGCTATCCGGTACGGCCGACGTGGATCGATCCCGCTTCTGATTGCGCTGGCAGCGCCGGTTCTGGGCGCCTGCAGCATGTCTCCGGTCGAAACCGCCGCGGTCAGCGCGCCGGCCACGAAGGAGCGAACGGCTGCCCGCAAGCATGCCGTTACCCTGGCGAAAGCCGATCCGCGCGAGAAGGACTGCCTGGTCCGCGCGATGTATTTCGAATCGAATCGGTCGAGCGACGCCGGTCTGCTCGGCGTCGGCACGGTCGTGATGAACCGCGTCGAATCGGCGCGCTACCCTGAGACGATCTGCGGCGTGGTCGGCGCGCCGCGCCAATTCGCGTCCGGCGTCCTCACGCGCCCGATGACGGAAAGGACGCTGCCGCGGATCCAGGCCCTCGCCGAGGACATCCTCAATGGCCGCCGCAACGAATCGGTCGGAGATGCCAAGCACTTCCACATGGCTGGCATGCGCTTCGGCTACGCCAACATGCACTACATGACCGTGGCCGGCGGCAACGCGTTCTATCTCAAGGGCGAGCGTCCCGAGCGCCGGCGCATCGAGGAGCCGACGATCCAGCTCGCCTCGGCCAGCTTCACGCCGGTCACGACCGGCTCCATCGGCGTCTCGAACTCCTTCGCCTCGGCGCCGCTCGCCTTCGCCCCGGCCTCTGCAGCGCCGAAGCTTCCGACGATCGAGACGCCGGCAGTCATGCTGGTCAGGAACGCGCCGCTGCCGCCGGGCCGCCCGATTGATCTCGACCTGCCGAAGCCCTCCGCGCGCGCCTTCCTCGCGCCTCCGAAGGCCGATCGCCGCGTGGCGACGCTTCTGCCCACCGATATCCGCGGCAGCCTGTCCTCGCAGTAACCGTCGAAGTCCGGAGCCGATCGGTGCGAACCGAGGCCGCGGCCGCCGGACCTGCGTCCGCCTAACGTCGAAGGGGACTTCGCCGAAGCTCTGGCGTTATCTTCGCCGCAGTGCAACATTCAGATTGCTCTGCAATACGGGGAGACGCCATGCCTGCAACGGAACAGGGCGCCCAACAGGCGGCGCAGCGCGACAAGCCCTGGATCTTCCGCACCTATGCGGGCCATTCCGGCGCGGCTGAATCCAACCGGCTCTACCGAACCAATCTCGCCAAGGGCCAGACGGGCCTGTCCGTCGCCTTCGATCTGCCGACCCAGACCGGCTACGACCCGGACCATGTGCTGGCGCGCGGCGAGGTCGGCAAGGTCGGCGTGCCGATCAGCCATCTCGGCGACATGCGCGCGCTCTTCGACCAGATCCCGCTCGCCGAGATGAACACCTCGATGACGATCAATGCGACGGCGGCCTGGCTGCTCTCGCTCTACATCGCCGTCGCCGACGAGCAGGGCGCGGATCGCAGGCTCCTGCAGGGCACGACGCAGAACGACCTGGTCAAGGAATACCTCTCGCGCGGCACCTATGTCTTCCCGCCGCGCCCTTCCATGCGGCTCACCACCGACATCGTCGTGTTCACGGCAAGCGAGCTGCCGAAATGGAACCCGACCAATGTGTGCTCCTACCACCTGCAGGAGGCCGGAGCCTCGCCGGTTCAGGAACTTTCCTTCGCGCTGGCCACCGCCATCGCCCTGCTCGATTCCATCCGCGCCCGACCGGAAGTGAAGCCAGAGGATTTCGCGCCCATCGTCGGACGCATCTCCTTCTTCGTGAATGCCGGCATGCGCTTCGTCACCGAGCTCTGCAAGATGCGGGCTTTCGTCGAGCTCTGGGACGAGATCACATTAGGCAGGTATGGCGTTGCCGAAGAACAGAACAGGCGCTTCCGCTATGGCGTGCAGGTCAACTCGCTGGGGCTCACCGAGCAGCAGGCCGAGAACAACGTCTACCGCATCCTGATCGAGATGCTGGCGGTGACACTGTCGAAGAAGGCGCGCGCCCGGGCAGTGCAGCTCCCCGCCTGGAACGAGGCGCTCGGCCTGCCGCGGCCCTTCGACCAGCAATGGTCGCTGCGCATGCAGCAGGTACTGGCCTACGAGACGGACCTGCTCGAATTCGGCGACATCTTCGACGGCTCGTCCGCGATCGACGCCAAGGTCCGCGCGCTCAAGGAAGCCGCGCTGGAAGAGCTCGCCCGCATCGACGACATGGGCGGGGCGCTTGCCGCCGTCGAGAGCGGCTACATGAAGCAGGCACTGGTCGAGAACGGCGCGCGCCGCATCGAGGCGATCGAGCGCGGCGAGCAGGTCGTCGTCGGCGTCAACAAATTCACCGGCAGCGAGCCCTCCCCGCTCTCCGCCGGAGATGGCGCCGTCGTGACCGTGCCGGATTCGGTCGAGATCGAGGCCGTCGGTCGGCTCCGTGCGTGGCGCGATGCGCGCGCCGCAAAGGCGGCCGAAGCGGCGCTTTCTGAGCTTGCCGCCAGCGCCCGTGAGGGCCGTAATGTCATGCCGGCCTCGATCGCCTGCGCCAAGGCGGGCGTCACCACCGGCGAATGGGCGCAGACGCTGCGCGAAATCTTCGGCGAATATCGCGCCCCGACCGGCGTCGACACCACGAAGCTCGGCGACGCAACCGGCCTCGCCACCGCGAAGGCCGCGGTGGAGAAGGCGACGGCACGGCTCGGCCGGCCACCGCGATTCCTCGTCGGCAAGCCGGGGCTCGACGGCCATTCGAACGGCGCGGAGCAGATCGCCGTGCGCGCCCGCGATGCCGGCATGAGCGTGAGCTATGGCGGCATCCGCCAGACGCCGGAGGAGATCGTCAGCGAGGCGAAAGAGCAGGAGGCCGACATCATCGGGCTCTCCATCCTGTCGGGCTCGCATCTGCCGCTGGTGCGGGACGTGACCGCCCGCCTGCGCGTCGCCGGCATGGACGTGCCGGTCGTGGTCGGCGGCATCATCCCGCCCGACGACGAGAATGCGCTGCGCAACATGGGTGTGGCGGCGGTCTACACGCCGAAGGATTTCGCGCTCGACGGCATCATCGCCGACGTGGCCGGGCTGGCGGCGAAGAAAGGATAACCTCAGTCTTCCCTTGCGCGCTGCGGCGTGTAACGCCGCTGCGCAGACACGGGACCGGGTGCAGAAAGGGCGCCTTCTTGTCACGCGATCCCGTGTCTGCGTCGCAGCACTGACGTGCCGCAACGCGCACGGGATGACAGCCCTAGACCATCCCCACGCTCTTCAGCTGCTGATAGGCCTTCAGGATTTCCTGCAGCGTGCCCTCGCGCGAGCGATCGCCGCCATTGGCGTCCGGGTGGAAGCGCTTCACCAATTCCTTGTAGCGCGCCTTGATCGCCGTGGAATCGGCGGTGTCGTCGAGGCCCAGCGTCTCCAGCGCCTTCATCGCCACCACGCCAACGCGCGGCTCCTCCCGGGCAGCCTGCTGGCCCGTACGCGCGCCGAACAGGTTGAAGGCGTCATGCATGTCGGGGCCGGCCTCACCCTTGCGCCGGCGACCGCGCTGCGACATCCGCGCGGCCTGCGAATTCACGCCGAGCTTCCAGGTCGGCCGGTGGCCGATCTCCTCCTGCTTCTGGTAGGCGGCGAGCGCATCGTCGTCCATGCCGGCGAAATAGTTATAGGAGGCGTTGTATTCCTTCACATGCTCCATGCAGAACAGGAAGAACTGCCCCTCGCGCCCGCGCCCCATGGGCGCGCGGAATTCGCCGGCGCGGGTGCAGCCGGCATGGTTGCAACGCGGTGCGTCGCCATCCACGACCGTTTCCGCCTCGGAAGGGCCGATCCTGATGCTGTCGAAAAGGCGCGAATTGATGTTCATCGTCGAAGGGTTATGAGACGCAAAGGGCTCGGCCGGCAAGTGCACTGCAACACGCACTGCCGAACCGATCGGACAATCATCGCAACGGTGGCACGATCATGACCGCAATCGCAGAAAGAATCACGCGAAAGCTGAGCGAGGCCTTCGCACCACAGCAACTCGAGGTGATCGACGAGTCGCACCAGCATCATGGCCATAGCGGCTGGCGCGAAGGCGGCGAGACTCATTTCCGAGTGGATATCGTGTCGGATGCCTTCACCGGCAAGAGCCGCCTGGAGCGTCACCGCATGATCAACGCTGCGCTGACACAGGAGCTCGCCGAGCGCGTCCATGCGCTGGCGATAGCGGCCAAGGCGCCGGGCGAGGCCTGATCTGCTGCAGAAGTGTAGGGGCCGGAACGCCAGACCGGCCCTGGTCACGGCGCGGAGCGACCTCCTTCGCCAAGACGTCGTAGGTAGCCTCGTCAGGCCTTCGGACGCCCCGGCGCGAAGGCATAGATCGCGGCAGAGATCAGCAGCAACGCCGCGAAGATCCAATGCAGGCGGGCGAAAGTCTCGGCTGGCCCGAATCCCGCCATACGCTGGGCGGCGATGAACCAACCGGACGCGGATTGCACCGCCGCAGCCCCCGCAATGAAGAGAAAGTTCGCGCAGGTCATGCCGCGCCCGATCAGGTGCTCGGGAAAGAACTGCCGAGCATGAGCCATCAGGATCGCATAGGTGAAACCAGCCGCGCCGATCAGCGAGAACAATGCGATCGCAATGAATGACGAGCCATGGCCGGCGAGCGCCAGCAGGGCAAAGCCGAGCACCGTCAGCAGCGTGCCCCAGAACACGATGGCTTTGGCCCGGCCGGTGCGGCTTTCGAGCCAGCCATAAGCGAAGGCACCGAGGATCATCGCGATTGCCATGACCGTGGCGGCATGGCCGGCCGAGACGGCGTCATAGCCATGGACCTGCGTCATATAGGGCGCGATCCAAAGACCTCGCGCCGTCGCGACGATGGCGTAGCCTAAGAAGATCAGCGGCGCGAGCAGCCACAGCGGCTTCAGCTTCAGGATGCTGGCGAGGCCCTGCAACAGCCCCTCGTCGGGCGCCGAGGAGGTGGCGCGCGGCGGATCGCGCACCAGCGCCACGGCCAGCACCGTCGCAGCGAGGAAGCAGGCAGCCATCGCCGTCATCGCGCCGCGCCAGCCATAATGCTGGGCGGCGATGGCGAGCGGCGCGGCACCGACGACATTGCCGAGCGACCCCAGCCCGATGAAGAGCGAAGTCAGCAGTCCGAAACGCGCCGGCGAGGATAGCCGGGCGAAGAGGAACAGCGACGACATGAAGACCGGCGAGCAGCCGAACCCGATCAGCACCATCGCGATGCCGGCCGACACGCCGCCTCCGGCCTGAGCGAACAGGAAGGCGCCGGCCGAGCCGATCGTCATCGCAACCGCGACCGTGCGGCGCGGCCCGACCCGATCGAGCGCCCAGCCGACCAGGAATTGCGCCAGCGCGAAGGCGATGAACCAGGCCGCTCCGAGCAGACCGAAGGCCGCGGGTCCGATGTCGAGATCGGCCATCACAGGTCCGGCGATCACGCTCAGGAAGGAGCGGTAGAAGATCGACAGGATATAGGCCGGCAGGAGCGCGATGAAGACAGACACGTTCAAGACATCCGCTTTGGCTGCTTCGCCGGCAAGTTCCAGGTTCGCACGGAACCTCGGGTCACCCCGGGGTTGACCCGGGATCCATGCCAGAGCGCTTTCTATGAAGGTTCAGGCATGGATTCCGGCTCTCCGCTTCGCTGCGGCCGGGATGACATCGCGTTTCAGGCGAGCCGGAACAGTATCCGGCTCGTCACGCTCACTTGATCCGCTCGAGCACGGAGACGTAGTTCGCGACCGCCGCCCCACCCATGTTGAAGATGCCGCCGAGGCGCGGCTCATTGAGCTGCATGCCCTCCGGGGCCTCACCGGTGAGCTGCATCGCGGAAAGCACGTGCATCGACACACCGGTCGCGCCGATCGGATGGCCCTTGGCCTTGAGGCCGCCCGAGGCGTTGACCGGCAGCTTGCCGTCCTTCTGCGTCCAGCCTTCCTTGATGGCGCGCGCGCCGTCGCCCTCCTTGGTCAGGCCCATCGCCTCGTATTCGATCAGCTCGGCGATGGTGAAGCAGTCATGCGTCTCGACGAAGGAGAGGTCGTCCAGCGTCACGCCGGCATCGGCCAGCGCCTTCTGCCAGGCCAGCGCCCCGCCCTCGAACTTCAGGATGTCGCGCTTCGACATCGGCAGGAAATCCTGGACATGGGCCATGCCGCGGAAGCCGACCGCGCGGCGCATCGTCAGCGCCGTCGCCTCGTCAGCCAGCACCAGCGCCGCGGCGCCGTCCGAGACGAGCGAGCAGTCGGTGCGCTTCAGCGGACCGGCGACATAGGGGTTCTTCTCGCTCTCATCGCGGCAGAAGGCATAGCCCAGATCCTTGCGCATCTGCGCATAGGGGTTCTCGACGCCATTCTTATGGTTCTTGGCGGCGATCATGGCGAGCGCATCGGATTGGTCGCCATGCCGCTGGAAATAGCCGGCGGCGATCTTGCCGAAGACGCCGGCGAAGCCGGCCGGCGTATCGCCGTCCTCGGGCAGATAGGAGGCCTTGAGCAGGTTCTTGCCGATCTCGGGGCCCGGCGTCTTGGTCATCTGCTCGACGCCGACGACCAGCACGACCTTGGCGTCGCCGGCCTTGATCGCACGGACGCCCTGATGGACGGCGGCCGTGCCGGTCGCGCAGGCATTCTCGACGCGGGTGGTCGGCTTGAAGCGCAGCGCCGGGTCGGCCTGCAGCACCAGCGAGGCGGTGAAATCCTGGGCCGAGAAGCCAGCGTTGAAATGGCCGAGCACGATCTCGTCCACCTGGTCAGCGGTGATGCCGGCATCGACCAGCGCGTCGGTGGTGACCCGCACGATCAGGCTCTCGATGGTCTCGGCATCCTGCTTGCCGAACGGCGTGTGCGCCCAGCCTACGATCGCAGCGCTCATGACGGAATCTCCCTATGATGTGCAACTACACGTTATCTTGGCAGCCCCGGCCGGCCGGGCAAGCCCGTATCCACGCATGATGGCCGTGCGCGGATCGGCAGGCAGGGCTTTTTTGCAGGACTAGCCCGCTCGTCCCGTCACTGCAATGACAGAGACATCAGCAGCCCGACCCCGCCGACGATCATCGCCATGCCGAGCATTTCGCGGCGGCTGGTGCCCTCCGAGAAGAGCTTGCGCGAGGCAATCTGCGCCAGCGGCACCTCGATCAGCCCGAGGGTTCGGACATTCGCCGCCGTGGTCAGCGAAAAGCCGATGAACCAGCATTGCGACGCGGCCGCGCCCAGGAAGCCGGCAGAGAGCGAGCGCCGCCAGCTCTTCAGGCTGAGCATCAGGGCCGGCCGGTCCGCCGCCAGCATGTAGACGACGAGGATCAGCGTCTGCATGCCGAGGCCCAACACCAGGATGGTCGAGGCGCGGATCAGGAAGGAGCCCTCCGGCAGCGCCTGGATGCCGCCACGGTAGCCAATCGCCGAGAGCGCGAAGCAAGCACCGGAGACGATGCCGAGCACCGCCGGGCGCAAGCCGGCGCGGCTGAGCTTCTCGCCCGGCTTCCACGACACGACGATCACGCCCGCGGTGGCGATGATGATCGCGAGGAACTTGAGCGGCGTCAGCGCATCGCCCAGCAGCAGCGCGCCGAACAGCGCGACCTGCACTGGCTCGGTCTTGGTATAGGCTGTTGTCACGGCGAAGGAGCGCTCGCGCATCGCCGCCAGCATCAGCGCCGTCGCCGCGATCTGCGTCAGCGCGCCCCAAAGCGTGTAGCCGAGGGAAGCCATGTCGATGTCAGGCGGCAGCCGCTGCAGGCCGATGCAGGCAAGAACAAGGAACAGCGCCGCGAAGGGCAGGCCGAAGAGAAAGCGCACCTGCGTGGCGCCGACCACGCCGATGACGTCGGTGAGCGAGCGCTGGGCCAGATTGCGCGCTGTCTGCAGAAGCGACGCGCAGATCGTCGCCGGGATCCAGAGAAGGCCGAAAGCCACGGAAAGCCTCGAAGGAAGGAGGGATCGTCGCTTTTGGACCGGCCAGGACGACTAGGCAAATCACTCGGCTGGGGGTAGGTATGCGTATACGGGCGGTCCGATCGGACCCGCCGTCTCGAAAATGCCGCACGAATGCCGCACGCGTCGCCTTCAACTCCGCGCCGTCGTCACCCGTCCAGACAGGCTTTAAGACCGCCCGATGATCGCACCTCGCCTCACCGCAGCCCTCGCTTTTGGCCTCGTTCTCGCCACTCCGGCACTTGCCGGCACGAGTCTCGTCGTCGATGCCTCCAGCGGCGAGGTGCTCTCGAGCGAGAATGCGACGCAGGCCTGGCGCCCGGCCTCGACCACCAAGATGATGACGATCTACCTCGCGCTGAAGGCGGTGCGGGAAGGTCGTCTCGGTCTCGAGACCGCGATCCCCGTCTCGAAGCGGGCCGCCAGCCAACCGCGCGTCAAGGTCTATGCCCGTCCGGGGCAGGAGATCACGCTCGACAACGCCCTGCGCATCATGATGGTGAAGTCGGCCAACGACATCGCCTATGTCGTGGCCGAGGGCGTCGGCGGCGACGTCGAGACCTTCGTCGGCATGATGAACGCCGAGGCGCAGCGGCTCGGCATGCAGGACACCCGCTTCGTCAACCCGAATGGCTGGGACCATCCCGACGCGCAGAGCAGCGCCCATGACCTCGCCATCCTCGCCCTCGCGCTGATGCGCGATTTCGGGCGCTATTCGGATTACTGGAACACCTCGGCCGTGCAGCTCGGCAAGCAGGTGATCCACAACACCAACGGGCTTGTCGGCCGCTATCCCGGCATCGGCGGGATGAAGACCGGCTTCACCTGCGCCTCCGGCTTCAACGTGGTCGCCACAGCCAGCCGCGGCGGACGCACCCTCGTCGCCGTTGTGCTCGGCGCGACCTCGGCAACCGAGCGAACCGTCAAGGCCGCGCAGCTCCTCGACGAGGGCTTCAGCCGCTGGGGCGGCACCGGCATGAACATCGCCTCGATGGGCCCGAGCGGCACCCGCGCCCCGAACGTCTGCGACGATGTTCGCCATCGCGGCGGCGGCGCGGCGTTGGCCGACGACGCTGACGCCTCCGGCCCGATCGGCGCCTCCAGTGGCAACGACTCCGATGGCGGCCGCTTCGCCACCCTCTCGACCCAGCCGGCCTCGTCGCTGGCCACACGTTCGCCGCGCGGCCGCGTCGTCCTCGGCCCGCGCGCCGAAGCCGCGCCGGTGCCGGTCGCCTTCGGACGTACAGCGGGCTCGGCATCCGCGCCGCTTGCCGCCAATGCGACGGGCCGGTCCGACAGCCAGGTCGCGCGCGGCGGCGCTCCGGTGATCGAGCCGGGCAAGCCCATCGCCGCCGGCCTCTTCGGCGTCGGCACGCCGGGGCTGTTCAGCGACAAGGGAATCCCGCAGAACACCACCGCCTTCGCCCCGGCGAACGGCCAGGCCACGGCGCAGACCCTCCCGGGCGGGACTCCAATGTCTCTGCAGGGCTCGGTCCAGTCCGGCAAGGCGAATGCGGCGAGCCTTCGGCCCGCAGCCACCGCCGGCACGAAGGGCGCAGCCAAGTCGCAAACAGCCAAGGCGACCCCGGCTAAGCCGACCCCTGCCAAGGCCAAGCCCGCCAGCAGCAAGCCGGCTGCCAAGGTCAAGCCCGCGCAGGCCAGCGTGAAGCCGCCTGCAGCCAAGCCTCCCACGGCGAAGCCTGCCGCTGCCGCGAAGGCGAAGTCCGGCAACGACGCCTGAGGCCGGATAGGGCGGGGATGGCTTGAGCGAACGTCACGGCCTGGCTCTGGCGCTTGCCTCGGCGGCTGCGTTCGGCACCAACATCGTCAGCGCCCAGATCGCGGGGCAGGCCGGCCTGAGCGGGCCGCTCCTCGTCTTCTATCGCGTGCTGCTGATGCTCGCGCTGGTCGGCGGCGTGGCGCTCGCATGGCGTAGTTCGGTCAGTCTCAAACCCGGGGAGCGAGCGCCGGTGCTGCGCTTCGGCGTCGCAACCGCGCTGGTCGGCATCGCCTATCTCTCCTCGGTCGCGTTCATCCCGATTTCGGTCGCCGCCGTGGTGTTTTACACCTATCCGGTCCTGATCGTGCTGGCCGAGCCCTTCGTGAGCCGCGCGCCCTTCCGGGCCGATCGCCTGGCGCTCGCCCTCGTCGCCTTCGTCGGCGTTGCGATCGTCGTTGGGCCGGACCTGCACGGACTCGATCCGCGGGGGTTGGCGCTTGCCCTGCTCGCCAGCCTCAGCGCCGTGGCGCAATTCTTCGCCGCCGCCCATTGCGCCCGCATACCGACCCTGCCGAAGCTGTTCTGGTCGCATGTGGTCATCCTGCCGGTGGCGCTCGCGATCATGCTCATCACCGGCGGCTTCCGCTCGCCCGAAGCCTTCCTGCTCGCACCGGGAGCCGTCATCGTCACCTATGGCGGCTATATCGCCGGCTTCCTGTTCCAGATCCTCGCGCTCGCACGCATCGCGCCCGGCCCGGCCGGGCTCGCCTTCTGCGCCGAGCCGGTCTTCGCGGTCGCGCTGGCGGCCATCGTGCTCGGCGAGCGGCTGGGGCCGCTGCAATATGCCGGTGGTGCCCTTGTCATCGCCGTCCTGATCGCCAATGTAATATTAGAACAATCGAGGCGGCGCGTCGTGCCTGCCTGACGGCCCGACCGGATGACTAAACCATGACCGGCGCTCCTGCCCGCCCTGCCCCCGTCCCGCTGACCCTGCTGACCGGCTTCCTCGGCGCCGGCAAGACGACGCTGCTCAACCGGCTGCTGAAAGATCCCGCGCTGGCGGACACCATCGTGCTCGTCAACGAGTTCGGCGAGGTCGGGCTCGATCACCTGATGGTCGAAGGCGTCGAGGAGAACATGATCCTCCTCGAATCCGGCTGCCTCTGCTGCACCATCCGGGACGATCTGATCGTCACGCTGGAGGACCTGCTGCGCAGGCAGGACAATGGCCGCCTCAAGGCCTTCTCGTGCCTCGTCATCGAGACGACCGGCCTCGCCGATCCAGCCCCGATCCTCAACGTGCTGATCAACCACCCCTATCTCGCCATGCGCTTCCGGCTCGACGGCGTCGTCACGCTGGTCGATGCCGTCAACGGCATGGCGACGCTCGATGCCCATGAGGAGGCGCGCCGACAGGTCGTCGCCGCCGACCGCCTCGTCCTGACCAAGACCGATCTCGCCGCGCCGGAAGCCACTGCCGCGCTGCGCGAGCGCGTCGCCGCCCTCAACCCCGGCACCGACATCCTCACGCCCGACGCGCCGGCGGCAGATCTGCTCGGCGCCGGGCTCTATGACCTGGCGAAGCGGCCGGAAGCGCTGCGGCGCTGGCTGGCAGAGACGACGCCTTCAGCCCATGGCCATCACCACCATCATGACCACGACCATCATCATGGCGGGCACGGTCATCACCATCACGGCCATGATCACGGACAGGACCCGCATGACGTCAATCGCCATGACGCCTCGATCCGTGCCTTCGCGCTGACCGCCGAGCGCCCGGTCGCGCAGGCGACCTTCGACCTTTTCTGGACGATGCTGCGCTCGATCCATGGGCCCCGGCTGCTACGCCTCAAGGGGCTGGTCGATCTGGCGGAGGAGCCCGGCCGGCCGCTGCTGGTTCACGCCGTCCAGCAGATCCTGCACCCACCCGTGCTGCTCGGCGACTGGCCGGATGCGGACCGCCGCTCGCGCCTCGTCCTGATCGTCAAGGATATCGAGGAAGAGACGGTGCAGCGGCTCTGGGCGGCGTTTCTGGGGCAGGCTTCCGATGACAGGCGTCATGCTCGGGTTTGACCCGAGCATCTCGGCAACCAGTGCCCTCTGGTCCTGAGATTCCCGGGTCTGCGCTTCGCTTCGCCCGGGAATGACGGCAGCGTCACCCCTCCGTCCGCAGCAGGCGGCGGATGATCTTGCCGGTCGTGGTCATCGGCAGTTCGTCGAGAAAGGCGATCTCGCGCGGATATTCATGCGCCGAGAGGCGAGCCCGTACGAAGCCCTGCAGCTCCGAGACCAGAGCCGGCGAGCCCTGATAGCCGGCCTTGAGCACGACGAAAGCCTTGACGATCTCCGTGCGCAGCGGGTCCGGTCGGCCCACCACCGCCGCGAGCGCAACGGCCGGGTGCTTCAGCAGACAATCCTCGATCTCGCCCGGCCCGATGCGGTAGCCCGAGGAGGTGATGACGTCGTCGTCGCGGCCGATGAAACGGACATAGCCGTCATCGTCCTGGACACCCTCGTCGCCCGTCGTCATCCAGTCGCCGATGAACTTCGCTGCCGTCGCCGCTGGGTTGCGCCAATATTCGAGGAACATCACCGGGTCCGGCCGGCGCACCGCGATCTGGCCCTCCTCGCGCGGCTCGCAGACCGTGCCGTCGGGGCGAATGATCGCGACCTCATGGCCGGGCACCGCCTTGCCGATCGAACCCGGGCGGCTGACACCAAGGGCTGCGCTCGACGCAAGCACGAGGTTGCACTCGGTCTGGCCATAGGCCTCGTTGATGGTGAGACCGAAAGCCTCGCGTCCCCATTCCAGCGTCTCGGCGCCGAGCGCCTCGCCCGCAGCGGCAACGGTGCGCAGCTTGAGATCGTAGCGTCCCCGCGGACTGCCCGCGCCGCGCAGCATCCGGAGCGCCGTCGGCGGCACGAAGGCGTTGCGGATACCGAGATCCTGCATCAGCCGATAGGCCTCGTCGGGCTCGAAGCGCGTCACCGGCCGCGCCACCACGGCCACGCCGAAATGTAGCGCCGGCAGCAGCATGTTGAGCAGCCCCCCGGCCCAGGCCCAATCCGCCGGCGTCCAAGCGAGATCGCCCGGCCGCGGCATGGACTCATGCGGCATCTGCACCCCCGGCAGATGGCCGGGCAAGACGCGGTGGCCGTGCAGCGCGCCCTTCGGATTGCCGGTCGTGCCCGAGGTGTAGATCATCAACGCCGGATCGTCCGGCACCGTGTCGGCGGGCGTGAAATCGGGACTGCCGGCCGCTAGAAGCGCGTCCCAACCCTCAGCGTCGCCATCGCGCCCGTCGGTCGAGATCAGCAGCGAAAGCTCCGGCAGCGGCTCGGCGATCTGCCTGATCTTCGCGAGGCCCGCCGCATTGGTCACCACCGTTTTCGCGCCGGAATCGCCGAGTCGATAAGCCAGCGCATCGACGCCGAACAGTGCCGCCAGCGGCACCGCAATGGCGCCGAGCTTATAGGCGGCGAGATGCGCGGCGAGCACCGCCCGTCCCTGTGGCAGCAGGATGGCGACACGGTCGCCACGTCCGACGCCGCGCGCCTTCAACGCATGGGCGAGGCGATTGGAATGTTCCCGGAACCAGCCGAAGCTTACCGGCGTCACCCGCCAGTCGCTCGACACCTCGATGACGGCCGGTCGGTCCGGCTCGACCGCCGCCCAGCGATCGCAGACATCGACGGCGATGTTGTAGCGGCTGGGGATACGCCAACGAAAGGCATCGCGCAGGCTGTGGTAATCAGTAAAGGCTGGCAGTTCCAAGATCGGGGTCCGCTGATGTGCGCCGCAACATAGGCAGGCACCCCTCGGCTGTCATCCGCCCCAGACGCCGGCTCTCCCAGCGTCAGGATGCGCTCAGAACATGCGTTCGCTGGCCGGCGGGAGGAAGGCGTCGGTGAAGGCATCGCCCGCACGGGCCTTGTCGCGCAGGGGGCCGGCCAGTCCAATCTGGTCGAGCGCTTGTGCCCAGCGCTCCCGGTCGATGCCGCCGAAGCCATGCGCCTTCACGAAAGGCGTCAGCATGTTCTGCTCGATCGTCATGGTCAGACGCTCGCGCACGATCTCCGGCTGCGCCGCTTCGTTGCGCCTCGCCACGAGCTGCGCCCCCAGAGCCGGGTTTGCCACCGCGTCGCGCACGCCGCGCAGCACAGCCCGCACGAAGCCGCGCACCGCATCTGGCCGCTCGGCGATCAGCTTGGGCGACATGATCACGGCATTGCCGTAGAGCGCGAGGCCGTGATCGGCCATCCACATCAGCACGATGTCCTCGACGGGAACACCACGCGCCTTGAGACTGACATAAGACGAGGCACCGGGACCGAACGCAGCGTCGAGCTCGCCCGAGGCCAGCATCGGCTCCCGCACCGGCAGGCCGATCGTCTCGAAGCGGATCTTGCTGTCGTCAATCTTGTTGATAGCCCTGAAGATCGGCCATTGGGCAAAGCTGGCATCGCCAGCCGGCGCGCCGAGCTTCTTGCCCTCGAGGCTTGTCGGCTCATCCGTGATCCCGCGGCTCTTGCGGCCGACCAGGGCGAAGTTCGGCCGATCGTGAACGATCATGACCGCCTTGAGATCGGCGCCATGTTTCTCGTCGCGGAAGCGGATCAGCGTGTTGACGTCGCCGAAACCGGCGTCCTGTTGGCCCTCGGCGATGCGCTGGATGATGCTGCGCGGGCCGGTATCCGCCTCGACGGTGACATCGAGTCCCTCGGCCCCGAAATACCCCTTCTCCTGCGCGATCAGGAACGGCGCGGACGGCCCTTCGAAGCGCCCGTCGAGCGAAAAGCGGATGGCCGTATTGCCCTGCGCCCGCACCCGACCGGATGTCACGCAGAAGGCCGCAGCCCCGCCCATGAACCGCCCGAGCGCACGCCGGGTCAGGGCCGTCGCGGAAAGAGGCGAAGCGAGGGGCATGGCTGTCCTCCGGAGCCTTGCGAATTGCGG
This sequence comes from Hyphomicrobiales bacterium, assembly GCA_900473415.1. Lineage (GTDB taxonomy): Bacteria > Pseudomonadota > Alphaproteobacteria > Rhizobiales > Beijerinckiaceae > Allobosea. The sequence continues at coordinate 188,804 of UCLR01000008.1, forward strand.
TTGCGTCTTAACGCAGCATCCGTCCTTGACGGATTCATAACATATCGAACCTTGCGTCAGCGTGGCACCACGGCGTCGTGATCAGGGCGTTAAAGCGGCAAGGCACCGTCCGTCTTCACCTCCTCCATCACGGCATAGGTCCGCGTCTCGCGCACCGCCGGCAGCGCCAGCAGCACCTCGCCGAGAAAGTGGCGATAGGCGTGCATGTCCGCGACCCGCGTCTTGACCAGATAATCGAAGCCTCCGGCGACCATATGACATTCCAGCACTTCGGGAGCCCGCTTCACCGCGGCCGCGAAGCGCTCGAATGCGTCAGGCGTCGTCTTGTCGAGATAGACCTCGACGAAAACCAGCAGGCTGAGACCCAGCTTCACGGGGTCGAGCGTGGCGCGATAGCCGGTGATGTAGCCGTCACGCGTCAGCCGCTTCAGCCGCTCGCCGGTGGCGGTGGGCGAAAGCCCGACCTTCTCGGCGAGCTCGACGCCCGCGATCCGGCCATCTCCCTGCAGAAGGGAGAGAATGCGGCGGTCGGTCCGATCCAGCATGATTTATCTCTATCTATCTCCATATTTGTAGAGATTGTTACTGCATCTGAGCGTGAAATACCAATTGATATGCGGCCAAGGCCGCCTCATTCTTCAGATCGTCCCGTTCCCTGTTGGAGCCTTCCATGGCCGCCCCTGCCCTGCCGCCCTTCCGCGCCCCCTTCGCCGAGGATGACGGCGCCATTGCCAGCCGCCTGCTCTCCGCCGGGCGGCGCGATCCGGCCGCCAAGGCGCGGATCGATGCGCGCGCCACCGGGCTGATCGAGGCGATCCGCACGCGCAAGGTCGGTTTGGGCGGCATTGAGGAGTTGCTGCGCGAATATTCGCTCTCGACCAAGGAAGGGCTCGCCCTGATGGTGCTGGCGGAGGCGCTGCTGCGCGTGCCGGACTCGACGACCGCCGACCGGCTGATCGAGGACAAGCTCGGCCAGGGCGATTTCGCCCATCATGAATCGAAGTCGGACGCCTTCCTCGTTTCCGCATCAGCTTGGGCGCTCGGCATCACGGCCCGCGTCATCCAGCCGGGCGAGACGCCGACCGGCATCGTCAGCAGCCTCGCCAAGCGCCTTGGCGTGCCGACCGTCCGCACGGCGACGCGCCAGGCGATGCGCGTCATGGGCAACCACTTCGTGCTCGGCCAAACGATCGAGGAGGCGCTGAAGCGCGCCCGCACCGGCACCGGCAAGCTCTACCGCTATTCCTTCGACATGCTCGGCGAAGGCGCGCGCACGCAGGCCGACGCCGAGCGCTATTTCAAATCCTACGCCGATGCGATCGATGCCATCGGCCGCTCGGCCGGCAACGACACGCTGCCCAATCGTCCCGGCATCTCGGTCAAGCTCTCGGCACTGCATCCGCGCTACGAGGCGACCAGCCATGAGCGCGTGATCTCCGAGCTCGTGCCGAAGGTGATCGACCTCGCCCGCCAGGCCAAGGGCTACGACCTCAACTTCACCATCGACGCCGAGGAGGCGGACCGGCTCGAGCTCTCGCTCGACGTCATCGACGCCGTCTTCGCCGATTCCTCGCTCGATGGCTGGGACGGCTTCGGCCTCGCCATCCAGGCCTATCAGAAGCGCGCCTCGGCGGTGATCGACCATATCGGCCGGCTTGCGGAGGTGCATGGCCGGCGCATGATGGTGCGCCTCGTCAAGGGTGCGTATTGGGACACCGAATTGAAGCGGGCCCAGGAGCGCGGGCTTGCCGACTATCCCGTCTTCACCCGCAAGGCGATGACCGACCTCAACTACGAGGCCTGCGCGGCGCAGCTCCTGAAGCTTCGCCCCCGCATCATCCCCCAATTCGCCACGCATAACGCGCTCACCGTCGCCACCGTGGCGGAGATGGCCGCTGATGCCGAGGGCTTCGAGTTCCAGCGCCTGCACGGCATGGGTGAGGCGCTCTACGAGAAGCTGCTGCGCGAGAACGAGGGCTATGCCTGCCGGACCTATGCCCCGGTCGGCGGCCATCAGGACCTGCTCGCCTATCTGGTGCGTCGCCTGCTGGAGAACGGCGCCAATTCCTCCTTCGTCAGCATCTCGGGCGACCCGGATATCCCCGTCGCGGAGCTGCTGGTGCCGCCAGCCGACATCATCGGCAATCCTGGCCAGGCGCGGCACCGCCGCATCCCGCTGCCGGCCGAACTTTACGGCCCCTCGCGTCGCAATTCCGCAGGCACCGAGCTCGGCCATGAGGAGAGCCTCCAGGGCCTTCTCAAGGAGATCTCGACCGCTGGGCCCTTCCCCGAGGCCGCGTCCATTATCAATGGCAAGCTGCAGCCCGGCACGGCGCGCGACGTGCGCTCGCCGATCGACAACAAGCCGGTCGGCAAGGTGATCGAGGCTGACGCCGCCACCGCCGAGCGCGCCGTCCTCGCGGCCAAGGCCGGCTTCCCCGCCTGGAACGCGACACCCGCCCGCATTCGCGCCGCCGCGCTGCGCAAGGCCGCCGATCTGCTGGAGGCCCGCCGTGGCCTGCTGATCTCCCTGATGCAGACTGAAGCCGGCAAAACGATTGATGACGCGATTTCCGAAGTGCGCGAGACCGTCGATTTCTGCCGTTATTATGCCGGCGAGGCAGAGGCACATTTCGCCACGCCAGCCACGCTTCCCGGCCCGACCGGCGAGGAAAACAGGCTCATCCAGCGCGGCCGCGGCGTCTTCGTCTGCATCGCGCCCTGGAACTTCCCGCTCGCGATCTTCACCGGACAGGTCGCCGCCGCGCTCGTCGCTGGCAACAGCGTCGTCGCCAAGCCCGCGCCGCAGACGCCTCTGCTCGCGGCTGTCGCCGTGCGCATCCTGCACGAGGCCGGCGTGCCGGTGACCGCCCTGCATCTGATACCGGGCGGCACCGAGCCCGGCGCGGCGCTCGTCGCCCACAAGGATGTCGCCGGCGTCGCCTTCACCGGTTCGACTGCCACGGCCCGCGGTATCAACCGCGCGCTCGCCGCCAAGGATGGGCCGATCGTGCCACTGATCGCGGAGACGGGCGGCCTCAACGCCATGATCGTCGATGCCACGGCGCTGCCCGAGCAGGTCGCGGACGACGTCGTGATGTCCGCTTTCCGCTCGGCCGGCCAGCGCTGCTCCGCTCTGCGCCTGCTGATCGTGCAGGACGACGTTGCCGACAAGATGATCGAGATGATCGAAGGCGCGACGAAGGAGCTGAAGCTCGGCGATCCCCGTCTAATCGACACCCATATCGGCCCGGTGATCGACGCCCCCGCGAAGCAGCGTCTCGACGCTCATATCGCCGCCATGCGCCAGCAGGGCCGCGTCGCCTGGGCCGGAGCGGCGCCTGACCTCGGCGGCACCTTCTTCGCCCCGCATATCGTCAAGCTGGACCGCGTCAGCGATCTCACCGCCGAGCACTTCGGCCCGATCCTGCATGTGGTGCGCTGGAAGTCCGGCGATCTCGACAAGGTCATCGCCGAGATCGATGCCACCGGCTACGGGCTCACCCTCGGCGTCCATTCCCGCATCGAAACGACCGTGGAGCGCGTGACCTCGCTGCTCTCGACCGGCAATATCTACGTCAACCGCAACATCATCGGCGCCGTGGTCGGTGTGCAGCCCTTCGGTGGCCACGGGCTCTCGGGCACAGGTCCCAAGGCCGGCGGCCCGCACTACCTGATGCGCTTCGCCACCGAGCAGACCGTGACGGTCAACACCGCCGCCGCCGGCGGCAACGCCAGCCTGATCGCGATGGGGGAGTAAGCGGAGCCTTCCGCACTCGTCATGGTCGGGCCTGTCCCGACCATCCACGTCTTCGTCGATCACGGACGGTCCTCAAAACGTGGATGCTCGCCACAAGGGCGAGCATGACGCAGGATGGGACCATCCGACCAGCCAACGCTTCGCTAGCCAACATGACCCTGCCCTACCGCCCGAATGTCGGCATCGCCTTGTTCAACGCCGAGGGCCGCGTCTTCGCCGGCCGCTCGCATAGCGCCGGCCCCGAGATCGTCCTGCCGGGCTTCGACTGGCAGATGCCACAGGGTGGCATCGACGCCGACGAGGACGTTGTCGCCGCCGCGCGCCGCGAACTGGACGAGGAGACCGGCGTGACCGAGGCCGAGCTTCTCGCCGTCACCGAGGAATGGTGGAGCTACGAATTCCCACCCTATGACGGCCCTCCGCATAAGCTCTCAGCCTTCCGCGGCCAGCGTCAGCGCTGGGTCGCCTTCCGCTTCACCGGCAACGAGGCCACGTTCGACATCGGCAAGCCCAATGGCGAGGAGCCGCCCGACTTCAGTGAATGGCGCTGGCGGCCATTGAACCAGATGCCGGGGCTCGTCGTTCCGTTCAAACGGCCGGTCTACGAGCGGGTCGTGGCCGCCTTTGCGGCGTTCGCCGCGCCTGGGGAAACGGACCTATGAGCATCGTCGAACTCGATCACTGCGTCATCCATGTCTCGGACTGGAAGCGCTCGAACGCCTTCTATCGCGACGTCATCGGCGCGGAGATCATCCAGAATGGCGACGGCTTCGTCTATCGCATCGGACGGACGCAGCTGAACTGCCACGGGCCCGGCCTGGACCCGGCGCCGGTCGCGCGCCTGCCCGTGCCACCCGGCGGCAGCGATCTCTGCTTCGTTTGGCCGGGCCCGATCGCCGAAGCGATCACACATCTCGAGCGGCAAGGGACGGCGATCGAGCTCGGTCCTGTCCAGCGTTTCGGCCGGGGTGGGCACGGCACGAGTGTCTATTTCCGCGACCCCGACGGCTCGCTGCTGGAATTCATCAGCTACGCATGAAAAAAGGGCCGCTCGCGCGGCCCTCTCGCATTCTCGGCGGCAAAACGGATCAGGCCGCGTTGCGCTGCTCGAAGACGTGTTTGAATTCCTGCAACTGCACCAGCGTATCGGCGAGGCGCTTCTTCTCGTCCTCGCTGTGCGAGCCGGCGAGCCGCGTCTCGGCGGCCAGGATCTCGGCGTCGAGCACGGCCGTATCGACGTCCTCGATAAAGCGGCCCTGCTCGGCGAGGATCGTCGTCGACGCATGGTTGACCTCGACGAGGCCGCCATTGACGAAGAATTCCTTGCCGTTCTGGTCCGTCGTCTGAACGAAGACGATGCCGGCCTTGAGCGTCGCTACCAGCGGCGCGTGGCCCGCCAGCACGGTCATCTCGCCCTCGGCGGACGGGACGATGACACTGATGATCTCGCCCGAGAACAGGATACGCTCCGGCGAGACGAGTTCGAACTTGAAGGTGGCCATCGTTTCATTCTCCCCGGCTCGTCATGGCCGGGCTTTACCCGGCCATCTCGGAAACCAGTCTCTTCTGGTCGTGAGATCCCCGGGCAAGCCCGGGGACGACGCGTTCGGTCAAGCCTTACGCCGCCTCGGCGGCCAGGCGCTGGGCCTTCTCGACGGCTTCCTCGATCGAGCCGACCATGTAGAAGGCGGCCTCCGGCAGGTGATCGTACTTGCCCTCGACCAGGCCCTTGAAGCCCTTGATCGTGTCTTCGAGCGAGACGAGCTTGCCCGGCGAGCCAGTGAAGACTTCGGCGACGTGGAAGGGCTGCGACAGGAAGCGCTCGATCTTGCGGGCGCGCGCCACCGTCATCTTGTCGTCTTCCGAGAGCTCGTCCATGCCCAGGATCGCGATGATGTCCTGCAGCGCCTTGTAGCGCTGAAGCACCTGCTGGACCTGACGGGCGACGTTGTAGTGCTCCTCACCGACGATGTCGGCCGAGAGCATGCGCGAGGTCGAGTCGAGCGGGTCGACCGCCGGATAGATGCCCTTTTCCGCGATCGAGCGCGAGAGCACGGTCGTGGCGTCGAGGTGGGCGAAGGAGGTCGCCGGCGCCGGGTCGGTCAGGTCGTCCGCCGGCACGTAGATCGCCTGCACCGAGGTGATCGAGCCCTTGGTCGTGGTGGTGATGCGCTCCTGCAGGTTGCCCATGTCGGTGGCGAGCGTCGGCTGATAGCCCACTGCCGAGGGGATGCGGCCGAGCAGAGCCGACACCTCGGAGCCCGCCTGCGTGAAGCGGAAGATGTTGTCGACGAAGAACAGCACGTCCTGGCCCTGGTCGCGGAAGTGCTCGGCGACGGTCAGGCCCGAGAGCGCGACGCGCATGCGGGCGCCCGGCGGCTCGTTCATCTGGCCATAGACCAGCGCGCACTTGGAGCCGGCGGTCGAACCATTGTTCTCCTTCGGATCCTTGTTGACGTTCGACTCGATCATCTCGTGATAGAGGTCGTTGCCCTCGCGGGTGCGCTCGCCGACGCCGGCGAACACGGAGTAGCCACCGTGGGCCTTCGCGACGTTGTTGATCAGCTCCATGATCAGCACGGTCTTGCCGACGCCGGCGCCGCCGAACAGGCCGATCTTGCCGCCTCGGGCGTAGGGAGCCAGCAGGTCGACGACCTTGATGCCGGTGACGAGGATGTGCGCCTCGGTCGCCTGCTCGGCATAGGCCGGGGCCGGCTGGTGGATACCGCGGGTATTGGCGGTCAGGATCGGGCCGGCTTCGTCCACCGGCTCGCCGATGACGTTCATGATGCGGCCGAGGCACTCGTCGCCGACCGGAACGGCGATCGGAGCGCCGGTGTCGGTGACCGACTGGCCGCGAACCAGACCTTCGGTCGAGTCCATCGCGATGGTGCGGACCGTGTTCTCGCCGAGGTGCTGGGCGACCTCGAGGACGAGGCGGTTGCCGAGGTTCTCGGTCTCGAGCGCGTTCAGGATCTCCGGCAGGGCGCCATCGAACTGCACGTCGACGACGGCGCCGATAACCTGGGCAACGCGGCCGGTGCCGGTGTTGGCGGGCTTCTCGGCGGTCTTCGTCTTGGTGGTCTTGGTAGCGGCTTTGGCCATGGTGGAACCTCGGGACTAGCGCATTCGGATGTTTCGGCTGCCAGCGGCGGGGCCGCCGGCTTGAAGTCTAGGCGGTTATAGCGCTTCCGCGCCGGAGATGATCTCGATCAGTTCCTTCGTGATCATCGCCTGGCGCGAGCGGTTGTAGAGCGTGGTCTGCTTCTTGATCATCTCGCCGGCATTGCGCGTGGCGGAATCCATCGCCGACATGCGCGCGCCCTGCTCGGAGGCGGCGTTCTCGAGGAGCGCCCGCAGGATCTGAACCGTCAGGTTGCGCGGCAGCAGCGTCTCGAGAATCTCGCTCTCTTCCGGCTCGTAGTCGTAGACCGCGTCGGTCTGCTTCGTGCCTTCCGGAATCTCGGCCGGGATGATGCGCTGCGCCGTCGGGATCTGGGCGATCACCGAGCGGAACCGCGAGAAGAACAGCGTCGCGACGTCGAACTCGCCATTCTCGAAGCGCAACAGAACGTTCTGCGCGATCGCCTCGGCGTTGACGAAGCCGACCTGCTTGAACTCGCGCAGGTCGATGAACTCGATGATCTCGCTGGCGAACTGGCGACGAAGGATGTCATAGCCCTTCTTGCCGACGCAGATGATCTTGACCGTCTTGCCGTCGGCCTTGAGCGCATTCGCCTTGTCGCGGGCGAGCCTCGCGATCGAGGAGTTGAAGGCGCCGCACAGGCCGCGCTCGGCGGTGCAGACCAGCAGCAGATGCACCTTGTCGGAGCCCGTGCCGGCGATGAGGCGCGGCGCGCTCGAACCGGTGACGCCGGAAGCGAGGTTGGCGAGCACCGTCTCCATGCGCTCGGCATAGGGGCGCGCGGCCTCGGCGGCCGACTGCGCACGGCGCAGCTTTGCGGCCGCGACCATCTGCATGGCCTTGGTGATCTTCTGCGTCGCCTTCACCGAGGCGATGCGGTTACGTAGGTCCTTGAGAGACGGCATCCGTTCTCGATCCCCTATCCGTCACTCGCGAGGAGCACAGCGACGAAGCAATCCAGAGGGCGTGCGCAGCGCGGCCGGATGGCTTCGCTGCGCTCGCAATGACGATCAGGCGAAGGACTTCGCGAAGCCCTCGACGATGCCCTTCAGCTTCGCCGCATTGGCGTCCGACAGGTCCTTCGAGGAACCGATCTCGTTCAGCAGGTCGGCATGCTTGCCGCGAACCAGCGCCAGGAGGCCGTCCTCGAAGGCGCGGACCTTGTTGACCGGAAGCGGGTCGAGATAGCCGTTGACGCCGGCATAGATCACGACGACCTGCTCTTCCATCTTCAGCGGCGAGAACTGCGGCTGCTTCAGGAGCTCGGTCAGGCGGGCGCCGCGGTTCAGCAGGCGCTGCGTGACCGCATCGAGGTCCGAGCCGAACTGGGCGAAGGCGGCCATCTCGCGATACTGGGCGAGCTCGCCCTTGATCTTGCCGGCGACCTTCTTGGTGGCCTTGGTCTGCGCCGAGGAGCCGACGCGCGACACCGAGAGGCCGACGTTCACGGCCGGGCGGATGCCCTGGTAGAACAGGTCCGTCTCCAGGAAGATCTGGCCGTCGGTGATCGAGATCACGTTGGTCGGGATATAGGCCGAGACGTCGTTCGCCTGCGTCTCGATGACCGGCAGCGCCGTCAGTGAGCCATTGCCGGCAGCGTTGCCCATCTTGGCGGCGCGCTCGAGCAGGCGGGAGTGGAGATAGAACACGTCGCCCGGATAGGCTTCGCGGCCCGGCGGGCGCCGCAGCAGCAGCGACATCTGACGGTAGGCGACGGCCTGCTTGGAGAGGTCGTCGTAGATGATGACGGCATGCATGCCGTTATCGCGGAAGAACTCGCCCATGGCGCAGCCGGCGAAGGGCGCGAGGAACTGCATCGGGGCGGCGTCCGAGGCGGTGGCCGCCACGACGATCGAGTACTCCAGCGCGCCGCGCTCTTCGAGCACCTTGACGAACTGGGCAACCGTGGAGCGCTTCTGACCGATGGCGACGTAGACGCAGTAGAGCTTTTGACCCTCGTCGGTGCCCTGGTTCAGCGACTTCTGGTTCAGGATCGTGTCGAGCGCGACGGCGGTCTTGCCGGTCTGGCGATCGCCGATGATGAGCTCGCGCTGGCCGCGGCCGATCGGGATCAGCGCGTCGATGGCCTTGAGGCCGGTCGCCATCGGCTCATGGACCGACTTGCGCGGAATGATGCCGGGCGCCTTGACGTCGACGCGGGCGCGGGTCTTGGCTTTGATCGGGCCCTTGCCGTCGATCGGGTTGCCGAGCGCGTCGACGACGCGGCCGAGCAGCTCCTTGCCGACCGGAACGTCGACGATGGCGCCGGTGCGCTTGACGGTCTGGCCTTCCTTGATCTCGCGGTCGGAACCGAAGATCACGACGCCGACATTGTCGCTCTCGAGGTTGAGCGCCATGCCGCGCACGCCGGACTCGAACTCGACCATCTCACCGGCCTGGACCTTGTCGAGGCCGTAGACGCGGGCGATGCCGTCACCGACGGAGAGAACCTGGCCGACTTCGGTGACCGAAGCTTCCGAGCCGAAATTCGAGATCTGAGCCTTCAGGATGGCGGAGATTTCAGCGGGGCGGATGTCCATCAGCCGACCTCTTTCATGGCAAGACGAATTGAATTGAGCTTGGTTTTCAGCGAGGCGTCGACCATGCGGGAGCCCATCTTGACGATGAGACCGCCGATCAGCGCCGGATCGACCTTGATCGCGACGTCGACATCCTTGCCGGCGACGCCCTTCAGCGCCGCGCGGATCTCGTCGACGCGCTTGGCCGACTGCGCCACAGCGACCGTCACCTCGGCGGAGACGATGCCCTTGGCCTCGGCGACGAGACGCTTATAGGCCGTGATCATGCCCGGCAGCGCAAAGAGGCGGCGCTTGCTGGCGACCAGTCCGATGAAATTGGCGGCGATGCCGGAGATGCCGGCCTTCTCGAGCACGGCCTTGATCGCGCCGACCTGCTCCTCGGCCGTGAAGGCCGGGCTCTCGATCAGGCGGGCGAGGTCCGGGCTCCCCTTGATCAGGCCATTGAAGGCATCGAGCGCGGCGGCGACGGCATCGATAGCGCCGCTCTCCTCAGCCAGCTCGAACAGAGCGGTGGCGTAGCGCTGAGCTACGCCCGACACCAATGTCCCCTGCGATCCGCCTTCAGCCACGCGTCACGTCTCTCGTTTCAAGGGTCCGCACCAGCGACCTTCTTCAGCAGAAGGTGGAGTGCAGGGTCCCGGCGCTGCGAGTGTCATGGTGCGAAGCCGGAAAGACGGCTTCGCGACCGAAATGTGGCGGTGCCCTAGCATGTGGTTCCGGACCACGCAATCGCTAGTCGCCATCATAAGCGGCATTTTTACCGCTCCTTTCAGTGCTTCAAAGGAAGCTTTGCGGATCGACGTCGACCGCGACCCGGACCGAGCCCTTGGCCTTGGGCGCCCGTTTCAGCCAGCCGCGCAGGTAATCCTGCAGGTTGATGTCGCGTGCCGTGCGGACGATCAGGCGCATGCGGTGGCGCCCGCGCAGCACCGCCAGCGGCGCTTCCGCCGGCCCCAGCACCATGATTCCGTCGCCGGCCTCCGCACAGCGCGCAAGCGCGCGGGCGTGACTTTCGGCCTCCGCCTGGCTGTTCGCCGAAACGATCAGCGCCGCCAGCCGTCCGAAGGGCGGCAGCCCCGCAGCCTCCCGCGAAGCTTCCTCTGCGGCATAAAACCGCTCCGGGTCGCCGGAGATCAGCGCCTTCAGCACCGGATGGTCCGGGTCATGCGTCTGGAGCAGGGCACGGCCGGGTTTCTCGCCCCGCCCTGCGCGGCCCGTCACCTGCCGCAGCACCTGGAAGGTGCGCTCGGCCGCGCGCGGATCGCCCGAGGTCAGGCCCAGATCGGCATCGATCACCCCGACCAGCGTCATGCCGGGGAAGTTGTGGCCCTTGGCGACGAGCTGGGTGCCGATGACGATGTCGAAGTCGCCCTCCGCTACCGCCATCAGCTCCTGCTTCAGCCGCTCGGTCCCGCCGGGGAAATCGCTGGAAAGCACGATGGAACGCGCCTGTGGAAAAAGCGTCGCGACCTCCTCCGCGAGCCGCTCGACGCCGGGTCCGCACGCCATCAGGCTCTCCTGCTGGTGGCATTGCGGGCATTCATGCGGCCTGCGCTCGACGTGGCCGCAATGGTGGCAGACCAGTGCCCGGCGGAAGCGATGGTCCACCAGCCAGGCCGAGCAGTTCGGGCACTGGAAGCGATGCCCGCAATCGCGGCACAGCGTCAGCGGCGCATAGCCACGCCGGTTGAGGAAGAGAAGCGACTGCTCCCTGGCCTCCAGATTGGCCTCGACCGCCTTGATCAGGCCGCCGGAGAGCCAGCGCCCGCGCTCCGGCTTGTCGCGACGCAGGTCGATCAGCCCGAGCTTTGGCAGCTCGCGCCCGCCGAAGCGCTCGGGAAGCTTCAAATGGACATAGCGCCCGCGCTCGGCGTTGACGCGCGTTTCGAGCGAGGGTGTCGCGGATGCCAGGACCACCGACGCGTTCTCGATCCGCCCACGCACCACCGCCATGTCGCGGGCGTGGTAGGTGACGCCGTCATCCTGCTTGTAGGCGGCCTCGTGTTCCTCATCGACGACGATCAGCCCGAGGTCCTTGTAGGGAAGGAACAGCGCCGAACGTGCGCCCGCCACCACCCTCGCCTCGCCCGAAGCAATAGCAGCTTGCAGCCGCTCGCGCCGCCGTCCGGTCACGGCGGAGTGCCATAAGCCCGGCCTCACCCCGAAGCGCGCCTCGAAGCGGTCGATGAACTGCGCCGTCAGCGCGATCTCGGGCATCAGGATCAGGCTCTGGCGCCCCTGCCGGATCGCCTCCGCCACCGCCTCGAAATAGACCTCGGTCTTGCCCGAGCCCGTGACGCCTTCGAGCAGCGCGACGCTGAACTTGTGCGCCTCCACCGCCGCGACCAGCGCCTGCGCCACCTCTCTCTGCCCCTCCGAGAGTTCCGGCACGGCATGCTCAGGATCGGGCAGCGCCGCGATCGCCTCGCGTGGCAAGGCCTCGACCGTGAAGGTGCCGGCATCGACCAGGGAATCGATCACAGCGGCGCTCACCGAGGCCGCCTCGGCCAAAGCCGACTTTGCGATCAGGAGCCCCCCTTCCGCCGCCGCTATCGCTCTCGCGCGGGCCGGCGTCATCCGCGCCGGCGGCGCACCTGCAAGCCGGACGCCGAGCTTCGGCCGCTCCGGCGTATCGTCCGGCGGGCGCTTCAGCGCCAGCGCCAGCACCGAGCCCTTCGGCGCCAGCGTGTACCAGGCGACCCAGTCGACGAGCTTCATCAACGCCGCATCGAGCGGCGGCATGTCGAGCTTGCCGGTGACCTTCTTGAGATTGCCGCCGCGCCCGCTGCCGGTGTCCCAGACGACGCCGACCGTCTCGCGCGGACCGAGCGGCACCTGCACCACATCGCCGGGGCCGAGCTTCAGCCCCGCCGGCACCGCGTAGCTATAGGCTTGGTCGAGCCCGAGCGGGATCAGCACATCGACCGTGCCGCCTTCGACCATGTCCGCCGTCTCGTCCATCCACCCGTCTCTAGCACCGATTCGCGACCTGTTAAGGCGGGAGCGTCATCCTGCCGCCATGACCGATCTCGACAGCTTACGGCGCGACTGGCTTTCGCATCTCGAAGCCGAGCGGCGTCTCTCTGCGAAGACGCTGGAGGCCTATGGCCGCGACCTCGGCCAGTTCGTGGCCTTCCTCAACGGCCATATCGGCGGCGCACCCACACTCGCCGACATCGCCGCGCTGAAGCCCGTCGACCTGCGCGCCTTCCTCGGGCAGCGCCGGCGCGACGGTGTCGGCAACCGCACCCTGATGCGCCAGCTCGCGGCGTTGCGCTCCTTCGCCCGTTTCGGCGAGCAGAGCGGCAAGCTCACCGCCGCCGCGTTCGCCGCGACGCGCGGTCCCCGCCTCGGCAAGTCCCTGCCGCGCCCGCTTGAGCCCCGCGCCGCCCGCGCCGTCGCCAACGCCGACACCCGCGCCGGCGAAGAGCGCGAGCAATGGGTCCTGGCGCGCGACGCCGCGGTGCTGAGCCTGCTTTACGGCTGCGGCCTGCGCATCTCGGAAGCGCTTTCGCTGACCCGCGGCCAGGCGCCGACCGGCGGGTCCGACAGCCTCACCGTCACCGGCAAGGGCAACAAGACCCGCATGGTGCCGGTGCTGCCGGTCGTGGTCGAGGCGATCGGCGACTATCTCAGGCTCTGCCCCTGGCGGCTGCCGCCCGACGGCCCGCTCTTCCTCGGCGCCAAGGGCGGCCCGCTCTCGCCGCGTATCATCCAGCTCGCGGTCGAGTCCTTGAGGGGCGCGCTCGGCCTGCCCTCATCCGCCACGCCGCATTCCCTGCGCCATTCCTTCGCAACCCATCTGCTCGGCCGCGGCGGCGATCTGCGCGCCATTCAGGAATTGCTCGGCCACGCCTCGCTCTCGACCACGCAGATCTACACCCGCATCGATTCCACAAGGCTGATGGCGGCCTACGACGCCGCCCATCCGCGTGCGGGCCGCTAGAGCATCGGACCGAAAAGTGGAATCCACTTTCGGAAAAATCCGATGCTGAAACAAAAGGCCAGATCGCCACTTCGCGTCCGATAGGACGCGCGGCAATCGAGCGCATCGACGCGAAAATCGGCTTGCTGCCCTTACGGAAAGCCTTAAACAGCCGCGCGAACGCTCCCAACGAGGTGATTCGTGTCCGGCCACCATGAGACCCCCGAAGGCGGCAACAAGCGCATCGCGCTGCTGATCGCACTGCTCGCCCTGATGCTCGCCTTCTCCGAGATCGGCGGCGGCAATGCCGAGCAGGAAGCCGTCGCCAAGAACATCGAAGCCTCCAATCTCTGGGCCTTCTTCCAGGCCAAGACCATCCGCGGCACGACCCTGCGCACCGCCGTCGAGGCGATGGAGGTCGAGCTCGCCGCCGTCACCGACGAGGCCGCCCGCGCCCGGATGAGCAAGCGCATCGAGAGCTGGAAGCAGACCGCCGCACGCTACGATTCCGAGCCGGAGACCAATGAAGGGCGCAAGGAGCTCGCCGCCCGCGCCAAGGCCGCCGAGGCTCAGCGTGATGTGGCCGCCGCCCGCGACGACAAGTTTGACATCGCCTCGGGCCTGCTCCAGATCGCGATCGTCATCTCCTCGGCGGCGATCATCACCGGCGTCGGGCTGCTGGCCTGGACCGGCGCCGGCCTCGGCCTTTTCGGCGTCGCGCTGATGGTCCTCGCCCAGTTCGCGCCGACGGCGCTGTTCTAGCCACGCGCGTCATTCTCGGGCGAAGCGAAGCGCGGACCCGAGAATCCCTTGCAGGAAAGGGCGCCTTTTCGTCACGAGATGCTCGGGTCAGGCCCGAGCATGACGGCGGTTCATCATCAATAATGAATCGCGCCCCTGATGCCGCCGCCGCAGGCGATTGCATCGCCATTGATCGCGACGCTGCGGGGCGAGGCGAGGAAGGCGACGATGTCGGCGACCTCGGCTGCGTCGACCAGCCGGCCGATGGCGACGCTGGACGCCATGCCGCGTTCGACCTCCGCCGCACTCTTCCCGCTCGCCGCGGCGCGCGCCGCGACGACCGAAGGCGTCTTTTCGGTCCTCGTGAGGCCGGGATGCACGACGGTGACGTTGATGCCCTGCGGCCCGAGCTCGTCGGCCAGGTTCTTGGTCAGCGCCGAGACGGCGACATTGCGGATCGACCCGATGGTCGAGCCGGTCGAGCGCGCGGCGAGCCCGCTGATACTGATGATCCGGCCCCAACCATTGGCGGCCATATGCGGCGCAGCCTCCCGCGCCATCCGCAGATAGCCCATCACCTTGACGTTCACATCGTCCCAGAACAGGGCATCGGTGATCTCGGCAAGCTTCGGCGGCGCCGATTGGCCCCCCGGCTTGGCCGCCGCATTGACGAGGATGTCGAGCCCGCCCAGCGCGGCCACCGCGCCGGCGACCACGGCCTTCACCGAGGCGTCGTCGCTGGTGTCAACCGTGAGGCCAACGACCTTCCGCCCGGTCTCGGCTGCCAGCGCCGCGGCGGCATCCTTGATCTCGGTCTCGTTGCGCGCGGCGATGACCACGTCGACACCTTCGAGCGCAAGCTGCCGGGCGACGGCGCGGCCGATGCCCTTGCTGCCGCCGGTCACCAGCGCGCGTTTTCCCGTGAGCTGCAGGTCCATGACGTTTCCTCTGGTTCTCGTTCGTGCGGAAACACCGCGTCATCCCGGACAAGCGGCTTTAGCCGCGCCGATCCGGGATCCATCGCAGAGCGCCGGGCCCAACGATGGATCCCGGGTCAAGCCCGGGATGATGGAGCGGTTCGTTCAAAAGCCCTCATGCGGGAACAGCCGGCCACAGGATCGGCCCGCGCATCGCCTCCCAGGCCCGCGCCAGCCGCAGCACGCCGAGATCGTCGAAGCGCTTGCCGGTGATCTGCAGCCCGATCGGCAGCCCGTTCGCCGTCAGCCCGGCATGGACCGAGATCGCCGGCTGGTCCGACATGTTCGCCGCGACGGTGAAGGAGATGTGCTCCAGCGGCTTGGCAGGGTCATTGGTCGGCGAGGCCCAGTCGGCGGCATAGCTCGCCACCGGCGAGACCGGCGAGAGAATGAAATCGAAAGGCAGGATCGCCTTCAGCGAGGCGTCGCGCATCGCCAGCATCTGGCTCATGCCGCGATAGACCTGGGCTCCCGTCAGCCCCTTGCCGCGCTCGGCCCAGGCAAAGATGTAAGGCAGCACCTTGGCCTGCCTCTCGGGCGGAAGGGCAGCGATCTCGACCCAGGAGCGCTGGCGCCAGAATTCGTCGAGCCCNNCGCGTGATATGGGGCTCGACCGGCTCGACGATGGCACCGGCGTCAGCGAAGGCCTTGGCCACAGCCTCGATCGCAGCCTTCGTCTCCGGCCCGACGGGCAGGCCGAAGCCCGCGTCGAGCTGCAGCCCGAGGCGCAGGCCCTTCACATCGCCATCGAGCGCAAGCCAGTCGATCTCCTGCGGCGGCAGGCTCATGCCGTCCCGCGCATCGGGCTTCGACAATTCCTGCATCATCAGCGCGGTATCGATGACCGTCCGCGTCATCGGCCCGGCGACGCGTCCATAATAGGTCGGGTCGATCGGCACGCGCCCGAAGCTCGGCTTCAATCCGACGAGGCCGCACCAGCCCGCCGGCAGGCGGATCGAGCCGCCGATATCGGTGCCGACATGGAAGGGCCCATAGCCCGCCGCCCCCGCCGAGCCCACGAGAC